>NZ_BAABEZ010000011.1:0-4099 GCF_039540495.1 Rurimicrobium arvi | reverse complement strand
CTGAACGACAGCACGCTCTTCATCACCACCAACAACTACCCAAGACTACTCCGGTTCTTTTCCCGCTCCGGTAAAAATTCTTTCCGCATCCGTACACTCGATAACCCATTTATTCCCTATCAACCCGATTACGTTACCGCTACAGACTCCGGACTGATGATGTTCGCCAAAGGTGAAATGTTCCTGTTCCCCGATAAATACCTCGCCCAACAAAAAACAATGCCCGGCGTACACTTTACCTACATCACCAGCGGTAACCGTAAAATACCCGTCACCGATACAATTGCTCTTTCCTTTAACGACGCTCAGGACCTCAAAATAAAATTTCAGCCCGTCTCTTTCTTCAATACTGTTCTTACTTATGAATACGCTATCCTTTCCGGTAACAAAAAAGGTAAGTGGGTTTCCATACAGGGAGAAGAGCTCAACCTTATCAAACTCTTCTTCGGAAACCACATTATCAAAGTCAGGGCAAAAACACTGTCCGGTGAATACAGCATCGAAGCTGTCTTTGTTCTAAAGGTCAACAAACCCTGGTGGGCGCAATGGTGGTTCCTGATCTGCTGTCTCGCTGCTCTGGTAATCCTCGTATCGCTCGCTGCCAGATGGAACATCAAACGAAGACTCAGAAAAAAAGAAAATGAAGTCCGCTTTCTCATCTCCGAATACAGAAGCCTCAACGCTCTCATGAACCCGCACTTTGTTTTCAACTCTCTCAATAGCCTGCAGAGTATGGTAAACAATCATGAAACTGCTCCGGCCAGCAGATACATACGCATATTCTCCAACCTGCTCAGGCAGAACATGCATAATATGACCCATGACCTTATTCCCATTACAAAGGAAATTGACCTCATTGAAAACTATCTCAAACTCGAAAAACTTCGTTTCAAGGAAAAGCTCAACTATACCATAAATATAGACCCTGATGCAGACCTTACTGATATACGCATCCCTCCGTTGCTCATACAACCCTTAGTAGAGAATGCCATTAAACATGGAATATGGCCGCAGGACAGCAAAGACGCAAAACTGGAAATAGACGTGAATGAAGAACACGACAGAATATGTGTTCGTATCAGGCACAATGGTGCGCCTCTCGGAACTGCAGTAAAATCAGATACCAGCCATGAATCTTATGCCGTGGAAAATATCAGGCAACGTATTGACCATCTCAACCGCATTCACAGGCTCGAAATAACATACAGCATCTACAACATCGAAAAAAACGAAGCTATAACAGGAGTCGAATGCATGTTATGCATACCCGGCTTCCCACAACAAAGCGAACCAAATTCACCCAATAAAAATGAATAGAAATTTCAGAAAAATAAAAAGGCATGCTGGATTACAGCACGCCATTTCATGTTTGTTTTGTTGAAGCGTCTAACTTCGTTTTCGGTAGAGATGACTGGTCTTAATCAACCAGATTAGGGTTATATAGAAGCATCGTTCAAATACTTCTCAAAAATGAAAATTTTCAGGGTAATACATACTTTGTATTTTAGGAACGGTATACCTTATTTTACGAACGGCGAAAAAAGCGTTCCGGTTGAGGGTAGTTTTGTTTCGCAATCAATGCAATCATGAAAACGCTTCTTCAGCAACAAACCAATATGGGACTTAGCGCTTTGATAATCGATGACGAACCAGATGCATGTCTGAATCTGAATATCCTGCTTCATAAATATTGTGGTGATAAAGTCACACATATTTACCAAACAACATCCACAACGGAGGCGGAACAGCTTTTAAAAGAAAAGCGGCCGCAAGTTGTTTTCCTGGATATTGAAATGCCCGCTGAAAACGGATTTCAATTCCTGGAGCGAATCGGATATCGCAATAATTTTTACACGGTTTTTGTAACTGCTTATGATGAGTACGCTATCCGTGCGATAAAAATAAATGCCCTGGATTATATCTTAAAGCCGGTGTGCGAAGATGAGTTGACGACAGCCGTAGACAAGGTCTGGGATCTTGTGAACAGGATTTATGAAGAGCCCAGACTACCGGAACTACCACTCCCTTCGCTTGAACAGGAGCCGAAAAGCATTGTATTAAAAAGCAGATCGGAATCTGTATATCTGGACTTTACCGATATTATTTCAATTGAAGCCGTTGGCAGTTACTGCCGTTTTTTCTATTATCAGGATAAACGTGTTAAAAAGTTTCTTGCCAGTCACGGCCTGCAATATTATCAGGACCTGCTGCCGGATCACTTTTTCCGTACACACAAAAGTTATCTGATCAACCTGAAACACTTTTCCGGTCTCGTCGTAGCCGGATCTTTTGAACTTACAATGGACGACGGATCGGTTGTACCACTCAGCCGTAGAAGACATGCAGAACTCAACATATTGCTTGAAAAGAAACGTTAGCCGATTTTTTTGTCTGCTGATACTGCTTGCATCCTCTTTATCCACGTATGCACAGCATTACCCCATGCTGCATTATACGATCAATAACGGACTGGCCAGCAATACCATTTATGATATTTACAAAGATCCGGAAGGGTTTTTCTGGTTGGGCACCGATAAAGGTATTTCGCGTTTCAATGGGCTTACTTTCGAAAACTTTACTACAGCAGACGGACTCAGTGACAATGAATGTTTTTTCTTTAAACAGGATTTATACGGGCGTCTCTGGATCGGTACTTACAACGGGCAACTGTGCTATTACAAAAATGGAATTTTTCACAATGAAAAAAACACGCCCTGGTTGAAAATTCCTGTGGCGGTGGCCAGGACATCGCAAATCACAATAAATAAAGATAGCAGCATCAGTATTTCTTTTTGCGACAACCCACTTATTCTGGAGATAAAAAATGAAAAAAAGAAAATTTTAACCGCTGCAACCACAAATGAAAAACATGCGGAAGTTAACATGTTTCGATATACACGAAAATTATCAGAAGACCGCTATCTGTTTGTTTACAAATACGATGCATTGATTGTTAATTTCAAAACAGGAAAAACTGAAAAACAAGTACCCATTTACCCGGAACTTAAAAGCATTGCTTCCAAGCACGGACCTCTGATACTAATGCAGAAAAATGGAGTGCTGTCAACGATTGACGATGAATGCAGGCTGAGCGCTTTCAGCTTCATAAACCTTCCGGAAAGCTCCGCCTTTTACCAACTGCTTTATAGTGGCCAGGACACATTCTTCGTTTCAAATAGCGGAATTAAAAGCAATAGACAGGAAATATTTAAAGAGGTAAAATCCGCCTTTTCATCTTACATAAGCGGTAATTTATTATTAGTTGGTACAAGCAATAAAGGTCTTTTTTTATTTGACCTCAGCGGTAAAGTGCGTAACACACTCGATCCTCAACCGCAGGGTGATATAGATTATGCTCAGATCATCGGCAACAGGCTATTAATATTGAATAAGCAAAGCACCGTTTCGATATATCGGACTTCTGATTTTAAAAAGGCAGAAACTATACAGGTACGGCAGTTTAATCAGATGGCTTCGGCGCTGAATTTTTTCAGAGACAATTATTTCTACAGTCTTGCCAGTGATACTAACTACAGGATTCCGCTGACAGGATCGCCTCTGAAACCGCAGCCGATTTATGATGGAGAATTCAATACTTCACCTAAAAATTTTGTCGACCTCGATACTGTGATATTAATGGAAGGGCGCCAAAAGATATGCACAATAAAAGCGGATGATCTGAAAACAAAGCGAACCATGACTTTTAAAAGAGATTTGGGAGTACGGCCACACTTTAAGTCGCTGTTTGGATTCGCTGAAGAAAGTGATAAAAATATTTGGGTTTCTACGATACAGAAAATATATAAAGTTCGGGCCGACAGCCTTATCCCTCAGCCGCAATTTGGAAATCTGGCTTTCAGGGAGATGCTGTTCTTACAACAAAATCTCATCGGCATTACGCATGATAACCGCTTAGTGGTTTGCCATAATTACAGAGGTTCCGCCGTTTCCGCAGACACCTTGAGTAGTGGTGATTGTGTATGGAACAAGCTTTTAAAACTGAACGACAGCACGCTCTTCATCACCACCAACAACTACCCAAGACTACTCCGGTTCTTTTCCCGCTCCGGTAAAAATTCTTTCCGCATCCGTACACTCG
>NZ_BAABEZ010000010.1:0-504 GCF_039540495.1 Rurimicrobium arvi | reverse complement strand
GGAGGGGATAGGGGTGGGTCTTCGTTCCTGTATTTTTACAGTCCGCCGATGGTATTCCGCCTACCTAAAAGGTAGGCGTGCCTATTATCAGGGGTAGGCCCGCCTACCTTCATGGGTACGCCCACCTATTATAAGGGGTAGGTGCGCCCTATTCAAAGGGTACGCGCGCCTATTATCAGAGGTACGCTCGCCTACCTTAAGGGGTAGGCCCGCCATATCCAAAGGGTAGGCTCGCCTATTATCAGATGTACGCTCGCCTACCTTAAGAGGTAGGCCCGCCATATCCAAAGGGTACGCGCGCCTATTATCAGGGGTAGGCGGGCCATATCCAAAAGGTACGCGTGCCTATTATCAGGGGTAGGCCCGCCTACCTAAAAGGTAGGTGCGCATGCACTGCTTTACATATGCCGGTCATCTGACCGGAGAGATGTAAATAAGTACTTCAGACCCGGTGCAACTACAAAAAAGGTCCGCAACGAAGTTGCGGACCGGAGCTATTGATAC
>NZ_BAABEZ010000009.1:0-1273 GCF_039540495.1 Rurimicrobium arvi | reverse complement strand
AGGTACTGACCCCCTTAAACGGGAACTTAATAAAAACACTATACTCTAGGTTGCTAATTCTCTGTATTTTACAGGGGATAAGTAGCCTAGTTTTTGTTGAATTCGATTATTATTATAGTTTTTAATGTACTTTTCGACAATATCTATTACAATGTGATTAGGGCTATTAAGCTCATTGTTGATGTAGAAAGTTTCAGACTTTAGCGAGGAATGGAAACTTTCTATCGGGGCATTATCGGCAGGTGTTCCCTTTCGGGACATACTTCTGATAATGCCTTTTTCTTCGCATAATTTATAATAAGCATAGGATGTATAAACACTGCCTTGATCACTATGTAATATACAACCCTCAGGTATATCGATTTGATTTAATGTATCATTAACTAAACTTTGGTCTTGTTTATCATCTATTTTATACGCCACAATTTCTCCGTTATAAATATCCATTATCGAAGATAAATACAACATAGAATGACCAAATGGTAAATAAGTAATATCGGTTGTTAATACTTCCATGGGACAACTCGCTTTAAATTGTCTTTGTAATAAATTGTCTGTTTTGTAATATGGTTTACCTATTCTTGTCGTCTTTTTAGGTCTAACTCGGCAGTTCAATTGATGTTCCTGCATAATTCTCTGTACTCTCTTATGATTAATTGGTGATGTATAACACTGATTAATCAAAGCTGTAATCTTACGATAACCGTATGTATAGTGATTAGCTTCACATAATTCAATGACTTTTTGTGTTACGGTATCATTTTTATAGGTTTTGTTTTTCCATCGGTAATATGTTGATTTAGGTATGTTTAATACTTCTAGTATCAATTTGATTGAATATTTTACTTTTAATTGATCCACTAAATCTATGACTACTGCTGGTACCACTTCCTTTCCAATGCCTTGTACTTTTTTAAAATATCCAATTCTATATCTTTTCTCTTATTTTCTAATTTTAATCGTTCTATTTCTGACAATTCTTCTAATCCTTTACCGTAGGTATATTGTTTCCCAACGTGTTGTGAAAATCTATAACTTTCCTCATTTCGATACCATCGCCACCAAGTTTCCACTTGTGTTCTATTTTTAATATTTAATTCTTTCATAATTTCTTTTGTCGAAAAACCAGCTATTTTCATTTCAACTGCTTTATACTTTGTTTCTACTGAATAAGATACTCTTTTCATAGAAAAAACACCTCCGCATGATTCATTTTAATATGAATTCAACGAAAGTGTTTTTATATAATTCCCACTAATTGGGGTCAGTCCAG
>NZ_BAABEZ010000008.1:0-2860 GCF_039540495.1 Rurimicrobium arvi | reverse complement strand
AGGTTGCATAAGAAGAAGGATAATAGCCACTGTTACTGTACCAGTAAGAAACATTATATGCCTTACCTGCGGTCAGTGCCAGACCAGGAGTGAACCAGTATTGTGCGGCTCCCAGTCCGTATCCGAGGTAGTAACCCGCATGCAGGTATTTAGAGCCACCTGTAGTGTGGTTTCTGATACCCGGTGCATAGGTAGGATCATAAGGAGAACCCGCCAGGTTGAAGTATGTTGGTATACTGCCCCAGTAAGTGCTACCCGCACATGGAACGTTTGTTCCAACCGTTCCTTTCTCGAATGTCTCCATATAAGGAGGCGTGATCGGTGCGGTAGATACATTCACCGTATCGGAATAAGTAGTCAGACCGCTTGCCGCACAGGTAACTTTTGCACGGAAATAATAGTTGCCCGAAGTATTGATCGTGTAGGTGTATGGAACCGTCGTTGCCCCGGATTTTGTTCCGAACGCTGTCGGTGCTCCGTAAGCAGTGTCCCATGCATACGTAAGGCCGGAGAACGGAGGAGTGCTGGTCAGAGACAACACCGTGGTTGCCGGAACAGAACACGCAACATAAGGAGTAGCTGAAGACTTACCGCCGCTTCCGAAAGTCGAAGCAGTGGCAGTGCTACACGCAGGCAGTTCGATCAGGTTAAAGTCATCGAACATACCACCGCCGTAGTAAGCGTAAGAAAGGTTATCTGCTTTAGCCGCCAGGAAGTAAATGCCGGTTGTAGTAACGGAGAAGTCACCCACACTCTGCTCGTACGTATTGTTGGCTTTTACAATATCAGGTTTGATCGCAGTCAGGCCTGTCGGTGTCTGCGAGTTGCCATAATACATACCGAAGCGTACTCCGGTAGAAGAATAGTAAGAGGTAATATACCCGGCTACGCGGTACCAGTAAGAGAAGCGGTACGTTTTACCGGCTTCCAGGTACAAACCCGGAGTGAACCAGTAACCTGACTGACCGGAATAGGTACCCGTGTAATAAACGTTATAACCTGCAACAAGGAAGTTTTTACCTCCAGGAGTACGGTTAGAACCGGCATAGGGATCGTAAGTATCACTGATCACTTTCCAGTAATCGGCGTAAGCACTTGAATAATAAGCATAATAGGTAGTTACGCCGGTGCTGAACAAAGGATAAGCAGCAGCACAGGTAGGGTTGTTACCAACTGTTACGCCTTCAAATGTCTCGGAGTAAGGGGGCAGCAGCGGACTCGAAACAGTCACAGCCACTGTAGTGGAGGTTGCAGTACCGCTTGTAGGAGTACACGTAACGCGGCAACGGTAATAAAGCGTCCGCCCAATAGGTGGCGTGTACGTCCAGCTTGCGGAAGTGGCACCGGTATAAGCAACAAAGGTACCGGCAGCACCGGTACTGGAAGTATCCCATTGGTAGGTAAGCCCTGTTCCGCCGGAGGCACCGCTCAGCGATAAAGTTGTGGACTGACCCGCACAGATCGTAGTAGAAGACGCAACAGCTGTACCGGCGGTAATGGTACCCGAACAAGGTGTCGGGATGAAGCAACTCAGGGTTGCAGCCCAACCTGCATAGTTCACAGACGCATCAGAAGTGAACTTAAACGTAAGACTTCCGTCTGCCGCGGTGGAGGTGAAAGACGGTGGCAGCGAAGAGCCGGAATAAGTTCCGAGCAACGGTGCAGCAGTACTGTTACCATTGTAGATGTACAGGTAATCCCAACCGCTCTCGATATTAAAGCTCGAGAAAGTAACGATCACCTTACCGCCCGCGGTGGACGGATAAATCGTACGGGTGGAATTCTCACTGTTACTGTAGTTGGCAGAAGCTCCGCCACTATCGTAAAAGGAGTTGGAACAGGTGGTCGAAGAGCCTGAACTCATCAGGATCTGGGCCTGAGCTACCGAAGCTCCGAGGAGTATTGCGAGAAAGACCCCGAGCGAAAATAGCAAACGGGACTTTCTATACTCTCCGGAGTCAGCGGCCGTTGATCGGCTCATCGAACGCGCGAGGGTCTGTAGAAGTTTTTTCATTGCGTTTTTGTGTTTTTGAATAAAATGATTGCTGCTTCTTCTTTATATACGGTATTGGTATCTGTTCAGATTGCGACAAAAGATGGCCAAATAGTGGTGCACGACCAAAATTTGTCGATAAACAGCATTTCAAATTTAATTGAAACTTTTAATTACCAAATAGAGAATTTTCCTATCCAACCTTTTTAAAAGACTATTTTTTACATTTTCTTTAGAAATCAATGCGTAAAGGGCGGTTTCCTTTTTGTTACTGAACTGTTAATTGATGTCGAAAAACACAAAAAAAGCGTGCCGGACATAAAATCCGGCACGCTTTTCAGCTGCTTTTTTTAGTTAATCCTGTTAACTAATTATTAATTTAGTTAGCATCACTAACTACTTATTGGACATTTTCGTCACACGTTGTTGTGCGATCTGTTGTACCCCGTCTTTATCCAGGATCACAAACATATACACACCGTCTGCAAGCTTGCCAAGATCCACTTCCTTCGTATCGCGACTGCGGATAATCACACGACCACTCAGATCCTTAACCTGTACCTGGACAGCCATCGGACTTTCGATCGTTACTTTTCCACTTGTCGGATTCGGGAACACACGGATCTCTGATGAAGCAACACTGCTGTTGTCAATGCTCAGCCAGCTGTCCATCGCTTCTACTGGAGTAGACTCTCCGTCACAGTTGTTCGTACCCGTTACACGTACTTTGTACATCCCTTTCAGAGACATTACATAAGTACGGGAGTTTGCTCCCGGGATATCCACACCGTTGCGGATCCATTGGTAGAACGGATAAGACAGTGTTGTCGAAAGCGTGTCACCAATACGGGAGATTACCGGTACCGG
>NZ_BAABEZ010000007.1:0-1167 GCF_039540495.1 Rurimicrobium arvi | reverse complement strand
AACCCGCTATATTCGAGGGAGTCGTATCGGTCGTCGGTGGTGGTGCATCACAGTTGATTACGGCAACCTGCACATCACGCGTCGTGAAACCCATCAGATCGCCCGTCTGACGATCATAATCATAAGTCTTGAACGCAAGAACAAACTTCCCGTTGATCGTCGGCTGGAACGTTGCTGTACCGGTGCTCGGATCAAAATAATACGGATAGCTCGGATCGCTCGCTATCGGATCTGTCAATGAATAACAATATGCAGTAGCCGGTGCAGGTGGAGGACATGCGTAGGGAATAACATTATAAGGGAACGGGCTTACCGTATTGGTACGCGGTTGCTGGCTTACAGAAATCATACTGTCCAGATCCGGATCCTGGGGAGCATTCGGAAAGCTCACTTTATTGGCGCGACAGAAATAAGGAATAGGGTCAAGCGTATAACGCGGTGTGTTCACACGTGCTTTCTTCGTGATGTTGATCATCGCATCTACGAAAAGGGATGTGGAAGCCGGATTCTGAAGATTTTGAATAGCGCCATTTCTATTTCCTGAATACCACCAGAACACCCAGTCGGAACAAGGGCCGGGAAGCGTAACAACCAGCTGCCAGCGGTGACGCACGAATGCAGGACGCAGCGCTACAGAAGTGGAGTCCAGCGTACGGCAGGAGTTGATCTTCTTGAACGTATCGCACAACTGATCCAGTGTGTCGATCTGAGGTGTACCCATATCGCGGCTGTCACCGGGAAAACAGTCGGAAATAGATTTCCAGTTAAGTGTAGCACTTGTAGCTAATGGAGCAGCCCCTATTTCACATGATTTATATACGTTCAATGTAACCCTGTAAGTATAGGGACTTGCGGCTGTAGGAACATAATCCACACTGATATCAGCAGCCGCAAGGTGACTCGCCTTCGACTGCAAAGGCAGGAACGGCAATAAAAAAACCAGTAAAAACAGTTTTATATATTTCATGGCATAAATAATGTGGTAATATACAAAATATCGGCACAAAAAAAATGTTGCCCGAAGGCAACATTTTTTTTATCTAACGAGATTAACATCGCCCTTGAGTGTCTGTGTGGTTCCATCCGGATACCCCACCGTTATGAGGTAGTTGTATACCCCCATATCTGCAGGTTTACCATTATAGGTACCATCCCAGCCATCATTGA
>NZ_BAABEZ010000006.1:0-5018 GCF_039540495.1 Rurimicrobium arvi | reverse complement strand
TTACAGTAGGGTAAGCGCAAAAAAAAGCGTCTCAGATTGCTCTGAGACGCTTGTAATAAATATGGCAGCTACCTACTCTCCCGCATTGTTGTGCAGTACCATCGGCCATGAGGGGCTTAACTTCTCTGTTCGGAATGGGAAGAGGTGAACACCCTCGGCAATACCACCATAAGATCTTTGCCGTGACGACTAATAATATCGACATATTGGGTCAGCATAAACACCGTAATAATAAAGTTAAAGCTTACGTGCAATTAGTACTACTCGGCTTTGATGTTACCACCTTTACACCTGTAGCCTATCAACGTCATCGTCTTTGACGGCACTTAAAAGTAAACTCATCTTGAGGAAGGTTTCGCGCTTAGATGCTTTCAGCGCTTATCCTGGCTGTACATAGCTACTCTGCACTGCGCCTGGCGGCACAACAGATACACCAGCGGTACATACGTTCCGGTCCTCTCGTACTAAGAACATGTCCTCGCAATTTACTAACGCCCACCACAGATAGAGACCGAACTGTCTTGCGACGTTCTGAACCCAGTTCACGTGCCACTTTAATGGGCGAACAGCCCAACCCTTGGGACCTTCTCCAGCCCCAGGATGTGACGAACCGACATCGAGGTGCCAAACCTCCCCGTCGATATGAGCTCTTGGGGGAGATCAGCCTGTTATCCCCGGAGTACCTTTTATCCTTTGAGCGATGGCCCTTCCATACAGAACCACCGGATCACTTTAGCCTGCTTTCGCACCTGCTCGGCTGGTCAGCCTCACAGTCAAGCACCCTTATACTAATACGCTCTACGTACGATTACCAACCGTACTGAGGGCACCTTTGCGAGCCTCCGTTACTTTTTAGGAGGCGACCACCCCAGTCAAACTACCCACCATACAATGTCTCCTCTTCAGGATTAGACTCTAAGCAACAGAAGGTTGGTATTTCAACGGTGACTCCACAAACACTGGCGTGCCTGCTTCACAGTCTCCCAACTATGCTACACATCTGTTACTCAAAATCAATGTAAAGTTGTAGTGAAGGTTCACGGGGTCTTTTCGTCCCGTGGCGGGTAACCGGCATCTTCACCGATACTACAATTTCACCGGGCTCGCGGAGGAGACAGTGTTCAACTCATTAGACCATTCGTGCAGGTCGGAACTTACCCGACAAGGAATTTCGCTACCTTAGGACCGTTATAGTTACGGCCGCCGTTTACTGGGGCTTCGGTCACAAGCTTTGGATTGCTCCGAACAAGCTTCCTTAACCTTCCAGCACCGGGCAGGTATCAGGCTCTATACGTCTTCTTTCGAATTTGCAGGGCCCTGTGTTTTTGCTAAACAGTTGGTTGAACCATTTTACTGTGACCGCATTACTGCGGTACGCTTTATCCCGAAGTTACAGCGTTAATTTGCCTAGTTCCTTCTCCGCGGCTCACCCGAGCGCCTTAGAATACTCATCTCGACTACCTGTGTCGGTTTACGGTACGGGTTGTAATAGCCTAACCTTAGAAGTTTTTCTCGTGGGCTGGATTAGGGTCACTATCACTCCGGCCGAAGCCTTTGCGTACTATCAGGTTCATCAAAAACGGCGGATTTGCCTACCGTCTCTATAACTACACCCTTTAACGATCTATTCCGTAAGATCGCGGACCTTTCACTTCCCCGTTACTCCATCGAAACTATTACAAGTGTTGGAATATTAACCAACTTGACATCAGCTACGCCTTTCGGCTTTGCCTAAGTACCCGACTAACCCTGATCCGATTAGCGTTGATCAGGAACCCTTAGTCTTTCGGCGAACAGGTTTTTCACCTGTTTTATCGTTACTTATACCTACATTTTCTTTTCCAAACGCTCCAGCATGCTTTACAACACACCTTCAACGCAGATTGGAATGCTCCCCTACCATGACTATTGCTAGTCATCTACAATTTCGGCGCCATGTTTGATGCCCGATCATTTTCCGTGCCCGGACCCTCGACCAGTGAGCTGTTACGCACTCTTTAAATGAATGGCTGCTTCCAAGCCAACATCCTGGCTGTCTTAGGATCCGAACTTCGTTTGTTCAACTTAACATGGACTTAGGGGCCTTAATTGATAGTCTGGGTTATTTCCCTCTCGGCCATGGACCTTAGCGCCCACAGCCTCACTGCCGCAGATATTTATTAGCATTCGGAGTTTGTCAGGGTTTGGTAGGCGGTGAAGCCCCCTAGCCCAATCAGTAGCTCTACCTCTAATAAACTTCTTATATGCGACGCTGTTCCTAAAAACATTTCGGGGAGAACGAGCTATCTCTCAGTTTGATTGGCCTTTCACCCCTATCCACAGGTCATCCCATAGCTTTTCAACGCTAATGGGTTCGGTCCTCCAGTGTGTGTTACCACACCTTCAACCTGCCCATGGATAGATCACAAAGTTTCGCGTCTGCACCCACTGACTAAACGCCCTATTCGGACTCGCTTTCGCTCCGGCTCCGTTACTGAAGAACTTAACCTCGCCAGTGAGTAGCAACTCGTAGGTTCATTATGCAAAAGGCACGCCGTCACCATTGCTGGCTCCGACCGCTTGTAGGCGTACGGTTTCAGGTACTATTTCACTCTCCTATTCGGAGTACTTTTCACCTTTCCCTTACGGTACTGGTCCACTATCGGTCAATAGGTAGTATTTAGCCTTACCGGATGGTACCGGCAGATTCATACAGGATTTCTCTGGTCCCGCACTACTCAGGATACTGCTCGTCCTCATTAATTTTTACCTACAGGGCTTTCACCTCGTTTCGCTCCCCTTTCCAGAAGATTCGGCTTCATAATGATTTCTAAATGCAGTCCTACAACCCCAAATCCGCACGCGGATCTGGTTTGGGCTCTTCCCTGTTCGCTCGCCACTACTTAGGGAATCATTTGTTATTTTCTTTTCCTCCGGTTACTTAGATGTTTCAGTTCTCCGGGTTGGCTCTCTTTCGAGTGATACTTCTTCAAAGTATCAGGTTGTCCCATTCGGAAATCTTCGGATTAATGCTTGTATGCAGCTTCCCGAAGCTTATCGCAGCTTACCACGTCCTTCATCGCCTCCTATTGCCTAGGCATCCGCCATACGCCCTTATTCGCTTTAAATATTGTTTGAATTGCGTTCTCACGCAATGTTTTTACTACGTTATGCTCTTACCCGGGGGGTAAGATACATTGTTTTGCTTTCCCAATATGTCAAAGAACTTAAATACTATACTAACTACAGTATTAACTGTGATGGTAAAGGAGTTGAACCCTTAGCGCCGCCTGTCGGCTCATCTGTTTTTAATCTCTAAAGAACTATTCTAAAAATGTGGAGGATATCGGAGTCGAACCGATGACCCCCTGCGTGCAAGGCAGGTGCTCTAGCCAGCTGAGCTAACCCCCCATTCTTAACCGCTAAGCTTCAAACTTAACCGCTAATATGAGTAGTCCCGTCCAGATTTGAACTGGAGACCTCTACATTATCAGTGTAGCGCTCTAACCAACTGAGCTACGAGACTATTTCTACTCCTAGCTGCCAATTCCTTGATCAGCCTTCTGACAATCTCACGATCGCCCTCTTTCTCGTGTCACTTGGCGCTTTAGAGCTTCTTAACTTAAGAACTTAAATATCTTGAAATAGAATGGAAGCAAATAAAACAGCGCTGATTTCTCAATTCAGGTCGTATACTCTAAAAAGGAGGTATTCCAGCCGCACCTTCCGGTACGGCTACCTTGTTACGACTTAGCCCCAGTTACTAGTTTTACCCTAGGCGGCTCCTTGCGGTTACCGACTTTAGGTACACCCAGCTTCCATGGCTTGACGGGCGGTGTGTACAAGGTCCGGGAACGTATTCACCGCAGCATTGCTGATCTGCGATTACTAGCGATTCCAGCTTCATGGGGTCGAGTTGCAGACCCCAATCCGAACTGAGAGAAGGTTTTTGAGATTAGCTCCCTGTTGCCAGGTGGCGACCCTTTGTCCTCCCCATTGTAGTACGTGTGTAGCCCTGGGCATAAAGGCCATGATGACTTGACATCATCCCCTCCTTCCTCACGCCTTACGGCGGCAGTTTCTTCAGAGTTCCCGGCATTACCCGTTGGCAACTGAAAATAGGGGTTGCGCTCGTTGCGGGACTTAACCCAACACCTCACGGCACGAGCTGACGACAGCCATGCAGCACCTTGCTTTGTGTCTATTGCTAGAAAATCTCCTTTCAGAGACGGTCACTCGCATTCTAGCCCAGGTAAGGTTCCTCGCGTATCATCGAATTAAACCACATACTCCACCGCTTGTGCGGACCCCCGTCAATTCCTTTGAGTTTCATCCTTGCGGACGTACTTCCCAGGTGGATTACTTAATGCTTTCGCTCAGACACTCACTGTATATCGCAAATGTCCAGTAATCATCGTTTAGGGCGTGGACTACCAGGGTATCTAATCCTGTTTGATCCCCACGCTTTCGTGCCTCAGCGTCAATCGTTGTTTAGCAAGCTGCCTTCGCAATCGGTGTTCTATGTCATATCTAAGCATTTCACCGCTACATGACATATTCCGCCCACCTCAACAACATTCAAGACTAATAGTATCAATGGCAGTTTCCGAGTTGAGCTCGGAGATTTCACCACTGACTTAAAAGCCCGCCTACACACCCTTTAAACCCAGTGAATCCGGATAACGCTTGCACCCTCCGTATTACCGCGGCTGCTGGCACGGAGTTAGCCGGTGCTTATTCATCAGGTACCGTCGGCTCAAATAGAAATCTGAGGTTTCTTCCCTGATAAAAGAAGTTTACAACGCAGAACGCCTTCATCCTTCACGCGGCATGGCTGGTTCAGACTTGCGTCCATTGACCAATATTCCTCACTGCTGCCTCCCGTAGGAGTCGGGCCCGTGTCTCAGTGCCCGTGTGACTGGTCGTGCTCTCACACCAGTTACCCATCGTCGCCTTGGTAAGCCATTACCCTACCAACTAGCTAATGGGACGCACGCCCATCCTAAACCGCCTCAGCTATTCTATACAATTGATGCCAA
>NZ_BAABEZ010000005.1:0-3720 GCF_039540495.1 Rurimicrobium arvi | reverse complement strand
AAGAGCCTGCACAAAGAATGCTGTCTGCCGGTTTCGTGATCGTAACCGTATAACCAGGATCGTTTGCAACCAGTTTCACCTTGTTACTGTAAGCAGGACAGGGTGACAACGCTGACGTTACTTTAACCATGTACGTTCCGGGATCAACAGCACCCATATCGCTGAATTTCCAGCCGGGCACCACTACGCTGTCACGCATCCAGTCGTACACCGCACCTGTGTAATTGGTAGCGTTGAATTTAACCGTATCGCCAACACAGAAAGTGATCGGGGACGTCGACGGACTGATCGTAACAGGCGGATGTGGCGTCAGTTGGGGCAGTTGATAAGCAGGAGAATAAACGGTGTCGTTTGTATTGCGACAAATAACAGCCAGCTTATATTCATAGCCGATCAATGTATCTGAAGCCAGAATCGTATCTGTAGCTCCTACCACGCCGGACCAGGTTGCTGTTGGCAAAGACAGGTTACGTCGATACCATTGATACCTGATACCAGGAACGAGACTTACGGAAGCTCCGATATCTGTCATTTTCGCATAAGTACCCAGACATTTACCTGTTCCGGAAGGAATAGAGCCGGAGATCGTACCTGCGTAAGGTTTACCATCACAAGGAGCGTAGTTCAGGTTGATGTCATCAAATGCAACACCGTAGTAGTTATATGTACGGTTTGTTGTCTTTTTGAAACCAAGGTAGTACACGCCGCTTGAAGGAACTGTAAACGCAGTGTCTGCAAGTGAGTAAGCAGTATTAGTCACGCTGCGCAGCGGGAAGATTGTTCCGGTCATCGCACCTACAGACTGGGATTTACCATAGTAAACGCCCATTTGGTTTACATAACCGCCTGATGCGCCCACGTACCAGAAGTTGAGTTTGTATTTATAGCCGCTGCGGAGATTCAATCCCGGAGTCCACCAATAGTTATCATCCGTTACAGTAGTGTATGTCGGAGAATAAGTAGTGTAACCGAGGTAGTAACCACCGATCAGGTGCATTTTACCGCCGGGAGTATGGTTGGTATAAGAACCGGTATAAGTACCTGCATATACGTTCCATCCGTCATAGTAATAAGTACCCCATGTTGTTGCGTCGCTACACAGAGGTTTGGTACCTGCAGGTGTAGTTTCGAAATCTTCGATGTAAGGCAGATCTTTTCCGCCTACGCCCATTTTGAAGGCAGCAGTGGTATCAGCTTTACCGGAAGCGGTACATTTAACGACACACTTGAAGTAGGTAGTGGATGGCAAAGGATCCGTAGTATAAGGGAGCGTTGTTCCACCGGTAGTTACCCATGGTCCGAGCGGACTGT
The DNA here is from genome assembly GCF_039540495.1 of Rurimicrobium arvi. Taxonomy (NCBI): domain Bacteria; kingdom Pseudomonadati; phylum Bacteroidota; class Chitinophagia; order Chitinophagales; family Chitinophagaceae; genus Rurimicrobium; species Rurimicrobium arvi. The sequence goes on along the minus strand of NZ_BAABEZ010000005.1, from coordinate 2,409 downwards.
TGGAAGAGAACCACTCATACGTAAGACCGGTAGCCAGTGTACTTCCGTCGAGATCCAGCACCGCGCTTCCGCCCATAGAACAGATGTGTGCAGGATTGGATTTGATCGTACCGGCAACAACAGTCGAAGAACATGGCGGTACCATTTGCACGCCGATGTCATCAATTGCCATACCCGGATAGGCATACGTTGTGTGGCTTACTTTAATACCTACATAATAGTTACCTGATGTAGCCGGTGTAAAACGGCCATCATATTTCTGCCACATAGATGTATTCACACCTGTAAGCGGTGTTCCGATAGTGGTGGTCATACCGGCAGCGGTATTACTTGTACCATATGCTGCTGCGATATCCGTTTTACCTCCCGAGTAAGCGCTACCGTTGTACCAGAAGGACATGTAGTACAGTTGTCCGCCGGTCATTTTGATAGCTGGTGTAAACCACCATTGTGCCGCACCGGAATAGTAAGTACCGAGGTAATAACCTGCCATCAGGAATGCAGTACCATTAGGCGTATGGTTGTCGATAGCAGGGTAAGATGTAGAGATCGGTACCCGCAGAACGTTCCAGTAAATAAAGCTGGAAGAAGAGAATGTGTAAGTATTCGATGCACAAGGAGCATTTGATCCCTGATCTACCGTTTCAAAATCCTGGAAGTATGGAGGTGTAACAGTCGTTACATCCACTTTATTCACAGCGGAAATTGTAGAATCTCCAGTGTTGCTGCATTTCACGATACAACGGAACCAGGTAGTCTGGGTCAGTGTCGGAGATGTGAACGTAGGTGCAGTCAGTACAGCACTGGAGCCGGTTGCGATAAACGGACCGGTTGTAGGATCAGAAGTTGTGTACTCCCAGCGATATGTAAGTCCGGAAGCTTTGGTCACGCCTGTCAGATCCATATCCAGTACGGTTGTTCCTGAAGAGCACAGCATACCAGGTTTAGCCCAGGTATTGCCGGCAGTTGGAACACCGGTGCAAGGAGTAAGTTGATCCAGTGCGATGTCGTCGATGGACGTACCATAGTAAGAGTAGGTAGAATACAGGTGGCGTACACGGATACCCATGTAGTAGTTACCCGTACCGATTGACTTGAAGCGACCTACCAGCTGGCGATAAGTGCTGCGTTTGTCAGCCCACAGAGATCTGATGGAAGTGGTCATCGCAGCTTCCGTCTGAGCCGTACCATACCACATACCCAGTTCCACACCGGAGTTGTAATAGTAGTAGCCCGGACCCTGGTACCAGAACGAGAATTCGTAAGTAGAATCTTTGGTCAGTTTAATAGCCGGAGTGAACCACATTGCGCCCGCAGCCGGAGAATAACCGAAGTAGTATCCACCCCACAGGTAGTTGCTACCACCCGGAGTATGGTTGCCATGAACCACACCATAAGCCGTATAGCTGAATCCTTTGGTAGTCCAGTAAGTGGTAGATGTAGCTGTACTCCAGGTGCTGCTGTAAGAAGCACAAACGGCATTCGATCCAGGAGTTACTTTTTCGAAATCTTCACGGTAAGGAGGTGTTACACCACCCACACTCACTGCTACTACAGCAGATGTATCATACAATCCTGTGATAGAACAACCTACAACGCAACGATAGTATTTAGTGCTTGTAAGTGTTGCAGTGGTGTAATCGCCGGCAGCAAAACCTGTTCCGGTAGAGCTCGCAGTCCACGGACCGGTAGCTGAAGTAGACTCATACCATTTATAAGTGATACCTGAAGCAACTGATGTTCCGGTAAGGCGTAAAACAGTAGTTCCTGAAGAACATATCAATGACGGCGTTGCGTCCGGAGTTCCGGCCACAGGCTTGCTGTTACAATCAGTTAATTGCGTCACGTTGATATCATCGATCGGGATACCGGGATAGTTGTAACCGGTATGAACCGTTTTGATACCTACATAGTAGTTACCCGTAGTAGGAGCCACAAAACCACGAACCATCTGCCTGTAAGTAGCAGCAGAAGCATCCACCACAGAATCAATACCACCTGCACGGATGGTCATACCTGTTGCAGACTGGGTAGTACCTGCATAGATGCCTACTTTCAGCCCGTTGGTTCCGGTAGAATAACCGGCACCGTTGAACCAGAAGCCTACGCTGTATCCTTTGCCAGCTGTCATTTTCAATGCCGGCGTAAACCAGAAGTAGTTCTCACCGCTTCCGTAGTAAGGACCATTGTAGTATCCGGAGAAAATGTATTTGTTACCGCCCGGTGTATGGTTTGTAACACCAGGATAAGAAGTGGAATAAGCACCCGAACGCAGGTACCAGTACTGGATAGAAGAACTCCAGGTGCCCGCAACTGCAGCACATGGCATGTTCACCCCTTCCACTCCCGTTTCAAATGTTTCCACATAAGGAAGATCCAATGCGCCAACCGATACCTTCACCGGTGCGG
>NZ_BAABEZ010000004.1:0-428261 GCF_039540495.1 Rurimicrobium arvi | reverse complement strand
GCTATCGGGAGCGCGCCAATGAGCGAAGGGTTGGAACAACCCAAGCGAAGAAGGCAAAGCAATCTCTGAACGATTACTGTAGATTGCTTCCTCGCTAGCTACACACACAGTCTCTACGCTCGTCGCAATGACACCACAAGTTGGACGATGCCCAGCTCGGATCGAATCCCGTCCCGATCCCGATAGCTATCGGGATCGGGACCGGAGGGGCCGGTGGTGGGTTCGTGAAAAACGATGAGCTACGGCGGGCTGGAAAGATTGCTTCGACGCGCCATGGGAAACCCACCCCTATCCCCTCCAATGGAGGGGAATACAGCGTGTGCGAGCGGCATGCTGGAGAGATTGCTTCGACGCGCCTACACGAAGGGGCTATGCGCGTCTCGCAACGACACCACAAGCTGGACGGTATTCAGCACGGAGCGAATCTCTCCCCATCCGATAGCTATCAAGACCGGGAGGGGGAACCGAGCGTGTGCGAGCGGCATGCAAGGACCACATCCGATAGGGAACGACAATGCCGTAGCAGTACTTTTCATAAAAAAGCAGTCGCCATAAGACGACTGCTGCCGTGTGTCCGGAAAAGCCAGTTCCGGCATGTCATTTGTCTTAGAAAATGGTCATGTTCAGTGTAGTACCACTCCAGGAGAAAGAAACAGACATACCTGTTGTATTCACACCAAGTGTGGGGACAGGTGTACCTGAAGTGGAAACCAGTATAGGATAGGTGCCGGCCGTTAAGGTTCCCAAAACGTCAACCGTAAATCCGGAAGCTGCCGTGAGAGTGGTACAGCTGAGCTTACTTACGGAGCTGGCGGAAAGGGCATTCACCACAAGTCTTGCGGAAGCCGCTGCGAACGTAAGCGTTCCGGTAGCGCCGCTGGCACCATCACCCGCACTGATCCCGGCCCCCGCTGCAATCGTGTGTGCAGAAGAGGACGAGGTTCCGGCCAATGCCAATATTCCCTGGTTTACGGTAGTTGCGCCGGTATAAGTATTTGTCCCCCTGAGCGTGAGGATCCCCGTACCTGTTTTGGTAAGCGTGCTGGCTGTACCAGTTGAAGCAGCCCGATTATACACAGATGCATATACAATCAAACCTCCGCTGCTTGCGTCAATATCGAAAGTGGTACCTGTTACTCCAAAGTTATTATATCCCAGATGTACCCCACCGGTAGCTCCGGGACTGGATATAGTAGAAGGAGTGCCATCGCCGCCGGTGCTGCTTACTGTGCCGCATAAAGCCAAAGAACGAGTGGTTGCACTCACTCCATTTGACCCGGTAATGGCGCCGCCGCTGTGTAACAAAACATCCTTGATGCCGGAGAACGAGGTACCGGTATTTAAGGTGCCGCCGGCGAGTACCACGGTTGCTTTACAATTGGTGAGGTCTGCTGTGGAAGCTACAAAAACATTGGTTGCCCCAAGGTTGAGCATCCCTCCGGAATTTACCGTTATGGTTTTGCCGCTCACCTGAAGATTTCCTAATCCGCTGGTAGTTCCGGAAGCTGTTCTGGAACAGGTCAGAAGGCCATTAACCGTAACATTACCGGAAAATGTATTAGGTCCGTTCAGCCCTGCAGTGTAAACAGTTCCGGACGATCTCACGATTTCAACAGGTCCGGTTCCATCCTGGATCACTCCGGAAAAATTGGAGTTAGCGGCACCTGCTATAGTAAGTATGGCGTTTGTGCTGTTGCTGTTGGTAATAGTACCCGATCCTCCCAACACTCTTACAGTAGATGGATTTCCATTCATATCCAATACCGCACCGGCAGATATGTTTAACACTACAGATCCTAAAGCCGAAGAGGATCCCAACTTTACTGTACCACCTGTAACATTCAGGTATCCGGTATTTGTATTGGCTCCAGAAAGCGTAATCGTCTGTGTTCCACCGTTCAAATTCACCGTTGCATTCCCACTAATAATACCGGATATGCCATAGTCGCCGCTTCCAACAATATTGAAATTCGGTGTTCCCGATACAACAATATTTGAAGTGTATGTTCCGGGAGCGCTCAGCAATGTGGTTGCATTCTGATAAAAGCCATCTGCATCTTTGAGCCAGGTGCCACCAGGGTTTACGGTAACTGAATTGGCTATGCTGTTCAGTCCGGCTGTAACACGTGTATCGAGTGTACCGCCGGAATTAACCACGATGGGGCCGGAACCAAATGCAGCCGCAACCCCGGACTCCAGTGTACCGCCGTTAATCGTTGTACCTCCCGAGTAAGAATTCGAGTTGCGGAAACGGTAGGTACCCGTACCTTCTTTAATCAGGGCAACGGTTCCGCTACCGTTGGCGATCAGGGCATCAATTGTACGGCTGGTGTTGCCGCTGCCAAAAGAAACGGTATGCAATGCACTATTATTGGCAGACAGATCTGCCCAACCTATTATCTGCAAATCACTAAACCGGTAGGTACCACCGCCTGTTGCGGCGAGACGCAAACCCTGACAATAAAAGGATTTTGCATTCGGAAAAGCAGCCAGAGTATCAAACAGGAAAGTTCCCGCCCCGGAAAAATCTCCACGAAACCCGGTATCCGCACCAAAATGCGAGGTGCCCCAACCACTGACCTTAAACATCCCGGAACCGGTTATCGGTCCACGGATAGCAAGAAAACTGCTGGTGGCGTTGGGTGTAACCGTTAATGTATCACCAGCATCTACATTCCAGCTGTAGGCGCTGCTGAAATCCCCTGCAGGGATATCTGCGTTCAATGTAGCATTTCCGGTCACGAAAACCGGTCCGGAAGCTAACTTAGAAGTAGTGTTTATGTACAATGTTCCGCCGGATAAAATAGTTCCGCCGGTATAAGTATTATTCCCGGAAAGCGTGAGCGTGCCCGATCCTGCCTTACGGAATGCAAGGATACCGGAAGCGCCGTTTTTTAAGATACCCGAATAGTTGGTGCTGGAATTGTCTCCACCTGCGGTTAGCGTATCAGTACCCGAAGTATTCTCTATGTTACCGCTTCCGGAAAGGGAACCAACCGTATTACTGAATCCTCCCAGATCCACAGAAGCTCCAGGATTGAGCGAAAGCGCTGAAAAGGGGCTGAATGCGCCGGCTGATCCCGCAATCAGCCTGCCGGCAAACAAAGAAGTGGCTCCTGAATAACTGTTCGTACCCGATAATGTAATGGCGTTTACACCGGCATTAACAGCAAGTGAACCCGTTCCTGTCATATTTCCGGACACGCCATAGTTGCCCGATCCCTGTATAGACAGTGAGTTGAGACCACTTGCCACAGAAAGTGCCCCGGTATATGTGCCTGGTGTGGAAAGCAATGAAGTACTGTTAAAATAAAAACCGTCCGCATCTTTAAGCCAGGTACCGCCCGAAAGCACTGTTACCGAATTTCCTATACTATAGTTTCCGGCAGTAACACGCGTGTCCAGTACGGCGCCATTGTTCACCGTGATTGTTCCCGACCCGAACGCTGCCACAGATCCGGATTTCAGAGTGCCTGCCTCCACAACCGTATTACCGGAATAGGTGTTCACGCCGGTCAGGCGAACGGCAGCCGCCCCCTGTTTAGAGAACGTTCCCGTACCTGATATATTCTGGCTAAGCGTATCATCTGTCCATTTATTTACCACAAATACACCGTTACAAAGAATATCCGAGGCGGGTAATTTGCATGCTGTGTTCATCTGCAGGTAGCCCGAAGCGATATTTGTGATACCGGAATAAGTATTGATACCACCCAGGGTGAGCACCCCGGGACCCTGCTTCACAAGACTTAAGGAACCGGTGACCGGTGAATTTATATAAGCCACCGTTCCGCCGGCAACAGAAACGGGCAACGTTGTATTCGAGCCGCTAATGGACATACCGTTCAATATAAAATCTCCGGAGGGCGTGCCGGCAAATGATATAGAATCAACAACCGGACTGATTCCCAGCGTAATGGTGCCTGCAGCCCTTGTACTTCCGGAGCCGCCGAACACCGCAATGCCGCCGTCTCTCCAATAATCATTGGCCCTTCCGTTACTGCGTGTCCAGTTAGGGCTTGTTTTATTCCAGGTACCGCTACCATTATAAAGTACATTGTCATTTGTACCCGTAGAGTCCCAGATATACAGTCTGCTTGCACTTCTCTGCGCATTAAAAAAATTGCGTGCGTCCTGGGCAGTTGCCGTGGCGGCGGCAAGCAGGGAAAGCAGGGAAATTGATATTCTCTTCATCATATGCTTCCGGACCATTAGTTAAAATTGCTGCTTACGATCCACCAGAAAGTACTGCCATCATAAAAGAATGTAAGCATATCCACGGCGTTTGCAGCTACCGTAAGCGAAGGCTGGCCTGCACTTCCGCCGGCAACTTTTGATCCGGCGGGTAAACTTGTAATCGTACGACCACCCGTGGCGTCCTGCTTCACAATAATCGAACCGTACATACCCGCTTTAGGGTTGGTGACAGATAGCGTACGACCTGCGCCGCCTAGCGTTACAACAGCATTTGCTCCACGACTCAGGTCCCAGGTAATGGTGGCGCCGTCAACGAGTGACTGAACGGCGGTAGTAAAGTTTGTGGCATTTACCGTACCGTCCACACCTAGCACCGGAATAGAACTACCCGTATTCGCAGGTGTGGTAAAGCTGGCGTTGGTTGTACCGACACTCACACTTGCACCGGTGGCAACATAGTTGATATTCGTTCCTGAGGTTTTCCACTGGGAATAAAGATTGGTTGTACCCTGCGTAACTGAATCAGAATTCAGCGCTACAAATTTTTTATAGCCATTGTAGTATTGCTTAGCGGTATTGGAGGCGGTGACCGTTGGTTCCCCGCCTAATCCTGTGAGTGTATAATTAGGTACATTCAATACACCGGTAGATGAGGTGTAGGTTGCCGCTCCACTACTACCCGTAGTTGTGATACTGATCGCTCCGCGTGCACGCGTGTTGGTGTAGAACTGGTTGGTAGTTCCCTCCGCTAAGGAATCAGAATTTAAGGCCACGAACTTTTTATAACCGTTGTAGTATTGCTTCACCGTGTTTGAGGCAGTTACAGCCGGCTCGCCACCTAATCCTGTAAGCGTGTAGTTAGGCACATTCAGTACACCGGTAGACGAAGTATAAGTTGCAGCACCGCTGCTACCGGTTGTGGTGATACTGATCGCACCGCGCGCACGTGTGTTGGTGTAGAACTGGTTGGTGGTTCCTTCTGTTACCGAATCTGAATTCAGCGTCACAAACTGTTTGTAGCCATTGTAATATTTTTTTGTCGTGTTCGGTGCCGTGATGCTTGGCTCGCCGCCCAAACCGGATAGCGTGTACGCCGGAACATTGAACACCCCTGTTGCTGAGGTATATGTTGCAGCGCCATTATTACCGGTTGTTGTAATGCTGATCGCACTGCGGGAGCGGGTATCCGTATAGTATCTGTTGGCTGTACCTTCCGTTACGGAGTCTGAGTTAAGTGTTACAAAATTTTTAAAGCCATTCCAGTATTGATTCGGTAAGCCAGATGCCGTAATCGCTGCAGAACCGGTAGGGATATTCAGCACACCTGTTGTGGCATCGTAACTCGCAGAACCTGTGCCGGTAGTCGTTACACTGATCGCATTACGCGCACGTGTGTTGGTATAATACTGATTTGTTGAACCTTCCGTTACAGAGTCAGAATTAAGGGTTACAAACTCTTTGAAGCCATTCCAGTATTGGTTAGGTGTATTAGATGCCGCTACTTCAGGTTCTCCGCCTAATCCAATCAATGTATAATTCGGAACATTCAGCGCACCACTGGTTGCATCATATGTGGCAGCACCGCTGTTGCCGGTCGTCGTAACACCGATCGCATTACGTGCACGTGTGTTGGTATAATACTGATTTGTTGAACCTTCCGTTACAGAGTCCGAATTCAGCGTCACAAACTCTTTGAAGCCATTCCAATATTGATTCGGTATGCTGGGTGCCGTAATCGCTGCAGACCCTGTAGGGATGTTCAGCACACCCGTTGTGGCATCGTAACTGGCGGAGCCGGTTCCTGTAGTTGTTACACTGATCGCACTGCGCGCACGTGTGTTGGTATAGTATTGATTTGTCGATCCTTCCGCTACCGAATCGGAGTTAAGTGTTACAAACTCTTTAAAGCCATTCCAGTATTGGTTGTTCGTATTTGATGCTGCTACTTCAGGTTCTCCGCCTAATCCAATCAATGTATAATTCGGAACATTCAGCGCACCACTGGTTGCATCATACGTTGCAGCACCGTTGTTGCCTGTCGTTGTTACATTGATCGCATTACGCGCACGTGTGTTGGTATAATACTGATTTGTTGAACCTTCTGTTACAGAATCGGAATTCAGTGTTACAAACTCTTTGAAGCCATTCCAGTATTGGTTGGGTGTGTTCGATGCCGCTACTTCAGGTTCTCCGCCTAATCCAATCAATGTATAATTCGGAACATTCAGCGCACCACTGATTGCATCATACGTTGCAGCACCACTGTTGCCTGTCGTCGTAACATTGATCGCACTGCGCGCACGTGTGTTGGTATAATATTGATTTGTCGGTCCTTCTGTTACCGAATCGGAATTCAGGGTTACAAACTCTTTAAAGCCATTCCAGTATTGGTTGGGTGTGTTCGATGCCGCAACTTCAGGTTCTCCACCTAAACCGATTAATGTATAATTCGGAACATTCAGCGCACCACTGGTTGCATCATACGTTGCAGCACCGTTGTTGCCTGTCGTTGTTACATTGATCGCATTACGCGCACGTGTGTTGGTATAGTATTGATTTGTTGATCCTTCTGTTACAGAATCGGAGTTCAGCGTCACAAACTCTTTGAAGCCATTCCAGTATTGATTCGGTATGCCAGGTGCTGTAATCGCAGCAGAGCCAGTCGGGATATTCAGCACACCTGTTGCGGCATCGTAGCTTGCAGATCCCGTGCCGGTTGTCGTAACACTGATTGCTCCGCGCGCACGCGTGTCACTGTAATACTGATTCGTTAAACCTTCTGTTACAGAGTCTGAATTCAGCGTCACAAATACTTTAAAGCCATTCCAGTATTGGTTGGGTGTGTTCGATGCCGCTACTTCAGGTTCTCCGCCTAATCCAATCAATGTATAATTCGGAACATTCAGCGCACCACTGGTTGCATCATAAGTTGTAGCACCGTTGTTGCCTGTCGTTGTTACATTGATCGCATTACGCGCACGTGTGTTGGTATAGTATTGATTTGTCGATCCTTCTGTTACAGAATCGGAATTCAGTGTTACAAACTCTTTGAAGCCATTCCAGTATTGATTCGGTATGCTGGGTGCCGTAATCGCTGCAGACCCCGTAGGGATGTTCAGCACACCCGTTGTGGCATCGTAACTGGCGGAGCCCGTGCCGGTAGTCGTAACACTGATCGCACCACGCGCACGTGTGTCGGTAAAGTATTGATTTGTCGATCCTTCCGCTACCGAATCGGAGTTAAGTGTTACAAAATTTTTAAAACCATTCCAGTATTGGTTGGGTGTATTAGATGCCGCTACTTCAGGTTCTCCACCCAAACCGATTAATGTATAGTTCGGAACATTCAGCGCACCGCTGGTGGCATCATATGTGGCGGCTCCACTGTTGCCGGAGGTGGAAAGATTGATCGCCGCCCGTGCACGTTCGGGTGTAAAATATAAATTAGCAGCACCCTCGGTAACAGAATCCGAGTTGAAGAACACGAAATTTTTAAACCCATTGTAATAAGTTTTAGGTGTATTCGGAGCTATTATAGCCGGTTCAGCAACGAACAGGTCAGTGGAGAAGCGAATCCACGATACGCCATTTGAATAATAAAATCCAGGCTTTACATCAGTAGGCGGTGTTCCCGCAGTTGCGGTATTGTATACGATCATCCCCTGAAGAAATGTCGTCAGAGGACTTGCGCTGTTTGTACTGATAAGTGCAAGACGGGGAAACACAACGCCGCGCTTATTACTTTCCAGTTCCAGAATTGCATTCACGTTGGGTAAAGAGGATGATGCAATCGTACCATCCTTGATCTTCGTCTGCGCGTAAGTCACTCCTGTTTGCAGAAAAAGCAAAAATACCGCAGCTATCCTGAGTAGTCCTTTGTTCATAAGCATTACATTTCAGATTGAGTAAATGCTGCTTCAGCCTTCGTTCATGCAGGAAAATGCGTGTATTTAAACACTAAAAAATGAGAACGGAAAAACAGCAGCATGACACGATGATGGCCACGCCGCTGTAGACTTTTGCAGTTACCCTATTCAATCAATATGTATGCCTGATCCAGAATGCGTTGCCACTACTTTTTAATGGGATATAATCGCTTCAAGTCAATAGCGGGTGCAATACCCTTACAAAAGTATTGGATGGTTTCGCGCACAAAAAAAGGAGAGGCTACTGTTCCTCTCCTTTCCGGATTAACTGCCTTATGACTTATTTCAAAGCAAATTCAAGTACTTCGCCCATTTCTGAAACGTAATGAAAACGCATTCCTTTTATAAAATCGGGATTGATCTCTTCAACATCCTTTTCGTTCTGAACGCAAAGAATCAGATCCTTTATACCTGCGCGTTTGGCAGCCAGTACTTTCTCCTTGATACCACCTACAGGTAATACCTGTCCTCTTAAGGTTATCTCCCCGGTCATCGCCAGGAACGGCTTCAGCTTTCTTCCTGTAAACAGCGATGTCAGCGCAGAAAGCATGGTGATACCGGCGCTGGGACCGTCTTTGGGTACTGCGCCTTCCGGCACGTGGATATGGATATTAAAATCATCGAAGATGCCAGGCCTTATCCCCAACTCTTCCGCATGTGCACGCAGGTAAGCCATGGCAATGCTGGCGCTCTCCTTCATCACATTACCGAGGTTGCCGGTAATAGTCAGCCCTCCCTTGCCTTTGCTCATATTGGTCTCGATAAACAATATCTCTCCTCCGACTGATGTCCATGCCAGACCCACCGCCACGCCCGCAGGAAGTCCCTTCTTATAAGCATCGTTTGTGAACTTTGGCTTACCCAACACATCCACCACCTTTTCAGGACTCATTTGCGGATTTACGGTATTGCCCATGGCCACATCTTTCGCAACATTACGCATGAGCGCTGCCAGCACGCGGTCCAATTCGCGTACACCGCTTTCACGGGTATAATTCTGAATGACCTGTTGCAGTACTTTTTCAGACACGCGCAATGGTGTTTTTTTCAAGCCGTGCAGATCTTTTTGTTTCGGAACGAGGTGGCGTTTAGCGATCTCTGTCTTTTCTTCTATACTGTATCCGGTAAGCTGAATGATCTCCAGCCTGTCCCGCAACGCTGGCTGAATATCCTGCAGGCTGTTGGCCGTAGCCACGAACAAAACCTTTGAAAGATCGAATTCCAGCTCCAGGTAATTGTCGTAGAACGAACTGTTCTGTTCGGGATCTAATACCTCCAGCAATGCAGAACTCGGATCGCCGCGATGATCGTGGCCGATCTTGTCGATCTCATCCAGGATGAACACCGGATTGGCGGATTTTACTTTACGCAGGGATTGTATGATACGACCGGGCATCGCACCGATATACGTTTTACGATGTCCGCGTATCTCACTTTCATCATGTAAGCCACCCAGACTCAGTCGTACATACTTCCGGTTAATCGCATTGGCAATGCTTCTGCCCAATGAAGTTTTACCGATACCGGGAGGGCCGACAAAACAAAGGATCGGAGATTTCATATCTCCTTTGAGTTTCAGCACCGCAAGGTATTCCAGGATACGATCCTTGATTTTTTCCATACCGTAATGATCGTTATCGAGCACGTCCTGCGCATGTTTCAGATCATAATTATCATCGGTGAACGAATTCCAGGGAAGATCGAGCATCAGATCCAGATGATTATAAATCACGGAATAATCAGGCGTGCTCGGATGCATGCGTTCCAGCTTCTGGATGTTTTTCTGAAAGAGGTCTTTTGCTGTTTCAGGCCAGTTCATACCTTCAGCCCGCTTCTGCAAATCACGCAACTCCCTTTCGTTCGGATCTCCGCCCAATTCATCTTTGATCGACTTGAGCTGCTGCTGCAGGAAATATTCCCGCTGCTGCCGGTCCATCTCTCCACGGGTTTTGTTGGTGATCTCATTTTTAAGCTCTGCCATCTGCAATTCCATCTGGAGCATCTGAAGCAGCTTTTCACCGCGCAGTTTCACATTATCCTCTTCCAGCAATGCCTGTTTTTCGGTGAGCTTTGCGTTGATATTGGAAGCAATAAAATGCAGCAGGAACGATTGCTGTTCGATATTACGCAGCACGATTCCGGCCTCCGCGGGCAGCCCTGAAGACAAAGACATGATCTTTTCTGAATGTTCCTTTACGGAAGAAAGTATTGCATCGAACTCTGAATCATTGCTGGGAAACACATCCTCCACCAGGTCGACTACCGCTTTGTAAAAAGGTTCGGCCTGTGTGATCTGCCGGATACGGAACCGTATGCGGCCCATTATAAACAGCGTGGTATTGCCGTCCGGCATTTTGATCTGCTTCACCACTTTGGCAAGCGTACCGGTGTAGAAGATATCCTCTACCCCCGGGTCTTCATTGGCCATGTCCTTTTGAGCGACAACACCGATCCATTTGCCGTTTGCATTGGCAAAATCCAATGCTTTTACAGATTTCTCCCGGGAAACGGTAATCGGTAAAACGACATTCGGGAACAACACGGTATTGCGCAGCGCAATAAGCGGAATTTCGGTGGGAATCTTCTTTTTATCCTCTTCGTTCAGTTCTTCTTCCCCTAACGGAACGATAGGCATAAATTCCATTTCCTGTTCGTTCTGTCCAAAAATTAAGTTTATCGTAGATTTCATGATGTTCGCTTTTTATATCCGGACAATTTGGCGGAACCAAAATTACCCAAATGGTCACACAGCTAAAAGCTAATTGGAACAATCATCGTGCCAAACAGCTCAAACTGAAAAAATAGCAGTTCCCGTAGTATATTTGTACCGCACTAAATATACCAAAATGACAAAATTCTGCTTTGCAGTTGCGGGAGCGATGATGCTTTCTTTTTCCATTAAAGCACAAGACACTACAGGAATGATCAACCAGAGCGCCATGTCGATCAGAAGTCAGGCCCCTATCCGCAAGCCTTACTGGGGGAATTCTCTGGACGGAATGATTTTTTCGGCCTCACGTATGGATCCGAAATTATCGAACCAGAGTCAGGCGGTTCGTTTCTCTATGTTTCTGAACATCGGCTTTACATATAACTATAATTTTTGCAATGCTTTCGGAATTTATACCGGGCTGGATGTGAAAAATATAGGATATATTACCAAGAATCAACTTTTGGGTATCGGCGAGCAGACGATCAAACGCCGGGTGTATACGATAGGCTTACCGGTTGGTTTGCGTCTGGGTAATATGAAAAAACGCGATTATTTCTTCCTTGGCGGAGGATTGGATCTGGCTTTCCACTATAAAGAGAAAGAATGGATCGAAAAAAGAAGCAGCAAAACCAAATTCTCCGAATGGTTCAGCAGTCGCAACGAAACCCTCATGCCCTATGTGTATGCAGGTTTCGGGTACCACGGCACCACCATTAAAGTGCAATATTATCCCGGCAGCTTCATGAACCAGGACTATGTCAGTACTGATCCGGTTAGCGGTATAATGCACAAACCTTATGCAGGTCAAAAAGTTAATCTGATCCTGTTCAGCATCGGACGTGACATGAAATATGGCAGAAAATAAGTCGGTCATGCGCTATCTGTTGCTCTTTCTGGCAGGATTCATGCTTGCCCAAAGTGCTGAGGCTCAGAAAGAGCCTCTGAATTATGCCTTAAGTTTTCCGCGTTTCAAACAGTTTTATAACGAACGCAAAAGCGACAGTCTGTACGGGATGTTTGCCGTTACCGTAAAAGCGGTTCTTTCTCCGGAAAAAACACAGGACCTGATCAACAGCCTGCAGGAGCAGTACGGAACGATCGGACAAACCTCGGTAAATAAGTCTGCACCTCAGGGACTTGTGTACGAAGCTGCATTTTCGAAAGGAAAGTCGATGAATGTAACTTATATACTGAACGACAAGAACGAAATTGCAGGTTTGTTTTTCAGTCCGAAAGATGATGTGCCCGCCGAACCGGTCGTTAACAACTTTGAAGTGACCGGAAGTAAAGGCGTTCCGATCAAAGGAACCCTTGAAACACCTGCATCGGGAGGCCCTCATCCGCTTGTGATCATTGTAGCAGGTTCGGGCCCTACAGACAGGAACGGCAACAGCACTCTGGGTGTGCACAGCAATACTTATAAGCTCCTGGCAGAATGTCTTCTTGCGAGGGGCATTGCTTCCGTACGCTACGATAAGTGCGGTATCGGTGCAAGTGCAAGTCCGCAGGTATCTGAGCAGCAAATGCGTTTTGAAACCATGTCCGGCGACCTTGAGGCTATCATCCGCAAAGCCCGTGCAGATAAACGCTTTGGCAAAATATACCTGGCCGGACATAGTGAAGGGTCACTGGTGAGTATGCTTGCCGCTCAAAAAGAAAAAGTGGACGGGTTTATTTCGATTGCCGGACCTGCAAGGCCGGCGGGAGATATACTGCTGGAGCAGATCAGCAACGCACAACCTGAGCTGGCCGAAGAAACCCGCGCCACCCTGGAATCTATCAAAGCCGGCAAACCAGCCAACCCTCAAAATCCCGCACTGCAGCAGATGTTCTCTCCTGGTGTGCAGCCATATGTGCAAAGCTGGATGGCCTATGATCCAAGGGTCGAAATCAAAAAGCTCAGCATTCCGGTGCTGATCATACAGGGCACGGAAGACACGCAGGTACCTGTATCTGAAGCAACGATGCTGCATCAGGCCAGGGCGGGATCCCAACTTACCGTGCTCTACGGTATGACGCATACGCTGAAAACTGCCACCGCTGACCCTGCTTCTAACCGTAAAACCTATGAAGACCCTGCAATTCCGCTGACCAATGGTCTGTGTGATGCGATAGGCTCATTTTGCAAATAAATAATGCCGGACATCAGAATATCTGTAACTTCGGGTTCTTAAAACGTTTCATTTTTTTATGAAAAAGATTACAGGTGCTGCACTGCTGACTCTGGGATTCTTCGCTCAGAGTTGTAAGGAAAAAGGTGTGGTAATCGACTTTCGCGACAGAGGCGATATTGTAGACACTACTTATATGTCCGCTGTAGAAACAGCGGAAAGCAGAAAAGTGCTTATTGAGGAATTCACAGGTGCTTCATGTACCAATTGTCCGGACGGACATAAGCTGGTGGCGAGTCTGCAGGCCAGTTATCCGGATCGCATTGTGGCTGTTGCGTATCATACTTACTTTCCCGGTCCGATCTTCCAGCCGGTAAAAACACTTGAGGTGAGCAGCAAATACGATTTCCGCGACAGCGCTGCTACCAATATCGGTACAACTATTTATGGCACTTTGGGAAGTATTCCGATCGCAGGTATCGACCGCGTTCCCTATTCAGGAAGTTTAAAAGTGGACAAAACGAACTGGTCTGCACAATCAACAAACCGCATGGCAGTTGCCGCTCCCGTAAACCTGCACCTTACTTCGTCTTACAACAGCTCAGAGAATATCGTGTCGCTGTCGGTAAAGGTCGTTTACACCAAACAGGTGAGCACAAAAAATGCGCTGACTATCGGTGTGGCTGAAAGTAATATTATCGATGCTCAGAAATTCCCTGATGCGGACTCTCCAGCTTATCAGCACAATCACGTATTGCGCGAACTGCTGACATTCTATAGCGGTAATTCGATCATTGATTCTATTTCGGTGAAAGCACCGGGAAGAGTTTACGAATACTATTACAAGTTTACACCTAAAGGAGCCTGGAACCTGGACAACTGCCACATTTTTGCATTCATTTCCAACAATGAGGCAGACAACAAAGAAGTATTGCAGGCGGCAGAAGTTCCGCTTAAATAATGATGACTATTGCTTTTTTATGCCTCTGACGAAAATTTCGTCAGAGGCATTTTTATTTCTGCCCAAAACAATTGAATTTTACAGTCTCATGCTTCCCGGCACTATCAAATCTTTTCGATTGCCACAAAAATGTATTGCGGCAGGGATCGTCCTGAATCGCCGGAGTACAGATGGGATATCACACTACATACTACACAAACCTTTTTAAATGGCACTTATTAAATCTATTTCCGGCATCAGAGGCACTATCGGCGGACAACCCGGGAACGGCCTCACCCCTATTGACCTGGTAAAGTTCACTTCGGCATATGCACACTTCCTGCAACTCCGCAACCCGAACAACAAAAAAGTGGTACTGGGGCGCGACGGGCGCATGAGCGGCTCCATCGTACGCAACCTGGTGGCCGCAACGCTGCAAAGCTGCGGATTTGATGTGGTGGACCTGGGACTGAGCACTACACCAACCGTGGAAATGGCTGTAAAAATGGAAGGCGCCGGCGGAGGCATTATCCTGACAGCCAGCCATAATCCTGTGGAATGGAATGCTTTGAAGCTGCTGAACGAAGAAGGGGAATTCCTGAACGCTGAAGAAGGTAAATGGATACTTGATTTTGCCGAAACAGGTGCAGACGTATTTGCGGATATCCATCACCTCGGCACCGTTCGTGAAGACCATAGCTTTATGCATCGTCATATTGAAGCATTGATAGACCACCCGCTGGTGGATGTGGAGGCTATCAGGGCCCGCAATTTTAAAATTGTTGTAGATGCCATCAATTCCACCGGGTCCATCTTTGTGCCTGCCCTGCTTGAAGCGCTGGGGGTGGAAAAAGTATCTGTAATCAATGCCGAAGTATCCGGCAAATTTGCGCATAACCCGGAACCGCTTCCGGAGAACCTGATTGAGCTGAGCAGTAAAGTGGCGAAAGAAAATGCTGATCTCGGTATTGCAGTGGACCCGGATGTGGATCGTCTTTGCTTCGTAAATGAAGATGGAAGCCTGTTTGGAGAAGAGTATACCCTGGTTGCTATTGCAGATTACGTACTCGCTCACAAAAAAGGGAATACGGTATCCAATATGTCGTCTACACGCGCATTACGCGATGTAACGGAAAAGCATGGCGGACAATATTTCCCCAGCGCGGTAGGCGAAGTGAATGTTGTTGCGAAAATGAAAGCGCACGATGCGGTGATCGGCGGAGAGGGTAATGGCGGTGTTATCTGCCCGGAACTGCATTACGGAAGAGACGCACTGGCAGGTATTGCTTTATTCCTTACGCATCTTGCCAAAAGCGGTAAATCCATTAAGGCATTGCGTGGAACTTATCCGAACTACATTATCTCTAAAAATAAAATCGAACTTCCCCAGGGATTGGATGTACAAAAGATCTTCGCCGCGATACAGAAAAAATATGCGCAGCAACCGATCAATACGGAAGACGGCTTGAAGATCGAATTTGATAAAGACTGGGTGCATCTGCGCACTTCCAATACGGAACCTATTATCCGTATCTATGCTGAGAGTACGAGCGAAACAACTGCCAACAATATCGCGCAGCGCATCATTGCCGATATTTCTGAAGAGATCAGGCGCAATTAACTGAATAGGAGAATTTACTGAAGCCGGGGCGTTGAGTTCCGGTTTTTTTTATTTCAGGGAACGGGATCATAGCCGCTTCCCCCCCAGGGGTTGCAGGACAATATTCGTTTGAGGGCCATCCAGGCTCCTTTGGCCGGTCCGTATTTACGGATCGCCTCATTGGCATATTCGCTGCAGGTAGGTGTATAGCGGCAATTAGCGCCGAGGAATGGAGAAACGGCCTTCTGATAAAAGCGGACAAGGCCCAGCAGCAGGAACGAAAACAGCTTACGCATCTTTATGAAGTTTACGCTGCAGGTGCTGTACGATCTCTTCCACCGCACTATAAACGGTTGGATGATCGGGCAGTTCACCTTTATTGCCGGTAAAAATAAAGAACAGGTGCAACTGCACGCCTTCCGCCACCAGGGGATATAATACGTGCTTCTGGTGACGCCAGCTTTCCCGCATCAGCCTTTTGATACGGTTACGGTCCACAGCCCGCGCAAAGCGCTTTTTAGGGACGGAAAACGCAATACGCACCGGACTCATGTCCGGTCCGGCAGTGATATCCGACCGAAGGAGCCACATACATTTCAGGGGGAATGCAGAAAACGCTTTCCCGGTGTGGAAAAGCGTTTTAATATGTTGCTCTCTTTTCAGCCGCTCCTGTATGGTAAAGGTATAGCGGATGGTAAAAGTTTTTAAAAGATTATTTCAAACGTTTGTCGTCTGATACAGTCAATCTTTTACGTCCTTTTGCACGACGAGAAGCTAATACTTTGCGGCCGTTTGCAGTTTGCATGCGTTTGCGGAAACCATGTACAGATTTACGACTGCGACGACTAGGTTGAAATGTACGTTTCATAATTCTTGTATTAAAGCCTTATTTGAAATAAAGCAAATGAGTTTTAAAAATCGGACTGCAAAGGTAAAGCTATCTGACGAGAATAACAAAAAGATTCATAAAAAATAAAAATACTTGCCTTTTGTCGTCTTCTCTACAGGAAATTCCGATGTAAAGATCTGGATATCAAACAGAATAATGTCCGAATCCCCTATCATTGACTCCGGTAGCTAATAACAAAGATACATCTGCCGGAAATTGCAGAATACGCAAAGGCTGATATCTTTGATAGCGATGGCGTATTTCTTCAAATCCGGGGCATCTTCATCTGTGGCAACATCTGATGCGCTGAAAATTTCGGCGCTTACCGGAGTGTTTGCCCTGGGCTTATTGCTCCTGGGCTCCGTCATCTTCTATAAAGAACGGATGCTGATGGCAGATGCTCCCTGGGTTGTGTATAACATTATCAATACACACAGCCTGTTTATACAGGAGCATCGTTACGGTGCTTTCATAACCCAGATGTTCCCGCTCGCGGGTAGTTTGCTGCATCTTCCGCTTCAGTGGATCCTTGTACTATACTCGGCCAGCTTCAACCTGTTTTATTTTATTTCCGGGCTCGCTCTTTACCGTAAAGGGCAATATACGTTTGCATTGCTACTGGCATTATACTGTACTGTTTGTGTAAGCGACAGCTATTTCTGGACCAATAACGAAGTGCACCAGGGTGTATGCTGGTGTATGCTGCTCTGCGGGTACTGGCGGTATCCGGAAGCACAGGCACGGGGAAAGTTCCCATTCTGGTTGCTGTTCACACTATTTGCTGCGCTCGCGATCTTTTCCCATCCGATTATTATCATACTGACTGTCTATATTTTCGGCTTTTACCTGCTTGCAGGAAATGAATCTGGTAAACGCCGGCTAATAGCGCTTGTTGTCATTCCCGCAATTATTGCCGTAAAATATTACCTGAGCAAATCGGGCTGGTATGACGAGGGGAAAATTTCGACGCTGGAATCTATCTCCTTCAGTCAGGTGAAAGGCGTGTTGCATACGTCTACGGCCAGAATATTCCTGAGCCATTGCCTGGGACGCTACTGGGCGTTCAGTCTGCTCACCCTATTATCAGCGGGAACGCTTCTCTACGCCAGAAAGTTCCTGCAACTGCTCTGGATGCTTAGCTTTTTTACGGTCTATTTTATAGCCGTATGTACGGTGTATCCCAACTGTGACTTCCCTTTCTACATAGAAAGCGAATGGATGTGCATCAGCATCATAGCGGCGCTGCCATTTGTGGTACATGGTTTATCCGGATGGAGAAAGGAAGCAGCCGCAGTGTTATTTGCATCCTTCTTTTTGTCTGCCGCCATTATTATTCCCCTTTCTGTGAAGCCTTTTCAGGAGCGCATTGCTCTGCTTGAAAAGATGATGGACTATTTCCGCAGCAGGAATTGGCGCAAGGTGATCATTCTTACAGATGAACACAACTTCAATAACAAGCTTGAGCAAAAGCTGATCATGTCGTGGGGCATGCCTGCAGAAATGCTGATATTATCACGTACGGATCATCTGCAGCAAGCTGGCGTTACCGCAGTTTGTCTATCGCAGAAGGCATTTCATTCATCTTATACCCGGACTGACGAAGAAACATTCATCAATACGTTTTATGCAGAAAAAAAGGGGACCTTAAATCCCCTGTATTTTTCGATCGATACGACTGTACGCTATACCACCATCCCGGTAGACAGCGTGATTGTCGTATTGCAGATCAGGTAATGCTGCGGAAAACAGTGTAACGCAGAATCAGCTCCAGTGCAAGGCAGACGAGCGCCAGCACAGCAAAAGGAAAAAACAGATCGGTAAAATGTTTGAATGAATTTACCTGTGCCTTCGACTTTTCCATCTGATCGATTTCGTCGTAGATACCGGTAAGAGAAGCATTGTTTGTCGCGCGGAAATACTTACCGCCTGTCTGTGTGGCGATAGTGCGCAGCAATGCTTCGTCAATTTCCACGGGAACCATTTGCTTTTGTACACCTCCTCCCGGAAGCGGCACCGGGTATGGCGCTTCTCCGCGTGTTCCCACGCCAATACAGTAAACACGTACTTTGAGCGCTTTGGCAATTTCCAGCGCTGTATTGGGGTCTATCAGGCCTGTATTGTTCACGCCATCCGTAAGCAGAATCACCACTTTACTTTTAGCCTTGGAATTACGAAGACGGTCAACGGCCGTTGCGAGTCCCATACCTATAGCAGTACCATCTGCCAGCATACCGCTCTCCACACCGTCCAGCTGAGATTTCACCACGCTGTGATCAATAGTGATCGGGCATTGCGTAAAGCTTTCACCCGAAAAAATCACGAGTCCGATCCTGTCACCCGGGCGCTTGTCGATAAAGCGCGCAGCAACGGCTTTAGCCGCATCGATCCTGTTCGGTTTCAGATCCTCGGCCAGCATGCTTCCCGAAACATCAAGCGACAGTACAATATCAATTCCGTCCGACTCAATCGATTCGGTGGTATTGCTGCTTTGCGGGCGAGCCAGGGCAATCACCAGGCCGGTGAAGGCCAGTGAACGCAATACGATCAGTACAGGGCGCATCCTGACTTTCCAGGACGGCTTCAGTTGTTTCAGGCCGGACAGGGTAGTCATCCTGAAAGCCGGTCGGCTGGCCGACTTTCGTACATCCCACCAAATCAGCAAAGGCAATAATATCAGTAAGAGGAAGAACCAGGGTTGTGCAAACGCCAGGTGTTCTCCGTCCATCAGCGCTTTAATCATTTCTCGGTAGCAGGATTTTGAGGTTTAGGTTCTTTCGGTGCAGATACGCGGACAAAATTTCTGGCCAGTTCCAAAGCCTCGATATGCTCTTCAGGCAGCGGATGAGCCTTAGCAAATTTTGCCATATCGGCGGCGTGCAGCAGAGGCTTCAGCGACTTGATAAAGGAAGTCATCTCCCGATGTTTACGTGCTTTCTGCAGCAGTTCGTCCGTTGTGAGCTCCATCGCATTCGTCTGAAATCGGGCCTCAATATATTGCCTTACAATATCGCTCAGTTCAGTATAGTATTCCTTAGGCTTATCCTGTTGCCATAATTGTCTGGCATCAAGCTCGGCCAGCAAACGTAAGGCTCTTTCGGAAAAGGTTTCCGTTCTCGCAGGAGTAACGGGTTTTGCCGGCTTTTTACGTCTGGCAAAATACAGTGTGACCAGTACAATAATAATTACCGTTATCAGTATCCCCACAATCATCCAGATATAATCCCTCCAGGAAGTCTGCACTTCTTCCAATCCTTTAATTTCTTTGAACGGCTTTGTCGTATCAACCGGAACAGTATTTACCGCAATTCTGAAAGAGTCGGTAAAAAAAGTATCGGTGGTTCCTTTAACGGAAAAGGCAAGCCTGGGGATTGCGAAGGAGCCTGAATCAAAACCGGTGATCAGCAGCCGCTGTTTGTATGTCACGTTATTACCATCTGTACCGGTGTCGATTTTGCCTCTTTCAACGATTTCCAGCGAGTTGAATGTATCTGCTATTTTAGGCCAGATGACGGCATTACCTTTTTGCGTCTGCACCGTAATGAAATAGCGCAGCTGATCGCCGACAACAATTTGCTGCGCATCTGTCTTCGCCGCAACGGTTATCTGTTGCGCAAAAGCAGTGACTGCAACCGACAGGAAGGCAGGGATGATAAAGACCAGTGTCCGGAAGATTTTCTTGTTCATGGGTATGCTTCTATCGTCCTTTAAAGTAAGCTTGCAATGTTTTTACATAGTCCTGATCTGTCCGCACGCTCATCATCGATGCACCGCTCTTGGCGAATGCCTGACGGCAGTAATCGGAATGATTCTGGAAATTCTTTGCATATTGGTTACGTACTGCTTTATCGTCCGTATCTATCCAGAGCTCAGCACCGCTTTCAGCATCGCGCACTTTCAGCAATCCGGCCTGAGGCAGTATCTTATCGGCCTGATCAAAGACCTGAATGCCGACAAGATCATGCTTCCTGGAAGCAAGCAGCAGCGGCTTTTCGAAAGGCAGCGTAACAAAATCGCTCATCAGGAATGCAATGGTCTTCTTTTTCAGAACAGAATTCAGGAATTCCAGCGCAATGCCCACATTTGTACCCGAGCCGCTTGCAGGCTCTATGGTGATCAGTTCGCGGATGATTCTGAGAATATGGCTGCGTCCCTTTTTGGGAGGAATAAACCGTTCTATCCGATCGCTGAAGAAGATAACACCGACTTTGTCATTATTGGTTGCTGCCGAGAATGACAGTACCGCACAAAGCTCGGTAATGATCTCTCTTTTCAGCCTTTGTCCCGTTCCGAACAAAGAGCTGTTACTGATATCAACGAGCAGCATTACCGTAAGCTCACGCTCCTCTTCATACACTTTTACAAAGGGATGAGAAAATCTGGCAGTTACGTTCCAGTCAATCGTCTTCACATCGTCACCCGGAGTGTATTCGCGGACTTCGCTGAATGACATTCCTCTGCCTTTGTAAGCAGAATGATATTCGCCCGCGAAAATATGATTGCTCAATCCCTTCGTCTTGATCTCAATGCGTCTTACGCGCTTTAATATTTCTGCAGTAGTCATCTTGGATTCAAACAAAAGAAACGATCTGAAAAATTATGCATTTACGAGCATAGCAGCTTCGATGATTTCCGCCATTTTTTTGCCGCGTGCACGAGCTTCGTCTTCCGTCCAGCCCAGCTGTACAGCCGAAGAAATGCAACGGCTGATCCATTCGTCGGAGGCCGCAAAAGCAAGATTGGTCTGATGCATGATCTCCTTGCGATACTCTTCTGAAAGACGATTCATCAGCGCGGCATTCTTAAGGTGCTCCCACTTGCGGATATAATGCCAGTTATTGTCGTACCAGTAAGGGTTTCCGCCGATACCTGCTTCAGCAAGATCTTTCGCTGCAGCCTTAGCCTGGAATGCCGTTGGCAGGAAGAAGGAAAGGAACGATCCTGTATCGCCTGCGGCATCGGGAATGCGACGGAAGGAGATACCCGGTATGTGCTCCAGGCATTCTCGGATGATGCGGTGGTTGCGACGCTGCAGTTCCAGGAAGTGATCGAGCTTACGTACCTGCGCCAGCCCTACAGCTGCGTGTAATTCCGAAATGCGGTAATTATAGCCGAGGTAGGGATGCAGATCCGCGCCGCGGTCTTTGCCGTAGTGATCATGTCCGTGATCGGAGTAGTGATCACATTTTTCGGCCAGTTCGGCATCGTTTGTAAGAATGGCGCCGCCTTCGCCGCAGGTAATGATCTTTACAAAATCGAAAGAGAAGGTGCCTACATTACCTATGGTACCCAGCGCCCTGCCCTTATAAGACCCTCCGATAGCCTGGCAGGCATCTTCTATAAGAAACAGGCTGTGCTGATCGCAAAGCGCCTTCAATTCGTCCAATTGCGCCATGCTGCCACACATGTGTACCGGCATGATTGCTTTGGTGCGGGACGTGATCACACGGGCTACCGAAGCAGGATCAAGCGTAAGTGTATCATCGATATCTGCAAAAACGGGAATAGCGCCCACGCTCAGGATCGCCTCAAAACTGGCGACAAAGGTGAAGGTAGGCAATATCACCTCATCACCTGACCCGATTCCCAATGCAGCCATAGCGGTGGATAACGCGGCAGTACCGCTGCTGAGAAGCACCGAATTGCGAACATCAAATCGCTTACAGAGCTCCTGCTCCAGCTCACGCGCTTTCCATATGCCTTTTCTCGGGCCATCGAAGCCATAGCGCATCAGTATTCCTGTTTCCAGGACATCATTTACTTCCTTGCGCTCTTCGGCGCCAAATAACTCATAACCGGGCATTAATTATTTATTTTTTCTGATCAAACAAAAATATAGTTTCGATTGAATCTCCAAAAAAGAAGATGTTTAAAGTTTTCTGAAAAAGTATCTTAAAAAAAAGTAGCCCCGTACAGGGCTACTCATTTATTATTAAACTACTAACTACTCGCAGATTATTGAACACGGCTACCAGGTTTGATTGCATCCGATTCAGAATCTCCGGGCTCTTCAGGACTATTGTCCTCACCCACTTTCAGATTCTGCTGATCATCAATGTTACCAGGCTTGCTACTATCGAACAGGATGCGGCGTTTTGAATCATCCTTAACGATACGGAACTGTGTACGGCGATTGAGCTGACGACCTTCAGGATTGTCTTTTCCTTCAGCGGTACGGTTAGGAGCAGCAGGCATATCTTTACCCATTGCTTTTGCCGCCATACGATCTTCAGCGATACCATTGTTTTTCAGATATTCCAGTACAGACTGAGCTCGATCCCGGCTCAATTTCTGGTTGTAGGAATTATCTCCTTTTCCATCAGTGAAAGAGTAGATCTCTACGCTCAGAGATGGGTTATCCTTCATAAAGTTTACGAGTGTATCGAGAGACGCAACGGATTCCGGACGGAGTGTTGCTTTATCGAAATCGTAATAGATATTATGCACTTCAAAAGGAATGTTCTTTTCGATCTCATCGAGATAGATGGTCACTTCTACATCATCATCCGGATCTGTACGTTTTACCTCATTTGTATTTACGTTCAAACGGGAGGAAACGTAACCGGATTTATCCGCTGTAATCACATAGTTGTGGCCGCGTGCGGTATTGAATGCAAAGTTTCCGTCAGGAGAGTCGAATGTTTTCATATCTCCGGTTTCATCCAGCATTTTAACCACAGACTCGGTAGCGAGTTCGCCCGTTTTGCGGTACACCACTTTACCTACTGCGCGCAGTTTAGGTTCGCTCTGAATTCTCCAGATGTCATCACAACAGGTAGGGTTTTTCAGTGCGTAGGAACCGATACGGTTAGATACCACATAGGCATCAGGTTTACCAACCGGATCTTTGATATAATAGATCTCATCTGCAGATGTATTGATCGGGTAACCGAGGTTTGTCAGGTTGGTATAACGTGAAGGACCTCCGTCAGCAGAGAAGATATCGAAACCACCCATAGAAACCCATCCGTTTGAAGCGAAGTACAACTTGTTCACACGGTTGTCGTAATAAGGAGTTTGCTCATCCTGATCGGTGTTGATCTGCTTACCTACGTTCTGCGGACGACGGTATGTTCCCTTAACCGGATCGTACACGGAATACCAGATATCGTATCCACCGCGGCTTTGCAGCTTACGGTTGGAAGAGAAGAAAAGAATTTCTTTTTTACCCACTTTAGCGATACAAGGATGGGTGTTGGATCCTTCCTCGTTGATACCTTCACCTAATTCCGTAGGACGTCCCCATTTATTTTTTTCGAATTTAGAAACGAAGATTTTACAGATAACGCGCATTGAATCTTCCTCCTGGCAACGGGTGAAGTAAAAGCGGTCTCCGCCAGGGCTGTAACAGCCGTTTCCGATATGTGCACGCGGGTTGTTGAAGTCTCCGTCTTTGAAGTCAAGCGCCCATTGGAAAGAATCCACATCGTCTACAAATTTTTGCTTTGTGGAAACCATGAAGCGTGACATATAAGCCTCTGAATTACGGCGATCAACCTGAACCACCTGATTCTGACGCATAGATGAATACAACAGGCCGGTGTCTCCCAATGGATAAGGAGCGGACTCCGTGTAAGCAGAGTTTACGTTAGGACCTGCATTTTTTAAAGTAAAAGGCTGCGGTGCGTTAATGGAGTTTTTAGCCATTACACATCCGTCAATCTCGATCTTCGCGCGCTTTTTCGCTTTTTTGAATGTCTTAGGGTTGTCTGTGATAAACTGGTTGAATGCTATGATCGCATCATCAAATTTACCGGACATCTTCAGCATTACGGCTTCCTTAAATTTAGCTTCAGGATACAGTGTCTTACCGGCAGCATACGCCTCCTGATAATATCCAGCACCCTGAACGTAATCGCGGGTGGCATAACAACATTCAGCAAGCTGGTAAGAAAGGTATGGCAGACGCGGCTGTTCCTGCTTCAACTGCTTATAGTACTCCATAGCGTTGAAATAGCTACCTTCTTTGTACAGATTATCTGCCCACTTGAGCTTCTTATCGTAAGGCAGATCTTTTACCGGATCATTTGCCTTATTTCTATACTTTTCTTTTGCCATGTCCTGGGCTTGTGCATTTGGTTGCGAAGCGACCATAAATGAAGCCAGTACAAAGAGAAGCCAGTTTTTTCTCATATTGTTTGTTCGTTGTTATTCTTTGTAAAATGTATAAAGTACGAGGCGGTCGAGGCCTTATTGGTTGACTTAAATTTTTACTTCCTTAGAAGCGTGAACATGGATAAACCAGATTGCGGGCCGCATTGATCGGGTTTAAGCCAATAAAGCGCAGGCAGATTTCAAAGCCGCCTTTGCCGTTAGTTGCAGTGTTGTACTTGGAGGTGTTATAGTCGTAAGCAACCCCTACGCGTAAACCACGATGCTCGATACCGGCAGAAACCATTGCGGCATCATTGTTGCGGTACCAGCCACCGAGGAACAATCCGGTAGCCAATGCTTTGATTTCAGGATCACCGGCCACGATGTAATGGAATTCACTACCTGCGATAATTTCGGTAGTGCTTGACTGTGCCTGGTACAGTACTGCAGGACGAACGCTGAAACGCTCTCCGGTGTACCAGATTGCCCCGATTTGTCCGGACAGGCGGCGACCGAGACCCACATCACTGTTTTTCTCTTTCGAGAGCGACTCTTTAGGCTGGTTCAGGTTATTTCCCGCAACGCCCAGAGACAATCCGAAACGATCACTGAAACGGTGTGAGTAACCGATACCGGCATTCACGGTGAAATAGCGAACAGGAGATCCGTCGAATGAAGAACTTATAGGCCCGGTAAACGTTCCTGACTGGAACTGGCTACCAAAATATAATTTACTCAGATCGATCGTTTTAGAAGTATATCCGCCCTGCAAGCCGACAGAGAGATCTTTATTTCCGTCTAAACCGAGGAATTTATGGTATGCAACAGAAAGCAATCCGGAAAAGTTGCTCAGATTACCGTCTCCTGCCACATCGTTATACAATTGTACGCCTCCCGCCAGATAATCGTCACCGGTAAGGTCACGAACTATCGGAGCATCCACAGAAACAGCAAAGGTGCGGTAAGAGGCACTACCCAATGCAGAACGCCATTGATCACGATAGATGGCAGATGCGCGGATCGGCCCGTCGAAACCTCCGGTAAATGCAGGGTTAAGGATCAAAGGAGTTGCATTGAACTGCGTAAAGTGTATATCCTGCGCAAATGCACAGGAAGCACTGATAGCAATCGCTGCAGTAAGGCTTACCCTTTGAATGATGTTTTTCTTTGTCATGGTTTCTTCCTTAAAAATATTACTACAAAAGTGTTTTCGATTTAATTTCTGTTAACAGCAACTTTAAGCTGAATCACAATAGAATCAATACTTACAGCCCGGTTAATTTAACGTTTGATTGTACAAATCCCGTTAAATTTTCCACATAACTGCGGTTCAAAATACGGCTTTTTTTGAAAGTTGCAAATGAAATGCCGAATATTTTTTCTTTCAGGGTGAATTGGATGAAGACATACAAAATAATTTTAATGGCCCGACCGACCTTGTGAACAAAGCAAATTTTACAAATTCTGACTTCTTTTATCAAGACTGTTTCCGGTCAAAAAATGGTTGGGTTTATCGCTAAATTTTCCTGTTCCGGACGTTTCGCAGGTCAGCATCGGGAATCTGCGTTCTTATCTCGGAGCGCAAAGCATTATTTTTTACTTTTGCCGCATTCCATCGTACACTTATGGCTCCGCGTTCAAAAAAACAGAAAAAAAATCCCCCCATTGTCCCCAGTTCCGAAAAACCGGATAGCAAAAGGCAGGTCCGGCTGATTCTCGGAACGCTTTTGCTGCTGGTGGGCGCTTTCGTATCTTTTTCGATTATCAGCTACTTATTTACCTGGCAATCGGATCAGGATCAGCTCCTTAGCGCAAAAAGCAACTGGGATTTCCTCGGAGATAAAGAAAGCCTGATCACCAACTGGGGCGGAAGGCTCGGCGCGCTGACAGCGCATATACTCGTCTACCGTTATGTGGGAATTATGGCCCTTGCGATAAGTTTATGGGTGAGCATGTTAGGTATTTACCTGGTTTACGATAAGAAGGTCTTCCGTCTTGCGCGTTACCTGCGTTGGGTATGCCTTTTATTATTGATTGCCGCACCGCTGCTCACATTTCTGCTTCCCGGTTCAGCTTTCTCCTGGGGTGGAGCATGGGGAAATGAGTCTGTTAACTTCATGAACGGCCTGATCGGCAAAATGGGAACCGGCCTGATCCTGTTCTCCATTCTCGCGCTCACCGTATTTATCGTATTTTCCCTGGATATCAGACCTGCATTACGAAAAGCCCGCAGTAAGGCCGCTGAAATGCGCGGCAATCTTACCGAAGCACTTGTGAACAATGCAGCGGCAAAATCCGACACCTCCGGAGAAAGTCATCCTGTTATCGTACCCGAACCGGAACCGATGCCTGCAGCACCGGAGAACGCTGTGCATTTCAACGGTTCTGTAAACGACCGGTTTGCACATGCAGGAAAAGAACAGGCCTTTGCATTTTCACTGAGTGAAAAGGAGCCGGAAGCAACGATACCGCATGAAATGCAATCTCCGGAAAATGCTGCGCAGTACCTTACTGAAGAGCCGGAAGCAGACCCGTTCGAAAGTGAACCGGAAACAGAAGAGCCGGAAACAGCAGAGGAAGAGTTGCCAAGCGAAGAACCAGAATCAGCAGAGCTTCCCGAAATTATTTCGGAAGAGCCCGTTCAGGAATTTTCGTTTGAGGTAAAGCAGGCAGAACCGGAAAAAGTCAAAGAAGTACCCGCAAGCGGCCATATAAGCATTCAAAGCAACGAACCTTATGCGCCTGAACTGGACCTGCCCAATTACAAATTCCCAACACTGGACCTGCTTGAGGACCGGGCTCAGGAAGTGATCTCCCTCGATAAGGACGAACTCGAAAAAAATAAGACGCAGATCATCAGCACGCTGCGCAGTTTCGGGATAGAAATCCAGCGGATAAGTGCTACGGTAGGGCCGACAGTTACGCTATACGAAATTGTGCCGGCAGAGGGTGTCCGCATTTCCAAAATACGGAACCTGGAAGATGACATTGCATTGAACCTTGCAGCGCTCGGCATCCGGATCATAGCCCCTATCCCGGGACGCGGCACTATCGGTATTGAGGTACCTAATGCGAATAAGCAAATTGTATCAATGCGTGCTTTGTTAAGCAGCGATAAGTTTGTGAATAACAAAATGAGTCTGCCCATCGCGCTCGGTAAAAAGATCGATAATGAAAACTATATCGTAGACCTTGCAACAATGCCGCATCTGCTGATGGCTGGAGCAACAGGTCAGGGAAAGTCTGTTGGAATTAACGCTGTGCTGGTTTCCCTTCTGTATAAAAAACATCCGTCACAACTCAAGTTTGTAATGGTGGATCCCAAGAAAGTGGAACTGTCTATTTACAAAACAATTGAGAAGCACTTCCTCGCAAAACTACCGAATGAAGAAGATGCGATCATTACGGATACCAAGAAGGTGATTAATACCCTCAACGCGCTTTGTATTGAAATGGACAACCGCTACGAGTTGCTGAAAGAGGCGGGCACGAGGAATATAAAAGAGTACAACGAAAAATTTATCAGCAGAAGACTGAACCCGGAAAAAGGACATAAATATCTTCCGTTCATCGTGCTGGTGGTGGATGAGTTTGCCGACCTGATCATGACCGCGGGTAAAGAAGTGGAGATGCCTATAGCGCGTCTGGCACAACTGGCGCGGGCTGTGGGGATCCATCTTATTGTGGCTACCCAGCGTCCTTCCGTAAATGTTATTACCGGTACGATTAAAGCAAACTTCCCGGCACGTATTGCTTTTAAGGTGTCGGCAAAAGTAGACTCCCGAACCATCCTGGATGCGGGCGGAGCGGAACAGCTGGTAGGACGCGGAGATATGCTGATCAGTCACGGAAGCGAACTGCTGCGCCTGCAGTGTGCATTCGTGGATACTCCTGAGGTTGAAAAAATTGTATCCTTCATAGGCGATCAACGTGGCTATTCATCAGCGTTTGAACTCCCAGAATATATCGGAGACGAAACAGGTTCCTCAACAAAAACACTGGACATCACAAACCGTGACGAACTATTTGAAGAATGTGCTCGTATGATCGTACAGACCCAAAGCGGCTCCACGTCTGCATTACAGCGTAGACTGAATCTCGGGTACAACCGTGCAGGCAGGATCATGGATCAGATAGAAGCAGCAGGAATCGTTGGCCCTGCGGTAGGCAGCAAGCCCCGTGAAGTGTATGTTAAAACAGAAGCAGAGTTGGATGCTTATCTGTAATCTGACGCATCTTTGTAACTCAATACATTAATAACAAAACAGAAATGAAAAAATTACTCGGAATCTTTGCTCTAGGAATGCTTTCTTTAACCTACAATGCTTCTGCGCAAACGGATGCAAAAGCTAAAGCGGTCCTGGACAATGTGACTAAAAAAGTAAATAGTCTGAAAACAATCAAGGCTAACTTTTCACTGAACCTTGCAAGTGCGAACGGCAAAACCAAGCAAAGCAAATCGGGCACTTTTTATATGAAAGGAAGCAAATACCATATCAGTATTCAGGGCCAGGAAATTATCTGTGACAACAAAACTGTGTGGACTTACATCAAAGAATCCAACGAGGTTCAGATCAGCAATTACAATCCGAGTGAGCAGACTATTTCCCCGAATAAGCTCATCACAAATTTTTACGACAAAGAATATAAGTACAAGTACGCAGGTACACGTAAGTCGGGCAATCAGCAATGTGATGTGGTGGAACTGACTCCTGTTGCTGCAGGAAAACAATTCAGCAAAGTTGAAATACTGGTGGATAAAGCTTCCAGCACAATTGCAGGAGGCAGTATCACGGAGAAAAACGGCAATAAGTACAATTATACGATCAGCAATTTCACCGGTAATGCTCCGCTTGAAGACAAATTTTTCACTTTCGATCCTGCTGCCTACAAAGGTGTTGAGGTAGTAGATCTTCGTTGATCTTCCATTTTTAAAAAAATTGAAAAGGCTGCAATTGCAGCCTTTTTTTTATTGTGTTTCGTTTATGTACACCCGTTTGACACGCTGGGAAATTCCTGTCATTATTTCATAAGGAATTGTACCCGCCCAATCTGCCAGCTGCTGTATCGGAAGTGCATCCCCGAAGATGATGACCTCATCTCCCTCCTGCACCTGATCGATATCCGTGATATCCACCATACACATGTCCATTGCGATGATACCGATGAGCGGAGCCGGCTTATTGCTGATCATGACATAAGCATTACCACGACTTAAAGCTCTCGGATAGCCATCAGCATATCCGATACAGATAGTTGCAATCCGCTTATGCCGGTCAACCTTGCCTTTCCGGCTGTATCCGATCGTCTCTCCGGCATCCACTTCTTTGATCTGAGCAATAACAGTCTTCAATGCACTGATCTGCCGGAGCTGATTATTAAGAGAACCGCTGCTGTCAATACCATACAGACCAAGCCCGAGGCGTACCATATCAAAGTGATATTCCGGATACTGTACGATGCCAGCTGTATTGCATAAATGCATCAGCGGCCTATAGCCGAGAGCATCTGACAACTTTCCGCACATACGCTGAAACAACCCGGCCTGCTGTTGTGTAAACGCACGGTGCGCCTGATCATCGGCTGCTGCAAGGTGACTGAAAACACTTGCGATACGCAGACAACTGCACTTATCGAGATAGGCTGTCAGTTCGTCCAGATCAGATTCCATAAAGCCGAGACGATGCATTCCTGTATCAAGCTTGATATGAACAGGATAGTCTTTCACTCCGATATTTTCGGCTACTGCAACAAAGTGTGTAAGCGAACGCATATTAAACAGTTCCGGCTCCAGCCTCCAGAGTATCATACGGTCGAACGCGTCTATGGAAGGACTCATCACCATTATCGGCAATTCAATCCCCGCCTTGCGCAGCGCCACACCTTCATCTGCGTAGGCCACGGTAAGATAGTCAACACCCGACTGCTCCAATACTCTTGCAACCTCATGACCTCCACTGCCATAGGAAGATGCTTTCACCATCACCATTGTTCTGGTTCCGGGCTTTAAACGTCGGCGAAACACCTGCAGGTTCTGAACCATAGCCGAAAGATTTACGGTCATTACTGTCTGGTGGATCCGCTGTTCCAGCAGCAGGCTTATTTTTTCAAATGCAAAACTCCGGGAACCCTTCAGCAACACGGCTTCGTTTTCGAAAACAAAATCCTTGAAGTGCCGCAGGAAATCTGCTGTATCCCGGAAAAAATATTTCTGTAAGTCTTTGTTGGCATCAAATAGATGACTGTAGTGTGTGAGTGCGTTACCGATACCTATGAAGCGTCTGATACCACGCTTCTGAAGGATTTCGGACAATTCACTGTACAAGGCCACCTCTGCCCTGCCGGTCTGCAGCATATCGCTCAGAATGACTGTCTGGGCAGTCATATTCTGTTGTTGCAGCGTATCGAGCGCAATCTGCAGCGAGGTGAGATCCGAATTGTATGCGTCATTGATCACAATCGTATTATTATCTCCCTGGCGGATTTCCAGCCTCATTGCTATAGGCTTCAGAAGTGCCATTCCATCTGCGATCTCTTCGTCGGGAATTGCAGCGTAGAGCATATAACACCAGCAATTGATCGCATTTTCCACAGATGCGGCGTCTACAAAAGGGATTTGAACAGATACCTTTCTGTCCTGGAACAGACCTTCTATCTCCGTACGCCCCTGTTCCTTCCGAATGGAAAGGATCTGCAAAGCGGCTTCTGTCTTTTGTGACCAACTGATGAGCTGTAATGGCTTATCAGAGCTTTTGCGAACGGTCTGGGAAAACAACTGTATTGCTTCGTTGAGCTCGTAATAATCTTTGCAGTAGATCAATACCTCTGCATGCCTGAATAGCTGCAACTTTTCGTTGATCTTCTGCCGGCTGTTCAGAAATCCCTGATTATGGGCTTCGCCGATATTGGTAAATATTCCTACGGTAGGGCGGATAATCCGTTCCAGCGATTCCATCTCACCGGGCTCAGAAATACCTGCTTCAAATATACCCAGTGTATGCTGATCATTCATTTTCCATACGGAAAGCGGCACCCCGATCTGCGAGTTGTAGCTTCCCGGGCTGCGGACAATGCTGAAGCGGTCTTTCAGCAGCTGATACAGCCATTCTTTTACAATTGTCTTCCCGTTGCTGCCGGTGATACCGATAACGGGGATATCGAAACCGGAACGCACGCTGGCGGCAAGCTGCTGCAATGCGGTCACGGTAGCGGTTACCCGCAAAAAAGAAGCTTCCGGGAAACCTGAAATATCCGGATGCTCGGAAACAAGAAAGGCTCGGACTCCCTGCTGATATGCCGCAGCAATATAGTCGTGCCCATTGCTGCGGGCTGTTTTAACTGCAACGAACAAACAATTTTCCGGCTCCCGGACAGCCCTGCTGTCGGTAACAATAACCTGAACTGATATATCGTTTCTGGCGCCGGACCATTCGGCCCTGCAGGCTGAAGCAATCGAAGATAGTAGCATAGTATTTGATCTGCCGGATTCTTGGTTAGCAAATTTGCGGTTTGTTTTCGAGTTTGCATACAGGGAAATCAGGCCGTAGAAAGCATTAAAATCCTTTTAACAAAGATGTAGGATAAATTGGCATCAATCTTGATCGGGTAATGATACAAATACCAATAAGTAAATTATTTTTGTAGCTCAAAATTCTAGTCAATGAAAAAGTACTTCTTACTCTTTGCTGCAGGCAGCGTATTGATGCTTGCTTCTTGCGGTGGCGATTCTGCTCCTAAAGAAACCGTAAATGTAGATTCTATCGCTGCTGTAAAAGCCGATTCTATCGCAGCTGCTGCAAAAGCAGAAAGCGACTCAATTCTGGCCGCTCAGGCTCAGGCCTCTGCAGATTCAATGGCAGAAGTGATGAAAATGGATTCCGTTGCCAAAGCTACTGCTGCAAAAGCCAACGCGGGTAAAAAGTCCACTACCAAAACTACCACAAAAACAAAACCGGGTACAACGGTAGTTTCTCAGCCTGTTCCTGATAAATCCAATACCGGCGGATTAAGCGGTTCTTCAGACCAAAATAAGAAAAGCGGCGGACTGTCCGGCCATTCTGACCAGGCTAAACAAGAGCAACGCAGTGGCGGATTGCGCGGCCATTCTGATCAGGAGCGCAACAAATAGTTGTAAAACTTAAACATAATAATAAAAATAGCCGGCTTGTATTAAGCCGGCTATTTTTTTGTGATCTGTGCAAACAGGCGTAAAAAAAGAGGGAAGCCTGACGACTTCCCTCTTTTCAGTACAACTAGTGCAAATTATTGCTTCACCATATTGTTGAAGGTGATAACTGTAGTAATTGTAATACCGGTAACCACTTCTTTCTGAGTGATAGACAGTGTACAGGTAGATGCGCTGATCGAACCGGTACCACTGTAGGTATATCCGTCAGAAGTAGTTTTAGTATCGATAGTGAAAGCTGTATTGCTGGTCAGCGTTACAGTCAATGCAGCAACAGAAGACAGGTTATCGTCCAGCAGTTGCAGGTTCATTTTAGTAACATCTGTTCCCAGAGCAGAAAACTTAGCAGTCCAGTCTGTGTAAGTGTCTCCGTTGTTGTCTGTTCCGCTTCCTTTGTAAGAATTGTAGTAAGAAGTCCTTACTTCAGTTTTACAATCGCTTCCTGACAGACCGACAGAACAAGTTTTGTCTTCTTTGTTACAGGATGTCATTGTTACTGCGGATACGGTTGTAGCGGCCAACATCGCTCCTAAAGCGATTTTACGTAGTGTGTTAGTCATAGTTTTTGCTTTTAATTTAGTTAAGTGTAGTGACACAAATTATGTGCCAAAGATAGCAACATTTATATCCCGTGTTGTTAATACTAATTTAAACAGTTTTCTGCAATTCTGCCTGTTGTTTACTTTCCCTTTTGATCTCCTGTGCTTCTTTTGCAGCTTTTACGAATGCTACAAATAACGGATGAGGGTTTTCCACGGTGCTTTTATATTCGGGGTGGAATTGTGTTGCAATGTAGAAAGGATGGTCCTTCACTTCCATTATTTCCACCAGACCTGTTTCCGGGTTCTTGCCTACTGCACGCATACCGTTGCTTTCGAAATCGGCGAGGTAAGCATTATTGAATTCGTAGCGATGACGGTGGCGTTCGCTGATATGCGTCATGCCATACGCCGATGCCACGGCACTGTTTTCCGTGAGCGTACAATCGTAAGAGCCCAGGCGCATGGTACCGCCGAGGTTAACCACTTTTTTCTGATCTTCCATCATACAGATAACAGGATCCACTGTTTCCGGATTCATCTCCGTGGAATGCGCCTGCTTGTGTCCCAGCACATTGCGGGCAAATTCCACACAAGCCATCTGCATTCCGAGACAAATGCCGAAGAAAGGTATTTTATTCTCGCGCGCATAACGGATCGCATCAATCTTTCCGTCGATACCGCGGGCTCCGAATCCGGGCGCAACCAGCACCGCGTCAATATTCTGCAATTTTTCAGTTACATTCTCGGGTGTAAGGTATTCGGAATGAATATTACGCACTTCCACTTTGCATTCGTTTACCGCTCCTGCATGAATCAATCCTTCGAGGATAGACTTATAAGCATCCTGCAGCTCTACATACTTTCCGATCAGACCGACGGTAATTTTAGATTTGGGGTAACGCAGCTTATTTAAAAATTCTTTCCAGCGGATCAGTTGCGGTTCCTCGCCAAGCGGCATACCCAGTTTATTCAGGCAGGTAACATCCAGCTTTTCGCGCATCATCTCCAATGGCACGCTATAGATGGTATCCGCATCCATAGCCTCAATAACCGCATCTTCTGTTACGTTACAGAATTGCGCTATTTTTCTCTTCAGGTCTTTGTATAAAGGCTCTTCTGTACGGCAGACAAGTATATCCGGATTGATGCCGTTCTCGCTCATCAGCTTTACAGAGTGCTGCGTTGGCTTCGTTTTAAGCTCTTTGGCTGCTTTCAGGTAAGGGATCAGCGTCAGGTGCACGACAATTGCATTTTTCTCTCCCAGATCCCATTTGAGCTGGCGTACCGCCTCGATATAGGGAAGCGACTCGATATCGCCTACCGTACCGCCCAGTTCGGTAATAATGAAATCATATTTATTTTCTTTTCCCAGCAGCGTCATACGACGCTTGATCTCGTCGGTGATATGCGGTATCACCTGTACTGTCCTTCCGAGATAGGCTCCTTCACGTTCTTTATTGATCACATATTGATAAATACGACCGGTTGTTACGTTATTGGCCTGGGAAGTATGGGTATTCAGAAAGCGCTCGTAATGGCCCAGATCCAGATCTGTTTCCGCCCCGTCTTCCGTGACATAACATTCGCCATGCTCATACGGATTCAGTGTACCGGGATCGACGTTGATATACGGATCAAATTTCTGAATGGTGGTGGTGTAACCTCTGGCCTGCAACAATTTCGCGAGTGATGCAGCAATAATTCCTTTACCCAGCGAGGAAGTAACACCTCCTGTAACAAATATATATTTCGACATAAAACTGACTATTAAAAATTGGGGCGACCTGCGGTCGGATTGGCAGAAGGACTACCAAGCTAGGAAGGTCAGGCAAAGGTACTAAAAGCTTGGTTCGAAGCAAAAAAATGCTCCAAAAAGCAACAGGTGCTTTATAAAAAAGGCCGGAAAATCACTTCCGGCCCTGCTATTGTAAATAATACTGTTTTATCCCTCTATTCCCGGTCATATTCCAGTCGCATTCCATGACTTCCTTCCATCACCTTACCTTTCTCATAAACCACATTTCCGCTTACTATGGTATGGGTGATTTTTGCCGGGAATTCAAAGCCTTCCATCGGACTCCAGCCGCATTTATACAGGATATTTTCTTTCGTTACCGTTTGGGACTGGTTCATGTCTACCAGCACAAGGTCGGCAAAATACCCTTCCCTGATAAAACCGCGCTCACGGACCTGGAAGCAAATGGCTGGTGCATGCGCCATCTTTTCCACCACTTTCTCGATGCTGATCCTGCCTTTTTTCACATAATGCAGCATCATGAGCAATGAGTGTTGCACAAGCGGCAAACCTGCAGGTGCCTGTGCATAGGGTTGCTGCTTTTCCTCCCATGTATGAGGGGCATGATCCGTAGCGATGATATCCAGCCTGTCGTCCAGCAATGCTTCCCAGAGTGCAGCTTTGTTATCCGGTGCTTTGATGGCAGGGTTACATTTGATCAGATTACCGAGTCTCGCATAGTCATCGGCCGTAAAATGCAGATGATGCACGCAAACTTCGCTGGTAATACGCTTCTTGTCCAGCGGCAACATATTGCTGAACAATTGCAGTTCGCGTGCGGTGCTGATGTGCAGGATATGCAGGCGGGTGTCATTTTGCTTTGCAAGTTGTATGGCCGAAAAAGAGCTCTCGAAACAAGCTTCTGCGTCGCGGATCAGCGGATGGAAAGACGCATTGTCCGCATCGGGATATCTGGCCTTATTCGCAGCAATCACCCGCTCATCCTCGCAATGGGTGGCGATCAGCATTTCCGATTCTCCGAATATTTTGTTCAGCACAACATAATTATCCACCAGCATGCTGCCTGTGCTGGATCCCATAAATATTTTGATACCCGCCACCTTATCCTTTTTCTTATTCGTCTTCAGAACTTCTTCTACATTATCGTTGCTTACGCCCATGAAGAACGAATAGTTGGCAAGTGAGCTGCGCTGGCCGATCGCATATTTCTCTTCGAGCAGTTCCTGCGTAAGCGTGGGAGGATTGGTATTGGGCATTTCCATAAAGGAGGTCGTTCCGCCCGCAACCGCCGCACGGGATTCCGTTGCGATCGACGCTTTATGGGTGAGCCCGGGCTCCCGGAAATGCACCTGATCGTCTATGACGCCTGGCAGCAGGAACAAACCATCGGCATGAATTTCTCTTACGGAGAAGGGAGTATCTATGTGACTGGCTATCTTTTCAATACGATTGCCTTTCACGAGGACGTCGGCCTGTATCTGCTTCCCCTCGTTGACGAGAGTTGCATTTTTTATCAGAATTGGTATCATTTTTGCTAAGGAGTAATGGATAAATTAACTGTACTTTTGGCAAATTAGTGCAAGTAAGTAAAAGATAGTACCTATGATCAAAAAATTACTTTCTGGCCTCTGCGTCTTCGGCTCTTGCCTGGGAGCAGCCCGGGCGCAGAACACCTACCTGCAACTCGGAGAAGACGAATACCATTTACTGGACCGGCTGGAGACAAAATCCGGGAAACTATCCGGAAAATTGTTCCTCAGTACAAAACCTGTAACAAGGGCTGCCACTGTCTCGTTTCTTGAAGACCGCCTTGATGAAGCCAATAATGAACTTTCGGGCATTTCTTTAAACAAAGTGGACCGCTATAATATGTACCACGCCATCGCGATCAGCAGTGAATGGCGCAAGGTACAATCCGGGGAAAACGAAATCACTGTATTACGGGCCAAACCCTGGTTCGGCACTTTTTACAAGACCGGCGCAGACTTTGTATATGTCAATACAAAGGATTTTTTCCTTTCTGTGAATCCGGTTATCAGCGCCCAGTACATGAGCGAACAATCCAAATCCGGAGGGGTTAGCACTACTCAGGGGCTTTTCGCCAGCAGCCGCGGTGCCGAGATCCGCGCACGTATTGCCAACAAAATAGGCTTATACACTTATTTCGCCGATAACCAGGAGCAGCCCCCCACTTATGTTACGCAGTGGATCACACGCCATTCTGCCGTACCTGGTGCCGACTATTATCAGAACAGCCCCGGTTCCAAAACCTATGATTACATTCAGGCTCGCGGCTACATCGATTTTGCGGCCATTAAGAATTATGTAAACGTAACTTTCGGATATGATAAGCAATTCCTCGGAGACGGTATCAGGAGTCTGTT
This sequence comes from Rurimicrobium arvi, assembly GCF_039540495.1. NCBI lineage: Bacteria > Pseudomonadati > Bacteroidota > Chitinophagia > Chitinophagales > Chitinophagaceae > Rurimicrobium > Rurimicrobium arvi. The sequence continues at coordinate 390,927 of NZ_BAABEZ010000004.1, read as the reverse complement.
CCTGAGCGATTTTGCAGCCAGCAGTACTTTTCTGAAACTCAACACTAAAATCTGGAAGCTGAATTACCAGAATATTTATGCGGAGATCATTCCTCCTTATGTGCGCGGTGCCGACAGGAATCTTCCGTTGAAATACACCACTACGCATTACCTTACGGTAAATGCAACCAAATGGCTGAATGTAGGTTTGTTCGAGAGCATCGTATTCAGTAAAAACAGCTATTCGTTCGGCTACCTCAATCCTATTATCTTTTATCGTGCGATTGAGCGTTTCTACGGGAGCCCGGACAACGTGAACCTGGGATTCAGCCTGAAAGTCATTCCGCTGAAAGGTGTGCAGTTGTATAGCCAGCTGTTCCTGGATGAATTTAAATCCAAGGAGCTGTTTGGCAGCAATAAATGGTGGGGTAATAAATACGGTGTTCAATTGGGCGCGAAATATTTTGACGCATTTACCGTCCGCAACCTGGATCTGCAGGCGGAGTTCAACCTGGTGCGCCCTTATACTTACTCTCACTCAGACAGTGTTACCAATTACAGTCATTATAACCAACCCCTGGCCCATCCGCTTGGCTCAGGCTTCCGCGAGATTATTGTTGTTGCTAACTACCGGCCTGTCCAACGCCTGTTGCTTACAGGAAAGCTTATGTATTATAAACAGGGCGTAGACACCGGCGGACTCAACTATGGCAATGACATATTCCGCAGCTATAACAGTGTGGTAAACCAGTACGGGGTAACGGTGATCAACGGATTGGCGGCCACCTGTAAGCTTGCAAGTTTCAATGCGTCTTACAAAATTGCAGAACGTCTTTTCTTCGACCTCGGCTTTATCTATCGCAACTATCAGTATCAGAATAACTATTATCCCCAGCAGCAATCCTTAAGTATCTACGGTGGCATGCGTCTTAATATTGCGCGCCGTACCTATGACTTTATGTAATTTATTTGACTGTGCGTATCGGACTTTATTTCGGGAGTTTTAATCCCATTCACAACGGGCATCTGATTATTGCGAATCACGTGGCAGAGTATGGCAACGTCGATAAAATATGGTTTGTCGTTTCTCCGCAAAACCCGCTCAAGGAAACAAAATCGCTCCTGAACGAGTACGACCGTCTGCACCTGGTAAAACTGGCCATACAGGACAATGAGCGCTTCCATGCCAGTGACATTGAATTCAAATTGCCCCGTCCTTCATATACAATTGATACGCTTACCTACCTCAGCGAGCACTTTCCGCAGCATCAGTTCAAAGTGATCATGGGTTCGGATAGTTTTCAGAACATCGGGCGATGGAAAAATCATGACGTATTGCTGAGAGACTATGAACTGATCCTCTACAAACGCCCCGGATTTGAGGTTACCGGCACCAATTCAAATGTCACGATGCTTGCAGCACCACTGCTGGAAATCTCCTCAACTTATTTACGGACACAGATACGGGATAAAAAATCGATCCGGTACCTCACGCCGGATATTGTGGCTGATTATATTCACGAAAACAGATACTACCTCTAGTATCTGTTTTTTTTATTTCTTTTCCGGCCATATCTGCGAAGCAATCACAGAGATCAGCAGCACACCCGCCACCACGCCTAGAGAGAGCGGTGAAGATATGTGCAGTACCGGCGCAATCACCATTTTCATTCCTATAAAAAACAGGATAACCGCAAGCCCGTATTTCAGCCTGCTGAAGCGATGCATAAAGTTAGACAGCAGGAAATAAAGCGACCGCAAGCCAAGGATCGCGAAGATATTGGACGTGTACAGGATAAAAGGATCGTTCGGGGCAATTGCAAAAACGGCCGGAATGGAATCGACGGCAAATAAAAGGTCAGTGAATTCAATTACACCAAGCACTACGAATAAAGGTGTTACCATCCTTACGCCGTTCTTCACAGTAAAGAAATGGTCTTCCTCAAAATGATCGCTCACCTTAAAGAAGCGATGAATAAACCGTGCGCCGGGGCTTTGGGAAAAATCTTTAGACGCTTCTTCTTCCGATCCGCTATACCATGACTTTATACCCGCGTAAATCAGGAAAATTCCGAAAAGCAGCAGTACGATATTTACATGCCAATTACGGCCAAACATCCCGAATACCGGCAAATAGGCGTATTTGATCAGTTCCACACCGGAGAAGATGAATAAGGCTCTGAAAAGCAATGCTCCGATGACGCCCCAGAATAAAACTTTGTGGTGCAGTATTGACGGAACCTTAAAGAACTGGAAAACCAGTATAAATACAAACAGGTTGTCTACCGAAAGGGCTTTTTCAATCCAGTACGCCGACTGAAACTGAGCGAATTTATTAAGGCCCATGGAATGATATACCACACCGCTGAAAGCCATAGACAAACCTATCCACACCACCGACCAGGCAAGTGCTTCTTTATTGGAAACCTCATGCGCTTTCTTATGAAACACACCGAGATCAAGCAGCAGCATCACCAGGACCACTACACCAAATGAGAGTAGTATTGCCGGATGATTGGTAAGTTTATCCATTCTATCTTTTATAAAAACCAAAAATAGCTGAACTAAAGTTCATTTACTGATAAGCATACGCCAAAAAAAAGCAGGCATGTGCCTGCTTTAAAAATTATTAAGACAAATTGCTTACGCAAATGAAAAATTACGTGTCTTAAGGCCATTGGCAATAAAACTAACGGCCGTATCGAGCAGATCCCCTGCGCTGCCTTTGAAACTCCCGAAGGACAGCTCCATCTGGATACCGCGCAGCATGTTGGTACATACTTTCGTCATCAGGTCGATCTGGCTTTGATAGGCTGAATCGAAGCTCCCCTCACGGATACCGAAAAGGAGAATTCCTTTCACGATATCTTCTTCGTGTTCATTGTAACGCGCTTTGATCGCATTGAAGATGCAACCGGTAGCAGAGCCTTCTGAATTCAGGCCGATCGTCTTGAGCCTGTAAAGGAGCTGTCGTCTGCGAAGAGCCCTGTATTTTGTCTGTGCAAATGCTTTCAGCTTCTCCACCGCTGTATGCTCCCGGCCTACTGCGTCGATGATATCGCGCTCGATCTCTTCTTTCTCCTTATCCACCACCGACTGAAAAATCTCCTCTTTCGTGTCGTAGTAGTAGTATAAGCTGCTTTTCCCCTTACCTATGGCCTTGGCAATATCCTCCATGGTCGTCTTTGCCAGACCGTACTGTTGAAATAAGACTTTAGCTGCGTCAATAATTGCTATTTTAGTCATTTCATCCTTTGTCATACTCACCAGGTTTTAAAATATTTTCGTGTCAGCTCAGCTGATCACTGTTCTGTAATTATCCAGGATTTTAATTATGAACTTATTCTTGGTTGCCATTAAAAGAAACAGTCTTATGCCGGTAATTGCGCACAGGATACCGGCTATCACATCCAGCACGTAGTGATGGCTTGTATACACTGCCGAAAACCAGATACCCAGCATCAGGGTAGCGAATAGTATATTGATCGCCCCAAGCCTGTTGCGCAGACCGTAATAAAACACGATCAGCGGATACGACGAATGCAGTGACGGCATGGCAGCGAATACGTTCGAGCTCTTTTCATAAATAGATTTGAATATGCCCGTATTAAAAAACACATCGAAGCGCGACAGTCCGGCGGTGTTTCCCGGGGTGTCCCGGATAAACGTAAAGCCATGCTCTGCAACATACCAGGGTGGAGCCGCAGGATATACATAATAGATCACAAATCCGATCAGGTTCACGAGCAGGAATGTGAGGGAAAAATACAGGAACTCTTTCTTGTTTTTAAAAAACAGATATGCAGCAAACCCTAAAGGTACCGGCACCCAGGTCAGATAAAAGATGCCGGATGCGACGTCCAGGAAAGAACGGTGGAAATGCTGCCAGTATTCATTGGGCGTGAGCAAAACACCATCGACACGTATTCCGAAAAGATGCTTCTCCGCTTCATACAAAGATTGTATATGCACGTCGTTGACCCTGTAATTCGGTACCACTTTCATGTAATCGAAAATGATCCAGTACACGATGAAAATCGAAAAGCCGAGGATCAGCTTTCGCGTTATAGGAGTGAGGAAATAGCAAAGCGCAAATACAACGACCAGAAATACCTGGTCTGTTTTAAAGCCTACCAGCAGTGCTGAAAGCCCCAGGTAAGCGAATGCTGTTATCGCCACGGCCGAGAGCTGCCGTACTGAAAAAAATGAAGGTGCTATTTGCGTCTTGTTATTCACGATTAATTTCTCCGGTACCAGATTAGTCTTTCATATTGATGCGTTCCATATTCACCTTTCCGGTGTTCACATCCGTTCCTTTCAATTCGATATACAATACGTTCGGAGACCAGAATGTACCTCCGTCAATTTTGATGTACACGCGCTTTAAAACAGTATTAAGTCCGTTTGCATTGACAAACATGTAGTATTTGCCGTCGGCAGCTTTCTGCAGATGCAGGACTTTCTTTGAAGTACATACAAAACGTACTTCCCAGTGATTTTCGCTGATGCGTTTGTACTTTAATCCGTATGCATATTTACGCTGGATGAAATTGAGTTCTTTTTTCGGATTGCCCTCTTCGGTATAGCGTATCCAGTAAACATGCACGGGATTATCCTCGTCCAGCTTACCGGTCTCCTTATCGAAATTCAGTTCGTACATCACCGTGTTGGTGTTGGGTGTACGCTGAAGATAGAACAGCAGATTGTCGTATGTCTTTGGTACCGGAAATGTATCCACTTCGTTAAACGATCCGCCTGTTGCATATGCGTTACCCGGCATGACCTGTATACCGGCAAACAGCAATAACGCAACAGCAGCTACCTTAAGACCTGATTTAGCACGCGCATCCGAATCTTTCTTATCCAGGGCTCGCTTTGCATCCAGCAAACGACCCACTGCAGTGATATTGGTCATCACCGCCATGATCGCGATCGGGAGTGTAAAGACGGTCATTGTTTCAAAAATATGGAACGGTATACCCGGTACGAATAATTTATAGTCGCCGCCGATAAAAGAATAGGTTATACCGCAGGCGATTGCCGATACGCTTATCAGTACCACTCTCTCAGGACGCTGCATCAGTCCGCCCTTGCACTCCACACCAAGACCTTCTGCCCTGGCACGGGTATAACTAACCATCATAGAGCCGATAAGAGCAATGAATGCGAAAAGCGAGCTCAGGAAATAATGATGCGCAATCAGGTAATAGCAGATACCGAGAAACAGGATCATTTCACTGTAACGATCCAGAACAGAATCAAACAAGGCTCCGAATGTGGAACTCATTTTACCGATGCGTGCAACCTGTCCGTCAAGCATATCGAATAATCCGGCGAAAAGTGTCAATGCACCTGCCCATCCCACATAGGACAGATCTCCGCGATTCGTTCTTTCTGCACCGGATATAAATACGATGGCAACACAAACATTCAGTAACAAACCGATAATTGTAACAGCGTTGGGTGTAAGGCCGATTTTAATCAGACCTCTTACCAACGGATCGATCACCTTATAAATGCCGAGCTGAAGCCGCTCTCTTAAAGTCTTTTGCTGCATAGAAATCAATTAAAAGTCAAACTTGAATCGCACGCGTACGCCGGTAGCTGAAACGTTTGGATTGTTCAGGTAGGTGAAACGCCTTACCACATCCACACGAAAAAACTTCAGGATGTTTCCGAGGCCCACGCTTCCCTCCACATACGGCTGCTTTTGCAGGGAGTACGTAGATAAGTTACCGTTGGCATCAGTCGGCATATCATACAGCCGATCATCTTTTTTGTTCGGGGTGTTCTCGTCCCGGAGTCCGCCTGTAAGCACTTTAGCGCTGATATATTCGCGGAACTTCAGACGCTTGATCAGCGGCATCTTATTCAGGAAAAATCCGTTAAAACACTGATCTATCTGTATGCTTGCATAGTGGTCGCTCACAAACTCGAGGAAGTTCATCAGGTTGTAGGACTGCAACTGATAAGAATAGCTTTGGTTCGCCCGATGGATATCCAGCAGCGGGAAAGGTACCTTTCCGAATACGTATCCTCCTTCCAGAACGATATCTGAAAAGCCCAGCTGGGAGAGATAAACACGCTTGTAGATATTCGCGCTCAGGTTCTGATAATTATATTCACCGTTCAGGAAACCTTTAACGCCCACGATACCGCGCACGGTAAATACCGGGTAGCGATTCGGGAGCGGAATCCTGTACAACTTGCCCTGGTAGAACTCTTCATGAGGTGCCCAGCGCAGCTCCAGGGAGAATTCAGATGTCGTAAGACTTTCCACAGGCTTACCCGTGGCGTCATTGATATAATGCAGGCCGCCCGCAGACTGTTGCTTCCAGTTCTTGTAAGCGACTTTATACGAAAAGTGGTTATTGTATTCGTGCAGGTAATCGATGTTATAAATGTCGTTGTACAGCCACTTATCATTTACACCACGCTTGAACGAAAGGAAGATGTTATCTTCCTGGATGAACTGCAGCTCCTGTCCGGGAATTTTAGTATCGCGCTGGAAGTTTGCGCTGATCTTATTCGTAGGAAATTCATAAATGGAACGGTTGGTGAATGAATACACGCCACCTACATAATATTTCCACTTCTCGTCCTTAAAACCGTATGCGGCGTAAGTTTCGAAATAAATATTCTTACTCAGCGTAGGAGTGGTGCGGCCACCCAGACGGCCACGGAATCCTTCAACCGGGTTGAAGCTGTAAAATGTATTCACCGGACCCACTTCAAAATAAGGTCCGACTTTAGAATAACCCGCCAGCAGCAATGTGGTGATGTTCAGCACGCGGCGGAACGATCTGGTACTTTGCAGGCTATCGATATTCGAGTATACAAGCTTTTCGGAACTGCTCAATGTATCATGACGATTCTGTTCCCAGAACCGGTCGTCCTTGTTGTCTGCCGTGGTCCGGTGAACAAGCGCCTCGCCTTTAAAGAAGGAGTCATCCAGCTGTTCAGGGACCTCATAATTCCTGTAGGAGATTGTGCGCTCACCATACAAACCGCCGTCTCCGCTTTTAGTGATCCCGAAATCAGCAGACAATTTACTTTTCGACAGATGGTAACGCTTATCCGGATTCTGTTCAAACTCCTGTTGAATATGCAGCGTTTTTACCCAGTTCACGTTTACCTGCTTGTTGATTGTCATATCCACTTTCTGAACGGAATAGTGCCCGTCCAGCGTTACAAACAATGATCCCTGAAACAGGAAGTCGGCTTTGTTGCGCGGATGAAATGCCAGCTGTATCAGCGGAAAGCCGTTCAGCATGGTGGTATCAATGATATAAAATTTATAAAAAGTAGGAGACAGATCCGCTATCGGACTCAGGAACTGGTTGGTAACGATCGTGATGTTACCGTCATAGATATCAATGGTCTGGTACACGTGTTTCATGTACGTAGACAAGCCATTGTTATCGATGAACGTCGGATCGAACGAAACGCGCTTCTCAGCAATGATCTCCCGCTTTGTTTTTTCCGGTTTCCGGCGATAGTATACCTGCGACAGATTTTCCTGCATAAACAGCGGAAGAATGGCTTTGCCTTCAAGCGTAGTGGTATCAAGGCTTGTAGACATGAACTTGTACTTACGCAGCAGGATATTTTTACGCAGCTTTTCGGGGCTGTTGCTGAGCGAAAACTGCAGCTTCTCATATTCCTGGTATGCCAGGTAATCATATGCGGCCGCACGGTTATCGTCTTTGTGTGCGATCACCTCCCTGATAAGTTCAACCGCGGGATTGTTTTTATTCCGGTATTTCGGTTGTTTACCCGGCTTCACCACCACTTCTTTAAGTGTGCGGCTTTCCTCCGTCATCTGAACACTCACAGATTGTTCTCCGGGTTCGATCTTACGGGTGATTGTTTTATATCCGGTATAGGTAAAGCGGACCATTGACGGCGAACCGTCTATCTTAATGGTATAGCGGCCATTTACATCGGTGGTGGTACCGACGTTTGTCCCTGGGAAGAAAATGGCAACATCTTCAAGCGGAGCATTCGTCTTCGCATCCGTTACCACCCCGTTTACGAAAGTAGTTTGGGCAAGCAGGCGGAGGGAGGATAAAAGCAATAGGAATAAAATTCCTGTTTTGCGTGGCATAAATATCTTTATTTAAACACGAAGTGTTTCTGTAAAAAAAAGTTGTAGGTGAATGCGAGTATCAGTGAAACGATCATTTTAGCATGCAGGTAACCGAGATCGGAGGACTGGGTCAACAGCCACACGCCACCGGCATTCAACAGGAAGTTTCCGGACCATATCAGAAAATATCTTCCTGCCTGCACGTGAACCCCTCGCTTGGATTCATTGAACACCCAATCCTTATTGATCAGGAAATTGGTTACTCCGCCGCAGGTCACTCCGGTGATGTTAGCCAGCACATACCACAGTCCGAACAATTCCTTGAGCACGATAGTGGTGGTGAAGTCAACCAGCGTTGCAATTATGGAAGAAGCCTGAGCTCTGAAGAATGTTGTCATATTATCTCCGGAAAAAGATGCAGTTGTAAGAGCAACTGTAAAACGATATTGGCATACAAACCGGCCAGCAGATCGTCGGCCATTACCCCCCAGCCTCCTTTAAAAACCTCCATCCGGCGCACACCAAGCGGTTTTGCTATATCAAAAAAACGGAACAACACCAGGGCTGCCAGCACGGTAATCCAATGCACCGGTATCAGCAGCAGACTAAGAAACATTCCTGCCACTTCATCAATCACTACTTTACTGCTGTCTTTACCCCAATCTGCTTCCACTTTATTGCCCGCATACACGCCTGTAAGGGTAACGCCGGACAAAAGCAGCAGCTGTACACCAAATACGGGATGTATAAAATACCATAGCAATGCAGCAACAATCGCAGCAACCGTACCTCCGCCTTTGATATAACCGATACCGAAAATACTTGCAATAGGTTTCATCTGGAGTTATATGGAAAGCAACGGGCAGACCCAACGGAACCGCCCGTTGCTTTGAGGTATTAAAGAGCTTCTACCAGTTCCTGATAGTAATCAAGTCCGAGATGCGTGATCAGATCTTCACCCATGATATGACGCAGTGTATTCTGCAGTTTTATCAGCTGTTTGAAGATATCATGCTCAGGCTTCAGATCAGGTGCCGTTTGTGGCGCTTTAAAGTAGAAAGACAACCACTCCTGGATACCGTCCATACCTGCGCGGTGAGCGAGGTCCATAAACAAAGCCAGATCCAGTACGATCGGAGCTGCTAAGATGGAATCGCGGCAGAGGAAGTTGATCTTGATCTGCATCTGATAACCCAGCCATCCGAAGATGTCGATATTATCCCAGCTTTCTTTATTGTCGCCGTGAGGAGGATAGTAGTTGATACGAACTTTATGATACAATTCTCCGTACAATTCCGGATTCATGTCTGCGTTCAGGATTTCCTCCAGTACACTCAGCTTGGAAACTTCTTTTGTTTTGAAGTTTTCAGGATCGTCCAGTACCAGACCATCACGGTTACCGAGAATATTTGATGAGAACCAGCCACGCACGCCCAGTGCACGGGCAGCAAGTCCCGGAGCGACGATTGTCTTCATCAGGGTCTGACCTGTTTTGAAGTCTTTACCTGCGATAGGAACGTTCAGTTCTTTAGACAGCGCAACGATAGCAGGAATATCCACGGTAAGGTTAGGCGCACCGTTAGCAAAAGGAACATTTGATTTCAATGCTGCATAAGCATAGATCATGCTCGGAGCGATGTTCGGATCGTTATTTTTCAATCCTGCTTCAAACGCTTCGATTGTCTGGTGTACCGCTGTTTCTTCAGTATACTTCTCTGTGGAAGCACACCATACGATCACTACGCGTGTACAGTTGTTGTCTTTTTTAAACTGCTCGATATCCTGCATCAGCGCTTGTGCAAGATCCCATTTGGTTGCAGCCTCTTTAACGTTCGTTCCGTCCAGGTTCTTAACATAAGACTTATCGAAAACGGCTTTCATTGGCTTGATGGCCTCCAGTTCCGCTTTGATCGGCTCCAGCAGACCCGGCTCCAGAACTTTAGCGTTCATAGCAGACTGATACACGTTATCGGAGTACACATCCCATCCGCCGAACACGATCTCTTCCATTCCTGCCAGAGGAACGAAATCTTTAATAAGGGGATAACGGTTTTCAGTACGTTTTCCCAAACGGATGTTACCCATCTGGGTCAGTGACCCTACAGGTTGAGCCAATCCTTTTTTGATAGCTTCCACACCAGCTATTACGGTTGTTGCAACAGCTCCCAGGCCAGGAATCAAAATTCCCAGTTTGCCTTGAGCAGGCTTGATTTGATATTCCATGTTTGTTTATTTATTGAATTACACGTTTCTTTTTAAACTCGGCGATGTGTTTGTGTGTGATGTATGTGGTATGATGTGTGTGTGTGTCGTTTTTTATAGCCACCGGTTTTCTTTGTACCAGTTAAGCGTTTCCTGCAATCCGATATTCAGGTTGTATGCAGGGGTAAATCCCAGCTCCCGCTTAGCCCGCTCAATACTGCAATCCCAGCTCTCCGCGGTCAGCTCATTCAATTTCTCTTTATTCAGTGCCGGTGTGGAGCGACTGAACTTTTCGAGCGTTGCTGCAATTACTTTTACTAAAGGCAGCGGAACGTGAATGCGGAACGTTCTTTTGTTCATTGTCTTCTTAAAAATGTCTGCCAGCGCATAACGATCGTAAATCTGACCGTCTGAAATATTATAAACAGCCCTTCCCGTATCTACCGCCAGCGCTTTGATTGCAACATTCGCCAGATCTTTTACATAAATAAAACTCAGTTTCTGCTGTACTCTCCCTATATAAGGTTCAATGCCACCCGCAAGCGTTTTGAACATAATAAAAATGTCTTTCTCTCTCGGGCCGTACACTGCCGTCGGACGCAGGATCACCAGGGGCAGTTGCGGCAATTCATTCCAGAGATATTGTTCTGCCAGTAACTTACTGCGACCATAATCCGTAACAGGTGCCGGTGTATGCTTCTCATCAATTGCGCCGGCATGCTGATACCCGACGGGGCCCAGTGCTGCAAGGCTGCTCAGAAAAACAAACTTCTTTACACCATACTCCTGCGCAACGATCGCAAGATTCCGCGAATAAACTGCATTTACTTCATTATACTCTGCTGTGCTCCGCGCCCGCGTGAGTCCTGCGGCGTGAATCACATACTCAAACTGATGCTCTGCAAATTGCGCTCTGATGCTCTCGGTATCCGAAAAATCGATATAGACAAACTGAACCGGCATTCCTTTCAGCTGATCCACCACACTGGATCTGCGCACTGCTGCAAAAACCTCGAATCCGGCCTTCACTGCAGCTTCAGTAAGGTGGTAACCCACAAAACCGGAAGCTCCTGTTATCAATATTTTTCCGCTCATCCGCTATTCCTATAAAGCCTTTTCGTAAAGGCGATATTTTTTATAAACCTTACCGTTGATATGCTGTATACCACGGTTCATCATTTCATTGTCTTCCAGGATCCAGGATGCCTCAGCCTGCTGCATTCCTTTTTCCAACCCGCTTTTCATAACCATGCCGTAGAACACCGCTTCGATACCCATCTTACGATAGGGTTCGGTAATACCCAGCGCAATAATGCGGATCGCATTTATTTTCTTCCTGCCGAACAGGAGTTTGAAAATACCTGTTGGCAATAAACGGCCTCTTTTCACCTTGCGCTGCACCTGGTTGATATCAGGCATTGCGAGCACAAAACCGATCGCTTTCCCTTCATGCTCCGCCACAAGGCAAAAATCAGGATCGAGCACCAGCTTCATATCCTTTGCCATATAATCGAACTCTTCGTCCGTCATTGGCACAAAACCCAGATTTTTATCCCAGGCTTCATTGTATACTTTACGCAATCCGTCGACTTCCTGGCGGAAATTTTTCAGGTTGCCTTTGCGGATGGTAATTCCCTTCTGAGCGAGGCGCTGTTTCAGCGACTCCATCAGGCGCATCGACTTATCGTTCAGATCGTCGCGCTGCAACAGGTACGCAAGCAGATCGGTTTTTTTACCAAACCCAAGTTGCTGCATATACGTGTTGTAGTACGGCCTGTTATAGGTCATCATGATCATAGGGGCGCTGTCAAATCCTTCAACCAGCATGCCGCAGGTTTCATTTGTGGACGGATTAACGGGTCCTATCACCGAATGCACTCCTTTTTCCTTCAGCCAGGCAAGCGCCGCATCAGTAAGTGCTTTGAACACATCTATATTATCAACCGCATCGAGAAATCCGAAGAAACCTTCATTCGTGCCGTTGAAACGGTTGTGGTTATTGTTCAGAATGGCAGCAATTCGTCCTACCAACTTCTTACCGTCCATCGCCAGAAACAACTGCATTTCGGAGTGTTTCAGAAACGGGTGACGGGAAAGCAGATCCCGCTGTGCGATAAAAAGTTCCGGTACGTAGAACGGATCTCCTTTATACAGATCATGAGGAAAATCGATAAACGATTTCAACTGTGCTTTATCGTGAACGGGGAATATCTGAATCATGTTAGATTGCCTGAGTTTCGGCACTCATTGCCTTTACCTGTTTATAAACGGCGCTGATCTTGCCCACGGCTTCTTCTATCTGCTCGTACGTATGTGTGGCCATCAGCGAGAAACGCAGCAATGTATCCTGCGGCGCAACGGCCGGCGACACGACAGGGTTTACGAATATGCCCTGCTCCTGGAGGATGCGTGTCATCAGGAATGTTTGTTCGTTGTTGCGGATGTAAATAGGAATGATCGGTGTTTCACTGTGACCGGTATCAAAGCCTGCCTGTTTCAGCAGTTTCGATGCATGGGCCGTATTATCCCAAAGTTGCTTGATGCGTTCCGGTTCATTTTCCATTATATCCATGGCAGCGATAACGCTTGCCACAGACGCAGGCGTCATACTTGCACTGAAGATGAGGGCGCGCGCATGGTGTTTCAGGAACTCGATCGTAGCGCGGTCTGCGGCTACAAAGCCACCCAGCGAAGCAAGCGATTTTGAGAATGTACCGGAGATCATATCCACATGATCCGTAAGCCCGAAATGAGCAGCCGTTCCGGCACCTTTAGGCCCCAGTACGCCCAACCCATGTGCATCATCCACCATAATACTCGCACCGTGCTTTTCAGCAATCTGCACGATTTCGGGCAGTTTGGCGATATCACCTTCCATACTGAACACGCCATCCACAGCAATCAGCTTAATGCTTTCTTCCGGCATTTTAGACAGCTTCGCATCCAGATCGGCCATATCATTATGGCGGTATTTGATCACTTTCGAAAAAGAAAGGCGCGTTCCGTCGATGATGGAGGCATGGTCGGCCTCATCAAGAATAAGATAATCGTTGCGGCCCGTCAGCGTTGCGAGTACGCCAAGATTTACCTGAAACCCGGTACTGAATATCAGCGCTGCTTCTTTTCCCGTAAAACGTGCAAGCTTTTCTTCAAGCTCAATATGCAGATCCAGCGTACCATTCAGGAAACGTGAACCGGCACAACCTGTACCATACTTTGCAATAGCCGCCTGGGCAGCTTCTTTAATTTTGGGATGATTGGTGAGACCGAGGTAGGAATTGGATCCGAACATCAGCACTCTGTTATTATCAATAATTACCTCCGTGTCCTGCGCGGAAGAAATCGGGCGGAAATAAGGGTAAACACCCATGCGACGTGCCTCGTCAGCGGCTTTATATGCGTTTACTTTATCATGTAATTTTTTACGCATTCAGTATTTTGTTTTTAGTTTGGGAAAAGATACGGCGCGGTATCTGAAAAATTCATACGAATCGACCAAAATCGTATTTCGTTCAAATTTTTGCCAAAGGTATATGCAAAGTCATTAACGGTAATTTTAAAAACTGTTAATAATACCTTAACTATCGGCCAAACCGGGTTTCCGGTCGGTAAGCGGGAAAACAGGTAAAAAATAAGGCCGCTGGAAAGCGGCCTTTCGAATCAGATGAGCAGATCCACCAACCTGTCATCAAACATGAAAACACATTTATCGATCATCTTTATGATCACTCCTCTATTTTATGTGAGCGCGCAACACATGAATATTTTTATCTTGTAACATATCTTTACTGTCGGACACTTCGAACGAACGATTGAGCCTGTTTCCCGTATAATCGTAAATATCGGCACCCAATACCAGGGAAAGTTCCCCTTCAGGCCACCTATCAACAGGCAGAAGCCTTATTTCGCGGTCCGCAGGCTGTGTTATAACAACGGGAATGCTGGCATTCTGATCATTGGTTACCATTATATTGGTGACTGCCGCAGCATGATCGAGTCCCTGGCTGAATTGCAGTACCAGCGTATCGCGGGTTTCCCGCCTCAGTTGCTGCAGGTTTGCAGCATAAAGCAGTACCTGCCTTTGCTCCGCTCCGGCATAATATATTTTCCGGAACGAAGCAGAAAGATAATTTCCCGAAATATCGGTCAGGCTGCTGTCCACACAGATCTCGTAACGATGCCCTTCCGTAAATACAGGGCCTGTGTAATGGATACCGCTTTTCACACGACCGGGATGGATCATCAATACAAGCAGGCGGCCACTGTCCAGCCAGAAGCTGCGTTGCCTCCAGGTGCGTGGTATCAGGTTACCGTTTGCATCGCGCACCGCAACTTTCTTCCAAGCTTCACGATCTTCGGTCATACGCTGCGTAAACGCAACATGAAAAAACAATATATTTTCGGGTATTGTATCTGAAAGCGGGTAAACAGCACCGATGCTGCTTCTACCCGCTGAGGGCGTCCTGAGCTCCGGCATGGACAAAATTGTATCGGCGTAACCGCCCACATGAAGCAGGAAATGTGCCCCCTGTGCCAGCGGATAGACAGGTGTGAAACACAAACCCTGCCCACCCGTCTCAAAACGGCATTGAACGGGTAACGAGGCTGATTCTTTGCCAATCATCAGAAAAAGCCCTTCGCCGGGAAGCAGGGGACCGCCCCGGCTAATGCAGATTTCCGGTTGCTGAATGCTTCCCCCTAACCGGAAAGACTCCTGTGCCTGAGCGAACTGCTGCAGGCACAGGAATATCATTCCGAAACAAACTACAAAAAGCCTGTTCATAAAAACGCTATTGGATAACAAAGAATTGCTGTTCTGTACTACCTGATTCATATACGGCTTTAAGCAGGTACTGTCCCTGAGGCATGCCTTTCAGATCGATTGTTGTCGCAGCACCGGAAGCTATCTGATGCTGTACCCGGCGACCGTCCAATGCATAGATGTCAATACTTACCTGGCCGGAAGCAACGGGAAGTGTTACCGATATTTGTTCATGAGCCGGGTTAGGATACAGACGAAGCGCCGCTGTCTCACGCACCGACTGTGCTATTGATAACGGAGGAGCGGTTGTTGCCGTCTGCATGAGCTTCAGTGTGCCGCCCTTTTCGAGTACAAGCAATCGGTAATTGTCCCAGAAAGCGATTTCGGAATAAGTACCGGTAAACTGTTTGAACTGGTCGGCCGTAAGCGTGCTGACCGGCGCACCCGTATTGTCCCGCAGTAACACCGAATTCTTATTGTATTTGCCGGAAGTTTCCGGTGTACCATCCAGGAAAGACGCTCCTATCCGGTACAGATTGTCGTCGTGCAGATCGAACAACCAGTCTTTACTGTCGTGCCTCTGAAACACAACTTTTTCGGAAACGCCCATATTTACATTAAAGTCCTCCTTCACTTCCAGCGTTCCGCTGCCGCTCAAAGTACCTGCCTCCAGCGAATAACCCGGCGCGCAGGTGGTGACACCCATAAGTCTGGATTTTGTACCGACAACGCCAAAAGTCATTGTTTCCAAAGGAGCCGACGTGAAGTACGTGCCACCCCAGTTAGATTTAAACATAGATGTTTTGCGCTGCGTTACGGTAGCACCATTCGTAAACGGTGCTGCAACAGCAACCACCGAACCATTCAGTGAAAAGCTGCCGGAGGATACGAACAATTTATTATCTCCCCAGGTCATATCATTTACACTGAAAGAACCGCCCCAGCTAATGGTACTGTGACTTACATTAGAAAGATCGAGCAGTGTGATATCGGCACCATTCTTGCGGACCTTAAAAACATAACTGGTGGTACCGGATTCCGCAAGCACATACACCGCGCGCGACACAGGATTTACTTCCATATCTATTACGGTAAGTGTCGCACCTCCGGCCACAGGCTTAAGCTTTGTGTTCACAAAATCCGGGATAGAGGTAATGGCGTTGGGTACCAGTTCGGAAGGGTCGTTGTCTTTAATATCCAACGCATACAGCGATGTATTATCTGCCAGCAGCAGTACAACGTCTTTGCCGTCCGAGGCCATAGACAAG
This sequence comes from Rurimicrobium arvi, assembly GCF_039540495.1. Taxonomy (NCBI): domain Bacteria; kingdom Pseudomonadati; phylum Bacteroidota; class Chitinophagia; order Chitinophagales; family Chitinophagaceae; genus Rurimicrobium; species Rurimicrobium arvi. The sequence continues at coordinate 374,627 of NZ_BAABEZ010000004.1, read as the reverse complement.
GCCGCGAGCCGGCCGCTGCCCAATGCCCCTGAAACCGGCGATTTGAGCAGCGCATTTGCATGGGCAGCAAATACCGATGCAAGCATTCCGGAAATAAGTAGGGTTCTTTTCATAAAAGGAGATTTAATTGTTTAAAAATCCGGCAGTCCCGGTAGTCATCCTTTCAAGACCCGACTTCAGAAGAAGTGGTTGGCAACATTTCCTTGAACAGCGATGATAAATGACGAACGACATTCATCACACAAAGCGACCCTTTCCCGGAATAAAATGTAACTTAGGTGAACCACATACTCCCACCACCATATGACGCGCTCCGAAAAAATCATTCGCAGGGTTGCCGACAGTTTTGTGCTGCGCAACCTGCTGCTGTTCCTAATCATGCTGAGTTTTAATACGGGCGTTCCCCTTGCACTCGGCGAACTGACATGGCAGATGCTCGGTATCGAAGCCATCCTGATGAGCAATAGCTTTGCCGCGTTCTTTATTCACAACCTGATATTATACCGGTACCTGCTGCAACGGCGCAGGTATTTGCTGTACATCTTATCCGTTATCACACTGCTGTTCCTGAGCAGCCAGTTGTACGCGCTGATGAAATTGTATTTTCTCAACGAACCTTCTCACTATCCTGTGCGCAAATGGATCGCATTGTTCTGGGCGGAATTCATCTATTATTGGGCTGCGCTATGCGTGTACCTTGCATATACTTATTACCGCGACCGCGAAAGGCTGTTCCATATAGAGCAGGAAAAAAAAGAGCTTGAACTGAAACAGCTGAACGAACAACTGAATCCGCACTTCCTGTTTAATGCGCTCAATAATATTTACAGCAACCTGCTGAGCCAGCCGGACGCAGGCAAAGAACTTATTCTGAAGCTGAGCGAATTGATGAGGTATGTGCTGGACAGCAGCAAAAAATCGGAAGTGACACTGGAAGAGGAGATCACTTTCATCGAGCATTATATATCTTTTGAGCAGGAACGGCTGGGCGGTCGCTGCCTTGTGAATTACACATGCGAAATGCAGTCGGGAGATGCTGCTATTATACCGTTGCTGTTATTTACGTTTATTGAAAATGCCTTCAAACATGGTACTACCGGAATCAGATCGACCGCCATTGACATCACCATAAAAGAAACAGCCGGCGAACTGTTTATGTCGGTATCCAATGAAATAGGACCTGCAGCGAAAACCTCCACCAAAACGGGTTTGCAAAATACGCGAAAACGACTCGAGCTGCTTTACCCCGGAAAACACAAACTGGATATTCAGGAAACACCGGAAAAATATATTGTTCATCTTAACCTTACCCTGTCATGAGCCAACCATTAAAATGTGTTATCGCCGACGATGAGCCGGGAGCCCACAATATCCTCAGGAGGTATATTGAGGAATTGCCGGAAACAGAACTGATCGGATCCTGTTTTAATGCCCTCGAAGTGCACCAACTGCTGAAAAGCCACCATGCGGACATTCTGTTGCTGGATATCAATATGCCGGAGATAGACGGCTTTGCTTTACTGGACATGCTGCCGGAACCGCCTGCGGTAATTATCACCACCGCCTATTCTGACTACGCGATGAAAAGCTATGAATACGATGCTGTGGACTATCTGCACAAACCCATCCGCTTCGAGCGGTTCATCAAGGCAATCGATAAAGCTTCAAGAAGACTGGACCGGGGCGGGGTACAGGAAAATATATCCGAATTAGACATCAAAGTAGATGGCAAAATGGTCCGTATCCCTACGAGTGAAATTATCTATCTGCAAAGTATGGGTAACTATGTGAAGCTGGTGGGGCATAAGAAAAATTACATCACAGCAGGCACCACCCGGGAAATAGAACAGAAACTTCCGATGCCGCAATTTATCCGGATACATAAATCGTATATCGTTAATACAAGCCAGATAAAAGAAGTGAAAAGCGACCAGGTGATTACACCGAAAGAAATATTACCGCTTGGTAAAACCTTTAAAAAATATCTGGAAACCTTCTACGGTAAAACGCAGGGATAAATAAAAAAAGCGACCTGAAATTCAAGTCGCTTTTACCAGTGGTGCGAGAGGGATTTGAACCCCCGACACAAGGATTTTCAGTCCTTTGCTCTACCAACTGAGCTATCGCACCGCTCGAATTGGGTTGCAAATATAGTGCCTTTATTCAGAAAACAAAAAAATGTTTCAAAAGATTGGAAAAATGGCGAACCGTTAAAAAAAAGTTGGATTTATCGGCTACTTGTCTATTTTTGTATACATCATTTTTGTAACTTAAAAAAAACACGAATAGTGGCGTACGACAACAAAAACTACGGCGACAGTGCCCGGAATTCTGAAAGTATTTTCAGCAAAAGAGTGAAAGCCGGCAAACGGAGAACTTATTTCTTCGATGTGAAAGCGACTCGCGGTAATGATTATTTTATCACCATTACTGAAAGCAAAAAACGCTTTGAAGACGATGGTTACGACCGCCACAAAATGTTTATTTACAAAGAGGATTTCAACAAATTCGCAGAAGCGCTTGTAGAAACTGTGAACTATGTGAAGACTGACCTGATGCCTGATTTCGATTTCGACTCTTTCAATCATGCTGACGATCAGGAAAACTATGAAGGAACGAAAGTTCAGGAAGAGCCTGCAGCGGTTTCCGTAGCAGAACCTGAAGCAGCTATACCGGTTGCAGCGGAAGCTGCGGGTGACAACTCAGAAATGGACGCCTGGAAAATTTAATTTTACATTTTACCTGTAATGAAGACCCGTTATTGCGGGTCTTTTTTTATGCCCGTGAAACGAAAAAATTGTCGTTACTTTTGTCGGCAACGCTTTGTTTCACACTACTAAAATTAAATCGCAGTGAAAGCCATTATCCCGGTAGCCGGAGCAGGAACCAAACTCAGACCACTCACTTATACACAACCGAAGGCGCTTATCCCGATTGCAGGGAAGACCATCCTGAGTGTCATTGTGGACCAGCTACTGGAGTCCGGCGTAAACGAGTTTGTCTTTGTAATAGGCTATCTCGGCGAAAAGATACAGGACTATGTGGCCAGCAACTATCCTAATCTGAAATGCAGTTTCGTAACGCAGAATGACCGCAAAGGTATAGGTCATGCAATAGGGCTTACACGCGCAAATATCGACATGGACGAACCTGTGATCATTGTGCTGGGCGACACCATATGCGATTACGATCTGAAGAAGGTGCTGACGAGCGATGTTTCCCTGATCGGCGTACAGAAAGTGGATGATCCGCGCAACTTCGGCGTGGCGGAACTGGGTCCGGAAGACCGCGTGACCAGAGTGGTGGAAAAACCACTGATCCCGAAATCCAACATGGCAATGGTGGGCATCTATTTCATCAGGGAAACCCGAATCATGTTCGAAGCACTGGAAACCGTCTTTTCCCGCCCTGTTGCGAAATCAGGCGAGTTTCCGCTAACAGATGCACTGGAAGAAATGATCGCTCATTATAAAGTGCGCTTCGATGCATTCCGCATCAATACCTGGTTTGACTGCGGTAAAAAAGAAACCTTGTTGTCCACTAATGCCACCCTGCTGAAGTATGCTGCGCAGCAACGCGCGGAAGAGCAGAGCGATGTAGTGATCATCCCACCCGTAAGTATTGCGAAAGGCTGCAAGATCCGGAATTCCATTATCGGCCCCAACGTGACAATCGGCGAAGCCACTAAGATCGAATTTTCCATTATCAAAAATTCCATCATCGGTTCTTACGCAGAACTGGAAGACGTGTTATTGCACGGTTCCATTATAGGGAATGATGCGTTTGTACGCGGCAGCAGTCAAAGCCTGAATATCGGGGATAACACGGAGATCGATCTGCGGTAAAAGACTGGCATGAAGCAAAAACTCTCCCGTGTAGCGGTGCAGATAACCGTTTTGCTTTTGGCGTTTGCCTTCAGCAGAATAATGCTCCTGATCCTGAATGCCGATCACTTCAACGGTGTCACGCCGTCCGTATTGTTACGCATTCTTTTTTACGGATTACGCTTCGATCTCTCTGCAATAGCCGCACTCAACAGCTTATACTGGCTATTGTTTTTGTTTCCCGCACCACGATGGCCATCCGCCAAAGCAGACAAAGTACTGCAATACTGGTTTATCATCATCAATGCTACTGCATTCCTCTTTGAGATTGCCGACTGGGCCTACTTTCCCTACAATCACAAAAGATCCACCGCAGAGCTGCTGCAGATGCTGAGCCGCAAAGGGGATTTCGTGAACCTGCTGCCTGCATTCCTGAAAGGATACTGGTACCTGTTCCTTGCCGGGATCCTGTTCATCGTCCTGCTCGCTTACCTGAACAACAGCATCTGTAAACGATTCCCGCTGAAGCAGGAAAAGCAAAGCCATATAAAATCCATCCTGACTTACTGCCTCTCGCTGACATTGGCTTTCATCGCCTTAAGAGGAGGCGTGCAACTTGTTCCGTTGGGAATAAAAAATGCTGCAGGAATCACACAACCCAATCATCTCCCGCTTGTACTGAATACTCCCTTCAGTATCATCAATACGCTTGGCGCGCGTGCGCTGGAACCGGTGCACTATATGAGCGACGCGGCGGCAGAAAAGCTTATCGGAACGAGAAAACAATTTACCGGTAAAGAATTCCGTCCGAAAAATGTTGTTGTGATCGTACTTGAAAGTTTCTCCAAAGAGTTTACTGCTATCGGGGGACTACAGAGTTACACTCCTTTTTTCGACAGCCTGATGCAACACAGTCTTGTGTGCACACAGTCTTTCGCTAACGGGTACCATTCGGCGGAAGGGATTCCGGCTATTTTTGCGGGAATACCGTCTTTACAGGAGGAACCTTTCACCACCTCCGTATATGGCACAAACAGGATTACATCGCTTCCCGGCACATTGAAAAGCATGGGCTACAGCAGTGCGTTTTATCACGGAGGTACCAACGGCACTATGAGCTTCGACGTATTCTGTCGGAATGCTCAATTCGACAGGTATGCAGGCAGGAATGAATACAATAATGAAGGTGACTTCGACGGAGACTGGGGCATATGGGACGAGCCTTTCCTTCAGTTTGCGGTAAAAGATATAAGCGGTCGGCTGCACGAACCTTTTTTTGCCGGCATATTTACACTTTCCTCCCACCACCCTTACCGTATTCCGCCGCAATACAAGGGGAAATTTCCGTCCGGCAAACTGGAGATTTATGAATCAATAGGCTATACCGACTTCAGCCTGCGCAGATTCTTTCAATCTGCGTCCAGGGAATCATGGTTTCAAAATACATTATTTGTGCTGGTTGCCGATCACTGCTCTGCGCTGTCTGCAAATGAATACTACAATATGCACCAGGGGCGGTTTGCTGTTCCGCTGGTATTCTTTGCGCCGGGAGATACTTCACTGAGGGGCAGCGTGGACAAGCTAACGCAACAGATCGACATACTCCCTTCCGTACTGGACTACCTCGGTTATCCCAGGCCTTTTTTCGCATTCGGCAACAGCATTTTCCGCAAAGATGTACCTGCCTTCACGGTACAGCATATAGACGGTCATCTGTGCTGGACCATGGATCGCTTTTTTATCAGGATTACCAACGGTAATATGAGTGCGGTATTTGATCGTTTTAAAGATCCGCTGGATAATGGGAACATGCTCCCGGAGATCAGTCCCGACACCTTTACCGCGTTGCGATACCAGCGCGCCTTCTGGCAGGTGTACACCGATAAAATGATCCATAACAACCTGTTCATCGAACAGTAAATTCGACTACATTTGCTCAACAATCAAAAAAATATTATGCTCCATCTACACAGCTTCCTCCGTTGGATCGTTATTATTCTCGCTGTAGCAGCCGTATTGAAAAGCCTGAGCGGCCTGCTGTCAAAAAGATCTTTCGCAGCAAGTGATCGTAAAATTTCCCTGTTCTTCATGATCTCAATGGACATTCAGCTGCTGGTAGGACTGGTATTGTATTTCACGGGAGCCTGGGGCATAAAAAATATACAGAACAATGGCATGGCATCCGTGATGAAAGATCCGGCGGGTCGGTTTTTTGCTGTAGAACATACAATCGGAATGGTGTTGGCGATCGCAGCCGCGCATATTGCTCATTCCGCTGCCAAGAAAGCATTGGGCGATCAGGCTAAATTCAGAAAAGTATTTTTGTTTTCGCTTATTTCCCTGATCATCATGCTTGCAATGATCCCATGGCCTTCGCGCGAACTGGTAGGCCGTGCACTTTTCCCGGGAATGTAGTCAATCCGGCGTATCCATGAGGAGAAGTCTGCAACCTTTTTACACCGCCTACGCAGTGATCTTATTTGTGGCAACACTTTTTTTAGTGTTGCCATTTTATTTGCTGTTTGCCTGTTTCCCGGCAGATAAATCAGAAACTGCTATGTGGCAGTTGTCGCGGTTATGGGCAAGGATCTGGCTGCTTGCGACGGGTATGCCTGTCACAACAAGCGGCTCCTGGCCGGGCGGCGACCAGCAGTATGTGGTAGTTGCCAATCATGTTTCCTACCTGGATCCGATAGTCCTGTTTGCCACAATCCCATTTTGTTTCCGGCCGCTTGCTAAATATGAAATATCCAAAGCACCTCTATTCGGCTTTATTTATGCGCGGGTTGCTATTCTGGTGGACAGAAGCAATGCAAAGAAAAAAGCAGAAAGTGTACACCAGTTGAGTCAGGCGATTCATCGCGGACATTCCATTTCCATCTACCCGGAAGGAACATTCAACGAAAGCAGCGAACCGACTAAAGCGTTTTATGATGGTGCTTTCCGGCTTGCCATTGAGCATCAGATACCGGTGTTACCTGTATTGTTCCCGGACACGAGCCGGCGCTGGCATTTCAGCCATTGGTGGAAGATATGGCCCGGAAAGAACAGGGCCTGCGTGCTGAAACCTATACCGACAAACGGGATGACGCTGGAAGATGTGAAGGAATTACGTGAGTATGTGCGCACGCAGATGGATGCGGCATTATTAGCGCTGACTAGTGAATAATTTCGGCCACCACAGGATCTCCCTCAAGATTGTTCATTTGCCTGAGTATTTGCGGATACCGCCATGCGACACGCTTGCTGATTGGTACCACAGTAAAGACCTTGGGGTTAGGCAAACAAGCGACGATTTTTGCGGATTCTGCAGGAGTAAGGGTAGCAGCCGGTTTATGAAAGTAAGTCTGCGCCGCAGCTTCGATGCCATAAATACCACGCCCCATTTCTATAGTATTGAGATACACCTCCATAATCCGTTGCTTACCCCATACCCATTCGATCATTTTGGTGTAGAACATTTCCGGCACTTTACGTACGTAGCGTGTCCAGCCCGAGCCCTGCCACAGAAATATGTTTTTAGCGGTCTGCTGCGATATTGTACTGGCAGCGGCCCCTAAAGCCCGCTTCTTTTTTCGCCTGCCCGATGCAGGATCCATACTCTTTTCGATAGCCTTCCAGTCGAAACCGCCATGTTCCGGAAACAGCTGATCTTCGCTTGCAATAGCTGCTAGCTTCACAGCGGAGGAGATCTGAGCGGAAGAAACATAGTCGCGCTTCAGTCCGTCTCCCGCCACGAGCGACTGAAGTTGAGTGATGGTAACAGGGGGCATTACCCATTTACACACAATAAGGTATACCATTGATGCTGCCCATAGCAGCAAAAACGACTTTATCAGAAAACGGAACGGTTTCCTTTTCGCGCGCTGTTTTTTGGATGTTGCCATAAGTAAGAATCGCCATAAAAGTAATAGGCTTCCGAAATCGGAAGCCTATTACAAAAATAGTAGTTATAATTTCTATAACCGAACTACAATTAGTGAGCAGCAGGAGCTGGAGTTGCAGCAGGAGCAACAGTGCTGTCAGTAGTAGCAGGAGCAACAGCAGTTGAATCAGTTGTAACAGCTGGAGCTGGAGTTTCTTCTACAGCAGGAGCAACAGTTGCAGCTGAATCAGTAGCTGGAGTTGCTTCTGAAGAGTTACCACCACAAGAAGCCAAGAACAGACCCATAGACAGGGCAACGATGCTGATTTTTACCAGTTTCATAAATGTTGTTTTAAAAAAGTTTAGTTTCCTATTAATCTCCACTTTTAAAAAAGGTAACCCGGCATTTTTATATTTTTATAAAAAAATTTATTTTGTGCTGGTCATCAAAATAAAAACCTAGAAAATAATTTGAAGCGGTTCGTTTCCTTTAAACCGGATTTTATAAAAACGGAAACTTTCCGGACGGAATAAAAAACAAAAGTACACTGTACCTTTGGTCCTTGTCAATTCATAAATTATTTAGCCTGCCAAGGGTTACTTTTTCTAAAAAAGTGTATTAATAAGTGCAACTTCCCCTGTTAAAAGAACATCAATTGCTCGAAGGTATTGCCCGGAACGACCGGAAGATCACAGAGCAGGTATACCGGGATAATTATCGCCAGGTATACGCATGGGTGACTGCTCATAGCGGAGATGCAGAAGATGCTGCAGATGTGTTTCAGGAGGCAATGACCATCCTGTTTCAGAAATCGCAGCAGGAGGCATTCAGGCTTACCTGTAAAATAGGAACTTACCTGGTGGCTGTTTCAAAATTTATCTGGTATAAAAAACTGGAGCAGCACAACCGGCGACCTGATTTTACGGTTGCCGAAGACGAGGAGAACCTGGACAAACTGCATGCATACGAAGATGATATCAGCATACAGGAAGAAAGGGAGATACATTTCGAACAGCTGGGGCTGGCCATGGAGGAGTTGGGGGAGCCCTGCCGCTCATTATTAAAGGCCTTTTACGAAGAAGGACGCAGTATGCAGGAAATTGCCGGGGCATTTGGTTACACCAATCCCGACAACGCAAAGACACAAAAATACAAATGCCTGAATCGCCTGAAGAAGATCTTCTACACGATGAAAGCAGATCAATAGAAAGAAAGACCCGTGAAAATGAATAACGACAACCAAATCTGGAACTTAGCCGAAGCATATCTGGCCAAAACACTTTCCCCTGCGGAACAGGTGTCGCTGGAACAACGGCTGGCAAGCGACACCCGCTTCCGGTCGGATTTTGAAGAAGCCATGAACCTTATCAGCTCCCTGAATCAGAAAGGAGCCCAACAACGTTTCAAAAATACCCTTTCGGATATTCATGCTGCAATGCATACACGTAAAGCGGCGCAGCATATCTCTCTGAAAAGCCATTACCTGCGTACGGGCGCCGTCGCGGCAGGAGTAGCCATCCTTACCAGCCTCGGAATAAGCTGGTACCACAATCATCACCAGGATACCACTCCCCGATACAGCGAACTGCGGAAAGTAAAATCCGAACTGGAGGGCATCAGACAATCACAGAACCGTATCATCCGCGATCTTGATAACAAAGCCAACAAGCCCCTGATGGATAATAAATACAGTGGTACTGGCTTTGCGCTGACGAATGATGGTTATGTGATCACCAACTATCACGTAACGGAAGGTGCAGATTCTGTTTACATCCAGACACGCAACGGCGAATACTTCAAAGCATCCACTATCAGCTTTGATGCAAAATCAGATATTGCGATCCTGAAAGTTGAATCGCGTAAATTCAGATTCAACAAACAGCAATCCGCATTACCCTACACCTTTGCCACCACGAAAAAATCATTGGGAGAACGCGTGTTCACACTGGGCTACCCACAGGATGAAATCGTGTATAGCGAAGGTTATGTAAGCAGCCGGAACGGATTCATGGGCGACTCCATGCAGTACCGCCTGGAATTACCGGCAGAGCCGGGCCAAAGCGGAGCTCCCGTAATGGACGCCTCCGGTAATATTGTCGCAATCGTAACCGGTAAAGAAAGCCAGAGTGTGAATATCACTTATGCTGTAAGCTCGAACACATTGTTGCGTATGCTGCGCAGCATTCCTCAGAACAATACGATCAGCCTGCCCAAGTCCGGGAAACTCGGCGGATTGGCCAGGGAAAAGCAAATAGAAAAGCTGCAGGATTATACCTGTGTGGTGAATGTTTATAAATAGATTACGACTACCTACTCATAAAAAGTCCGCCGATACTTCATTGGCGGACTTTTTTATTTTTGCTGCTTTTCAGATACTTCATTTATGGACTTTAGCTGGCTCTCAAGAACAGAATTACTCATTGGCCGCGAACGACTGGAACGCCTTGTCGGCAAACATGTATTGGTGCTGGGCATGGGGGGTGTAGGTTCTTTCGCTGCGGAATTCATTGCCCGTAGCGGCGTTGGACGTATGACTATCGTAGACGGGGATGTTGTAGACCCCTCCAACCGCAACCGCCAGCTGCCTGCTCTTGCTACCACACATGGCCAGAGTAAAGTGGAATGGATGGCAGAACGCATCCGCGCGATCAACCCGGAAATAACGCTGAATGCCGTAAAAGAATTTGTGCGTCCGGAAGCGATCGATGCATTGCTGGATACCGACGCAGATTATGTGATTGATGCGATAGACAGTGTTACACCGAAACTCACCTGTATAAAAAGCGCACTGGCAAAAGAAATGCGTATCGTAAGCTCTATGGGGGCCGGAGGCCGTGTGGATCCGTCGAAGATCGTGGTTACAGATATTTCCAAAACATACAATTGCCCTTTTGCACAGCACATCCGCAAGCACCTTAAAGTGGCGGGTATTCGCAGGGGTCTGACGGTTGTCTCCTCTACAGAGCTTCCGGACCGGGAGTCAATCATCCATACCGACGGAACGAATTTTAAAAAATCAGCTTACGGGACAATCTCCTACATGCCGGCGATGTTCGGTGCCACCGCGGCTTCTGTGGTGATCAGGAATCTGATGGAGCAATAAGCTTCACAAAAAAGTCCGGCTATGTATAGCCGGACTTTCTGTCTCTGTTCCGTGTCTTAACGGGATGGTGCAGGAGCAAATTTCATTTCGTTCAGCAGCCACCCTGCTCCGCCGAACTTGTCGATGATAAAGAGTGTGTACCTGATATCCAGCGTAATGTTTCGGCACCATCTCGGATCGAAGTAATAGTCGCTCATGGTACCTTCCCACACGCGGTCGAAATTGGTGCCGATCAGCTCTCCACGGGCATTCAGCACCGGGCTCCCGGAGTTACCTCCCGAAGTATGGTTATCGGCAATGAAGGCTAGCGGAACCGTTCCGTTTACCGCATATTTTCCATAATCTTTTTCCCGGTAAAGTTCGAGCAGCCGGGCCGGCATTTTAAATTCCGCAACTTCCGGATTGTTTTTGGCAACCGCTCCGTCCAGATCGGTCTGGAAGCTGTATCCGGCATCTCCGTCCGGATCAAGCCCTTTCACATGACCGAAAGCAAGGCGCAGGGTGAAGTTTGCATCAGGCATCAGGTTCAGTTCCGGATGCTGCATCATCTGAGCCTTCATATACAGGCGGTTGAACCTTACCATACTGTCGTTGTATGCATTCAGCTTAGCAGCAACTTTTTCGTTTTTCAAATGCATGATTGCTGCATACAGTTTCCATGCCGGATCTTCGGTAATAGCGCGGATATTTCCTGAAGCGAGCAGACCTTTCATTTTTACCGGATCTGAGGCGGCCGAGCTGCCGAATACATAGTCTGCCCACATTTCGTAGGAGCCTCCGAAACGGGCAAGCTCTGTACGGAAGTATTCGGGTACATACGCAGATGCTTTCTCCATGAACAAGGGCATCAGTGCCGCGAAAACTTCTTTGTCGGTGGCAGCATCATAATTTTTATAGAATCCTTCCGATGCGGCGGATATGAAAGCCAGTGTGTCATTCAGCCGGGCGGCGGATGTACCGGTCATCGACTGTATCAGCTTCAATACCCTGTCCAGTTCGGCACCCTGAGCGATCAACTCAATGCCCAGCACGTCTTCGCGCATATGTTCGCTTGCAGCAAGAGCTGCATCGGAAGAGGCGCTGATTACCTGCATACGGGCAAGGAGATCGCGCGCAAAAGCAGCTGAACTATCCGTATTCGCCCAGGATTGAAATATATTTTCCTCACGCTGTTTCAATGCCACTACATTGTTCAGCTTCAGTCCGCGCACTTCGCCCTGCCATTTCTTCCAACCATTGGCAACACCTGCTCTTTTGGAGGTATACTGAAGGAATACTTTACGGTCTGCGCTCATATGCTTTGTCCAGATATCCAGACGGCGGGTACGCGCCTCAATGCGGATCGGGTCAACAATATTCACTACCTGCGCCAGTTGCATAGAACTGACATATTCCTGCGTCTGCGCCGGGAAACCATACACCATGGTGAAGTCTCCTTCTTTATAGCCATTGGTATTGATCGTGAAGAAATCCGCAGTATGATAAGGTTTGTTTTCCGCACTGTAAGCGGCAGGTTTGTTGTCTGCACCTGCGTATATGCGGAACATACTGAAATCGCCCGTATGACGCGGCCAGCTCCAGTTGTCTGTGTCTCCCCCGAACTGACCGATACCGTTAGGCGGGAAGCCGACCAGGCGTATGTCTTTATACGTGTCGGTGATCATCACCCAGTATTGATTACCGTTAGCGAAAGAGCGGATCTGGGCATCTTTTTTTGAAGTATACCGGTATCCGTTTTCCAGCGCTTTTATCCGGATCTGAATCATACTGTCTCTCGCTTTCTCATTCATTTCCAGCGGTATATTTGCCAGCACACGCGAGGTAACGTCTTCCATGGAGCGGATAAACGTTACTGTAAGACCGGGACAGGGTATTTCCTCATTCCGGTTTTTGGCCCAAAAGCCATCGGCGAAATAGTCGGCCCCGACTGAAGCCAGCCCCTGAACGGTTCCGTAACCGCAATGGTGATTGGTGAGGAGTAAACCCTCTGAAGAAATAACTTCGCCTGTGCACCCCTTTCCGAATAAAACAACGGCATTGTTCAGACCTGTGCCACGGGTATTGTACAATTTTGAAACGGGGATATCCAATCCTTCAGCGATCATTTCCTTCTGAATTTTCGAAAGGGTTGCCGGAACGGGCATACCTTTCCGGGCAATGGCGGAAGAACTGATGGAAAATGCTGCAAAAGCAGTAATGGAAAAGCGCAGCAGTCTCGATTTACGGGCAAGAAACATAGAGAAAAGATTAATCATTATGGTATGAAAATAAAAATAGTCGAATGTTATGAAAATTTTGGCATAATTATTACATTAGCGAAATATTAGACGCCGAGTACAAAGATAAAAACCTATTTACAGAGTATGAGAAGATGCCTTATCCTCACAGTTATGCTTTTGTTTGCACAACTCAACGGACTATTCGCACAAACGACTTTTACCGCACCGGATACGGTTTGTATCCGTCAACCAATAACTCTGACACCAAAGGATACGACAGCTTCTTCCTATTACTGGAGCTTTTGTTCCGGCTGGCTGATGAATAGACCAACCGGTAATTTTCTGGGTTACACCTTCGGCATCAATAATTCATTTGATATCGAAACCGGTCTGAACAGTGACGGTAATTATTTTGGTTTCTACATCAACAGGACTGTTCCTGAGCTGATCCGCCTTGACTATGGGTCGTCTCTGACCAATATTCCTACGGTGACCAATCTCGGCAATCTTTCCGGTACCATTCCTGCGGATGCAAACAGCCTGTTCCTGATGCAAGACGGAGCCGGAAAATTTGTGATGTTCGCAACCGGTGGCTCTTCCGTGGCAAATTCCTCTTTGTTCCGTATGGACTTCGGCACTTCTCTGAGCAACAAACCGAACTGTGTAAATATGGGTAATCTCGGCGGCTTACTTAATGCACCTCGCGGATTTTTTGTTGCAAAAGAAGGTCCTTACTGGTTTGGCTTTGCAGCCAATGCTCAGGATAACAAGCTCATCCGTTTCGACTTCGGAACAAACATCTCAAACACGCCCAATCCTATCGACCTGGGCAATCCGGGCAGCGTGATCGATAACCCGAGCGATATGGCCGGCACACGCGATAAACTCGGAAACTGGCACTTGTTTATTACCAACTTTATCAGTTCAGGACTTGCTCATATCGGTTTCGGAAGCTCCCTCGCAGCAATACCTGCCGGTTCCGGACTTGCCGTGGACAGTCTGAGCGCTCCGAGCAGCATCATTCTTGCGAAAGATTGCGGAGAAGACTATCTGTTTATTTCCAATTTCTCACGCAACTATCTGACACGCGTGGTGTTCTCCGACCTGAGCTCGCTTACGTTTACCGATCAGACACTGATCAGCATCCCGGGCATTAAAAACACACTGGCACTGTCTCATTTCCTGCGTGAAAAAGACAATCTGTACACGTTCGTTATCAATTCCGACAACTCCCTTGGTGTCGTAAACTTTGCAAACTGTGTTTCCAGCAGCCTGCGTTCTTCCACTGAAAAATATCCTCCTTCTTACACCTATGCCACTCCGGGAACATACAACGTATTCCTGAGCATGAACGAAGGAACACCGCAGGCATCTATGGAGTGCTTTCTCGTAGAAGCATTACCGATCCCCGCTATTACAATCGTAGACGATACAACTATCTGTCAGGGCGATACGGCTTCCTTGTGGGGTATCGCGTTCGGAACAGATACATTACGCTGGACTCCGAGCTACAATATCACGCAGACCAAAACCGCAGTAGATGCCCTGTACACGAAAGTGTGGCCTGATTATACACGTCCTTACCACTTCATTGCAGAATATCCGAACGGATGTATCGTAGACTCTGCTATCAATGTAACGGTAAGTAAAGTACATGCCGATGCCGGTGTAGACCGTACAGTTGAAGACGGCGCATATACCGTTCTGGGCGGACCAATGACAAGCGAGGGTGTGAATTACATCTACTCATGGTCACCTACCAACTACCTGGATAACTACCGCTCAACGAACCCTACCTCTACCCCGTCTACAGACATTTCTTATGTGCTGACGGTACAGAGCGCATTGCTGGGTTGCGTGGCGCATGATACTGTTGTGGTGAAAATAGGCTGCGGAGACATCTACCTGCCTAATGCATTTACACCGGGCGACCATTCTGACAACAACGATTATTTCGGCCTGAAAAACCGCAACATTGTTCAGCTGAACTACTTCCGCGTATACGATCGCTGGGGTAAAGAAGTATTCTCAACTACCGATCTTTCCACACAATGGGACGGAAAAGTAGACGGTGTTGACTGTCCTTACGGCGTGTATGCATGGGTGGTTGACGGATTCTGTGCCTCCGGCAAACGAATATCGAAATCAGGGAACGTCACCTTACTAAGATAACAACCCCGGATATAATTTGTAAAGGCTGCCCAAAAGGCAGCCTTTTTATTTTAATGGAGTTCCCACAAGTAGTATCATTCTGAAACACCACGAGACAAAAAAAGGGCCATCCGTAAAAGATGGCCCTTCAGAGGTATCGTAAATTATTTTACTTCTTCGTAGTCGATGTATTCTCCTTCGACGGATTTGGGACGTTGCTGTTGTTGCTGCCGCCGTTGCTCTTCCTGATGCATTTCCTGCATGCGTTGCTGCATCTCATTCATTTTCTGGTTCATGGTATTCGTGATGCGAACCGCAGGAAAAAGGAAATTTCTGACGAACTTATAAATAACATACAGGAACAACCCGTAGATAATCCAGTGTGATAACATAGTAGATCAAAGATAAGAACTCATTCCGCAAGAGAAAGTTAACAAAGGCCGCTGTTAGCCTTTTTTACGTGCTATAGCTTTTTCCGCTGCAGCGACAATACTTTCTGTGCTCAGGCCATATTTTGCGAGCAATTCCACAGGTTTACCACTTTCGCCGAACGTATCCTGCACAGCTACATACTCATGAGGTACAGGACAATTACGTGCAGCCACGTTTGCCACACTGTCTCCGAGACCGCCTGCCGCCTGATGTTCTTCCGCAGTTACCACGCAACCTGTTTTAGACAGGGATTTGATGATCGCTGCCTCGTCAAGCGGCTTAATGGTATGCATATTGATCAGATCCACGCTGATGCCTTTTTCTGCGAGTTGTTTTGCCGCAAGCACAGCCAGCCATACGAGGTGACCGCAAGCGATAATGCTTACATCTGAACCTTCAGCGAGCACCTGGGCTTTGCCGATTTCAAACTGCTGATCTTCAGCGGTGAAGTTCGCCCATTTCGGACGACCGAAGCGCAGGTAAACAGGCCCGTTATAATCAGCAATAGCCATTGTTGCGGCTTTGGTCTGATTATAGTCGCAAGGTACGATCACCGTCATACCAGGCAGCATTTTCATCATACCTATGTCCTCGAGCACCTGGTGAGTAGCGCCATCTTCACCCAGCGTAAGTCCGGCGTGGGATGCACATATTTTCACATTTTTACCGCTGTAAGCTACCGACTGACGAATCTGGTCGTATACGCGGGAAGTAGCGAAATTGGCAAAAGTTGTTGCATAAGGGATTTTACCACCAATGGTAAGGCCTGCAGCAACGCCAATCATATTCGCTTCTGCAATACCGCATTGCACGAAACGATCCGGGTTTTCTTTAATGAATGTATTCAGTTTCAATGAACCCGCGAGATCTGCGGTCAATGCAACGATATCAGGATTTTTGCGTGCAGCTTCAGCAATACCATCGCCGAATCCGGCACGCGTTTCTTTTTCGTTCAGGAGTTGAATGTCTTGTAACATTTATATGCTTAATCGTTTAGCAGGAAAGTGCAAAAGTACGTTTATCATTTGGTATTCGTGTAGCCCCATTCCAGCAACCAGGCAATAATTTTTTGTTTGTAATCGCCCTGTATCATGATAAATCCGTCCTTTACACTGCCCCCGGTTCCGCACTTGGTTTTCAACTGCTTACCCAGCACTTCGAGGTCATCTGCCGTACCGGAAAAGCCGGATATGAGCGTAACCACTTTGCCTGCACGCTGTTTGGTATCCAGTGATACGCGCAGCTTTTGCTGTGGCTTAGGCAACGTTACGCCGGGTGTATCCTGCGACTCATAGTCGTTGAAAAAGTCTTTATTCGTTGAATAAGCGAGTCCGTCCGGACGACTTTGATGCTTTTTAGACATATATACCTTATTTTAAAAATATCAGAACTGCCACTGAATACCGTCGAACGTGCCGGAGCTCATCAGTAACAAACAGGTATCTTCACCGCTTTCCTGCAATAACGAGGCGACTCTCTGCTGTAACCGATCTTTATCATCGATCACTTCCAGGTCGTTCCGCTCAAAATAGCTGTGTACGAGATCCGTGTGCAGTGTCGGCAACCCTTTCAGCTGCAACGCATGATGACTGAAAAATACAATCGCTTTATCCGCGGCATCCATACTGTGTGCATACTCCCGTAGAAACGCTTCGTTCAGACTGCTGAATGTATGCAGCTCGAAGCAGGCGATCACACGCCGCAGGGGCATCGCTTCCTTCACCGCATCCAGTGTTGCTTTCAGTTTGGAAGGTGCATGTGCAAAATCCCGGAAAACTGTAAGCCCTTTATGCTCCGCGATTTTTTCGAGACGGCGCGCGGCTCCTTTAAAAGATCTGATTGCTTCGTAAAAACGTTCGTCCGATACGCCCAGAGACCGGCATACGGCCAAAGCCGCGCTCAGGTTAAGCAGGTTATGCCTTCCGAAAATACTTACAGGAACGGGCCCCTGCTCCGTTTGCAGAACAGCGGTCACATCTTCATAATGAAAAGGGTGTGTATGGTACGGAACTGCTTTTAAATGGACCGCGGCCTCATCTGTAATACGGCATACCTCTTTGTCTTCGGCATTGAAATACAATTCAGACCCATCCTGCATGCCATTCAGGTATTGAATAAACTGGCTGCAGTAATTGTCATAAGTCGGGAATACATTGATATGATCCCATGCGATACCGCTTAAAACGGAAATATGGGGATGATAAAAGAATATCTTAGGCTTTCTTTCTATGGCAGACGCAGGATACTCATCCCCTTCAAGGATGATCAGCGGCGCATCGCTGAGCCGGACCGAATCGGCAAAGCCATCAAGCCGGGCCCCCACCAGGTAATCGAAGTCTATATTTTCCTGCCGCAGCACGTGCATGATCATCGAGGTGATACTCGTCTTACCATGGCTGCCCGCGACTACGACACGCTTTTTCTCTTTGCTTACCTCATAAACATATTCCGGAAAAGAATAAATAGGTATTCCCTTTGCCTGTGCCGCAATCAATTCGGGATTATCAATACGTGCATGCATTCCCAATACCACGGCGTCAAGATCGTCGGTGATTTTTTCGGGGAACCAACCCTCTTTTTCAGGCAGTAAACCGGCAGCCGCGAGATTGGATTTTGCGGGGTCGTTAATCTCGTCGTCGCTGCCGCTTATCGTGTGTCCCTGACGACGCAAAGCGAGGGCCAGCTGATGCATGACAGCCCCGCCAATCGCGATGAAATGGGTTTTTTTCATTTTCTGGAATGAATTTTTATCTTCGTGCAAAAGTAATCGGGTTTCTAAATAAATTTTTATACATTTACCATTATGAAAAAATTCAACACCATGCGCAAGTTTATACCCATGGCTGTCCTCCTTTTTGCGTTGATGGCAACAGTTGCCTGTACATCCAACAAGAAGTATGGTTGCCCGAATCACATTTCTGCAGGCTTTTCACTGCGCTAATCATTTTTACCCGATCAGGTTTTAACTTTGCGCAGTATTTTTTATGCGCTTTTTGCGTTTAAAGACGAACCAAGATTATCCCTTTAAAATATAAATAAAAGAAGATTCACAATGCGCTTTATCGTAAGGTCCGGTTATCTGCTTAAAAATCTGCAACTTATCGGTGGTGTGGCAGGATCAAATGCAGTACTTGGAGTACTGGAAGATTTCCTGTTTGAGTTAAAAGGAAACACGCTCAGCCTTTCGGCTTCCGATCTGGAAACAATGATGCGTGTTGAGATTGAGGTGACCGGAGCCACCGACGACGGTCGTATCTGTATCCCTTCCAAAATCTTAACCGAATACCTGAAAAATCTGCCCGATCAGCCGATCACCATCACGGTGAATCAGTCTGACCGCAGTATTGACATAAAAAGTGACTTCGGGAAATATAAGATCAGCGGAGAAAATGCCGACGATTTCCCTAAAGAACCACAACCGGGAGATGCCACTTCTTTCAGCATTTCGGCGATAGCGCTGCTGGAAAGTATTGGCAAAACCTTATTTGCGGTAAGCAACGACAGCCTGCGCCCTGCAATGACCGGCGTATTCTTCCAATTGGAAGAAGGAGGCGATATCAACTTTGTTGCCACCGATGCGCACCGCCTTGTAAAACTGAGCCGCAGCGGTATCGAGCACAAAGGTGCGGACGGATTTATCGTCCCGAAAAAAGGATTGCAGCAAATGCGCAATGTGCTTCCTGCAGAAGATACCCAACTCGAAATTTCCTACAACAGCAGCCATATTTTTGTTACCAACGACAAAATGAGGATGAGCTGCCGCCTCGTGGATGCACGCTTTCCGGATTACAAAGCCGTGGTGCCCACAAACAACCCATACAACCTCGTCATTAACCGTGCAGACCTGATCAGCGCATTGCGCCGCCTGAGTGTGTTTGCCAGTAAAACAACGAGCCAGGTGGTTTTCGACATCGTCGGCAATTCCCTTACCATCAGCGCACAGGATATCGACTTCTCTTACGAAGGGAAAGAAACCATGACCTGCCAGTATACGGGAGAGGACATGAAAATCGCATTCAACGCGAAATCCATGATCGAATTACTATCCAATCTGGAAGGAGAGGAAGTGCAGCTGGAACTGAGTACTCCCACCCGTGCGGGAATTTTCCGCCCGATGGAGAAAAATGAAAATGAAGACGTGCTGATGCTGCTGATGCCGCTGATGGTTGGCGTATAGTTCGCTCTGTATACTTTTTTTGCAAAAAACCTTGCCCGTGAAATGGCAAGGTTTTTTTATTTCGGAACAGGCCCGAAATGCAGCATTGGAGGGCCTTTCAGAAAAACCGGGTTCGCTTCCCGAGTCTGGATTTCGATTTTCTTAAGATATTTTACTCCGATAATTCCGGAATAAGAATATCTTTGCGGCCGAAATTCTTTTCCACCCAAAGTGATGATACAACAAAATCTGTGCTGTAAACAGGTCAAGATGGCCAAGTAGGTAATACTTTTTTACCTGCTGCAAATTTTTGTTTGTATATTTCTATCTCGTCACTTTCAAATCAATTTTTATGTCTTTATTGAGCAACCTTGCTGAAACCTTGATCGGTTCAGAAATTGTACGTCTGGGAAATGCTATCAACGACCGTAAAGCCAAAGGCGAAAAAATCTACAACTACACGATAGGGGATTTCGATCCGTCTATTTTTCCGATACCGCAACTGTTCGAAGATGAGATCGTGAAAGCATATCGTGAGCACCGCACCAATTACCCACCGGCCGACGGAATTCTGCCATTACGCAACGCGGTAAGTGCTTTGGTTAAAAGAAGAGAAGGACTCGAATATAAAAGTGACGAGGTGCTTATTTCCAGCGGCGGGCGTCCGCTGATCTATGCATTGTTTAAAACAATCGTGGACAAAGGAGATAAAGTGATCTATACGGTACCATCCTGGAACAACAATCACTACGCGCATATGAACGATGGTGAGCATTGCGTGGTGGAAGTAACTCCTGAAAACAATTTCATGCCTACGGCGGCAGATCTCGCGCCACATATCAAGGATGCGACACTGATCTGCCTCTGTTCTCCGCAAAACCCTACCGGCACAACGCTCGATAAAGCAGAACTCGAGCAGATATGTGATATGATCCTCGTGGAAAATGCAGGTCGGGCAGCAGGTGCAAAAAAATTATACCTGATGTATGACCAGATGTACTGGACACTGACCTATGGCGATACGGTGCACTATAACCCGGTAAGCCTGCGTCCGGAAATGAAAGCCTACACCATCTTTGTAGATGGTATCTCCAAAGCACTTGCTGCCACGGGTGTTCGTGTAGGATGGGCAATGGGTCCAACTCAGGTAATTGCAAAAATGAAAGCATTGCTGAGTCACATCGGCGCCTGGGCTCCGATGGCAGAACAATATGCAACTGCCCAGTTCCTGAGCAATGAAGCGGCATTCGACGGCTTCCTGGAAGGATTTAAGCTGCAGCTGGAAGAACGTCTGAACTTCATCTACCGCGAATTCATCCGTCTGAAAGAAAAGGGCTATCCGGTAGATATCATCGCTCCCCAGGCTGCCATTTACCTTACATTGAAAATCGACCTGAAAGGCTGGCACTTCAATGGTCATCCGTTGCAAACCCAGTCCGAGGTAAGCGAGTTTCTGCTGAATGAAGCACACCTGGCCATCGTGCCGTTCTCCTGCTTTGGCGCCGATGCCAGTTCACCCTGGTATCGCGTGAGCGTAGGTACCTGTAAGTTTGAAGATCTTACTGAGATGTTCGGCGAACTGGAAGACGCATTATCCCGCTTACAGCAACCTCACCTTCAATCATAACACACTATAAAAAACAGTACTTTGCAAGTTTACAAATTTGGCGGGGCTTCAATAGAAAGCCCGGAACGTATGCAGGCGTTACTCCCGATCATCAGTGACGCAAAAGATCAGTTGGTAGTTGTTGTATCCGCAATGGGTAAGACTACCAATCATTTGGAACAGATTGTGCAGGAAGCATGCCACGGAGATAAGGGTATTGCACGCCAATTGGTAGAGAAGCTCGAAAAGGAGCATCTCGAATACGCAGCCAAGGTACTGGAAGGTAAACAGTTTGAAGCGCTGGCTTCCACACTTAACGAATATTTCAACGAATTGCAATGGGCGGTGGATGATGCAGATGCGCTCCGCTTCGACTATTCTTACGACCAGATCGTATGCATGGGGGAGATCCTGTCTACCCGGATCTGCAACGCTTACCTGCAAAGCCAGGGACTCAATTTCGAGTGGGTGGATGCCCGCGATGTGATCCGCACCGACGACACTTATCGTGATGCGAAAGTGGACTGGGCATATTCACAGCATCAGGCTAATGATGTGGTGGGAAGTTTGCTCCATGCGGGAAAGAACGTCATCATCCAGGGATTTATCGGCAGCACTCCGGATAACGCCTCCGTAACGCTTGGCCGTGAAGGGTCGGACTATACGGCGGCAATGATGGCTGCAATGCTGCATGGCGCCAGCGTTACCATCTGGAAAGATGTGGAAGGTCTGAAGAATGCCGATCCGAAGATATTTGCCGACACCGTAAAGATCGAAGCCATCACTTATCATGAGGTGATCGAAATGGCCTATTACGGAGCGCAGGTAATACACCCGAAGACAATCAAGCCATTGCAGAACAATGGCATCCCTCTATATGTAAAATGCTTCCTGAATAAAGAACTGAAAGGGACGGTCATTCAGAATGAAGTAAGCAGCATTTTTTATCCGCCACTGATTATCCTGAAGAAAAACCAGATCCTGCTTCAGGTGACCACACGCGATTTTTCTTTTATTACGGAAGACAACCTGAGTAACCTGTACAGTATTTTTCACGACCTGAAGATCAAGATCAACCTGATCCAGAATGCGGCCATCAGTTTCGTTGCCTGCATCGACAATAAAGAGGAAAAGGTGCACAAGCTGATCTCCCTGCTGGAAAAGGACTTCAAAGTGTTCAGCAACGAAGACGTGAGCCTGCTCACGATCCGTCACTACACTCCGGAAACCTTATTCGACCTTACCAAAGGGCGCTACACCCTGCTGGAGCAAAAGACGAGGGAAACCGTTCAGGTGGTTATCAAGTAAAGAACCATAACAGATGATACGGGGCTGACGGTAAAGTCAGCCCTTTTTATTGCATCAGGCACAAAAAAGCCGGCAGCTTAACACTGCCGGCTTTTCAAATTGTATTTACCAAAGCTATTAATAGCGGTACATATCTGTTTTAAACGGACCTTCCTTAGGAATGCCGAGGTATTCAGACTGCTGATCGGTAAGCGTATCCAGCTTCGCGCCGATTTTAGCCAGATGCAGGCGGGCCACTTTTTCATCCAGGAATTTAGGCAGTACATACACTTGGTTTTCGTATTTGTCTGCGTTGTTCCACAGCTCTATCTGAGCCAGTGTCTGGTTGGTAAAGCTTGCGCTCATTACAAAGCTTGGATGACCTGTAGCGCATCCGAGGTTTACCAGGCGTCCTTCAGCTAGGATGATGATATCGCGGCCATCCACATTGTACAGATCTACCTGCGGCTTGATCGTATCTTTTGTATGTCCGTAATTATCGTTCAGCCATGCGATATCAATTTCGATATCGAAGTGCCCGATATTACAAACGATTGCTTTGTCCTTCATCAGGCGGAAATGTTCACCTGTGATCAGGTCGCGGCAACCGGAAGCAGTAACGATGATATCTGCGATTTTAACCGCTTCGGTCATTGGCATTACCGGGAATCCGTCCATTGCGGCCTGCAAAGCACAGATAGGATCGATTTCCGTAACGATAACGCGTGCACCTGCTCCGCGCAGGCTGGCAGCAGAACCTTTACCTACATCTCCGTAACCGCCTACCACGGCAACTTTTCCGGCCATCATCACATCTGTAGCGCGACGGATCGCATCCACCAGACTTTCCTGACATCCGTACTTGTTATCAAATTTAGATTTGGTAACACTGTCATTTACGTTGATTGCAGGCATCGGGAGCGTACCTTTTGCCATGCGCTCATACAGACGGTGTACACCGGTTGTGGTTTCTTCACTGAGACCGCGGATACCTTTAACCAGCTCCGGATATTTATCCAGAACGATGTTTGTCAGGTCGCCACCATCATCCAGGATCATATTGAGCGGGCGGTCTTCGCTTCCGAAGAACAGCGTTTGCTCGATACACCAGTCAGCTTCTTCGATAGACTGACCTTTCCAGGCAAAAACACCGATTCCCGCTGCTGCGATTGCCGCTGCTGCGTGATCCTGTGTGGAGAAGATGTTACAGGAGCTCCATTTTACTTCAGCACCCAGGGAAACGAGCGTTTCAATAAGCACCGCTGTCTGGATTGTCATATGCAGGCAGCCTGCGATACGGGCGCCTTTCAAGGGTTGCTGACCTGCATATTCCTCACGGATAGCCATAAGACCAGGCATTTCAGCTTCAGCCAGTCTGATCTCTTTACGACCCCAGGCAGCAAGACTGATATCCGCTACTTTGTGTGCAAGCGAGAAATCTATATTCGGTTTTGTGAGCGTACTCATATCTGATTTGTGTTGTTTAATTTTATTAATGCAAAGGTACTGTTTTATGTGCAGGGACATTTAAAATTTTGCCAGCATTTCGAACTGTTGCAGGCGCTTTTCGATATCCGCCTGCGTGATTTCTTTCAGACGTTCCGGCCCGAATTTCTCGACGCAGAATGAAGCAAGGGCAGAACCCGTGATAACGGCTTTTTTCATCGTTTCGAACGAAATATCGTCCTGTTGCGCAATATATCCGATAAAGCCTCCGGCAAATGTGTCGCCGGCACCTGTGGGGTCGAATACCACTTCCAGCGGAAGAGCCGGAGCAGAGAAGATCTGATCATTATAGAACAGCAATGCACCATGTTCTCCTTTCTTGATGATCAGGTATTTCGGGCCCATATTGCAGATCACCTGCGCAGCTTTTACCAGCGAAAACTCTCCGCTCAGCTGGCGCGCCTCGCCATCGTTCACCACCAGCACATCTATTTCTCTGAGCACCAGTTTCAGGTCATCCAATGCCACATCCATCCAGAAGTTCATTGTATCGAGGACAATCAGTTTCGGGCGTTGCTTCAGTTGACGGATCACACTTAACTGCACCGCAGGCGCCAGGTTGCCCAGCATCAGGTATTGACAATCCTGATAAGATTCAGGTAAGCGGGGATTGAACTGTGCGAGTACGTTCAGGTCGGTGATCAGTGTATCACGGGTATTCATATCCGTGTGATAACGGCCGCTCCAGAAAAAGCTTTTGCCGTCTTTCACCATTTCAACTCCTTCAAAATCAACTCCTCTTGTCGAAAGCTCATCCATCTCCCGCTGATCGAAATCGCCACCCACTATGGATACCTGGCGGATAGGACTGTAGAAGTTGGATGCAGACCAGGCAACATAGGTGGCGGAACCGCCGACAATACGGTCGGTCTTGCCGAAGGGTGTTTCAATGGCGTCGTAGGCCATGGTACCGATAACGATCAGGGACATGCTTTTAAAAATTTCCGCGAAGATACGTGCTGTATTTACTACGGTTGAATAATATTTTATTTTATTTACCTTTGAGAAAATCAATTCTATCGCTTATGAAAAAGCTGTTGTTACCCGTGGCTGCCCTGCTGATATTTGCTGAAGCATGCAAAAAAGATAAGAAAACGACCACTCCGACCACTCCCGGGACAGTAGACACGCCCTACTCGAAATACACGGCACTTACCACGGATAAATGGCAGGTAACCGCAATTTATATGACGGCCACCACCGGAGATACCTCACTGGATTACTACTCCACCCTGGAGACCTGTGCGACGAACAACTATTACATATTCAATACCGACCAGTCTATCACCCTCGACGAAGGCGCAACGAAATGCGACGATACCGTTGCACAAAGAACAACAGACGGAAACTGGACACTGAGCAGTGATACCACTAAGTTTACGCTGAAAGACAGTAAGATTCTGCCTTTCTCCGGCGCGGTGACATTCAATGTCGGATCACTGACCAAAACCACACTCCAATTGACGAAAGACACCTCGCTGAACTATTCAGGCATTACCATTACCGGAACGGTACACACGCATTTCAAAAAAGTAAACTAAAAAGACAACAGACAATATGAAGAAAATTTTGTTCGCAGTAGCTGCGCTTGCTCTGATCGGTTCCTGTAAAAAGAAAGATCCGTCACCGACTGAATACCTGACCAATGGTAAATGGAAGCTCACATCGGCCACTTTTCTCGGCGTGGATATCAGCTCTGATCTTAAAGATTGTCAGAAAGACAACCTGTATACGTTCAACAGCAATAAATCAATCACCGCTTACGAAGGTGCAACCAAATGTTATGATACAGTTGCCGACTCTAAAACAGATGGTAACTGGGCATTGACAAGCGCTGACAAACAGCTGACGCTTTCCGGAAGCTCCATCGCCGAAAGTTTCGGCATTACGGGAAATCTCACTGTTGATGTTGTTACGCTCAACGAGACTACGCTCTCTGTAAAAAAAGATACTGCATTCTCCGGCTTCAGTGGTACCGTGAACATGACGTTCAGCGATACCCAATAAAAAACGGAATTCAACCGAATGATTGTTGCAGGCAGACCGACCGGTCTGCCTGTTTTTTTATTCTGTACCTTCGGCAGATGAGAAAACGGCTGACAGCTGCCTTGCTTGTATGCTCACTCTATTGCCGGGCGCAAACTGACTATCCTCAAAATTACTTTATCAATCCGCTGAAAATACCTATCAGTCTGGCAGGTAATTTCGGAGAATGCCGGCCCGGACACTTTCACAGTGGACTGGACATCAAGACCAATGGTGAAGAGAACTATCCGGTACATGCGGCCGCAGAAGGCTATATCTCCCGTGTAAAAATGGAGCCGGGTGGATTCGGGCATGCGATTTACATTACCCATCCAAATGGTTATACCAGTCTTTATGCACATCTGAATAATTTTTTCCCGGCGCTGCAGCAGGTGGTACATGAGCGACAGTATGCTGCCGAAAGCTGGGAGCAGGACCTGAATTTTCCTCCCGGGACCTTTCCTGTGAAACAGGGCCAGTTTATCGCATGGAGCGGTAATACAGGTGGCTCCACTGCACCTCATCTGCATTTTGAAATAAGAAAAACGGCAACCGAACATCCGTTGAATCCACAGTTATTCGGATTTCCCATAACCGACGACATTCCTCCTGTCCCTTCATCGATTGCGGTATACGATGCGGGCACCAGTATCTACCGGCAGCGGCCCTTGATGGCCTCGTTGCGTAAGCGTGGGAATAAATATACCAGTGACAGTTCGCTGTATGTACAGGCGGATCAGATCAGGGTGGGTATAGCCGTCAACGATTATATGAACGGATCACAGAATACGCTCTCGGTCTATACAGCAGAATGGTATTGGAATGATACGCTTGCCGGCTCTTTCACCGCAGACGACATCGGATATGATGAAACGCGCTACCTGAATGCCTGTGCGGATTATGCACTTCACTATGACAAGGGTATCTGGTACAACAGCCTTTTTGTGCTGAAAGGTAACCAACTGAAACGCCTGTATCAGATAGAGCAGGACAAACTTGCACTCAGGGATTCCAACATGCTGCGCATCGTATTCAGAGATGCTTCGGGCAATCAGTCGGAAACCGAAACGGTGATCAGAAAACAGTCTGTCTCTTCCGGAATACCCGGCACCTGTGCTGTGCTGTGGGAAGCAGGATTACCGCATATATACGAATCTCCCGGATGCAGGGCCTCTTTTGAGGCCAATGCGCTGTATGATGATATCTGTTTCACTTATACCTCTAAAAAGACGTTCGAGGCATTTTCTGCAGTACATCAGCTACATGAGGCCCGCGTTCCGCTGCACAGCGCTGCTGCCATCACATTACAACCGGATAGGGCGATACCGCTAAAACTGATCTCCAAAGTATGCATGCGGTATACCGATGGTAAGGACACGTCCGGCAAAGCGGTTGTCAATACGGATCAGCGCTACACTTCGCATTTTCGTAACCTGGGAATGTTCTGGCTGGACTGCGATACTACACAACCGGAAATAAAGGTGAGCGGTCGTTTCAAAAAAGAGATCCGCGTGCGGATCAGCGACGACAAAACAAGCATTCAGCGCATGCGCGGATACCTGAAAAGCTCCGGTCAATGGCTCTGCTTTGAGCAGCATGGTAAAGAATGGTTTTACCGTTTCGATGAGTATTTTCCTGCAAAAGGCGCGGCCACCGTGATACTTGAAGCAACAGATGAAAATGGCAATAAGGCGGTGCGGGAAATAACCGTTAAAAGATAGCCTGGCTATTCAGTCTGTTCTTTGCCGGCCAGTTGACCACAGGCGGCATCAATATCTTTCCCCCGGCTTCTGCGCAGGCAGGCATTTGCTCCGTTCAGCAAAAGGTATTGTGCGAATGCATCGGTACGGTCTTTTTCCGAAGGAAGGAATGCCACTTCATCGATGGGATTGTACTCGATGATATTGATGAGATGAACCGGAACGTTGCGATAAAACTCAAGCAGTTCCTGAGCGTCTTCGGGACTATCATTGAAATTGCGCAGCAGTATGTATTCAAGTGTGATATCGTTACCCGTGCGCGCACCAAAGTACTCCAAAGCATCTTTCAATTCACCCAGGCTGTTCGTTTCATTGATTGCCATGATCTCATTGCGCTTGCGGTCGTTAGCGGCGTGCAGTGACAATGCAAGATTCAGCTTCCGGCCATCATCGGCCAGAGCGCGTATCATTTTTGCAATACCAGCCGTAGAAACAGTGATTCTCTTAGGCGCAACGGACAATCCGCGCTGGTCCTGGATACGCTCGACAGCAGCAAGCACTTCGCGGAAATTAAGCAGGGGTTCACCCATACCCATAAACACAACATTAGACACCCGCGCTGCGTACTGTTCCTGCGCCAGCTCATTCAACAGGAAAACCTGGTCGTGTATCTCATGGGCAAGCAGGTTCCGCTGACGATCCATAAATCCGGTAGCACAAAACTTGCAGGACAGGCTGCATCCCACCTGACTGGATACACATACCGTCATTCTTTTCCCTGCGGGAATGAGTACGCTTTCCACGAGCAGTCCGTCGTGCAACTGAATAACGCACTTGATTGTTCCGTCTTTGCTGTGCTGACGGGACTGGATTTGCGTGAGCGGTAAAAAGTATTCTGTCAGGAGTAACTGCAGGAATGCCGCATTCAATCCCTCAACGGCCTCAAACGACCGGACACCAAGATTCCATATAGCATGGAACAGCACATTACCCTGCGTAGCCTTTACTCCGGCAGACAGGGCTATATCCTGTAAATCGTTCCTGGAATATGTTCTGATGTTTTTCATACCGGGGCGGCAAAGGTACATTGCGTAGGGCATAACATTACATTATCCGTATTCCTGATGTCAAATCTTAGCATAACAAAACCTTATTTGGTGACTGTATCTATATGAGGATATTTGCGGAAACGCAAAATCATATGGCCGTAAAATTATTAAAGAGCGAACAGGTGCTACCGATAACGATTGAAGAGGCATGGGATTTTTTTTCTTCACCGATGAATCTGAACGAGATCACGCCCGAAGATATGAAGTTCAAAGTATTGAGTGAGGTACCGCAGCGGGTGTATCCGGGGCTGATTATCCTGTACAAAATTTCGCCGTTTGCCGGCATCCGTATGGGCTGGATGACAGAAATAACCCAGGTGCAGCCTATGCGCTATTTCGTGGATGAGCAGCGAAGCGGACCTTATCGTATCTGGCATCATGAGCACCATTTCGAGCCGCATCCGGAAGGCGTGCTGATGACCGATATCCTGCATTACGACATAGGTAAAGGAATTTTCGGCGGCATTGCCGGTGCATTATTCGTGCACAAAAAAGTAAAAGGTATATTTGATTACCGCTTCAAAAAACTCGAAGCTTTGTTCCCGCGGAAGGCCTAATGCGGCTGGTTAGGTGTATCGCTTTCCACCACGCCATCGCGGATACGTACGATGCGCCGGGTACAGTTTGCGATATCGTCTTCGTGGGTAACGAGCATTACGGTATTACCGTTTGCATGGATATCGCTGAAGAGATCCATGATCTCTATTGACGTCTTGGTATCAAGATTCCCGGTGGGTTCGTCGGCAAGGATCAGGGACGGATTATTGATCAGCGCCCGCGCAATCGCCACGCGCTGACTCTGGCCTCCGGATAATTCATTGGGATTGTGTTTTCCCCTGTCTTTAAGTCCCACCTTTTCCAGCATTGCCCATGCGCGTTCTTCGCGCTCCCTGCGGGATACGCCCGCGTAGATGAGCGGGATAGCAACATTCTCCCATGCACTGAGCCTCGGCATCAGGTTAAATTGCTGAAATACGAACCCGATCTCGGCGTTGCGCGCTGCCGCCAACTCGTCGTCATCCATATGACTCACGTCTTTTCCGTTCAGGATATACGTACCCGAGCTTGCGGTATCCAGGCAGCCGATAATATTCATCAGCGTGGACTTACCGGATCCTGAAGGTCCCATCAGGGCAACATACTCATTGCGTTGCACAACAAGGTCAATCCCTTTCAGAACAGGAAGTTCCTGCTTTCCGAGGAAATAGCTTTTATGAATGTGCTGTAAGGATATGACCTCTTTCATGAGCAGGATTATAGCAATGCAAATATGCGGTAATTACTTCAGCACTTCCTGCAACATATTTTCCAGGTCTGGCCCGCGAAGGTCGTGTGCGATGATTTTTCCCGTGGGATCGACCAGGAAATTTGCGGGAATGGAGTTTACATTATAATCACGGGCAGCCAGTGATTCCCAGCCTTTCAGATCTGATATCTGCGTCCATTCAAGTCCGTCCTGTGCGATCGCCATTTTCCATTTTTCTTTGTCCTGATCCAGCGATACGCCGAGGATCGCGAAATTTTTATCCTTGAACATTTTATAGGCGGCTACCACATTCGGATTTTCTTTACGGCAGGGGTTGCACCAGGAAGCCCAGAAGTCGACAAGCACATATTTGCCTTTGAAAGAAGAGAGTGTAACGGCTTTACCGTCCGGCGTTGATGCAGCAATTTCCGGAGCCATTGCACCATCCGTCGGGCCTGATTCATTTTCCTCTGCACCACCCGTAATTCCTTTATTGTAGCGGGCTACAAAATTTTTGACAGTCTGGGAATTCGGGAAACGTTTGGGAAGTGATGTGGCAAAACCATCGAGGAAAGGCTTTTCCACAGAGGGATTTAATATCTGTACGGAGAACAGCGCATTCGGAATGAAAGTAGTGGTATCTGCATAATGCTCGATGTACTGTGTCAGTTGCAGATTAATATTGCCCATATCCACGCTGGCTTTCTGTAACAGAGAATCGTTGCCTCTCACACGCATGCTGTCCATAATCAGGGTCATGGTCTGTATATCGGTGATATGACGGCGCACATTGGCAAAAAAGCCCTTAAGGCTTTCAGAAGCGGGAGAGCCGGAAACGGCATAATTTTCAAGAGCGTTCCAGTCACCGCTTATCTTGATATTTTCTTTAAATACAGACAGCAGAATAAACTGATTTCCTGCAAAATGCAGTCGGTATAAGCCAGGTTCAGCCCCTGAACCGGACAACTCAAAATGACCTTTGTTATCAACAGACGCGGAATCGAGCACTTTAATTTCATTGGAAACAAGATCCATCTCTTCCAACAGAACGGATTTACCGGGCATGTTACTGATCTCTCCTACCACCAGGAATTTATTCTTGTCTTTTTTACAGGCCGTAAAGAGCAATGGGAGTAAGAAAAAAGATAGTAGATGTTTTACTTTCATCAGTACATTTTTGAATGTGCAAACATAAAAATAATACAGGTTGTTCCCTATACTGTGTTGCAGGCGCTAAGATACATTTAACAGTTAGGGTAAAAAGGGGTATTTTAGCGGCTCAGAAATGGCATTTTCCCTTTTTTCAGGAAATAAATCGGACATTTTTTAATTTTTTTGATTTTTAAGAATACCTTTGTTACCTTTGCAATCCCAAAATTGAAAAGTAATGCCAAAGGTGAAGACACATTCCCGCGCCAAAAAAACCTTTAAGGTAACAGGTACGGGCAAGATCCGCAGATATAAAGCTTTCAAAAGCCATTTGTTGACTAAGAAATCAACAAAGCGCAAACGCCACTTGCGTCAGGCCGCATTCGTTCATCCGTCGAATGAGAATCTCGTAAAACGTATGCTTTGCATGCGCTAACCAATTTTTAATTTTATTAATACAATAGAATATGCCACGTTCGGTAAATGCAGTTGCTTCTCGTGCTAGAAGAAAAAAAGTATTAGCTCAGGCTAAGGGTTTTTACGGTAAACGTAAAAATGTATATACGGTTGCCAAAAACGTTTTGGAGAAAGGTCTTGCTTACAAATATGTAGGACGTAAACTCAAAAAACGTGATTACCGCAGCCTGTGGATTACCCGTATTAACGCAGCAGTTCGTCAGGAAGGTATGAGCTATTCTGTTTTCATGGACAAATTGTCTAAAAGCGGAATCGATCTGAACCGTAAAGTTCTGGCTGATCTGGCAATGAACGAGCCTGAGGCATTCAAAAGCCTGGTTGCTTCCGTAAAATAATTCCGGAGCAAAAACGATAGGAGTGCCGGTACTTAATTCCTTAAGTATCGGCATTTTATATTTTGTCTTCAAAGCACAAAACAATTCCCGGTGATTGTTTTGTATTTTTATTTTTTCTGAACTCTGCCGAATGAGTATCCAAAATAATTACGTAGCGATTATGGCTGGCGGTATCGGAAGCCGCTTCTGGCCGGTAAGCCGCACCAATAAGCCCAAACAGTTTCTGGATATCCTGGGAACAGGAAGAAGCTTGCTGCAATGGACTTACAAACGCTTCCTGGATATCTGTCCTCCGGAAAATATCTTCTTTATCACGAATCACGCTTATGCGACGATCATAAAGGAGCAGTTGCCGGAGCTATCGGATCATCAGATCATTAAAGAGCCTTCGCGTAAAAATACCGCTGCCTGCGCCGCTTATTTCGCACATAAAATTCATGCACTGAATCCGGATGCAAACATTATTATGAGTCCGGCCGATCACCTGATCATGGACGAACGTGCATTTGAGCGCAGTGTGTTTGAGGGTATCGACTTTATCAAGAGCAACAACGCACTGCTGACATTAGGCATCAAACCATCCCGTCCGGATACGGGCTATGGCTACATTCAGTATGATCAGTCCAGGTCTATTGAGAATGTCTACAAAGTGGTCACCTTCACCGAGAAGCCTTCCCTGGAAATAGCAAAAGCTTTCCTGAAGAGCGGTGATTTCCTGTGGAACGCCGGTATTTTCCTGTGGAACGCCAAAACAATCATTGCTGCTTTCGATAAATACCTGCCTGAGCTGAATGATATTTTTGCGCAACTCACACCGGTGTACAATACATCTTCCGAGTATCATGAGATTGAAAAGGCTTACCCTTTGTGCCCCAACACATCAATCGACTATGCCGTGATGGAAAAAGCCCAAAACGTTTATGTTGTGCCGGCCCAGTTCGGGTGGAGTGATCTCGGCACATGGGAAAGTGCTTATGATAATTCTGAGAAAGATTATCTCGGGAATGCGGTTCACGGCAGGGATGTGGTAATCATTGATTCTTCCGAATGCATGGTGAAGGCACCGGATAAAAAACTTGTGGTGCTTCAGGGACTGGAGAAATTTATTATCATCGACACAGATGATGTATTGCTGATCTGCGAACGCAACAAAGAACAGCACATTAAAGAATACGTAGCCGAAATCAAACGCAATAAAGGAGACAAGTTTCTTTAAATACGTCTTAAACATGCCTACAAAGCCGGTCGCTCCACGGAACGACCGGCTTTATCTTTTTACATAATACTATAAGCTTAGAAACGCGGGCAATGGTAGATATTACGGCCTTTCGATGTCTCCCCGTAAAGACCTTCATATACAAATGATACTTCCAGGGCTCCTGTTGACTTTGACGCATTTGCCGGCAGGCTGGACAAAGTAAAGTCGTAGCTGGCTGTGAATTTCATGCCGTTGTACTGGTAACCGGCCACCCCGATCACGGCATCGCCCCATCTGCTGAAGGCACCGAATAACAACTGATTCGCGGTCAACTGCTCAAAATCCTTCGCCATATTGAAAATCACCAGCGAACCGAACAGGATTTCCCTCGCTCCGCTTTGTATGCTGTAATATGCAGACGGGTTGATAATAATATTTTCAGATGTCTTCATCTGAATCTCCGCATTGATTGTGTGGCGGAAATCAAGCTTGTTCTGAGAACCGGAAAAGAAGGTCTCCACGGGCTTATTCAGATTCGCCGTGGATAGTCCTACTTTCATATACAATGCCTCATTGGGGAAAAAAGCGTAGTTAATGCCCCCGGTAACAGCAGTATACGCTGATTTTTCGAGGCCCTTGTTCTCTCCGTTGGAAGAGGTCTTGTCGAATATATAGCCGTCCCATTGAAGCGGATAAGTAAACTTGCTGAAATTGACACTACGGGAATTGTAACTTCCTGAAGCCCCAAATGAGATCATATTGTAAGAGCCGATCTGAATATGATATGCCAGAAAGATTTCCGAGCGGAAAAGGTTCAGCTGACCATCACCTACATTATCATTGAAAAAGGCAAAGCCCAATCCCATCCAGTTCGTTTCATTCTGATTACGCATCAACTGAAAGTCGCCGTAAGCCGAAGTGGTGGTATAAGGCGCTGGATACGCCAGCCACTGCATCCGGTGATTTACTCCCAGCCGGAAATCAGAAGTGGCTGTAAGCGCGGTATTTGCCGGATTTAAAAGCAGGGGAGCATTGTAGTATTGTGAGAAATGCATGGATTGTGCAAAGCCCGGACAAATATTGCCGAACACAAACATCAATGACAAGAAATATGGTGACAGTAAACGCTTCATATCCGCGAAGAACGGATACTAAAATACTAAAAAAATGAATGAATTATGATAAAAATAAAAAAGCCGGTACAAGACCGGCTTTTCTGGTAAAAAGGACTGATTATTTGATTTCCAGCACCCGGCTGAGCGCCAGTTCATTGATCACGTGGATCATTTTACCACCGAGTGTTTTTTCCTGGTGGTTCCAGGGTGCTACCGTAACGCTGCAACCCTGAGATTTACCGAGCGACTTCATTTCGTCAGCAGTGAAGGTTACCGATACTGCTGTTCCGCCCATACGTTTAAGAATTGATTTGCTTGGACCATTGATCTGGAAATACACAGAGTCTGCATTGTACACGCTTTTTATGGCCAGTGTGAACGCCGCTGATCCGTCGATAGACGAGTAAGCAGTCGTAAATCCGCCCGCTTCAGGCATACCGCGACCGGAGGACATTGCGTCATAAGTAAATGAGGGGGTGGTTACGTTCCAGTTGATGCTGCTGCTGAAATCGATACCGGTGATATCCGTCACCCCGGGTGTGTATACGTATGCGTTGTTTGTCTGTTTTGTCAGACTCTTGCCATTCAGCGTTACAGCCCCCGCGTCCACATAAGTTCCAGTGCTGAGGTTTCCGAAAACCGCCACGCCTGTTCCGAGATCCTGATCATATTCTCCCAGCACAGGATTGGAAACTGTAGTGCGGGTGATCAGCGCCACAACAGCACCGTCGCCGGTACCATAAGAAGGAGTGGCTGCAGCGCTGGAAGGTGTGGGAGTAGGTGTGGGCGTGGTTGTCTTTGCATCATCTTTCTTACAGGATGCGAGCGCACATACACCGATAAATGCAAGTGTAAAAATACTTTTGTTCATTGTCGACTTTTTTTTGAGGGTGAAAACTGATGCAAACTTATCACCGTCTGAAAAAGCGGACAATACGTACTTTATCGTATTCCCGGAGTATATCTTTAAGAAGATGCGGAGAGCTCCCGCGCACTGCGCTCGACAGCTGTGTACAGCTTATGGTAAGCACCATCCGTTTGCATCAACTCTGTGTGTGTTCCCCTTTCGATTACTTTACCCTTGTCCATCACCAGTATCTGCGCAGCATTGCGGATAGTGGAAAGCCGGTGCGCAATGACAATGGAAGTGCGCCCTTTTACCAGCATATTGATCGCATGCTGCACGAGCCGCTCACTTTCACTGTCGATGGACGAAGTAGCTTCGTCGAGAATGAGTATGGCAGGATCGAACAGCAGCGCCCTGGCAAAAGAAAGGAGCTGGCGTTGCCCCTGAGACAGCGTATTGCCGCGTTCCCTTACGTTAAAGTGGTAGTCGCCGGGCAGCCGCATAATGAAGTCGTGGATACCCAGCAGGCGGCAAACATCCTGTACCTGTGCGAGACTGATACTTTCGTCGCGCATGGAGATATTCTCGTACACCGATCCTGAAAACAGGAATACATCCTGCAGTACCACACCGATCCTGCGACGCAATGCATAAATGTCGAAATCACGGATGTCGTGGCCATCAATGCGTATAGAGCCGGATTCAATTTCGTATAAACGGTTAAGAATACTGATAATGCTCGTCTTCCCGGCGCCTGTATGCCCCACGATAGCCGTGGTGGTGCCTGCCGGAATATGAAAACTAACGCCTTTGAGTACCGGCACATCTTTCTTGTAAGAGAAGAACACCTCGTCGAAGTCGATGGCTCCGCTGATGTGCTCCGGATCTAACGTACCGGTATTCCGGATTGTCTCCTCACTGTCCAATACAGCAAAAATGCGTTCGGCAGCGATCATGCCCATCTGCAGCACGTTAAATTTATCCGCCATCATACGTAAGGGTCGGAACAGCAGATTCAGGTACATCACGAATGCGATGATCACCCCGGCAGTTACATCGTAAGACAACATTCTCTTCGCACCCCACCAGACAAGCAATCCCATAGAGACTGCGAGAATGATCTCGACGATCGGGAAGAAAACGGAATAAGCAAAGATCGATTTGATGTTTGCGTCCCGGTGTTCTTTATTGATCGCATTGAATTTTGCAGCTTCTCTTTTTTCCGCGGCAAACGCCTGTACAATATACATACCGGCTATATGCTCCTGGGCGAAGGCATTGAGCGCCGCTACTGCATTACGTACACGCTGGAATGATTTATTTACCGCTTCCTTGAACCACCATGTTGCCAGGATAATGGCAGGCAATGTAGTGAGGCACACCAGTCCCAGCCGCCAATCGGTCACCATCATTGCCGTAATTACCGCTATAATGGTAAGCACATCCGCTACAATGGAGATAATACCTTCAGAGAACACATCGTTTACTGCCTCAATGTCGTTAATGCTTCGGGTAGTGAGTGTTCCCACCGCTGTACGATCGAAGTACGCGATATCCTGGTACAGAATCTTACCGAACACCACTCTGCGTATGTCGCTCACTACATTCTGGCCCATCCAGCTGATGCGGTACGAAAAAATGAAACGCAGTACAGTCTCCAGTATGAGCACCCCTAATTGTACCAGACTGATGTACAACAATCCTTTCAGCCATTGATGCCCGATATAGACATCCACAGACTGCTGTATCAGGTATGGCCGGAGCGGAGACACGAGTGCAAGCACGATACTCAATACCACCACAAGACTCATGGTACGCCGGTAATTGCGCGTATAAGAAAAAATACGGGCTAAGGTCTTGAATGAAAACGGCTTTTTAGTTACGGGCTGACTCATTGGATTCGTGCGCAAATGTCGGAATAAATGTTATCCCGACAGACAATAGTGTAGCGGGCAATACCGGAATTATGATTTGCTTTAATAATCGTATTTGTCTTTCCAGCAGTGACGCAGGTATTCCTTCATGCGGATCTCTGCCTGACTGTCTCCCGGATCGTAGAGTTTTTTCCCGGTAAGTGCATCAGGCATATACTCCTGGGCGGCGAAGTTGCCGGGAAAATCGTGCGGATATTGGTATTCCTTACCATAATTCATCTGCTTCATCAACCTGGTAGGTGCATTTCTCAGGTGTAGCGGAACCGGCAGATCTCCGGTTTGCTTCACAATCGACTGAGCCTTTCCGATGGCCATATAGGATGCATTGCTTTTAACAGAAGATGCAAGATAGCTTGCGGCCTGTGCGAGTATGATACGGCATTCCGGATAACCGATCAGCTCCGTTGCCTGAAAAGCGGAAGTAGCGAGCAGCAATGCATTCGGGTTAGCATTACCGACATCTTCCGAGGCAAAGATCACCATACGGCGGGCAAT
Organism: Rurimicrobium arvi; assembly: GCF_039540495.1. Classification (NCBI taxonomy): domain Bacteria; kingdom Pseudomonadati; phylum Bacteroidota; class Chitinophagia; order Chitinophagales; family Chitinophagaceae; genus Rurimicrobium; species Rurimicrobium arvi. Next base: position 336,847 of record NZ_BAABEZ010000004.1, on the reverse strand, counting down.
GAACTTCGGATCTTCGCCTCCTTCTATCATACGCGCGAGCCAATATAAAGCAGCATTGGGATCGCTGCCTCTCATGGATTTGATAAACGCGGAAATAATGTCATAATGCTGTTCGCCCGACTTATCGTACAAAGCCATTTTCTGCTGCACGGTCTCCTGTACAAATTCATTGGTGATACGATTGACGCCATCGGGCAAGGCATCGGTCACGAGTTCCAGTAAATTCAGCAGCTTGCGCGCATCTCCGCCGGAGAGTCTCAGCAAGGCCTCCCATTCGGCTACTTCAATATTGAGCTTACTCAGCAATATATCCCCTTGCAATGCCTGCAGCACTATTTCCTTGAGTTCATCCACTTCCAGCGGTTGCAGCACATATACCTGGCAGCGGCTCAGTAAGGCGCTGATCACTTCAAATGAAGGGTTTTCGGTGGTTGCCCCGATCAGGGTGATGATTCCCTTCTCCACTGCACCCAGCAGACTGTCCTGCTGCGCCTTATTGAAACGGTGTATTTCGTCGATAAACAATACTGCGTGCCCTTCGAGCCTCGCCCTCTCAATCACTGCACGCACCTCTTTTACGCCACTGTCGATGGCGCTGAGCGTATAGAAATTCATTTCAAGCGCAGACGCTATGATCTGTGCCAATGTCGTCTTACCCACACCGGGAGGGCCCCAGAATATAATAGAGTGAGCCCGCTTCTGCTCCACCATCTGGGAAAGCACACGTCCTGCGCCCACCAGATGTTTCTGTCCGACAAAATGCTGCAGCGAATGTGGTCGCATACGCTCGGCAAGCGGAATCTGCTTCGTCATAATTTTATTAGTTAATAAATAACAGGTTTATTGAGGGTACGGCTGTATTTTCGTAGGAGTTATATAAAATAATTCAAGCCTTATCAGCCATGTTACGCAAGTTACTTATTATACTCGCTTGTTCCGGTTTTGTGAGCAACGCTTATGCACAGGCGGGCGCAACTGCTCCTGAAGGATTTTCAATTCCCGGAACGGCGGTTATACGCCCCGCTGCGGATGATCCGAAAGTGAAATTCGATTACAAGCAAAAAGGAGCTCCTTTGCCCAAATTCGAAATTTTCGATCAATACCAGGATAACATCACTCAAAAAGTGATCGGCAAAAGCGGCAACCTGTTCCTGATGGTATTTAACCCGGTCTGCGACCATTGTGAAGAGCAGACGAGGTTGTTGCTGAAAAACGATTCTTTATTCAAAGAAAGCAAATTACTGCTGATAGCCGCTCCCATTCAGGTATCCAATCTTTCCTATTTCAATGCGAACACGCATTTCAGTTCTCATACCAAAACCGTAACTGTCACTGTGGACAGTGCGCGTGTGCTGGACAAAATCTTTAATTACGTGGAGCTGCCGCAGATCAACATTTACGACGGCAAAACGAAGCGACTGCTGAAAACCTTCAATGGTATTAAATCAATCGATTCGCTGAGCAGCTACATTCAATAGCTGCATTACACACGACCTGCTAACTGAGCAGTACCGCAGAAACAGCATAGTCGGCGAGCAGGATCATAATACAACTCACAACCACTGCAGTAGTGGATGCCTTTCCGATCTCGAGTGCTCCGCCCTTTACGTAGTAACCGTAATAGGCAGGAATAGTGGAAATGATAAAGGCAAATGCAAATGATTTGGACATGGCCACAACCAGGTTATAGGGCACAAATCCGGTAGTGATACCCTGGATGAACTGCTGATCGCTGAGTATATGGCTGGTCATACCCGCGATATATCCGCCGAAAATACAAATAGCAATAGATAAGATTACCAGGCAGGGAACCATGATTAAAGCCGCTATGATTTTGGGCAGTATCAGGTATGTCTTGGTATTGATACCCATAATTTCAAGCGCGTCTATCTGCTCGCTCACACGCATATTGCCGAGTTCCGAAGCGATCTTACTTCCGACAACACCCGCCAGCACGATACAGATCAGCGTGGGGGACAGTTCCAGTATTGCAGTATCGCGGGTGAGCTGCGCGATGATGTATTTGGGCACCCAGGGACTGATCAGCTGATACGAAACCTGTAATGTAAGTACCATCCCCAGGAACACCGAAATCACCAGTACAATAGGGAGCGAACGGATACCGATGTCGTTACATTGCGTCATGAATTCTTTCCAATACACCTTTCCATTCTCAGGGCGGCTGATCCCGCCTTTAAGCATCAGTGCAATACGACCGGTGTGTTCGAAAAATCTTCCTAGAATCATAACTACTGGTTTAAGGTAATGAAGAGTTTTTATGCTTCGTCCTCTTCTTCGGGAACCAAAGATAATTCGACTTTTTCCGCCGAATTGTTATAGGTATTCAATATTGTGATATCGTATTGTTCCAGCCTTATCTTATCCAGCATTTTTAATTCTTCCGGATGGTGATATGCGATAAGCCCGGCAAGCGTTTCGTAATTCTCGTTTTCCTCGAATCGCTGTGGCAGCAGCTTATTGATGTCGCTGAGTGAATGGTGTGCGCTTACGATATAAGTACCATAATTGGTGCGCTCCACCACCGGCTTTTCGTTATCGTATTCGTCCTGAATTTCTCCTACCAGTTCTTCCAGGATATCCTCCATAGATACGATACCGGCTACATCTCCCACTTCATCGGTAACGATAGCGAGATGTATGCGCTTTTTCTGGAATTCCTTCAGCAGGTCTTTGATTTTCTTGCTGGCCGAAATAAAATATGCTTTGCGGCAAAGAGGCAGGATAGATTTATGTTCGTTGATGTCGGACTCCATAATAGCCTTCATCAGGTCTTTCGTATAAATAATGCCTTTCACATCATTCAGCTCGGTGCCGCATACAGGATAGCGGGAATAGCCCTCCCGGATCGCAAATTCCATTGCCTGACCGATCGTATATTCAGCGGGAATAAAGGTGATGTTCTTTTTGGCTGTATGAATATCCCATACCCTGCGATCATCGAAATCAAACACATTCTGAATCAGTTCGCGCTCTGTTTCTTCGATAGCCCCACCCTCATGACTTTCGGTAATGATCATTTTCAGTTCTTCCTCAGAGTGTATTTCGTTACCGTGTAAAGGCTTGATACCTACGATACGCAGCAGGAAATTAGCCAGGCTGTTCATCAGCCAGATCACCGGACGGAATATAAAATAAAACACGCGCAGCGGCCAGGCAACTGCGAATGTGGTACCGGCAGGATAACGTATAGCCAGGGATTTGGGAGCAAGTTCGCCGAAAATGATATGCAATATCGTAATGAGGAAGAATGCAACCGGAACAGCCGCCTTATGCGCTGATTCCTCACTGATCCGGAGGTTCAGCGCATCAAAAAGACCACGGATCATTTCCGTCATCACGCCCTCACCTACCCATCCGAGGGCGAGGCTCGCAAGCGTGATACCAAGCTGTGTTGCAGCAAGATAGGCGTCCAGGTTGGACACAATCAGTTTAGCCGTCTGTGAGAGATTCTTACTGACTTTCGCAACATCTATCTGAGATGCTCTTACTTTGACAATCGCGAATTCGGCAGCGACAAAAAAGCCATTCAGTAATACAAGAACAAGTGTGAGTATTAGGTCTGCAATCATATTGCACGTGAGTTTTCCTTTTTTCCCTGCGCGGTCATCAGGACCGGTTTTATGCAAAGAAATTTATTTTGACGAACAAAGATATGGTATCGAAAATAAATATACCGATTTGCCTTCGTGCTTACCCTCGTTTTAGCCGAAAATGCTGCTTTCTGAGGAATTCAGGCCGAAAAAACAACAATCCCATAACATTCGTCTCAATGCTCAGGAGAATAGAAGGGTCTTTGACGAGCGCCCTCCAATAACTGAAGGCGCTTTCATGATGCATGATGCGGGGTACAATAAAAATATCCCCGGGGGCGGCACGCACGAATTGCCGGCCGGGCATCAGCAGGACTATGAGCGGCATCCGCCCTCCGCCGGGTTCATATTCAGAAGCAAGCCGTATCCGGGGATCGCAGGCATATGCTTGTACAAGTTTCGCAACCATGGCACGCTCCTGCGCATCGGGAATCCATCCCTCCGGGAAAATCAAATGATCGGAGGATACGTCTTTCCCATTGAGTACCTGCTCTACAAATGCGTATGCGAACGGCGAGTGTGTCCCGTGGCGGTTATTCGCACGGAACCGGTGTATCAGCCTCCGGCACCATTCGTAACCGGTCACAACCGGCTGCGTTTAAAATGCTGAAATGTAAAGTCGTAGACATGCTTTTCGTCTTTCGGATGATATTCTTCCCATACTTTGTGCCAGCTATCCGGTGGCAGCGCCGGAAAAAATGCCTCCCCGTGCTCCAGATGCGCGTGTACGCGCGTCAGGAATACCTGATCGGCGATTTCCAGCAGTTCGGAAAAAACGATGCCTCCGCCGATAATACATATTTCCTCTGCGCCCTGGCTTTCCAGAAACTGAAGTGCCTCGGAACTACCGGTAAAATGCAATACTCCTTCCGGAAGCTGCGGTTGCTGACGGGACAATACGATATTGAGCCTTTTGGGCAAAGGGCGGCCCAGTGATTCAAATGTTTTACGGCCCATCACTACCGGCTTACCCAGGGTATTTTGTTTGAAGAATTTAAGATCGTCGGGCAGGTGCCAGGGAAGCTCGTTGTGCACACCGATCACATTATTCTCGGATGCGGCCACCACCATCGTGATTATCATAGAAACAAAAGATTGCGCTGCGAAGATACGGCAACACACTTTGCATTTTCTGACATAAAACTGTAGGTTTGGCACGAATATGAATCCCCGGGTTTACGTCTTCCGCTTACCTCTCTTATACCTGCATGTACTATTGGCCGTGCTTTGCGGAAGCCTTACCGCGTTTGCACAGGCAGAGGAAGGCTTTGGGATAGAGGCAAACCCTATGGCGGGCCGCGTTTTCAAACATACCAAACGTTTTCTGGGACCTATTCCTCCTGTTTCGGGCGGACTGGACCTGAATTTTTTATGGAAAACAAGAGGCAATAAAGACTGGCAATACCGGAGGCATTTCCCGACGGTAGGTATCGGCATTACCTACACCAGCTACGACCGGCAGTATTATGGTCAGGGTATAGGGTTTTACCCCAACCTGGAGCTTCCGCTGATCCGGGGGAACCGGCTGGAATGGTGCATGCGCTTTGGCATGGGATTGGGCTATATCTCGAAGCATTACACGCGCTACGCTCCGGACTACGATACACTCAACAATGCTATAGGCGGGCATATCAACAATTTCAGCCTGCTGGCTTCGGATCTGCGCCTCCACCTGAATAAACATTGGGACGTACAGGCCGGTATCAACTTCACACATATGTCCTCAGCCAAATTCCGGCTGCCAAACCTGGGCATCAACCTGCTTGCGGGGCATATCGGCGTTCGCTACTTCCCCAATACCTCATCTCCTGCCAGAAGAGAGAAAAAAGTACCAGCCCTTTCCAACCGCTGGCTGCTTCAATTCCGGCAGGGTATTGCAATGAGCACCGGTGAAAGCATCGGCAGCACCGCTACGCCGGTTTACCTGAGTGCGCTATATATCAGCAAGCGTTACTGGAGCAAAAACAAAGTATTTGCAGGCATTGATTATTCCTATCATGAATCGCTGTATAATTTTCAGCGACTGCAGGGCATACACCCGGGCGATGAAAAGCAATATGCATGGAAATCCGGAGTGTACGCGGGTCATGAATTTCTTTACGGACATGTAGGGCTGATGATGCAGATTGGTGTGTACATTCACCAGGCAATATTACCCAGCCCGTTGCTCTATGAGAAACTCGGCATGAACTGGTATCTGCTTCAAAGCGAATCGGGGATCGTGAAGGAGTGCTGGATCAGCACCTTATTGAAAACACACTACTCCACCGCCGAACTGGCAGAGCTGGGTGTGGGCGTCAGCTTTTAGCTATGTACAAAGGAAAGACGATAACAATTCTGTGCGCTTCGTTCCCGCCTGAAACGGGCGCGGGACCAGGCCGCATTTATCTGTTAGCGCAATTGCTGCAGCAGCACGGCTTTACCGTACATGTGATCGCTGCTATGCCCAATTACCCGCAGGGTAAAATATTCCCGGCTTACCGCGGGAAAAGAATAGTGCAGGAACAGATAGACGGGATCAATGTTTGCAGGATATGGTTATATCCCACCAACAGTTCGTCTAAGATAAAAAGGGCGTTCAGTATCGGCAGCTTTGCGTTGTCCCTGAAATTGCACCTTCCTGCATTGCTGCGGTCGCAGCAGCCGGATTTACTGATCGTGAGCAGTCCGCCCTTTATACTTGGTACGGTCGGTTGCAGTGTTGCTGCACGCAACGGAGTACGGATATTGCTGAATGTAAGCGACATATGGCCGGCATCTGCACAGGAACTGGGATTTATAAGAGAAGGGGGGTTGTTGAACTATTTGCGCAAACTGGAAAAAAACATGTATGCAAAGGCTTGCGGATTTTCAGCGCAATCTGAAGAGATCGCGCGCCATATTCAGCAGATCCGGCCTTCAGCAGATATCTTCATTTACAGGAATCTGCAGCGAACCAGCGCTTATGCGGATGAAACACGTCCTGCAGGAAAAAGAAAAATCGTTTATGCCGGTTTACTGGGAATTGCTCAGGGTTTGGGCACCATTATCCGGCAGATCGATTTCGGTGGTGCAGGCACAGAATTACATATTTACGGAGATGGCGTGGAGCAGGGGATCATCCGGCAGGAAGCCGCCCACAGAACGGATATTTTCTATCATGGCAGCATTCCCGCACACGAAGTTCCGGAAGTGCTGAGCCGGTACCATATTATGCTGGTGCCACTTATAACGGGTATAGAAGGTGCAGTACCTTCAAAAATATTCAATGCTGTGGCAAACGGGCTCCCACTGATATATATGGGTCAGGGCGAATCAGCTAACATCGTCCGGGCCCACAAATTGGGATATACCTGTGATCCGGGAGATTTCGACGGCTTATATGCCAGATTGAAAGAGATGCTTGCTCTGAACGATGCGGAATACAGTCAACTGAGACAGAATTGCCGGGATGCTGCGAAAGGAATATTCAACAAAGAGATACAGGACCGCCATTTCCTCGAATTCCTGCACAGATTTCTCAGTTAGTTCTTACAAGGGAAAAACACAAAAGGCTCTTTTGTCTTTTCATACATAGCTGCACGTACCTTGCGAACGTCGGCAGTTTTTTTGTAGCGCTGCAGATCGATCATTTCGAAGTGTTCCGGCAGGCGGCCATCCTGTACCTGATTGCCGTAAAACTCTTTGAGAAATAATGCAGCTTCAGAACTAATCGCAATCAACCCTTCGTCAAAATAGCGCCAGCGACGTTTGTAACGATTTCTCATGCTTATATAGGTGTTTATCGTTTGGGTTTAAATGTTCTGTTTAAGTCCGCCCCGCAGCCACAACCTTTGCGTTTGGTTGTTTTACAGGAGGCAAGAGAGAAAGAAATTCCGGCTGTCAACACCACCAATATCAATAACTTAATAAATTTACACGCGTTCATATTTTCTCCTGCAATTGTAAAAATACCAAAACCTTGCTCAAAAAACAACTCAGAATTCTTGTAGCTCCGCTGGACTGGGGAATGGGCCATGTGACCCGTTGTATCCCGCTGATCCGGCATATCAGGAGCTTAGGACATGAGGTGATTTTTGCGGGAAACAATACGCAACAATCTTTTGTAAAGAGTATTTTTGACAATATTGAATTCGTGCATCTGGAAGGGTATAACGTTACCTACTCCAGAAACCGCAGAACTTTTCTTCTTAAGATAATCGGTCAGATACCGTCTATCCAAAGATCCGTCCGCCGGGAACGTGCGTGGCTTTCCCATATCGTGAAAGAAAAGCGCGTGGATGCTGTGATATCCGACAACCGTTACGGGCTGTTTCATCCGGAGATCCCCTGCGTGATACTTACTCATCAGTTACAGGTATTATCCGGCTCGGGAAATCCTTTCGACATGCTTCTCCTTAAGGCGCATTACCGATACCTGGAAAAATTCAGGGAGTGCTGGGTGGTGGACGTTGCAGATAAAAAAAACAATCTCAGCGGTAAGCTCGGGCACCCTTCCGTGCTGCCATCCATGAATGTACGCTATATCGGTCTCCTGTCGCAATTCGCAACGGCAAATCCATCACAGGAAACAGATGATATCCTGATACTGCTTTCCGGAGCAGAACCACAGAGAAGCATCCTCTCCGAACAGCTATGGAAGAAAGCTGTCACCTGCGATCATCACTGTATGTTTGTAGCGGGAAGCGAGCAGGCCGAAATCCCCGACTTGGTTCCCGACCATATTACTTTCGTGCAGCGTCTTTCGGGATCGGAGCTCAGTAAGGAAATTGCAAAAGCTGCTTTTGTGATCTGCCGCAGCGGCTATTCTTCGATCATGGACCTTATTGCCTTGCGTAAAAAAGGGATACTGATTCCCACACCGGGACAAACCGAACAAGAATATCTGGCAAAGCGGATGCACGAACGCGGACTCTTTATGAAAGCGAGGCAGACTAAATTTGATATTGACACCTCCATTGTGAATGCGGGACTATTTCCGTTCCGCCAGGGTGCTTTCGGAGATGCTTTTGACATACATAAACAGGTGTTGGCAGACTGGCTGCGTGTAATGGAACGCTAAAAAAGCGACAGGCCGATATGTGCCTGAATCATATACTGCTTCCAGTTATTGCTGATCGCACTGTTTGCGCTGAGGTCCTGAACATCGAAAATAAGCCGGGCACCCATATCCACGTTACCCAACCGGACAGTGGCTCCCATTACGCCGGCTACGCTTCCGGACCGGAACAGCTTTTTAGCATCGTTCACCACACCGTTTACATCATTTACACTCACTATTCCGTAAAACTGGACACCAGGCTGTATCCATACCAGATGGGCAACACGGAACTGGAGTAATATGGGCAATACCAGTTTGTTCACGCGGAAACGACCCTGCTTCAGCGAGTCTGCCGCGTTTGCATAATCGCTTTTAAATGCGTTGTAAAATCCATCGCCCGTGGTGTACACCGACTGTTCGAAAAGTGCTTCACCCTGCACGCCGAATCCCGCGCCGCGCACACCGCCAAACAAACCGCCCAACAGGTTGGATCTAACTCCGTTCGACCAATCCGTTCCGCTCAGGTATGAGAAATTAGCACCGATCTTTATCCCGGCATATAATGTAGGTCCGGCCGGACTTTTACGGGTGGGATTGAGCCCGCCCAGCGCCTGGGCAAATGAACTGTTTAAAGAAAAAAGCAGCAGGCCGGTTACCAGCAGCAAACTTCTACAAATCCGGGACGACGATGAGGAACTCATTGGCAAATGGCTTTATTGCATTTTTTATCTCTTCAAAAATACTAAATCCCTGCATGAGAAAGTACGTAGAAAAATTTTCGGTTCTTTCCTGTAATCCGCCGCCAGGGTGCGTCCATTCGCGCAAGCGTAACAATCGCTCCCGTGTTACCTCTTCTTTTTTCAGATATGCACTGGTGATTTTCTTATCGATCCGGTCCAATTGCTTCCGGATCTTTGCGCCCGATGCCGCAACCGCCTTTTCGAGTGTAGTATCAGCCTGCACGGCCTTTCCCGTAAGCGACTGCAATAATTGCCGCATGGTTTCACGTTCCGGCTGCAACAATTCGTCGGTATGGTATTGCCTGCGAACCCATTCTTTCATTCTTGATACGGGATCTTCAAAAATATCTGTCGGCTGCAGATCCAGCTTTTCCAACAGCCTTGCCGCTTCCGGCTGAATCAGCTGTACAGACTGGCGCAGCATCACCTGTGGAAAGAAAACACGGTAATGTTCAAACAACGGCATGAGCTGAAGCCAGTAGGCCACTTCAGATCCGCCTCCCACAAAACATACATCGGGCAGAATAGATTCCTGATACATACCGCGCAGGATCACATTAGGACTGAAGCGGTCGGGAAACGACGAAAGCTCTTCGAGTATTTCCGCTTCCGTAAAGCTGATACCGGTGTTCAAAACATGGTAACGGCCATCAGCGTGTTCGATGCGCTCCCGTATATTGTCCCTGAGGTAAAACAGGTTTACGGGCCTGACGAATGCCTGCGCTTTGTAATGCTGCTCCAGCTTTCTGTTAGTATCGGCAACAATCGATGCGGCGGTATGTCCCAACAGATCGTCTTTCATTACGGAAACGAAGCGCGCTTTTAACCTTGCATCGTCCGGATCCAGCACCACCAGTCCGTAAGGACCAAACAACCGGTGCACCCAATAGCGGGTCGCTTCACCTATTGTTTTATGTCCGAGATACGCTTCGGTCAGTAGTTCCTGCAACGTTTCCTTATTCCATCCGGGAGGGCCTATACGATGAAAAAACTCATTAAGCAATGTTGCCAGACTTTCTGTGGCCATACGCCCCACCGCACCTGTCTGACCCGCGGCATCCCATATGTATTGATTTCCATTGTACAGGAAGCGACCCAGTTCATCCAGGTCATTGTCTTCGCTGCCCATATAATACACCGGCACGAAATGCTTTCCGGGGTGTTTGCCATTCAGTTCTTCAGCTATACGCACCGCGTACAGTATCTTATAAAAAAAATAAAGGTACCCGCCAAGCAGGTTGGGCTGATGCGCGGTACAAACGGTAAAAGTGGTTTCATCAGCAAGAGAACGGATATTTGCCGAAACGGTATCGAGGATAGGTAATTGTCTGTACTGATCCTCCAATACCTGCACCAGTGTTTGCCGGTCTACGGGGTAATGTGGCCGTTCGAGGATGGCCGCCTCCACTCCGCTGGCATCGGGGCTAAAACGGTAAAAGTCTCTGAGTGTTTCTTCCCGGTTGATATAGTCGTTTACGAGACCCGAAAAAGAGTGCGTTTCAGTGTACGGTACGTAGTAGCTTTTGATCGCCAATTGATTGCTTTTAAGAGAACAAAGGTAGGGGTATGACGTGCTTTATTAATAGTTAAAAGAATCGATAAGATTCTGACTCATTAATTTCTCGTTCAATTTTTCGAGAATGGCTACCCTTCCTGATAATTCATACACACAGATTGAATTATTTACCGAGCGAAACTCCTTGAGTTTACGGAAGGAGATGCCATGGTCGCGGAATTCGGCTTCCAGCTCCGATAACTGAAGCTTATCCACCTGAAAAGAAAATTTATAGACCCTTACCTGGTGCAGACTGTTCAGCTTGTTCTGGATCAGTTTCAAAAATATAAGAGCAGTGAGCGCAATAGCGAGCGTGGCGAAGCCAAGTACAAAATGACCGCTTCCCATTGCCATTCCCATCGCAGCAGCTACCCAGATCGTTGCGGCTGTTGTAAGCCCGTTGAGATTGATATCGTTCTTGAAAATGACGCCCGCGCCGATAAAGCCGATACCGGTAAGTATATTGGAAGCAATCCTGTCAGGGTTTTCGGGTGCGCCGATATGAATGGACAGCATGGTAAACAGGGCCGAACCGACAGATATGAGCGTTATTGTTCTGATACCGGCAAACTTGTTCTGGTATTCCCGCTCTATACCGAGCAGGATACCGGCTATCAGTGCCAGCAATAAACGGAATAGTTCTTCATTCATATATTTTCCCGGAGTGGTGTCGTAAAGGTACGCGTTCGCATAAAAAAACAGCCCCGTATTACGGAGCTGTCTGTATAGCGTTTACTTAATTTGATTGTTTGGCCACCACTGAGATCTTTGCCCAGTCTTCCGTGCCATCCTGTTTGAGGAACGCGTCGATGAATGAAACATTCACTTTACTTCCGCTCACATCCACGGTAGCGAACTGCTCTGTTTTAAGGGCTTTCCCATCGTTGTCCTGACTGTGGTAGATTACTTTATTCACACTGTCAACAATTTCGATACTCACCTCATTCGGCTCATCTGCCACCTGGCGGAAAACGTAGCTTCCGCTTTCTGTAGGTTTACGGAAAAAATGAATTTTCAGTATTCCGAGATTCGGCTTGGGAGAGATCCCCACAAGAGTGATGGCCGTGTCGTAAAAAGCGGTACCCGCAGAAGTGAATGTGGTATTGTTGACGATCCAGGAATTATCTGCAGGTGTGACAACCGGATCTTTAATATCCTTATTGCAGGACGCAGCCCAGAATAATACAACAGCTAAAAAAGGCAGCAGTAATTTTTTCATTAGTTCAGTTTAGGAAGTTAATACTTATTGCACCAGATTGCAGGAAACAATGACGGTATCTTTCGCGTTACCGGCATTCACCAGTTTAATATCGTTCATGATCATGGTATAGGTGCCGCCTGTAACACGTACAGATACTTTATTGGCCTGTGGAATCCCATTATAAACAAGGCTGCCGCTCAGGATCACACGAACTGCTACATCGGAGCTGCCGGTTGCTTCCGTATTTACATTGTAATCGGCGCTTGCCGTAGGTAATGCTTTAAAAGAGGCGGTGAGCGAAGACCCGTCGCCATTCACACCGGAAATATAATTACCGGTATAAGAAATATCCACCTTATCTGCCTGGATCGTCTTACCGGAAATCGACCACTGATTTGCATTCAAACCTTTATCGTTTTTTGCACACGAGGCCAGAAACAAAACCCCTGCCATTGCAGCAAAATGGAGAATTCTCTTCATAAAAACATACATATATTCCCACAAATCTAATCATTCAGGGGAGAAATTCTATGCCTCCCGCTCAATATTTTTAAGAAAACTTATAACATAAAACCCACTTTGCAAACGCCTGGCCTCTACCTTTGCACCCTTATTCCGTGTTTTCATGAACACCTTACGTGTTATCCTCGTACTGGCGCTTATAGGGTTTGCTGAGTACTATAGTTTTGTAGTGATCAAATCTGCTTTGCGTACCGCACCGGCAGTATTGCGCAATTCGCTGCTTGCCCTGTATCTTGTTATTGATATCTTATGCTGGTCGGGCTTCTTCCTGTTGCGTTCAGGTGTATTGCAACTGCCCAATATGGTAAAAGCCGTTTACATTGCCCTGGCGATCGGTCTGTTGATCAGTAAAGCCATTATACTCATCATCATGTTGGGTGACGATGTAAGAAGGCTGATATTGCTGATCATTGCGCGGTTTAAAGCACCCGCATCCGCTGCGGGATCTGCTGCTTCAGAAGGCATTTCGCGGTCCGTATTCCTTTCACGCATGGCGCTTGCCCTGGGTGGTGCAATGATCGTCGGTTTCCTGCACGGCATCAGTAACAGGTACCGCTACCAGGTGAAGAAGGTACGCCTGAGGTTTCCCAATCTGCCTCAGTCGTTTTCCGGCCTGCGCATTGTGCAGATCTCCGATATTCATAGCGGCAGCTTCGACAATCCTGAAGCAGTAAGCAAAGGGGTGGATCAGATACTTGCCCTGAAGCCGGATATTATTTTCTTTACGGGAGATCTCGTAAATGACCGTGCCACCGAAGTGGGCGTTTACCAGCAGATCTTTGCGCGACTGAAGGCCCCTATGGGCGTATATTCCATTCTCGGGAACCATGACTACGGGGATTATGTGCAATGGCCCAGTCTTGAAGAAAAAAAGGCAAACCTGGATGCATTAAAACAGATCCACGCCCGGATGGGTTGGAAGCTGATGATGAATGAGCATGTGGTATTTGAGCGCGGGGCCGATAAGATTGCGCTGATAGGAATCGAGAACTGGGGCGCCAAAGCGCATTTCCCGAAATACGGAAGTATGAAAGACGCTTATGCGGGACTTCCGGAGCAGCATATACCATTCCAGATCCTGCTGTCACACGATCCGTCCCATTGGTCGGCACAGGTGCGGCCTGAATACCCTGAAGTGGATCTTACGCTCAGCGGCCATACCCATGGCATGCAATTCGGCATAGAACTTCCGTGGATGAAATGGAGCCCGGTGCAATACATCTACAAGCAATGGGCTGGCCTGTACCAGGAGGGCAAACAGTATATCTATGTAAACCGCGGCTTCGGTTTCCTCGGTTACCAGGGACGTTTCGGCATCTTACCGGAAATTACGCTGCTCGAATTAAATAAAGCCTAGCACATGCCTAAGCCATTGCTGATTGTTATTGCAGGACCTACAGGCGTGGGAAAAACCAGGCTGGCAATAGAGCTTGCATCGCATTTTCATACAGAGGTCATTTCAGCAGACAGCAGACAGTGCTATCAGGGCATGGTTATCGGAACGGCACAGCCGGATGCCGGAGAACGGGCTGCCGTACCACACCATTTTATCGATTGCGCAAACCCGGCAGAACCATTAACAGCAGCGGATTTCGAGCGTTTCGCCACAGACCTGTTGTCAAAACTTTTTGCCAACCATAAAGTTGTTGTTCTTTGCGGGGGAACCGGTCTTTATATCAAAGCGGTTTGCGACGGGCTGGATGAGATGCCGGAAGTGCCGGACCATTTTGTCCAGGCGGTGGATATGCTCTACAAAACCGAAGGCATTGCCGGATTGCAACAGGCAATTCGCACCGAAGATCCGGAATATCACTCGGAAGAAATGAACAACCCTGCCCGGCTTATGAGAGCCTTATCTTTCATACGCGCAACAGGTGAGAGCATTACCCGTTTTCGCACGGGAGTGAAAAAAGAGCGTCCTTTCAACATTTTGAAAATAGGCCTCGAAATGCCCAGAGCCATTTTGTATCAGCGCATTAATCTGCGTGTGGATCAGATGATGGATGCCGGACTGGAAGCTGAAGTACGTGCACTTGTACCGCTCAGGGGCCTTAAAAATCTGAATACGGTCGGTTACGCAGAACTGTTTGATTATTTCGATGGAAAGCTCAGCCTGTCCGAGGCGATTGAAAAAATCAGGCAGCATAGTCGTAATTATGCGAAACGTCAATTAACCTGGTTTAAAAAAGATTCCAGGTTTCTCTGGAAAGATGCGCGCAGTCCGTACACGCTTAATGAGATTATCCATCTTGCAGAAAAACAAATGGCGGAATAGTTACTATCCCGCCATTGTTACTTTAATCATCTGATTTATCCGATAAATTTCTTTTTTTCTCCGAGGATGCTCCAGCTGGTCTGCTCTGCGACAATCGTGTTTGTCAGTACACCGAGTCCGTCTATTTCCAGTGTAACAACATCACCCGGTTGCAGCCATTGCACCTTATAGTCCGGATTGTTGAGCAGTCCGGTACCATTGAGCTCAAGGAAACAACCAGTACCGACAGTACCGCTTCCGATCACGTCACCGGGCAGTACATCAGCACCGTAGGCACAACGTTCAATGATCTCGGCAAATGTCCAATCCATATCCGCCATATTGCCTTCGCTCACCAATTCTCCGTTTACCTTACAGGTCATGGCAAGGAAGTAAGAGCTCCCGGTATGTTTCGGTTTGGTAGGCACTTTATAGGGTTCAAGTTCGTCCGGTGTCACCATCATCGGGCCTATGACCGTAGAGAAATCTTTTCCTTTGGCAGGTCCCAGGTTTAACAGCATTTCCTCCATTTGGAGGGTACGCGCGCTCATGTCGTTCATGATCATGTAGCCTGCGATGTATTGATCCGCTTCTGCAGCAGTGAAGTTGCGTCCTTTCTTTCCGATGACTACAGCCACCTCCAGTTCAAAATCAAGTTTTTGAAAATGGTCGGGCATGCATGGTATATCGCCGGGTCCCTGAATAGCGTTGTGATTAGTGAAGTAGAAAATAGGGTAATGATCAAACTCGGCGATCATATCCACCTTTCTGTTACGGCGCGCTGCAGCCACGTGCTGGCGAAACGCATATCCATCCCTGCAGGAAGTGGGTTCCGGAACAGGAGCCATAATATCCGACTTGCTGAATTGAGCATCCGGAGTAACTGTTAGAGACTGCATTTTGATCTGCTTATCGATTGGCTTCAGTACAGCCGAATGCTTTTCCCATTCCCGGAGCATTTCCTTCATATTATCCGGCAAAGAAGCATCCAGCTTATTGGTATTATAGAGATGATCATCAATAAGCAGGGCCAATTGCTGTTTTCCGGAATATTTATACGTAACTAATTTCATATCGGATCGATCTGTTTTGTGCGCAAAGGTAAATTATAAACAGCGGGATTAAACAAAAAAGCCGCCCCTAATTGGGACGGCTTTCCGATTGCAGTTTTTACAATTATTTAGTTACAGAGAAGCGCTGTGTAGCGTTTCCGTTTTCAGTCATAATTTTCAAAACATATACGCCATTAGCCAGATCGCTTACAGAAGTAGGCACCTGATATGTTCCGGCATTCAGAGACTGAGCAGGGATAGTCTTAACAACTTTACCCATCAGGTCGATAATTTCCATGCTCACGTTGGATTTGTTTTCCAAAGTGAATTCTGCATTGATTACGTCAGCTGCAGGGTTCGGGAAAATGTTGATGCTGTTAACTCCTGCAGTTTGCTCAGAAACTGAAGCAGAAACGATAGGAACAACCTGAGCATTGATAACTGTGTTGTCAGCAGAGTTCATCAGAAGAACGATTGCTTTCATTTTTGCTTTATTCCAGGTTGAAGACAATGTTACTGCAGAGAACGTGTAAGAATAAGAAGTTCCTGCGGTCATTGCAGTAGGAAGACTTCCTGCAGCTCCTGTTGTAGTCGGATAAATACCGCGGGCAACGAAATCGAATTTCATTGTAGCGGCAGGAACAGGACTAGGCAGCGTATTAAAGTTATACTCTGTATTAGTCATTTTATAGGCTGGCAACGTAACACCGGAATAGTAGTTAGTTTGAGCATAACCTGAAGTAGTTCCGGAAACGCGGTCTTCAGTAAGCACCAAAGCCAGTTTATAATCGTTGTTAGTTTGAGCAGTTGGTTTAACATCCGCTTTAACGGTGAGCGTATTACCGCCAGTGATTGTTGGCGTTACTGTAATGTCGGCCAGACCGTAATTGCCACTCAACATACTGTAATAATCAAAAGCACCGCTCGGATCATCAGAATACATACGATCAACAATCATATTAGGATAACCGCTGACCATTGAACTGATGTAAGAATCGTAAGCGCTCACAGTCATTGGATCTGCATTATGAACAGCAGCTATTGCAACACCGCTTGGGTATTTGTGGTAGATAGAGTCCATATAAACCAATCCTCTTGGGCACCAGCCGCACCATGTACCGGTAGCTTCTTCCATGAAGACTTTTTTAGCAGTTTTTGTTGTGTAACCGGCAACTTTGGTTTTCAACGTGTCATTGGTATGATTCATGTCTCCTGTCAGTTCAATCCAGATCTTTAAGTCTGTATTTGCTGCGGGAGCTGTAACCGGTGTAGTGAATGTAAAGCTGTAAGTTCCCCAGAAAGGAGTCGTCAGCGTTTTGGGTTCGCGCACTACTGCACCTGTACCCAGCTGATAACAAACATTAAAAGAGGACACTGCCTTAATATCATTATTGGTGATAACACCACTCACAGCAATAGGTGAACCTGTCGCGGCATAGGCAGCAGCGCTACCCAATGTTGGAGTAATGCTTTCCAGAACCAGGTCAGGAGCGCTTGTAGCTGTTGCAGTCTGAACGTTGTCCAAACCCGGGAAACCCTGCGCTTTACCGATATTGCGGAATGCTACTTTGATATTCTGACCGGCAAAAGAACTTAAGTCTACGCTATAGCTGGTAAAGCCGGCTGTATTGTAGATTGTACCCAGACTTGTGGTGAAGTCGGCTTTTGTACCGCCACCGGTATTGGATACGAGAATTTGAACAGGGGAAGTTCCGCTTGAAGAAAGATCTCCCATGTCGAACTTAAGAACAGGTGTAGTTGAAGGCACCATGAATGCAGGTGTCGCTACCCAACGATCTGCAGTGGCAGTACCTGTATAATAAGAAGTGGAAATAAGCGCTGAATCACCTGTTGCCTTTGTGAAAAGGGCCCAGGCACTGGCATTCAATTTTGCCTGAATATACGTTGGAGTAATAGAAGTTGACACTGTAGAACCGTCACCGAACAGCATCCATCCTGAAGGAAGCGTAGCTGCGTTAAAGCCCTCCAGAGCAAGTTGCGCGTTAGCCGAGTGCATAGCCAGCAACAGCGCAGGAGCGAGTAATAATTTTTTCATCTTTTGAGATTTTTTAGAATGGCAATTTAGCGACTTTTAATATAAAAATGATATGATGACTGTTTTTCCGTTAATTTTTTTTAAACGGCCGGACTAACGTACTTTTGCAGCGTTGACTGCCTGACGCAGCAACACGGGGTGCCCACTATGGCTGAGATTATACCCGCTGAACCTGGAACAGGTAATGCTGTTTAGGAATTAAGATAGCCGTCTGTACGCTATTTTGGGCGCCTCATAAATATGTATTTTAAAAACAAATATACAATGAGGCCACGCTTACATCCCTTTTTCTTTACTCTGACGCTGACAGGAATCAGCTCATTAACTGTGCTTGCTCAGGAAAGCGATTCGGAGAAAATCACCCCCAAAATCCCCCACCAGCTTCAGGAGGTGGAAGTCAAAAACATCCGCGTTTCTGCAATAAGCCCCTTCAGCAAAACGGATATCAGCAGGGAAGATCTTGAAAAACAAAATCTGGGGCAGGATCTGCCTGTGATGCTTCAGATGACCCAATCTGCTGTTTCGAGTTCGGACGCCGGCGCCGGCGTGGGCTATACCGGCTTGCGTGTACGCGGTACAGACGGAACACGGATCAACGTAACACTGAACGGCGTACCTGTCAACGACGCCGAATCCCAGGGGACCTTCTTTGTAAACTTACCCGATCTTGCGTCCACTACGTCCAGCATCCAGTTGCAGCGTGGTGTCGGCTCTTCCACTAATGGCGGAGCGGCATTCGGCGCCACGATGAGCATCAGCAATATGGCGCAGAGTGATACCGCGTACGCTTCCCTGAACGCAAGCGCGGGCAGTTTCAATACTCAGAAATACACGCTTAAAGCAGGCACGGGTCTGTTATCCAGCGGATGGCAGTTCGATGTTCGCTTATCCAGGCTCAGTTCGGACGGCTACGTGCAACGGTCGGCAAGCGACCTGAAATCCGGCCAGTTTATTGCCGGATGGCAAATTAATCCGGAAACGAAATTCCGTTTCCAGGTGCTCAGCGGTAAAGAGAAAACCGGTCAGGCATGGAACGGTGTATCGCAGGATTCACTGTCTGTGAACAGGCGATATAATGAACTGGGTATGAAATCCGACGGATCGTTCTATAATAACCAGACCGATAACTATATGCAGACTTACTATCAGGCATTCCTGGATCATAATTTCGGAAAATCCTGGAGCGGTACCGTAGGCTTATTTCTCACACGCGGCAAAGGATATTACGAAGAGTATAAACTCGGCCAGAGTTATTCAGACTATGGCCTACCCAACTTTACAACGCCTGCCGGCGATACGATCACGAGCACAGACCTGATACGGCAGCTGTGGCTGGATAATTATTTTTATGGAGGCCTCTATGGTCTGCAGTATGCAAAAGGCCGCTGGAAAGTCAATTTTGGCGGAGCGGTCTCTCAATACACGGGTTTGCATTACGGTTATGTGAAATGGGCACAGGCGGGCGTACCTTCCGACTATCAGTGGTATCGCAACGATGCCATGAAAAACGACTATAACCAATACCTGAAAGCCGAGTTCACGCCGGTGAAAGGGCTTACGTTATACGGAGATATGCAGGTGCGCGGCGTAACTTATTTTATGAACGGCTTCCGTAAAAACGATGCGCTTCACCCTTCTGTAAATTACCTGTTCTTTAATCCGAAGTTCGGAGCGAGCTATCTTCTGGAAAATAAAAACCGGAAACTGCAACGCCTGTATGCATCAGCTGCGTTAGCAAGCAAAGAGCCTAACCGTGACGATTTTGAAGCGTCTCCCGCGCAGCTTCCCAAACCCGAAAGACTGCTGAATGTCGAAGCCGGCTACGAGATAAAAAGAAACAAATGGTCTTTCCTTGCAAACTACTACCTGATGAACTACAAAAATCAGCTGGTACTTAACGGACAGATAAATGATGTGGGTGCTTACACCCGCGTGAATGTGGGTAAAAGCTACCGAACAGGTATTGAACTGTCTGGTGCAGTGCGCCCTGCAACATGGATACAGATAGATGCCAATGCCACACTTGCTTCCAATAAAATCAAGGCTTTCGATGAATATGTCGACAATTACGACAACGGCAGCCAGGATGTGATTCATCATACTCAGACAGATATCGCCTTCTCTCCATCCTTTATCAGCGCGGCAGGTATAACGGTAATTCCTTTCCGGCATTTCAGGTATGCTTCGCTGCGTAACCTGGACCTGGGCCTGTGGAACAAAACCGTAAGCCGCCAGTATCTCGATAACACTTCAGATAAAAACCGGAGCATTGACGGTTACAGTTTACTGGATCTGAGAATCAACTACCACCTGGATCTGGGACATGCAAAGCTCCATATACGCGCAGGTATCTACAACCTGCTGAACAGGAAATACCAGAACAATGGTTATACGTATGCGTATATCAGCGGAGGTTCCACTTATATTTCCAATTATTATTTTCCTCAGGCAGGAACAAATTTCCTGGCTGGCTTAGGGCTTGATTTTTAATGCTCTGAAAGAAGAAGGAGCCCGGCAGTGTCTACAGGATGCTGCCGGGCTTTTTTTTGCTCGTCGGAAATATTACTTTTAAGCAATGAGCAATCGCCGAATTTTTCTGAAGCAAACCCTGATGGCAGCGGGAGCGATGGCTTTACCCGACCTATCGAAAGCAAATAATCCTGCCCCACTACCTGAACAAAATGACAGTGAACAATACTGGCGTGATATAAGAGCTCAGTTTCCGCTGAAGCGCGAACTGGTGTATTTGAACAACGGCACTCTGGGACCATCTCCCTATACCGTATTGCGGACTGTGGAACAGCATATGCTTTACGTGGAAGAAAGTGCTTTCCACGGATCGGGAGAACAGGAATTATGTACTGCGCTGGCGCGCTTCGTACACTGCCGCGAATCCGAAATAACACTGACACATAATGTCACGGAAGGCATCAATATCGTTTGCTGGGGGCTTGATCTGAAAGCCGGCGACGAAGTAATCATCACAGACAATGAACATGCCGGAAGTGCCAGTCCCTGGCTGAACAGAGCAAGGCTGAGCGGTATAAAGCTTGTTGTGGTGAAACTGGGTCGTACAGCGGAGGAAATGATCGGGAATATCAGGAACGAAGTAACACGGAAAACCAAAGTGCTGAGCATTCCGCATATCCCCTGCACAAACGGGCAGATACTTCCTATAAAAGAAATATGCCGGTTCGCACGGGAAAGAAATATTTTCACGCTGATCGACGGAGCACATCCTCCGGGAATGTTACCGGTGAATATCGAACAACTGGATTGCGATGCCTACGCCAGCTGTGGTCATAAATGGCTGCTGGGACCCAAAGGAACCGGCTTCCTTTATGTCAATGAGAAAAGCCGCGACCATGTACAGGCCTATTACGGAGGCGCAGGGGTAGATGCGGGGTGGGATCTGCTCAGTGCCCCGCCTTTGCTCAACGGATATGCTTCAGACGGACACCGGTTTTATTATGGCTCTCAGAATATGTCGCTGTACAAAGGACTGATATCGGCAATTCAGTTCCAGGAAGCTATAGGCAAAGAACGTATAGAACAGCGCATAAAGTCGCTGGCAAAATACCTGCAGGAACAGCTACTGCTGCTGGGTCCGGACATGGATATGCTGACACCTGAAGAATCTGCTTCGCGTGGCGCACAGATAGCTTTCCGGCTGCGGAATATAGACCTGCAGCATTTCAACAATTACTGCCGCGAGCGTAAAATAGTCACGCGCTTTGTCCCGGAAAACAATATCTGCTGCCTGCGCGTATCCTGTCATATCTACAACAGTTTTGAGGAAATCGACCAATTCCTGCTCATGCTGGACCAATACGTACACGCCCGATCGTAGGGGAAAATGCGGGGGATTTCGTGATGCGCAGGTGTATGCGTACACGCTCGTTTGTATCTTCACGTAACACTATGCATCTGAGCGTGAAAAATCTTTTGTCGCTTGCCTTACTGCTTTTGCTTCAGTTTTATGCGGCAGCCCAGCGATTGTCTTTCTTCAACCTGAAGGTGGAGGACGGATTGGCACAATCGCAGGCCACATGTCTCACACAGGATCAACGCGGCAATCTCTGGATCGGCACCTACGGAGGTCTGTCCAGATACGATGGTCAGAAAATAAAGAACTACACGGTAAGTGACGGCTTGCTGTCCAACTCTATTCTGAGCATTTTCTTTTCGCAATCGGGTATGCTGTACCTCTGTACCGGTGAAGGAATGCAATATTTCGACGGAACACGGTTCTTTACAGTTAAAACAACCGATGGAAAGA
Organism: Rurimicrobium arvi; assembly: GCF_039540495.1. Taxonomy (NCBI): domain Bacteria; kingdom Pseudomonadati; phylum Bacteroidota; class Chitinophagia; order Chitinophagales; family Chitinophagaceae; genus Rurimicrobium; species Rurimicrobium arvi. The sequence continues at coordinate 314,557 of NZ_BAABEZ010000004.1, read as the reverse complement.
TAATCAGCAACATTGCACAGATTGTTGAAGATGACAGGAAGCAGCTCTACCTGCTTAAAAGTGACCTGTCAGTCTATAAGCTTCAGGAGGGGAAAGACACCGCTGTTCTATCGAAAGAGCTGGGCAGCTGCACCACCCTGTTTTTCCATAACGGTCGCCTGTACACGGCCGACACTACAGGAACGATCAGCATACACAACGGTAAGAAGCCCGGCCAGGTGGAAGAAAGTATTTCCGGAATTGACGGTGCATTTGTCATACGAATATTCGCCGACAGTCGTTCCCGTATCTGGTGCGCCACTACAAAAGGTATTACACGCAGGGAAGGAAAGAACCTTGTGCTTTTCCGTACAAAAAACGGCACGGTCGCAGATAACATTTCGCTGTCCATTGCCGAAGACAACAGCGGCAACATATGGTTCTCCGGTGGCAGCGGTGCACTTCAGATAACCGACTCCACTGCAAACCATATCCGTCAACGCAATGGTCTTACGGACAACATCGTCTATTGCCTGCTCCGCGACAGGGAAGGTAATATATGGATGGGCACAGACGGTGCGGGAGTATTCCGGTATTCAGGCGGACCCTTTGTGAGCCTTGATGAGGCAAACGGGCTTCCCAATAAACAAGTGACGGGCATTACGGGCAGTAAGGACGGAACGCTGTACTTTTCCGAATACATGGGCCGCATCGTCCGGTACGAGCCGCAGAACGGCTCGATGAAGACAGTGGATATTCCGGGCCTACCCGTAGGTTCTATTCTCAATATTGCCTGGCAGGAAAATAAAGGTCTGTGGATCGGAACACGAAACGATGGATTGCTGCTGGTACAAGGTAAAAATATCATCCGTTACAAAAGCAAATCTGCTGAAAATCCGGAAAGCATTTTCTGTCTTCATGTGGGCAAAGACAGCGTGCTGTACGCGGGATACCACCATGGAATACTCTGTGTGAAAGATAATTCGGAAACACGCATCGACATGTCAGATGCCTCCCCACAGTGTATCACGCACGCAGGGAAGGACAGCATATTTGCAGCCACTACGAAAGGGATCAGGCTATTTGTGGATTACCGACCCGCGTCTTTCGAGCATCCGGACTTCCTCGACAAAAGCGATATTCAATGTATGGTGTTTGATAAAGGACTGCTGTACATGGGTACCGCGGAAAAAGGCATCGAAGTGCTGAACATCCATACCCGGGAAACCACCGCGCTGAACACCAAAAACGGACTTAGCTCCGACTTTATTTACACACTTACCAAAGACAGGGAAAATAATATATGGGCTGGTACCGGCACAGGCATCTGCCGTATTGCATCTTCCGGCCATAAGTTCACCATACAGGTATTCCGGAAGGCAAACGGTATTATCGGGCTGGAAAGCAATAGTAACGCATCTTACCTGGACCCTTACGGCAAGATCTGGTTTGGCACCACAGAAGGAATTTCCTGCTATGCTCCCAATGCGAATCCGGTAAAACCTAAAGCCCTCAGCATTGTGCTGCAGTCGGTAACTCTCTTAGGAGGCAAAGAAATAGATCCGGCATATTATTCGGAAAAAGAAGGCTGGTACGGTATCGCTAAAAACCTGCAGCTCCCCTACCGCTTCAACAACCTGAGCTTTGCTTTCCAGGCTATCACCCTGAGCCCTACCCAAAACATACAATACCGCTATACGCTGGAAGACGGCTCACATACGCAGGTATCGGAATGGACTGACGCGAATATCATCAACTTTTCATCGCTGGAGCCGGGAAATTACACGCTCAGGGTAAGCTGCAAAATAGATGGAGTATTGCAGAAAGTACTGCTCATTTATTCCTTCCGGATCAAAACCCCTTTTCACAAAAGCATCTGGTTTATCATTACCATTATCGGCCTCGCAATTTTATGCGGGGTGTACCTGCAATATGCGGCACACCGCAGGCGACAGAAAAGACAGGCAAGAGAAGAAGCTTTCAGAAGGGAAGAACAGAACAAGGTCCGCGAGCGTACCGCAGAAGATTTTCACGATGAAGTAGGAAACAGGCTCACCCGCATCAACCTGCTGGCTAATGTTCTGAAAACAAAGCTACCTGCGGAAAATACCGATGCGCAACGGATTCTGCAGCAGATACAGGACAACTCCCTGCAGTTATACGCCGGCACGAGAGACATACTCTGGTCGCTGCAGACTTCCAATGACAACCTGTATGAAATACTGAATCACATTCGTGATCTCGCGATCGAATTGTTTTCCGAAACAGGAATTGCATTCAGTCTTTTCGGAAATGAGGAAAGCTTCCGTGAATACAAAATGCCGCTGGACAAAAGCAGGAATTTTATTATGATCTGGAAAGAAGCACTGAACAATTGCCTCAAATACGCAAATGCGAATAAGGTTATGCTGCAGGTGAGCAGGTTACCGGAAAACCTGATTCAGGTAAGGCTGGTGGACAACGGGACGGGATTTGCAGCTAACGAGAAATATCAGGGGAACGGACTGAAAAACATGCAGGCCCGTGCATCGCGCATGGACGCAACATTTGAGATTCTGAGCGCTGCCACAGGTACTCAGATCGTTTTAATCATGAAAGAAAAATAGCACATCTATGAGCCAGGATAAAAAGATACGTGTCTCTATCATTGAAGACGACAGCACCATCCGGGAAGGTTATGAATTCCTGCTGAACAATGCCGCAAACCTGCAGGTGGTGAGCGCATATCCGAGTGTAGACGACGCTTTGAAAAAACTGGGAACCGACAACCCGGATGTGATCCTGCTGGATATTGAGCTGCCGGGAACTTCGGGTCTGGACGGATTGCCCAGACTTAAGAAAGTGCTGCCGGACGCTTATATCCTTATGCTTACCGTATACGAACAACCGCATCATATATTCCGGGCACTGGGCACCGGTGCTTCCGGCTATCTCACCAAAAATTCGAGTCCTGATAAAATTATCTCCGCGATACAGGAAGTGATGGAAGGCGGAGGCCCTATGAGCGCAAATATCGCCCGCATGGTCATCAGCAGTTTCCAACGCAGCGAAGCTTCCCCGCTCACCAAACGTGAAACGGAAATCCTCGAACTGATATCGGTGGGAAAAAGCCGTAAAAAGATCGCCGAAGAACTGTTCATTGATCTGGAAACAGTAAAGTCACACATCAAAAATATTTACCAGAAACTTGATGTGCACTCCAAGGAAGACGCGCTGAAAACCGCTAAAGAGCAGAAGTTTATCTGACACATCAGCTTAGTATCTCCAGGAGCGCAGACCGGATGTCCGGATATGCAAACCGGAAACCTTCCTGTTGCAGCCGGGCAGGATGCACATACAGGCTTTTAAGAATCAGGTCCGACTCTATTCCCATTACTGAAGTACCGATTCTGATTGCAAAAGCAGGCGCGGGCAATCCGATAGGCCGATGCAATACCTGACGCAGCGTTCTCATCAGCTCTTTATTGCGGACCGGGTGCGGGCTGCACAAATTTACCGGACCGGAAAAGCCAGCCCTTTCGTTCAGAAAAATAAGGGAACGGTAGAAATCGTCTATATGGATCCAGCTGAACCATTGCTCACCGGAACCCTGCGTACCACCCAGGCACCATTTTGTAAGTTGCACAAAGGGTTCCAGCACACCGCCGTTTTCTCCCAGCACGATTGAGATACGTAGTGCGATCTGCCGCACTCCTGTGTAAGCGTAGTTAAAAAAAGCACGCTCCCACTCTGCAGCCATATGCGCCAGGAAGAAACAATGATCTTCCGGACTTTCTTCAGTATGCGCAACGTCGTCACCGGTACCGTATATGTGCGCGCCACTCGCATTGAACCATACCCGGGGCTTATTGCTGCAACTGCTGATCGCGTCACCGACCGCTTGGGTAGTTTCAATCCGTGAATCTATAAGCTCCTTTTTATTTTGTTCCGTGAAACGGGAAGTGATGGGCTTACCGGCAAGGTTGATGACCATCTCAGCCCCGTCAACTGCGTGCATGAGGGCTTCCTTATCCTGAAACGGAACAACTTCTCGCCCACTTCTGCCAACAATGACCACTGTGTATGCGTCCCGCTTGAAGCGATCTGCCAGATACCTGCCAATAAAACCGGTACCTCCTGCGATAACGACCTTTCCTTTCATAATGACAATCTAAATAAGCAAAATGCGTTTTGAATAAGGTTTGAAAGAAATCTAAGATTAGTATTTTTGAAAATGCCCCGAAAACTGCTCCTTTCCTTTGTCCTGTTTTGCTGTGTTTGCCTGAACACCAATGCTCAGAAAAACCCCTTTCTGTTTCCTGCTGCATCTGCACAAAAGTGGGTCGATAGCATTTATAACAAACTTACACCGGACGAACGTATCGGCCAATTGTTTATGGTTGCTGCATACAGCGGCGGCAAAAATTTTAACGAAGAAGCCATAACGCAGTTGATTGACAGGCATCAGATTGGCGGACTTATTTTCATGCAGGGAGGTCCTGTAAGACAGGCATTACTCACCAATAAATACCAAAGCCGGGCGCAGGTACCGCTGTTGCTGGCCATGGATGCGGAATGGGGACTGGGTATGCGGCTCGACAGTGTGATTTCCTTCCCCCGACAAATGATGCTTGGCGCCTCACGCGACACTTCCCTTATGTACCAGATCGCAATGGCCATCGCATATCAATTTAAGAGAATAGGCGCACAGGTAAACTTTGCCCCGGTAGTTGACATTAACAATAATCCGGAGAATCCCGTTATCAACAGCCGCTCTTTCGGGGAAGATAAAACAGAGGTAACCCGCATGGCAATGGCTTACATGAAAGGCTTGCAGGAAAACGGTGTAATGGCCTGCCTGAAGCATTTCCCGGGACATGGCAATACAGATGTGGATTCGCATAAAGACCTTCCGGTGATCCGGCAGACAAAAGACCAGCTGGAGGAGACAGAGCTCTATCCATTCCGGCAACTGATCAGCGGTGGTGTTCACAGCGTTATGGTCGCCCATCTGAATGTTCCGTCTCTGGAAGCAACTCCGAAATTGCCCACTACTCTTTCTTACAATACAATCACCAACCTGCTGAAAAACGACCTTAGATTCCGTGGACTGACCTTCACAGACGCGCTTAATATGGACGGTGTTGCAAAGTACTTCCAGCCCGGGGACCTTGAATTGAAAGCATTCCAGGCGGGAAACGACGTACTGCTTTTTTCCCAGAATGTTCCCGTATCAATTGCAAAGCTACGCCAGGCACTGGATGCGGGAAAGATCAGTACGCAGGAACTGGAGAAACGCGTAAAGAAAATATTGCTGGCCAAGTATGTCTACGGACTAAACAAATGGAAACCTGTAAATACGGCTAACCTTACCGCGGATCTGAACCAATATACGCTCACACTGAAAACAGAATCAGCTGAAGCCGCAGTAACCCTCGTACAGGATAATAACCGTATGCTGAATGCGCTTGAAAAATCAGGTTGTAAGGTACAATATATCGGACTGAACGGAAGCGCGAACGGCACCGTGCTGGAACGCCAGCTGAATAAAAGTTTTCCGGGAATGGCCAGTCGCATGCTGGGTTCGGGCAGCACAACCGCCGACTTCCTCGGTGCACAAAACTCACTCGATGCCTTCGATGTGAATATTGTTGCATTACATAATGTATCGCTTTATCCGGCTAAAAATTACGGAATCGATGCAGTATCGCTCAACTTTATTTCCAAAATACAACGACACCCGAAAACAATTTTTGTGTTGCTCGGCAACGCGTACGCACTTAAACTTTTCTGCAATATGCAATCCATGCTGGTGATGTATGAATCGGATACCACAACCGAACTCGCCGCAGCTGAAGTATTATCCCGGAATATCCCGCCCGCAGGAAGATTACCCGTCACACCCTGCCTGGGCATGCCGAAAGGCATTATCAATTCCGGCGAAAATGTGTTCCCCTACCGGCTGAATAAAACGGACCAACCGAGATCGTCGGGCACACCGGATAACAATGCGTTGCAGAAGATCAATTCCTTTATGAACCGTTGCGTGAATGAAAGAGTGTTCCCCGGAGCCCGTGTAATGGCATTGCAAAACGGTAAGGTCATTTTTGATCAGTCGTACGGCTACCTGGATTATCAGAAAACGGAAGCTGTAACAGCAAACACTATTTATGATGTTGCGAGCCTTACAAAAATACTGAGCACTACACTCGCCGTGATGAAGCTTTACGAAGAAGGAAAGATAGGATTGGATCAGCGTCTTAAAGATTTTCTGCCATGGGTGAAAGGAACGGATGAGGAAAACCTGAGCATACGGAATCTGCTATTGCACCAGGCAGGCCTTAAAAGCTGGATTCCGTTTTATAAGGAAACGGTAGACGCCTCTACAGGAATGCTGAAGCAGGACTTGTACCGGTCGGCGGCTGATGACTCTTTCGACATCCCTGTAGCAGCGGGTCTCTTCCTGCGCAACGATTACCGCGACACGATCTGGCAGCGCATTCTTACACAACCGTTGGAGATAATAGGCAAATACAATTACAGCGATCTGGATTTTTACTTCCTTCAGAAAGTAGTGGAGGCCGTGTCTAAGAAAAGCCTGAATGCTTATGTTCAGACCAGATTTTATAATCCGATGGGGCTTAAAAATATCGGGTATAATCCTTTGCGTAAGTTTCCTCTGGAGCAGATTGCCCCGACTGAAAATGACCTCAGCTTCCGGCATCAACTTATAAGAGGGTACGTACACGACCCCGGAGCGGCCATGTTCGGCGGTGTGGCGGGGCATGCGGGTATATTCGCAACCGCCGCAGACGTAGCCGCTGTTTTTCAGATGCTGATGGATAACGGCACCTACCGTGGTAAGGAATATTTTAAAGCAGCGACTGTGCAAAAATTCATCAGGTATAATTCCACCGCAAGCCGGCGCGGACTCGGTTTCGACAAGCCCAGCAATGAACGGAATGACGGCGGCCCCTGCGGAAACCGCTGCAGTGGCAGCACATTCGGTCACCAGGGATTTACGGGAACCTGCGCCTGGGCTGACCCCGCAAACGGAATCGTATTCGTATTTCTGAGCAACAGGGTGAATCCCAACGCGGAGAATAACGGAATCAACCGCCTGAGCGTGCGCACGGTGGTGCAGGACTATATTTATGAGGGGCTAGGTATTCCGGAAAACAAAAACAGACCGGATATTTATCAGACCGACATGACTGAGCTCAGATAATCAGCGCGATACCAGCAGGCGTTCGCAAACGAGCGCACTGAGCACCTCCTGGGGTCTTTTTCCGTAAGCGACGACCATGCTTTTATCGAATGGCTCTATGGAAAGGATCTTCAGCTTTACACCCAGTTTCAGTTCACGGCTGTTCAGATATTTCAGAAAATCGTCACCGGCATTGAGCACTGCGGCCAGCTTTACCGTTGCACCTTTCTCACAAGCCGCAAGCGCCTCATAAGATACCCATTCCATTTTGCCGTTCTTATCCGGAATGGGAGATCCGTGCGGGTCGAATTTGGGAAAGCCGAGCAATTCATCCATTTTTTCAAAAAAATCGTTCGAGTGAATATGCTCGACCTGTTCGGCAATCTCATGTACCTGCTCCCACCCGAAACCCATTTTCTCCACAAGGAACATTTCGGTGAGCCGGTGCTTACGGACAATAAGCGCCGCTTCTCTGCGGCCTTTCTCCGTGAGCCGCAAGGGCTTGTAGCTGACGTAATGAACAAGATTTTTTTCCGATAGCTTTTTCATCATGCTGTTGGCCGTGGGCATTTTTATACCCAGGTGCCGGCTCAACTCATTGATGCCCACTTCTCCTTTATCTGCTGAAAGACTCAGCAAAGCTTTCAGATAGTTCTCTTCGGTCAGCGATACCATGCGTCAAAATTAATCATTGCACCGGGATAGGATAACCACATGCGGAAAAAATTTGTTAGTTTAGTCTAACATTATACTTTTGCATAGTTAATTAAACAATTAGAGTAATGAAAAAAATGATGGTTTTACTGGCTTTCCAGGTCTGGTTTACGGTGCAGGCACAGGAAACAGATACTGCAGGAAGACTTTCTGAAGTGGTGATCCGGGGGGCTAACCGCGCCGTTGGCCGGGGAGAACAGGTAATTCCTACAGAAATTATCTCCACCGAATTTTTCCGGAAAAATCCTACGGCTAACCTGCTGGAGGCCGTTGCGCTGCTGAATGGTGTACGGCCGCAGTTGAATTGCAGTGTATGCAACACCGGCGATATACATATTAACGGCATGGAAGGGCCTTATACGATGGTGCTGATCGACGGTATGCCTATCGTCAGCAGCCTCTCCACAGTGTATGGTTTCAGCGGCATTCCGAACAGCATTATCGAGCGTGTGGAAATCATAAAAGGGCCTGCAGGAGCGCAATACAGTCCGGAAGCAATGGGAGGGCTCATCAACATCATCACAAAGAAAGTAAGCGCTGCTCCGCGATTAAGTATCGATATGTATGGCACCAGCTGGCTCGAATCCAATACGGACATCGCCACCCGTTTCCGGATCGGCAAAAAAATTCAGTCGCTGCTATCCGCTAACTATTATCGCTTTCAGACACCAACAGATCACAACCGGGATGGATTTACCGATATGCCTTTACAAAACCGGGTTTCCCTGTTCAACAAATGGTCTTTTGCACGCAAACAAAACAAGGTGGCAGAAATTGCATTGCGTTGCCTGCAGGAAGACCGGTGGGGCGGGCAGACTTTCTGGAAGCCTTATATGCGTGGCACTGAAACCGCATATGCCGAACAAATCACCACAAAGCGCTGGGAAAGTATCGCTCAATATGAGTGGCCGCTGAAAGAAAAAATAAAAAGCCAGTTGTCTTACAATTGGCACGACCAGAACAGCATGTACGGCACCACGGCATTCGTGGCACGGCAACAGGTATTTTTCGGACAGACGATCTGGGAGAAGCAGGTAAGCGTGCATCACCTGCTGCTGGGATCGTCTATACGCTATACCTGGTACGATGATAACACGCCTGCTACCCGTTCCGCAGACAGCAGCCGGAATCAACCTTCAAAAAGATCACTTAGCGGGGCCTTCCTGCAGGACGAATGGAGCGTATGCTCCGGTGTTACGCTTTCCCTGGGTTACAGGGCAGATTATGATCCGGTGCATAAATGGATACACACCCCCAGGGTCGCGCTGAAATATTCGAACGGTTACGCGCATACATTCCGTTTGGCTGCCGGTAACGGATACCGCGTTGTAAATGTATTCACGGAAGATCATGCAGCATTGAGCGGAGCGCGGGATGTAGTGATCGCAGAACAGTTACGCCCGGAAAGATCCTGGAGTTCAACCTGCGATTATCTGTTCCGGTTTGCAGGAAATTACGGGACCGGCTCAATCGATGTAAGTCCGTTCTACAGCTATTTCTACAATAAGATCGTGGGCGACTTTGATACAGATCCGCAAAAGATCATTTATAAGAATTTGTCGGGGAATGCACTTTCACGGGGAGTTACACTGAATGCCGATTACACTCCGGTGGGCGCTCCACTTTCCGTAACGGCGGGCATTACCTATATGGACGTACTTATCCGGGAGGAAGAAAACGGAATATTATTAACCCGAAGACAATTATTTGCTCCCACCTGGTCGGGAAATCTTATGCTCACGTACCGCTTTAAAAAGAAAATCATAGCAGATCTGACCGCGAAATGGGAAGGAAGTATGCGTTTACCTGTAGTTCCCAATGATTTCCGTCCTGAATACTCACCCTGGATGTGCACCGCCAATTTCCAGCTCAGTTATAAGGCCAGTGACAGGTTTACGGTGTACGGAGGGGTAAAAAACCTGCTGAATACCGTACCGAAAAACCCGATACTAAGGCCATTCGATCCGTTTGACAAGACAGCATCTGATCCGGTAACGAATCCCAACGGTTATACCTTTGACCCTTCCTATTCATACGCCTCCATGCAGGGAATAAGAGGATTTTTCGGCTTACGATATACATTGTAGTGCTTACCTTTGGCAAACCATTTTTTATTACATCCTGTCCGATGCGCCGCTTCATCAAACTTCTCTTACGTTCATTTCTGCAAGGACTTGTTGTGATCGGACCTGTGGCAGTAACTGCCTATGTCATTTACCTGGTGTTTGACCATGTAGATACATTACTGCCCTTTAAGATGCCCAGAGGCATGGGATTTCTGATTGTTATCAGTGCAGTAACACTGGTGGGCTACCTGGGAACCCGCTTTTTCTTTGCAAAGCTTATAGACGGATTTAATCATCTGCTGGAACATACACCGGGAGTGAAGCACATTTATTCTTCCGTACGGGAAGTAATGGGTTCGTTTGTAGGAGACAAACGTAAATTCAATAAACCGGTGTGGGTGAAAGTGGGCAACGACCCGGAGATCTGGCGGATCGGATTCCTTACGCAAAAAAGCATGAGCAATCTGGGGCTCGAAGATATGGTGGCCGTGTATATGCCTCATGCATACGCTATTTCCGGCTGGGTGATTATGACCCAGCGGACAAACATCAAACCCGTAACCAAAATGGATGCCGCCGAGGCAATGAAATTTGCCGTAAGCGGTGGGATTACTTTTTCTGAAGATAAAAAGTGATGAGCGCAGTAAAAATCAATTTCGGAGCAGGCCCGGCTGCTTTACCTGTAAGCGTGACGGAACAGCTGGCTTTATCCATCCGTAACTATGATGGTTCAGGCTTATCGGTTCTCGAAATCCCTCATCGCGGAAAATTATTCGATGCCATCCTGAAAGAAGCAAACGAACGTGTATTGCAGCTCTGCAATCTGGATGCCGCAACATATGAGGTGCTCTGGTTGCAGGGTGGCGGACGGCTGCAGTTTGCAATGATCCCGATGAACTTCCTTCCGGAGGCGGGCGCAGCCGGCTATGTCGATAGCGGATTCTGGTCGTCAGATGCCATGGAAAATGCAACGCTCTGGGGAAACACAATCAATCTGGCTTCGTCAAAAGATTGTGCCTATAAAAAGCTTCCGGAAATACCGGAGCGGTTCCCGGAAAATTTATCTTATATCCACCTTACGACGAACAATACCATTTACGGCACACAGTGGAAACAATTCTTCAATAGCCCAGTACCGCTATTTGCGGATATGAGCAGTGATATTTTTTCAGAAAGGCGCGATTACGGACTGTTCGATCTGTTCTATGCAGTAGCGCAGAAAAATATCGGAATTGCGGGGGTCACGCTGGTGGTCCTGAAAAAGTCGCTCCTTACGAAGGTTGTAAGGCCACTGAACCCGTACCTCAGCTACAGGGATCATGTTGCGGCGCATTCGGTGCTCAATACTGCGCCTGTATTCGCAGTGTACAGTGCATTGCTGATGCTGCGTTACATTTCGGACAGAGGCATCGCGGCCATTGAAGAAGAAAATCTTCAAAAAGCAGGGCTGCTCTATGACACCTTAGAAAAAAGCGTTTCCTTTGAGCTTATTGCGGAAAAAAATTCCCGGAGCAATATGAATGTGGTATTCCGGGGAATTGATCCGGAAACGGAAAATAACTTTAAATTGTTCTGTGACTACAAAGGTATCGAAGGTATAGAGGGTCACAGAAGAGTCGGAGGCTTCAGGGCATCCTTATACAATGCGATACGTCTGGATCAGGTACAATACCTGGCGAACGCAATAACAGAATTTGACAAAACAAGAACATAACGAATACGCACATGGCGAACATTACCCCATTTGAAGGATTAAGACCGAAACCTGAATTTGCAGCCGCTGTCGCTGCGCTCCCCTATGATGTTGTGAACGTAAAGGAAGCCAGGGAAAAAGGGAAAAATCCCATTAATTTCTACCACGTTACCCGTGCCGAAATAGATCTGCCGGATGGCACGGATGTACACTCGACACCCGTTTATCAGAAAGCGAAAGAAAATCTGGATCAACTGATGGCAGACGGTATTTTGTTTCAGGACAATGAGCCCTGCTATTACATTTATGAACTGGTAATGAATGGTCGCTCGCAAACCGGCCTGGTATGCGGCTCCTCCATTGAGGATTACAAAAACGGCATCATCAAAAAACACGAATTCACCCGCCCGGAGAAAGAACTGGACCGTATCAACCACATTAAAACGACGCATGCGCAGACGGGCATCGTATTCCTGGCGTACAATGATCAGCAGGATGTGGAGCAGATTATTGCACAATGGAAAAAAGACCACGCCCCTGCCTATGATTTTGTGGCAGAAGACGGCGTGCACCATATTTTCTGGGTAATGGACGACTATTCAAAAGTGGCTACCGTTACACGCCTGTTCCGTGAGGAAGTGCCCTGTACTTACATTGCAGACGGTCATCATCGCGCGGCGTCTGCTGCCCGTGTGTATGAAGATATGTGCGACAGCGAATTGTCGATTACCGGCGAAGAATCGTTTGCCTATTTCCTTACCTGCATTTTCCCGGCAAGTCAGCTGGCCATCCTCGACTATAACCGTGTGGCAAAAGACCTTAACGGCATGACTCCCGATAGCTTTAAGCAGGCGTTGGCACAGAACTTCGAAATACAGCCCGTTGGTGCGACACCTTACAAACCGGTGAAAGCGCATGAGTTCGGTATGTACCTGAACGGCAGCTGGTATAAGCTTACTGCAAAAGAAGGCTCTTTTACCACGGACCCTATCGGCATACTGGATGTAAGCATTTTACAGAACAATGTGCTTTCTGCATTGCTGGGTATCCATGATCCGCGTACTGATAAGCGTATCGACTTCGTGGGCGGCATTCGCGGTTTATCTGAGCTGCAGCAGCGTGTGGACAGCGGTGACATGGCGGTGGCATTTGCCTGCTACCCTGTGAGCATACAGCAACTGTTTGCAATTGCCGACAGCGGAAATGTGATGCCACCCAAAAGTACCTGGTTTGAACCTAAGACACGCGACGGACTCGTCGTTTACCCGATATAATAAAAGAGCCTCCTTACGGAGGCTTTTTTATTGTGGATCCCAGGCTTCGAAAAGCAGATTGAGATAATGATTTTCCGTTTTGGTAATGACCGAATCGGCCTTACACAACTGCATGGCAAAATCCAGCAGCTTCAATCTTTCCTGCTCTGTGGAATCATCATAGAAATCTTCGATGGCCTTAATATAATGAGACTCCCATTCATCCGGCTTCAGATTGCTGATGGTAGCCATCTGTTTATCCAGGTTTACATGAAAAGGGAATTCATGCAGGAGATAATCGCGTATAACAATGTCTTCATTGGGATTAAAACGAAAGTCGACGGCTGACAGGATCATCAGGATGTGATAACCAGCCATCGTCTTATTCATTCTGTTGTTCGGCATAAGCAAATAGTTTCGTCAAAAAATATTCCGGATCAGCGGTGCGTGGCCAGCAGCAGATCCAGATCTGTATATTTCAAATCAAACCTCCGTGCAATAGAGGCTTTCGTCACACAACCTTTGTATAAATAAACACCATTACGGATACCGCTTCTCGACTCGATCAGGTATTCCACGCCGCCGAAATCGGCAGACTGGCTCACAATCGGCATCAGCACATTACTGATCGCACGGGATGCTGTCCTGGAAACGCCGGAAGCAATATTCGGTACACAATAATGGATCACATCCTGGTACCGGAATACGGGCTTCTGCAATGTTGTGGCACGCGATGTTTCAAAGCAGCCGCCACGATCAATACTCACGTCGATCACAACCGAGCCCGCTTTCATATTCGACACCATCTGCTCCGTCACCACCATAGGTGTGATACCATGTACCGGCTTCAGTGCTCCTACCGCAATATCCGCCGAAGACAACTCATTGCCCAGTGTTACGGGATCAAGGACGGAGGTAGACACCCGTCGGCCGATATTATTCTGCAAACGCATCAGACGATATACAGAGTTATCAAAAACAGTGACATTGGCTCCGAGCCCCAGGGCGGCACGCGCAGCAAACTCGCCGACCACACCTGCTCCGATGATCACCACATTTGCAGATGGCACGCCCGAAATACCCCCGAGTAAAATCCCTTTACCATTGTGCTGGTTGCTGAGGTACTGAGCGGCAGTGAGAATAGCCGAATTACCCGCAATCTCACTCATCGAGCGTACAATAGGATAAGTGCCTGCATCGTCTTTAATAGACTCGAAGGCAATTGCGATAATTTTCTTGTTGATCAGTTGCTCCACCATACCGGCCTTCAGGAACGGCATATGTATAGGAGACAACACTACATGATTCGGTTGCAACAGATCTATCTCCTCTTCTGAGATAGGAGCCGATTTAATGATCGTAAGCGCTTTGTACACTTCTGCTTTATCATATGCAATACGGGCTCCCGCTTCGGAATAATCGCTGTCGCAATAAAAAGCACCGATGCCGGCCTTACTCTCCACAACCACCTCATGACCTCCGTTTACCAGTACAGCTACCGCTTCAGGAGTAAGCGCAACACGGTTCTCATCAAAAGAGGTTTCACGGGGAATTCCGATAAACATCTTCTTCTTTTTCGGCTTGATTTCCAGCGTTTCTTCAAGAGGAACATAGGAAAAAGACGGTGCAACAAAAGGCTTCATTCTTTCGACTTTCAAAATAAGTGTAGAAAAGTACAATATGATTTCGAAAAATGGAAGCTTTCAGAAAAAATTGGGATTTAGTTAATAATCGCCACCAAACGAATACGATTTAGGTTTGAATATTCTGTTATTTTTGCGACAAGTACCCCGATCCTAAATGCTTCGTCAAAGTCAGCAGCAAAAGCTGCTCCAGAAAATGTCCCCGCAGCTGATTCAGTTCCTGAAACTGTTGCGTGTGCCTACTATCGAGATGGAGCAAAGAATCAAAGAGGAAATGGAGATCAACCCGGCGCTGGTGTATGAGTCGGATGCCGCCACCTCCTCTTCTTCCGAAAACATCTTTGAGGACGATAATCGCAGTGAGGATTCCGGAGAGGATTTTCAGGAAGAGGTTTCCCTGCAGGACGATCATGCCGACCAGGTGGATATTGATGATTACCTGCGCTCCGAAAACGACGACGGAGGTTATGCTTACAATAACGAAAACGATAAAAATCCCTATTCGTATCTGAAGAATGATGTGGACTTTCATGAAAGTCTGCTCGAACAGATGCAGATGTTGTCGCTGTCTGAAAAAGAAGAGAAGATCGCTGAGCAGATAATCGGCAGCATCAATGATGACGGCTATCTCAGTCGCTCCATAACGGCGATTGTAGACGATCTTGCATTCAGCCAGAATGTGAGCACTACAGAGGAAGAAGTGAAATCTATCATCCAGCGCATCCAGCAGTTTGACCCCCCGGGCATAGCCGCGTATACACTTCAGGAATGCCTGATCATCCAGTTGAAACGGATCGGTAAGCCCCGCGAAACGATTGCCATTGCCATCAGCATGCTGGAGAAACACTACGAAGCTTTTGTCAAGAAACATTTCGATCGCATTAAGCGTTCGTTGCATATCAATGATGTTCAGTTCCGGGAAGCAATGGACATGATCCTGAAGCTCAATCCCAAACCGGGCGCGGCTTTCGAAAACCCTACCGCTGTAAATAAGACGTATATTATTCCGGATTTTTTTGTCGATAATAACGACGGGAAAATTGAAGTGATGCTGAATTCCAAAAATGCACCGGAATTGCGTATCTCACCGGACTTCCGGGAAATGCTGAACGATTTCGGCCGTACCGATAAAAAAGACAAGAAGAACGCAGAAGCGATCACATTCATCAAGCAAAAACTGGAATCGGCGCAATGGTTCATCAATTCTATCAAGCAGCGCCAGGCCACTTTGTTGCAGACTATGAATACAATTGTGGATCTGCAGAAGGATTTCTTTCTTACAGGGGATGAAACAACGCTGAAGCCGATGATCCTGAAAGATGTGGCGGAGCTGACCAATCTTGATATCTCCACCGTATCGCGCGTAGCCAACAGTAAATATGTGCAAACCCAGTTCGGGACCTATTCGCTGAAGCACTTTTTCTCAGAAAAGATCACGCTCGACTCCGGCAAGGAGGTAACCAACAAAGAGATCAAAAGTATTCTCGCTGAGATTATCGAAGGAGAAGACAAAGATCATCCGTTACGTGATGAGGATCTGACGGATATCCTGCTGAAGAAAGGCTATAATATTTCCCGTCGTACGGTTGCAAAATACCGGGAGCAGCTGATGATTCCGGTTGCAAGGCTGAGGAAGTCCTGATCTCTATCGCAGCAATTCCCTCAATACGGTAAGCGAGCGTATATCTCCCATATGCTGTGTATGAAGCTGCAGAAAGCGGATATACCATTCGAGTATCTGCGCCCGTGAAGCGGAGCTGAGTTTCACCGAAGCACTTTCGCTGAGCAGTTCTACCTGGGAAAGCTCGTCCAGCATACGGGCTTCGTCGTACATAAGCGGCACCGCATCTGCCGGCAGCTTATTGCAGAACGCGCCCTCCGCGGCATCCAGAAAAGGCTGTTCGTCGCTGTACGTTCCGGTGATTCCATAACCCAGGAAACGTCCGCAACGGATCAGGAAGCTGATCGGAAAGTTCGCCAGATCCTGAAGCGGCAGTTGGTCCAATGCGGTAAAATACTCCTGGCAGAATGCAAAAAGATCTTCCATGGTCTCTCCCTCCGGCAATAACTTACCCAGCACTTCAGCGGAAAAAACGGCGATGGCGTTGCGGACAATGTCTTCAGAAATTTTCTGATAGTAATACGCCGGGCTAAACTCACGTATATGCTGCAGTTGTCTGCCGGGGCGGTGATCCACGATCAGATCCAGCAACGAGCAAACCTGGAGCAATCCTGCCCTGTTGGTTTTCGACTTTGCGCTGCGGATGCCTTTAAGCATATATGCATGCAGACCGAAGCGTTCGGTGAATACCGAAATGATCAGGCTGGAATCTCCGTACTTAACCTGCCTGAGTACAATACCTTGTGTTGGTTCGAGCATGTTATTTGATAAACACCATCTTACCGGCGTACGTTTGTGTACCATCGCTGTTAGTGGCGAAGATTAAGTACACACCCGATTGCGGGCGGCGACCGGTGTAATCTTTACCGTCCCACACGGCAGTTCCGCCATTAGCTTTTGTGCGGTACACAAGCTGACCCGAAACATCCGTGATGCGGACATCTGCATTGTTCACCAGGCCCTTGATCGCAATTGGGCCGCTGTATGAGTGACGGATCGGACTCGGATAAACCAATACGTTCTTATTTTCCGCTCCGCCATCCGTCGCAGTGCTGTGGAAGGATACAAGGCCTTCATCTGTGGCAATATACACGCTACCGTCCACCGGGTCTACCTTGATTGTCTGAATAGAATTGGATGGCAGCGGGCTGTTGTCTTTGGTAAAACGGAAGATGATTTTGCCCGCATCGTCTGATATGAGCCATACACCGTTGCCGGTACCTACCCACTTACGGTTTGCCCCATCCACTGCGATCGTCTTTACTACTTCACCGTTGAACAACTGGCCTGCGAAGTTGTCGTACTGCACCACGCGGATCTCCGTTTCACATTGTCCTGCAATCACCTGATCCGGGCAGCTGATAATTCCGATACCGTTTGATGTTCCTACCCAGATCACACCTTTCTTATCATTTACGATACATTGCACCTGGTTGTCCGGTAGATTACCCAAACCCACGCCCATCTGCAGACGTGTATACTCATCGTCTGAAGCATCTTCGAGGGTGCCTTTAGAATTATACACCAGCAAGCCGCCGCCTGCAGGAGAGAAAAACCACTGCTGACCGTAATCGTCTATGATCAGACCGGCAGCACCATTTTCAAAATAAGGGCGCGGTCGTGTGGAAGGCAGTCCGAACTTATACCATTGCCCATCCTTCGCTGATCTCGCCATCAGCTCATGCGGGGCGTCTGTTTGCGTTACCCAGAGGTTGTTATCGCCATCGAACGCAACGCCGCTGAGGCGATATGAGGATGGATCGATCAGATGTGGTTCAAAAACCGTTTCGCGCAGATTACCTGCACTTTTGTCTTCTTTCAGCCAGAATAAACCATTTACCTGCGATGCGATATACAAAGTATTATCGGTGGGATCTTTTGCCATACGCACAGCATCGACCAGGTCATTGAACGGAGGGAATGTATACAGGTTGTAGGTTGTCCAGGTATTATTATCCAGTACAGAGATACCTTCACGGTTCAGACGCAGGTTCCAGCGATCATCGTAAGCGCCATGGGCAACATATACTTTCCGGTCATTGCAGATAAGGTCGTAGCCGCCGATACCACGCGGACCTGATGGCGTGATGCGCTCCGATTTATTCAGCAAGCCATTGGTCTGGTCTGCCACCCACAGAGTCCCGTCAAGCGTCTGACTTACCATCATCGGGTTAGTTGATTCAAATGAATCGAGACGCGCGCCCGTAGCGTCGAAGTGCACAATCGAGCCATCATAGCGCGTGGCATTCCAGGAAGATACTGCGAGACCTTTATCGGTGGGATCAAGATGACGCATAACAGAACCGGGACTGGTAAAGAGCAGAGAGAAGGATCCGTCTGTGTGTATCTGAAAAACAGAATCGGCTGAGGCAGCGTATACGTTGCCTTGTGATACTGCTACAAGTTTATAAGCCCGGCTTGCATCAACCAATGTCCAGGAGGCCCCGTACTGGATCATCGCATTGGTCTTTGCCGTTTTGTAAATTCCCTTAGCTGTCGCTGCGTAAAAAGTGTCTTTTCCCGAAGCAAAATTATATACGGCATATGTTCCCGAAGCATCAGAAAAGGAATAGGTTTCCTTCACTTCCTTCCTTGCCACATCAAGTGCCAGAACACCGATACCAGTGCTCAGGTAAGCCTTTCCGGCATCGCAATACACCTGGTAGATTGCTTTATCGCCCGAAGTGTTTTTCAATTTCAGAAAAGGAATATTGGAAAATGTACCGTCTTTGAACAGATCAATATTACTGTTGGCATAAGCAATCACCGCAGTCTGATTAAGCACATCGTATCCAATGCAGGACAGACCCACATCGGCCATTCCGTGCTCTTTGGCATACGTGGTGATTTCTTTATCGGAGAGGTTGTACGTAAAAAAACTCCAGCGGCCTGCAACAAACAGCTGGTTTCCGTCGGTAGCGGTTCCCAATACCTCATTATACGGCAGGTGAGATCGCCACCGGTAAAGCGGGCGATCCTGTGCCACAGACGTATCAGGGCTTCCGAGAATAACGGCAAGCAGCGCAGCTAAGTAGATTTTAAAATAGTTCATGTGCGGAAAATGGTAACGGCATTCCTAAAACGCCTGTGTGTTTTCATTATTGCTCTGAATCAGATATTCGAGCGTTCGTGGTAAGTAATAGTGTTCGAGACCGGCTATTTTAGCCGCCAGGCTTGCACTGGTTTCTCCCGGACTCAAAAAACAGGAAGCCTGAAGCAGCACATCACCTTCGTCATAGTGTTCGTTTGCGAGATGTATGGTAATACCCGAATGCTTCTCAGCTGCATTGATAACTGCCTGATGTACATAGGTTCCGTACATGCCTTTACCACCGTATTTCGGTAACAGAGCCGGATGGATATTGATCACCTTACCCGGGAATGCCGCGAGCACTGAGGCGGGTACTTTCCAGAGGAAGCCCGCCAGTACAATCCAGGCAGGCTGATAGGATGATAGGGCAGCCAGAAATGCCGGTGTTTCAAAAGATTCCCTGTCAATCAGCAGATAAGGTATATTATTTTGCGCTGCTATATCCAGTACACCTGCCGTTGCTTTATTGCAGACGATCAGTGCGACATGCGCTTTGCCGTTAGTTTTAAAATATCTGATAATGGCCGCTGCATTCGATCCGCGCCCGGAAGCAAAAATGACGATCGGTACGGAGGGCATTGGACTACTCAAATCACTCATATTCTGCAAAAGTACTATTACTTAGGCTTCGACGTCATGCTTTAGCTGGCGAAATTTTAAGCCTTTCTTGAGACTCGGCAGGCCGAATATCTAGCATATAAAATGTAGTTTTGTTGATACACCGTGATGCCCGGAGTAAATTTCCCGGGATCAATCCACGTACTACATGACAGAATTTCGTCCACAACGATTCCAGATATTACCCCCCGCGGTAAAAAATCTGATCATCATTAATGCATTATTACTGCTGCTGAGCAGTGTTCTCGAAAAATACGGGATACGTTTATCCGATTATCTGGGTCTGCACTATTGGAGGTCCCATTATTTTCGTCCGTGGCAATTACTGACGCATTTGTTCTTACATGGAAACTTCACACATCTATTGTCCAATATGTTTGCACTATGGATGTTCGGCAGCCTCATCGAAAATATATGGGGGACGAAACGGTTTCTCGTGTTTTACTTTATATGTGGCGTGGGTGCGGCTTTGTGTCATCTTACCGTGCTCGGATTCGAGTTTGGTGCCATTGAAAAAGCATTTGCGCAATATCAGCTGAATCCGACTGTTGATCAGTTTGGCCGGTTTGTAACACAATACATTAACGGACCTTTCCAGGAAAGTTTCCGCAATTACCAGCATTTATGGGAGAGCAATCCTTCGAATACCACATTCATCAACGAATCGTCCTACTACATTAATCTTTACATCCGCGGGGGGTATGATATTACCGCTCACGGCCAGGTGGACGGCATTATCGATCAGGCAACCGTAGGAGCTTCAGGTGCGATATTCGGTGTATTGTTCGCTTTTGCCTATCTGTTTCCTAACATGGAACTGTATATTTATTTCCTGTTTCCGCTTAAGGCAAAATACTTCGTTGCGCTGTATGCAATTGTTGAGTTATTTGCCGGAATACAGAACTCGGCAGGAGATAATGTGGCGCATTTCGCGCATCTGGGCGGCATGTTGTTCGCGTTTATTTTGTTACGTTACTGGCAGAAAAACAACCGCCGTCATTTTTATTAAACCAGGATCACTATAGAAAATGTCCCGTTCTTCCTTACAAAGATTCCATATCCCTGCCTATAACAAGAATGCTGTGATCCAGCTCATTGCATTTTCCGGTCTCGGCTTTGTGGCTGTTCGCCTGGTATGGATCACGATGATCGTTTATGCTGTCCCCCAGGCCCGTGCATTCGCGCTTACTTTTGAATATGTGGGTATTGCGGATCTGCCGCGTATCCAGGAAAGGTGGTGGACGATCTTTACCTATGCCTGGTGTCACCGTGGCTTCTGGGAGTGGCTGAGCAATATGCTGTGGCTTTTCTGCTTCGGCAATGTGGTGCAGAACCTCGTAGGCTATAAACAGATCATACCGCTGTTCCTGTATACAACCATTATGGGCGGACTCGCATTCACGCTGACGCAGTTGTTCCCCTCGGCCTTGCTTCCTGCAGGTTCCCTGGTAATGGGAGCGCATGCCGGTATATTCGGTATAATGTGTGCAGCGCTTACTTTATCGCCTTCCTACCGCATTTACCTGAGTGACTATTTCGGAGTGCCGCTGGCCGGACTCGCCGCGTTGTTTACCTTACTGATGCTGCTGAGTGTTCCGCTTACACCGGCCAACATCGCAATGCTGCTGACCGCAGGTCTCACCGGGTTTGTCTATGTAAAGCTATTGCAGAACGGGTATCAGCCCGGAGCCTGGGCTTACACTGTTTTTCATCGTATGGACCGGAAATTCAATCCTTCTGAAGCGCCGTACAAGCCCAGGCGCACAAAAAGTGCCCAGGAAGAAATAATCGACCGTATACTGGATAAGATCAATGAGCACGGATACGATTCTCTTTCACCGGATGAAAAGAAACAGCTGCGGGAAGCCAGCCGTTAAGTCGCTTTTAAGACACCTTTTGTCAGCTAATTTGCCGTATTGACATTAATTTTATTCTGGCGCGAAAATTGCCACAGACCATTTACATAAAATTTAAAAAGCTCAAAAAATGAACCATAACGAATTTCGCAAATACGCCATCAAACATCATGGCATCAGCAGCCTTACCGTAGACAGCTACACGGCTGCCGTAAACACCAAATTCCCTACCAACCTCACTCCGTACATCATCGAGGAGCGCCCTATGAACGTTGCTTCAATGGACGTATTTTCCCGTTTGATGATGGATCGTATTATCTTCCTGGGAGAAGGTATCAACGACTACGTGGCTAATATCGTAACAGCCCAGATGCTGTTCCTGGAAAGCACTGACCGCAACCGTGATATTCAGATGTACCTGAACAGTCCAGGCGGTAGCGTATATGCAGGTTTAGGTATCTACGACACCATGCAGATCATCAACCCCGATGTATCCACTATCTGTACCGGTATTGCGGCTTCCATGGCGGCAGTACTGATGTGTGCGGGAACAAACGGAAAACGTACTGCACTGAAACACTCCCGCATCATGATCCACCAACCATTGGGTGGCGCGGAAGGCCAGGCAAGCGATATCGAAATCACGGCCCGTGAAATCGGAAAGCTGAAAAAAGAACTGTACGAGATCATTGCAGAACATAGCGGACAGCCATTCAAAAAAGTAGAAAAGGACAGCGACCGCGACTACTGGATGACCGCGCAGGAAGCAAAAGATTACGGAATGATCGACGAAGTGCTGATCCGTAATCCACGCAAACAAACCGGCATGGAAAATAAATAAGTCACGCATTTTTTAAAAGGGCCTGTTCTGTACGAACGGGCCCTTTTTTTTTATTCCGTTTGGCAACGAGTTTGGACCAATCTTTGATTGTAGAAAAGCAGATGAACATACAACTTAAAGATGAACGAAAAACAATATGCAGCCTTCTTGCAGAACATCCGGCAGATCCGCACAAAAAAAGATATCCGTCAACATACTGTAGCCCGCAGGATCGGCGTCACGCCAACTGCCTATTGCCGTATGGAAAATGGTCAGAGCCAGATAACAGTCGCCAGCCTCTTTCTGATCGCAGAAGCATTGAAGGTAAGTCCGCACGAATTACTGATACAATAAAAAAGGGAGCTGTCATCCGCATAACAGCTCCCTTTTATGAATGTCCGACTCCGGCTTACCGCTTTTCATGTACCGGCAACCCAAGCAGGTTTGCAAACAACCTGTAGGCACCCGGTACACCGGCAGGCAACTCTCTGAAGAATGCGAGACCTGCGTACACAAAGTTCCCGCGACCGTATGCTTTGATGAGCAGACTTCCGTCCTGAGCATTCTCTTTAGGGTCTGCCATAGACAATACTTTGGTGTATTTATTCAGGGAATCTGTAGCAAAGTAAATGCCGCGCTCCTGTATCCAACCGTCAAAGTCAGCCTGGGTAATCTCGTTCGGGAAATGGAAAACAGCATGATCCGGCCGGAGGAATGTTACGGCCGCATGTTCATCCGTCACTCGGTCACGCGTGATCGTAAAAGGATACGGACCGATATCTACCGGAACGGAACTGATCCTGTTATTCGTATTGTATTGCACAATCAGATTACCACCTTTCTTCACATAGTTCATCAACGCTTTGTAATGCTGTTGCATTTTCGGATTGGTGTTGTAAGCACGCACACCCGTCACAATCGCATCATAGGCAGAAAGGTCACCCTGCTCTATCATATCGTCGTTCAGCATGGTCACTTTATATCCGACCTGCTGCAGGCAGGAGGGAATCTCATCTCCCGCCCCCGCAATGTAGCCTATATTGTTGCCCGACTTGTACATGTCTATGCTTACCAGTCTGGTAGTCGCAGATGATAAGGTGAACTGAGCAGGAATATGTTCGTAATCAATCCTACGAATGCTTTTTTCATAACTATTGCCGTCGATGCGCACACTTGCTTTAAGCTCAGAAGACGGTACTCCCGCAACAGGCTCCACATACACCTGGATGATTGCTTCATCACCGGCAGATTTAAGATGTATCTCTGGTTGTTCCACATCTGCATACCATCCGCCTGAAGCTGTTACGGACAGACGTCCGTTTACGTCAGGCTTGTTTGCTTTTACGGTAAGGGAAAGCACGCGGCCTTTACCATTACGGAAAACATTCACAGCTTCGGGTAAATTAATTGTAAGCGGTGGTAAGACTTCCAGCGGTCGATACACTTCCCCTTTCACAGGATCTGTGTACTTATACACTACCGGTATTTCGTAATCGATGCGCACACCATCGATCTTCAGGTGCACCTGTTCGCTCAATGCCGGACCATTTTCCGCCTTTCCTATCATCAGTTGATCGTCCACGATAAAAGCACCGGTATTGTGCGGTTGCTGCAGCCAGTAGGGCGTGGAATAAGCCTGGGAAACCGGCACCGCATCCGCATGTTTGAACGCATACAGCTGATTCGGTTTCAGCTGCAACTGCATAGCCGTGTCGGACGCCGCGTACACCAGCTGTTCCAGCTCCACAGCTGCCTTTTTACGCAGGATGATTTGTGTATTTACCGGAATCGAGGCGCCGGGCATTACTTTATAGTCTGTCGCAGCAGCTTCCATCCATATTCCTGCACAATCGAGGATGATTGCCTTCAGCTCTTTTTCCTTTTGCGTCTTCCAGTAATGCGTTTCCGGATTTTTTTCGGACAGGCTTTGCAGCTGACGGTAAACAGCAACGAGTTGAGGGATGGAGCGCTCCGGCGCCTGTATATTGTATTGCGCTATGATCTTGCTGATAGCAGCCTGTATTGCTGTACCTCCCGGTATACGCGACCACGAAGTGTTGATGCCGTCGAACAGGTCTTTCTTTGCACTGCTGCCGGCCAGTTGTTTAAAATATTCAAATGATTCGCCACGGGTGCTTGCCGAGCCGAAACCCTGACTTTTGTGATTGGATCTGCTTGCTGCTGCAATCTCTCCGTACGACTTCCCGAGCAGCTGGTTGTATCCGCCGACATCAATCTTCATCTGCGATTCCGACGTCGTGTTTAATCCGCCAAAGTTGAAGGTGTTCCAGAAAATACGCTTTGGCTGCCATACCTGAGTATATTGTAACTGCTCGGGAAACCAGCGGGGATCTCCGGCAATTTTAAAGGCTTCTTCCGCAAGGATAGCGGAAGCGGTATGATGCCCGTGGCCACCTTCTCCGGTGGTGGGGAAACGGCAGATGATCACATCCGGTTTGAAGTTTCGGATCACCCATACCACATCAGAGAGAACAAGCCCCTTATTCCAGAAGGTGAATGTCTCCTGCGGATTCTTTGAAAAGCCGAAGTCGAACGCTCTGGAAAAAAACTGCTCCGCACCGTCTGTACGGCGTGCTGCGAGCAATTCCTGGGTGCGGATCAGTCCGAGCATTTCACCCTGTTCTTTCCCGATCAGATTCTGGCCGCCATCGCCTCGTGTGAGCGACAAATACCCTGTACGCAATTTGCGTTCGCTTGCGAGGTAGGCAAGCAGTCGTGTATTTTCATCGTCCGGATGAGCAGCGATATACAGGACAGAACCTGTTACGTTCAGTTTCTTTAACTGAAGCAGTATTTCTGAAGAACTGGCTGCGGGTGTTTGGGCCTGCACATGCGGTGCGGTGACGCCCATTACGGCCAGGGCCAGATAGCGAAGTAATTTCATGTTATAATGTTAGCGTACTTTTTTTCTTTTATTATTGAAAACAATCAGCGTGCTCTCCGAGCATTTTGATAATCCGTTCATTCCATTCGCGCTGGCTTTCATGGTAAATGCCATGATTGGTGCGCCTGTCATATTCATCCTGCTCGTCCTCATTTTTTTTCTGGTAACGTTCCTGTAATGAATGAATTTCCTCTTCGAACCTGTCGGTGAAGGGAAAATGTTTTAACTCCTCGAACAGCGCACAGGCATTCAGTGCCGTGATATCGAAATGTCTTTGTTCGTGAGCAAGTGTCCAGTCCGTTTTTGATTGCGGCAGCACCCAGGATTGTCTTTTGCTGAAATGCGCATAAACACGAATGTCGAGATGCACCTCGCCGTTCCGGATACTGCCCTCATAACGTACGGAAACTCCGGTATATGCCATAGCAACCGCATCGGCATTGCGTTCTTCCTCTCCCTGAAAGTCGTCCCAATCCAATTTCCTGCTTTTCACATACACGATCTGATCGGGATCCTTGGACCTGCTGTCCATGATAACCCGGGCATAAATTTTTCGTTGCTGCGCAAAAGAACCGGATGCCGGAAAAAGCAAAACAACGACTGTCAATAAAATCAGATACCACCTCATAGTCTCTCCCTTTATTTTGCGCGCTCGTACTGATCCGGCCATTTCCATGCTGCTCCGAGCGTCTGCGCAGCCTGTACCGGGAAATATGGATTGCGGAGCAATTCTCTGCCGAGAAAAATCAGGTCAGCAGCTCCGCTTTTTAAAATTGCTTCTGCCTGTTCAGGTTCTGTAATCATCCCAACAGCTCCGGTCATGACCCCGGAACCCTTGCGTATGGCGGCGGCCAGTGGCACCTGGTAGCCCGGCCCGACCGGTATAGGGGCTTTAGGGATATTAGCTGCGCTGGACGCATCGATCAGGTCCACACCTTTGTCTTTGAGAATCGCTGCCAGCCGAACAGAATCTTCGATTGTCCAGGCGCCGGCGTCTTCCACCCATTCCGTGGCTGATATACGTACGAACAAAGGCAGGTCGGCCGGCCAGACCGTTTGTACCGCATCGATAATTTCCAGCAGGAACCGGATGCGGTTATCAAAGCTGCCTCCGTATTCGTCGGTACGGAAATTGCTCAGGGCGGAATAAAACTGGTGGATCAGGTAACCATGTGCCGCATGTATTTCCACTACTTTAAAGCCTGCATCAAGTGCGCGTCTTGCCGCATCCCGGAACGCGGAGATAATCTCCTTTATTTCTGCAACCGACAATTCATGCGGCGTACGGTCTTTTTCGTGATAGGGTACGGCGGAAGGAGCAACGGTAGTCCAGCTATTCGGGCCTTCGGCGATCTGGCGACCTCCGTTCCAGGCTTTTTCGGCACTGGCTTTGCGCCCTGCATGCGCCAGCTGTATACCCGCCACACTACCCTGTGCATGAATAAAATCAGTAATTTTTTTCAGGGGGGCTATATGCTCATCTTTCCAGATGCCCATATCCGCATAGCTGATACGACCTTCCGGAACAACAGCAGTTGCCTCCATGATAATCAGTCCGCTGCCGCCAACTGCGCGACTGCCCAGGTGTACAAGGTGCCAATCGTTTGCAAATCCGTCTTCTGCGGAATACTGGCACATTGGCGACATGACAATACGGTTTCTGAGTGTTACACTTTTAATCGTCAGGGGGCTAAATAATTCAGACATGTTTATCGGTTCTTTTTTTGTGCGGTATGAATAATTTCTGAGGCAGCTGTATCGGAAGCGTTTCCCGTTCCGAGTAATGTGCGCAACTGCTGGTATTGCCCGCGCATGCGGCGCAGCTCAGGTGTATCCTGCAGCAGCTTACCCAGTTCGGCACGCAGGCGTTCGTGGTTTAGTTCGTCCTGAATGAGCTCAGTTACCACGGGGGCATCCATGATCAGGTTCACAAGCGATATATATTTTACTTTCACCAGTTTGCGCGCAAGCCAGAACGACAAAGGATTGCCGCGGTAACACACTACCTGTGGTACGCCGAATAAGGCAGTCTCAAGCGTGGCTGTTCCGCTGGTGACGAGTGCCGCACTTGCCTGGCGCAGCAATTGATACGTTCCCGATGTGGCGATTTGTACAGGCGCTGATCCTATCAGTTCTGTAAAGAGTTCATCCGGCAGCGAAGGGGCTTTAGCCACGACGAACTGATATTGCGGGAAATCACGTACCACGGATAGCATGACCGGCAATTTGGACAGCACCTCCTGTTTGCGGCTTCCGGGAAGCAGCGCCACAATGGGGCGGATCGGTGCCGGCGGAGCAGGAACCTCGTCCAGGTGCTGCTGTATGGCTTCGGGAAGCGGGTGCCCTGTATATACCACATCGTACTGCCACTTGCGGTAAAATTCCTGTTCAAAGGGCAGTATCACGAGCATCTTATCCACTACTTTGCGGATCAGCTTCACGCGGTTTTCTTTCCAGGCCCACACCTGGGGGGAAATATAGTAAACTACCGGAAATCCCTGCGCGGCAGCCCATTCGGCAATACGCAGGTTAAAACCCGGATAGTCGATCAATACAATCACATCCGGCCGGAATGCGGTAATATCCTGTTTACAGAAAGAGAGATTACCCATAATGGTGCCAAGGTGTTTGATCACCTCCACAAATCCCATAAAGGCCAGGTCCCGGTAATGCTTTACCAGCGTTGCTCCTGCCGACTGCATTTTATCACCGCCCCAGCAGCGTACAGATGCGTTTTTATCCTGCCGGTGAAGCGCCTTCACCAGGTTACTGCCGTGTAGATCTCCACTGGCTTCGCCGGCTATGATGTAGTATTTCAATAAAAAAGCAGTTGCATTCTACCAAACAAACATCAGCAATACAATCAAGACGACATACAACATGGTTGCGATGAAAATTCCGCGCGATATGTAATCATACCTTTTAGAGTTACAGTACACAAAAGGTATCAGGTTGGCGAGCAGACTCAGCGTCATCAGCTTAGCGAAAGTTCTGTTATCTTTCCAGTAATTGGTAATAAAGTTTTCCAGTGACTGAGAACCGCCCCTGAAAATAAAATAGACCACCAGAAAGCCCAGCAGAGGAACCAGCGCTCCTACAATAAAGCCAACAATGGGAATGTCTCGTCTCATATTATGTTGCTGAAAAATGAATCGCTAAGTTAGGAAAACGACTACGAAATTCAGGTTAAAAAAACTATGACACCTATCATTCGGAATAATTCTTCATTTCGGCTACCTTTGAGCAAAATTTGAGCGTACTATCATGAATTTTCCACTGAAGAATATACCAGAAAGAACCTCTGTTCCAAGAGAGTACGGATTGACGATGATCATGGACAAAGGCCTTTCAGTTGCTGAAGTAAAAAATTTCATATCCGTTGCGCGACCCTATATTGATCTGATCAAACTTGGATTCGGAACTTCGGCAGTTACGCCCGATCTGAAGGCCAAGATACAGGTGTATCAGGATCATGATATTCCTGTTTATTTCGGCGGAACCCTTTTTGAAGCGTTTGCCATCAGGGGACAATTTGACGATTACCTGAACATCGTAAAGGAGTATAACCTGAAACATGTGGAAGTGTCCGATGGTTCCATGACAATAGACCACGCTACCAAATGCAGCTATATCGAACGTCTTGCCAAAGAAGTAACTGTTTTTTCAGAAGTGGGTTCAAAAGATGCCACCCACATCATTCCTCCTTATAAATGGATTGAGCTGATGCGTTCGGAGCTGAATGCGGGCTCCCGTTATGTGATCGCAGAAGCGCGCGAAGCGGGTAATGTAGGTATTTACAGGGGATCGGGTGAGGTGCGTGAGGGACTGGTGCAGGAAATCCTGACACAAATCCCGGAACAGCAGATCATCTGGGAAGCCCCGCAAAAAGCGCAGCAGGTTTATTTCCTTGAGTTGCTGGGAGCAAATGTAAATCTCGGCAATATCGCACCTACAGATCTCATCCCACTGGAAGCAACGCGCATTGGTCTGCGTGGAGACACATTTCATTTGTATCTGAACAAATAAAATCTGGAAAGCGGTTGTACTCACAATCGCTTTTTTACTGTCATGAATATCCAGTTCGGCATTATCGGCAAACCGCTATCGCACAGCTTTTCGCCTGCTTATTTCAACCGTCGCTTTCGTGAAGCCGGATCAGATCTGCATTACGAAGCTTTTCCACTCGAACATATCGGCCAATTACCGGAATTATTACGGCAGCATCCTGGTCTGCGCGGACTTAACGTAACGCTTCCCTACAAGACAGCAGTCATTCCTTTCCTGGATTATATCAGCGAATCTGCAAAAGAGATCGGGGCTGTGAATTGTATACGCATACAGGATGGTACACGCTATGGCTACAATACAGATGTGTATGGATTCCGTGAAAGCCTCAGACCGCTGCTTCATAAAGATATTACTTATAAAGCCCTGGTGCTCGGTACCGGCGGCTCGTCAAAAGCCGTTACTGCAGCGCTCCGTCAGTTGAACATCGGGTATACGCCGGTATCTTCTTCCGAAGGGAAAGGATGCGCTTACGCAGCGCTTACCCCACCTGTACTTGAGGAGCATTTGCTGATCATCAATACCACGCCCCTGGGTATGTGGCCCGATACCGGTGCAGCCCCGCCTATTCCTTACGAAGCTTTAGGACCGGACCATTTGCTGTTCGACCTTATCTATAACCCTGAAGAAACGCTTTTCCTGCAAAAGGGGAAACAGCAGGGGGCTTCTGTAAAAAACGGACTGGAAATGCTACTGCTGCAGGCCGAAAGAAGCTGGGAGTTATGGAATGATCTTGCGACCGAACCTATCGTGACAGTCTGACGAGATATTGCCCCGTTTCGTCCTCATCAATGAGTTCTACCCTCCAGCCCAAAGGTTCTGCTATTTTTGAGAGCGTATCCCTGTCGATATAAAGCCAGGGAAACCATTCTGATTTTACGCGGCGGTACTCATAACAGCAGTCGATTTCACCATAGTAACGGTCTTTAGGCATTGGCGCACCATCTTCATAGAGATAAGCCACATCAGACGAATCGAACAGGAGCTGGCCTCCTTCACGTAATAATTGCCCGGCATGCAGCAGAAAGCGTTCAAGTCCGCTCAGGGAACCGACCAATCCGATGCCGTTCATCAGCAACAGGAGTGTATCATACTGTGGTCCCTTCAGTTCAAATATATCTGCCTGAAGCAACTGTTCCACACCTCTTGCTTCCATAACCGCAACTGCACCTTCGGAAATATCCAATGCCGTAACGTCGCGACCCATGTCTTCCAAAGCCAGCGCATGACTGCCGGCTCCGGCACCGATATCCAGCACTTTACCGTAACACAGATCCAGGGCAGTCTGCTCGAGATCTGGCATGGAATCAAAATCACGGAAGTAAACAGGCACAAGCATTTCTACCTTCGGGCCTATGTGATCATGAACCCAGAGCTTATATTCCTGTCCGTCAAAAAAATGCTCGCGCAACGCTCGCCCCAGTACATCTTTCATGAAACTGTTGATTGAATAAATTGTTCGTAATGATCGCGCCAGCCTTTCCAGACCGGATCTGAACCGAGTGAGAAATTATGGAATACGGTAACCATATCACTGCCTGAAGCAGCAAGCCGGTCCCGCATACGACGGAGCAAACCGAAAGCCTGCTCTACGGGAAGCGAAAGCTCGTAATGAGCCGTTGTATCCATGAAACAAAAAGGCGTGATCCGCAGAACGGTAGCTTCTTCGTGTTCCAGATCATACCAGTAAAAAGAGTTCCCTGTTCCTGCACGGAATCCGGGATGCGTGCCATATCCCATGGAATAATCTTCCCTGATGCCATTGCGTAACAGCAGACGGAAAGTATCCGGCAGGCGGAAACGGATATAATGCTGCCGTGAACGCGTCATGGCCTTTCCCGTAATCGTTTCAAGTATTTT
The DNA here is from genome assembly GCF_039540495.1 of Rurimicrobium arvi. Classification (NCBI taxonomy): domain Bacteria; kingdom Pseudomonadati; phylum Bacteroidota; class Chitinophagia; order Chitinophagales; family Chitinophagaceae; genus Rurimicrobium; species Rurimicrobium arvi. Next base: position 283,187 of record NZ_BAABEZ010000004.1, on the reverse strand, counting down.
TTGTTCTGCCTGCAAGAGTTGTTCCCGCACCGAACTGTTGTAAGACGGATGAAGACCAACGCGGTAATGTTCCGACAAATGCCGGATCAGCAAACGCATAGCCGGGTGATCCGGGGCGATATTCTTATCGAAAGAATCTGCCTGCGTTGCGGCCAGGATGAAATACAGCGGATCCAAACCGAAGCGGGCATGTAGTTGATCCAGAAAACCGAAGCTGTCGTACGGATCGGGAGCGCTGCCAGACAACACCTGTGTACGCGCCTGAAGCCCGTGAAAATTAGTGCGTGTGAGATCCCGGAGATAGCCGCCTGCATTGCGTAACCAACCCTTATGCCGGTAGCTCCAGGCAATATCAATATCGTAGCTGGGCGTAAAGCGGAATGCTTTGGGCTTTACGGGCAGTCCTTTATTTTTCAGCCATGACCCAAATGCATGCAGCCATTCGTCTGCCAGCGGACGTTCAAGCAGATGCGCCTGAAACAAAATACTTTCCCGCGCATCAAAACGATCGTGCTTGTCCGGCTTGTGATTTGTGTATTCTTCATACCGGCTGATCAGGAAAAAAACTGCCGAGAACACATCGAACGGAATATCCATGTCTGCATCCGTGGTAAAAAAAGCAGGGATATTGTTCCACTCAGACCATTGCACAGATTGCGGTGCGATCCCTTGCTGGTGCAGCAACCCGCAATTATACAATTGCGTGTTTGCGGAAATGACCCCGTATGCAAGCAGGAATGATCCGTCTTCCGCAAGATTCTCTTCCGGCAACAGAAGCCTGAAACGCAATCCGAATATTGCTGAAAATATCCAGTCGCAGACATATTGCAATCGTGGTGTGCGCTCACGGCACAGGATCGTGATATCGGCCTGTTGCATCATCCGGCTATCCGTTGTTTTAATTTCCAGATAAGCGAATCTGTCTTCTGAAAAGCTTCATAAGAGGTTTCCTTTCCACCGAAGCGCTTGAAGAAATGAGCGATATCGTCGTCCATGCTCCCTTCGAAATCGAAAATGGAAAGACCTTGCTCTTTTGCTTTGAGAATGGCCTCCCACAGCAACAGCGAAACTGCTCCTCTGTGCGTTTGCGCCGGTGTTGCGCTCAACAGGTAATAAATTGTGGTTTTATCCTGAACGAGCCAGATAGCTCCCTGTATCTCACCTGCCACATTGCGGGCGGTATACGCGCAGCAACAACCTTTCCGGGCACCGGTTTGCATCAGCTGCTGCAACAGGGATGCGCTGTAAGGATAAGGTTTACCCTTGGCTGTAAAACTTGCGGACTGCCATTCTATGAACGTTTTTAATTCCGGAAAGGATGCGTCGACCGACAGATCCTGCTGTGCTTTGCGTATTGCATTTTTTCGCTTCGGATGAATCGCATTCCAGAGTGTATCCTCACTCAACTGCAAATCGAGCAGATAAGTCCGTTTCTTTTTACAACTCAATCCCTGAGCTGTAAACCATTCTTCATAGCTTATGCCGGGCATACAGGACCATTGCCGGAATGCAGAATGCGGTAATCGTTTGTATAATGAACTGAGTTCTTCCCCCGTGCAGGACTGTCTCGTAATCCGCAAAGGGCCGAGATAAGGTGTAAGCGGCGGATTCCGCAACAACAGCATACCTGCCTTACGGACGTAGGAATAAGGCCATACAACAGTAACTCCTGACGCTCCGTTTTCCATCACCACATCCCAGGCCTGTTCGCAAACGATGTCCAGCCACCAGCTCTGAAAAAAAACCGGCAGCTGCTCTTCTATTGCTGCAAATAGCGCTTTATCACCCACTTATTCCTTACCTGATTTTCTTTTTGTAAAAAGCTCCCGGAATGTTTGTTTCGGGAAATGCAGCTCCTCCCGGTGATCTGCCCAGGAGTGCCGGAACACCGCGTGAAAAACCTGGTTTTTGATGCCACTTCCCGCCATTTGCAACAGACGTGGCGACAACATTCCCCTGCGCCACATCTTCCATGCAAATTGCTCCTGGAAGCCGTTCATATGGTCGCGTGCTGCGATCTGCCTGTTACTGAGCAGCATATTATGTATATTGATCTTCAGAGGGCATACCTCAGTACAGTTGCCGCAGAGGCTGGATGCATAGCTAAGGTGCTTATACGACTCCATACCCTTCATGTGCGGTGTTATCACTGCCCCGATAGGGCCGCTGTAGGTTGTGCCGTATGCATGTCCCCCGATGTTTTTATACACCGGGCACGCATTCAGGCAGGATCCGCAACGGATGCAGTACATGCTCTCCCGCACTTCCGGTGTTGCCAGCAGATTCGTCCGGCCGTTATCGAGCATGATCACATACATCTCATCCGGCCCGTCCAGTTCTTCCCCATTGCGGGGCCCAAAGAAAACAGTATTATAAGAAGTAAGCCGCTGACCTGTTCCGTATGTCGCAAGCAGAGGCAGGAATAACTCCAGGTCGTTCAGACGTGGTAATACTTTTTCAATACCCACGACAGCGATATGTACTTTGGGTAAGGCAGTGCTTAAACGGCCATTCCCTTCATTTTCGGTTACAGAAACAGCACCGGCATCGGCGATCCAGAAATTGGCGCCGGTAATGCCGATCTGCGCCGACTGGTATTTCTGTCTCAGGTTTTCCCTGGCAACCAATGTGAGCTCGGCAGGACTGAGGCCAGCCGGTGTTCCGAGTTTCTCATGAAACAGCTTCGCTACATCTTCTTTACTCTTATGCATCGCAGGCGTGACGATATGATAGGGAGGTTCTCCGTCCAATTGCTGAATATATTCGCCCAGATCGGTTTCCACCGATTCGATACCGTTTTCTTCAAGAAAGGCATTCAGATGGATTTCTTCCGTCACCATCGACTTCGACTTCACGATACTGCTCGCCTTATGCGCCTTACAAATAGCCAGTATATGCTCCAGTGCTTCTTTCGCGTCTTCCGCCCAAAGCAGTTTGCCACCATTAGCGGTAAACCGCTTTTCAAATTGCTCCAGATTACGATCCAGTTCCTCTATTGCGCGCCACTTAATATTCTTGGCCTTTTTACGCGACCATTCCAATGCTGCAAACTGCTCTTTGCCGCGCAGCACAGCGTCATTGTACTTCCTGATGTTCCAGGATATTTTGCGCTTATGCTCGGCGTCGAACACCTTTGCATCGCTTTTTTCAAGAAACGTGTGCTGTAGCTGATTCATTCAGGCAAATATACTCACTAAGACGGGTTATTCAGGCAGGCTCAGACCGGGGGAAACAGGTGAAAAGTTTTAGTATCTTTACTGATCAGGCTTTGAAAAAAATATTATGAAACAACTTTATGCTTTGTTATTAGCAACCGGTCTTTCCTGGAGTGCGATCGCGCAGGAGGGACCCGGATTGTCTCCGCTTACCCGCATGTACCTGAAAGACGCGCAGAAAATGGCTCAGAATGAATCACTGCCGAAAGGCTACCTGTATAAAAAGCGGGTGGACGGACGTGTCTGCGTAAGTGCTATTATCAAGATAAAAGAAGGAAAGGCGGCTGAGGTCTCCACGGCTTTGTCCGGTATCAGTGCTTCCGTAGGTACGCGTGCAGGAAATATATGGACGGTGCAGGTGCCCGTGACACAGGTGAAGGCGTTTACACTGATAAAAGAGATTGCTTACATCCAGCTGGACGAGCCGGTAATACCGAACCTGGATGTCGCCAGGGCTACCACCCGCGTCGATTCTGTACACCAGGGTATCGGCCTGCCGCAGGGATACAGCGGTAAGGGAGTAATTGTGGGTATCATGGATTTCGGGTTCGACTATAACCACCCGACCATGTATGATACCAGCGGAAAGCGTTACCGTATCGTCAAAGCATGGGAAATGAATGCGAGTGGCACACCTCCGAGCGGATTCACGTACGGGGCGGAAATCAGCGATACTACTCTACTGAAAGCGCGCAAGACAGATAACAATGTACAAACGCATGGTAGCGGTGTAGCCGGGCTTGCTGCCGGTTCCGGATTCGGCACTGCGGGCCGCTTTAAAGGAATGGCTTACGAAAGCGATATGATCCTGGTAGGCGTGCGCCGTGATTCCCTGAGCGGGGAATGGCTCACGGGGGGCTTCTCCGACTTTATCGATGGCGTAAACTATATGATGCAATATGCCACCAGTGTAGGCAAACCGATAGTAGTAAATATCAGCTGGGGATCCCATTCAGGTCCGCACGATGGTTCTTCTCTTGTAAACCAAGCTTTCGATGCGATGACCGGCACCGGGAAACTCATTGTAATGAGCGCCGGTAATGATGGTGGTACACCTATTCACCTGCAAAAAACATTCACCAGCTCCGACACCGCAATCAGGACATTCCTGCAATTCAGTACCACACCCGTAAAACGTACATGGATAGATATATGGGGAGATACTTCCAAAACCTTCTGCGTAAAAACTTCTTTATATACAGCCGGTGGCACAGAAGGCAATTCCACTGGTGTGATCTGCATCGACAACACAACAAAGTCGCATATGCTGATTGCAAAAAACGGGCTTGACACCTGCTATGTGGAGACCATCACGTCTGCATCCGAGTATAATATGAAGCCACGGGTCACGATCAATATCTATAATAAGTCGAACGACAGTGTGGGTATCCAGGTGAGCGGAACAAGCGGCGCGATTGACATGTGGAACGAATATTACTATTACGGCTACACGTACCGGTATAACTGCATATTCTCTGATATGGGAGTTGCCGGGGCAACGAACGGAGACCGCGATTTTACGATCAGCGATATGGGTGCCGGGAAATCGGTTCTGCTGGTAGGCGCTTACATATCCAAAAACAAATTCACCAATCTCAATGGCAGTCTGCTCGGATACTCCGGCGTCGTAGGTCAATTGGCAAGCTTTTCCAGTCATGGCCCTTATGTAGATGGCCGTATCAAACCTGATATTACGGCACCGGGGCTAACGATAGCTACCGCCTGCAATTCTCAGGATGCAGACTATCTTCCGGGTGGTGCGAGCTCAAATCTGCTGGTGGCAAAATATACAGCTCCGTCCAGTGGCGACTCCTTTTTCTACAGTGAATTTTCAGGCACATCAGCAGCATCGCCGATTGCTGCGGGTATCACCGCTTTATTGTTACAGATTGATCCCACACTCACCCCGGCACGTCTGGCTGCATTGATCGGCGAAACTGCGATCCAGGATTTTTACACAGGAACGCTTCCTGCGAGCGGTACCACTACCTGGGGCAAAGGAAAGATCAACGCATACGGCGCTGCCCGTAAATTACTGAAGGAATTGAGCATTGCTACACCCCGTGGTGCAGAAGCTCCGGATGTGGTATTGATGCCGAATCCCAACACAGGTTCGTTTAACCTGGATTTGCAGGCACCGGATGCAGCCAGCTATGTGGTAACAGTCGCGGACATCTCCGGGAAGGTGGTGTTGCATCAGGACTGGAAGGCCAATGCGGGACATAATATATTGCCCCTAAACCTGAACCAGGTGGCAAAAGGCATGTATTTTGTTACTGTAGGCAATGAGAAAGGGTCTTTATCGATCAAGACACAGATACAGTAATATTACTGAGCTTACGGAAAATGGTGCAATGCTTAACGGTATTGCACCATTTTCATATCTGCAAGTGCAATTGCGGTCGCGGCTTCCACCACTACAGGCACGCGCAATGCAATGCACAGGTCGTGCCTGCCTTTAACCGTGAATTCTTCCACGGACCCTGTAGTGCGGTTCCAGGTGAGCTGTGGCCTGGGTGTACTGCTTGTAGGTTTTACCGCCACATCAAAATACAGTTCGTTACCATTGGTAATACCTCCGTTAATTCCTCCTGCGTGGTTGGTAGCGGTTTCACCGTGCTCATTCAGAATGGCATCGTTGTGTGTGCTACCATGCATACGTGCTGCATCAAATCCTGATCCGAATGCAATGGCCTTGATAGCGGGTATCGCAAAAATGATATGACTGATCAGCGATTCGGCACTGTCGAAAAAAGGCTCGCCCCAGCCTACCGGAAGTCCGGCAACCTGACAACGTACAATTCCTCCGATGCTGTCCTGACGCGTTACAGCCTCCTGTATTGCTGCCTCGATATCTGTGCTTCCGCCCGCTTCACGCAGAAACGCAGTAACAGAAACCTCTCCCAGAATTTTCTTCGCAACAACGCCTGCAGCTACCAGACCCAGTGTGAGTCTGCCCGAAGAGTGACCGCCGCCCCGGTAATCGTTGAAACCATTGTGTTTATTGTGTAATACGAAATCGGCATGTCCCGGTCGTGGTGTCGCACGCAAATGCTCGTAATCGGCAGATCGTATATTCTGATTGGTGAACAAAACGGTCAGCGGTGCACCGGTAGTAAATCCATTAAATACACCACTGGCGAAAGCCGGGAGATCATCCTCGGTACGCGGTGTGGTACCGGGTGCACCAGCCCTCCGCCGGGCAAGATCCGTAACAAAATCGTCCGTGCTTAGGGGAATTCCGGGCGGACAACCGTCGATAGTGATTCCGATATGCGGACCATGTGATTCGCCCCAGATCTGTATGCAGAATTTTCTGCCAAAAGAATTCATACCTCAAATGTAAAAAACACTGACTGTAAAACCCCGTTTTCTATCCCGCGGAGTTTCCCGGAAAACAAGCACGATAACCGGAAAATGCTACTTTTGTAGCCCAAAATAATTCAACTATGTCAGAAAAAATATTTGCCGAAAACGCCCCGAAGCCCGTAGGCCTTTATCCTCATGCGCGTAAAGCCGGCGGCTTGCTGTTCCTTTCAGGCATCGGGCCCCGTAAGGCAGGAACAGATGAGATTCCGGGACTAAAGCTCGACAAATACGGCAACTTCCTGGAATTCGACTTTGAAGCTCAGTGCCGCAGCGTTTTTGATAATGTGAAACTGGTATTGGAAGAATGCGGCAGCAGCTGGGATAAGCTGGTGGACGTTACGGTATTTCTGGTAGATATGAAGCGGGATTTCCAGACGTACAACCGCGTATATGCGGAGTATTTTAAAGATAACCAGCCTTGCAGGACCACCTGCGCTATCAATGCACTTCCTACCCCGATTGCGATCGAGCTGAAGTGTATTGCAACAGCGGAATAGTACTGATATATTTTAAATAAGCTGCCGGAATAATTATACTCCGGCAGCTTTTCCTTTAACGAGTATTTGTATTACACAATCAATTGTCGATCCGCTCTTCGATGTAACCGGATTTACTTCCGGTGATCAGAATGGCATTCGAAAGGTTCAGAAGCTTCGATGCATTTCAGAAAATCAAACTCTGCCTTAACCGTGTCTACTACCAGGTGGAGTTTGTTGCTACCCGTTACATTCCTGCACCCGAAACAAAATACGGGCAGGTAAAAACACAACAGCCTGCTTAAAAGCAAGCTGCTGTATTTTTTAAAAATGGGCTTTGAAAATAGCATATCAACAACTAAAGTCCGGACGACTTAACTATTTTCTCGGATCTCAGGAAGTTGCCTTCGTTGTCAGAGATAAAGAACAGATATACACCGTCTGCATAGTCGCTGAGGTCTATTGCCGTTGCATCTTTCAATTGTGCGACCTGTCGCCCCTGTATGTCTTTTACCACTACCTGCACCGGTACCGGAGATTCGATATGAACCGTTCCGTTGGAAGGATTCGGATACAGCCGGATATCCTCCCGCTTTTCGACCTGAGCCACTCCGGTAACCGTGTAGTTGATCTCATCAGAGGTAGCAGCACATTCGTAGGCGTTGGTCACAACCACATAATACCTGCCGTCGAAGGCAGCAGTATAATAGCGGCCGGTAGCACCACTGATCAGCTTCCCGTTTCTGTACCATTGATATGTCTTGTAGGAAATGTTGGTGCTCAAAGAAATACCTGAGCGATTGATAACAGGCTTGGCAGGAGCCGGAAGCACATCTACTCTTACTTTTCCGGAAGTTGCCTTACAGCCGAAAACGTCCGTTGCCGTCACATCATACCAACCTGTCTTGCCTACTGTCAGCGTTGGTGTTGTGTCCGTGACGGGAAGGCCGTCTTTGGTCCATACATAGCTCGCAGCGTATTTTCCGGCATTCGCGTAAAGGATCATCTCTGTTCCTTCACAGAAATACGCATTCGTTGGGGAAAGGTTCGGTATACCCATCGGTGTATTGATGATCATCATGGAGTCTGATACGCGGCGACAATTATTATTGTCCGTGATCCGCACTTTATAATATCCGCCTTTGGCTGCCTTGTATACCTGACTTGTTGCACCGGGAATTTCCTTGCCATCCAGCAGCCACTGATATTTGTATCCGGACGGAACAGACAGCGCAGTAAGCTCCAGTGTTGAATCAATGCAGATTGCACCGGTAAGTCCTGTTTTCAGGAAAGAAGAGGCAGGCAGCGGATTTACATTCAATACAGATTCGTTACTGGTATCCGAACAGGAGCCGAGATACACGCGCAGCGTGTAGCGCCCCGCGGTGTTGGCAGTGTAAGCATTAGCGATTGCACCTGCTATAGCTGTATCGTTCCGGAACCAGCGATAACTGAGGCCCGCACCGGTTGTGGCAGCAGTGAATACCTGCAACGAATCAGCGCAGATAGTTGTAGTGCCGGACGGTGCAATAGACACAGTGGGACTTGGGTTGACATTAACGGTCACAAACGCTGTACTGTCTTTACAACCAAAGCTGTTGGTAATGACCACGCGATATGTTCCGGCCACGCCTGTGGTAAAAGCTGCAGCTGTTGCGCCGGAAATATTACCGGAAGCATTTTTCCATTGGTAAGTACCTCCACCGGTACCGGTAAGGGTAGTGGTGTAACCGTCACATATCTCGATGGGACCCGGAGCAGGTGATATGCCTGGGGTGGGCAGCGGATTGATTGTTGCCACTACGGGCTGTCGGGTTCCGCTTACGCAGCCATTTTTAAAGAACCGTATATCCGGCAACATATTACTGGAAGTTGAGGAAGGAAGCGTGGCGCCACAAGGTGACGAATTGTCCCCATAGTAGCCGTATACGGCTGTATACGATTTTGTCGTTGCCGCAACAGCATCGTTGGCAGACCAGAACGTACCTGTTGCGCCCGGATCATTGGCAAAACATACATCCACCAGAATGTTAGAGGAGCCGTCCCATACAAATCCGTTCGAAAAATTCATTTTCACCTGACCTGTATTTACAACCTGTGCCACCGGACCATAAACCGTCGTAAAGACAGGGGACAGTAATCCCGTAGACAGATTGGCGGCACTCACACCGGCCATCTTCACCGTGTACCCCTGATAGTCGAAGGTGCTCAGTTTAGAGGTGACATTGAATGACAAACCCTGGATAGTTCCGGCCGTGAGACCGGCTGCAGTCAGGTCGGCAGCCAGATAAAGGTACTGTGTGTGCGCACCTTCATAATAGTTCGAGAACGGTGTCAGTCCGTTACCTGTCTGAGAAGCTCCGGCAGTTCCGATAGTTGCCGAATCGTCATTGGTTGCTCTCACTTCAGTATAGTAAGTAGTAGTGCTGCTGAGTGAAGGAGTGGTAAAACTGTTCCCTGTGGCAATAGATGATCCGCCCGAAGCGCCGCTAAACCAATATACTGTTCCGTCTACCCCTGTTGCGGAAAGTGTAACACTACCGGGACCGCATCTTGAAGCACCGGTTGTGGAAGTGATATTCGGGTTAAAAACAAGTGCCGTATCAGATGTGGAATTGAGACAAACACTGCCTGCGCTGTTTTTTACGGTAACACGGTAGTATGCCGAACTTGTAATAGCTGGCGTGGTATAAGTATTGCCCGTAGCACCACTTACAGGAGTAAATGTGCTATTATCGGTACTTGAATTCCACGCAAACGTGGCGGCACCGTATCCTGCAGACGGTATCATTGAAAACGTAGCAGTACCGCTGCCGCAAAGATTTGCAGGTGCAGCGATAACAGAAACGGAGGCAGGCAGATTTGTAACGGTATCGTTGGCAACAGCCGCACAAAGCGTGCCGGAATTGTAAGCACTGGCGGTATACACATAGGCCGATGCAGCACTATTCTTTGCATATACGGCAGACGAACTTGTACCTGCTGTATAAGGAATGCTACATGCAGCATCGGTATATAAACCCGCTGTGGGAGACCAGGTATAGGAAGTATAATTGCTCAGTGTTGAAGTGACAGATAATGCTGCTGCGTTATTATTACATACGGTCTGTGTACCACTGATAGAAAACGCAGGAGCGGTATTTACAGTTGCCAGCACGGGAACACGCGGGCCACTGCAGACCAGCGTTCCATTTATTGAAAACAAAGGAAGCCCGCTGGATGATGTTGACGAACCTCCGGTAGTCAACCCGCACAGATTGGTAGGGTCTGTATACATACCGTAAGTTGCTGTGAAGGGTTTGCTTATGAATGTAACCGCATCATTGGAGGAGTACCCTGCTGCAGGCGTTACGTTATCGAAACAAACATCCACCAGAAGATTGGAAGTGCCATCCCAGTTGAATGCGGAACTGAATATAAAGTTGTTGGTTCCCAGCACGGAGTTATAACTAACCGGTCCCCACACGGTGGAAAATGCCGGCGCCAGCATCCCCGTAAGTGAAGAAGCAGTTGTATGCGCAAGCTTGATCGTATAACCATTATATGCCTTTGAACTGCTTTTTGTGGTCACTTCGAAAGAAAGGGAATTCAGGTTACCCGCACCTATTCCCGCTGCTGTAAGATCGCTCGCCAAAACGAGGTATTGCGTGTGTGCGCTCGTATAGAGTAAAGATAATGGTGTGATACCGGTACTGCTGTTCACAGTTGTAACACCTGACCCGATCGGCACAGTACCTGTGGAATACGTTTCCGCTGCCGCATAGAAAGTCGTTGTTGCGCTCAGGACTGGTGTTGTAAACGAAGTACCTGATCCCAGAGCCGCGCCTCCGGTTGCGACATTATACCATTTAAGCGTAGCGCCGGATGAAGCAGTTGCAGACAAAGGCACAGTCCCGGTTCCACAGCGGGTACCCGGTGTGGTGCTTAGAATGTTATTGGTAAAACCGACCTGTACCGGGGTGGAATAAGTGGAATCAGGCCCGGCCTTACAACGCACTTTGCAACGATAATACGTGATGGCTGACGGTGTGGTGGTGTAAACAGGAGATATAGCTCCGCTTATATCTGTATATGGCATTATTCCATCCGGAGACGACTGCCATTGATAAGACACTCCTGTTCCTGCAGTAGCTGTTGTCAGCGAAAGTGAAACACTTTTCCCGGCACATATAGCAGTGGCAGACGCAATTGTTGCTCCGGGTGCCGGAGTGGTGCAAGTATATACCGCTCGTCCGTTAAACTCATCTGCACCAATATCAGGAGCTGTTCCGAACCCATAGGTAGACGGTCCGGGGCGCGTTGTACTGTCAATATCCAGCACTACTCCGGACATTGCCGCAGACACCCCGCCAGACTCGCATAAAGTATTTGTTCCGGCTGCAATATGCAGATCCGAAGCGCTGGAGAAGGTTACATCTTCGCTAACCGAATTCGCATCCAGTCCTGTTGCCAGCTGCCAGTTAACCAGTGTAGACACGATAGCTCCGTTATAGTATCCGATTTTACCGCTACCGGAAGCATACAGGTCATTATTGTTTGTGGCACCGGAAGGGAGGTTTGTGGTGGCGTAAGTATACACAGCCACCGCTTCATTGGAAGCAGCCCCCTGCCTGTTGATGAAGATATTGTTGTACAACTGTGCAATGGCCGTGGAAGAAGCAAACGCCAGGCACGCCGAAAGAGGATTGCTCACTCCCGATGTGGTAGGATTTGCCTTATTCAGCAAAACGGTATTATGCGTGATCTTGAAATTGGTACCGATAGAAGCCAGGTAGATTCCATAGTTCTGGAAAGAAGAAGGAAAAGATAACGTGGCTGAATAGGAATTGGCAGTAATATCCCGGATAAAATTATTTTCTATCGAAATATCATTAGAAGAGGAGCTGCTGATATAAATTCCATAGGCGCCCCATCCGGATGAAGCAGATTGCGCAACATCGTGAATATTATTCCGGCGGATGATCATGCCATAATTGTAAGAGCTCAGATAAACGGCGCCTACCGAGGTGCTGAACCCGGTTGTAAAGTCTCCGCATTGTATATCGTTTCCTTCTATAATAGCCTGTGTACTGCTGCTGGTATTTGCGGCAGTGTAGGAAAGATAAATTCCATACTGGCCTATATTATCCGCGGCACTTGCATTACCGATGATATTGTTGCGTATCCGCAGACCGGTATTGGGGTAGGCGCTCGAGGAACCGTTTGCGTAAATACCGCGATAGGCACGCCTGATCTCATTATTTTCAATTACGGTGTTCAGACTGCTGTAGGCACCGGTTGTGAGCGTTGTGGTGCTGAAATTACACATCACAATACCATATGTGACTGTGGTAGCGGTGGAGCTGTTTCGTGCGCCGATGATCTGGCAGTTTCTTATGGTAACATTATTCGCTCCGTCGGTGCCGGTGTTGCTGTTGGAACTGAGCCGGATATTCGCAATGGTCGAGGTGGAAATAACTGAGGAAATGATCAGATTCCTCGTGCCCGGCGCTGTTGGGTCGTCGCCGTCTATGGTTACGTTATCTGCACCGGCCAGCTCTACAATACCTCTGTTGGCGCTCGGTGAAGCAGCAGAGTTGATAGTGCGGTCACTCCCTCCCGCAGGTTTGATGAGTACACTCGTAAAGCTGGACGAAGCAGCACTGGATGTGCCGCTTCCGTATAAGGGAATCGGTGTCGCCGGTTCTGTGGTGTTGCCCGTGATGCTGATAGTGATCGCTCCTTTGTGAGTGCCTGCATTAATAGCTGCAAAAGCATCGCTCAGCGTAGCATAAGAACCACTGGCAGTGCCGGAGCTTGCATTTAAAGATACTTGTGCCGATACATTATCAGATGCGAGGAATCCCCAAAGCATCAATCCGTATCGTAACACAGAAACCATTTGCTTCCTGATAAATGGTGTACATGTACTGGTCATAAATTACCGTTTAAAAGATGATGAATACAGTGCTCCTGAGCCTTAAGCGCAGAAAGCATATGTTTCTTCACGTCCGCGGGCGGACGATATATCTCGGTAAATCAGCCAGTGTTTGATTTTGTACGGTATTGCGGTATTGACGCTGCTTATCCCAAAGGATTGGTATCAGATTGATAGACGGCTGGTGTAACGGCGATTGCCGGTTTAATTCGATTTATAATACGGGCTTGGCATTTTATTATCCGGGAAGGATAATGATGTGTCATTGAAAGACGGTTGCAGGTTACCGGCTCATACCGGTCTTCGTAAGCTTCCTAATCCGTTGGATATGGAAGCCGCCGTAAATGTATGAAAAATTATCCCATACCCGCAATACCTTAGGGACAAAAAACTACCGGATATTAATCAGGGCGCAAAGAAAAAGCCTCCCCCGGACAGGAGAGGCTTTCTGAGCATAATAATAAGAAATAAGCCTAAAGAGAAAAATCTATTCTGAACTCACGGTCAATATTTTTACCGCCCGCATCTTTACCCTGAATGCGCCACACGATGCTCTGCAAGGCGATATCCAATGGCTTCTGACCTGCAGCCCGCACATTACGCACGGATTTCAGCAGATCATCTGTTTCCCTTTTACTCATACGACGCGAACGGGCCATCTTCTGGACCGCATTGCGCAGACTATTCGGATTCAGCTTCTGTTCGTACCGCAATTGACCATCCTTAACACCGGATATCGGAAAGTTACCATTGCGTCCTTTCAGTTGTTCCCACGATGAATAAGATCCCGGTAAAGGCAAACGGACGTCAGACCCGTTTTTGAGCCGGATCGTTACCACGGTTTGTTCGCGTTGTTTTACCGTTACCTCTGTAAGCCCCTGCACCTGGAGCGACTTGCCGGATAATGATTCCGGAGCGATCATCAGACCTGCGTGACGTTCTTTATTCCAGTCGATACGCTTTGATCCGCCGCTTAGTCCGGAAACAAAAATATTAATTCCTTTACCACTTACTGCGGCTGACTCTTCCTTCACCACCGGGTCCGGAACAGGCGTAGCAGCGGCTTCCGGAACCGGTTGCGGAGTGGTTGCCGGAGAATCTTTACGGGCTTCTTCCGACTTTGGCACGAAATCTGATATATCATCATTCAGAAACTGAGGATCGCGCTCCGTAACAATCATTGAAGAGTCTCCAAACACAATAGGACCTCTGTTATGCGCAGCATTTCCTGCATCACAACCAATCAGCCCGAGGGAAAGAGAAACACAAACTATAAAAACTGCCTTTTGCATTTATGTACGTTTATGGTGCAACAAACGCGAAAGTAAACAGACTTTTTGGCAAATCGTATTTAATTACCAATCTGATCATGCAAAGAAATAAAGCAGATTTTTGGGAGCAGGCCATACTGCTTCGCGTTTTAGTGGTATTTATATCGGGAATGATTGTCGCCTGCCTTTCAGATGCTGCAGTTGATCACTGGTTCATATTACCGCTTGTGCTCCTGATACTGATCGTAACATGTTTCCTGATGCGCAGACAGGTACCCGAAAGGACGCAATCATTACTGCTGTATGGCGGATTTTCAGTCGCCGGCTACTGCTGCATGTCTGTAAGCCATCCGGCACCGGAACCAGCCTTACAACAATACAGCGATCATCCCTGTGTTTGCTGTGTATTGAGTAAAAAGCTGACAGGAACGGGAACAATCCGTATGGAAGTGCAGCTCATGATACCTGACGGTAAAATCCATCACAGCAGTAAGGGGCTTATTTACACAACAGACACGGCAGGAAAATACTTTGCAGCAGGAGATACATTGATCGTGCCAATGCATTGGGAACCTATACGCAATAATGGCATTCCGCATTCTTTTGACTACGCCGGATTTTATGCTCGTAAAGGCATTTACGCACGCATGTTCTGTAAAACCGGAACAATAATCCTTGCAGGAAAACACCAGGAAACACAAACGGATTTTTTGTCTGAACTGCGCGCTGACCTGGAAGACATTCTTACAACCTGTATAAAGGACCCGCAAACGCTTGCATTGCTGAAAGCAATGCTGCTCGGAGATGAAGGCGATATAGACCCTGAAACAAGAGCCGCCTATTCAGACACGGGTATTATTCATATTGTATCAATCTCCGGCGCCCATGTTACACTGTTGTTCGCGATCATCAATATGCTGTTATACTGGCTTTCGGGTAAAAGCAGGAAATGGATGGTGTTTATTACGAGCATGACCGTGATCACACTGTATGTTGCAATGGCGGGAGCACCGTCATCAGCGGTGAGAGCTGCGTTGATGTTCCTGCTGATACAGATCGGTGTTCTTTCGGAAAAACAGGCAAATCCGTTTAACCAGCTTGCTGCCGCAGCCTTACTTATGCTGGTGTTCCGGCCGATGTGGCTCTTCAATATCGGCTTTCAGCTTTCATTTCTGGCCGTTCTGTCGCTCCTGCTGTTCTACCGGCCCCTGATGGCCCTGTGGCCTACAAACAATACAATGCTGCGCTGGCTGCGCAATGCCATGGCCGCCAGCATTGCTGCGGAAATACTTGTGGCGCCGCTGGTGGCCTACTATTTCCATAGTTTCCCGCTTTTGTTCCTGCCTGCAAATCTGGTTGCGGCAGCCGGGATGACGCTGCTGGAAATATCAGGTATCTTATTGCTGCTGTTATCGCAGATCGGCCCGGTCCGGTCGTTGCTTTCCGTGCTGATCACCGGCATTTCAAGGATATTCCATTACCTCATTTCTGCGATGCAACAGATCAGCATCGGTAGTTTCAAAACGATCTGGCTCAGCATTCCGGCATTACTGCTCCTATACCTGTTGATCATCAGTAGTACCATCTACCTGAAGAAACGCAGCAAATATGCTGCATGGCTTTGTATCATTTCCGTACTTTCACTCACCGCTCTGCGCCTGCACCATACCTGCTTCAGGCAACAGAAAGATATACTGGTGGTATGGAACAGCCACCGTAAGTCAAACGCTTTGTTGATGCGCCGCAATACCGGCTTTGTGCTGCCTGATTACACCGCCGATCCGCAAGACATCAGTGCACTGCTGATGCGTCAGGGTGTAACGCCTTCATTTAAAAAAGCACTCGCTCTGTTTATTATAAATCGTAGCAGCGTCGCTGTATGCGATAGCCTTACCGTTCCATCCGGTACGTTTCCGGTAGATGTACTCCTGCTCAACGGGTATGTCTGGTCTGCAAAACCATTGGATTTTATCAATAGCTTCCATCCCTCCGTTATTGTCTTAAGCAGGCAGCTTTCCCATAAACGGTTGCTGGAATGGCAGGCTACCTGCAGGGCAAGCCACACACGCCTGCATTATGTGCCGGATGCAGGTGCCTTTATATTTCCCGGTCCTGTACATTGATAATGCTGCTTACATTTGCAGATGTTTCGAAAGGTCGGTATGCTGCTGGTATTCATCCTGATGCACAATCTGTGCCCGGGAGCACCGGGCCTGAGTTTTACGTTCGATCCGTTATGCGCCAAAGCCTACCATCGGATCATGGCATTAAAGCTGCAGGAAGGAAATATTGCCATCAATACTGCAGCACGTAACAGACCGGATAACTTTATCCCTTACTATCTGGCAGACTATGCCGACTGCCTCGAACTGCTGTTCAACGGGGATATCCGTCAGCTGGAACCCATGCGTGCGCGTGCTGAAAAACGGCTTGACATGCTCGAAGCAGCGGATGACTCAAGCCCCTGGTACCGTTATTCACAGGCAGGCATCTATTTTCATTGGGCACTGGTGTACATGCGCTTCGGTGATAATTTTAAAGCTGCCACAAGATTCCGCAAGTCATTTTTACTGCTGAAAGAAAATCTTAAGAAGTATCCGGCGTTTGAAGAAAACAATGTGCTGTTGGGTCTGGAAATGGCCAGTGCTGGAGCTATCCCGGCTTCACACCAATGGCTGGCAAGCCTTATGGGCATTAAAGGAGATATCCAGAAAGGAGTGTCGTTGCTGGCCCAATACAGCGCCCGTCACGAAGAAGGCAGTACGATGCTGTATGAAGAAGCTTTTATATTTGAAGCTTATTTACGCTTTTACCTGCTCAGTCAGCAGGATGCCGCCTGGAAGTCTGTGCTGAAAAGAACAGGTGATACAAAGGACAACCTGATGTATACCTTCGTGAGGGCTAATCTCGCACTCAATTTCCGTAAAGCGGATCATGCTTTAAACACGCTGACGATTGCGGAGCGAAATGAAGGGTTTGCCAGATTTCCGATATTCCTGTACGAAAAGGCTGAGGCGCTGCTGCTGCGTACCGATAAAAGCAGCGAAGACTACTATCTGTCTTTCTTAAAAAACTATAAAGGAAAACCATTCGTGAAAGATGCGTATCTGAAACTAAGCTGGCAAGCCATTCTTTCGGGAAGAAAGTCCGAAGCGCAAGCCTTCCTTATGCTTCTTAAAGGAGCAGGCAATACGCTCACCGATGCCGATAAGCAGGCGCAACGATTTGCAGAAAAGCCCGTATGGCCTGCCTTACCATTATTGGAAACCAGATTGCTGATAGACGGAGGATACTACCAGCAGGCACTCAGGACAATACAGCAGCTGGATTACAATTCACTTACACAATTGCCTGATCAGATCGAATATTATTTCCGTTACGGTCGTATCCTGGAGGAGCTGAATGAGCCTGATAAAGCAATTGCGCAATACACTACCACTATACAGCTCGGACAAAAGCAATCGTATTATTTTGCGGCGCGGGCTGCACTGCAGCAGGGCTTCATCTATGAAAGAAGCGGTCGCAAAGACGCCGCCGCCGAGCGGTATAAATTCTGCCTGAGCCTTCGCGACCATGATATGCAAAACTCCATAGACCAGATGGCCAAGGCGGGACTGAACAGACTGCAACGCTAGCTTTTCTTTCGCGTTACACGCCAGATGCTCCAGATATCACTGCGCGATTGCCAGTCGTTCATCTGTATATTGATAATTGCATCCGGTAAATAGACATATACCCGCTTTGCTTCGTACTCCGGACCGACGGGAGGAAGGCTCAGCTGATAGCTTAATACCAGGTAGCTGTCCCTCGGATGCGCATCGATGTAGTTTGTAAGGCTTATACCTTGTGTAAGCGTGTCTTCGGTGAAGCCTTTGGGACGATACAGGAATATTTCATTATAACCTTCATCAAAAATGCCGGGACCGAGCGTCACCAGGTGTACCGGTTCGGGTTGATGATACAGATAACGGTAATAATAGTGATTCGGTTTTGCAGCGGAAAAAGTACGGAACAACAGCAATGCGCAATTGATCCCTATAAGCCACCTGCCGGCAATACGCCATCCCCGGTACCGCTCCACGAAGTGCCATACCACCTTCAACCCGTCCAGACAGATGATCAGGAAAGGCAGCAGCACCGGGAAAAGGAAACGCAATTCTTTATGCGGTACGCTCATATGGCCCAGCAGGAAAGGGATCATCACAAACACCATGGGTTTGAAGAAGTTCTTTACCATTCCCGTAGCAAACAGGCATAATAAAACAATGCTTAAAGGCGGTGCGGCGGTACCTATAAACATCAGGACATAGTCGTACCAGGGATTTACCCCGTAATCTGAAGCTGCATCCTGAACAATGTTGGCATGGAAATAATTATAGGGTGTAAGCACCCAGTGCCCGTAAAAGCTGTAATCGGCAAAGAGATTGATCCCGATTCCCAGCAAAGCACCCAGGCATAAACCCGCTATCGCCCTCTTGAGAGGCCGTCCTTTGAGCAATATCCAAACCAATAAGCCGATAATGGCAAATGCCATCTGAAAACGGAAGAAAAAAGAAAATGCCAGTAGCAGACCTGTGATCACCCACTTCCGTAAAGGGGCGTCAACGGGCCGGTCTTCCGACAAGACGGGCAACACCAGCAGGGCCGATACAAAAGCAATACCCGCCATATTCTCAGAACTGAACCGCACATCGAGGTAGGGCAAAAACCATAAGAGCGACAAGGCGCCTATCCAGCATTTCCGGAGTCGCTCCTGTGCAATGGAAGCAGCCACATGCAGTCCGATACGCGCCGTAACCCACCATGCAAGCCAGCCGCTCAGCAGCCGGAGTATAAAAGTCCGGATAAAAGCGTCGTCAATACCTATCAGGTGCAGCAAAGAGAATAAACCCTGAGCCAGGTAAGGTTGCAGACTGGGACGGATTTCCTGCAGGAATTCCCAGGGTATCAGCCGCTGTGGTATCACACCGGCCTTATACAACGGGTATTCCAGTATCATGAAATGCTCATCCATCTGATGGTATCCCAGCGAGAACCATGCCGACAGGCTGATGACGAGGAAACCAGCAAGAAAAAAGTAGCGGTAAGGGCTGTTCAGAATTGCTTTCATTCTTGTTTCGATCTGCAAAGATGCGGTTTGAAAGCGGAAAACAAAAACGCCCACCTGAAGGGTGAGCGTTTGGAATGAGGTAACATGCCCGCAGGCTATGTTGCTTATTTGGAAGGAGCAGGAGGGTTAGTGGAAGAAGTTCCTTTTTCGTCTTTCTTCTCTTTATGGCTGCAGCAGCTTTTTCCTTCTTTTTTCTCTTTAGAGCATTTCTCTTTTTTTCCTTTGCAGCATTTACCGTCGAATGCGAATGAAGAACCAGCTATCGCGAACGCTGCAAGAAACAACATTACCTTTTTCATAATAGTATTTTAATTTTTGTTTACTCAAATTTAGGGCATTTTGGCAAGAACGGTCATGCCGCCTTCAACTTTTTGACCAATTTTCACATCTATTTGTGTCCCTATCGGGAAATAAATATCCACGCGGGAGCCGAAGCGGATAAAGCCGAATTCTTCGTTCTGAGCGATCGGTTGCTGCTCTTTCACATAATAGCAGATACGGCGCGCAAGCGCTCCCGCTATCTGGCGCATCAGCAGGGTTTGACGTTCATTACCAACTACTACAGTAGTGCGTTCATTTTCGGTTGAAGATTTGGGATGCCAGGCAACCAGGTATTTGCCGGGATGATATTTTACATATTTTACCAATCCCTTGATCGGGCTACGGTTCACATGCACGTTCAGCGGACTCATGAAAATAGACACCTGAAGCCTTTTGTCTTTAAAATATTCCGGTTCGAATGTCTCTTCGATCACCACTACTTTTCCGTCTGCCGGGGCAATAACGAGGTTATCTCCTGTTGTAAAATTGCGGGACGGGATACGGAAAAACCACAGAATCCAGAACCAGAGCAGAAAAAATACGGTTTGTATCAACCAGTACAGTACGGGGATATCCAGCAAAAAACGCTGGTTAAGCCATGCAATAACGGCAAAAAGCACGGTGGCAATTGCGATGTACTTATACCCTTCGCGATGAATAGTCATTGAGATGAATGTTAATTATGAGCGGCAAAGTTAGGCGAAAAAAATCCTACAGCCTATTGAAGGAACAGTATTGCATAAGCATATGCAAACGGCGTGGCAAGCAACAGGGAATCAAACCGGTCCAGTGCGCCGCCATGGCCGGGCATAAACGAACCCGAGTCTTTTACACCTGCTTCTCTTTTCAGTTTGCTTTCAAACAGATCGCCCATCGTTCCGGCCACAGCCGCGCATAATGCCAGCACCACCCAATGCTGAACGGGCAAATGCGTGTTGCATTTACCATAGATAAACGCTACCAGAACGGTAAGCACGGCTCCCCCTCCGGTACCTTCCCAGGTCTTTTTGGGAGATATCTGTGAAAACGGCGTCTTCCCGATGAAGGAGCCTACCACATACGCCATCGTATCGTTGATCCAGATCAGGAATATCAGCCCTGCAGGCAGCACAGCGTCGATGCGATATAACAGCATCAGCAGGTTCAGCGGCAGTACGATGTATGCAACGGAGCCCAAACCCGAGAGTACCGAAAAGGCACTGCCCTGTTTGCGAAGACCTTCGCCAAACAGTAACAAAGCAGGCAATACGATTAATGCTGCCGGAATGATCTTATGTTCCTGCAATGCGGGCACTGCAAGAAAAGAAATCATCGTGAAGGCCCACAGCTGCAATCCCCATTGAATGGCAGGACCGGGAACAGTAATCCCCTTATGGCTCATCAGTTGAAAATACTCACGGATACATAAGCATTGCACCAACGCAAATAAAAGCCAGAAAGCATACCAGGGACCGAGCAGTCCGGTGAGCATTACGGCCCCGAATACCAGGGCTGTCCAGGTACGGGTAAAAAAGGTTTTCCAGTTCATCGCCATAATGCTATCCGTTTGATGGTTGATCATATTCACCCCGGAAATCATCTGCCCAGTCTTTCGGAAGCGGAGTAGCCACTTTACGGAACAGGTTCATTGCGAGTAAAAACAATATCAGGGAACCGATCAGCACATACCAGGGGAAACTTTCCGCACCGGCCACTTCACTGGCGACCATTTTATTATTGGACGCAAACAGGCCGAGCGCAGCAATTGCATTGTTCAGGAAATGGGCGCATATATTGGGGAACATAGAGCCCGTCGCATAGTACAGATATCCGAGCAATACGCCCATAAGCATAATGGGCAGGAAATTGTACACCGATCCGTGCGCCAGGCCAAAAATAGCTGCCGAAAAAAGGATAGACATCGGTATGCTTTTTGTATTGGCGTAAGAAAAGCGCATTACAATACCACGGAACAGCAGCTCTTCCCCTACTGCCGGTATCAATGCGAAAATAAAAAGGTACAGTATCAGATCCGGGAATGTACGACCGCTCATCAATGTCTGCGTCAGTTGCTCGTTGCGCTCAAACTGCAACCGGGAACCTTCGCCGAGATTGAGATGCTGAATCCAGCTTCCCAACTGATTAACCAGCGGTATAAAAAACAGGAAACAGATCAGCGCCAGCGGAAACTGGATCTTCTTTCCCGTAGCACGCAGTCCCAGATAAGCGCCCGGTTGCGGATGGGTAAGGTAGGCAAATACCAGCGCACTTAAGGCAAAAGTGAACAAACTGATCAGCGCCTGCAGATACTGCGCTCCATGAATAATATTGGGTGCACTGCCCGGGCCTATATTCGTGATCTGGTCTATGCCCGCGCCGAACAGCGGCTTGATCGTACCATATACGATCACGGTAGCGAAAGACGACAGCGTAAAGATCATCAGCATCAGCAGCACCACCTGAAGAAAGCGGGGATAATGCCGCCAGTAACGCATCAACTTCATAAATTAATTTATAACCCGGCAAAGGTACGGCCAAAACAGGCGGTGCGCTAAGTGGGGATGTTAAACAAAAAGACAGCTTTTGTGATAATCAAAAGCTGTCTTTAAAAAAACCTTACCGGTCTTATTTTTTCTTTTTCGGTGTAAAAATCGCAATCATACGGCGACCTTCCATCTTAGGCATACTTTCAAGCGAACCAACTTCCGCGAGACGCTCTGCGAATTTCAGTAACAATAATTCACCGCGTTCCTGGAACATTATCGCACGGCCCTTGAACTGTACATAACACTTCACTTTATCGCCATCCTGCAGGAATTTTTCCGCATGCTTCGATTTGAAGTCGAAATCGTGATCATCTGTATTCGGCGTGAAACGGATCTCCTTGATTTCGGATTGTTTGGCCTTAGCTTTCTGCTCCTTATCCTTCTTCTTGCGCTCGTACAGGAATTTTTTATAGTCGATAATCCGGCATACCGGAGGTACGGCATTAGGAGAGATCTCAACCAAGTCCACCCCTTCCTCTTCAGCCATGCGCAGCGCTTCGCGTATTGTACATACAATCGGCTCAGCTCCATCGCGGATCAAACGTACTTCCGGAGCGGTGATCTCCTGATTCAGCTTGTGTTCATTCTGAACTACTCTTGGCCTGTAGGGTACTTTTGGTTTTGGTTTTTTTTGCATTCAGTGTTTTTAAAGAAAAGACATTTAGTTGTCAAAAATAATGTTTTTTAAATATCAAAAGCCTGCGGCATTTTGTTATTTTTTTGTTCCGGCAGTCTGTTCCTGAACAATTTCACGAAGCATGGCTACAAATTCCACGGTATCCATCACTCCTTTGTCCCCTTCTCCATGCTTACGTACCGCCACTTTGTTACCGGTCATCTCCTGCTCGCCCACCACCAGCATGTACGGAACTTTCATCAGTTCGGTATCGCGGATCTTCTTACCGATCTTTTCATTGCGATCGTCTACAGAGGCTCTCAGATCGGCAGCTTTCAGCATTTTCGCCACTTCATGGGCGTATTCGCTGTACTTATCGCTGATCGGCAGCACTTTCACCTGCTCCGGCGCAAGCCATGCAGGGAAGTTACCTGCGCAATGCTCCAGCAACACTGCCACAAAGCGTTCCATAGATCCGAATGGCGCACGATGGATCATCACCGGACGTTTGCGGGTATTGTCCGCATCTACATATTCCAGTTCAAAACGCTCAGGCAGGTTATAATCCACCTGGATGGTTCCCAGTTGCCAGCTGCGACCGAGCGCGTCCTTCACCATAAAGTCGAGCTTGGGACCATAGAATGCAGCCTCACCATACTCAATAACAGTGCTGAGCCCTTTTTCAGCTGCCGCGGCAATGATTGAATTCTCGGCAATCTGCCAGTTTTCCTCGCTACCGATATACTTTTCCCTGTTCACCTTATCGCGCAGGGAAATCTGTGCGGTGAAGTTCTCAAAGTTCAGAGAAGAGAATACATACATTACCAAATCAATCACCTTTTTGAACTCTTCCAGCACCTGCTCCGGGCGGCAGAACAGATGCGCATCATCCTGGGTAAATCCACGCACACGGGTAAGCCCGTGCAATTCCCCGCTCTGTTCATAACGGTACACCGTACCGAACTCCGCCAGACGCAGCGGAAGGTCCTTATAACTGCGCGGAGAAGATTTATAGATCTCACAGTGATGCGGACAGTTCATCGGCTTCAGGAAAAACTCCTCTCCTTCGTGCGGTGTCTTAATCGACTGAAAACTGTCGGCACCATATTTCTCGTAGTGACCGGATGTTTTATACAGGTTGATGTTCCCGATATGCGGGGTGATCACCGGCAGGTACCCACTTTCGATCTGTGCCTTTTGCAGAAAATCCTGCAGACGCTGACGCAGCATTGCCCCTTTAGGCAACCACATCGGCAGCCCGGCGCCTACTTTCTCGGAAAAAGTAAACAGCTCCAGCTCTTTGCCCAATTTACGATGGTCACGTTTCTTTGCTTCTTCCAGCAGTGCCAGGTATTCGTCCAGTTCCTTTTGAGAAGGATATGTAACACCGTAGATGCGGGTAAGCATCTTATTTTTCTCATCACCGCGCCAGTACGCACCGGCAATATTTGTAAGCTTTACGGCTTTGATGAAGCCGGTATTGGGAATATGCGGACCACGGCACAGATCGGTAAATGCGCCCTGGGTGTAGAATGTGATCTTACCATCTTCCAGATCCTGTAACAATTCTATTTTATAAGGGTCTGCCTTTTCCGTGAAATACTGAATTGCATCCGCCTTTGCTACTTCCTGGCGTTTGTACTCATTTTTCTGAGCGGCCAGTTCCTTCATTTTCTTTTCGATCTTCGCCAGATCCTCTTCTCCTAAAGCCGCACCCCCCAGATCCAGATCGTAATAAAAACCGTTATCGATAGCAGGTCCGATACCGAATTTCGTACCCGGAAAAATTGCTTCTATGGCTTCCGCCAGTAAGTGAGCGGATGAATGCCAGAAAGTAGATTTGCCGCCTTTATCGTCCCAGGTAAGAAACCTGATAGCAGCATCCTTATCAAGCGGGCGCGAAGCATCCCAGATTTCGCCATCAATTTCTGCGGCCAGCACTTTACGTGCGAGTCCTTCACTGATAGACTTTGCAATATCCATAGACGAAGTGCCGGGCTGATATTCGCGTACGGCGCCATCGGGGAATGTGATCTTAATCATTTGAGTATCTTATATAAAAAGTGTGCAAATTTAGTTTGTTCCGTTCAATTAGCGATTTTTTACCACAGGCATAAAAAAAACCACCGGTATGCGCACCGGTGGTTCAGGTAAAACGTTTCGGAGCGAATCAGTTATTTTGAATTCGTGAATACTTGCGTGAAGTAAAAATGAGCGTGTGCGATTGTGTACGGCACGGGAGGATCTGTAGGAGTAGTTACCTGTACGGAATCTATCTCGTAGTCATACGTGATCGTCAAAGATTTGGAACTGAGCTTGGTGATTTTTGCCTCAACGTATTCGAGTCCGTTCACACCCACAATCGGTGCAACACCCAGAGTATATTGTGCATTATTGAAGATCAGCGTTTTCTGATTATCTTTCAATGACCATTCAAAAGGAGCGTTCGACAGTTCGGAACCACACATGAGGGTACCGTTTGCCTGATTGCCGCTGTAGCTGGAATCAAATATGATATAATCATCCGTACGGCAGGTATCACGTTTTATCATCAGGTCAATAACTTTGTCAACACCACCCTCGCTGTAACGCACAGTGTAGGCCGTTGTCTTCCATTTACCGGCACGCAGCATCGAATCGTTCGTGGGACCGTCCGATGAACTTTTGGAGCAGGAGACGAGCATCATCAACAAAGACGCGCACAACAGGATTTGTTTCATAGGTATAAATCGAATATAGAATTGCGTTAAAGGTAATAATGTTTTTGTAAAATAAAAATCCTCATCCGCCTTAAATTGGGAAGGTGCAGATTCCCGGATTCTGCCCCCTGTGACAAAACCGGAGATCTGCACCTTATATTCTTCAGGCAGCTGATCTGGCCTTACTGTTAAGGCACTTCCACTACATTCAGTATTTCATTAATAATCTGTTCAGAATTAATATTTTCCGCTTCAGCCTCATAAGTGACACCTATACGGTGACGCAGTACATCGTGGCATACGGCACGTATATCTTCCGGTATCACGTAGCCGCGACGCTTGATGAACGCATAAGCTTTTGCTGCCAGCGCCAGACTGATGCTTGCGCGCGGAGAAGCCCCATAACTGATCAGATCTTTCAGTTTCGGCAATTTGTACTCATCCGGGAAACGTGTTGCAAACACAATATCCAGAATATACTGTTCGATCTTTTCATCCATATAGACTTCGCGAACCAGTTGGCGAGCTTTCAAGATATCTTCCGGCTGCACCACAGGATTGATCTTTGCGTTACCGGAAGGATTCAGATTCTGACGGATGATATGACGCTCTTCCTCTTTCTTCGGATAAGTGATCACTACTTTCAGCATGAAACGATCCACCTGGGCTTCAGGCAGCTCATAAGTTCCTTCCTGCTCGATAGGATTCTGCGTTGCCAGTACCAGGAAAGGCTCAGCAAGGCGGTAGGTCTGATCGCTGATCGTTACCTGACGCTCCTGCATCGCTTCCAGCAGCGCACTCTGCACTTTCGCGGGAGCACGGTTGATCTCATCTGCAAGAATGAAGTTGGCGAAAATAGGCCCTTTACGCACTGCAAATTCGTGGCTCTGCGGGTTATACACCATCGTACCCAGGATATCTGCCGGTAACAGATCCGGTGTGAACTGTATCCGTGCGAACTGGCCATTGATTGCAGTGGCGAGTGATTTGATCGCGAGGGTTTTAGCGAGACCGGGAACTCCTTCCAGCAGTACGTGGCCATTGGCCAGCATACCGATCAGCAGCCTTTCGACCATGTGCTTCTGTCCTACCACAGATTTATTCAACTCCATCTGAAGCAGGTCGATAAACGCGCTGTGCTGATGGATCTTTTCATTCAGTTCGCGGATGTCCGTGGACGAAGATGATAATTGCTCTATCGACATAAAGATTGTTTCGTGATTTGGGAAGCCAAAAATAATCGCTGTGCAAACATATAGTACGGCATAGAAATCTTTTTAACGTTTCTTAAAATCCAATCGTCCGGCTTACTTTTAGCGCTCGTTAGGCTATGCGCGCTTCTGTAAAAAAAATTGTGGTAATCGGACCGGAAAGTACCGGCAAAAGCACACTCAGTCAGGCACTTGCAGCATCCCTGGATACCTGTTATTCAGAGGAGTATGCCCGGACCTACCTGGAGCAGCGGCATAATCAATACGAGTTTGAAGACCTGCGCCGCATCGCAGAGGGCCAACTGAAAAGCGAAGACCGGAACCTGCAGCATGCCAGGGATGTACTTATCTGCGATACAGATCTCTATGTACTGGCGGTCTGGAGCAGCCATAAATACGGGAAGGTGGATCCGTTTATCCTGCAGCAGATCGCCACGCGTCATTATGACGGATACATCCTGTGCAGTATTGATATGCCCTGGGAGCCCGATCCGCAACGGGAGCACCCTGACGAATCCATGAGACAGTACTTTTTCCGATGGTATCATGAACTCGTTATTGAATCGGGGAAACCTTTCATCGTGGTGAGCGGGAATGAACAGGAAAGGCTGCATGCCGCTTTATCCAGCGGTCTTTTCCGGTAAGCGCCGTAAATGATTTACCTTCGCAACTCGAATGAAACTGGAGATATTATACGAAGACGCACACCTGATTGCCGTGAATAAGCCTGCAGGCATTCCGGTAATTCCGGACCGCTTCAATACCGACGCGCCAAGCGTCAATAAGCTGCTGGAGGCAGCAACAGGCAGCAGGATATGGGTGATACACCGTCTGGACAGGGATACGAGTGGTGTACTCTTATTCGCTAAAGACGAACTGGCGCATAAAAAACTCTCGCTCCAGTTTCAGGAACACAGTGTAGGCAAATTCTATGCAGGACTCGTGAATGGCAGACTGGCAAAGGAAAGCGGCCGCATAGAAAGTCCGATTGCCGAGCATCCCACCATTAAAGGAAAAATGATCGTAACCAAAAGCGGAAAACCTTCCGTAACGGATTACCGCGTAGTATCACAGTGGCCCCTGCACAGCCTCCTGCAATTCCAGATACATACAGGCCGTACGCACCAGATACGGGTGCATATGCAATCCATCGGTCACCCCATTGTGGCGGACAATCTGTATGGTGATGGCGAACCGTTCCGGCTCTCGGCTATCAAAAAGAAATACAAATTATCGCTGAAAGAGGAGGAAGAGCGCCCCTTGCTGAGCCGGCTGGCACTGCATGCCTACCGGCTTATTTTTGAAGATATGGAGGGCAGGGAGCGAATGATAGAGGCGCCGCTGCCTAAAGATATCAATGCCTGTGTGCAGCAACTGAACAAACAACAATCAAAACACACATTTTAACTAACAGACTTTATGCATAAATCAAGAATCAATATAGAGATCGGACTGGACGAGGATAAAATGCCTGAATCCATAGAGTGGAGCGCTCCGGAGGGCGGTGTGGAAGGTAACCAGAAAGCTAAAGCCGTATTGTTCGGCGTGTGGGATGGTGACGAAAAGACGGCATTGCGTATCGATCTCTGGACGAAAAAAATGATGGTGGACGAAATGAATGATTTCTTTTACCAGACTTTTTTTGGCATGGCAGATACGTTTGCACGTGCGACCAACAACAGAGAACTCGCAGAAGAGATCAAAGATTTTGCAAAGAAATTCCATAAACAGGCGGTGGATACCCTGAATAAACCTGCCTGATCCGGTATTATTTCCCCACACTAAAAACAAGCAATATGTCTTTAGAACAAAAAGTAATGGATCAACTGAAAGAGGCGATGAAAGCAAAGGACGAAGCAGCGCTCCGCACCTTACGCGCCATTAAATCTGCGATTCTGAATGAAAAAACTTCCGAAGGCTTTTCCGGAACGATAGACGAAGCCGGCGAACTGAAATTGTTGCAGAAGCTCGCCAAACAACGCAAAGATTCACTGGATATTTTTGTGCAACAGCATCGCGAAGACCTTGCGGCTAAAGAACGTGAGGAACTTGCGATTATTGAACGTTTCCTGCCTGCGCAGATGACTGCGGAAGAGCTGCGTACCGCTGTAGAAGCTATCGTTGCGCAGACCGGTGCTGCCGGGCCTGGCGATATGGGTAAAGTAATGGGTGTTGCCAGCAAACAGCTGAGCGGCAAAGCAGATGGCAAAGCCATTTCCGAAATGGTGAAGCAAATTCTCGCTGCCAAATAGATTTTCTCCTGCATGAGCATCGACGTAATCGGCATTATACTGGCGATTTTGTTTTTTGTAAAAGGTTACAGCAAAGGGCTCATCGTAGCCCTTTGCTCTGTTATTGCATTGCTGCTCGGTATGGTTTGTGCGGTCAGCTTCTCCGCTAAACTCGCACTGTACCTGCAGGATAAAGGCTGGGCATCGGGGGCATGGGCACCTTTGATCAGCTATGTGGTGTTGTTCTTTGCCGTTTTATGGGGCGTACGCCTGCTGGCAAAGCTCATCGACAACCTTGGTAATACGCTATTGCTGGGATGGGCCAATAAACTCGCAGGAGGCCTGTTATACCTGGGCGCGGCCTGGATCATCTACAGCAGCGCGCTGTGGATGTGCAACCGTGCACACCTGATCGGGGCCGAAACGATGACCACGTCACGAACCTATCGCTTTATTGAACCGGCAGCACCCTGGTTTTTCAGCCGCGTAGGCAGGATTCTTCCGTTTGCCCAACATGCATTTGACAACCTGCATCAGTTTTTCGACGGGGTAAACCAAAAACTTCCGGAACATGTGGGCACTCATTGACAACTACGATTCATTCACTTATATACTGCACGACTACCTGTTGCAGACCGGTCGGGAATGCCGGGTATTCCGCAACGATGCGGTAACCGTATCCGAACTGGATCGTATGGGCATAACGCGGCTTATCATTTCTCCCGGTCCCGAAACACCGCTTCAGGCAGGCATTTCAATGGAAGCAATCGAATATTTTCAGGAACGGATTCCGATTCTGGGTATTTGTCTCGGGCATCAGGCGATAGGTATGCTATTTGGCGGACAACTGCTGCATAATCCGGAACCCGTTCATGGTAAAACGAGTACTGTCGTACATCAGGGCCATCCTGTTTTCAACAACATCCGCAACCCCTTCCCGGTGATGCGGTATCATTCTCTATGCATCAAACTGGATGAGGAAAGTGAACTGCAAAGTATCGCGCAAACCGCAGAAGACGGAATGCTGATGGCGTTGGCTCATCGGCGTTTGAAAATGATCGGACTGCAATTCCACCCTGAGAGTATCGGTACTCCCGACGGATTGCAACTGCTGAAAAACTGGGCCGGATTGTGGCCTGAAAAAAGGTTTGCTTTACTATAAGGTTATTTCCTCCTCATATATAGTTCAAAACTTTTGTTGAATTTCCAAAAATTTGATCTGATATGTGCGTAACGCAACTATTATAATCCCTTCCAGATATTCCATATCCAATTCATCAACACCACCAAGATCAAAAAAAGCGCAACTCCCCGATTTTTAAGATGCTCATTGAGCTTATCGTAGAAAGATATCAGCGTGAATTTCGTTGTAATCATATCAAAGAAAATCCAGAAAGGCAGCACAAGCATAATCAGCGCTATAAGGTATCCCATCGGATTGTATTCCAATGCCGCTATGAAATCGCCATTACTCAACGAAATCACGGCACGTGTTGAACCGCAGGAAGGACAGGGTAAATTGGTAAGGTATTTTATCAGACAGACTTTAACCGGATTATTCCTGTAATGTTTCGTTGTCGCATAATACAACCAGACATACCCTGTTAAACACACTGCAAATGTGATGATCAAATGCAGTCTGTTTCTGCCTGCATTCATCAGTACAACAGCTGTTGAATTTTCGCCATATTCTTTTTTCTTGTGGCCTTTTGAATTAAAAACCAATCAACAATAGCCCAGATTCCCAATCCTCCGCAAGTCAGAAGTTTACCAACTCCAAGTCCTGTGTCTCCGATCATAAACCGGTCTACGCCCAGACTACCCGCTAAGATGGAAACAATCAGACTTGTTGTTGGGTCCTTGAATTGCATTACCGACAAAGACGACCACTGTGAATCATCCAGCGCTAATAGCTTTTCCCTTATGATATTCATGTCGCTACTTTCAAAAAATTTCCCGTTTGACATGACAAACATGTCGACTTTTTTTACATCCATTTGATTTTATTAAAGCTGTTTCTGAACGAACCTTTCGTATTGTTCGAACCGCGATATTACGATCGCAACTTTAATAAACAAAACTACGCCAGTAATTAACGAATGTGTTTTAATGTAATTTATTTGCAATAAAGTCATGACAGTTCATGAACCATGTCATCCAGTCTATGAAGGTGTAAATGTTAAATTTTCAAAATCACTTAAAGTTGCCCCGTTCCATACTAATTCCCGGGTCAAAGGGGTTATGCTGAACCAGGCCGCATAAAATTGCCTGTAAGGCATGCGCCGAATAAACAGAAATGAATTAGAACGGCGATTGTGATCTTATAATTGGAATTGAGCAATACTAAAAAACACGCCTGCGGCGTGTTGATAAGATAGGAATCAAAACTATGTAGTGTGGTCTCGCCAAGAATCGAACTTGGATCTAAAGTTTAGGAAACTTCTATTCTATCCATTGAACTACGAGACCAACCGGTATAAAGAGCGGCAAAAGTATGCAATCTAGCGAATTGATGCATGCTTCCTTTTATAGACCAGGAAAAAAATTGCTTTACCCCAACAGCTTACGGTCTTCATCACCTACGTGCATGCGATTCCAGATTCGCCAGTAATATTCTTTATTCATCAGGTATCCGTGAATGGTTCCATTGTAATACTGGAAAGTCTGATAAATATTCAGCCATATGCAGAAGCCGAGCATCATTGTGATGAGTGCGCGGGTAAAGATATTTTTTTGTAATGCCCATTCTAAAATAGCTGCCAGCGCTATAGCAACAACAGGCAATGCATCGATCATAGGGCGTGCGCCGAATCCCCAGCCATAAGACCAATGCTGCCAGCTGAAAACCACGTAAATAAACAGCGGCAGAAACCAGTATACAGGCAGCATCAGGCTTCTTCTCTCCTTCCGGTGCAGGAACATGCCCAGACATGCAATAAACGCAAGCGGGGTATACACGAACCAGCCTTTCTGGTAGCTGAACAAACCTTTTATGATCTGCGGATCTGTGAATATGAATCGCTCCTCTTCATAAGAAAAGTGCAGCCAGTGCCCACTTGTCGCTTTCCAATACAATAAAAGCGGTGAGGAGGCTGCCAAGCCGGCAAGCATAACCAGTAAGAGTTGCGATAAATGATTACGCCAGAATGCCAGACGCGCACGTAAATTCCCTCTCTGCTGCAATGGCCAGGTAAGCGGTACAAGCAAAATGAGCGCATCCACAGGACGGGATATAAAAACCAGTCCCAGAAAAAGCCCCAGCCCCACAGCACTGCCGCGCGATGAAGTACGGTACAGCTTTTCGGTGAAAAAAATCACACCGCTCACCAACAGGAACATCCAGGCATGACTCATGCCCATATCTATCGTGGAATATACGAGCAGGTTTGTACCCATTCCTATTCCCAGCAAACAAAGTGCGGTAACGGTATCTGAAAACAGGCGTCTCAAAGGAAATGCGAGTATCAGTAAGCCTATAATCGACCATAACACATTACTGAAAACAATCGCCATCTGATATGGCGGCGAATAACCATCTGCCTTATAATGCGAGTCCACATGCGTGCACCAATAGTCTGCAACAAAGAATAAAGGCATTTCGCCTAATGCCGTTCCGAGTGCATACTTATTTAACAATCTCCCCGTAGCAGGCTGCGGATAAAGCGCATATTGCCCGTTAAAGCCCGGCGAGAATTTGTATTCCTTATCCAGAGAGTCGTAAAACTTCATCTCCAGGAGATCATGATAAATAAATGTAGCAGGCAGATACAGGTAATAGCCTGAACCATCCCATTTTGTCAATGGATCGGATTTCCATCTCTCCTGCAAAAAATCAGCAGTAAGGGTGGCTATCGCAAACAATAAAACAGCAAGCAGGCTCTTTTTCAAAATAAATTTACAGTCGGCTAAAATAACCATATTTCGCAGAAGCTGCGGAATGATTGCACCAAAAAAGTGAACTGCAATGCAGCAGCGGCAAAGAGTTGCATACGATACAGGTACGATTAGCGTTTAGAGATGACAGTTTCTTAGCTTTGCAAGCTGCTTTACACTGACCGGCCGCGATGGCACGGCAGGAATCAGCACCTGCACCCTTTTTACAAACAAACCATGAACAATAACCCCCAGAATCTTTTACAGCATTTACTGTCTGTTCTGATCTCACGCCGGAAATTCCTGCTTTACGTCATGCTTACGGCGACTTTGATCGGTGCGATTATCTGTGCATTCCGCCCGAAGCAATATATAGCAGAAACGAAATTCGTGCTTAAGAACCACCTTTTTGCCGACCGTACCTACTTATACAGCAAGGATATGCGGTACATCAATTATTATGCTTCAGAAGATGATATCGAACGACTTGTTGCACTGGAAGATGCAGACGCAGTAATGAACGACCTGATCGGGCGGTTGCACCTTGCTGCTTACTATAAAACAAACCTCCGAAAAGATCCCGGTTACCGTAAGCTCCGCAAAAAGATCTCCGGACGTGTAAAAATTTACCATACCCCTGAAAAGCATGCCGTACTGGCCTTTTGGGACAAAAATCCGCAAATGGCTGCGCGTATTGCGAATGAATACCTGAGGCTGATAGAATTTCACCTGCGCAATAACTACAATTCTGTGCGGAACGATGCATTCGGTGCGCTCAAAGAGAAGATACACGAAGAAGAAAACCAGCTGAACCTGCTTACAGATTCGCTTTCTGCCCTTCGCGAACAGTACGGCATCTACGATATCATCAGCCCGACAAGATCCAATACGGTGATCACCAACCACTACAATGGAAACGGCAGAAAGGATTTCGCAAAGGGGTTGGAACTGATACAAAATCTGGAGTCGGTGAAAGACCGCGCAGTAGCGGATCTTTCGGATCACCTCTCGCTCGCCAATCAATATGAGGGTGGAGAAAACGTAAAAGACCTTTCGCTGATCCAGATCATCAAAACAGCCCAACCGCCATTGCATGCATCCACGCTGGGCTATATCAGCACCCTATTGGTATGCCTGTTTTCCGGACTCGCTTTCGGTGTCATCTATGTGCTCGTCAATGAACGTCGCTAAACAAAAAACAGTAATAACGGGTGCCGGTGCTCCGTTGCGCTTTTCTGCAATGGGTGTTACCGCTATTGTTCTGTTCTTTGCCGGTCTCATTG
Source organism: Rurimicrobium arvi (assembly GCF_039540495.1). Taxonomy (NCBI): domain Bacteria; kingdom Pseudomonadati; phylum Bacteroidota; class Chitinophagia; order Chitinophagales; family Chitinophagaceae; genus Rurimicrobium; species Rurimicrobium arvi. The sequence continues at coordinate 249,070 of NZ_BAABEZ010000004.1, read as the reverse complement.
CGTTTGCGGTCACCGACGAATGGATTTTTCTTATTCCGGCACCGGTAATCCTATACCTGCAATGGATGCTGAAAGATATCCGGGCTGCCTACCTGTTGCTTATGGCTGCCGTTCCGCTTTCCATTCATGAGGAATTTCTGAATAACAGTTATTCGCTTTCGCTGCCGTCCGAACCGATGATCATCCTTTTTGCAACTATAGGCGTACTGTTCCTCGTTGCAAAACCTCAAAGCATCGAGAAAAAGTTTTTACTGAATCCCGTCACATGGATCATACTGCTGCAACTGGTCTGGATTCCGCTCACCATTCTGACCTCGGAAGTACCGCTGCTATCTCTGAAGTTTCTGTTGGCAAAGAGCTGGTACCTTCTTTGCTTTTTTGTATTTCCGGTGTGGATACTGCGCTCAAAGAGAGACTTTGCCGCTGTGTTTATCTGCTGGCTGATTCCCCTGCTTGCTTACATGATCATCATCCTCATCAAACATGCGATGCTGGAGTTTGCATTCAGTTCGGTAGATGCGGCTATCGGCAATCTATTTTATAAGCATGTGGATTATGCCTCGGTTATCTCTATGTTCTTTCCGTTTGTATGGGCTGCCTGGGCACTCAGCAAAAACAAAAAAAGCATATACCGTACGCTGCTTTTTGCTACGCTGCTATTCTTCGTTTTGTCCATCGTCCTGTCGTTTACGCGCGCCGCGATGGGAGGCGTTGTATTCGGACTGATTATGGTAGCCTGTATACGCCTGAGAAAAGTGAACTGGGTATTGCCTGCATTTTATGCGGTAAGCCTGGGGCTGGTTTTTTATTTCGCAAAAGACAACCAATTTCTGAAGTACCGGCCGCACTTCCAGGAAACCTACATGCGTCACGAGTTTGAAGATCACCTTAAAGCGACTATACAGGGCAAGGATATGTCTTCCGTTGAACGCCTGTATCGCTGGATTGCCGCACTTCGCATGGGTGCAGACAGGCCGCTTACAGGATTCGGTCCGCATTCGTTTTATTTCCAGTATAAGCCGTATACGCTTTCTTCTTACAGGACTTATGTAAGCGAAAATTATGAGCGATCAACCACGCATAATTATTTTCTGCTCATGCTTGTGGAGCAGGGAGTTCCGGCTATGGTGCTGTATGCGGTCCTGATGCTGGCAGCTTTCGGACGTATTCAGTATGTATACCACCGGCTGAAAGATCCTTTTTACCGCACATTGCTGCTTGCAATCGGTTGGGCATTGGGTATATTTTTTGTCAACAACCTGTTCTCCGAACTTATTGAGACGGACAAAATCGGTCCTATGTTTTATCTGTGCCTGAGTATGCTCGTCATTACTGAACGTCTGGGGGCGGAAAATGATACAAGCCGGCTCCCGCACAAAGGCCTGTAAGAAAATATGCTACATCCAGTGTATCTTCTCCGAAACAGGCACATTACGCGTGCCAGGCTTAACCGGTTCGTCTGTATAACCGAGATATAATGCCCCTACCACGAGGTCTTCCTCACGCAGGGAAAGGTATTCCTTCATTTCCGGCTCCAGCACGCTTCCTCCGGTACCCCAATAAACAGCGATACCGAGGCTTTCGGCGCTTAACCACAGATTTTGAAGCGCTGCTCCTACTGCGAGCACTTCTTCCAGCTGTGGAATTTTAGGCAAATGCCCGCGGCGCATCACAGCAAGTATTACGTGCGATGCTTTGTCTCCCATAGATGAAAGCCTGTCGTACGATTCCTGTGAAAGATCGGGTGCTGCTTTACGGCGCATCTCCGCATGATCTGCACAGAACTGGCGCACCTTGTCGCCTGCGAACACATAGAAACGCCAGGGTTCCGTACGACCGTGTGTAGGTGCCCAGTCGGCCATATGCAGCAGCTGAACGATCTGTTCTTCCGGGATAGATTGCCCGTTCATCTGGGCAGGTTTTATATTCCTTCGGCGGACAATAATTTCGGAAAGAGCGGAAAAGTCCTGATGCATAGCCATATGTTTCAATTAGGCCGCAAAGTAAAGGTAAAAAGGCCACTCACCTTATCAGGATTATTGATACAGGCGCGCTTTCAGATAATGCGGTTATCTATGGCAACTTTTACCGCGTTCACCTTATTGTTTACCTGCAGTTTCCGGTAAATATTTTCGATATGCTTGCGAACAGTTCCTACGCTGATATAAAGATTTGCTGCCAGCTGCTCATAGGTCAGTCCGTTTTTTAGCTGTTCCAGCAATTCAATCTCTCTCGGACTTAATCCGAAATCCTGGCGGCTGGTACTACCGTTAAACGGATTACGTATCAGGTTGAGCGCCTTCATCGCTATGATCGGCGACATCGCCGCACCACCCGACATCGTTTCACAAATTGCTTTATACACTTGCTCCCTGGGTTCTTCCTTTAATAAATAGCCGCTCGAGCCAGCCATGATGCTGTCAAAAATCTTTTCGTCGTCGTCAAAGGTTGTCAATACTAGCACCTTTATCTGGGGATAGCGCTTTTTGATTTCAATTGTAGCTTCAATGCCGTTCATCACCGGCATATCGATATCCATGAGTACCAGATCGATCTGGTGTCTGGGCAATTGATCAATGAGTAGACGGCCATTCATCGTTTTGAGCCGGACCGCTATATCCGGATAATGCGCGAGCTTGCCTTCTATGGCTTTAAGCGCCATGGCATTGTCTTCGGCTATTGCAATATGGATCTGGTTCATGGCTGCGGTTTTTTCAAAGTTAGCAATGATCCATATACAGGTTCATACGATGATTGTCGTATTATGAGAGCGGTGTAAACAGTATTATCCTGGTTCCCGCGCCGGGATATGTCTTCAATGTACAGGAGCCGTTTACCAGCTGCATGCGTTGCTGCATATGCTGCAGGCCGAATCCTGTATCCGTTGCAGGTCCGGGATCGAAACCCACACCATCATCCGCTATCTCTACATACAACTCTTTCTGTCCTTGCAGGATAATGCTCACGTTTATCTCAGAAGCATGCGCATATTTGAGCGCATTGTTAACAGCTTCCTGCACACAGCGGAATAATTCCGTAACCACTTCCGGGCTAAGGCTGATCCCGGCATCCGGAACGTTTGCGCTCAGTTGCAGATGAGGAATATTCCTGAGAAAGTCGCGCAGCTTCAGTACAAATTCATCCAGTGTAATGGAGGAGCGGTTAATCAGCCATACCGTTTTGCGCAATTCCCGTATCGTTTCATTCGTCAGCTCTTTTACCTGCTTTACTTTCGACTGGTCGCCCGCCATTTCATCCACAGTAGCATTGATGAAAGTGAGATGCGCTCCGATGTTATCGTGCAGTTCGCGGGAGATACGCAGGCGTTCCTGCTGCATCGCATTGCGCGCCTCCGCTTCCTGAAGCTGCAGCTGGAAGGCCGCTTCCTGCTTCAGTTGCAGCTCCTTCATCCGCCGGTTCCGGAATAATACATACACTATAATACCGAGAATCACCAACAGTAAAACGGATGCTGTGAGCCCGAGGCGCTGTATGGTCTTTTGCTTATTCAGTACTTTGATCTGTTGCTCTTTCTTAACTGTTTCATACCGGGCAGACATTTCGGCTATCTGCCGCGACTTTTCAGAGTTGAACACACTGTCTTTGAGCTCTGCATATTGTTCATGGTAATAGAGCGCCGAATCATATTGGCCACGCATTTTATATAATCCACTGAGGTGAAAATAGGTGTGCTGCAACAAGTCCGGGAAATTGACCTGCTTTCCCCTGAGCACTGCCAGGTGTCCATAATGTATTGCACTGTCTGTCTGGCCTGCTTCACGGTAACTTTCACTAATGTTGATGGTTGCAATGGCAATACCGTAACCATCGCCTTTTGCTTTGCGTATAGCAAGCGCCTGCTTCAGGTAAGCTATTGACTTCCTGAATTCGTGCAGCGATGCATACACCGTGGCCATATTTTCGAGGCTGTACGACAAGCCGAGGCTGTCTTTAGCGCGCAGATTCAGTTCATAACCGATACGGTAATACAGCAATGCGGAATCTTTAACGCCTTTGTTTTCATACAAAATACCGATCCTGTTATTTCCATCGGCCATGGCTGCGGTATCGCCATACTGGCGCGCAAGTATAAGCCCCTTGTCGATGTATTTCCGTGCAAGCGATACCTGCTTGTTTTTGGAATACACCGTACCCAGTTCATAATAAGTAATGACCAATTCCTTCCTTACCTGATGTTGTTCTCCGAGCAGAGACGCCCCGAGTAATATATCAAGCCCTCTGGCATGATTGCCGCTGAGAAAAAAGTAAATCCCTTTCAGACGCAACAGTTCTACCTGCGCAGGGTAATCGCCTTCAGATATTGCCTTCTTCGCGGCTGCGTCGATAATGGTAAGTAAAGAGTCATTATGCCCCGCATATGCTTTGCGTGCTTTATCGAGCAGTGTATCCATGTCTGCATATACCGGAGCGGCAATGAAGAGTACAGACATACATAACAGTAAAGGGAGTATACGGTTCACTGTTTATTGATTCAGGTGGAGTGAGCTAAAGATAATACCTTAAACTTTAGTTTAATAATTCCGGTAAATACGAAAAGTATCGTATTGACCCGCTCAGCTGCCGGGAATACATTTGTGCTGTTTGGTTTAGCCTATACGAGAGGATTGCACAGTGCGTAAACACAGGGACCGCGATGCTCTGCCTTTTAAAACAAAACAACCCGGAGCCGGAACGATGCTGCAATCCCGTCGTCCGGCTTCATTTTTGTGTATAATGCAGCAAATACCAGCGTAAATCCTGTAACAGCATTATACACTTTGCATGTACCTTTAAGCACATAAAAACTTATATATGCCACAAAGCCAAAAAACCTTTTTTTCTGTTTTTGATTCATTCTCAAAAAAAGTAACGAAAGCCACCGGTAGTCCCTGGGCCTTTTTTACTGCGATGCTTATCGTTGTTGTATGGGCAATACTGGGTCCGGTATTTGGCTTTTCAGACACCTGGCAGCTTGTTATCAATACCGGCACAACAATCATCACGTTCCTGATGGTGTTCGTGATTCAGCAGTCCCAGAATAAGGATACGGTTGCCCTGCACCTGAAGCTGAATGAGCTTATTGCATCCAGCGAAAAGGCGAGCAACCGTCTTGTTGATATTGAGGATCTCACCGAGGAAGAACTGGATAAGCTGAAGCGCTTTTATATAACGCTATCGGAGCTTGCCGAAAATGAAGACGACTCTTTTGCATCTCACTCGATCGACGAAGCAAAACGCAACCATTGCGAAAAAGTGGTGGAAAAATCCGACGGGGTAAAGAAACAAAAACAAGATTAATGAAAAGAGCGAAACCGGATTGGTTTCGCTCTTTTTTATAGGGTAATTATTGATTAAAGATTGAGTAAGCCTTTCACAGGATCTTTACCGATCAGCATGAGTTCCGGGCTTTCGAGCAACTCTTTCACACGTACGAGGAAGCCTACTGATTCACGGCCATCAATAATACGGTGATCGTAGCTGAGCGCGAGGTACATCATAGGGCGGATCTCGATTTTTCCGTTTACCACCATCGGACGATCCTGTATTTTATGCATACCGAGGATAGCGGACTGAGGAATATTGATAATAGGGGTAGACATCAGCGAGCCAAATACACCACCATTGGTGATAGTGAAGGTTCCGCCGGTCATTTCTTCCATGCTTAATTTGTTATCGCGGGCTTTCTTCGCCAGATCAACCACAGCCATTTCGAGTTCTGCCATGCTTTTGCTTTCCGCATTGCGGATAACGGGCACTACCAGACCTTTAGGGGCAGATACCGCAATAGAGACATCGCAGTATTCATGATAGATGATATTGTCTCCGTCAATGTAAGCATTCACTGCCTGGTATTCCTGCAATGCAATACAACATGCTTTGGTAAAGAAAGACATAAAGCCCAGGTTCACACCGTGTGCTTCTTTAAAAGTGTCCTTGTACAGTTTGCGTACTTCCATGATGCGGGTCATATCCACCTCGTTGAAAGTGGTGAGCATGGCGGTGGTATTTTTAGCCTCCACCAGACGACGGGAGATCGTCTTACGCAGGTTGCTCATTTTTTCCGGACGATCTGTACGGGTTACCTGAGCAGCTCCACCTTTAATGCCCGGACTATTCAATGCTTCCAGCACATCATGTTTGAGTATTTTACCGGCTACACCCGATCCGTTTACTTCGGCTGGTTTCACCTTTTTATCGGCCATTATTGCCTGTGCTACCGGAGTAGCTTTTACATCTTTGGGGAGTGCTTCGGCCTTGGGTGCAGCGGCTTCTGCTTTTGCAGCCGGCTTTTCTTCTGCCTTGGGAGCGGGAGCAGCTGCAGCGCCTTCCGGACGGGTAGCCGTCTCATCTATTGTACACGCAACATCTCCGATATTGATCGTATCGCCTTCTTTGGCAACAATGTGCAGGATACCGGCTTGTTCCGCATTCAGTTCGAACGTAGCCTTTTCAGATTCCATCTCGCAAAGAAGTTCGTCGCGTTCCACCCAGGCGCCATCTGCTTTGAGCCATTGGGTCAGTGTCACTTCGCTGATAGATTCGCCTACCGTAGGCACTTTAATTTCAATCATCTGAAAAAATCTTAACGGTTATCATTAGGGGAGGAACCCCTGTTTTTTGAGGGTACGAAATTACTAAACCAAACAGGAAAGGCAAAATTAAAAAAAATGTATACTGTTATTTTCCGCTCAAAAGGTATACTTAGTGATTTTCAAGCATTTTCTGAACGAGAACAGATTTCAGTGAACCTCCGCCGGACAGTTGCAGGATATAAGTTCCGGCCGGCACATCGGCAGCTACGGGGATGATGTATACAATTCCTCCCTGCGTGCTGCCCTGGGTACCGCCGCCAAGCTGTCTTCCGGAAAGGTCGGTAAGCCGCCACACAAGATCATCCGTAATACGAGCACCGGTCCATACACTCAGCGAGCCCGTAAACGGATTAGGACCTACACGGAATTGGGAAAGATCAGGTATCGAATCGAAAGATAAAGTCGCTTTACCGAAGTCCGGCACGCCATAACCAGCGGTATTATCGGGTGTTTCGGCCAGATGGGCACTTTCGCGGATCACGCGCCGCAGCTGCGCAGGTGTGGCTTTCAGATTGGATGCCCAGAAACAGGCAGCGAGCCCGGCAAGTTCCGGTGTGGCGATAGAAGTTCCCGTTACGGCAGTGGTGGTACCACTGCTGTTCAGCACAATACCGGGCCATCCCATCATACATACGTCCGGCTTTAATACACCTGCTGCATTAGGGCCACGTCCGCTGGTCGGGGAAACTGCTTTGGAGCCGTTAACCGAGCCGCAGGTAAGTGCGCTGTCGGCATCTCCGGGGGTAAGCACTTTGCCCCAATCAGATACCCCTCCGTCGTTTCCGGCGGAAGCAACCACGAGCATGCCCTTAGCGGTTGCTGTATTTGCAGCCCTGGCAGCTACGGTTGTTTTACCATCTATATCGGCAAGACTGAGACTCGCATCTTTCGTACCGATACTCATAAAGTTGTAACCCAACGAGATCGTTGCCACGTCTGCCCCGACGCTATCGGCGCGTTCCAGTCCGGCAACAAGATTATCCAGTTCGAAGGGCTGTTCGGAACTATTGTCTTCGGTTACGTAAAGAGCGTAATCCGCATCCGGAGCGGTACCTACAAACAGGTCGGGAATAATGCCCGCCATGGTACTCAACACCTCTGTTCCGTGTATGGAGTAGCCGTCTACATAGGGTACCCGGTAATCAATATTGAACGTATCTATAATTCTGCCTGAGCTACGCAGACTGTCGAATCCTCCGAGTGTGTTGAGTCCGGCAAATCCCGCATCCAGAACGGCGATCAGCATTCCTTTTCCTCTGAGACCCTTATTGTGCAACACCTCTCCGTTGGCAAGATGTATCTGGTCGTATGCGTCCCCATAATATGCCGCGCCGGTTGTTTTCATCAACGATACCGCCTTTTCTGCTGTTGGCAGATCTTTTCTGCCGCTACCATCTTTTACCGGCATGGCATGCAGCGGAGATGCGAAGCGGGCAATCAGCTGAGCGCCGGTTACAAAAGAGCGTGTACGCAGTGGAGCGACAACCGTTGTATCTGTAAGCAGCACTACCATATTGTTTTGCCAGCGGGATGTGGTATGCAGAACGCCGGATGTGAACTTCAATACCGAATCTGTATAAGTGACTGACACAGGCAAATCCGCACTGTCGATCAAAATGCCCAACCTGGTTCTTCTGGCTAAAGCGCGCGCCGAAAGAAATGCTTCCGGGCGGCTCAGATCCCCGGCTGTTCCGTGTTTATCGGTAAAACTCACACGAAATGCATACTGTGCCTGGGAAAATACTCCCGCAGGACACAATAAAAATGCGAGTGGTAAAAAGAGTGTAAAGAAAAAGGCTTTCATAGTGAGAGAAAGTGAGCTCGTATCAAAGTTAAAGAATTAGATACGACTTTCTTCAGCATGAAAGCCTTTATGGAAAGTAAAATATTGATTAGTTGTAATCGATCGCGCGCATGATCACACCGTTACCTTTACGGCAATTTGTGGAGCCGGGAACCGGATCATAAACCCAATACGTGTACTCCCGGTAGATCATACCTACACGGAAAGCATATACCGCTTTGGATTGCAGCAGAAATCCGTAATCATCCGGTTGTGTCTCAGGATTGTTCAGCACCTGGTCTGTTTCAGAAACAGTGACAGTCTGATCGAAAGTCCTGGCACCGTTATCATAAGGCTGCAGCACATTCTGGTAGGTATATTTCCATCCTTTCAGATAGTTGAAATCCTGATCGTCCTGTGGCAAAAGACTGTTACCCTGCCATACCTGGCCGTCTTTCACAGGATTTACCATTTTAATGAAACGTACATTTTTCTGTACGACTTCCATCTTCTCAGCTGCCGGTGTGTAATAAATTACATCGTCCACTTTCCAGTTATCAGCAGAGGTAAGACGCGAGAAGATATTGACTGCGTAAGACAAGCGGTTCTGATCGTCACGGAAAGTATCGGCTACGTAATACTGCTGCTGCGATTTATGAGAATAGCGTATGCAATTGACATCATCCCAGATCGAAGAATCCACATCGTACGTGATATATTTACCGATTTCGAGCGGCACAAATGACTGATACATATCGCTCCCGTTCGTATTCACAATCACCTGATCCTTTTTACAGGAGTTTAATACAGCAGTTGATACAACAATCATCGATAGAGCGAGCAATCTGGTCTTTTTCATACTGTAAGAAAATGTAGAGATAAGCACTGATTAAAATGAGGCTAAAAATAATTCTTTTTCTATAGAAACATAACAAAATGCAAAAATTATATTCCTGAGAAAATAATGCCTCCTGCCACCACATCATCCCCTTCGTAGATCACAGCGCTCTGTCCGGGAGCGATACTGTTTACCTGATGATCAAAATGAACGGCCAGTTTATCCCCGGCCCAGTACAGAGTACTTTCCGTACCGGGATCTTTATAGCGGATTTTCGTATTTGCTTTCATACCATCCTGTATATCAGCATATTTGATCATGTTTAATCCACTCACCAGCATACTCGCCTGCTTTAATTCTTCCGCCGGACCCAGCACTACGGTGTTGGTCTCCGGTATGATCCTGGTCACGAATACTGGTTTTCCCAAAGCAATTTCCAGCCCTTTTCGCTGACCTATAGTATAAAAAGGATAGCCGCGATGTTTACCTACTTTCGTTCCGTCGCTCAGGACGAAGTCGCCGCCATCCACAGCAGCTTCCAAACCCGGATTCTGGCGTTTCAGGAATCCGCGGTAATCGTTGTCCGGTACAAAACAGATTTCGTAACTCTCCGCCTTTTTGGATAAATCCACGTAACCCATATCCGCTGCCAGCTGGCGCACTTCTGTTTTGAGCAGGTCTCCGAGCGGATAAATACTGCGACTCAGGCAATCCTGTCCCAGACCCCAGAGCACATAACTCTGGTCTTTGCTCAGATCGCGCGCTTTGCTCAGTACATGGCGCCCCTGCTCTTCCCGTACTTTCACATAATGGCCGGTGGCGATAAAATCGCATCCGAGTGCATCTGCCTTCTTCAGCAGCGCCGACCATTTGATATGGGTATTGCACATGACGCAGGGGTTGGGAGTGCGCCCTGCCATATATTCTTCCACAAAATTATTGATCACCCCCGTTCCGAACTCTTCACGGATATCAAATACATAGTGAGGGAAGCCATGGTCTACGGCAGCCTGTCGTGCGTCATTAAAAGAATCCAGATTACAGCATCCTGTTTCTTTCTTACTTCCGCCGGAAACAGCATAATCCCATGTCTTCATAGTAATGCCTACAACTTCATAGCCCTGCTCGTGCAGCATCAGCGCGGTGACCGTACTGTCGATACCGCCGCTCATTGCTACCAGCACTTTTCCCATTTTACTCATGCGTGGAACTTTAATAAAAGATGCAAAGATAGGGACGGCGCCCGGTAAAGGGTATACTAAATAGTAATGACGGTATCGGCATCAGTCACGCTCCTCCAGGGAAAAAACCGATTCCACACTTTTAGAAAACACCTGTGCTATCTTTAAAGCCAGCACCGTGGAAGGAATATATTTACCGGATTCCATTGCATTAATCGTCTGCCGGCTCACACCTATGCGTTTTGCCAGCTCTTCCTGCGTAATGCCCGCTATGGCCCGCTCAATTTTTATACTATTCTTCATGCGGCAGATTGCTTCGGGATTTATACAGTAAATATTGAAAACGTGCGAGAAACAAGAGCAGCACGGTAAAAAGGTTATAAGTCATTGCAGACAGGAACGATAAATCATACAGTAAAAGGAACGCAACCGCCAGCAGCAGGTAATTTACAATCAACGCCCAGCTCAGCGCCGATAAACGCAACCCGGATACATATTCATCTTCGTGCTTTTCGGCAGAAAACCCCAGCATCAGCGCAGATAAGATAAAGCCAACGCCTAAAACCGTATTCGCGATATTCACCCGCTGTAGGAAATCAGGCTTTATCCCGTTTTGAAACAGGTTGGACGGCGCAATATTTATGACCGTCCGGTAGAGAAAAGGATAATCAAATTCGTGACCGGACAGCTGAACCAATCCCAGTACGAAAAAAAACGCGAACAACAGCATGGCCGGCAGTTTGCATCGATGTGGTAAAAGATAGTACGATCTCATAGGATGTTATTTGGTACAAAAGTAGAAAAAATATTCAAAATGTAAAGTTTATTTTACAAAAAGTAAAGTTTTTAAGACATTGCCCCACACCGCGAAACTTCCTATTTTCGTCTCATGAAACGGATGATCTATAGCGTACTGATATTGCTGCCGCTGCAGGGGATGGCGCAGGACAGTTATAAAAAGGAGATTGAGCAATACCGCCGGCATTATAAAGAAGAGTTCATTGCGGAAGAACGTAGTCCGCTGAAAGGAAGCGATACCGCGTTTATCCGCTTTTTCCCGGTGAATCTCATTTACAGGGTAAACGCGCACATTGAACTTGTTCCGGATGCTCCGGAATTTGACATGGAAACGCATAGCGGAAAAAAACAGCGTTACCGCAATTATGCAAAAGCCACATTTACACTGCAGGGAAAAAGCTGCACACTTTTCATCTATCAGAATGTGCGTATTGCAGCCATGCCGGGAAAACAAAACGACCTGTTTCTCCCGTTCAACGATCTGACCAATTATGCAACCACCTACGGCGGCGGAAGATATCTCGATCTGAGCATTGCTGATATAAAGAACAGCATACTGACTATCGATTTCAATAAAGCGTATAATCCGTATTGCGCCTTTCGTGAAGGATACTCCTGTCCGATACCTCCGGTAGAAAACCGTTTGAAAATCCGCGTCGAAGCGGGTGAAAAAAGCTACGGAAAACCATAGCGTAATACCTATCTTTGTTGCACTTAGAATAATTGCGATATGTTATCATTACAGCTGTTCCGGCAGGACAAAGAACTAATTCTCGCCGGACTCAAAAAGAAAAACTTTAAGGAAACGGAGATCGTGGATGCGATCATCGAACTCGACGAAAAACGCCGCAAAATCCAGGTTGAAAACGACCATATCGCAGCATCCATCAATTCGGCATCCAAAGCTATCGGCCAACTGATGGGTCAGGGTAAAAAAGAGGAAGCTGAGGCTGCAAAAGCTGAGGTGGCAGGCAAGAAAGAAGAAGCACGCAAAATTGCAGAAACACTTGCAGCGCTTGAGAAAGAGCAGAACGATCTTCTGATCCGGCTTCCGAACCTGCCGCACCACTCCGTACCTGCCGGAAAAACCCCGGAAGAAAATGAAGTGGTTCGTACCGGTGGAGCCCGCCCGGCTTTACCCGGTGAAAAACTGGCTCACTGGGATATTACGTCCGGATACAAACTCATTGATTTCGAATTAGGTAATAAGATCACGGGTAGCGGATTTCCTGTGTACACAGGCCAGGGTGCCCGCCTGCAGCGTGCGCTTATCGCTTATTTCCTGGACTACAATACGGCAGCAGGATACCACGAAGTGTACCCTCCCTTTATGGTGAATGAAGCAAGTGCCTACGGAACGGGACAGTTGCCGGACAAAGAGGGGCAGATGTACCACGTAACTGCCGACAACTTTTACCTCATTCCTACAGCTGAAGTACCCGTTACCAATATCCTTCGTGATACGATTACGCCGGAAAGTGAATTACCGATCAGAATGACGGCTTATACGCCCTGTTTCCGCCGTGAAGCAGGATCATATGGTAAAGATGTACGCGGACTGAACAGATTGCATCAGTTCGATAAAGTGGAGATTGTTCAGTTCACACATCCCGATAAGAGCTACGAGACACTGGAGGAAATGGTGCTGCACGTGGAGAAACTGCTGCAGAACCTCGGACTCGAATACCGTATTCTGCGTCTGTGCGGCGGCGATATGAGCTTCACGTCCGCACTCACTTATGATTTCGAAGTGTACAGTGCGGCGCAGGAGCGCTGGCTGGAAGTAAGTTCTGTAAGTAATTTTGAGAATTTCCAGACCAATCGCTGTAAAGCACGCTTTAAAAACGCTGAAGGAAAAACGCAGTTGCTTCATAGCCTGAACGGCAGTTCCCTGGCCTTACCGCGTATCATGGCCTGTCTGCTGGAGAACTTCCAGACCAGCGATGGAGTGAACATACCGGAAGTGCTCGTACCTTACTTCGGTAAAAATGTTATTAACTAATCAATCGAACAAATGATACAACGCATTCAATCCGTATGGCTTTTTGTTGCCGCATTTGTCAGTGCAGCACTGTTTATTTTCCCGCTTTACCATTATACACAGGCAGGCACGGAGCAACTCATGGGAGCCCGCAGCGAATACCTGCTGCTGGTGCTTGCAACACTGATGACATTGCTGCCGATGGTGGCTATCTTTCAGTTCCGCAACAGGAAACGTCAGAAAGGAATGGTCTGGACAGCTATCCTCATCGCTGCGGCGTTCATTGCCGTAATGCTGATGAAAATTCAGAACCTGAAAAATGCCGGTCAGCCTGCGATCAACGATAACTTTGCGCTTCCCGGTCCGGTGATCCCGGTCCTGACCATCGTATTTTTATTCCTGGCCCTGAGCGGCATCAAAAAAGATGAAGAATTACTAAGGTCGGTAGACCGACTCCGATAACGGTAACAAAACCAGGAGCAAGGTTGTTTTTGGCGCACGCTAAAACAACCTTTTCTTTTTACGCACCTCTTTCAGAAAATCGGAGATATCCTTACTCGGCTTGACCCATATTACGAGACCGGCAAACAGGACTGCAATTAATATGCTGCGCCAAACTGCATCGAAGTAAGGGTTTTCAGAATGGGGAATAAAGTAGGTGAGCAACCATACCACAGCAGCAATGCCGATTGTTTTCAGTGTTCCGCCGGAAAACGGATGCAGGCGCATTTTACTCCATACAAACCAGGCTTTGGCCAGGTTAAACAACAGGAGTGCACCTGAAGAAACCCATGCGGCACCATACACCCCGAAAGCGGGTATCATCAGGTGAAACATCACGATCATCAGCACAACAATACTGGCTGAAAGATAAAAGTTGAGGCGATAATAGGGCGACATATTCAGCGCCATGTCGTTCAGGCCGGTGGCACTGTCGCCCAGCCTGCCAATCAGGAGTATCAGCGTGATACCGAATACCGCTTCATATCCGTCACGCAATATCGCCACGGCATTGTGCAGATTGCCGATCACGAGGATCACCATGAACAGGGAAGGAATGAAAATATTAAGTCCCGCACGCTGGTAAGCATTCTCTACTTTATCATGATTGTTTTGCGCATATGCTTTACTGATATCCCCGCTCGCCGGAACAGATAAAGCGCGGTAGGGTATGGAAATCAGTGTGGCTATGAATGTGGCATTTGTGTAGACGGGGATAGATGCCAGTCCGTCCCTGCTGAGGGTGGTGAGTAATTGCGAGTCCAGGAATCCGAATAACGTACCTGAAATACCCATCAGCGCATGAAACAGCGCGAATACGAGTATAGAGCGGTATTCCGTGCGGGAAACCCGCTGCCATTGAAAAGAGAATCTGAAGTCGGCAAGGCGCGATGCCATGCGCCATAATACCAGAACGGCCAGCAGATTGATTCCCACAAACAAAGTAATGAAAACAGGAAAAGGGATCAGCCGTAAACCAAACAAGATAAACAAAAGCAGATTGCCTCCTTTGATCAGCACTTCCCGCACAAAACTCGCCTGTGCAGCCTTGATATGTGCATGAAGATAGGCTTCGAAAAGCATCATCAGCAGATTGAACAGAGCAAATAAGGGAAGACACCATGCATACCGGCTCATAAGCAGACGATCCTGCTCCTGGTTGAATTGCAGCCAGTGATCGAGGAAGAGCACATACCCAAGAGCGCCCAAAACGTACACCAGCAGCGGAACACCAAAACTGACCGTAAGCAATACAGATTTCTTTTCAGCATCTGCATGCTCGTCGAAACGATGCAGGTAAAAGAACAATGAATTGTTCATACCTACCATAAGGAAGAAACTTGCAATTACTGCCTGAATAGGTAATAACCGGACGAACCCGAGCTCCTGCTTCGGCATTACGTTGGAAGAGTATATTGCTACAATACCTCCGAGCAGCGCTCCGGTAAAAGTGATAATGGATGTTTTGACCGACTGTCTGAAAACGACTCCCATAGTCTATTGTTCGAAGTACCGGATGATACACTCCTTCAATAATTGCTCCTGGTCTTTCATCGCCTCCGGAGCTTCAATACCCGTCGGGATATAGTGCGGCCAACCCTCTTCATCATATTTGTCCAGCACGAAGATGCCAACCTGACTTAATAACTTGCATACGGCAATATGCATCAGGTCCTGCTTTTGCTCTTTTGTGAAATTTTTCGTCTCAGGAAATGCTCCCAGTTCATTAATCCCGATCAGGTACAAAGTTCCTTCCAGATCGGGTTTCTTACCAAAACGTTCCACCAGGAAAGATTCTACCTGAATCCAGCGTTGTTCAAAATCCTGCATATCGACAAAGGTAACTTTATAATTCACACCAGCTAAACCATGCGCCGCCCCGTAATTTGATAAATTAATCAAAAAAAGACGCTTATCTGTCTTTTGCGCTATAAATTTGATGCTCAAGGTACCTCATGCGCCATCTGATATTTTCCATTCTAGTTTTGTCCGGTATCATTCGCGCGGAAGCACAGACACTGGACAATTACACACTGCAGCAATTTCAAAACCGCGTGCTGCAGGACAATGATACTTTGTATGTGGTAAATTTCTGGGCGACCTGGTGCAGCCCCTGTGTAAAGGAATTACCCTATTTTATAAATTTATCGTCTGAAATGGCGCAGCAGCCTGTAAAATTTATCCTCATGAGTCTGGATGCATCCGGCGACGGAAACAAGGTGGCCGCATTCCTCAATAGGAAGAAGATCCGGCTTGAAACACATTTGTTCACGGAAGCTGATCCGAATGTATGGATCAATGCATTGGAACCCTCGTGGCAGGGAAGTATACCTGCAACCTTTCTTTATCATAAGGGCGCTAAGGTGAGCTTTCAGGAAGGATCCTTCGAATCGGAAAAAGATCTGAAAACATTTATTAAAAACCATAAATAAACATGAAAAAAATAATCGGTGCAGTGATGCTGGTTGTTGCAGCAGTATGCTCATCTTCAGCCCAGAAAACCACAGCCACTTACAAGTTAGGCGATATTGTAAGTGACTTCAAACTGAAGAACGTGGACGGGACAATGCGCGGACTGGTTACAGACGCGGGCAGGGAAAAAGGTTATATTGTCATCTTCACCTGCAATCATTGCCCTTATGCAAAAGCTTACGAGCAAAGGATCATGGATCTTGATAAAAATTTCCGTCAGAGTGGCTACCCGGTTGTAGCGATCAACTCAAATGATCCGAAAGAAGCTCCTGAAGACTCTTTTGAGAAAATGGCCGAGCGTGCGAAAGAAAAGAACTACACCTTCCCGTATTTGTTCGACGAAAGCCAGGCAATAGCAAAGAAATTCGGTGCAGTGAGGACGCCACAGGTGTTTTTACTGAACAGGAACAAGCAAGGCAAGCTGGAACTCGTATATACCGGGGCGATTGATAACAATTGGGAAGATGCAGCAAAGGCGCACAGGCATTACGTGGAAGAAGCACTTACCGACTTATCCGAAAACCTGAAACCCGCTACAGCAGAAACCAAAGCGATCGGCTGTACTATCAAGTGGAAAAAATAAAAAATACTACGAAAAGATCCCAGAGTGCCTGTTACAGGCACTCTTTTTTTGTGCGTATTGACGCAACTTTGCGCTTATGAAAATATTAATGGTGTGCCTGGGTAACATCTGCCGCTCTCCCATTGCAGAAGGTGTATTAAGGGCGAAAGCAAAAGCAGCCGGTTTGGATTGGCAGATAGATTCTGCCGGTACCAATCGTTACCATATCGGCGAAGCACCTCACCGCTTTTCCCAGAAAGTATGCCGTAACTATGGCATAGACATTTCTCAGCAGCGTGCCCGCCGCATCACTGCTGCAGATCTGGAACAATACGACATTATATATGCGCTGGCCCAGGACGTGTATGACGATATTTGCGCAATAGCAGGAACACACGCGCCAATGGATAAAGTACGCTTCCTGCTGGAGGAACTTCACGAGGATGGTTCGCGCGATGTGCCGGACCCCTGGTACGGGAATGAGGACGGTTACCTGCCGGTTTACCAGCTGATAGAAGAAGCATGCGATGCGATTGTCAGAAAATACGGAAATGCTCCCCGCAACTAAACGTTATTACATTAATTTTGACCCCTACTTATGTCAAAACCTTCTATTCCACAAGGAACCAGAGACCTCAGTCCCGAGGTGGTTCGTAAAAGACAATTCCTGTTACAGACACTGCGGTCTATTTTTGAAACCTGTGGATTTCAACCGATAGAAACTCCCGCTATGGAAAATTTGTCTACACTGATGGGCAAATACGGAGACGAGGGAGACAGGCTTATCTTCAAGATTCTGAACAACGGTTTACAGGAACCTTCCAAGCAAGAGAAAACACGTGCCGCTCTGGAACAGGTTTTGCTCGGCAAAAATGACACCAACCTTACAGAACGTGCACTAAGATATGATCTTACTATCCCCTTTGCACGCTACGTGGTAATGCACCAGAACGAAATTCAGTTTCCGTTCCGTCGCTACCAGATGCAACCGGTATGGCGTGCGGATCGCCCTCAGAAAGGCCGCTACCGCGAATTCTGGCAATGTGATTGTGATATCGTGGGCAGCAACTCACTGATCAATGAAGCGGAATTGCTGGCGATATACAGGGAAGCTTTTGCAAAACTTGCGATTCCTGATATTGTGGTCCGCCTCAACAGCCGCAAAATTCTTACCGGTATCGCACAGTATTGCGGCGCGGAGGAAAAACTAGTGGATATCACCACTGCAATCGACAAACTGGACAAAATCGGGCATGCGGGTGTTCAGAAAGAACTTTCGGAACGAGGGCTTAGCGATGAGCAAATCGGCGATATAAGCGAATTAATAGGACTTTCCTCTCTGGACGCGATGGAGCAGGCTTTCGAAAAGAAACAGATCTCCACGGGAATGGCCGGCATCGGGGAATTACGCAATACACTGAATTATCACGAACAGCTGCAGCAAGTGTCCTGGACCAACTCAAAAGTGGAAATTGATTTCACGCTTGCCAGAGGACTCAGTTATTATACCGGTGTGATCGTGGAAGTGATCTGCGCAAATGATCGTGTACAGATGGGCAGCATTGGTGGTGGTGGCCGTTATGATGACCTTACAGGTTTGTTTGGTCTGAAAAATTTATCCGGCGTCGGCGTCTCATTCGGTATCGATCGTATCTACGACGTAATGGAGCAGTTGCAGCTGTTCCCCGAAACGTTGAATGTGGGCACGCAGGTCATCGTTATCAACAATGGCGGAACAAACGAGATCTATGCGCTTTCCCTCCTGAATCATTTAAGGGTACAGGGCATTTCTTCCGAAATCTACACCGACAATGCGAAATTTGATAAGCAGATGAAGTATGCGTTCAACCGGGGTATTCCTTATGTGGTGATCGCGGAAGATGAAGAGCAGCATACAGGAACTATCCGGGTAAAACAGTTCGGGGGCGATGGACAGGAGCGGATGACCATCGACGCATTGGTCGCCAGGCTGAAATAGGCCCTCCGCCGCAACATACCTTCAGCTATAAAAGTTAATGCCCCGTAAGATAAAACTTACGGGGCATTTTTATTCAGTTAAAGGCTCATATTAGGAAGTCTTCATCGCTTTCGCATATTTAACGCGGTCATTCTCGTCGAGCAGGATCTTACGCAGACGGATGCTCTGTGGAGTACACTCGATACATTCATCCTGCTGGATATACTCCATACATTCTTCCAGGCTCATCTGGATTTTAGGAGCGATGTTGGTAGCTGCATCAGAACCCGAAGCACGCATATTGGTCAGCTTTTTACCTTCCACTACGTTTACGTTGAGGTCTCCCGGCTTGATATGCTCGGCAACGATCATACCAGCGTACACTTCCTCTCCCGGATCGATAAAGAAAGATCCGCGATCCTGCAGCTTATCCAGGGAATAACCGGTGGAACTACCGGCCTGTTTAGCGATCAACACACCGTTGTTACGGCCAGGGATAACTCCTTTCCAGGGTTTATATTCACTGAAGCGATGCGCCATAACCGCTTCTCCTGCAGTAGCGGTGAGCATTTGGGAACGCAGTCCGATCAGGCCGCGGGAAGGAACATCAAATTCCAGGTGTTGCATTTCTCCCTTGCTTTCCATGATCAGCATTTCTCCCTTACGTTGCGTAACGAGATCAATTACTTTACCCGAAAAATCTGAAGGCACATCTACAACCAATACCTCGTATGGTTCACATTTCTGACCATTGATTTCTTTGGTGATTACCTGCGGCTGACCAACAGTAAGCTCGTAGCCTTCGCGGCGCATTGTTTCGATCAGTACACTCAGGTGAAGGATACCACGGCCGTATACCAGGAATTTATCCGCATCGTCTGTATCCTGAACACGCAGCGCCAGGTTCTTTTCCAGCTCTTTCATCAGGCGGTCACGCAGATTGCGGCTGGTAACGAATTTACCTTCACGACCGAAGAAAGGAGAGTTGTTGATGCTGAACTGCATGTTCATGGTAGGCTCATCTATCGCGATGACAGGCAGTGCTTCGGGCTGTTCGAAATCAGCAATCGTTTCACCGATCTGGAACCCTTCAATACCTACTACAGCACAGATATCACCGGCGCTCACTTCCGTTACGCGCTTTTTACCCATTCCTTCAAAGGTGTACAACTCTTTCACTTTTCCTCTCACCATCGAACCGTCGAGTTTACACAACTGAATGTTCTGACCTTCAGCAACGACACCTCTGGACACGCGGCCGATAGCAATACGACCGAGGAAAGAGGAATAGTCGAGTGAAGTGATCTGCATTTGCAGCGTACCCTCATTTACTTTAGGAGCAGGCACCTTCTCGAGGATCATATCCAATACGGCATTGATGTTATCCGTAGGGGTGAGGGAGGTGTTAAACCAGCCTTGTTTGGAGGATCCGTACAGTGTCGGGAAGTTCAATTGATCTTCTGTTGCATCCAGTTGGAAGAACAGCTCAAAAACAGCATCGTGCACTTCATCCGGACGACAGTTTGGCTTGTCTACTTTGTTGATAACAACAATAGGATGCAGGCCCAGATTCAATGCTTTCTGAAGCACAAAGCGCGTTTGCGGCATCGGACCCTCGAAAGCATCCACGAGCAGCAATACACCATCTGCCATTTTCAGTACGCGCTCAACTTCTCCACCGAAGTCGGCGTGACCCGGAGTGTCAATAACGTTAATCTTAACACCTTTGTAGTTAACAGAGATGTTTTTTGCCAGGATAGTAATCCCGCGCTCGCGCTCCAGATCGTTATTATCCATGATCAGCTCACCTGTTTCCTGATTGTCACGGAAAACCTGAGTAGCATGGATGATCTTGTCCACCAGGGTAGTTTTTCCGTGGTCAACGTGAGCAATAATGGCAATGTTACGAATATTCATAAAGCGGATTGTTTACTAAGGTGCCGTCAGGAAATGACGTTTGTGTTCAATGCGAAAAACAGCACCTTAAAATTTTTTGCAAAAGTACGTCAAATTAAGCAGATAAACTTTTGAAATCAGATCAGACTGCTAATTTAACGCGAGCGTAATAAAGTAAAAGAGGCCAGCAATTGCTGACCTCTTTCGTGATTCCGTTGGGACTCGAACCCAAGACCCATACATTAAAAGTGTATTGCTCTACCAACTGAGCTACGAAATCAACCTATGTTCTTTCGGAACGGGCAGCAAAGGTAATCAATGTTTCTTTCCTGCCAAATTTTTTTTAGTTTTTTCAGAAATATTTTTTTCTCTAAGACAAATGTATCATCAGTTTTTCGTGTACGCGCTTCAATTCGTCCATGGACGGAGTAGAAGGCTTCTCCGTAAAATTAAGGTCGTTCGCCGTATTGATAGGGACCAGGTGCATATGTGCATGCGGTACCTCAAGGCCGATGATACTGATGCCGACTCTCTTGCAGGGAAAAGCTTTCTCCATCGCGCGGGCAATGGGTTGCGCAAATTGAAACCAGGACGCCAGATATGCTTCAGGCAGCTCGTAAGCTTTATCGACTTCAACTTTCGGAACAACCAGCACGTGTCCTTCCCGGAGCGGCATAATGTCCAGGAATGCCAGGAAATGTTCATTTTCCGCTATCTTAAAACAGGGAATTTCGCCACTGATAATTTTAGAAAATATAGAGGCCATCTAGATATTAATTTCTTCGATCTGGAATTTCATCACGCCATTGGGAACGGTGATTTCTGCAACATCACCCTTTACTTTACCAAGCAATCCTTTTGCAATGGGAGAAGTAACGGAAATCTTTCCTGCTTTCAAATCGGCCTCACTTTCTGAAACGATCTGATATTCCATCGATTTCTTTGTTGCAAGATTTTTTACGCGCACCTTACTGAGGATGGATACTTTACTTGTATCAATATTTTTCGGATCAAGTACACGTGAGTTGGCAAGCGTAGCCTCCAGATTCGCCAGCTTCGCTTCATGAAGACCCTGTGCCTCTTTTGCAGCATCATACTCTGCATTTTCCTTCAGATCTCCCTTTTCACGGGCTTCCGATATCTGTCGGGCTATTTCTGCCCTGCCCGACGTCTTCATACGGTTAATCTCTTCTTTTAAGGCCTCCAATGCCTCTTTAGTCACATAATGTACAGCACTCATAAAGACAACATATTATTGTATACAACAAATAAAAACACAACGCTCCTACCAGAGATAGAAGCGTTGCCAAATTTAATAAAAAGACTGAATTACTTGTCTGAACTTGCGAAATTAAAGCGCAGGCCAAAAACGTGAACCCCGTTAGCAGGACGTTGTGTTGGTCTGAAACTGTAATCAATATACAATTTAGAACCTTTCTTATTAAGCGGAGCAGCAACACTTGCGCCCATGCTTATACCTGTATAAAAGGTAGTGGTTTTTAAAGCATCGAATATATCTTTCTCATAACGGAAAGCGGCACGGGCCATGAACATCTCACGGAATCCGTATTCAGCGCCTAAACCAAGATAATCGTTATTGAAGGAATTGGAAGTAAAGTTTCCGATTGCCGTGATACGATGATCTCCTTTGCCTTCCGTAGCAGATGCACTGCGACCGGCGATATAGAAATCATACGCGATACCCATTGACATGTAGGTTGGCAGTTGGAATTTCTCCTGGGGAGTAGATCGCGTAAATGCATAATCTGCATTAGGTGCTGTAGATGTACTTGAAAATCCACCACCTGAGAAACGCATGTTGGTACCGGCATTACGCAGCGTGATACCAATATGAAGATTCCGGTCTACGTACTGCACACCGGCGTCGATACTGGCACCGGAAGCACCGATATTTCCGATTTGCTCAGAAATAAACGTGGCAGCAACACCACCACGGATACGTTCAGAAAACTCTTTAGAAAATCCCAGTTGAAAATTCAGAAAAGATGGTTTGAATTTAGCACCGGTTCCTTCCGGATGGTCAATATCTGTCACATCGATCTCCCCGAAAGACATAGACATTACGTTAACACCTACGACAGCAGAACTACTCAGACGGTAGGCCGCAGCAAGGTTATTAACGGAAATACCCGTTCCGGAAAGGTAGCGGCTATAGGATGCACCAACTTCCAGATCGTCTGAAAAAGAGAGACCAGCCACGTTGACTTTCATAGACTGAATACCGCGAACATTAGCGACATCCAACCCAAACACACCCGTACTTTGTGCCCATGGATTGATAAGCAATTCCGATGCACCGGATTGTCCGGACCGGTCCTTGTTACCCGCGAAGGCAGGACTTGCCGCGATTAAAGACAATGAAGCCAACAGAACCTTATTGTAGTTACTTTTCATACTCAAATGTGTTATTTGTAGTAATTCTTCTTTCGAGTTTTAAATTCCGGGTGCGGAAGCTACCGCACCCGGAGATAATTTAGTAGTTAGTTACATCCAGCGGACGCATAGCTCCAAACCAGCGGATCACTTTATCTTTTCCATATGCATTGATATGGATCAGATACATACCACTAGCGATCGGAAGACCAGCCTGGTTATACATATCCCAGACAATTGCCGGATCATTATTATCCTTTTCGATCTTGCGCACAAGCGTACCATCCAAAGCGTAAATGTGAACAGTAGCTTTTACAGGCAGATTGATGATCTTAACTCTTGTTTCAAGACGGTTTGTCTCGTAAGAATTTCCGCCTGATGCTTCTCCTTTGTAAGGATTAGGTACGACGAAGATTTTATCCATCAGAGCATCCGCATTTGTTTTCTCAGTGTACTCCTGAGTAGCCATTCCTTTCGTAGAGAACTTGTACAGAGGCAGCTGGCTGTTAGTAGCAGTCTGACCATCCATAAGTTTATACTTATTGTAAGGGGTATTTACACGGAAACGCATTCTTGTTTCGGTAGGAATAAGGCCGTCTTTGAGAGACAGGTACTGGCTTCCGGAATTCAGCAAAGGAATACCCACCCAACGGATCTGACGGTAAGCAGGTACGTATACGAACGGTCCTGTACCTTTAATACCTGCAGCAAATGACTTACAGGAGTCATATTTGGTGTTGAGAATGTACGTAAAGTGACGTCCGCCGAACACTGTTTCTCCGTAGCTGTTGTAAACATCTGAAGTCGGATTCCAGATCATATCAGCTCCATTGTATTTACGGAGGTAAGAATCTTCTGCGAATGCGATATTCAGGCGCTCACCGGTAAGCTGGTTGATAGCATAACCCGGGAACCAACTATAACCAACATCAGTAGGATCGCTGGAATATACAGGATTACCGTCGTTGTCAATACCCATATTCCATGATCTGTGATTGCGCGCCTGTAACTTAACAGCATTACCTTCTGCAAGATCCGGAGTATACTGAGCTTCGAGAACAATACAACGTGTCCATTTGGACTTATCTGAAGTAAACACCAGATCCACATTGGGATACTCACTTCCCTGAACAGCCTTGGCAGGAGTACCGGCAGAATCCGGTACTTTGTACAGAGAAGTTGCAGTCAGCAATGGAGTTGATTTAATAGGTTTATCAACCAAAGGAGAATATCCGCAGGATGGTCCGTCGGAAGTTGCAACCAGGTCAAACGGAGCCCATGTAGCTTCAACGTCGGTGTTGTTTGCAAACATACGGCTGTAGAATGCGCCGATAGAGTCTGCACGGTAATCATCGAAAGGACCACAGGTAGGTGCGGTTTCGCCGGCTGGTATCTCATCACTGAAAGAACCACTGCGGATCCAGTTCAGATAGCTACGACCGGAACCATCATGAACACCTGACAGCCATGGCAGCGAAGTATTGGCATAAGTGATGTCGGAGGTAATATATCCATTTGGATTTCTACTGCTTGTAGTCTGATCATAGCCAGGAGGCGTTACCTGCTCAACAGTAACGGACAAACCATATGCAGAAAGCAATTGTTCGTTAGTTCTTCCGCCGATGGTACGTTCACTGTAAATTACATCAGCAACAGAACCATTGTCATCCAGACGTTCAATTTTCCATGTAGCTGATTTATTCAAACCAAGGAAAACAGAGTCAGAAGGGTTTAATGTTCCGGATAAGGAAATTCTCCAGTCTGCGCCCGGTACTTTAACAGGATCAATAACTTTTACTTTAATTGGTCCTTTTCCTGCAACATACGTTGGGTAAGGAATCTGATTTGTCGGAGACAACAAGATAGCTGCTTCAGAGGTATCATTCAGCTGAACATCAATGCCACCGTTACCGATACCTTCGATACGTGTCACAATAACACCGTCGCCATAGGCACTGTTGAGGAATGTGTCACCTCTCTGATTCATCGGGTTCGGCATCACAGAATATTTATTCGGAGATTTACTCTCGAAATAAGCATCTTTCTGCGTTCCCACTTCGTTATGAGGATCGAAAGGAGCAAAGTTATTATATGCATATGCTACAACTGCATAGTAGTATGTTTTGTAGTTAACAAGCGAGCTGCTGCTTCCGCTGGCAAACTTGTCTTCTGTGAGTACAAAGCTGTGTACAATACCACTGTCTTTACCCGTCACCTTGATAGCACCATCATACTGGTCAATCGTAGAGACAATCTCAAGGTTCTTTGTGTAATTGGTAATTTGTTTTACGCCGTTCTTAATATCACATTGGAATACTTCCACCACTCCGTCTACCAGATTACCTTTCTCGTCGTAGAAGTTGGTCAGTGAAGAATCCTTCAGCTGGAATACACGATAACCTTCGAAACGGTAAATAGAATCCGGATTGCCTAAAGCAACAGCTTTGGTAGAAGTAACACGGTATTTAGGATCTGAAATATAATCAGGATCTCCGTAGCGCTCGCTGAAGTTGTTACTACGTTCAGGGTTGCTTATGTAAAAGATGAGTTTCTGATCCAGCTCGCGAACAGTAAGCACAGGAGCATCAGGACCATTAGGTCTGTTGAAACCCTGATCGAACAATGCCTGGGCAACGTCGTCCGCTGCACGGATTTTCTTGAATGAAGTAGTACCACAAGCTCCCGCATCATCTACCCACACAACTCCGATTGTGATATCATTCTTCTCACCGGCGAACAAAGTGAACGGACCTGAAGAGTGAATGAAGCGACGATCTTTCAAAGGAGATTTACAGGCACACATAGACCACTCTGATGTATTCGCCGGATCTCCATAAAATACATAAGGTGCAACGGGACCAGAGCCATAACCTACGGAAGAACTTCCTTTCGTCTGGTCATTTGAAAACGGATCTCCGTCCGCATTTGAACCGGTCATGTAAAAATAAAACTCTGATCCTTTACGTGGGTCACGCACCGGGCCGGTAAGCGTTCCCTCGAAATAAGAGAATGAGCGCATTTTCAACAGTCTGCTAGTCTGATTTCCGTTTTCATCGGTGTAATATTTACGGGGCCCGATGAAGAAGTCAACTGCAATCATCGGAATACGGGTTCCGTATGTATTCTGTCCATTCGGCGCATCCGGAGTTTCACCATTGTACAGGATACCCAAACCTCTGGTAGTATCACAACCAATGTAGTCATCAAAAGGAGAACCCAGATCCGCATCTGTCCATGTAGCGATAAAACAGCTATCCAGAACCAGGTTACCGCGGTTGATCAAACGATAGTTATAAAAAGTCGCGTCATTCAGGAAGTCTGAACTTTTATAGGCAAACGCTGAAGTCTGAACTTCCATACCAATAGACTGAGTCTTGGTCATTGTTTTGGTATTACCTACATCATTGAAAACCCACCAGATAAACTGATCGGGGTTACCCTGTGCATAAGACTTCGGATAATCTCCATCCTGCCAGTTGTAGATACCATTGTTATCCACGTCTACGAATGGAGCGTATCCGTATGCATCTACCGGGCCCAGCAGCTCAGGTAAAGAGTTATTGTTAGCACCAACAGCATAAATATTACCTGTGGCCGGCCATTGCTTGATCACATCAAATTTCTTGTCTGTAATCGCCGAGGGACCTGATTTTTTATAGATATCTATAAACTCGTCAACGTCTGCCTGGCTCACTTTCCAGAAGCGGTCCCACTCAGAACAGGACTCAGCTGTAATGTTTACCGTTGCCTTATCAATCGGACCAGGCCAGTAATCATTACCCAGACTACGATACAACTGCGCAGAAACCTTCAGCTGGCCATTACCATCAATACCCCCGATCCAGCAAGAACCGGCATACAGCGAATGCTTCTGTCCCCCCTTAGGTACCTCGTATGCAGGCAGTAAACTACCTGTATTGTACCACATATCTCCACCTGTCATCAGTCGCGCCCGAACGTTGTTGATATCGAGGTCGATATTAGCGGTGGATGGTTTACAACCAGCCGTCGTTTTCAACAAGGCTTCCTTTGCAGTAACGGGTTTACCATCACTGCCCAGGGTGACATATGCATATGAACTACTCGCACTTGCTATTACACCGAGAGCGGCAAACGCTAATTGCATTAAGTTCTTTTTCATAGTTTAACTTTTTTCTTTTTCGATTATTGCTTCAATAGATTAATTAAAATGCGAACGTAAATCCGATATTGATTCTTCTAGGCGCATTATAATAATCAGGATTATTTACATAGAGGCTATACAAATCCTGCAGAGACTGCGGACTGTAAGAAGCCGTAAAGTATTGCTTACCAACGGATGAAGTAACGTAACCATCATCATCAGGACGACTTGTGTAAGGGTATACCTGAAGCACGTCGCGGATATTGAAGATATTCTGGAAGTAAATAAACGCACCAACGTTGTATTTACGACCACCAGCATTCGAACTTACTACTGTAGTACCGTCAGCCTGTTTGCGTTTTTTAGAGAATCCATCAATAGTGAATCCTTTATCGATACGCAGGTCGGCTCCGAAGTGCCAGCCAAGACGTGTACCGTTAAGTGTTCCCTGAATAACGTTATTGTTTACAGCAGAGCTTGTGGTATATGGCTCACCACTGCGGGCGCGCAGGATCATATTTGCACGCAGGTTTTGCAGGATGTGTTTACCATTGATTTCAGGACCTTCGCCCTGACCATATGTGTACAACAAGTTCAGGTTGATGTTATGACGGGAGTCATAGCTCAGCGGAGCAACGTAACGCAGGTTAGGCAAACCCGCCGTCTGGAAGTTCTGCAGCAAACCGCTTCCGGAAGTTGCACTTGAACCCGTACCATCTGCAAACTGCAAGGTATAGTTTACAGACAATTCCAAAGGAAGTACTTTAGGATCAGGACTTGTGTAGTTATAAGTAAACGTAAATCCTTTTGTAGTAGAGAAGTCACGGTTGCCGTAAGAATAATACAATTTAGGATATGCGTTCTGATATGCACGCAGCTGGATCATATCCTTACGCTCACGATAGAAAGCAGAAATTCCGATACCGGCATTTTTACGTTTTCCGAGAGACTGCATGAATCCGAGCTCATAGTCAAATGTTTTCTCAGGTTTCAGATTCGGGTTACCGATCGCAGTTCCCTGATTTTGCTCCAGGAAGTAGTAGTCCAAGGCGTTTGCATAGTTACCTACTTTAGGACGCTGCACAAGGATGTCGTAGTGCGCGTAGAACAACGCGTCGTCATCATTGATCGGGAATTGGAATTGGAAACGCGGTGAAGCAGTAACCTTTGGTTTGTAATCCGTAAAGGAGTTGTTAGGATCAAATTTTGAATCCGTAATATTCACTTTACCCGCTGTGGTCAGATATGGAGCGATAGGTGCACCCAGTTTTTTCTCAAAAACTGTTGGGTCAACTGCTTCCACACCGTTAGCATCGTACCATTTGTCTCCATCGCGATAAGCGACGATACTTGGGGAAGAGCTGTTATTGTTATCCACATACACCATAGCGCTCTGACTAACAGTACCAGGATGTACACCGTTTGCATTCAGAGAAGCATCTGTCTGACTAACAGTACGGGCCTCATACAGTGAATAAGGATCTTTCAACACTTTTGTATTCGCGTCGTAACGTTCGAAACGAACACCCACATTGAATTGCAGGCTCTTATAACGGAATGCGTCCATGATGTAACCGGCAATATAGTTAGGACTGAAAGCGCCGATCGGACGGGTAAGATTTCCTGCCGCATCTTTTTGTGTGAAGAAGTCGTTGAAACTTACAGTTCCTTTCAATTTCTGACCGGTATAGTCATAACCGTTATAAGAAACATAATTGGAATTCGGCGATGCGCCTAACAGTTCGCTTGCAGAGAACATGCCCAGAGACAGTTTGCTGGGATCTACCGAATATACATCCAGGTAATCATTTTTACCGGCACCTAAAGTAGAACGCAGGTTTTTGTCGAATGTGCTTTGCTGCCCGTTATCACGACGCTCGTAAATAACGGTATCTGTAGGCAGGAAAAATCCACCTGCATCAATCTGATCCTTTGTATAACGTTGTCCGTTATGGATGTAGATCGGGTTGCTGTAATCGAGGCTTCCTATATGGTTGTTCGCCAGAGAAAGCATTTGCAGCCACAGGGAAGTTCCGGTTCCGTTGGTAATACTTGCTGAATAAGAACTCGAAGAGCGTTGCTCGTAGTAAAGACCAAACTGGATAGCGTGTGTGATTGCATTTTTTGATTTTCCCGGACGGAAATCGAAAGAGGCGTCAGCATGCAGACCATATTGATTAAATGTACTGTAAGAGTACCCTGTCATAGCAGCACCCACACCGCTAATACCGACGTTCTGAACAGAAAGCGCGCTACGCGGGAAATCTCCGTTCATCAATCCGTTGTATGCCTGAACCGTTGTATAGTCAGACAGGAAATTCAATTTAGATGCGTTGTTAAATACAGCTTGCGTGTAAGCAGCCAGAATCGGATTTTTATCGGATGCCTGGAAAGAGATACCACTTACTGCATCGTATGTCTGCAGGATGATTCCGTCCCGTCCGGAAAGAGAATCTTTACCGTAGGCGTAAATCGGTACACGTGATTGGGTGAATTTACCTACATAACCGTAGTCAAACAGATTGTGTTTGAAATTCGGATGCTCTGTATTGCTTTTGGTAATCTGATAGTCCAACTGCAATGTATAATATGCATTGGAGATCACAGGTTTGGTACGTCCACCGC
Source organism: Rurimicrobium arvi (assembly GCF_039540495.1). Classification (NCBI taxonomy): domain Bacteria; kingdom Pseudomonadati; phylum Bacteroidota; class Chitinophagia; order Chitinophagales; family Chitinophagaceae; genus Rurimicrobium; species Rurimicrobium arvi. The sequence continues at coordinate 219,366 of NZ_BAABEZ010000004.1, read as the reverse complement.
TGTCAGATTTCTTAACAGCAGCATTCGGGAAAGATTGTTTGAAACGCAGGTATCCGCGACCGGTATAATCTGTCTGAACAGGAATAGACTCAGGTGCGAAATAAGAGGCGGCACGGGAATAACCGTCGCTGCTTCCGTAGGTGAAGTTTCCACCTGCTGTAATATTAATATTGCTGTTGATCGCGTAATCCAGCTTACCATTCAGACGAACGGTAGTGGAAGAGTTGTTCAATTGTTGCTTTTGATAAGTAAAGTCATCTTTCGTTACAAAGTTAGACGTTGCAACCATTGTTGTGGAGTTCTGGCTGTTTACCAGGGTCAGCGGATTTTCCTGAAGATTCTTCAGAACATCTTTTTTCAGAACAGGGTTTTTATAATAAGTAGGATTGTCGTCAGCATAATACTGATACTCCGCTCCCAACAGGAAACCGAGAATCGGTTGCTTCTGACCATCTTTCTCACGTGACAACAATGGACCGGTAATAGATCCGTTGATCAGGTTCTGGTTGTATCCGTCAATTGAGTGTTGTGCACGGATATTACCTTTCAGCGAACTGGTAGCACCTTTAGTGGTAATGGAAACCACACCCCCCGTCGCATCACCGAGGTTAGCCGGGATACCGGAAGAGAATACCTGCAATTGCTGAACAGTTCCCTGGGGCGGGTTGATCGCGCCGCCTACCTGAGAAACCTGACCATCGATGATATATACGGTACCTTCAGGACGCGCACCACCGATAGACAGCGCACCACCGGAACGAGCCTGGTAAACGTTTTTACTCAAACCCGCCATATCAATGATATTGGTGGTAGGGGCCGCTTCGATATTTTTTGCCTGGGTTACGCTCACGACACCAATTACGGGCTTACGCGCTTTAACCACAACCTGATTCAACACCTTTCCTGAACCGCTTCCCTGAATTTCCATCCTTACGTCCTGTTTCTTGGTACCACCTAAAGTGATCTCAACACCGGAAACTTTGATAGTCTCATAAGAAATTGAGGAGAACTCAATGTCATAAGTACCCGGTTGCAATGGTTTTACAGAATAAGAACCATCATCTTCAGAAACCGATCCACTCTTCAGCAGCCCTCCCTGAGTAACCTTAATGATCACCCCTTCAAAAGGCTGACCTTTCTCATTGGTTACCGTACCGTAGATCTCCCCCTGAGCCATCGCTGTTGAGGCAGAACCGATTAAAAGTAAAATGAAAAGGTAAATAAACGAACGTCTCATAAGCATGTTCAGCTATTTGTTAAGTATAAGGGAGTAAAGGTAGAATTAATCGTTAAATAAACAAAAATTTAGCCAAAAAATCTTTAACAGATTTTACTTATATTTAATTTGTTTTATACTATCAAATAATTCTTTTCAGTAAGATGTCGCTCATTTTGAAAAGCGCTTCCACACTGTATCCCGCTATGTGCGGTGTGATCACTACATTGGGAAGGGTTATCAATTCGTTAAATACTATACGCAATTTCGCGCTCATTTTAGACAGAGGCTCTTCTTCCCAGACATCCAGACCCAAAGCGGTCATCTTACCGGATTGCAGTAACCCTGGCAGTAGTTCAGAATCAACAACCGTACCTCGTGAAGTATTCAGCAGTATGAAAGGTTTTTGCATAGCAGTTGCAAACTCCCGGTTGAACAGATGATGCGTATCTTCCTGCTGCGGTACGTGGAAACTGATAATGTCCGCTTCGCGGAAAACAGGTTCCAGCGAATTGCAGGGCGTGATATTTGTTGTTGCGGCGACAGGATGGTACTTATCGTAAGCAAGAATGCGCATGTTAAACGCACTCAACAATTTCGCAAATGCCGATCCCGTATGCCCGAATCCGATGATGCCGACAGTTTTCCCTTCCAGTTCCATACCGCGGTTTTCATCTCTCAGCCATAGTCCGCTCCGTACTTCGGAAAAGCTCTTGGTTATGCGTTTTGTAAGCGACAGCAGCATACCCATAGCGTGCTCGGCAACTGCATTACAATTGCCTTCGGGACTGCCGATGCAACGGATGCCTTTCTGATCGGCATAGGCAACATCAATCACCTCCATACCAGAGCCCATTCTTCCGATGAACTCCAGCATAGGAGCTGCGTCGATCAATTCCCGGTTTAATTGTAAGCGGGTAGAGGTGATCACACCCACACATTCAGGTAACAGCCGGAATGCTTCTTCCTGAGAAATTTGCTCGCTCCATACAAGCTCATAGCCTGCTGCAGCCAATCCTGTCGTGAGCACATCGTGAACCGGGGCAGCAATAAGCACTTTTCCTTTTCTATCCATTAGCCTCAAAAAAACGTTTATATAGCGCGACGAACTGGGCGACTGTCAATTGCTCCGCTCTTTTGTCCATCAGTTCTTTCTCCACATCCTGCACTGGTATAAAGCCTTTCAACGCATTGCGGAGGGTTTTACGCCGTTGTCCGAATGCCATCTTCACCATTTGCTTGAATTTAGGGAAGTTCTTTATCGCGAAGGGATTATTCAGGTTCGCACAGTGCAATACGCCACTCATTACTTTGGGAGGGGGGGTAAAACATCCGGGTGGTACATCGAAAAGATACTCCACAGAAAAATACGCCTGCGTGAGTACACTTAATATGCCGTACATTTTAGACCCGGGTCCTGCAGCAATCCGCTGGGCAACCTCTTTCTGAAACATACCGATGATCTCATCCACCTGTTCCTGCCAATCGAGCATCCGGAACATGATAGGTGAGGAAATATTATACGGGAAATTACCGATGACGTGGAATCGCCCTGCGAAGGGGATATCTGCCTGAAGAATGTCCTGGAGAATTATCCTGCCTTTCAATGCAGGGTAAGTGTGCTGCAGGTATTCATACTTTTCTTTGTCGATCTCGACAGCCTTATAGTCAATTGATTCTTCTATGAGATATTTACTCAGTGCACCGCCGCCCGGCCCTACTTCAAGCACCTGGGCGCCAGGCTGATACCTCAGTTGCTGCACAATCTTCCGGCACATATTTTCGTCGTGCAAAAAATGCTGGCCGAGTGATTTCTTTAACGTGTACGGTTTCGTCATTTTTGTAAAATTAGGCTAAAGTACCTTTACATCACAAGAAGCAGGAAATTAATAAGGCCTTACTTTTGCGATTATGCTTTTCAAAATTCCTGCAAAATCCTCATCCCGGTACATTGTAGCGATTGCTGACAATGTGCAACAGATACAAAGCCTGTCGCTGTTGAGCGAGTCAGAAATGCTTTATTTCGAGAAATGCTTTAAAGAGGGAACACGGTATGTAACCATCGCCCGCCCCGGAGCCGCCATATGTGTTATCATTGTTACCGGCAAGCAGCCGGAAGAGAAGGCCGAACAACTGCGTAAGTCCGGTGCCAAAGCTGCCGCGGCGCTTTCCGCAGAATCTGCAGGCAGCGTATGTGTTATCAACAGAAGCAGTTTTGCCCAGGCTGCTTACGCAGTTGCTGAAGGTATGTCACTGAGTGCTTACCAGTTCCTGAAATATAAAACGGATGCAAAGAAGAAAGCATACGCACTGAAGACAATTGAGTTCGACAAAAACTCGATTACCGTGAAAGAGATGCAACAGCTGAGTGTTGTTGTGGATGCAGTGAGCATTGCGCGTGATCTGGTGAACGAACCGCTGAATTCGCTCGGTGCAAAAGAGCTGTCAGGACGCATTGCAGCATTGGGTAAACAGGCCGGTTTCCGGACAAGGACGCTGGGTAAATCCGACATTGTAAAGGAGAAGATGGGGGGAATACTTGCTGTGAACCGGGGTAGTATCGACCCTCCGGCGTTCAGCATTATGGAATATAAACCAGCCAGATTCCTGAACAGGCAGCCGATAGTATTGGTGGGTAAAGGGGTTGTCTATGATACCGGCGGACTTTCGCTGAAACCGACTCCCAATTCCATGGACCGGATGAAAAGCGATATGAGCGGAGCAGCTGTGGTCGCTTCAGTGATGTATGCCATCGCGAAGCTGAAATTGCCGCTGCAGGTGATAGCGCTGGTACCCGCCACAGATAACAGGCCCGGCGAAAACGCCTATGTCCCGGGCGATGTGATCAGGATGTACAGTGGCACCACTGTAGAAGTGCTGAATACGGACGCGGAGGGACGGTTGCTGCTTGCAGATGCGTTGCATTGGGCAAAACGTTACAAGCCCGAGCTGGTTATCGATTTTGCCACGCTTACCGGAGCTGCAGCAGCCATTACGGGTGCGGAAGGAATGATATTTATGGGAACCGCTTCAGACCAGGTAAAATCAGCTGTTGCAGAGAGCGGGCGCAGGCAATACGAACGTATGGTGGAATTACCGCTTTGGAACGAGTATGGGGACATGATCGTATCTGATATTGCGGACCTTAAAAATGTGGGAGGCCCCACCGGAGGAGCCATTACAGCGGGCAAATTCCTGGAACACTTCACAGATTACCCCTGGCTGCATTTCGATATAGCCGGCGTATCGTTCGCGCAGAGTAAAAAGGGATATCATACTGCCGGTGGAACCGGCTTCGGAGTAAGGGTTCTGCTCGACTTCCTGCTGCACTACGGGAAATAAATCAACAGAAATATTCCGATGCACACATCGGAAAAATACAAAGGGCCGCGGTTATTACCACGGCCCTTTGCTATATTCAGGAAAGCTTAACGGCTTACCTTGGTTACTCTTTGCTGATGTACGGTTTGATCCTTATCACGTAATATGAACAGATAAACACCATCCGACAGTTTGCTCAGATCAACTTGTTTCGCGTCAGATACAGACATTACTGATCGTCCTGCGGCATCTTTTACTTCAACATTCAGTTTGATCGGACTTTCGATGTTTACGATCGCGTTCGTCGGATTCGGGAAGATGCGGATCTCGCTGTTTGCAACAGTGCTCTGATCTATACCCAGTTCTGCGTCCATGAGTGACATCGGAGTAGAGCAACCCGTACAGTTGTTTGTACCTGTAACACATACTTTGTACAATCCTTTGAGGGTAGCGGTAAAACTTGTACCCGTTGCACCAGGAATAGCTACATCGTTGCGATACCATTGGTATGTTACATAGGTGCCGCCGGTTGCCGTCAGTACAAAACCGGAACGGGTAATTACCGGTGTAGGTGCAGGAAGGATATTCACGGTGACAGAGGTCGACGTGCTCGAACAACCGTCAGGAGTGATCACCTTAACGGAATATGTTCCGGAAGCATTGATAAGCACAGAACTGTCTGTCCATCCATAAACCGGAGAACCACCACGATTCCACTGATAAGTATAGCCGCCGATATTAGCGTTCAGGCGCACCCCTTCTCCTTCACAGGCAGTGAGCGAACCACCTGGCACAGAGATGTGGGCAGGAGGGTTATCTCTCACGGTGATATAGATATTACGGGAAGCGGCAGGGCATGAAGATGAACCGTCGCTGGCAGTAATACGGTAGTAACCGGAAGTAGTTACCAGGTAAGAAGAAGTAGTAGCTCCGGGTATGCTTACATTATTTTTACGCCATTGGTACGTAAGGCCAGGTTTACTTCCTGTACCGGTCAGCGTTAACGATGAGCCTGCACAAATGAAGCTGTCAGCTGGTTTGGTAATATCCACGTAATAACCAGGATCATTGGCGATCAGCTCAACCTGGTTGGAATATGCAGGACAAGGTGATGCCGCGGAAGTAACCTTCACCATGTAGGTTCCGGGTTCTGTAGCACCGATGTCGCTGAATTTCCATCCCGGAATCACCACACTATCCAGCATCCAGTCGTAAGTAGCACCGGTGTAAGTTGTCGCATTGAATTTGACAGTATCACCGAGACAGTAAACGATCGGAGAAGTGGACGGAGATATGTTAACAGGCGGATGAGGCGGATATTGCGGAATTTCGAATATCGTGCTGTAAGCAGTGTCATGGGTATTGTTACAGATAACCGCAAGGCGATATACATAGCCTACAAGGGTATCTGCAGACAGTACGGTATCTGTTGCTCCGACTATATTAGACCAACCTGCCGAACCACCGATAGCAGCCCGTTGCCACTGATATTTGATACCGGGAACAAGAGAAACCGTGGCACCGATATCTGTAAGTTTCAGATGCGTACCGATGCAATACTGTGTACCGGAAGGTTTGCTGCTGTTGATCTCACCTCCCACCGGAAGTGCATCACAAGGAGCGTAGTTCAGGTTGATATCATCAATCGCCGTACCATAGTAAGAATAGTCGGAGGATGGATTGCTGCCCGATTTCCGGAAACCAAAGTAGTATACACCACCGGTTGGTAAGGTAAACGTTGTATCATACAGCGCATAAGACGTGTTAGAGAACGAACGGTAGGGGATCAGGTTGGTGGTCATGCCGCCTACAGACTGAGACTTACCATAGTAAACGCCCATTTTAGAACCTGTACCGGACCAGGAAATCTTATTCACGTAGTAGAAAGACAATTCGTATTTATAACCTCCGCGCATATTAAAGCCGGGAGTAAACCAGTAGTTGTCTTCAGAAGGTGATGTGGGAGATCCCATATAATAACCACCGATAAGGTATTTTTTACCTCCCGGTGTATGGTTCTTATAATCACCGTCAATCGTACTTCCGTGGATTTTCCAACCGTTGTAATAGTCTGCCCAGAGTGTGGCATCGCTACACAGCGGAACACCACCTGCAGGCGTAGATTCGAAGTCTTCAGAATAAGGAAGGTCGAAACCACCTACACCCACCAGGAATGGATCTGTTGTGTCGGTAGCACCGGTGGCGCTACACTTGATCACCATTTTAAACCATGTAGGTGTAAACAACGGATCTGTTGTATAAGGTAATGAAGTGCCACCCGTGGTAGTCCATGGACCGGATGCATCCGGAGCACTGAACCATTCGTATGTCAGGCCTGTAGCCAAAGAGCTTCCGTCCACATCAAGCAGCGTGCTACCGCCTGCAGAGCAGACGTGACTTGGATCAGCGACAATGGTTCCGGCCGCTACAGGTGCAGAACATGGAGGAACCTCCTGGAGTCCGATGTCGTCGATAGCGACCCCATAACCCCACCCTGTCTGGTTTTTGCTGAAACCGATATAAAAGTTTCCGGAGCTAGCAGGAGTAAACTGAAGTTTAAACTGTTTGTACAGCGTAGTAGAAGTAGTAAACGGTGTTCCGAGCGGAATAGTCATTGCAGCTTTTGTTTGGGATGAACCCATATAAGTTGCCAGACTATAGTTCGCGCCTGTTGTTCCGTCAGTCTGGTACCAGTAGGAAAGTTGGTACAGTTTACCCGCTGTAAAGGTAATAGCCGGTGTAAACCAGAATTCCGGTGTTCCGGAATAATATCCGAGATAGTAACCTGCAACCAGGTATTTAGAGCCGCCCGGTGTATGGTTATCCAAAGGACTGGTGCCATAGGTCACCGGAGTTCCCTGAACGTTCCACGCATAGTATCCGCCGAAACTGTAAGTGTAAGAAGCACATGGCATATTTGTACCTGGTGTGCCGCTTTCAAACGTTTCGATATAAGGAGGTATAACCGCTCCTACATCCAACTTAACGACAGACGAATAAGTTGTATCCGCAGATGTTCCCAGCGTACATTTCACCACACAACGGTAATTGGTGCCTGTGGAAGCAGATACCGTTAATGCAGGAGTGGTGGAAGCGGTTCCTGTAACTGATGCAAGCAGGTTGCCTGAAGCATCACAGGTGTACCACTCATAGCTGAGATTGGCAACCTTAGGAAGCGAGGTAAGATTCAGGTTAGCTGATCCCGGAGAACACAGCATAGCAGGGCTGACACTTGCCACACCACCGCTGCTGGGTTTACCCGAACAAGGAGGAAGTTGGATAATGCCGATATCATCAATAGCGATACCATAGCTGTAATCTCCTCTCAGGTAAATACCAAAGTAATAGTCGCCAGTGGTAGTAGGTGTATAGTTAGCGGTCACCTGCTTATAAACACCATTTGCAGGACTGAAATCCGGTATCAGATTAGTGGTCATAGCAGATGATGTCTGCGCATTACCTACATATAAACCTGTCTGCGGCGTCACACCACTGTAAGGATAGTTTGCAGGCAGATACCAATAGGAGAATTCGTAAGTAGACCCGGCAATAAGGTGAATAGCGGGTGTAAACCAGAAATCTTTCGAACCATAAAGGGATGCATAATAGCTTCCGCGCAACCATTTGGAACCTCCCGGTGTATGGTTCATCAGATCCGTAAATCCGTACGTAGATACTGTTCCGGAAGCCGTTGTAATAAAGCCATCGCTAAAGTTAGTGGCATCTGCACACGGTACGTTAATACCCGGAGTTGACGACTCAAAGGTTTCAACATAAGGCGGATCAAGCGCACCAACCTTCATTGCATAGACAGCAGTTGTATCATATGAAGTATCGGCTGCGAGCGGACATGAAACTGCACAACGGTAATATTGCGTTGCAGATAACACATCAGTAGTGTATACGGCAGACGTGCCACCGGTTCCGGTTGTTACAGGAACATACGGACCTGCTGCAGTACCGGAAGTGGAGATAAGCCATCTGTATCTAAGTCTGGACGCAGCTGTTGCACCAACAAGAGACAGCGTTGCCGTTCCGGAAGAACAGATCAGCGAAGGACTCGCGGTAACGGATCCTGCTACCGGTTTGGCTGTACACAATGGCAACTGCTCAACTCCGATATCGTCTATCGCCACACCATAATAGGCATAACTGTTATTCACTTTTACACCCAGGTAATAAGTGCCGGTTGTCGGAGCCACGAAGGAGCCCGAGATCTGTTTGTAAGTAGTATTGGTTTCACCTGTCACATCCGGACAGATAGGATTCATGCTGGAAGGATCCTGAGACGTACCGTAATACAGTCCGAATGTTGTTGAAGGCAAATAACCGTAACCGCTGGTAACGTACCAGTAACTGCATTTGTAGGACATATCTGCAGTAAGTGCGAGACCGGGAGAGAACCAGTATTGCTGATTCGCGGAGTAGGCTCCCAGCCAGTAAGAACTGAGATAGTAACCTGCGGAAAGGTATTTTGAACCGCCGGTGGTATGGTTATCAATTGATGGATAATAAGTACCCGGAGTGCCTTTTATGCCCCAGCCGGTGAAACTGGTTGTACCCGTGCCGCCATCCCAGCTTGATGTGTAGCTTGCACATGGCTGATTAATTCCGGGCGTTGCAGATTCGAATGTTTCGATGTAAGGAGGAACGATCGGAGCGATCGATACACAGGTAACCGCAGATGTGTCTGAATTAGGAGCCCCGATCAAAGGACACGAAACCACGCAACGATAACAGGTAACAACGCTCACAGGACCGGTTGTATAAGACGGAGTTGTCGCGCCGCTTATATTGGTCCATGTTCCGGGCGTAGTGGATTCCTGCCACTGATAATTGAGATCAGATGCCGCAGAGAGACCAACAAGGGAAAGTGTTGTTCCGGAAGAACCTGCAGCACAAATCATAGAAGGGCTGGCTTTGGCACTACCCGCGCTTGGCTTCGCGGAACAAGGCGGCAGTTGCGTCAATCCGATATCATCGATTGCCGCACCATAATACCAGTTGGAAGCCTTGAACTTTATACCTAAATATTGCGCACCCGTTGTACCGCAAACAAACGATCCCGAATACATTGTATAAGAGGTAGTGGAAGTCGAAACATCCGTACCTATCGGGGTAGTCATTGCAGAAGACGATTGCGAATTGCCCATTGCCGCACCAAAAATATAGGTGTCGTAACCATCTGTTTTATACCAGTAGGTCAGGTTGTATGCTTTACCCGCAGTAAAGTTTATGGCAGGAGAGAACCAGTATTCTCCGCCGGAGTAGTAGCCCAATCCGCCACCTGCGAACAGCCATTTGCTGCCGCCTGTGGTATGGTTATCCAGGGAGATCCAGCTGTAAGGGTGAGGGCCATCATATAAGTACCAGTAGCTGTATGGATCCCATCCATAAGTGTAAGAGGCACAAGGCATATTCGTTCCATGTGTCCCTGTTTCAAAATCTTCGATATACGGGGGATCCAACGGTGTCGTTCTTACTTCAACCGTATCGGTATTCACAGCCGATCCGCCGGCAGAACAGCCAACCTGGCAAAAGAAGAATTTTTTTGAAGTGATTCCCGATCTCGTGTATGGATTACTTGTCGCTCCGGAAATTGCAGTATACGGTCCTGACAGGGAATTTGATTCATACCACTGAAACGTCAGACCCGAAACAGGAGGTGTTCCGGTTATGGACAGCGTTGTAGAACCAGGGCTACTGCACAGCAAAGTAGGGCTTGCCGTTGCAACACCTGCATATGCGGGCGTGCCCGTACAGGGAGGTAATTCTTTAAGCTCAATGTCGTCAAATGCCATCCCGTACCAATAAGTACCCTGGGAGTTCATAAGACCCATAAAATAATACCCGCTGGAACTTACGCTGAAATTGGTAACGTATTGTGCATAGCTTGAGGTATTCGTATTCATATCCGGCCCAACAGCAGACATTGCTGCTTTGGTCTGGGCATTACCGGCATATGCACCGATTGTGTAGGGGCCATGTCCGTCCGTTATGTACCAATAAGAGAATTGATACGTTTTTCCCGTTTCAAGATAAAAGGCCGGTGTAAAAAAGTAGTCAGGTGTATAGTCTACCGAACCAATATTACTTCCCGCAAAAAGGAAATTGCTTCCACCGGTAGTATGGTTGGAAAGCGAACTTGGGTACCAGGAAGGTATGGTAGACGATGAGTGAACGTAGAACCCGTAATAATAAGAGGAATAAGTTACATCAGTACAGGTAGGGAAAGCTCCTGTAGACGTCGACTCGAATGTTTCGAGATAAGGCAATGAACCTCCGGAAACAGAAACTGCCACCGTTGTGGACGTGGAGCTGCTGCCGCTGGCGGTACAGGTTGCCGTGCAACGGTAATAGTATGTTTTTCCGGCCGGAGGGGTCAGGATGAAAGGAACGCTGGTCGCGCCTGCATAAGCGCCCCATCCGCCGGTTCCGGTTGATGAGGTATCCCACTGATACGTAATTCCGGTTGCCGCCGTGAAACCGGACAGTCCGATAGCCACAGGCACACCGGAGCAGGCTGTTGTAACGGAAGAAACCGCAGTACCTGCAGTGATCGTCCCCGAGCAGGCTGAAAGTGAAGAACAGGATACTGTTGCTTCCCAACCTGGATAATTTACATATTCATCGGAATAAAACTCAAACGTAAGTGAGCCATCGGAAGCTGTCGATGTTACCGTTCCGGGTCCCGAAGTTCCCGTATAGGAGCCGATCATGGTAGCACTTGTAGACGCTCCGTTGTAGACATAAAGATAGTCGTAAGAGTCTTCCAGCGAAAAATCGGTAAAATCAACAATGACCTTAGCTCCGGGAGTAGCCGGATATATGGTCATTATCTTATGCTGGTTATCCGAATAGTTCGAATAGGGACCACCGGGGTCATAAAAGTCATCACTACAGGAAGTAATGATAAACCCGTTTGAAATATTAAATGATCCGGCTTTTGATAAAAGCGGGAAACATGAGAGAAGGAGTACTGCCAGCGAGAACGCTTTACTCCATTTTCTGTCCGGCCGCGTAAGCGCCCGGAACGGACTGTAGAACTGTTTCATAGGATTATTATTGGAGGGGGAGTTTTTTTATTGGTGTTTCATTTATGCGGTTTGGATGGGTCAACAGGGTTATCTTACCCTGTTGACTTTCTCGACCCTGATCAGCTTGTCTTCGCTGTCATAAATATTCAGTAAATAAATACCTTCAGACAATTGACTCATATCCATGGTATTTACAGCAGCCTTGCCGATGATCATTCTTCCTGTAATGTCGGTCAGACTTACAGAAACAGGTACGTCAGCAGTGATGTGTAATACGTCGGTAACAGGATTAGGGAACACCTTAACAGAGGACTGCATTGCATGCTCGTTTACAGCAAGGCTATACAGGTACACTTCAGATTTTGCGGTACATCCGTTACTGTCTGTAACTTCCACGGAGTATGCAGCATCATCGAGAACATAATAAAGCGCATTGGTTGCGTCAGATCCGGGGATCTTCACATTGTTACGGTACCACTGGTATGTATAGAATTTCTGAGTTACACCTAATACGCGGTCACGCACATAATAAATAACAGGTGTTGGTAGCGGATAGACGGTTACTACAATTCCCGGAGATACCGAAGGACATCCCAGCGGTGTATTGATTTCCACCTGGTAAGTTCCGGACTTGTCAATAACCAGGTGATCATCTGTTTCACCCGGAAGGTAAGAGCCATTGCGCATCCAGCGGTAAGAGAATCTGTATCCTTTATTAGCCTGAACAACAACTGCACTGGACTGGCAGAAGTTCAAAGAATCGTAATAAGTGATCATTGAAGTCGGAGGCGGCACAACCGTCATGCGGAACGGATTAGACACATAGGTACAGCCGGTAACAGAATCATAAATATAGATGTAATATTTACCGCCGGTAGTTCCCACGGAAACAAAGGTATCCGTTGCTCCGGGTATAGGACGCGTTACTGTATCCAGGTACCATTGATAGGAAGTATGGCTGAAGTAAGAAGGATGGGTGGCGCGGAGAACCGGTAAATTTCCGGTACAAGCCGTATCGAAGCCGGTTGAGGAAACAATAGTGATATTCATGGAAGGAATCGTGGATCCGGCAAACTCGGCAGCGCCGATATCAGAACTTCCGAACGGACGGGAAACTGTGAAGAAATCCAGCGCGATCGAGTTGTCCGTAGCACGGCTCTCTGCATAGCTAATGCCGGTAGGCGTGTATACTCCGCCGCTACCGGTCAGATTATCTTCGGTAAAGGTATTGGTATCACGTTTAGAAGAAGCCGTCTGCATAAATTTATGGAAAGAACTTCTGCCGCATTCACTGTTGAAGAACGTATCATTTACAATATTCTTGGTTGCGTCAGGTGTTAAACCGGATTGTGCATAGCCGTTTACAACGGAAGAACCACCTTCTGCATACAGGAAGTTGTTACTGCCTTTTGGTACATAATAAATATTGCTGGCAGAACCATAAGCAGATGTGGAAGGAGCAGATTTAGCGACACCCGCAGAACCGCGCATTGCAACCGTATTATTGGTCGCACCCGCAGTTACATTCACACGAATGATGTTATTCTGAATTTTGTTCGTTCCAGCCGTATTATATAAAATACCTGTGGCGCCATAGCCTGTTTTGGCAGTAGTAGCCATATTGATGGTATTGTAATAAATATTGTCTGTTCCGGTGTTTGCGAGATACATTCCCATTGAAGAGGAATAGTTGGTTGTATTCGAAGCGGCGATAACATCAGAAATCATGTTGGTGTTGATGTTATAGGTTGCAGCGCCTGAAGCAGTGTATAAAGCTACCGCGAGTCCGGCAGCATCCGCAGAAATTACGTTTTGAATAAGGTTATTCGTAAAATTAAATGTGGTCAGCGTAGCTGTAGTTCCGTAAATAGGGTAAACGCCGATCGCAGACCAACCGCCGGTTGTGGAGTTACATTTGATATTGGTAAATTTCGACTTGGTGATGGTAACGGTAGCCGGAGAATATCCTGAATTTCCGGAACTCACACCAAATACATTTGACCCTTCAACGGTTATGTTGTTCACCGTATCCGCATTGATCGTTGCCGCAACAGCGTACTCCAGACGATAAGCATTAACAACCGAAGCTCCACCATTGATATTGCTTACCTTATTTTTTGAAAAGGTAATTGCATTTCCAACTGAACCTGACGGGTAGGTACAGGCAGGTGAGAATCCGACAAGCGGTGTAGTGTTTGTAGCCGCCGATACAGTCATGCCATCAATTACATTTCCGGTAACGGTTGCGGTACGTGCCACTGCAGTAGGCCACACATATAATGTACCATATCCAACCATTTGATAGGAGTTGGCATTGGCGTTAATTTTCGATATTTTATTGTTCGTAATAATACTTGGTGCAGTAGTGAAATTGTCATCCTCAATTGCAAAAATTCTGGTCAGATTCGACGTTCCGCTGCTTACATTAAAATTCTGGATGGTATTGCCGTCTATGGTATTAGATGTCGGATATATAGCGGATGAAAGTCCTAAACCGGAATAGGTGGTACTTACAGCATAACCACCGCCAAAAATACCGATAATCGCCTGAGCGTTGGTTGTTTGCGTGCTGAAGTTCTGGATCACATTCGACTTGATATTTTGTGTTCCATTATTATTCTGGCTGAATATACCAAACAATTGAGCACTTGTTCCGGATGAAGTAAGCTGAACCGTGTCATTTTTTATGTCTGTCGTGCCCGTTCCGTATAGTTGCGTGAGAATGCCCGTTGCGGCATAGGTACCCGCCGAATTGATCGTCAGATTGATATTATTATCCGAACAGGTCCAGTTTGTATTCGTTTGCAACGCAGAGTTAGGATTCAGATACCGTATGCCATACAAATAATTGGTTACAGGAGCGGTACCTCCATCGTCTGTATTATTGATATAGTTCTTAGCAATATTGTCGTTGTTAAAATAACTCAGATAAACGCCATCATGTGTGAAATTGGTGATACGGCTTTCCTGAACAGTGATGTTTTTATCATTAAATGCAGACCCATCGGCGGCAACCGGGTTACCATACCCGTAGAAGCCATAGTTTACATTATGCATCGTATCTCTCAGGAGATATACTACATTGTGGGTACCGTCTTCCAATGTGGGAGCCAACGCAGCAGTAGAAAGATACGTACAGTTACCTACAAACACCCCTGCTGCGCCGTAGTGAGAAACGCCTGAAGCCGCTGTCGTGTTCGCGTTATTCAGAGTGATCTCGCAATCTATAATACTTACACCTTTACATCCGTCATTGTTGGTAAGTTTCACAATAGAGAATCCATGCTCCATACGGGACGTAGCGGTAGTATTCAATGAATTTTCCACAAGATTCATATTCTGGAAAGTCACATTGTCCAAACCCTGAACTGTAAGGATCGCATCGTGCCCGCCCGTTCCGGAATTAGCGGTAAACAGATGTCCTTTGCCATCAAATGTGATGGAAAAGGGCGCTACCATAAGCGGGTTTACAAATACACTACCGGCTATCCAGCCTCCCGAGGGAGCTGACTGGTCTTGTGTGATATTTACCAGTACCGTTCCTGCAATAACTGTACTGTTTGAATTGAAATCTGTCAGAAAGTCCGTCAACGTATTATAGCTTCCGGGGATGTAATATATACCCGAGAAAGAAGTAGCCCGTGAGCTGAAAGCAGCTAACAGTAATAGGATTGAGGTAAAAATTCTTTTCATGGAATTCATTATTTTCTTTGTCAGCAATGGAAAAACAGCGCTATTCAAACAAAAATATCTGAATAAACACATTATCTCCGTGATGCAATTTAAAAAATTGAATCCGTAAATCAAAAAATTTTTTACAGAACTTTACCAGTTTGCATTTTGGTAAACGACGGAAAGTCATTATTCCGCGATTAACAACCTCCTATGAGTAAAACAAACTCGCCTTTAGGTTCGGTTTGCTCAAAATGAGCACAGAGTTCGGCAAGGGTGCCTCTTCTGGTTTCCTCGAATTTTTTTGAGATCTCCCTTACTATTGCCGCCTTACGGTCGTCACCCAGTATAGCTGAAAATTCACGCAAAGTTTTTAATAGCCGATGAGGCGATTCGTAAAAAACGGTAGTACGTGTTTCTTCCAGGAGCGCCTTCATAGCTGTCTGGCGACCTTTTTTCACGGGCAGAAAACCTTCGAACACAAAGGAGTCGCAGGGAAGACCGGACTGAACGAGTGCCGGCACAAAAGCGGTAGCGCCGGGAAGGCAGGTGACGGGAACTCCCTGTCGTGTACACTCACGGAGCAGCAGAAAACCCGGGTCTGAAATACCGGGTGTACCTGCATCGGTTATCAGCGCAAACTGTTTACCGGCAAGCATCTGATCCACGAGATGCGGAACTATTTTATGTTCGTTGTGCTGATGGTACGGCGTGAGCGGCTTTTCTATCTGATAATGCCGCAGCAGTACGGAGCTGGTACGTGTATCTTCACAGAGAATCACGTCCACGCTTCGCAGCGTATCCACCGCACGATAGGTCATATCTGCGAGGTTACCTACGGGTGTGGGAACCAGGAACAGCGACACGTTTCGGTATATTAAGCTTCGGTGATGTTTACCTCGAAGGATTCCATTACCAGGTTAGCAAGCAGCTTTTTGCAGGCATCGGTCACCAATGCTTCAGCCTCTGCTTTATCTTTCGCCTCAACATTCAGGGTCATATGCTTTCCTACGCGCACATTCTGAATTTGCGTAAGACCCAGATTATGAAGGCTGCTGTTTACTGCTTTACCCTGAGGATCCAGCAATTCTTTCAAAGGCATTATGTTGATGTGCGCTACAAAGTGCATTGTTGTAATATATTTTAAATTTGATTAAAACGACCTGCGTCGTGTTGCAAAATTAGTTATTCCGCATTAAATCCGGGTGCAGATTTTAAACTACAGCCCGCTGATAACAGAACGGATGCGCGCAGCCGTTTCTTCTTTCCCGATGAAAGCAGCAATGGCAAATACCGCAGGACCAAACTTACCGCCCACCAGCATGATGCGCAGCGGAAGCATGACCTCTCCCTTTTTCAGTCCGGATGCGGTCACCAGTTCATTAAATAATTGTTCTGCCGACTCTTCTGTCCATTCGGATGCAGCATCGATCCGGCTCGCAAATGCTTCAAAAAATACTTTGTGCTCCGGCTTCCATTTTGCCTGCACAGACGCAATATCTGTTTCAGCAGGAGCTTCAAACAGGTATGCAGCCTGTGGCCAGAACTCTGTAAGCAGATGCATACGATCTTTCACCATGCCCATAGCTGCGGCAATGCGCGGCAGATCCGCCTCTTCCAGTTTACCTTCAAGGAAAGGTAAAACCAGCCCCGCTAAAACATCATTATCCGTTTTCTGGATATACTGATTGTTGAACCATTTGGCTTTTTCGTAATCGAATTTTGCGCCGCCTTTGTGTACACGGCCGATGGAGAAATGCTGAATCAGTTCATCCATTGAGAACAACTCCTGCTCCATACCGGAATTCCAGCCAAGCATTGCGAGCATATTGACAAACGCTTCCGGAAGGAAACCACGTTCTTTAAAACCTACGGTCTGCTCCTGCGTGCGGGGATCTGTCCAGTCCATAGCAAAGACCGGAAAACCGAGTCGGTCACCGTCGCGTTTACTGAGCTTTCCGTTCCCGTCAGGCTTGAGAATGAGCGGCAGATGTGCCCATTGCGGCATTTTTCCGGACCAGCCAAGGTATTGCCATAACAGTAAATGTACAGGGGCACTGGGCAGCCATTCCTCTCCGCGGAACGCGTGGGTGATCTCCATCAGATAATCATCCACCACCACCGCGAGGTGGTAAGTCGGCATACCGTCGGCCTTCAGTAATACTTTATCGTCAACCACCGAAGTATCAAAATGTACTTCCCCACGGATCATATCTGTGAAAACAAGCGACTCATGTTCCGGCATTTTGATACGGATCACATGCGGGGTTCCCGCCTGCAGCAGGGAGGTCACTTCCGTGGCTTCCAGCGTGAGCGAGTTGCGCATAAATCCACGTGTACGACTGTCGTACTGAGCCTGATGATGTTCCGTTTTGTGTTTTTCGCGCATTTGTTCCAGCTCCTGCGGTGTATCAAATGCATAATAAGCATTACCCTGTGCAACAAGCTGCTCGGCATACTGACGATATAACGCCTTACGCTCACTCTGGCGATAAGGTCCGTATGCACCGGGCTTTACAGGACTTTCGTCAGGATGCAATCCGCACCAGTCGAGACACTGCATGATATATTCTTCTGCTCCGGGCACAAAACGGCTCTGATCGGTGTCTTCAATACGCAAGACAAAATCACCTCCGTGATGGCGCGCAAACAAATAGTTATACAACACAGTACGCACTCCCCCAAGGTGTAAGCCACCTGTGGGACTCGGCGCAAATCGTACCCGTACTTTCCTGTTTTCCATATGGCGGCAAAAATAAGGAAGATTACCTCACTAAAGGAATACAGAACAGGTTCAGGCTTTTATTTGCCAGGTGAATCTCGTATCGGATGCAACATTAACTTTGTCACCCATTAACCATTTCTGATTTCTATGGATTTTGTCTCGACAGGTTTGTCCGCTGAAGAATTGATTGACTTATACACGGAGATCGTGCGACCGCGCATGATCGAGGAAAAAATGCTGGTGTTGCTACGCCAGGGACGGATCAGTAAATGGTTCAGCGGTATCGGACAGGAAGCAATCGCTGTCGGAGTGACCAAAGCCCTGGACGCGGATGAATACATCATGCCCCTGCACCGTAACCTGGGCGTATTTACAGCCCGCCAGGTTCCTTTCGCACAATTGTTCAAACAGTGGCAGGGATCTCAGAACGGGTTTTCCAAAGGCAGGGAGCGTTCTTTCCATTTTGGTACCAATGAGTATCATATATGTGGCATGATCTCTCACCTGGGCCCGCAGTTAGCGCTCGCAGACGGTGTGGCGCTCGCTCATAAACTCAGCAAGGAAGACAAAGTATGCGTTGCATTCAGCGGTGACGGCGGCACCAGTGAAGGAGATTTTCATGAGGCGCTGAATGTGGCTGCGGTATGGGGCTTGCCCGTGATCTTCATCATTGAAAATAACGGTTACGGACTCAGTACTCCGGTAAATGAGCAATATGCCTGCGAGCAACTGGCAGACCGTGCCGCGGGTTATGGCATGAAGGGACTCACCATCGACGGCAATAATATTCTGGAAGTATATAATACCATAAAAGACGCCCGCACCTATTGCATCACGGAGCAAAAGCCGGTCCTCATAGAGTGTATGACCTTCCGCATGCGGGGTCATGAGGAAGCCAGCGGCGTGAAATATGTACCTAAAGAGCTGTTTGATATATGGGGTAAGAAAGATCCGGTAAGTAATTTCGAAGCGTACCTGCTGCGTGAAAACGTACTCACGCCAAAGGCTATAGAACAGATCCGCGAATCTATCCGTCACGAAATCGAATCGGGAATTGCTGAAGGCTTTGCCGAACCCGTGATTGTACCGGACACACAATATGAATTGAATGACATTTATAAACCGGGCGACGAGGCTCCGGTAGCAGCCGGTGGGCAGCGAACCGAGATGAAGATGATCCAGGCCATCAGCGATGCATTGCGTATTGCAATGGAGCGGTATCCGAAACTCGTACTGATGGGTCAGGATATAGCCGAATACGGCGGAGCGTTCAAAGTAACGGAAGGATTTACCGACGCGTTCGGAAAAGACCGTGTACGCAATACACCTATCTGTGAAAGTGCAATCGTGGGAGCAGCTTTAGGGCTGTCGCTCAAGGGTTATAAATCGATGATGGAAATGCAGTTTGCGGATTTTGTGACCGTAGGCTTCAACCAGATCGTCAACAACCTTGCCAAAATCTATTACCGCTGGGGTCAGAATGCAGATGTGGTGGTACGGATGCCAACCGGCGGCGGCGTGGGTGCCGGACCGTTTCACTCGCAAAGCAACGAAGCCTGGTTTGTACATACACCCGGACTGAAAGTGGTGTACCCGTCCAATCCCGAAGATGCAAAAGGCTTGTTGCTGGCTTCCCTTGCCGATCCGAACCCGGTAATGTTCTTTGAACACAAAGCGTTATACCGCAGTATCAGCGGCTCTGTGCCGGATGGGTATTACACGGTGGAAATCGGGAAGGCTAAGAAAGTGCAGGAAGGCTCCGATATGAGCATTATTACTTACGGAGCGGGGGTCCACTGGGCGCTTGATTATGCGGCAAAGCATACAGATCTTTCCTTAGAGATACTCGATCTGCGCAGCCTGCTGCCGCTGGATTACGATGCTATCCGGGAAACGGTCGCCCATACCGGGAAAGTGCTGATACTGCATGAAGACACACTTACCGGTGGAATCGGCGGCGAACTTTCGGCATGGATCACTGAAAATTGCTTTCAGCTACTGGATGCACCGGTATTGCGTTGTGCCAGTCTGGACACGCCAGTCCCGTTCTCTGTGGAACTGGAACAAAATTTCCTTGCAAAAAGCAGACTGGGCGAAACGATCGAAAAACTGATGGCTTACTGATTTTAGCGCGCTAAAGCTTATTTTCGGCAAATTATTTTCAAAAAGACGAATGAAACATCTTCCGAATATTCTCACGCTGGGCAACCTCTTCTGCGGTTGTATCGCCATTGCGTGTATCACCTCTTCACAACCTTACCTGATCGAGATCAATACGGTACCTTACTGGATTACCGGAACCGAACAGGCTTGCTTAGGTTCATTGTTTATTGCACTTGCTGCTGTGCTCGATGTGCTCGACGGACTTACTGCACGCGGATTGAAACTTTTTTCATCTATCGGCAAAGACCTGGATTCTCTGGCCGATCTCGTAAGCTTCGGTGTAGCTCCTTCGATGATCCTGTTTAAAATGTTGTGGGCAGCCAATATTGCAAAACCAAACGCGATGGATGTGAGCATGCTGGCGATGGCTCCTGCATTCCTGGTGGCCTGTTTCGGCGCTTTGAGGCTTGCGAGGTTCAATGTATCCGTTTCTACAGGTGCCACCTTTACGGGTATGCCCATTCCCGCAGCCGGTATACTGATCGCTTCCTTTCCTCTGATCAACCTGTATACACCTCAATTCGGCATGTACTTTAAAAATCCCTGGTTGCTTTATCTGGTCATTGCCCTGGTTTCCTGGCTGATGGTATCGAAAATAACGTTCTTTAAGCTGATGCCTTCCAAATGGGATATGAAAAGCCTATGGCCCCGTATTATACTGATCGGAGCCTGCGCTGTATTATTCCCTTTCCTGAAGTTTGCAGCAATACCAGCATTGTTTGTATTGTACATCATTTTGTCGCTGGTGTACCGGCCGCAAAAACATCTGGCTCAGACATTGTAAAAAGAAAGGGGATCGATAAACGATCCCCTTTCTTCTATAGCTTATAAAACAGCGAAAACGTATTTCTGAAGTTTAGGAATATTCTTGTCCGTCTTTTTCACACTGTTGTAATGACGTTCTTTACCATCGCGGAATAAGGTGACCTTCCACGGATGAGCATCAAACAATGATTTAACAGACGCTAGCGGAGCATCAATACTGAAACGGTTGATGTATTCATTGTGGCCCCAATCGGAAAACATATGCTCTACGTTATGAAAGGTAACGGTCTGAGCGCCGTTGCTGATCTGTACACTGTCCATCTGCTTGATAACCTCGGCGTCGAATGCGGAAAACTTCAGTGAAACGGTATCCTTGTTCACATCTGCGTGACGGAATGTAAAGTCCATTGCAAGGGTGCCTTTCCTGTTGATAGAAACAAATTCCAGCGGCTTGATATAATACATCGTTCCACCCGATTTGGCCGCAAACATTTCGTAGAGGTTTTTGCCCGACTTTACAGCTCCGGGCTTTATGGAAAGACAACCCATTAATCCGGCAACGCAGGCAGCAAACAAAATAACTTTTAAGGGCGGGAAACGCGACATAATCCTATACGGGTGTTTTGGGGAGTTTATTGAGTAATACGCTTTTTCATTTCGGAGGGGTTCAACACAGTCTCGGCGATACCGCGCTCCGTTGTTTCGCCAAAAATACAAATCATTGACGCAGTATCCATAGCGAAAACCCATTCGGAGCAGTACTTTTTTCCCAACCGGTAGTAACGGTGGAATTGCTGCCGATCGTGTGATTCAGAAAAAACGGTATCGGCCTGCACTTTATTTCTGCTTTCTGCGATACGATCCAGTGAAGCATGAAACGGAGCGGCTATAAACAACAGGTAGTCTTTTCCGCGGACGAACCGGTACAACGGAAGCTGTACAGTCGCCTCATTATTGTATCGCTGCTTATAGGTAGCCGCAATCCCGGAATCCGCCTGTATGACCGTTTCTCCGGGCTGCAAAGCAAATTTATGGTTATTGAACAGCAGCAATGTGTCCGGATTGCTTTCCGAACAAGACGTAATGAGCAGGCACAATAAAAGGGACAGCAGACGAAGCTTCTGCATATGAAATCAATTTCGCTTATAAAAACAGGGTGCAGCATCTGCCACACCCTGTATCGATTAGAATTTTATAGAGAAATTATTCTCCTGTAACGATCGTTTCGTAAGTAACAACGATATTCAGAATGCTGGTGCATTTGATATCAACAGTTGAGATTTTAGAAATACCGCCATTTCTTGCAGCCTGACGAATAGAGGCATCCTGGTTAAAGAACAGCACACCGAGATAACCGGTAGCTTTCGCACGTCCTACTTTACTACCTACAGTATTGCTTGTAGCGTTTACAGGGAGCGTGAGCGAGCAGCTGGAAAGCAGGGCAACAGCTGAGGCGAGCATTGCGATTTTTGCTTTTTTCATGAAATTCGTTTTGTTTAATAAAGGTCCTACTCGTAAGGCTTTTCGGGTATGCCCCGTTTTTTTAAGTGGTATCTGGACTCCACCAGGTTTCTTTGAGTAAATTCTCTTAGTAACAAAACTAAAAAAAACAGGCATTTGACCAAATTTTTTTCTGGCGGGTCAGATGATCAGAATATCATCCTATAAACATCTTCCACCTTGGACACCCCTTTTATGGCCATGCGGTAATGCTTCAGGTCGAGCCCTTTTTCATTGGCGGCAGGTATCAGCATAAGGTCCATTCCGAGTTTATCGGCTTCCGCAATGCGTTGTTCTACGCGACTTACAGCCCTGATCTCCCCGCTGAGTCCTATCTCCCCTACCATACAGAGATTGGAAGGTAAAGCCCGGTCTTCATATGAAGAAAGTAAGGCGCACACCAGTGACAGTTCAATGGAAGGATCTTCAATTTTGATGCCCCCTGCAATGTTCACAAAAACATCTTTCATGCCGAAATGAAAGCCGCCACGCTTTTCCAGCACAGCCAAGAGCAATTGCAGGCGTCGTAGATCCATACCGCTTACCGTGCGCTGCGGTGTTCCGTAAACGGCCTGGGTTACCAGTGCCTGTACCTCAATGATCAATGGCCGCATGCCTTCAATTGTTGCAGCGATCGCGATTCCGCTCAATGGTTCATGATGTTGTGCGAGCAGCAATTCAGAAGGATTGCTTACCACGCGCATACCGCCTGAAGCCATCTCATAGATGCCGAGTTCCGATGTCGACCCAAAGCGGTTTTTCAAGGTCCTCAGCATCCGGTAAGCGTAGTGTCTGTCGCCCTCAAACTGCAGGACAGTATCCACCATGTGCTCCAGCACCTTGGGTCCGGCGATGGAGCCGTCTTTAGTGATGTGCCCGATGATGATCACGGGTATCCCGGATGTTTTGGCAAAACGGTTCAGCTCCGCTGCACACTCTCTCACCTGCGATACGCTACCCGCCGGCGATGATACATAAGGTGATTCAAGTGTCTGGATCGAATCGATGATCAGGAGCCTCGGATGCACTTTCTGTGCCTCACGGAAGATAGCCGCAGTATCTGTAGCGCTCAGCAGGTATAATAATTCATTCGCGTGACCTACACGCTGTGCGCGCATCTTTATCTGGGCAAGGCTTTCCTCGCCGGAAACATACAGGACATTCCCTGCCCGCCAGTCCAATGCGGTCTGCAGGAACAAGGTACTTTTACCGATACCCGGTTCACCGGCTACGAGCGTAACCGACCCCGGTACGAGTCCGCCGCCAAGTGTCCGGTTCAATTCCGTATCATTTAAAATCACACGCGGCAGGTCTTCGACTATTACGTCGTCCAGCCGAAACGCTTTGACCTGATCTTTATCTCCCGTGTCCCATACCGC
Organism: Rurimicrobium arvi; assembly: GCF_039540495.1. Lineage (NCBI taxonomy): Bacteria > Pseudomonadati > Bacteroidota > Chitinophagia > Chitinophagales > Chitinophagaceae > Rurimicrobium > Rurimicrobium arvi. Next base: position 195,588 of record NZ_BAABEZ010000004.1, on the reverse strand, counting down.
CTGTTGTCGCGCAGGCTTCTCATCGCGTTGCACCACTTCTTCGACATAGCTGTTCCAGGCCCCGCAGGACGTACATTTACCAGTCCACTTAGGTGACTCATGCCCGCATTCCTGGCAGAAAAAAGCTGTTTTAGTTTTTGCCATCAGTTTGCATTGCTATCGGATAAAAGCTGCATTTCTGCCTGTACAAACGCAGAAAGTTCGCGGATATAGGCCGGAGAAAAATCAAAGCGGATACCGGCAGTTTCGTACAATTGTCCGAGAGTGCGGGTATAGCCAAGACTCAGCGCGTTCATATAATTATCCAGCGCCTGCTCTTTGTTTTGTTTGTACTGACGCCACATTGCTATAGCGCCCAGTTGTGCGATTCCATATTCGATATAATAAAATGGCACTTCAAACAAATGCAGTTGCTTTTGCCAGAATGATGCTCTGTACGTTTCAAAATCCTGCCATTCTACAATTCCTGTTGAAAACTCCTCATGGATGCGCAGCCACTCCTGCTCGCGCTCAGCGGCAGTATGTCCGGGATGCGTATACAGCCAATGCTGGAACTTATCAATCGTAGCAATCCAGGGAAGCACGTCGATTACCCTTTCCAGTTCTTCCCACTGTGCGCGACGGCATTCTTCGGCCGTGGCAAAAAACTGCTGCCAGTGTTCCAGTGTAAACAGTTCCATGCTCATGCTGGCGAGCTCTGCGATTTCCATCGGATATTCCTTAAACGCAGCAAGCGGCAGCTTGTGGGAAAGGAACGAATGAATGGCATGGCCTCCTTCGTGCATCATGGTGATAAGATCGTTTACGGTACCTGCTGCATTCATGAAGATGAACGGAACCCCGGTCTCCGGAAGCGGACAGTTATATCCGCCGGGAGCTTTTCCGATACGGCTGTCCAGGTCCATACGACCCATTTCTTTCATCCTGCGCAGACAGTCCCCGAAGAAAGGGCGAAGCGTACTGAATACGGCAATTGATTTCTCCAGCATTTCTGCACCCGAATGAAAGGGCTGCAAAGGCGTCTGGCCTTCCGGTTCCGCATCCGTGTCGTATGGCTTCATGCTTTCTATGCCGAGCAATGCTTTGCGGTACTCCAGCAGGGAGCGCTGGAGCGGAACTATATGTTCTTTCACTGCTTCGTGAAATGCAAAGCAATCATCCGGTGTATAATCAAAGCGACCCAATTCCCGGAATTTATAATCGCGGTAATTGTCAAACCCTGCGTTCACGGCTACCTGATGCCTCAATTGCAACAGCTTATCAAACAACTCATTCAATTTGTCTCTGTCCGTCAGCCGGCGCTGTGCAACCTTTTCAAATACATCCTTACGCAAGACACGGGAAGGGTCATGCAGTAATTTTGCAGCCTGCTGAAGGGTAAGTGTTTTACCATTTTCTTCAATGGTCATCGCACCGGAGATGACGCCATATTGCTGCGCAAGCAGGCTGATCTCTGACTGTAACGGAATATTTTCCTCACGATACAATGACACGCTGTTTGCTACACCACGCAGGTAAGGGAAGTACTGCTGATCATCAAGCTGTTCTTTATAGGGACAATCCAGCAATTTCCGGTTGATCGCAAACATGTAGGGCTTCAGCCTGGGTTCTATTTCTGTAACGAAATAGGTAAATGCCTCTTCGAGTTTAGGGTCTGTGGTATCACAAGTCATTTTTATCTGGCGCCAGCAGGCATCCTCACCGATCACCGACTCCAGTTCACTCAGGTCGGAAAGCCACGCATGCAGTGCCTGAAGAGAAGTAAGCTCCCGCTTACTCAATTCGTCAAAATAGGGTTGCAGCTGTTCCCAGGTACTTACCTGAAAGTCTTCAGGCAGGAATGATCTTTTTTTCGGCTGAATATTGGCCGAAGCCGTGTTTATATCGTTCATAAATGTGTTTACGTATTAAATGATTCCCTCACGAACGAGGTCGTGCAGATGCAACATCCCGACATATCTGCCCTCGCGCGTTGCGGGTAATTGTGTTATATCGTGTTGCCGCATCAGCTCCAGGGCCTGGACGGCGAGTTCGTCTTCGTCAATTGTTTTGGGATCTGATGAAAGGATGTCCGCAGCTTTGAGCGGATCTACATCTGCGTATCGCTGCAGCATACGGCGTATGTCGCCATCGGTGATAATTCCCAGCAAATCGTCTTTCTCATTCAGTACCGCAGTTGCTCCGAGGCGTTTGCCCGATATCTCCATGATCACCTCACGGATGGTGCTTCCGGGGCGAACGACCGGAACCTCATTCATCCGGATCAGATCCTTTACCCTTAAGTATAATTTTTTACCAAGCGCGCCGCCGGGATGATAACGTGCGAAATCCTTTCCGGAAAATCCTTTCAAGCGTAGCAGGCATACCGCGAGTGCATCTCCCATTACCATCTGCGCAGTGGTGCTGGTGGTGGGAGCAAGGTTATTGGGACATGCTTCTTTTTCCACCGTGCAGTTGATCCAGATATCGGCCTCCCGGGCAAGGTAGCCGTGTTCGTTACCGCATAGTGCAATTACCGGATTACCGAAATTCCGGATCACCGGAACCAGAAATTTAATCTCGGCACTTTCACCGCTTTTACTGATGATCATAACCACATCGTCTTCCTGCACCATTCCCAGATCTCCGTGAATAGCATCGGCAGCGTGCATATACAATGCCGGAGTACCCGTGGAATTCATTGTTGCCACAATCTTCTGAGCAATGATGGCGCTCTTTCCGATACCTGAAATAACCAGTCGACCTTTTGAATGGTGAATCGTATGAACTGCTTCGGCGAAAGCATCATTAGCAAAGGCAGCCAACGCGGCAACCGAAACTGCCTGTAATTCTATAGACTCGAGGGCATGCCGGATTACCTGATCTTTTGAAAACATATCGCGAAGTTAGGGCCGGGACTTATATCAAAAAGCAAAGAAAAAGTGGTATTTTAGGGGATCAGACTTATCCGTTTACAGATGAATGTACGTCAGACTTTATACCCTTTTATTGTAGTTGCCCTGTTGCTGGCTGTTGCGTGTCACAGCAGCCGCCCGCTTACTTATGAAGATAACAAGGTGTACAACGACGATAGTACGATTGAGATGAAATCTGTGGAAAGAAAGTCGAAAATGCCTTTTGATACAAGCGCTCCTGTTCCCAGGCGCGTTCCCGCTGAACAGTCCCGGTAATACCGCAATAAAGCTATTTGCGCTTTACCAGCGCTGAAAGCGGGTATTTCAGATTATTAAACTCCATCATATCGACTTTGATTGAACCGACGATAATAGGGCTGGATATACGGACAGGTATATGGTTGGCATCGTCCGTCACCCAAACCGTCATCTTTTCCCCTCCTTTAAAAATGGTTCCTTTGATCAGTAATGGTGCTATTTTAATTGCATTGAACGTACCATATTTAGTTTCGATCTTTTCTTTCCCCAGATAGCGGATATACAGATCGTAGACCTGATCATCGAGGAACATGGAGAACGGAATCTTAGCTCCGGGCTTGTATCGTGCATAGTCGATATTGCGCGCAAAATAGATAGCCGACAGAACATCCTGGGTGCATTTCGGTATATTGTAAGTACCATTCGTTGATGTGGCTTTCCCGGCATTATGGTTGAAATTGACATAGTTGGTGAATTTCACACCGCCTTCGTCCACATTACGCACAAAGCGTTTAGGCAGCAATGTTTCCCTGTCCAGAAACGTTTCGTATTTATCCCGCACCTTAAAGAACCAGTCGTAACTGCTGAGTGTTTTTCCCGTACCTGCGATATGGTATACCTTTTCATCGCTGATAGTGGCGCTGCCGATGGTAAATTCCGCATCGCCGGCATGGATCCAGAACGGAGACATGTTATAATAGACTTTGAAAAGCAAACGCTCCCCTTCGCGGAAACTGTAATTACTGATATGGCAGAAGTCGTCCTGGGCCTGAGCCTCCGCCGACCATAATACCATTGTTGCCACGAGTAAAGTATGCAGTATCCGATTCATGCCTGGTACAATTTATATGCTGAGACCGATCTGGAACCCAGAGGTTTGATCTCCCATTGCAAAAAAACAAATTACTTCCGTTAACCCGGCGGCCGTTAGGTTAAAGAATACTGAACAAACCCCGGAAGGTGGCTCCGCAATACCCCGACATTTTTAGATACTTTTGTACCTGTGGCAAAGAAGATATTGCAAAATGCGCCTGAAATCATCCTGGGTATCGACCCCGGAACACTGGTAATGGGATACGGGCTGATCGCTGTGGAGGGTAACCGCACTTCTCTTGTAGAGATGGGTGTATTACAATTATCTAAGTATAAAAACCACCCGGAGCGCCTTTCACTGATCTTTCAGAAAATGGAAATGCTGATCCGGACACACCGACCTGTAGCCGTGGCTATTGAAGCGCCTTTCTTTGGAAAGAATATTCAGAGTATGCTGAAACTAGGGCGTGCGCAGGGGGTGGCAATTGCCGCGGCGATGATGCATAGCCTTGAAGCCACGGAATATGCGCCGCGAAAAATAAAGCAATCCATTACGGGCAAGGGCGGTGCTACAAAAGAACAGGTGTGGGGCATGTTGCAACGTATCCTTGATTTTGAGGAACGACCTGAATTTATGGACGCCACGGATGCGCTTGCTGTGGCTTTATGTCATCACTATCAGCGTCGTCAGGAGCTTATCCAGCCGCGTGATACGGCCGTTTTGCCCAAAAAGAAAACTGCGGGAGGTGCCAAGAACTGGGCCTCTTTCCTTGCAGAAAACCAGGACCGCATCATTTCAAAGAAGTAAGTTATGAAAAACGCATCCATCCGCCTGATCATGATCCTGGCCCTGCTCGTATCGGTGGGAATCATTATCACGCAAACCTATTGGGTGAGGCGGGCATACAATCTGCAGGAGACAGAATTCAACTTTAACGTGAATAAGGCACTGGCAAACGTTGCACAGAACGTGATGCAACTGAAAGAGGTACAGATGCCCAATTACAGCCCTGTCGAAAAAATAACCAACGATTATTACGTGGTGCAGATAAACGTCTTCGTGGAGCAGGACATCCTAAGGCATTTCCTGGAAACCGCATTTGCCCAGCAAAACATCATCACGGATTTTCAGTTCGGTCTTTACGACTGTATGAGCGAAAAGGTGAACTATAAAGGCTGGGTACATATGTCGGGCGGCGACAGGAAACCTTATACGCAAGTCGATTTTCCGAATATTAAAAGGGAGAATTATTATTTTGGTGTCTATTTCCCGCATCGTCAGCAATTACTTACTTCCCAGATGAGTATCTGGTTTATCAGTTCCGTCGTGCTTATAGCGGTTATTGCGTTCCTGGGCTACCTGCTGTTTATCATCCTGCGCCAGAAGCGGCTCAGCGATGTTCAGAAAAATTTCGTGAACAATATGACCCACGAATTGAAAACACCACTCGCTTCCATACAGATGAGTGCTTCGGTTTTACAGGATGAGCACATCATCGAAAAACCACAACGATTAAAAAGCTATGCCGACATCATTCTGAAGGAAAGCACGCAGTTGAGCGCACAGGTGGAAAGGGTACTGCAAATGGCACAATCCGAGAAAGGAAGGATGCTGTTGCATAAAGAAACCGTGATATGGCAGGAAATCATCGTAAAGGTGCGGGACAGCTTCGAAAACATGGTGGAAGCAAGGGGCGGAAAAATCGATCTTGTAATGCCGGAGCAACCCGTACGATTTTACGGGGATTTGCTGCACCTTACCAATATGCTGCGTAACCTGGTGGACAATGCGATCAAATACTGTGAATCTGCGCCCGAGATCGTCATCAGCCTGAAAGCGGAGAAACGAAAAATACTTGTAAGTGTACAGGACAATGGTATCGGGATCGAAAAAAAATACCACCGCCATCTGTTTAAGAAATTCTACCGGATTCCAACAGGTAACGTACACAATGTGAAGGGTTTCGGTTTGGGATTAAATTACGTGATGAGTATAGCCCGCATACATCATGGTAACGTTTCGTTTACAAGTGAGTGGTCAAAAGGCGCTATATTTACCCTGACATTCCCGCTTAATCACGCTTAAAACACGTCCCCGCCGATGACACCATCCAGCAAAGCCAAAGTGCTGTTAGTAGAAGACGACGCGTCTATCGCCTTTATCGTTAAGGATAACCTGGAAGACCGTGGCTACGAGGTAGTATATTGTGTCGACGGTGAAACAGGTTGGCAGCAGTTTATGCGGAATAACTTCGACATCTGTCTGCTGGATGTGATGTTACCCAAAAAAGACGGACTGGCGCTTGCGGCACAGATCAGGAAAAAAAATGAGACCGTCCCCATCCTCATGCTGACAGCGTTGGGAAGTGATGAATCTAAAATAGCAGGATTCCAGAAAGGAATTGATGACTACATAACCAAACCATTCAATATACAGGAGTTACTGCTCCGTATGGAGGTATTTCTGAAACGCACACAGAAAAAATCTGAGCCTATGGAAGAACCCGTTCCGATAGGCAATCTGTTCTTCGATTTCAGAAATCTTCAATTGAAAAATGAACATGAAACGATCCAGTTGACACAAAGAGAGGCGGAATTGTTCCGGTATTTTTATCAGAACAAGAACACCGTCCTGAAACGTGAAGATATCCTGACTAAAATCTGGGGAAAAGATGACTATTTCCTCGGACGCAGTATGGATGTATTTATCACCAAACTCAGAAAATACATTAAAGGCCAACCAGGGATTGAGATTCAGACGATTCACGGTGTTGGTTTTAAAATGATAGTTAGCTAGTATCCAAATCATCTTTACCCATATGAAGTTATTTTACTCATTACTTTTCGGCGGTTTGCTGATTATGTCCTGCCGCACAGCGGAACAACAGAAGAAAGCATACATGCGCCATACATTTCATGCGATAAAGAAAGCGCTGGACAATGCGGAAGTAAGCAGCCTGAGTGATTCCGTACGCGTGATATTTCCATCGAACATTATGTTCGGCTTCGACAGCGCCATTATCAAAGCAGAGTTGCAACCGTCGCTGCATCGCTTTGCAAAAGCGATCAATAAATTTGATAAAACAGCCGTGCTGATTTCCGGCTATACCGACAATATAGGAGATGACAGCTATAATGAGCGCCTGTCTGCGCAAAGAGCAGATACGGCTAAGAGTGCGCTGATCAGGAATGCCGTGGATCCTGTGCGGATCAGTACCTGGGGAATGGGTAAAAGGCATCCTGTGGCGGATAATGCTACCGAAGAAGGAAGAGCGAAGAACCGCCGGGTGGAGTTTATTATCCTGTATGAAGCTAAAAAATAGTTTCAGACGGTAATAAACTGATCTTTAAAAGCCGCGATCCTGCAATCGGATTGCGGCTTTCTGTTTTTGAAAATTTTTGGATCGTGGTTCACTAAAAATCGCTTACTTTTGCACCTCGGGCGTTGAGCCCGATTTTTGTATCTGCACATCGCAGTACAGTCTGCTCAGCGCGTCGACACAGATTTTTACTCCTTATATATATGCCGCGCGACAATTCCATCAAAACCGTTCTCATTATCGGCTCCGGGCCAATTATTATCGGACAAGCCTGCGAATTCGACTATTCAGGATCCCAGGCCGCACGCAGTTTGCGTGAAGAAGGTATCAAAACGATACTGATCAACTCCAATCCGGCGACGATTATGACAGATCCTATCGTTGCTGATAAAGTGTATCTGCTGCCGCTCAACGCAGAAAGTATTGAAAAAATCCTGGAAGAAAACCAGATCGATGCCGTATTGCCAACCATGGGTGGACAAACGGCGCTGAACCTCTGTAAAGAAGCAGATGAGCTGGGACTTTGGGAAAAATACAATGTGCGCCTGATCGGTGTGGATATCAAAGCGATCGACAAGGCAGAAGACCGTGATCTGTTCCGCAACTGGATGATTGAAATGGGAATCCAGGTTGCACCGGCCAGGGTAGCCAACTCAATGCTGGAAGGAAAAGAGTTTGCTCAGGAAATCGGAATTCCGCTCGTGATCCGTCCGTCCTTCACTCTCGGAGGAACCGGAGGCGGATTCGTAAAGCATAAAGATGAGCTGGAAGCGGCACTGGAAGCGGGTTTGAAAGCTTCTCCGATTCATGAAGTACTGGTAGAAAAGGCCGTACTGGGATGGAAAGAGTTCGAATTGGAGCTCCTGCGCGACTCCGCTGATAATGTGGTGATCATCTGTACCGTCGAAAACTTCGACCCGATGGGCATCCATACCGGCGACAGTATCACGGTGGCTCCGGCGATGACCCTCAGCGACACGGCTTTCCAGCTGATGCGCAATACGGCAATCGATATGATGCGCGATCTCGGCAACTTTGCCGGAGGCTGTAATGTTCAGTTTGCCCTGAACCCGGAAACAGAAGAAATCATTGCGATCGAGATCAACCCCCGCGTAAGCCGCTCTTCGGCGCTCGCTTCCAAAGCTACGGGTTACCCGATCGCGAAAATTGCGGCCAAACTCGCAATCGGCTATAATCTCGACGAACTCAAAAACCAGATCACACAAACAACCTCCGCTTACTTTGAGCCGGCACTGGACTATGTGATTGTGAAGATCCCACGCTGGAACTTCGATAAATTTAAAGGAGCAGACGATACACTGGGACTACAGATGAAATCTGTGGGCGAAGTAATGGCCATCGGACGCACCTTCACCGAAGCATTACAGAAAGCCTGTCAAAGCCTGGAAAATAATGCAACCGGACTTACCTCTATCAGCAGCAGCCAGAAAAGACCGGAAGAGCTGATCGAATACCTGAAACGACCTACATGGGACCGTATCTTCCGTATCCGCGAGGCCATTGCAGCAGGAGTTTCCATCAAAACCATCCGCGAGCTTACGCAGATCGACAGGTGGTTCCTCTACCAGATACAGGATATCGTAAACTTCGAAAATAAACTTAAAGAATACAAAAGCCTCGATAAAATACCGGCTGATGATCTCTGGCAGGCAAAGCGTATGGGTTTCAGTGATGAACAGATAGCCGGTCTCATGAAAGACAGCGATGCTGAAGCGGTGTACGAGCGTCGTAAAGAGCTGGGCATCCGCCGTGTCTACAAAATGGTAGACACCTGCAGCGCCGAATTTGAAGCAAAAACCCCTTATTTCTACAGCTCTTTTGAAACCCCTGCGGAAACGGCACTTTCAGGCGGACTGACGCAGAATGAAAGCGTGACCGGCGGTGACAAGAAAAAAATCATCGTGCTCGGCAGCGGCCCTAACCGCATCGGACAGGGGATTGAATTCGACTACTGCTGTACACACGGATTGATGGCTATCAAAGAAGCCGGCTACGAATCCATCATGGTAAACTGTAACCCGGAAACTGTATCAACAGACTTCGATATCGCCGATAAGCTTTACTTCGAGCCGGTGTACTGGGAACATCTCTGGGAAATCATTGAGCATGAACAACCGGAAGGTGTGATTGTGCAGCTGGGCGGACAAACTGCGCTCAAGCTTGCGAAGAAACTGGAAGAAAAAGGTATCAGAATCATCGGTACCTCTTTCGACAATATGGATATCGCAGAGGACCGCGGACGATTCTCTGACCTGCTGCGCGACCTGAATATTCCTTATCCGCAGTACGGAACCGCCTATACCACCGACGATGCGATCGAAGTGGCCAACCAGGTAGGTTATCCGGTGCTGGTGCGCCCATCTTATGTACTGGGAGGCCAACGTATGCGGATCGTGATCAATGACGACGAACTGGAAAAAAGTGTGGTAAGTCTGCTGAAACATCTGCCCGGCAATAAGATCCTGATCGACCATTTCCTGGATCGCTGCCAGGAAGCCGAAATTGATGCGATCTGCGACGGAGAGGATGTGCACATCATGGGCATCATGGAGCATATAGAACCGGCAGGAATTCACAGCGGGGACAGTCACTCTGTACTGCCGGTATTCAACCTTCCTCCGATGGTAGTCGAAGAAATGTCTGAAATTGCGAAAAAAATTGCCAGAAGCCTGAATATCCGCGGTCTGATCAATATCCAGTATGCGATCAAAGATGGCAAGGTGTATGTGATCGAAGCAAATCCGCGCGCGAGCCGTACCACACCATTCATCGCAAAAGCCTACGGAGTTCCTTACCTGAATATCGCGACGAGGGTGATGCTCGGTGCAAAACTGAAAGACTTCAAAATAGAAAAGAATCTGGAAGGTTTTGCGGTAAAAGAGCCGGTATTCTCCTTCAATAAATTCCCGAATGTGAATAAGGAACTCGGACCGGAAATGAAGAGCACCGGTGAAGCGATCCGCTTTATCAAAAACCTGCGCGACCCATGGTTCCGCAACCTGTATAAGGAGCGCAGTATGCACCTGAGTAAGTAAAGTTTAGTTTCAATAAAAACGCCCGCATGAATTACATGCGGGCGTTTTCTTTTGGTAGTGAAAAAATTACTGCAGGTTAAAAATATGCACAGATTGGTCTTTATAGGTTTGGTACGAAGGCTGGTCTGATTTCGCTTTGTCAGAAACAAGTACTACCTGTGTATCGCTGATAAAGGAGATTCCTTCAATATTCGCATACAGGAAATTAGTACCGGCGCCCACTACCCCCGAACTGCTTCCTTTAGGCAATTCATAAGCCGTACCACCGGTAATCGACCAGGAACTGGTGCTCAATGTACCAACCCAGAACTGACCATCTTCCTGAGACGTGATCGCTATCTTGTTACCATAGAGCGTGATGTCGGAATAATCACTGAAGGTAACGGAAGCAGGCAGGGTTATCTCCGTAACGAATTCCCATTTCGTGCTGGTCTTTTTCAATACCGGAATTTTGCCGGTGCCTTCCACCAGACCTAAGATATAATCATCTCCTCCCCTGTTGAGCCAGGCAATGCCCTCAAAACCTTTATTGCTGTTGGCAGATGTGAAATAATATTCAGCCCAGAGACTGCTCTGATAATTCATATCTGCATCATATTCACGTATTCTCGGCTGGTAGGAGCCATTATGACTTACCGCTTCCTCGGCAACAAAGAAGTTAGGAGTATTCCAGCTGTCGTAGGTAATAGCTTCAAATCCGGAGTCACCCGAACCGGAGCTGAGCATGGTGTTGTCGGAACTGTTGACCGGCAAAGTGCTTTTGATCTTTGCAATTTTGTACCGGTTGTCGCATACAACATAGAAATAACCATTCAGGTAATAAACACCGCTTGCTTCAAAGTTGTCGGAACTGTTGTAACCAGGCATCAGCTTATACACTTTCGCTTCGGCAACGGGAGCGCCGAGCACAGTAGCTCCTGATATCTTTTGTGTGGAAGTGCCCGAGGGCTGTGGTACAATAATCGCACTCTCTTTTTTAGAGCAGGATGCGCAAAGCATCAGTGCGGATAACGCTGTAGTAAGCGCGTAAGCAGGCTTTTTCATTTATAACGATTTGTGCCAAAAATACCCGCAGCACATTACCGGTCTGTGACACCTGTATTAAACCTGTATTACTCCCTATAGGCGGTTAGAGGTTGTGGGAATAGGACTACCTGAGCGACGAAAGGAGCATTTCAGCAGTGTCGGATACTTTCCGTAAATTCGGTCAACACCAGGCTATGAAAGATCTATTCTCTACAAATGCTGCTCTGTATGCACAGTTCCGGCCTCATTATCCGGATGAACTGTTCCGCTTTATTTATGCGCAGCTTGAAAATCACGAATCGGCATGGGATGTGGGAACGGGGAACGGACAGATCGCGGCGAAACTGGCCCGCCATTTTACAACCGTGCTGGCAACCGATATAAGCGATAAGCAACTTGCTGAGGCAAGCCGTTTACCCAATATACAATACCGCAAACAAGCCGCAGAAGCAGTGTTTTCAGAGCAGGAGAACTTCGATCTCATTATCAGTGCACAGGCAATACATTGGTTCGACTTTCCCTCGTTCTATGCACGCGTATATGAACACCTGAAACCGAAAGGATTGCTCGCTGCAACAGGTTACGGATTAATCGGATGTAAGGATGAGCAATTTAACGGCGCTATCCGGCATTTGTATTACGATTTATTGGGGAATTGCTGGGATCCTGAACGTAAGTATATAGATGATGCATATAAGACAATTCCCTTTCCCTTCCGGGAAATCAGCTGTCCTCACTTCGCTATTGCGGAACAATGGACGGCAAACCGTTTATGTGCCTATCTGGAAACCTGGTCTGCGGTAAATCACTATAAAGAGCGCTACGAAAAAGATCCTTTGGCGTCCATCAGGCAGATGGCATCGGCAGTTGATCCGGAGGTTTTGTACGACTTTGAATTCCCGGTATTTGTCCGCGCCGGCTTCGCAATACGGTAATTGAATCTCAAACATGAACCTGATTAATAACAAACGCCCCGCTTCAGGCAGGGCGTTTGTTTAAAATATCATTCAGGAAGATTCTAGTGCTCTTCTTCTCCCGGACGCAGCGGCGTGGTTTGCGGGATGAAGTCGTTACCGTTACCATCTTCACGGTAGTCGTAAGCCCAGCGATGCACTTCAGGAATATCACCTTCCCAGTTACCATGACCCGGATTGATCGGAGTCGTCCATTCGAGTGTGGTCGCATTCCATGGGTTCTGAGTAGTTACTTTACGGCCTTTCCAGATGCTGGCGAAGAAGTTGTACACGAACAGTAATTGACCGAAGAATACAACGATTACCACAACACTGATGAAAGAGTTCAGGGTACCGAAGTTTTTGAAAGACTCCCATGCGCTGTAATCGTAATAACGGCGAGGCATACCGGCGATACCTTCGTAGTGCATTGGCCAGAAGATCAGGTAAGCACCGATGAATGTAATAAAGAAGTGGATGTATGCCAGAGGTCTGTTCATGAAGCGTCCGAACATTTTCGGATACCAGTGGTAGATACCGGCAAACATACCGAAGAATGCAGACACACCCATTACAATATGGAAGTGGGCAATTACAAAGTAAGTGTCGTGCAGGTGAATATCCAGAGCAGAGTTACCCAGGAAGATACCCGTAAGACCACCGGAAATGAACAGGGATACGAATCCGAGCGCAAACATCATCGGAGGAGTAAAGCGGATATTACCGCGCCAGATGGTGGTCAGCCAGTTGAACACTTTTACAGCGGAAGGAACCGCGATCAGCAATGTCAACAGTACGAAGATAGATCCGAGGAAAGGGCTCATACCGGTCACGAACATATGGTGCGCCCATACGAGGAACGCGAGGAGCGTAATCCCTACCATAGAAATGATCATCGCAAAATAACCGAAGATCGGCTTGCGGCTGTGTGTCGACAGGATTTCGGAAGCCATTCCCATTCCCGGCAACATGATGATGTATACTTCAGGGTGACCCAGGAACCAGAACAAGTGCTGATACAGGATAGCAGAACCACCAACATTCGGCAGCGCTTTACCACCGATAAAGATTTCAGAAAGATAGAAAGAAGTACCGAAGCCGCGATCGAAGATCAGCAGTACGAAACCTGATACCAGTACAGGGAATGAAAGGATACCCAATACGGCGGTGAAGAACAGCGCCCACATAGTCAAAGGCATACGCGTAAGCGACATACCTTTCGTACGCATGTTCAGAATAGTGGAAACATAGTTCAGACTACCCAGCAGGGAAGACACCACGAACAACACCATGCTCACCAGCCAGAGATCCATACCGAGACCCGAACCCAAAGAAGCCTCTTTAAGTGCACTCAGCGGAGGATAAGTTGTCCAGCCTCCTGATGCAGGACCAGTCTGAATGAACAGGGAAATAAACATGATGATACCGGCAACGAAGAAAAACCAGTAAGAAAGCATGTTCATAAACGGAGATGCCATATCACGCGCACCTACCTGCAGTGGAATAAGCAGGTTCGAGAAAGTACCGCTCAGACCAGCTGTCAATACGAAGAATACAAGGATTGTACCATGCATTGTTACCAACGCATAATAGAATTCAGGACTCAGTTTTCCACCTTTAGCCCACTCGCCCAGGAATTTCTCCATAATCGGGAAAGTCTTGTCCGGGAAACCGAGCTGTAAACGGAAGAAAACAGACATCAATGCACCGATAATAGCCCAGATGATACCTGTGATCAGGAATTGCTTGGCAATAACCTTATGATCCTGACTGAAGATATATTTAGTAATAAAGTGCTGCTCATGATGCTCGTGCGCATGACCGTGGTGTTCATCATGTGCGTGTGCTGTATGCGCGTCGTGTACTAATGCTTCGTTGCTCATTTTTTTAAAAATCTTATTTGTATGCGAACATCTTCGAAAGATGTAAAAATTAATTTGCTTCGGTTACGATTGATTATTTAACAGCTACTGTAGCCTCTGCCTTTTTAGTTGTGTCAGTTGCAGGAGCTGCATTTTGAGGCGCAAAGTAAGGAGCCTGAGCCGCAAACCATTTGTTGTATTCCTCCTGCGTTTCTACGATGATCGTTCCGCGCATGGAATAGTGCCCTTTACCACACATCTGATCACAGGAAATTTCATAAACGAAATTCGGATTCTTGGTGATCTTCTTCATCTCAGCAGTGGTTACTGTAGGAGTGAACCACATTGTAGTGGTGATACCCGGTACCGCATCCATTTTCATACGGAAATGCGGCAAACCCACATCGTGAATCACATCACGGGAGCCGATGATCAATTTAACCGGCTTACCCACAACCAGATGCATTTCCCCGTTCTGAGCGACGATATCATCTGCACTTGCAGGATCCTTGTCATCCATACCCAGTACGTTGGTTGCATCATTGATGTTACGGTAATCACGTTTACCAAACACTTTGTCTTTACCTGAATAGCGAACGATCCAGTTGAACTGCTTACCGACGATTTCCACTACTTCAGACTCCGCAGGAGCAGCGCCTGTCATAACGCCCCAGTTGCGCAAGCCGATCACAACCAGAACGGCCATCACGATAGCCGGTACAGTGGTCCAGATCAACTCCAGCTTATTGTTGTGCGCCAGGAAGTACGAAGATTTATGGCTCTCTGTTGATTTGTATTTAAATGCAAACCAGAACAGCAGTGTATGCGTTATCAGGAATACAATACCGGTAACAGCAAGAGTCACCACAAACATCATATCATAAGACTCACCTTGCTTGGATGCTGAGATCGGCAGCAACAAATCTTTCAGATTGGTATGGCAATACCAGATTCCGTAAAGTCCGCAAAGGAAAAACGCAACAAGCAAAGACGCCATTACCACGTTTGTCTTTTTCTGACGCTCAGACTCCGAACTACGCAATGAAGCTGCATATTCACTTGCCTGCGCGATCTGGTACACAATCATAAGCACCAGAAAAATAATTGCTACTGTTATAAATATCGACATTTTATTAAATCACTAATGTTTACAAGTATTATTTTATTTCCTGCGATAAAACGCCTCTTAGCTGATATGGATGACTGATTCTTTCAACAATGGGTTGTTATGCGGAACCAGAGATGCTTTACTCAGTGTTTTAGAAACAGAGAAGATCAACAGTCCGACGAAGCCGGCCAGCAGACCCAGTTCATACCAACCGATCTCCCAGTTTGCACCCAAAGGACCAGGCATCATCATTTGGTAAAAATCCAGCCAGTGACCGAAGATGATGATCAGTGCCATAACACAAACGGTAAAGTAGTTACGCTTGCTTGGGCGGGACATCAGAATCAGCAAAGGCATTACGAAGTTGATAATAAAATCACCGTAGAACAGGATGCTGTAAGGTCCATGCTGACGGATAATAAAGTAAGTTGTCTCTTCAGGAATATTCGCATACCAGATCAGCATGTATTGCGCAAACCACAGGTAAGTCCAGAATACAGAGATAGCGAACATGAATTTACCCAGATCGTGGATATGCTCTTTATTTACAATAGAGAGGTGACCCTGATTTTTCAGGTAAACTGTAAACAGCAGGATCATGGACATACCGCCCACAAGTGAGCTTGCGAATACATACCAGCTGAACAGGGTAGAATACCAGTGTGCATCGATGCTCATGATCCACATCCACGGAGTTGTACTCATCATAGTAAGTGCGAATACCACCAGGAAGAGCGCAGCCCATAACATGAATTTGAAATATCCTTTCGTGCTGTTTTTGGGAGCAGACTCCTGAGCGATAGACATAGCGCGGAATTTGCGTCCGAAAAAGCCCCAGAGAACAACCGTTACAATTGTAAATCCGATTACCATTCCTTTATTCAGGAAAGGTGATTTTCCTTCGAGAATAGCATCTCCGTGAGGATTCACCCAATGGAAAATAGGGTTGTGCCCGTGATGGTCTTTGAACAAAAGAATATTCAGGATGATTACCAGCGCGGCGATTCCACCGAACAACCATGCATTTGCACCGATTGATTCCGGAACACGACGGTAGGCAACAATCCAGCCGCCATGAGCCAGAGACGATGCAGCCTGAATAAATACACTGATAATTGCAAGGAATGCAAAATATACGGAGTTGTGCAGCAAACCAGCCCAGAAGCGGGTATGATCCACATCTGTAGAGTTGGCACCCAACAAGGTTACGCTTGCAGCTACTAATGCCAAAACACCAACTGCGATCAACACCAGACTGGTATTGCGTAAGCGGGCCGGTACTTCAAAACGTTCGTTCATTTCTTACTTTTTAATTAAATAGGTAATTTTTGTCTTTATACTTAAATCAGATTAGTGATGAGCAGTTTCCGCAGGTGCTGCAGGCTGTGCGCTTGCAGAATCCTTAGTGGTTGCAACAGCCGTGGCAGCCTCAGCAGTTTTACCCATCATGAACGGGGCACCCCCGTTTTCTGACTGAACTTTCTTAATGTAAGCGATCACCTGCCAGCGTTGTTTAATATCAAGCTGACTCGCATAAGAACCCATCAGGTTTTTACCGTATTTGATCGCCGCATACATTGTACCCACCGGCATTGCCTGGTACTTGGCATCCTTGAAGTTAGCCGGCATTGCAGGGAATTTACCGCTGGCATATAAAGGTCCGTTACCGTCAAGTTCTCCGCCGTGGCAGATACCGCAATAGATCATATACAAACGACCGCCTTCTTTCAGTTCAGCCTCATCGAAATGATAAGCAGTGTTGAACGTTTTGTAGGCACTTGTATCACCTTCGATCAGATGATCGGGCAAATCATGACCTACTGCCACTGTACCGGTAACCGGCACACGGCTGGTTTGTCCGTCGGCAAAATTCGGATTGCTTGTATACGCATCGTAGGCGCGGGAATAAGTCATGTCCGGAGCATAGATCTTACCGGGATTACGACGGATATTACCGCTATTACAAGACATCAAACCCATTCCTGCCAAAAGGCCTGCCAATAATATGCTTCGGGTCTTATTCATAATATCTTTTAAATCTTTACTGTTGTTTTCTTTCAAAATTTGCTTTTTCCAACCGGCGCTTATGCCAGTTCGTATGCTTCCTGCTCATCCCAACGGCCATACCACCAGCCCTCTTCAGCTACCTGAACATTCGTTTCGAGCGCTCCAGTACCTTTCAGGAATTCCAGTGCTTCCGCCTCATTTGTATGCTCGTTCAGTTCCAGAACTACTACAAAGTAATCATCTGTCTGACGAGGATGAAACACATGCTTCTTAACACCCGGCATGATCTGATTCAGGTAACAATAGGTGAGCACCATTCCTACCGCTGCAAAAAGAACGGTCAACTCGAAAGTGATCGGGATGAATGCCGGTAACGACCAATGGGGCTTACCGCCAAAATTGATGGGCCAGTCGGAAGTAAAAATCCAGGACATAAAACCAACTGCAGTGCTGGTTCCGGTAAGACCGAATATAAAACCGGCAACGTGCAGATCCGTTTCTTTCAATCCCATCGCTACGTCCAGACCGTGAACAGGGAATGGTGTGTACACATCATGCAGTTTGTAACCGCTATGGCGAACTTTTTCCACAGCAGGAAACAGTGTATCCTCCGTATCGTAGCAAGCAACTGCAAATTTCTTAATAGCCATTGTATATTATTCTATTTTGAAAGAATGAAGAGCGAATCCGTTCTCAGTTCTTCTATTTATTTAATTAGTGGTGACTGTTTTCGTGAACAAATTGCTCCAGTGATTTTTCATCTTCTTTAGCCATTTCACGCTTGTAATTATCTCCGGAAGTTTTCAGAACAAACTTGATTTCCGCGATTGCAACTACAGGGAAGTATTTTGCGAACAGGAAGAAGCATGTAAAGAACAATCCGAATGTTCCCAGGTAAAAACCAACCTCAGGCCATGTAGGGCTGTAATAAGTCCAGCTACCGGGCAGATAATCACGGTACAGGGAAGTAACGATGATTACGAAACGTTCGAACCACATACCGATGTTCACCACAATAGACATAATGAACGTAAACGGAATATTGCGGCGCAGCTTTTTGAACCAGAACAGCTGAGGAGAAACCACGTTACAGGTCATCATCGCCCAGTAGCTCCACCAGTAAGGACCGATAATACGCCAGTTGAATGCATCCTGTTCGTATACCACCTGACTGTACCATGCCATAAAGAGCTCGGTAAGGTACGCAACCCCAACGATAGATCCGGTCAGTACGATTACCTTGTTCATCGCTTCGATGTGACCCAGTGTGATGTATTCTTCCAGAGAGAGAATTTTACGCACAAGGATCAGGAGCGTTTGCACCATCGCAAATCCGGAGAAGATCGCACCCGCAACGAAGTAAGGCGGGAAGATCGTGGTATGCCAGCCCGGAATTACAGAAGTGGCGAAGTCAAAAGATACGATTGTGTGTACGGAAAGTACAAGTGGAGTGGAAAGACCTGCTAATACGAGAGAAAGGGACTCGAAACGCTGCCAGTTTTTTGCAGTACCCGTCCAGCCGAAAGATGCGAGACCATATGCGCGTTTGCGGAATTTGGTTTTAGCACGGTCGCGGATCGTTGCAAAATCAGGCACCAGACCTGAATACCAGAACAATAAAGAAACCGTGAAATAAGTAGAGATCGCGAATACGTCCCAAAGAAGCGCTGAGTTGAAGTTCGGCCAAAGCGGACCGCGTGTATTCGGATAAGGCAATACAAACATTGCATCCCATACACGGCCCATGTGGAAAATCGGGAACTGACCCGCACACATTACCGCGAAGATTGTCATCGCCTCTGCCGCGCGGTTAACGCCTGTACGCCAGCCCTGGCGGAAGATCAGCAGGATCGCAGAGATGAGGGTTCCGGCGTGACCGATACCTACCCACCATACGAAATTGGTGATATCCCAACCCCATCCTACAGTGCGGTTAATACCCCATACCCCGATACCGAAGTAAACCTCCCAGAATACGGAGAAAACACCGAAGCCCAAAAGGATAAGGGAGATGAAGAAACCGACATACCACATTTTGCCGGGCTTTTTCTCAATCGGACTTACAATATCCTCTGTTACCTGGCGGTAGGTTTTGTTACCATCTACCAGCGGCTCGCGAACTATGGATTCGTACTTTAAGTGCATAATTGCTTTTTATTTTAAGCTGTGGCTTTTTCTGTGCCACTTCTGAAATTATTATCTAATTCTGTTTTTCCTTTTCTGATAAACGACACGCAGACTAGCTGATCAGTTTGCTTCTGTTGATCATCAGATCTTCGTTTGTTCCGGCTGTGATCTTCTCGGTATTTCTGATCTTGGACATATAGCTTACGTTCGGCAATACGTGTATCTGCTCCAGAACGTAGAATACTCTTTCTTTATCTGTGTTGTTTCTGAGCTGAGCGATCTTACTGTTAGGATCATTTACGTTTCCGAAAGTGATACATCCGTTCGCACATGCTGAAGAACAAGCTGTATACACATGAGAATCATTCAGCGGAATGCCCGCTTTCTTCGCGGCAAGTTTTCCTTCCTGCTGACGCTGCACACAGAAAGAACATTTTTCCATCACACCACGGCTGCGGACAGTAACATCCGGATTCAGCACCATGCGTGTAAGATCATCGTTCATATCATCGCGACGGTCGTCTTCATACAGGTTGTCTGCAAAACAGTCTGCACCGTTCCAGTCCATCCAGTTGAAGTGACGCACTTTGTAAGGACAGTTGTTCGCACAGTATTTCGTACCGATACAACGGTTATAAGTCATCTGGTTCAGGCCTTCGCTGCTGTGGCTGGTAGCATTTACCGGACAAACGTTTTCACAAGGAGCGTTGTCACAATGCTGACACATCATCGGCTGGAATACCGTCTGAACGCTGTCCGGATTGTTAGGATCGCCGCTGAAATAACGGTCAATACGCAGCCAGTGCATTTCCTGAGACTTCAGAACGTGTGTCTTACCTACAACAGAAATATTATTCTCCGCCTGACAAGCCACCACACAAGCTGCGCAACCGGTACAGGTGCTCAGATCGATAGACATACCCCAGTGAATCGCTTCATAACGGGGTTTCTCTGTATGATCAGGGTACAAGGTACCTTCATCACGGAACTTAGCGTCCATGTCCGGATCATATCCTTTCGCCGGAGCTTCATGATGTTCCCATGGCTTC
This sequence comes from Rurimicrobium arvi, assembly GCF_039540495.1. NCBI lineage: Bacteria > Pseudomonadati > Bacteroidota > Chitinophagia > Chitinophagales > Chitinophagaceae > Rurimicrobium > Rurimicrobium arvi. The sequence continues at coordinate 175,115 of NZ_BAABEZ010000004.1, read as the reverse complement.
TCAGAAAAATGGCCGATCTCTGCATAACGTTCTCTCAGCAAAGCTTCGGGATCTTTACTGAATTCTTCCAATGTGAATTCATGTATGATCGGACGACCTTCATAGCTGTGATGCGTCTGTGTGATCGCAATCGGATGGCTGGAAGCGTCCGCAGCTATTTTGATAGCGGTATTTGTATAATCAAATGTCTGTGTCGCAGCATTATAGCGAACGAACGGATAAGCGTTTTTACCACCTACAGGCTTGCCGTTTTTATCCACCCCTGTGGCAGCGGCACGTCCCACACCTTTATCGCGGCCATAACCGAAAGCTACAGCAACCACATCGTTGTGCATACCTGGTACCACTACAATCGGCAACAGCAATTCTTTACCGTTCCAGGTGATTTTAGCCTGTTTCTTATTTGCTTCAACCTCGCTGATAGAATTCAGTTCGGCATCAAATTTCTCCTTGGCAGTTTTGGGAGACATACAAATGTAGTTGTCCCATGTTGCCTTAGTGATCGGATCTGGTAACTCCTGCAGCCAGGGGTTGTTACTCCATACCCCACCGTAACCGATAGCAACATTCTGATACAGAACCAGTTCCATCTCAGACCCTTTAGGGGCAGACTGGATACCAGCCAGCGCCGCGCTCAGGTTACCGGCAAAAGATGCACCACCCATAGCAGGAGCTGATGGCTCAATAACACCTTCCTGCAAAGCAATATCAATTCCTGATTGACCTCCGAGTTTCGCAGACCAATAGTTGTTCCAGATATCATGGTATGTCTGACCAGCGCCGGCCCAGATCAGCAGACTATCCTGGAATGCACGTGTTTTGAACAACGGTGCGATTGCAGGCTGGATCAAACCGAAATAACCAGTCTTAGGCTCTGCATCACCCCAGCTTTCCAGCCAGTTATGATCAGGTGTAACGAACTTCACTTTTTGTGCAGTCTCGTCCATTCTGTCTGCAAAAGAAACAGATACAGGAACGTTGGCGAGCGCAGCAGTAAATTTGTCTGCTTCGTAGTAATCGTAAGCAGGGTTTACACCGTGCATCAGCAATGCACCAACGTTGCCGGCCTGCATATCGGCTACCAATGCAACCATATTTGCATCAATACCCTCTTTATAATTGCTTGTTACAGCCCAGTTGATAGTAGCACCATTAGCACCGATAGCGCTGTTGATGGCGTTTACTACCACCTGAATATTTTTGTCGTTGCTGCCGCAAACCACCAGTCCGTTTCCGGTTTTCAGATCGCTTGCTGCTTTTGCAATTACTTCATTCAGATGTTTATTAGCAAAAGACGGAGCTGTTCCGCTGGCTACTGCAGCGTAAAGCGCTGCTGCCACTGCTCCCAGTTCAGAAGGACGGCAGGTAGCGCGGTAGTCTGCAGAAGCACCGCTTACCGTATGCGTAGGTTCAATCTGATAATGACGGGACATGTTCAGATTTCCTTTGTTCACACGACGATTGCTCGCATATTGCTGAGAAAACTCAACAGGTGACAACCAGGTACCGAGGAAATCGGCATCCAGGCTCACGATTGTTTTTGCTTTGTCGAAATGGTAAGAAGGCAGTGTTTGTTTGCCGTAGCTTTCCATGTTTGCCTGCAGCATACCGGAATGAGAGATAGCATCGTATGTTACGTGCTTCGCATTAGGGTATTTTGCCAGGAATTTTGCCACCACTTCTTTAGTGGTAGGGCTGATAATAGTGGAGGTAAGCAGATAGATTGATTTACCTGCGGCCGCCGCCAGACCTTCCATAATCATCTTATCGATGTTGCTGAAGGTTTCCTCTTTACCGTTAGCGTGTGGCTGACGCAGACGGGCTTTATCGTACAGGTTTAGTACAGAAGCCTGCACACGTGCAGAAGTACCGCAACCGGTGATAGTAGATTTAGTATTTGCATCTATCTTGATCGGACGACCTTCACGTGTTTTCACAACAACAGCGCAGTATTCGCCGCCGTCTACGAAAGAAGATGCATAATAATTGGCAACACCCGGCTGGATATCCTCAGGCTTGATTGCATAAGGAATTACTTTACGCACGGGCATCTCGCAGGAAGCTGCAACAACCGCCGCCGCCGTGCTGAATCCTAAAAATTTCAGGAAGTCACGACGTGGGGTTTCTGCCTGAAGCAGACCACCGCTTATATCAAAAGGTAAATCCTCCTTGAATTCATTCGCCTTAGACTCTTGAAAAGCCGGCGTTTCGTGGAGTTCTTCCAAACCTTTCCAGTATTTTTTCTGACTCATACTATTTTTTACAATTAGCGGATAAGATTTTTTACTCTTCGCTTTTGAACAATTTTTGAATGCTTTGAACTGTTAGCTGTTACCGTGCTGCTAGTAGTGACATTTCTGACACTCCAGACCGCCGATGTCTTCAACTGTTACACCTGTGCGCTTTCCTTCTTTCAGTTCTGCGTGGTATTTCTGATACAGGCTGTAGTAGTTGTTGCTTTCGAACTGTACGTTAGTCTGACGGTGACAGTTTACACACCAGCCCATAGACAGTGGTGCGAACTGATATACTTCATCCATTTCCTCGATCGGACCGTGACAACGCTGACACTGGATCTGACCTACTTTGGTATGTTGAGAGTGATTGAAGTAAACGTGATCTGCCAGGTTGTGGATTTTCACCCACTCAATCGGCTTAGCCAGGATGTTTCCTGCTGCATCACGTTTGTACTCTTTCTTAACAGGATCCCAACCAGCATATGTATACAGTTTTTGGATCTCTGCAGTTCCGTCGATCGTTTTGCCTTCATGGTTCACCAGCGGATGATCTGCAGCACCTGTATATTCAGAGATACCTTTGTGACAGTTCATACAAACGTTTGAAGAAGGAACCATCGCCTGACGGCTTTTTTCAGCACCGGCGTGACAATACAGACAGTTGATCTGGTTAATGCCCGCATGCACTTTATGCGAATAGAAAATAGGTTGTTCCGGCATGTAGTTCTGCTGGCGCCCCATATTGATACCACCGTTTACTATGAAGAAACCACAGAAGATGAATACAACAATAGCGATGATCGCGATGATCACTTTATGACGGTAGAAAGGAATTTCTTTTTTAACAGGCAGACCTTCAGCGGTATTCACCACACGGCGGAGACTTTTGTTTACTCTCCACAAAATGATTGCGAGACCCAGCAGTGCCAGGGTAATGATCGGGTATAACCAGCTTCCGCCGTCTTCTTTAGAAGCAGCAGTATCTTCTTTCTTCGCAGCGGCAGCAGGAGCTTTTACACTGTTTACGTAAGTTACCACTGCATCGATTTCCTCATCGCTCAGATTAGGAAATGCAGTCATAGCAGTTTTACCCCACTTGTTGTACAGGTCGTTCGCGTACTTATCGCCACTGGCGATCACTCCTGCAGAATTGTGTACCCATTTGTGCAACCACTCTTTGCTCGGAACACGTTTGTCCACACCCTGCAGAGCCGGACCCGTAGCGTCTTTCAAAGGGTTGTGACAGCTGGCGCAATTCGCCTTAAATAAAGCTTGACCATCGGGAGCAGCAAATGCTGAAAACTGGCTGAGTAAGAGGATTACAAACAGTGACAAGGCACTTTTCGTAATTTTTTGAATCAAAAGCATAAATTTATCTGGCACCTTAAAAGATTAGAATTAACATTCTTTTACACGAAAACGGAGCAAAAGTACAATACAAACTTGAGAATTTATACACATTTCCAAAAAAATATTTCTCAGTACTGGTGCGGCTTTCAGCTCCGTTTTGGAATATTTTTATTTCTATTTGTCATTTCATTGTCAGCCGCAATAGTGCAGTGAAATGTCACTGGTGTGACAATAGCTGTTTTGAAACAATTTCATGGCCGGATAATAAAGTTATCTCACCTGGCGTTCTCCAATAGTTCGCCTGATTCTGAATCCATCATCGATTGTTTTGCCCCGGAGTTCTAAGCCTTTGTATATTTTGTCAGTATTAGGAAGCGGCCCATCCCACTGAAACGATTGAGAATAAGGATATTCATAAAACTCATACCCTCCTATTACCTGCTTTTGATACGGGCTAACCCAGGTTTTTTCCGGATAAATAATATTGCTGATACCCGTACCTCTATTGATATCCAGATATTCGACACCATTTTTAAATTTTATATCACGAATATGAAAATATAATATCAGTGTGGCTGCCTGCAATAACAGCGATACAGATACGATTAATGCAAAAAACAAAGACTCTTTAATAAAGAAACGACTTAATAAAAAGCTGCCTGACAAAGAAATCCACGCAAAAATCCATGCATACCCGAATCGGGGATCAGCAACGGCTAATATCCAGAATGCAAAGCCAAAACTTGCGATAAGTGCAAAAGTAATATTAGGTAATATCAGCTTTCGGAAGTTAAGAATGGCAAACATAATAGAGCAGACACCCATCACCACAGCAAGCTTTTCGTGAATTCTCAGGTTATTTTTAAACCAGATAAGATACTTATCAAAAAATCCTAAGTCGTTGACATACACTGCGTCCGGACTATATAGCTTAAATCCCAGGTTTTTTATGACCTCTGCCTGTCGCAGTAAAATATCATGAGGAATCTGCCAGTCTGCTTTATATACGGTAAAGTCAATCGGATACACCAGGTAGCCCGACATAACGAAATTCCTGACCAGCCAAAGACCGATCATTAAAATACTCAACAGGGAAAACGAAAAAACGGTTTTATACTCTTTTGCCTTCAGTTGCCGATAAAGGAAAAGCAACGCAAAAAGTACCAGAGGAAATGATGAAATTTTGACCGTTACCAAATAGATAGGAATGAAGGCCAAAAGGGTTTGTTCCCTGGGACTTTTGCCCTCAACCAAAAGTTCTGACAGAAAAAACAATGTCAGCAAAAAAACAATATAGTCAGGCGAGGGAGCATTAACATGATAAATAAAATAAAAGTGTGGCCAATGGATAAAAATGATCAAAAGGGCATAAATCCATTTATGGGTCAGGTTTTTTGCACGTTCGAAATCGACCAGAAACCTATATAAGAATACGATATAAAATAGTCCGTTTATTTTATTAGTCGCGTAATGCAGCCACTCCGAAGTATTGAAATAAGCTGTTAGTAAGTGGAAATTAGAATTAAATGCAAAGCGATCGTGTAGATTGCCCAGACCTGTAGTAAGCCGGTAATGTTGCATCCATTTGATGAAAGGCATATGGTAGGCGCCATCATCGTCTGCAATTGATTTTAAACTGGACACAAACAGGACAAACAGAAGGCAGAAGCACCAGAACACCAGACTATACCTGTTTATAAACTGCGGTAATTCATTCTTCCACTTCTTTAAACTGCCATTAAAAATTGCCCAGGCTATTGATATTACTGTAATTGACAGCCAAAAACCGGGATATAGAGGACAGCAGAAATTGAGAATTGCAGCAATAAATGTCTGTATGAAAACACCCGTTAAAAACAAATAAACAACATCCTTAATGTGAATTCTTAACAGATACTTATCTGCAAGCAATGCCAGAGAAACGCTACCCAAAAAGAAAATTATCCATTGCAACAGGATCAAAATCATAAAACAGCATTAAAAGTGAAAGGTATATAAAATTATCTAAAACATTAAATTTCAAACACATCGGGCTGAAACAGCCAAGGCCTTTTTCGGAAATAACTGATGCCGAGTTCTGTCCACCCCCGGATCGTTAAGCTCCACGTTTCCCGAAAAGCAACAGACTTAAAGCAATCATCGCTACCTTCAACTACAGTTGATGAGCAGGCCTTTATCTAATAAAACCCTACTGCCATATCCACTCAAAACTACCATGCACCAGGTCCCTGTCCGTTCCATCCGGTAAACGGACTTTGAGTCGGCCATCAGAAGCGCAGGATACAATCTGTACCTCCGTCAAAGCACCGCCTAAACTGATAAGCTGCAGTTGGCCTCTCTTGTACAAATATTGGTTATAAACCTTCAGCGCCTCGTCAGCAGGGGTATGACGTAATTTATAGAGTAGCCTAGCCCTGATATGCTGCGCTATATCTGCCAGGCCGACAGACTCCGGCAAACCCAATTCACTCATCAGAGAACCGGCATGAGGCAATTCCGGAGGAAAGGATCTTTGGTACACATTGATACCTATACCCGCTATGGCATGAGTCCACAAAGCGCCACGCAATACGTTCTCAATAAGTATGCCGGCTGCCTTTTTGTCATTAATAATGATGTCGTTGGGGTATTTAATAAAAATATCAGAATAAGATAATATATCGCGTAAAACTTCCGCTACCGCCACGGCTACCAGCGCTGAAAGCTCAAACTGACGGTCTACGGGGCGAGAGGGCTCTAAAACAATACTCATTAAAACGGACTCTCCGGGACGGTCCTTCCATATATTGCCCCGCTGACCTTTACCCTGTGTTTGACAATTTGCGAGAATAGTAAGACCATGATATGCCTTATCGGCATCTATTAAGCCTGCGGCATAATTGTTGGTACTATCTACAGAGTCTAAGCGGATGACGGGCGCGTCTAGCACATCTTTAACGTTTGATGACAAAGTTTTTTTTAATTTTGATGGTTAAAAGTACAATTTCCGATCTTTCGATTTACATAAACTGCTTCCAATCTTGAATTCCAATAAAACTGAGACGCTCGAGAAAGCGACAACAGATAGCAAATCAGCATCTAAACGCCTGCCAAGGCTCAATACCAACAGTAAAATTTATAAAACCGTTCTGAAGGCGATTGAGGATAAAAAAGGAGAACATATTGTGAGCCTGGATCTGCGTAAGATCGAGGAAGCAGTATCGGACTATTTTATCGTGTGCGAGGCTAATTCCAATACACAGATAAGTGCCATAGCGGCCAACATAGAAAAAGAGGTGAACGAGCAATGCGGCGAAAAGCCGTATCATACCCAATACGGGCAACATTGGACACTTCTTGATTATGTGAACATCGTTATTCATATCTTCGACCGGGAGCAGCGTAAGTTTTACGATATTGAGGGACTTTGGGCAGATGCGGTACACGCGGAAATCTCCTGAGTAAACAATTTTTAATTAAACGATCATCGGGCTGAAACAGCCAAATCCAATGCAAGAAAACAGTCAATTCAACAAAAACACCGACGGTAAAAACACGCCGAACAGAGGCCCGAAATTCAATATATATTGGATTTTCGGCATCATCATGCTCGTACTTGTCGGTATGACGATGTTCTCCAATAACTTCAGCAGTACCGTCGACACACACAGTTTCCTTGATTTTCAGAACAATTACCTGAGTAAAGGAAACGTGGAAAAGATCACTATCGTAAACAACGAAGTGGCTGAAGCAAAACTCGTCGGCACCACCCCGGCGGACGCCAGCAATCCCATGAGTCAGCTCAACAGCGGACGGGAGCTGCTCTATTCGTTTCGCATAGGCTCTGTAGAACAATTCAATAAGGACCTGGAGGCTGCCTATACCACCAATCCTTCTCTGAAGAGAGTTCCGATCATGTACGAAAGTCGCGGAAGCTACATGCGTGAGCTGTCCGGCATTTTACTACCGGTAATTATCCTCGTCGCAATGTCTTTTATGGCAATGCGCAAACTGGGCGGCGGCGTAAACGGCGGCGGCGGCGGTGGTATTTTCAATATCGGAAAATCCAAAGCGCAATTGTTCGAAAAAGGAACGAAAGTGAATATAACCTTCAATGATGTTGCCGGTCTGGACGAAGCGAAAGTGGAAATAATGGAGATCGTCGACTTCCTTAAAAACCCGAAGAAGTACACGGCGCTTGGGGGTAAAATACCGAAAGGTGCGTTGCTCGTCGGCCCTCCCGGAACGGGTAAAACACTGCTTGCAAAAGCTGTTGCCGGAGAAGCGCAGGTGCCTTTCTTTTCTATGTCCGGATCAGACTTTGTAGAGATGTTTGTGGGAGTGGGAGCAAGCCGTGTAAGAGATCTGTTCAAACAGGCCCGTGAAAAAGCACCTTGTATTGTCTTCATTGACGAAATTGATGCTATAGGCCGTGCACGCGGAAAAAATATGATGATGAGCAACGATGAACGTGAAAACACGTTGAACCAGATGCTCGTTGAAATGGATGGCTTCAGCGGTGAAAGCGGAATTATCGTACTTGCCGCAACGAACCGCCCCGATGTACTGGATGCCGCTTTGTTACGCCCGGGCCGTTTCGACCGCCAGATCTCGATCGACATTCCGGATGTAAAAGGCAGAGAGAAAATTTTTGAAGTGCATCTCGCGCCGATTAAAAAATCAAAAAATCTCGACATCCATAAGCTTGCGCTTCAGACTCCGGGTTTTGCCGGTGCGGACATCGCCAACGTATGTAACGAAGCCGCTCTGATTGCAGCACGTAACGGCAAAAATGAAGTAGACATGCAGGACTTCAATGATGCGATTGATCGTATCATAGGAGGACTGGAAAAGAAAAACAAAATCATTTCTCCGGAAGAGAAAAAAGTAATTGCTTACCATGAGGCTGGCCATGCGGTTTCCGGCTGGTATCTGGAACACGCTCATCCATTGGTGAAAGTTACCATTGTACCGCGCGGAGACGCTGCTTTAGGTTACGCACAATACCTTCCTAAAGAGAAATACCTCACGCTGCGCGAAGAACTGGAGGACCAGATCTGCATGGCGCTGGGCGGTCGCGCAATCGAAGAGATCATGTTTAAGAAAGTTTCTACCGGAGCGCTCAGCGATCTGCAAAGCGTAACCCGTATCGCTTATGCCATGGTAAGTGTATATGGTATGAATGACAAGATCGGTAACATATCTTTCTACGATCCTAATAACGAAAACAGTTTTCAGAAACCTTACAGCGAAGAAACCGGCAAACTGATAGACAGCGAAGTACGTTTGCTGATCGATCATTCATACAGCCGCGTGAAGCAGTTGCTTACTGAAAGACTGGAAGACGTGAAACTGATTGCCGAAGAACTGCTGAAGAAAGAAGTGCTGTTTAAAGATGATCTGGAAAGTCTGATCGGAAAGCGTCCGTACGGTGACGACTCCGGAGATCTCCTTTCTTATGCCGCTGAAGCAGCTGCAGATTTACCCAAAGGTCCGGCTACAGAGCCCGACACGGCGGTCTAGCCGGCCAGTTGATAAACAGACCAAACACATAAAAAGAGAGACCACTCATTGAGTGGTCTCTCTTTTTGTCGGATTATTATTTTTTAGAGTCCTGTAAGACAAATACCTATAGAATACTGCACCACCTGAGGGCCTGCATTTTCTTTAAACAACGGTGTAAGGCTGTAGCTTCCGTAAACGCTGAAGTTGCCATATCCGATACGCATGGTAGGAGCGAAATCCCACTGCTGGATAAAACGACGGGTTACCACTTTATCGCTGTATTTGCTGCCTCCGCTTCCGGAGACCCCTTTGGTATGGGATCCTATTGTGAGACCAATATTTGCACCGACGGCAGCCTTGAAGCCGACATTGCGGTTTTTATTATTCCCGAAAAAGCGAAGCTCCAGCGGCATTTCCAATCTTGTGGTGGTGAGCTTATAGCGCTTGTACGCAGAACTTGCAAAAAATATGGATTGTGAGCCGGTATCCTTGAAGTTGATATTTTGTCCGTCGAGATACACGTTCTGAGCATTTATTCCAAGACCCGCCGCAAAGCTGAAATTTGATTTCTTGATCGGGAAATCATACATCAGTGAAATGGCAAACCCTCTTCCCAGATTTTTGGTACTGACACTATCTGGCTTATCTGCCCATCCGCCAGTGGTAATTTTAATCATTACGAAATCGCGCGAGGGCTTTTCCACCGTACTTTTCTTTTCTTCCGGCTCCTTTGCGGTGGTTTGCGCACCGGCGTTCAAGCCTCCGAGCAAAGCTGCACCCAGCAATACAAGGGTTTTATTCATATGCTTCATTGTGCGTGCAAAGATAGCGGCAATCAGCGGACGAAACGTTAAAAAAACCCTTCATTTGGCGTAGTGAAAAAAGTGTTTCGTAAATTATTCTATTAAACTTTTATCTTACCGGAAGGTCATAACCAAAAATCGTTTTTTATGAAAAAGAGAAGCATACTGATGGTTACCTTATTGCTTGTAACCTTATCGACATTACTCAGTTCCTGTTATGTGGGTTATTATCCGGCGCGCGGAAGGGGCTATTACAACCGCGGCTATCATCATCGTCATTACCCTCATCACTATCATCATTATCGTGGCTGGTAAAAACAAGGCTGCTACCAGTTTTGAGGGGTAAAAATTTCTGCTAAAAACAAAACAAATTTAGGTTTTTCGGAAAAAGCAGTTACCTTTGCTGCCCAAAGAAATACGGAGGTAGTAGCTCAGTTGGTTAGAGCGCCAGTTTGTGGCACTGGAGGTCGTGGGTTCGAGACCCATTTATCTCCCTTCTTATTCGCCCCCCGGCTTAAGTCGGGGGGTTTTTCTATTCAGGACTTTTTACAGGTCTTTATTATCTTTGACAGAATTAATTTTTTAACACCTAAATATTGAATAAAAATGGCACTCGAAGTAACCGGAAGATTGATTGAAAAATATCCTACACAACAGGTATCTGAGCGTTTCAAAAAACGTGAGTTTGTTCTGGATATCACAGAAGAAATTAATGGAAACTCCTATCCCAACTTTGCAAAAATGCAGGCTGTACAGAATCGCTGCGACATGCTGGATAGTTATAATGTGGGCGATATGTTGAAAGTAAGCTTCAACATCCGCGGAAACAAATGGGAGAAAGATGGCCGCGTAAACTACATCACCAGTCTTGATGCATGGAGAATCGAGCGTGCTACCCAGGGCGACAGCAGCAGCTATAATGCCGCTCCGCAACAACAGCAATACGGCGGAGCTCCGTCTTCCGGCGCTTCCGGAAACTTCAACAGTTTCCCCGGTGGTAACAGCGGTGTGGCAGACGACCTGCCGTTCTAATCGACACTTTCCCCTGAATTTTTGTATTTAAGCTTAGAAACTGATGAATATTAGATTGCGTCTACTTTGCCTGCTGCTGGCATTTATTGTCGTTGCCAGCGGATGCCACAGCACTCCCGAACATGCCAAGTACATTCCGAAGAATGCGCTGATGGTAGCTGAGATCAATACCAAAGAGTTATCCAAAAAGATAGCCTGGAGTATGATCACGAATAACAGCCTCTGGGAAAAGCTTCGCGGCAAAAAAAACAAAGCAGACTCCATCCGTCAGTCTGAATTTATCAAAAACATGCAGGAAGCCGGCGTAGACGAGCTGAACACATTTTATGCATACCTCAATAACAATGGCAGCAATACGCAGGAAGCATGCTTTATAGCGCTCGTACCGCTTAAAGATGCCATGAAATGGGAAAGCTTTATTAAAAAGAGTTTCCCCGGCACAATCATCAAAGACAATGACAAACGTAAAGAGGCAAAACTGGATGAGCATATTTATGCCGGATGGACCAATAGCCTTATGATACTCGTTTCGTTACAGGAGACCGGTTCGTTCATTCCTGACGACGGAAGTGCTCCGCAAACTACCGATAATGAAACGAGAATGGCTGCTTACCTGGAGTCTGCTTTTTCTGTGAGCTCGGACAACTCCCTGCTTTCGGATAAACGTTTCGCACAGTTCGAAAAACACAAGCATGATCTTGGTTTCTGGGTAAATATCGACGCGGTTATGAGCAATTACGGTGCGAAAAATCTCGGAGCTGTAACCGGCGGCATTTCATTGTCTAACAATATGTGGCGTAATTCGGCATTTTCTGCAGCAACCAATTTTGAAAAAGGGAGAGTGCTTACGGAAATGATGATGTACAGTTCTGATGAATTCAAAGAACTGAATAAGCAGTACAGCAACAAAGATGTGGATGAAGATCTGGTAAAGCGTATTCCGAAAGAAAACCTGGATTACGTGTTCGGCTATCATATGTCTCCCGAAGGAACGCTCAAAACCATTGAAAAGATGGGCATGCTGGGTATGGCCAACGGCTTCCTGAAGGAGCAGAATTTAAGCGTTGAGGAAATCCTGAGTGCTATTTCCGGCGATATGGTATTTTCTATGAACAACTACCGCCAGACAAAAGAAACCATTCTTTTCGACAGCACTGATGCGAGTTCTGCATTCAATAGTTATAAAACCGACATGGATTTTCTGTTTGCACTGAAGATCAATAACAAACAGGCTTTTGAAAAGATCGTAAACCTTGCGGTTGCCATGCAGCTGATTGAAAGTGCGGGGGCTGATGTGTATAAGCTGAAATCCGGCACGAGCGACAGCGCCGCAATTGTTATCCGTAACGGATATGCTTCTTTCTCCAACAAATCCAGAGTGGCACAATCGTTTGCGGATGGACAATACAGCAGTCAGCCTTCCCTGAAGATCAAAGAGTATGTATTGAAACACCCGTTCGGGATGTTCTTCGATTTCAGCAGCTGGGCTAAAAGAAGTGAGGGCATGCTGGCCGCCACGAAGCCCGATTCGATGGTGTATGCCGCGTCGATCAAAACGTTTGACAATATCGTTTTTAACGGCGGAAAGCTTGAGGGAGACGGGTTTAAGTATCAGATGAGTATCAATCTCGTGAATAAGAACGAAAGCAGCATATTACAATTGCTTGACTTTGGCAAAGCTATGCAGGAAGCGCAGGTGATCCGCGATGAAGAGGCCCGGATTCTGATGCAGGAAGTAAGACAGCGTCAGGAGGCAATGGAGGCAGAACTTGCCGAATAGCATATTATTGCCATATTTTGATTTGAAAAATTTTGTTGTTAACTTGTACGAAAATTTATCATAATGAAAAGCTTAAAGTTCTTCGGCGCAATTGCCGCAGCAGCAATTTTGTCTGCTACGGTGCAAAGTTGCAAGAAGGAAAATGGTATCGACAATAATAACGTATTACAGGTTCCTTATGCTTTATATGCCAGCGATGCGATCGGCGGAATTGTAAAAACGAATGATGGAGAAGTTTTCACGAGCATGCTTCCCGGCGACGGCCGTCCTTTGCGTGCGTTAGCCACCTCCAAATCAAACGTCATTATGGTGAAAGACAGTCTGTTTTTCGTAAGCATGAACGGAGGCTTATCTTTTACGCCATTCCCGGTGGATAAATATAAAATGTCCAGTTCTGTTTACTGGCCACATTTTCTGATTAACACAAAGACCGATAACCGCATTTATCTGCCGACTTATTTTTCGAATTACGCAACGAATCTTGTGTTTACCGACAATAACGGGAACGACAGGTATTTCATGTCTGATACCCTTTGGAAAAAAGGAGGCGATACAGCATCTTTCTTTACTTCGTTCACGGAGCTCGACAACGGAACCTTATTTGGATACAGCACTTCTGGTAGTCGCTATTCAAACAGGGCACGTTTGTACAAAAAAGACAAAAAAGATGCTGAATGGGCACAGGTGACCACGAATCTTTTCCCGGATCCGGCTATAGGAATGGGAGGAGACAGTTTCTACGTTTCCCACATCGGCAACACAGTGATAGCTGCAGACTATGGCAGTCGCCAGGGTGTATGGTACAGTACGGATAACGGTACTACTTTTAAAAAGTATGCAGGCGTACCTAACGATATCATTATTTACGACACTAAAGCGGCATTTGACAAAGTAATGCTTGCTACCAGCAACGGTATCTACCTTTACGGTGACAATACGCAGTTCAATGCCTCAAACAGCGGGCTTGACGTTAAAACAATAGCTTATTCCATTGCCGTAAAAGAGAATATCTACAAAAACGGCGTTTCCAGAAGCTATGTATTTATCGCTACCAATACCGGTATTTACAGAAGCGAGGACAAGGGAAGAACCTGGATAAAAGTAAAACCGGGAGATTACCGTCTGGTATACTAGTCCATTTGAGGAGTATCCTCCCCTCCAAGCAAATCATTCAGGTCGCGCCGCTGTTTTTTAGTCGGGCGACCTGTTTTGCTTAAGCGCTTACCCGTGAAGAAGCTCGAGCTGAGCGGCTTCTCGGTTACTTTATCCTCTTCCGGAGTGAGATCGATGTAATGTTGCACCGCCACATCGTATGCTGCACGGTTTGCCAGCAACCCGCTTACTTCTATAATCCACTTTCTCGCCGGCGTCCTTATCTCATATTTATCTCCGATACCAACCGTACGGGAAGCCTTTACAGCCTGTCCGTCCGCAGTACGCACTTTACCGGAATCGATTGCCGCAGCAGCAAGCGTCCGGGTCTTAAAGATGCGGATCGACCATAAATATTTATCGAGTCTTAGTTTCTCCGCCATATTTTAATCTTTAATGAACAGCGCACGCAATTCCACAGCTTCGTCGACTTTCATTTTTCCACCAAGGATGAGCCGCAGCTGACGACGACGGAGGGCACCGTTGTATCTTTCCTTTTCCTCTTCGGTTTCCGGAATTACTTCAGGAACTTTTGTCGGCTTACCATCGGGGTTCAAGGCTACAAAAGTCAGGTAAGCTTCATTCGACACATATTTGGTCTTCTCCTGCAGATCTTCACCGGAGACTTTCAGGTATACCTCCATTGATGAATTGAAAGACCTCGTCACCTTGGTTTCTATAGATAAGATGTTACCGAGTTTTATCGGTCTTGCAAAGGAGACATTGTCTACAGATGCAGTGACCACCGGCTTGTTGCAGAGACGCATCGCAGCGATAGCTGCAGCGATATCCATCCAGTGCATCAAACGGCCTCCCATCAGGTTTCCAAGCGTATTGGTATCATTGGGCAATACCAGTTCGGTCATTACATTCGCTGTTTCCCGCGCAAATTTAGTTTCACTCATATAAGTAGGTAGCTCGTTTTGAGAATGCAAAAGTAAGGTATCGGGTAATTGGAAACGGATATTGAGAGTTTAACGCAACTTTTGGGATTTGTTCATAAAGGAACTATATTTTTGGGGGGAATAAAATTTGTACTACTATGAAAAAACTCCTGACAATTTTCTTTGCTGTTCTTTTTGTAAGCATCAGCAACATCTCTGAAGCCGCATTTCCGGTGAAACAACCAGTAAGCGCGCAGGCTGCTAGCGAGCCAGCTCAGGCCGCCACCCTTACAACAACCCCGGCACCTGCAGTAACTGAAATGCAAAAAACAATGCATACTAAAAAGGCAAAACGTACAGCCGATACAATACCTGTAGTATTGTATGTTATCCTTGCAATATTCTGGCTGGGATGGCTGGCAATGGGAATCAACGATGACTTCGAGGGTTACGACTGGTTGATCTCTTTACTGCTGTACATCCTGTTCTATCTGCCAGGTCTGATCTTTACCCTGATAAAAATGGGCAAATATTATTAATGGATCTACCAGACAATAAAAAAAGGGACTCCAACCGAAGTCCCTTTTTTTATTGGTTTTTTATCTTCTCCCAAATCTCATACAATGCCTCCTGCGGAGGCCGGTCAGCGGGCACTTCGCGCAATGGATCGCAGGCAATAAGGCTGTCGTAACAATCCTTCGGCAATTGCTGATAAAGGGCCGTTCCTTTGGTCTTCCAGGCGATCATTTCGTCACTCACTTCTTTAATTATTTTAGCCGGATTGCCTACCACCAGGGAACGTGAAGGAATCTGCATACCGGCGTTTACAAACGAAAGCGCGCCGATGATGCTTTCATCACCGATTATCACATCGTCCATGATAACGGCGTTCATACCTACCATACAATTATAGCCAACGGTACCTCCATGAATGATGGCACCATGCCCGATATGGGCAGCCGCTTTCAAAAGGACTGTTTTACCCGGGAACATATGGATAGTACAGTTCTCCTGCACGTTACAACCGTCTTCAATAACAATTGCCCCCCAATCTCCCCTGAGTGCAGCACCAGGACCTATATATACATCCCTGCCAATAATCACATTGCCCGTAACCACGGCCTGAGGATGCACAAACGCAGTAGCGTCAACAACGGGAACAAACCCTTTAAAAGAATAGATCATACACAAAAATAGCCTTTAAAAAACTCACACCTTTTTTCACGCCGCTTCCGCACCCGTTTATTGGCAGATAAGCTTAATTTAGCATTCCAAAATTTTTAGACGTACTAATGAAAAAACTTTCCCTTATTGCGGCTGCAATGCTGCCTCTTTGTGTACTGGCACAGGACGATCTGATCAAAAAGATCGATAAAAACAGCAGCGACAGCTCTAAAAACAAATATAAGTTTAAGCATGTAATCGATTTGGGTAATACTTCTGTGAAAAATCAGGCCAGTTCGGGAACCTGCTGGAGTTATTCCACCAACTCTTTCCTGGAAAGTGAAATGATCCGCAAAGGAAAGGAGCCCGTTGAACTGGCGCAGATATATGCCGCACGCAAGGTTTATGGTGAAAAGGCAGACGCGTATGTCCGTATGCATGGAGCCGTTTCCTGGGGTGATGGTGGTGCGTGTCATGACGTAATCAACATGTATGCAAAATACGGTGCGATGCCTCAGAGTGCTTATTCCGGGTTGCATTACGGTTTCAGCAAAAACAAATTCGCGGAGATGCAGGCTGTATTACAGGCCATGCTGGATGCGCTCGTGAAAAACCCGAACGGGAAACTGTCGCCAAACTGGAGAAAAGCTTTTGAAGCGGTTATGGATTCATACCTGGGCGAGGTGCCTGAAACATTTAAGTACAAAGGAAGAACGTATACACCTCAGAGCTTTGCCGATGAGGTGGTGGGTCTTAATCCCGATGATTATATCGAGTTGTCTTCATTTACCGACAAGCCATATTACAGAAAGACTATGCTGATGGTGCCGGACAACTGGAGCTTCGACAAGGTGTACAATGTAAAAATGAGAGATATCACTGATATCATCGATAATGCTCTCGACAAAGGTTACACTGTAGCCTGGGCAACAGATGTAAGCGAGAAATCTTTCTCCTGGAAAAATGGCGTAGCTTATGTACCGGAAAAAGAGTACGATGATATGAGCGATGACGAGAAGAAAGATATGTTCAATGGGCCGAAGCCTGAACGTGTCATCACTCCTGCAATGCGTCAGCAGGCCTTTGATAACTACAGTACCACGGATGACCATGGAATGCACATCGTGGGAAAAGCCAAGGATCAGAACGGGAAAGAGTATTACATCGTGAAAAACAGCTGGGGAACAACCAACGACTATAAAGGTTATCTGTATGTAACCAAAGCGTATGTGGAATTAAAAACAACAGCTTTCCTGCTGAATAAGCATGCAATTCCGGGTGAACTGCGGAGCAAAATGAATATCAACTGATTCCGGTAATGTATTTTTCTTTAAAATCCCTGTCCATTGCGGCAGGGATTTTTGTTTGTATTTTTGGGCCGGTATGTTTATTAAGAATCAGAAATTCAGTGATGAGGACACTTTGCTGGAGCAGCTTTTCGACTTCGGCCTGGGAGATCCTTCTTCCGATGTTGCGGCTATAATGAAAGAAATTGACCAGGAAGTATTGGCCAATAAGGCTTTTCAGGAGTATAAGGCCGGACTTACTGACGAGGAAGAAATCATGGAGGTGGATGATGAAGAGCGCCGCATCCGGCTCGCAGAAAAACTAATGGAGCTGTACGAAAGCTTCGAAGTATTCAAAAGTCAATTATTCGGGATCAGTAAAGACAATAAAGTCTTGCTGTATTCAATAGACCTGTACTAGGCATGTATACTGTATCGCTTCATGGTGTGAAGACCTTCATTACACTTGGACTATATCCTGAAGAATCCGTTTTGGAAAATGAATTTGAAACGGATGTGGATGTATGGACTGAAGTGAGCGATTACCGTTCCGGTTTTTTTGTCGACTACACAGTTCTCAATACAATAGTAAGAGATGCTTTCCATCCGGAAAGAAGCACACTGGAGTTGTTGTGTGAGCATATCCACAAAAATATCCGGACGCATTTTCCTTTTGTCGCACGGGTGCGGGTGTGTGTCCGGAAACTACATCCGCCCATGGAAGGCAAGATCGGCTATTCGCAGGTGTGCCTCGAATTATAAAGGCAAGAGTACATCAAAAACAGGAACACTTACCCTGGTCTGCAGGCTGTCCGCCAACAATATCCTGCTGTGGAAAAGATTATTTCCGGTCACGTTTTGTTTCTGAAGAAACTGATGTGAATGCTTATTTTTGTCGGTATGCAGGACTTACAGGCTTTTTTTTCAGAGACACATTTTTTACAGGATCACCAGAACACCTACGACGCCCTTCAGTGGGGAGCATTGACAGACTATCCATCCGACGGAAATTTTGATTGGACGGAAGCAGATATCGTGATAGTCGGATGCGGGGAGAATCGTGGTGAACATCCCGATGCGGATTCGCAGGATGATACTCCCGACGCTATACGCAGACAATTCTACAAACTCTACAACTGGCATTCCGGTATCCGTATATTCGATGCGGGCAATATAGTGCGGGGTGCTGATATCGACGACACAAGAGCCGCTTTGCGCACCATATTACAGGAGATTCATGCTGCCGGTAAAATAGCGGTTGTTCTGGGAGGCAGCCATGACCTTACATTGCAACAATACGACGTATTTAAAAAGGCGCAGCAGGTTATCAACGCAACGGTCGTGGATATGCTGGTGGATCTGGATGAAACGGAACTGACTACCTCCCGGAGTTTTCTGATGGAGATGCTGACCACGAGTCCTAATTTCGTAGCACATTATAATCACATCGGTTTTCAAAGCTATTTTGTAAACCCGGTGATGCTGGAAACACTGGATAAAATACGATTCGATTTTTTCCGCGTAGGCAGAGTGAAAGAGCAGATTGAAGAAATGGAGCCTGTGATCAGGGGAAGCCATCTGCTGAGTTTCGATCTGAACGCTGTGAAATACAGTGATGCGCCTATGAACAAACAGGGAAGCCCGAACGGACTTGCGGGAGATGAAGCCTGTACCCTTACCCGGTTTGCTGGCATGAGCAGTAAATTAAGTTCCTTCGGTATTTACGGATTCGACGAAGCGCTGGATAAAGATGATATGACTGCCACACTGGCTGCACAAATGCTTTGGTATTTTATTGATGGCTTTTACCTGCGTAAACACGAAGCGAGTCTTTCCGACAAGAATGAATTTATAGAGTACCAACTTCAGTTTACAGGTAACGACATAACTTTTATCAAGAGCAAGCGCAGCAATCGCTGGTGGATGCAATTACCGGATGGCAGCTTTGAGCCATGTAGTTATAATGATTACCTGCTTGCGAGTGAGAACGAGATACCAGAGCGTTGGCTGCGGATTCAGGAAAGGGCTTAACGGATAAAATAAAAGCGGCGTGTCTGAGACTGACACGCCGTTTTATATTTGTTTTGTCGAAGCGTCTAACTTCGTTTTAATGGAGATGATTGGCCATGAGAAAAGCCGGATTTGGTTATATTGATGCATTGCTCCAATACCTTACAAAAATGAAGACTTTACTATTTTAACTCGTCTTATATTTTATGAACGGCAGACCTTATTTTACGAACGGTAAAAAGCGCGTTCAGACTAAGGTTAGCTTTGCTTTACAATCCTGAAGTTATAATGCTTTTACCGAAAGCACCGAGACCGGAGTCTGCATGCTGATTGCGGGTGAACTATCATAATGCAGGAGAACGGTATTTGAATTGCTTCCGGATTTTCTGCAATATAATGATGATAAATTTCTTTTTCCGACAGCGCACATGCCTCTAGCTTATTACAGGAGCAAGATCCGTAACCTGCTTTTTGGACTGCTAACGCAGCTGCTATTACCGCTATGGTCGCATGCCCAGCATTATCCCATGCTGCATTATACAATCAACAACGGACTGGCCAGTAATACCATTTATGATATTTATAAGGATCCGAAAGGGCTTTTCTGGTTAGGTACCGATAAAGGTATTTCGCGCTTCAACGGACTTACTTTCGAAAATTTCACTACCGCAGACGGACTCAGTGACAATGAGTGTTTCTTCTTCCGGCCGGATCAATGCGGGCGTCTCTGGATCGGTACTTATAACGGACATCTGTGTTTTTATAAAAACGGGACTTTTTACAATGAAAAGAATACTCCATGGCTAAAGCTCCCATTTGTATTTACGCACACCACCGATATCGTTATAAACAAAGATACGAGCATCAGTTTTTTCTTTAAAGAGGACCATCCCATTGTGGAAATCAAAGATCAGAAAGTGACCATTCTGAATTCAGAGTCTATTCCTCTCAAATACAAATACTACCTTAATACATTTAAATATGCCAGGAAAGTATCCGATCATCGCTATTTGCTTATTTATAAAACAGAAGCACTGATATTTAACTTTCGTACCGGCAGGGTAGAGAAAGAAGTCCCCATTTACCCACGGGTTAAAAACGTTACTTTTAAACAAGGCAGACTGATCCTGATCCTGGAAAACGATGATCTGTATACAATAGACGATGCTATCACACTAAATAAAGTAACACACTACAATAATTCTAAAAATGCCGTACTCAATCAACTGTTATGCAATGAGACCGACACTTTTTTTGTTGCAAACAGCGGAATTGAAGGTAATAATGGTCAACGCTTTGAGGAAGTATCCTCAGCCTTTTCCGCAATTGTAGACAAAAAACTGCTATTAGTAGGTACTGCTGCCGATGGTCTGTTTTTATTCGATCTGGATCATAAAATACGCAATAAATTATATCCGAAGCCTGAAGGCAGGATTGATCATGCACAGTTCGTAAACGACGAGTTACTCCTGCTGGATAAACGTAAGGCTGTTTCGATATACCAACGTCCTTCATTTCAAAAAATAAAATCAATCGATGTTCATCAGTTTAGCCAGCTGATACCAACTTTGAATTTTATCAGGAATAACTACTTCTACAGTCTTTGCCGCGATACCAACTACAGAATTTCACTTGCCACGGACCATCCTAAGCCGGAAATAATTGAAGATCTGGACTTTAATACGTCCATAAACTATTATGCAGACCGTGATACAGATCTGGTTACGGAAATCCGCCACAAAATAGTGAGACTGGATGTACATGATCTGGAAAAGAAGCGGTTGATTACCGTCAAAGCTCATTTCGGAATAGGAGAGCCGTTAATCTCCCTTTTTGGTTTTGCCGAACGTGATGATAAAACTATCTGGGTATCCACAGCGGAAAGGATTTATCAGATCAGGTCAGACAATTTTGTACCTCAGCCACAATTTGGAAATCTGGCATTCCGCGAGATGGTATTCATGAAACAATACCTCGTTGGTATCAGCGACGGTAACCGGTTGGTTGTATGCCGCGATCACGATGAGCGATCTGTTTCCGCGGATACTCTCGATAATAATGGTTGTGTATGGAACAAGTTTTTGAAGCTGAACGACAGCACGCTCTTCATCACCACCAACAACTACCCAAGACTACTCCGGTTCTTTTCCCGCTCCGGTAAAAATTCTTTCCGCATCCGTACACTCGATAACCCATTTATTCCTTATCAGCCGGATTACGTTACCGCTACAGATTCCGGACTGATGATGTTCGCCAAAGGTGAAATGTTCCTGTTCCCCGATAAATACCTCGCCCAACAAAAAACAATGCCAGGCGTACACTTTACCTACATCACCAGCGGTAACCGTAAAATACCCGTCACCGATACAATTGCTCTTTCCTTTAACGACGCTCAGGACCTCAAAATAAAATTTCAGCCCGTCTCTTTCTTCAATACTGTTCTTACTTATGAATACGCTATCCTTTCCGGTAACAAAAAAGGTAAGTGGGTTTCCATACAGGGAGAAGAGCTCAACCTTATCAAACTCTTCTTCGGAAACCACATTATCAAAGTCAGGGCAAAAACACTGTCCGGTGAATACAGCATCGAAGCTGTCTTTGTTCTAAAGGTCAACAAACCCTGGTGGGCGCAATGGTGGTTCCTGATCTGCTGTCTCGCTGCTCTGGTAATCCTCGTATCGCTCGCTGCCAGATGGAACATCAAACGAAGACTCAGAAAAAAAGAAAATGAAGTCCGCTTTCTCATCTCCGAATACAGAAGCCTCAACGCTCTCATGAACCCGCACTTTGTTTTCAACTCTCTCAATAGCCTGCAGAGTATGGTAAACAATCATGAAACTGCTCCGGCCAGCAGATACATACGCATATTCTCCAACCTGCTCAGGCAGAACATGCATAATATGACCCATGACCTTATTCCCATTACAAAGGAAATTGACCTCATTGAAAACTATCTCAAACTCGAAAAACTTCGTTTCAAGGAAAAGCTCAACTATACCATAAATATAGACCCTGATGCAGACCTTACTGATATACGCATCCCTCCGTTGCTCATACAACCCTTAGTAGAGAATGCCATTAAACATGGAATATGGCCGCAGGACAGCAAAGACGCAAAACTGGAAATAGACGTGAATGAAGAACACGACAGAATATGTGTTCGTATCAGGCACAATGGTGCGCCTCTCGGAACTGCAGTAAAATCAGATACCAGCCATGAATCTTATGCCGTGGAAAATATCAGGCAACGTATTGACCATCTCAACCGCATTCACAGGCTCGAAATAACATACAGCATCTACAACATCGAAAAAAACGAAGCTATAACAGGAGTCGAATGCATGTTATGCATACCCGGCTTCCCACAACAAAGCGAACCAACTCCTCCTGATAAAGAATAAAATCGATATTAGCTTCCTACCATTTTTACGATCCGCCTTTACCGTGCTGCCGGCAAGGAGTTTTCGGAAAATCAGGTACTGTTGATTTTAACGCGGTTCGAAGGCAGCTTTAGCCGATATTTGTCTGAACTTTTATATTAACACTGCTTTGCTCGACACTAATAAGAAAATACACGAAGAAGAAAATGCTATCCTTGTAGGCTTGATATACCAGCGCCAGACCGAGGCGATGGTGAATGAGTACCTTACCGAACTTGCTTTTCTGGCTGAAACGGCCGGTGCATCAGTAGATAAGCGTTTTGTTCAGAAGCTACCCAAACCGGACAGCCGTACTTTTCTCGGAAAAGGTAAGCTGGAGGAAATAAAAATGTATGTCCAGGCGAAAGGAATAAACCTGGCCATATTCGACGACGAGCTTACCGGTGCCCAGATCATAAATATTGAGAAAGCGATCGGTATCAAGGTAATCGACAGAAGCGACCTGATCCTGGACATCTTTGCCCGCCGTGCTAAAACAGCTCAGGCAAAGGTACAGGTAGAGCTGGCCCAATACCAGTATCTGCTTCCGCGTCTGAAAGGTATGTGGCAGCATCTCGAACGTCAGGGAGCCGGTATCGGGAGTCGCGGCCCGGGAGAAACAGAGATCGAAACCGACAGGCGTATCGTGAAAGATAAAATTTCATTGCTAAAAAAACGTCTGTCTGAAATCGACAAACAATCGTTTACACAACGTAAAGAGCGGGGCACGTACATTCGTGTAGCACTTGTGGGGTATACCAATGTCGGTAAAAGTACGTTGATGAATATCCTCACCAAAGCAGATGTATTCGCAGAAAATAAACTTTTTGCAACACTGGACACAACCACGCGCAAAGTGGTATATGAGCAAACTCCTTTCCTGCTTTCTGATACGGTCGGCTTCATCCGCAAACTGCCGCATCACCTGGTGGAGAGCTTCAAAAGCACGCTGGACGAGGTGCGCGAAGCAGACTGCCTTTTGCATGTAGTGGATATTTCCCACCCGGCATATGAAGATCAGATGGGCGTGGTAAACAAGACATTGCAGGATATCGGCGCATTCGATAAACCGATCATCACGATATTCAATAAAATGGACCTGTATGAAAAGCAGACCTTCGATGAGTGGCTGGACGATAGCGTGAAACAGGAACTCCTGCTCGATCTGCATGAACGCTGGCAGCTGGCCACCCATAATAATGCCGTTTTTGTTTCTGCAACCGAACGCAGGAATATCGATTCGCTTCGCGATACGGTTCTCGGAAAAGTAAAAGCACTTTACGAAGAGCGTTACCCTTACCTGACCGATTTTTACTGATAACAAACTCCAACTATCTTTACCGGCATGGAAACACCAGAAAGCTTACCGCAACTAGACGCAGAGGAGATTCGCGTACTGGGAGCTCTGATAGAAAAATCCAAAGCTACCCCGGAATATTACCCGATGACCATTAATGGTCTTACCGCCGCCTGCAATCAGAAAACATCCCGCAGGCCTGTAGTGAATTACGACGAACAAACCGTTGCCTTGACGCTGGATCGGCTGAAGCGTAAAAACCTGGTATCCACAGCAACCGGCGGAGGCAGTCGCACTGTAAAATATAAACATAACCTCGCGTTGATGTTTCCGTTCACTCCGGACGAGCTCGCGATCCTGTGCCTGTTGTTTCTACGAGGCCCGCAGACTCCCGGAGAGATCAATACCAATTCGGGCAGACTGTATGAGTTTGACACCCTTGAAGAGGTACTTACCGTACTGGAAAAATTATCCGGCGGACCGATGCCTTTCGTACGACAGCTTCCTCGCCGTCCCGGTCAGAAAGAAGCACGGTTTATACATCTGTTTACCGAGGATATACCTGTTGAAGACGAGATAACTGACACGGAACCCCGAACTACAGGCGAAATAGAACTCCGGCTAAGCGCAGTTGAATTGGAACTTGCTGAACTGAAAGCTGCTTTCGCCACCCTGATGAAAGAATTGAACGGATAAGAAATCCGTCCGGTCCCTATCCGGACAAAGTGGCGCACGACTTCCCAATTCCCTGTTTTTTATATAATTATTCGTTATTATACTTATCTTGAGCAAACTTTTTGTTCAATTTAAGATAATATGATTTCCTCGATTCGACCTTTTCTGAAAAGGGTGTTTTTGACGTCCTGTGTATTTACCGGTATCGGTACACTCGCTACCGCTCAGTCTGCTAACGACATATACGCCGTCGAACGTAACAGCATTGATCATTCCATTAAATCCATGCGCTTTACAGAAACGGCAAATATCGGTGCAGATAAGGCAGATGCTTTGTTTAACGTATATCTTGGTATCGACGGCAAAGAAAATGTAATGGTGCTTCAGCATACCACCCATGCAAACACAGGCCTGAGCACCATGCGTTTTATCCAATATTATAAGGGCATCAAAGTCGCACACGGCGGAAGCACGCTTACTGTAAAAAATAACCTGGTACAGTTTTTCACCGGAAATTATTATCCTTTCAGCGACAACCCGGCGACAAGCGCATCTTTAAAAGAAAGAGCGGCCTTTGAAAAGGCTATCGATTTTGTCGGGGCTACTTTATATAAATGGCAAATCCCGGAGGAAGAAGCATTTATCAAAAAAATTTCCGGAAATCCTGATACCTCGTTTATGCCTGAGGGTGAACTGGTATGGATCGAAGATATGCGGGACGATAAGGAAGACCGTAAAGTGCGGCTTGCTTATTCTTTTGATATCTATGCGGAACAACCTCTGAGCCGCCAGCAGGTATATGTGGATGCAAACACCGGTAAGATATTATTCTCCAACGCCATTCTGAAGCATACATCGGCAACCGGAGCCTCACGGTATAGCGGAACCGTACCATTTAAGACATCGAAGCCCGCCAGCACTTATATATTGTTTGATTCCACGCGCGGAAATGGTGTCTACACCCTGAATATGAACAACGGAACGAATTACAGTTCAGCAACCAATTTTTCCAGCGTATCCAATACCTGGCCCACGGCCCTTTCGCACAATATTGCACTCGACGTTCAGTGGGGAACGGAAATGGTTTATGACTACTGGCTTTCGCAACATGGCAGACACAGTTGGGATGATATGAATGGCGTACTTCAAAGCTATGTCCACTTCAGTTCGGGATATAATAACGCCTTCTGGAACGGTGCTTATATGACTTACGGAGACGGGACCGGCAGTTCTTCAGGTGGATTCGATCCGTTGGTAAGTCTCGACGTTACCGGACATGAGATCGGTCACGGTGTATGCGAAGCTACCTGTAACCTGGTATATGAAAAAGAAGCAGGAGCAATGAATGAGGGATTGAGCGATTGCTGGGGTGCCACCATTGAGCATTATGCCGATCCGCATGAAACAGATGCGCAGCCAAAAAAAACGTGGTATATCGGAGAGGAAATAGGTAACGGAACTCCTCTGCGCCGTATGGACCTTCCTAAGCTGCGAGGCAATCCGGATACTTATGGCGGCACTTACTGGTATAATGTGACCGGATGCACTCCTATTCCCTCAAACGATTATTGCGGGGTACACAACAACAGTGGTGTGATGAATAAGTTTTATTTCCTGCTCACAGACGGAGGCTCCGGAACCAATGATAAAGGAAGCGTTTACTCCGTGACGGGACTCGGATGGGCGAAAGCACCTGCCATACTATATCAGACAGAGCTCGTGCTGAGCAGCACTGCCACGTATATGGATTGCAGAACAGCATCAATAAATGTTGCAGCTCTCTTATATGGCGGTTGCTCCCCTGAAGTAAAAAGTGTTACCGACGCCTGGTATGCCGTAGGGGTGGGTGCAGCTTACGTTAGTTGCAGCACCACAATTGGTTTTGAAGTTGCGAGCCTGGAAATAAATGAGCTTGCCACAGCAACATCCTGCCCGGCCATCACTGTTTACAAGATTGGTATAAAACCTACTGGTTCGCTCATTGCGGGAGGGACACCCGTTGTGACTGTTGCTGCGGCAGGGGGAACTGCTGTTTCCGGCAAGGACTATACACTGGGCGGAACCGTTCTTAGTTTTCCTGCAGGCAGTTCTGCTACGCAATATGCAGACCTGACCGTTTTCGATGACGGAACAGTGAACGACAGCAAAACACTGAAGCTTGCCTTTACTTTAAATCCGATGGGTACTTCCGCAACCATCAATGCGGCATTCGATACCCTTTCCATTAATATCAATAACAACGACAGTATACCCAGCCTGGTAAGTACGGTACCCATCGAAACAAATCTTTCTGCAACCCGGACCTGGAATATTCCTGCAGGTGAAGAAGTATATTTCTATAATCCCGCCAATAAAAACCTGATAGCAGGCCTTAAGAATACAAGCAATGACCTCGGCTGTGTGCAGGCAACGATCACGCAGTCGGGCAACGGGATGAAACCGGCTTTATTCTCTCCCGGAAACCGTTCTCTGAAAGAAGTAACGATTACTCCTGCAATCAACGGTTCCACGACCACTTATGATGTCACTGTTTACATGAGCAATACTGAGCTTGCGGGAAAAGTGCCTTCTTCCCTGCTGCTGCTGAAGACAGACGAAGTGAGTGATGCGACAATCAATAAATCGAATGCAACAATTGTAACACCGGTATTGCTCACCGGAACGAATTATGTCGGATTCCGGGGCACATTCACCGGTTTTAACCCCTCATCCCGGTTTATGCTCGTAGACGATACGCTGTGTACCCCCGCGGATGTAACCATTACACCTTCCTCTGATACTAACTTATGTCCGGGTGCCACTGTAACGCTCAACGCAGGCAGCGGTACCGGATATACCTATCAATGGTATAAAGATGGTGTGGCGATACCAGGTGCCACTGCAAGCGCTTACACTGCTTCGGCGGCGGGTAATTATACCGTACAGGTAAAGATATCCGGCTGTCCCGCTAAAACACCTTCTGTCACCGTTACGGTAAAACCAGCCCTTACTGTGTATAACGTATCGGGTGGTGGTAAACTTTGTTTGGGCGATGCAGGTTTGAACGTCAGTCTTTCCGGTTCTGATACGGGGGTGACCTATCAGCTGTACAATGGAGGCGGCCCTATTGGCGCTCCGCTGAAAGGCACGGGTAACGCGCTGGATTTTGGTCTGTTCAGTACTTCAGGAAATTATACGGTAATCGCTTCAAACAACACAACTTCCTGTTCTATGTATATGTCGGGCAATGCCGCAATAGATGCAGTGGCGCGACCAGTAGCGTTGCTGAGCCCGGCCGGAACAGTGACGATCGGAGAAAATGAGAGTACCACTCTTACAGCAACTAAAGGAACTGACTATACTTATCAATGGTTGCGCAACGAAGTTGCAATATCCGGACAAACCGACACTATGCTTCTGGTAACAGAAGAAGGGTCCTACAAACTCGTTGTGTCCAACGGTGTTTGCAGCGACACCTCGGATATTACTGATGTTCGCGTCAGCGCAAATGCAGGCCTGAAGCTTACATTGTTGCCCAATCCAAACGATGGTGCATTTACCGTAAAGGGTATGCTGGATAAAAACTATGACGGTAAAGTGTCTATGATACTCGTCAATATGCTCGGTCAGAAAATCTACACCTACGAAACGAATGCTGTGAAAGGGTATGTCGAAGCGAACTTCGCGCTGTCGCAACTGCTGGCCAAAGCAAGGTACCTCGTGAAGATCTCTGCCGGCGAAGAGGAGCATGTGCTTCCGTTACTGATCGGTAAATAGTGTATTAAAAAGTATTGGAGCGGGCCTGATTTCGGTCCGCTCTTTTTTATGTTTTACTTTCTTCACAAGGCGCTGTACATTTGATACAAGGCTTATGGACACATCTGTTATAATAGCGCATACCCGCAGGTTTATAGAGCTGGATAAGCAGGAGGAGCTCTACTTTTTATCCTTACTGCAGGAAAAGAAATTTTCCAGGAAAGCTTTTCTACTCAGGGAAAACGAGATCTGTGATCATGCCGCATTCGTACTTTCGGGCTGCTTCCGCGCCTATTCAATAGATGAAAACGGAGTAGAACATATTCTTCAGTTCGCTCCGCGCAACTGGTGGATCACGGATATGTACAGCCTTCTTTCGCACAAGCCGGCTCACCTGAATATCGATGCGCTTGAAGAAACAGAAGCGCTGCTGCTCAGTCGCAAAAATCAGGAAATGCTCTATCAGGAAGTGCCCAAATTCGAACGCTACTTCCGTATCCTTGTCGAAAACTCTCTTGTCGCAAACAGGCAAAGGGTATTGGATAATCTGGAGTTGAGCGCAAAAGAACGCTATGCAAAATTCTGCAGTACTTATCCTACACTGATCAATAGCGTACCGCAAAAACAAATAGCTGCCTACATTGGTGTGACACCGGAATTTCTCAGTAAGATGAAAGCGGAATATTGGCGGGAAACTTCAGGTTAAGGAAGTATTGTCAGCAATTGATGATACACAAACCGGCTGCTCCTGAAGCAAAGATGATATACTCCCGGAGAGAACGAAGATAGCTTCAGGGTAAAGGTCCGCTGATCGGCAATATTCTCAGTGTAAACTATTCGTCCCTCTGAACCGATGATCATCAGCGTCCCGGAGCTCACTTCCGGAAATTGCAATTCCGATTGCTCCCGGGCAGGATTTGGAAACAGACGAGGGCTCAGTGGATAGATGAACTCTTCGGTAGAAAGCGGCTTAGCATAATCACACATATCTATTCCCATAGGCCGAAGATTGGAATCAATTTCATGATCATGGTAACAACGCAGATACGGCTGACTGTCTGAGGGACGTATAAATTGCGTGGGAATAACCGGAGACGTGGCATATACCGGACCAATACGCTCAATAAAAACAGGAATTTCAAAGTAATCCGTCCCGCTTGCGGGCTCGGCAATATAACGTCTCAAAGATCTTCCGGATATATAAACAGTATCAACAGAGTGGATCTTTACACGGAACATTGTGTCTTTCCCAAGCGGATACGGCACATGATATTTTATGCTGTCGCCGGCTTTCACGTTCAGGATGTACAATGGGAAAAACCGGCTATAATAGGTGTTGAAGTAAAAAATTGTGTCTGTACCTGTATACACAAAATCTACGCTGTTGCTGATTGTGTCTTTTAAGGCTGGTGTCAGTGCTTTTATTATATAGCCTCCTATTTTGCTGCACAGATGACCTTCAATAAGTGTATCCTTTTCATAACGGTTCCAGAAATACTCGCTTTCGGAATAGTTGCTGTTGAAACTATGCCAGTTCGCTCCCGGAGGAGCATAAGAGACTGTTTGAGCTATAGCGCTGAACCAAAAGGAAAAAAGGAATAATACAAATACCAGCTTCTTCATAGATAACGATATCTGAAAGTATGCAATCCGATTGGAAATATTAAAAATCCTGATTTCTTAATCTACATTATTGGATTCGCGACCCCGTTGATAGCATCTTTGCATTATCAAAACAAAAAAGGAATACAAAATGGCAAACACAATTCTTCATAAAGCAGCAGACAGAGGTCATGCAGATTTCGGATGGCTGAACAGTTATCATTCATTCAGCTTTGGCCACTATTATAATCCCGGTAAAATGGGCTTTGGCTTACTCCGTGTATTGAACGACGACGTGGTTCGCGGCGGAACCGGCTTCGGAAAACATCCGCACGACAATATGGAAATTATCTCCATTCCTCTGGAAGGTGATCTCCAACATCAGGACAGCATCGGTAATGTGGCTACAATTCGTCAGGGCGATATACAGGTAATGAGTGCCGGAACGGGTGTACAACATAGTGAGCACAATAAAAACCACGATCAGGAAGTAAAATTCCTGCAGATATGGATCTATCCGAATAAAATGAACGTTGCGCCGCGATACGATCAGAAACCCATAGACCAGGGACAAAATGAACTGAAACAGATTCTTTCTCCCAATCCTGATAGTGAAGGCGTATGGGTGTACCAGGACGCGTGGATGCACTGGGGTAACTTTGAAGAGGGTGCCGGAACTGATTATTCGTTTCATAAAACAGGAAACGGTGTGTACGCATTCGTGCTGGAAGGTGCGTTTGAAGTAGAAGGACAACAGTTGGAACGCCGCGATGCACTGGGCGTATGGGAAACCGATAAGCTTACGTTAAAAGCAACAGCTCCCGGCTCCAGAATACTGCTGATAGAAGTTCCGATGGAGATGAATCCGTAACTTTAATAACAGCCAGAATCTTTTATTCAAATCATTTCAAAAAATATAAAAACAACCAAAAAAATGGCAACAACAAAATGGTCAATCGACCCCTCCCACTCAGAAGTAGGATTTAAAGTGAAACACATGATGTTTACTAATGTTTCCGGAAAATTTGAAAATTTTGATGCCACTGCAGTAGCAGAGGGAGATGACTTCAGCAATGCGAACATTGCATTCCATGCTGAAACCGCGTCTGTGAATACAGGCAACAAAGATCGCGACGGGCATTTGCAAAGCGGTGATTTTTTCGATGCAGCGCAATATCCAAAGCTCGAATTTAAATCCACTTCATTTGAAAAGAGAAGCGACAGTGAGTATGTGCTGAAAGGAGATCTTACCCTCCACGGCATTACCAAAAACATAGAATTTGACGTCGAATTCGGCGGCATCGGGAAAGATCCCTGGGGTAACACCAAAGCCGGATTTACGCTGAACGGAAAAATCAATCGTAAAGATTTCGGACTTACCTGGAACGCAGCACTTGAAACCGGTGGTGTGCTGGTAAGCGAAGATGTAAAACTGCACGCAGATGTGCAGATGGTTAAACAAGCAGAATAGCGTATGGATAGAATTCAGATACTCGTTGTGGGCAGGAACCGGGAGATTGTTCCTGTACTGCAACGGCTCATTGAACAGGAAGAAAGCTGGCAGGCAACAGTCGCCTACACAGATGAAGACGCGATCCTCCAATTCCAGCAAATGCAGTATGATGTGGTATTGCTCAGCAGTGGTATAGAACCTGAGAGCGAGGCTAAGCTCAGATCTCTGTTCCTGTTTCAGCAGCCGGAAGTAATTATTTTACAGCATTATGGCGGGGGAAGCGGTTTATTGAAAGCCGAAATAACCCAGGCCCTTGAAAAAAGAATAGCAGACGACAAAGCGCGCTACAATTTCTTCAACGGACTCTTTAATTAAACAAAGCTCTTCATAAAAGAGAAACACAGGCGGATAGCGAACAGTTATCCGCCTTTTTCAGGCTTTAAAAGGATGCCTTTCCTCCCAGGCACCTTCCTGTATATGCTGTGTATTGATCTTTGCAAACACGAGGTCCCGGAGCACTTTACTGCGAACAGACAAAAAGGTATGCAGGTAACGCGGTTTACATCCCAGGCGCGCTTTTGCTTCAAGCGCAGTGCGCCCCAACACTACATGGGCTTTACGAAATGCAATAGCCTTTTCTATAGATAGATATAAAATATTAAAATACAGATTGAGCTCCGCGTTTCTGCCGTAATCAAAACCGATGTAAAACATATCGAACACCGCATCATGGACCCATGCAGAGGCAAACGCAACCATCTTACCCTGCTCATACAATCCCCATATTTTCAGTCTGTCTTTATAGGCGCGTTTCAGATCGGGAAGAAATTGTTCGTTTACCATTCCCATGCTGAATGTCTGATTCCGGCATACCTGACTATATAAGGCAAACAGGTCGGAAGACTGGGCGTATACAGCACTTTCATC
This sequence comes from Rurimicrobium arvi, assembly GCF_039540495.1. Lineage (NCBI taxonomy): Bacteria > Pseudomonadati > Bacteroidota > Chitinophagia > Chitinophagales > Chitinophagaceae > Rurimicrobium > Rurimicrobium arvi. Next base: position 142,825 of record NZ_BAABEZ010000004.1, on the reverse strand, counting down.
CAGCTCTTCAATTTGAAGATGTTTTACCGAAGCCCTGACCTTACGTAATTTCTGAGCGTATTTATGTTTCAAAGATTTTTCATAATCGGTAAAATCTTTCCATTCATCAGGCAGACACATTTCCATGGATATATCATTCCGTAATTGTGCGAATTTCCCCGAAAAGTTCTGAAAATAATGCACCAGTCCACGTGGAACATCTTTAACGAGACTCGCTTTCGCACAACTCTGTGCAGCAACCGCGTCTATCATCTCCTGATAATATCTATAAGACTCAAAATCAGTGCATTCCGGAACGGAATAAAATGTAGGTATGTCATGCCGGAACAAATGGCCGGCAACCAGCAGGGTAGGGTGAAAGAGTCGGATCAGCGGAGGAATGGTCCTTGCCTGCCAGCCGGAAAGCAGGTTTGCATTCAGATGGTACGGCTTTATAGAAAGCAGTTGAAAATATGCCAACGCTTTAGGCCGGGCCGGGTCTCCGGAAAGTGCATAAAAAAAACTGATATCTGCAAGTCCCATATTTTCGTAAAGCATCAGTGAGTGTTTACGCATAGGATGACCGTCGGGCAGCAGCAAGTCCCAGGAGTCCGGTAACCCGGACGCACTCTGATACAGCGTTATATCCGCTTTTCCTACGGTTTTACAAGAGATCTTCATACGGTGGGCGTCACAGATATCAGGGTATAATTACTTTCTGCACCCCTTTGAGCATTTCAAACACGACTGTTTCGGCGCAGGATACCGGGTCTCCGTCCGTTTGCATCCATTTCAGATCGGGAGCAGATACTTCTACACGATCGGTTCGTATCCTTTCCACAAAACGGCTGTTGAGCAAACTTCCGTCGAACATACGGTAGGCCAGCAATCCTCCCAGTATTTTGGGAAATTTGCGGATAATTACGAGATCAAATAGTCCGTCTGTCCAGTCTGCATCGGGAGCAATTTTGAAATTATATCCCATCTGAGTTCCATTTGCCACATTGATCAGAAAAGCCTTGCGTTTAAGTTCCTCACCATTGACACGAATTGTCCAGGACCTGTCCCGGTACAACCACATATATTTAGTCACCAGCCAGGAATAAATTGCCAGTCCGCGACGATTGCTGTTGGCAAACTTCTTGCAGATCAGCGCATCGTATCCGAGCCCCGCGTTGCTTGCAAATATTTTCCCGTTTGCTTTCCCGATATCAATCATCTCTGTTTTACCCCGGTTGATCAGCTGCAATGCCTTTTCCACCTTCATCGGAATCTGCAATGCTCTGGCAAGTCCGTTCCCGGAACCCTTGGGAATAATCGCCAATGCTGTGCCGGTCCCGTACAGTCCACGGATGATATCGTTTACAGAACCATCTCCCCCAACTGCCACAACAGCAAAAACACCGTTGGCTGCTGCTTCCCGGGCAAGATCTTCACCGTGTCCGGCCCGTTGGGTATGCAGGATTTCGTACTCATAAAGATCTTTGTCGATTATCTGGTCTATTGCCTGCTGAACCTGCTTGTTTCTTTCCACTCCCGAGCGTGGATTCACAATAAAGACCAGTTTCCTGCGGCTCATTGCAATTGTGCTTTTAAACTCAGATCAAGGCTTACGGCATGATGGATAATAGCTCCTACGGAAACATAGTCCACTCCCGCGCGGGCATAATCCACCACATTGGATTTATTAATACCTCCCGACGCTTCGGTTTCGTAGCGTCCGCCTATCAGGCGAACAGCTTTTGATGTTTCTTCAGGCGTAAAATTATCCAGCATAATCCTATGGATGCCTCCTACGGCCAATACTTCTTCCACATCGCTGAGATTCCTTGTTTCTACTTCTATCTGAAGATCCAGCCCCCTTTCTTTGAGGTATTGATTCGTTTTCTGAACAGCTTTTGTAATTCCACCACAAAAATCGATATGATTATCCTTAAGCATGATCATATCATACAGCCCCATACGATGATTCATACCACCACCGATGTGCACTGCCAGCTTTTCGTAATAGCGGAATAAAGGAGTGGTTTTGCGCGTATCCAGTATTTTGGTTTTGTACCCCGACAACAGCTCAACATACTCCCGGGTAAGTGTGGCAATACCGCTCATACGCTGCATACAATTCAGTGCAAGGCGCTCTGCTTTTAAAATTGTATGAATACCTGCAGTAACTTCAAACGCTATATCTCCAGCGTTCATTCTGTCGCCATCCTGCATAAAAGCATTGAATATGGCAGAGGGTTCGAGAAACAGGAATATTTCTCTTGCCAGATCAAGGCCTGCAAGAACACCGCTTTCTTTTACTTTGAGAACAGCCTTTCCTTTGGCAGCTGCATCTATGGATGCAAGAGAGGAAAAATCGCCGGGGCCTACGTCTTCACGCAGGGCGGATTCTATAAACAGGGTATGAGCAGACATAAAGTTTTGAAACTGTGTTACGATACGCAAAGGTAGCAGAAGCCCGGGCTACTTCCGTCCCTTATTTGCAAAATAATTTAGAATATACGGGCATTTTATCTAGGTTTGTTCCAAGTCCTTTTGCATTGCAATTCGATTTTATTTTCAACGAGCATCGAGACAAAGTATATTCTCTTTGTTTACGCTACCTGCAACATACACAGGAAGCGGAAGATGCTATGCAGGAAGTATTTATTAAGGTATTCCGAAAACTGGATTCATTTCAGGACAAAGCGCAACTCAGTACCTGGATTTACAGAATTGCGGTAAATCACTGCCTGGACATATTGCGTTCAAAGAAAAGAAAACAGCAGCTTCTTCGTTTCCTTCCGTTCCTGCAGCAGGAAGAAGGATTCAGCTACATCCTCACCCATAAAGACCTGAGTCTGGAAGATAAACAGGAGCTGGACCGGCTGATGCAGCACATCCGCTCCCTACCGGAAAATCAGTTTACGGCATTGGTATTGAACAGGCTGGAAGGTATATCCATAGAAAGAGTAGCTCAGATAATGGGACTAAGCTACAAATCCGTCGAGTCTTTACTACAACGGGCAAAACAGAATTTGATTAAACGTATAGAAGCGACATCGAAGGAATAGCATCTGATTGTCGTCAAAAAAGCAATCCAATAAATAGCTGAGGTATGAAACCGAATATTGAACAGAAACTGGATTTATTACAGGGAATAACTGCCGGCAACAGTAAAACTGAAGTCGTTGATATCTATGCCAGAATTAAAAGACAAGTACAGGAACGCGCTCCGGTGGGAATAGTTATCAGCGTTACTACTTTATTATTGGCGATACTTATCGCGAATATTTCTTTAAGCAGGAAACTTAACGACGGTGTTGCAAGCCAAAAAAATACTTATACGGAAGTGGTACCTGGCCTGATACCGGATCATAATATCTATGAAGGAGGCAGTCTATGAGAAAGCAGCATTTGGTATTATTAGTGATACTTGTCTTATTAAGTTGCAACTGTTTTCTTTTATGGCAGATATACAGTCGCACGAGCGTGGACCCATTTGTACGACCTGACATAAATGAAGGTCCTAAAAGGGCAATTATCCAACAGTTACAATTGGATGAAGCACAGGTTGATCAGTATGAAGCATTGATCCGGCAGCATCGTTCTGCTGTTATTGCTATTGATAAGGAAACAGCGGGACTAAAAAGAACTTTGTATCAATCTTTGTTAGTGCCGGCTAACCGTGACAGCCTGATTAACCTGATAGGCGAACAGCAAAAGAACATCGAAAGGGTAAACCTTGCCCACTTTGAAGATATAAAAGCGCTTTGCCGTCCTGAGCAACAAGAACGATTTACACAACTGGTACAGGAATTAGACCAGTTGTTCAACCATCCACATCATCCGCCGGCTCGTCCCGGACCACGATAATTGAATGTTCCACGTGGAACATCACTTAAGTTAAACGCTCCGAATGTTTCACGTGAAACATTCGGAGCGTTCATTTATTACAAGCCTATAGAAAGGAGTTCACTATCTTTGCACTATGTTTAAAGAGTATGATGTTATTGTGGTAGGGGCGGGCCATGCAGGTTGTGAAGCCGCCGCCGCTGCCGCAAATATGGGATCAAAGGTTTTATTGATCACTATGAATATGCAAACAATAGCTCAAATGAGCTGTAACCCGGCTATGGGAGGAATTGCAAAAGGACAGATAGTACGTGAGATCGATGCATTAGGAGGATATAGCGGAATTGTAAGTGATAAAAGTATGATCCAGTTCCGCATGCTCAATAAGAGTAAAGGTCCGGGAATGTGGAGTCCAAGAACGCAAAATGATAAAATGTTATTTGCGCAAACCTGGAGAGAAATGCTGGAGCAAACGCCCAACATTGATTTTTGGCAGGATATGGTAAAGGGTTTGATTGTTTCACGTGGAACAATTAGTGGAGTAATAACCGGAATGGGGCAGGAGATCAAAGCAAAATCGGTAGTATTAACCAATGGAACATTCCTCAATGGAGTCATCCATATCGGTGAAAAACAATTCGGCGGGGGAAGAATGGGCGAAAGCAAAGCCACCGGTCTTACAGAGCAACTCGTGGAATTGGGGTTTGAATCCGACAGATTAAAAACCGGGACACCTCCAAGGATTGATGGAAGAAGCCTTGACTATTCAAAAATGGAAATCCAGGAACCGGACACAGAAATTGTAGGATTCTCTTATCTACCAGTAGAAAAAATAAAACCGGAACAACAAAAACATTGCTGGATAGCCTATACCAGTCAGGAAGTACATGATATCCTTAAAACGGGCTTCGACCAATCTCCAATGTTCCAGGGAAGAATACAGGGTAGTGGCCCCAGATACTGTCCCAGTATTGAAGATAAAATTAACCGGTTTGCAGAGAGAGACCGACACCAATTATTTGTAGAACCGGAAGGATTCAATACAGTTGAAATATACGTGAACGGATTCAGTACCTCTCTTCCGGAGGAAGTACAATATAATGCTCTGACTAAAATACCGGGCTTCGAAAATTGCAAATTCTTCAGACCGGGATATGCAATCGAATACGACTATTTTCCACCAACCCAACTCAACTATAATCTTGAAACGAAGCTGGTGAAAAATCTGTTCTTTGCGGGTCAGATCAACGGAACGACCGGCTATGAGGAAGCTGCCTGTCAGGGATTGATGGCCGGAATCAATGCTCATAACAATGCACATGGTAAAGATCCTTTTGCACTCAAGCGTGATGAAGCCTACATCGGGGTACTGATTGATGATCTCATTAATAAAGGTACCGACGAACCTTACCGTATGTTTACCAGTCGTGCAGAATACCGTACATTACTCCGACAGGATAATGCCGACCTGCGGCTGACACAAAAAGGGTATGAGCTCGGACTTGCATCAGAAGAACGATATCAGCTGATGAAAGATAAAGAATCATCAGTAGCAGAAATTAAAAAAGTACTGATGGAGACAAGTGTAGAACCGGATACCATTAACTCATTCCTGGAACAAAAACAGTCGGCACCGCTTACCGAAAAAAGTAAAGCTTATAAATTACTGTTACGCCCGAATATTGAAATCGAAGAATTGGTGGCCGCAGTGCCTCATTTAAAAGCCCGTATAGGAAGCGTAGACCGTACCAACCTCCAGCAAGCTGAGATTCAGGCGAAATATGACGTTTATATCCAAAAAGAGCGTGAATTAGCCCAAAAAATGAACAATTTGGACGATCTCGTGATCCCTGACTCTTTTTCGTATCAGCAATTGACTGCATTGAGTGCGGAAGCAAGACAAAAGCTGGAAAAGATAAAACCAAAGACATTGGGACAGGCTGGTCGGATATCGGGAGTAAATCCAAGCGACATTCAGATACTGATGGTCTTTATGGGACGATAATAAAAAGGCTGCTTTAAAAGCAGCCTTTTTATTTTGACAGTAACTCTATTTATATCAGACCGAATTGTCTGCTGAGATCCATCATTCTGTCGATCGGCTTTTTAGCAGCCAGCCGCAAAGTTTCATCCATAATAATTTCCGGCTGTTCATACTTCATACACAAATATAATTTTTCCAGTGTATTACGTTTCATATGCGGACAATCGTTACAAGCACAGGCATTATCCGGAGGCGCAGGTATAAATGTTTTATCAGGTGAAGCCTTCTGCATCTGGTGCAAGATACCTGTTTCCGTAGCAACAATAAATTCGTTGAGATCCGATTGTTCGGTATACTTCAGCAATTGGGTCGTACTTCCGATATAATCAGCAAGTGCGAGCACCGCTTCTTCACATTCAGGATGAGCAATGAATTTCGCGTTCGGATGCCGCTCTTTCAAACGAGTGATTTTTTCAAGCGAAAAAATTTCATGTACCATACAGGCGCCGTTCCACAATACCATTTCTCTTCCCGATTGCTTATTGATATATGCACCAAGATTTTTATCAGGAGCGAATATGATCTTCTGATCCTGCGGAAGAGAATTCACAATCTGACTTGCATTTCCTGAAGTGCAGATAATATCACTTAATGCCTTAATACCAGCTGAGCAATTTATATAAGAAATTACAATATGATCAGGGTATTTTGCTTTGAAACGGGCAAATAATTCGGGCGGACAGGAATCACTGAGTGAGCAGCCCGCATTCAGATCAGGAAGCAGCACTTTCTTATCAGGATTGAGGATTTTAGCCGTTTCTGCCATAAAGTGAACCCCTGCGAACACAATCATCTTTGCGTCCGTTTTTGCGGCCGCCTGGGCCAATCCAAGGCTATCCCCGATATAGTCAGCTATGTCCTGTATATCCGGTTCCTGATAATAATGAGCAAGGATCACCGCGTTTTTTTCTTTTTTCAGACGATTGATCTCCGCGAAGAGATCGAGGGTAGGATCGACATCGATATCGTAAAAACCATTTTTGGCGACGGAACCCAAAATTTCAGCTTCATTTGCGACCATAGAATATTCTTAGAAAAATTTTTTAAAAAAGAACTATTACAATTACAGCTGTGAATATGGGGAAACAAAACCGGAATTCTATTTGCTTTTATGCCGAAGCCGCTTTATTCAGATTATTTCCACAGTAATCCACACGCAAAGCTATTGCTATTTCGCTATTTGGGGATTAAAAGAAAACAATAAAATTATTGGCATGTGCAAAAGTGATGAAGTGTGAATAGCAGAATGGAATGTTAAGAAGTTGTAACCAAAATGGAACTTTTTTATAAAATTTATAGAGGCAAATAAATAATGTGAGGAAAGTGGCAGGAAATACCATCCGTAACCCCGGGTTTTCCACAAAAATCCACATTTGAATGGGGAAAAGCATTTTAATCCACAGTTTCATCCTGTAAAAATGCTTTTTTTAGAAAATTTTCCGCTGCGGGGGGTGCAACAGTTTACTTCCTGTAAGATAAAATGCTGCGTATATATTTTTGATGCGTTTCGGATAGCGCTATACAATATTTTTTGTGTATGTTTGCGCTCATTCAAAAAATATAATCAACCCTTCTAATGGCTATCATCCAAAAGATAAGAGACAAGTATGCGAAGCTGGCCGGCGGTGTTATTGCCGTGTCGCTGATAGCGTTCGTGGTTAACGATGCATTTAACAGTAATAGCGGAAGTATATTCGGAAGCAGCAAAGCATTGGCCAAAGTAGACGGATCTTCTGTTGACCCTCTCGAATTTGATAAACGCGTTCGCGAATACAATACAGTCTTTTCCATCAGTAACCAGAACCGCGAAATGACGGACGAGATCCGTGCTCAGATCAGCGAGCAGGCGCTGCGTGACCTGGTGAATGAAAAGATTATTGATAAGCAATTAAGCAAACTGGGAATCACTATTTCAGACAAAGAAATGAAAGATGTGGTATATGGTACCACACCCAGCAATATTATAATGAACTACCCTGTTTTCACGAATCCGGAAACAGGCGGTTTTGATCCATCCCGTATCAAGGCTTATGAGGAGCAACTCGCAAATCCTCCTGCCCAGGTAGACCTGAATGCGTTGGAAAAAGAGCGTGAGCAGTGGGAAAATTATAAGTCTTTTGCGATGCATCAATATAAGATGCAACGCTTTAACGGACTGGTTAATGCAAGTATGTATTCACCTAAATTTATGGTGGATTATAAAATGGCCGCTCAGAATGAAATGGCCAGCATACGTGTGGTGAAAGTACCCGCAACCACTATCCCCGATAGCGAAGTTCCTTTGACAGACGCTGATATCAACAGCTATGTTGAAAAGCACAAAAAACGCTTTGAGCTGAAAGAAGATATGCGCGGAATTGATTACGTAGCATTCGATGTGGTACCGAGCACCGAGGATACCAACACAGCTGCAGAGTCTCTGGCTAAACTCAAACAGGATCTGACAGTAAAAAGCGGAGACCAGCTGAAAGACTTTGTAAATACTAACTCCGAAGATGCTTACCGTGATTTCTACTTTACAAAATCTTCATTGAAATCTGTTTATGCAGATACCCTGCTGTCTCAGCCGGTAGGAACAGTTGTAGGTCCTTATATAGATGGTAAGTCTTTCGTGATTGCGAAAATTACAGACCGCCGTGAAATGCCGGATTCTGTAAAAGCACAACACGTCCTGATTCAGCCCACACAGCAAATGAACGACAGCGCTGCGCATAAAATGGCAGACAGTCTTATGCTCGCAATCCAGAGCGGTGCTGCTAATTTCGATTCAGTCGCACGCCAGTTCTCCGCCGATAAGCAGAACAGTGATAAAGGCGGTGATCTCGGTTATTTTGCTTACGGACAGATGGTTCCCGAATTCAACGATTTCACGTTTATGGGGAAAACCGGAGAAATCAAAGTGGTAAAAACACAATTCGGCTACCATATCGTCAGAATCAACGATCAGAAAAATCTCCAGAACGGAACCAAGATTGCATTCATCACCAAATCTCTGTATCCAAGCGATGCAACAGAAACAGAGATCTACTCAAAAGCTACAGAATTTGCTTCCAAATATAAAGGCGCAAAATTTGAAGAAGGTGTGACAGCAACAAAAATGCAAAAGAGAGAAGCAGATCAGGTACGTGTGCAGGATTTCTCAATCGGTGGACTGGGCCCTGCCCGTGAAATCGTTCGTTGGATGTATGACGCTAAACAAGGTGATGTTTCCGAAGTATTGAAAGTTACGTCTCCGAATACACGTTATATTATTGCCAAGCTCACCAATATTCAGAGCAAAGGAACACTGAAAGTCAATGACGCAGTGAAGCCCGAACTGGAGAACATTGTAAGAATGGAAAAGAAAATGGATAAGATTGTTGAGAAATACAAATCCCAGACATCCCTGGAAGCTGTTGCCCAGGCCGCAGGTCAGCCTGTTCTCGCTGCAGATTCATTTACCAATACTGTTCCCTACCTGGCAAGCGTAGGATATGAGCCTAAAGTAGTAGGTTACTCTTTCTACAAAAATGCAAAAGTTGGTTCTATCTCCCCGGCCATCAAAGGACAGGACGGAGTAAGCTATATGGTGATCACACAGCGTGTTCCAAAACAGGCAAATCCGAATGAAGCTGCGGTTTTCCAGCAGCAACAGATGATGGAGCAGCAACAAATGCAGCGTACCATCGGAAATAACCTGCAGGAAATGCTGATGCGCAAAGCGAACGTAAAATATTACAATGATAACATCCGCTAAGGTCATCTGAAAATAAAAAGAAGCGACATCCGATTACGGATGTCGCTTTTTCTTTGCGCTGGTTTTTTAAAAGTCGCGCGGAAATGATTAGTTTTGAAAGGTATATTATGCGTAGTAAGATTTTGCTGTTCCCGATCGGGTTTGCGCTGCTGGCAGCCTGCCGTCCGGAAGATCCTGTTCCGAAACCCCGGGCCTATGCACGGGTGGATACTCCTGCATCACATAGCTATCAATTATTTGACCAGGAGGCTTTCCCCTACTCATTCGAATACCCAACTTATGCGCGCATCAGTCGCGATAAACTTGTATTCGACAAATCTCCGGACAATCCGTATTGGCTGAATATCAATTTTCCTTCTATCGGTAACGGCGTAATTTACCTTTCCTACAAAACCATCAATGGTACCCAGACATTGGAGAAATTGCTCGACGACGCACACTTCATGTCTTACTATCACACAAAGCGTGCCGACTACCAGATTCCCTACGATTTTAAAAACGAATACGGAGTTAACGGGTATCTGTACGAATGGGGCGGAGAAGCTGCTTCCAAATACCAGTTTGTAGCTACAGATTCACTGCACCATTTTATCCGCGGGGCACTTTATTTTGATGTGACTCCGAATGCCGATTCATTGAAGCCGCTGAACGACTTCCTGAAGCAGGATATACAACATTTACTTAAGACGATGCGCTGGAAATAATCCTGTAAATTGAATTACATTTGTAAGGTATGAATGTGCGCATACTTTCCCTTTTTGACGAGGATCCTGTAGAGATTCCGAAGGAAACTCCGGAAAAAAAGAAGCGTACTCCCAAAAAGGAAAAAGTTGCAGAGACGTATGAGGAGTCCGATGAAAATACGCCTGAGCCCGCTGCAAAAGCAACAAAGATCGCAGCCGGCGAATCCGGGACGACAAAAAATTATTACGCTATCGGAGAGATAGCCAAGATGTTCAAAGTACGCACATCCCACATACGTTTCTGGACTATTCAGTTCGCGCTGAAAATGCGCACAAACCGCAAGGGCGACCGCTTATATACCCCCGAAAATATCGAGCAGCTGAAACTGATTCATCATCTCGTAAAAATTCAGGGATTTACAATTGCCGGTGCCAAAGCCAAAATGAAAGAACTGAAGAACACTAATCTGGAAGAACTTCAGAAAAGTAATATTATCAACACACTTAAGGCACTGCGGGAAACCTTATTGCAGCTACGCCGCCAGATATAAAAACGCCACCGGATATGAAAAAAATATGGAATCTTTTTGTTGCTCTGTTATTGTGCAACGCAGCTGAGGCCCAATATGGTTTTGATATTACCAAAGACCAGAATACCGGTCAGACGATGTATGTAGGCCGTTGTACCTTTGATGACCTGAACGATGAAGCTTCCTTCAGCTGGCTCACTACCGCCAGCAATGCCTATAACCCGGATCCGCTCGTGGTTGAGGAACTTAAAAAGAATCTGCCTTCCTGTAACCTGATCATATTTATGGGCACCTGGTGTGAAGACACGCAGAATCTGTTGCCCAAACTCTATAAGACCATGCTCCTGGCGCACTGTTTCACCAATTATAAAATGTATGCTGTAGACCGCAATAAATTGTCTAAAGAAAACGAGCAACAGGCTTATGGAGTGACGATGGTTCCGACAATTATCGTCACCAAAAATGGTAAAGAGCTGGGTCGTATTGTTGAAAACGCAAAAACCACTGTTGAGGCAGACCTGCTCCGCATTTCAGAGAGCGAGGGGAAACCCATGCAAATGACAACACCGGCTTCCCATGTGAAAACCGGTGTTGAGCCTAATGCCAAAAAACAGGGCGCCGAAGACGAGGAAGCGGACGAAAAAGACGAAGACTAAGCTTTCAGTTCTTCTACGCTTTTGAGCACTTTCGTTTTCAGTTCTTCTTTGAAAGCAACCAATCTTTTAAATAATTCCTGGTCATGGGTGCCTAATATCTGGGCGGCAAGAATGCCTGCGTTCTGAGCGGCGTTCAGTGCAACCGTGGCAACCGGAACTCCATTGGGCATCTGTACAATGCTCAGCAAAGAATCCCATCCATCTATAGAGTTGCTGGACTTTACCGGTACACCGATTACCGGCAACGCAGTAAGCGATGCCACCATGCCCGGCAGATGCGCAGCCCCACCCGCGCCTGCTATGATCACTCTAATACCACGCTCGTGTGCCGACTTGGCGTATTCAAACATACGTTCGGGTGTGCGATGCGCCGATACGATATTGAGTTCATAAGTAACACCGAGTTTTTGCAATACAGCTGCCGCTTCGTTCATTACATTGAGATCGCTGGCGCTGCCCATAATAATTCCTACCATAGAAAAGTATATTTACTAAGAGATGATTTTTACAGTGTCTTTAAGTTGTCTTGCCTTTGCAGTAGCTACAGTCAGTTCTTTGTCTGCCACAGTGATGTGCCCCATTTTACGGAACGGCTTGGTGATCGCTTTTCCGTACAGATGCACGTACACACCGCTTTCGCTTAGCGCTGCGTCTAATCCCTCATAGCGGGCGGCACCTTCGTATCCTTTTTCTCCCAGCAGATTGATCATTACAGCCGGACGAACAATATCCGTATTGCCTAATGGCATATTGGTGATCGCACGCAGATGCTGCTCAAATTGTGATGTTACGTTTCCTTCTATTGTATGATGGCCACTGTTGTGTGGTCGGGGGGCAATTTCATTCACAAGCACTTTCCCGTCTTTAGTGACAAACAGTTCCACGGCGAGCAATCCGATAATCCCGAGTTTTTCCGCAACAGTGGTAGCAATCTGAATTGCCTGAGATTCCACATCATTGCTGATGTCTGCCGGAGAAAACAGGAATTCCACAAGATTGGCTTCCGGATTGAACGCGCATTCCACAGAAGGGAAGCAGGAGCTCTCCCCTTTTTCGTTGCGCGCAACGATTACTGAAATCTCTTTTTCAAAGTCAACCAGCGACTCCAGAACCGATGGTACATCAAAAGCCTGGTCCAGCTGTTGCGGATCGGAAAGTTTTACAACGCCTTTGCCATCGTAGCCGCCGGTACGCATTTTCTGAAAAAAAGGAAAAGCTGCTGCGTGCTGCGCGATTTCGGATTTGCCGGATACCAGCACAAATGAAGGTGTGGGAATATGATGCTGCTGATAAAACTGTTTCTGCAATCCCTTGTCCTTGATGAGTTCTACCACCTCAGGTTGGGGAAACACTTTTTTGCCCTCGCTTTGCAATTGCTTCAGCGCATCGGTATTCACATTCTCGATCTCAATAGTGATCACATCCTTATCCTTTCCAAAGGCATAAACTGTGTCGTAATCATTGAGGCTGCCCACGCTGAATTCGTTGGCAATGTGTTTGCAGGGAGCATTTGGGTCCGGGTCCAGGCAGCATATCTGCAGGTTCAGGTTGATAGCGCTCTGGATCATCATGCGGCCCAGTTGACCGCCACCCAATACGCCGATTCTTAGTTTATCCGGTTGTAAGTATTCCAAGAGATTGTATTTTCTGCTGCGAAATTAGGCAAAAGCCGCAAGTTAGCCCGGCGGAAAACATTTACAGTCGATCCGGCATGCGCGCTTTCCGCGGTGCCGCCCAAAAAATATATATTTGCCGGGATGGAATTACCAGAACATATTCAAATAAATGAGATCGGCAACCAGTTGCCCGATCAGATCGTTTTATCCACTGCTGCGATGGAACGTGTGCGCCGTAACCGTGATTTCCTGGACGACAAACTGAAGCAGGGGAAAGTACACTATGGTATCAACACCGGTTTCGGGTCACTGTGCAATGTGGTTGTGAGTCCTGAAGATCTTTCTTTACTTCAGGAAAACCTTGTCTGCAGCCACGCCTGCGGTATGGGTGATCGCGTACCGCAAGAGATCGTACGCTGGATGCTTTTTCTGAAAATAAAAGGACTTTGCGGAGGCTACAGTGGTGTGCGCCCGGTTATTGTAGAGCGGCTTGCGGAAATGTACAACCGGAATGTCATACCTGTGGTATACGAGCAGGGTTCGCTCGGAGCTTCCGGAGACCTCGCTCCGCTGGCACATATGAGTCTGCCTTTGCTCGGTAAAGGCGAAGTGTATTATAAAGGCGCTATTGTCTCCTCTGCAGAAGCATTGCAGGCAGAAGGTCTTCCCGTTCTGAGCCTGGCGGCGAAAGAAGGATTGGCGCTCCTGAACGGGACACAATTCATGAGCGGTTATGGTTCCTGGGCTTATACGGCAGCCAGCCGACTCTCTGAATGGGCAGATGCGATAGCCACTATTTCCGGAGAAGCATTCATGATGAAAGCAGATCCGTTCCACCCGACTATTCACACGATCCGTCCGCACAAAGGACAGATGGAGACGGCGGCCAATATCCGGAGCTATCTTGCCGGCAGTACATTGCAGCAGCAACATAAGGAGCAGGTACAGGATCCTTATTCTTTCCGTTGCATTCCCCAGGTACATGGCGCGAGCAAAGACAGTCTGCGCTTCTTCAGCGAAGTGCTGCATACCGAGATCAATGCAGTAACCGATAATCCGCTGGTGATAGCCGAAGAAGATCTTATAGTAAGCGGTGGTAATTTCCACGGGCAGCCGATGGCACTGCAGTTGGACTTTCTCGCTATTGCTATGGCAGAACTTGGAAATATTTCAGAACGCAGAACCTATCTGCTCATCAGCGGTCAGCGTGGGTTACCACCTTTCCTCGCACCGGACGCAGGACTGAATTCCGGATTTATGATCGCTCAATACACCGCTGCCGGTATTGTAAGTCAGAGCAAGCAATACTGCACTCCTGCATCTGCCGACAGTATCGTGAGCAGCAACGGACAGGAAGATCATGTGAGCATGGGTGCGAATGCCGCCACCAAATTGTATAAGGTACTGCAGAACGTACAGCGTGTGCTGGCAATCGAGTTGCTTACTGCTGCGCAGGCAATGGAATTCCGTCGTCCGCTGCAAACTTCACCGGCACTGGAACGCATATTGCAGGCTTTCCGTAAAGAAATTTCCTTTATGGACAAAGACCGCATCCTGCATGACGATATGGTGCGTGCAGAACAATTCCTGAATCAGCGGATTGCCTCCCTGTAGTACTGTTTCAATAATCTTTACCGGTTTTTCGCGTACCTTCAGTGTAACGAAAAACCGGTTTTTTTATGAAAAGCTACGACACCGTTTCTGAGGCAGTGAACGATCTGAAAGCTCGCGGATACACGGTTGATTTTAACCTGGGCGCAGGCGGAGATATACTCGTGTACCATAACGACAAAGCGCTTTCCCCACGGGAATTTGAAATAGATGAATTTTACCGTTTTGAGGGGAACACGGATCCCGGCGATGAAATGATCGTATATGCGATCAGTTCGACGCATTATGATATACATGGAGTACTGGTAAATGCTTTTGGTGCATATGCCGATTCCAAAAGCGATGAGATGATACGTAAATTAAGTGTGCATCACGAATAGTAAGGATCTTAACCACTTACTGCTCTGCAAAATCTGTATCTTCGTTTACGAAAACACGAATAATCATGTTGGTACAAAAAGGTTCGGCCACCAGGGAAAAGATACTCGGTAAGATACGTGCTGCATTGCGCGATCATGCTGCGTCGATGCCATTTCCCGAAGCCGAGCATTTTGATCCGAAGGATGGATTTGTTCACAGTGAGCTCAGCAATGACGAATTGTTTGCGGAAAGCTTTTTGTCTCTTGGCGGTAAGTATATCTACTGTGCAAACGATGAAGAAGCGCTGCAGCAGATTGCGGCACTTCACACCACATTCGGCTGGCAGAAATTATTCTGTGCAGATAGCCATTACCTGGACAGAGCGCGACAAGCGCAACTGCATTTTGTATTGCCGCCGGATAACGCAGACGATACTGCTGATGCATGTATCACACGTTGTGAAGCACTCATAGCACGCACGGGTTCATTCCTCATCAGCAGCCGCCAGGAATTCGGCCGCGTAAGCCCGGTATTTTATCCGGTGCATATTGTGGTTGCTTACCAGAGCGACCTGGTGTATGACATCGCCGATGCCTACGAAAAAGTAAAGAAGAAATATAAAGATCAGCCTCCTTCCATGATCAGCCTGCAGACAGGTCCCAGCCGTACTGCGGATATAGAAAAGACACTGGTAACCGGTGTGCATGGCCCCAAAGAAGTATTCTGCATCTACATTGATCAATGATAACTAACAGACGAATCAGAAGAACTAAGAAGAACTATGCTGGTAAAAGTTTCAGGCAGCGCCGTACAGGGCGTGCAGGCCATTACAATCACTATTGAAGTGGACGACACCGGTGGAATGACCGGTTATTTTATAGTAGGGCTACCGGACAACGCGGTCAAGGAAAGTCTGGAGCGTATTGTTTCCGCGATCAAGAATAACGGCTTTGATCGTCCCCGTACCAAAATACTCGTGAATATGGCTCCGGCGGATATCCGTAAAGAAGGTTCCGCCTACGATCTGCCGATTGCACTGGGTATGCTGGCAGCTTCAGGTCAGATAGCTGCCGATTTCCTGTCCGATTATATTATTATGGGAGAACTGTCGCTGGACGGCTCCCTGCAGCCTATCCGTGGCGCTTTGCCCATGGCTATTCAGGCGCGGAACGAACAGTTCAAAGGGATGATACTGCCCGCAGCCAATGCACGCGAGGCCGCTCTTGTGAACAACCTGGAAGTGTATGGCGTACATCACATTCTTGAGGTAATTGATTTTTTCCGTGATCCCTCCACCCTGAAACCTGTTGTGGTAAACACACGCGAAGAATTTTTCGAAAATCAGCAGCATTTTGAGCTCGACTTCAGTGATGTGAAAGGACAGGAAAATGTAAAGCGTGCGTTGGAGATCGCGGCGGCCGGCGGACACAACGCAATCCTGATAGGTCCTCCGGGAGCGGGCAAAACAATGCTTGCGAAAAGGCTGCCTACCATTCTTCCGCCGCTTACACTGCACGAAGCACTGGAGACTACCAAGATACATTCTGTTGCAGGAAAGCTTCCGGGCCATGCTTCGCTTATTGCGCAGAGACCTTTTCGCGCACCGCATCATACGGTAAGCGATGCTGCACTGGTGGGCGGAGGAGGTGTTCCGCAACCGGGTGAAATATCGCTCGCACATAACGGGGTTTTATTTCTGGATGAATTGCCGGAATTCAAACGTACGGTGCTGGAGGTAATGCGGCAACCGATGGAAGAACGGCATGTGACCATTTCACGGGCCCGGCTGAGCGTAGATTTCCCGGCAAGCTTTATGCTGATCGCTTCCATGAATCCCTGTCCCTGCGGCTATTACAATCACCCGGAAAAGCAGTGTTCCTGTGCTCCTGTTGCGGTGCAGCGTTATCTCAATAAAGTATCGGGGCCTTTGCTGGACCGTATAGACCTGCATGTGGAAGTAACTCCCGTATCTTTTTCTGAACTGAGCAGCGAAAACCTGCAAAAAAACGGCGCCGAAGATAGTGCCACCATCAGAGCAAGAGTGATCAAAGCCCGGGAATTGCAGGAACAGCGTTTTGCGGATCAGGAAGGTATATATTGCAACGCACAGATGGGTACCCGGCAATTACGGGAAGTATGCGCGATCAGTCCGGTAGGCGCAAAATTGCTGAAAACGGCTATGGAGCGGCTCAATCTTTCAGCGCGGGCTTACGACCGGATTCTGAAGGTGTCGCGCACCATAGCTGATCTGGCCGGTAGCGAAATGATCCGGCCCGAGTTTCTCGCAGAAGCGATACAGTACCGAAGCCTCGATCGTGAAGGATGGGCGGGATAAACTGCTCCGGACAAACAGGTCTTAGATTAATTTTCGATACATGGGTATTCCGACGTTCCTTGTTCACCATTTTCTTTAAAACCCATTTACCTTCGTGCCATGTCAGAGAAAAAATTATTTCTGTTAGACGCTATGGCGCTGATCTACCGTGCATATTTCGCACTGCAGCGTAATCCGCGTGTTACCTCGAAAGGCAAAAATACCAATGCCCAGTTTGGCTTTACCAATACCCTGCTGGAATTGCTGAATAAAGAAAAGCCATCTCACCTCGCTGTGGTTTTCGATACGCAAACGGCAACCGTACGCCACGACGACTTCACCGATTACAAGGCCAATCGTCAGGAGGCGCCCGAAGACCTGTTGCAGGCCATACCCGATATCAAACGAATCATACGCGGTTTCAGTCTGCCCTGCAAGGAACTGGACGGTTACGAAGCTGACGACCTGATCGGCACACTGGCGTGGGAAGCGGCAGACCTGGGGTACACCGTATACATGGTTACCCCCGATAAAGACTATGGACAACTTGTGAAGGAACAGGTACTGATCTACAAACCCGCCGCTTTTGGTCAGGGGCCGCAGGTACTGGGTATAAAAGAAGTGTGCGAAAAATGGGATATCAAGCGTGTGGACCAGGTGATCGATCTGCTGGGACTGATGGGCGATGCGAGCGATAATATACCGGGTATTAAAGGCGTTGGGGAAAAAACAGCCGCTAAACTCCTTGCCCAGTATGATACACTGGAGAATGTACTAGAATTTGCACATGAGATAAAAGGCGCACTCGGAGAGAAAGTTCGTGCGGGAAAAGAAAGTGCGATTATGTCCAAACGCCTCGCCACGATCATCACAAATGTACCCGTGCAATTTCACGAAGAAGATTTCCGTGTGAAAGACTGGGACAAAGATGCACTGAAGGAAGTGTTTGCCGAGCTCGAATTTAAAACACTGGCTGCAAGATTGCTGGGTGAAGCTCCGGCAGCTCCCGTGAATAAGGACCTTTTCGGTAATGACGTGCGTACGAAGACTGCCGCTCCCGCTAAGGAAGATGCCGCTGCGTTGCTTGGCCCCACGCAGCAGATGCTGTTTGATATGCTGCCGCAAAGCACCGATACGATCCACACATTGCCGCATGAGTATACCTTACTTAGTGAAACGGACCTGGACACATTCCTGCCTCAGCTGCAGGCGCAGAAAGAGATCTGCTTCGATACGGAAACAACGAATATTGATGCGAACCTTGCCGAACTGGTGGGTATGAGCTTTGCATGGGAAAAAGGAAAGGCATACTATCTGCCCGTACCGGCCGACGCCGAAAGTGTGGTGGCGATACTTGAAAGATTCCGTCCTGTTTTTGAAGATGAAGATAAAGAGTGGATCGGACAGAATATCAAGTATGATATGCTGATGCTGAAATGGTACGGATACGAGCTCAAAGGAAAAATATATGATACAATGCTGGCGCACTATGTGATAGAGCCGGAGGGTAAACGGAATATGGATGTGCTCAGTACGAAATACCTGAATTACGAACCGGTGTCTATAGAAACCCTTATCGGTAAAAAGGGAAAGACACAGGGAAATATGCGCGATGTACCGTTGAATGAGATCAAAGATTATGCGGCAGAAGATGCGGACGTTACGTTTCAGCTCAAACAGGTGTTCGATCCTTTACTGAAAGAAAGAGATGTCGAGCGCGTATTCCGGGAAATAGAAAATCCCCTGGTGCCGGTGCTCACCGATATGGAGTACGAAGGCATTCGCGTGGATGAGCATTTCCTGATCAATTACTCTAAGGAATTACAGACGGATATAGGGCTTGCGGAAGCGCGCGTATACGAGCAGGCAGGTGTACGTTTTAATCTCGCCTCTCCGAAACAGCTCGGCGAAGTTTTATTTGAGCACATGAAGCTCGATCCTAAAGCAAAGAAGACAAAGACCGGGCAATATGCGACGGGTGAAGATGTCCTCGAGAAACTGCGCAATCAACATCAGATCGTGGACGACATTCTCGCCTACCGTGAACTGACCAAACTGAAAAGTACGTATGTGGATGCATTGCCGCAACTTATCAACCCCAAAACAGGCCGGCTTCATACTTCGTTTAATCAGGCAGTGGCGGTTACGGGGCGACTGAGTTCCAACAACCCTAATCTGCAAAATATACCGATCAAAACAGAGCGCGGAAGAGAGATCCGGAAAGCATTTATTCCGCGGGACGCAGATCATGTGCTGCTGTCTGCGGATTATTCACAGATAGAACTGCGCATTATTGCTGCTATCAGCGAAGATGAGCGCATGATACAGGCATTCCGCGAGGGAAAAGACATTCATACCGCCACCGCAGCTAACGTGTATGGCGTTCCGGAAGCGGAAGTAGATAAAACCATGCGCCGTAACGCAAAAGCCGTAAACTTTGGAATCATCTACGGACAGTCGGCTTTTGGACTTGCAGAAAACCTGGGTATCTCGCGTACCGAAGCCAAAGGCATCATTGATGCTTATTTCACACAGTTTGCAGGCATTCGCCGTTATATGAGCACTACCATCAGTTTTGCACATGATCATGGTTACGTACAAACCCTCTCCGGCCGTAAGCGCTGGCTTCCGGATATCGTAAGCGGTAATCAGGTAGTACGCGGCTACGCTGAACGCAACGCCATCAACATGCCGATACAGGGAACCGCGGCGGATATGATCAAGCGTGCGATGATCGCCGTTCACTACGCGCTGAAACGGGAAAAACTTCAGACGAGAATGATCCTTCAGGTGCACGATGAATTGGTGCTTGATGTTCCGAAAAATGAAATCGAAATGGTGCAGCAGCTCATCGTAACGGAAATGGAACAGGCGATGCCGCTGCCCAACGGGGTTCCCGTAAAGGCAGAAAGCGGCTTCGGTGCCAACTGGCTTGAGGCCCATTAATCACATAAACAATACAAGATCATGAGACCCATATTTTATTATCTCGCTACCTGCTCCACCTGTCAGAAGATCATACAGGAGGCGGGCATAACCCCGGACAAATTTGACATGCAGGATATCAAGACCGACAAGATAACTGCAAAGCAACTGGATGATATGAAAGCACTCGCGGGCAACTACGAAGCGCTGTTCAGCCGCCGTTCCATGCAGTATACGGCAAGAGGATTGAAAGATGTGAACCTTTCCGAAAAAGATTTCCGCAACCTGATACTGGAAGAGTATACATTCCTGAAGCGGCCCGTTGCTGTGATCGATAAAGAAATATTTATCGGAAACACAAAAGCCAACGTTCAGGCACTGAAGGAAAGAGCATCTCAGCTATAGCACCGGAGGTGAAACTTCACGTCTTATTTGCATAAATTAAGACTATTTTTGTAGATCATTCATTCATTTCAGGCCTAGCGCAATATGGAAAAACCGATTATTGGATTCACTACCGGAGACATCAATGGAGTGGGTCCGGAACTGATCATTAAAACACTGTCAGATAACCGTATCCTTGATATCTGCACACCGGTTATCTTTTCCTCCAATAAGGTGATCAACTACTATCGACGTATTGTTTCCGATCACCAGCTGAATTTTAACAGCACGAAGGAGATGGACAAACTGAATACCAAGCAGGTGAATGTATTTAACTGCTGGGATGAGGAAGTACCCATCCAGCCGGGAGTGCTCACGGAAGCAGGAGGTAAGTATGCGGTTCGCTCGTTGGAGGTTGCGGCGCAATGCCTGAAAGATGGTCAGCTGGATGCACTGGTAACCGGCCCGATCAATAAAGCGAATGCCCACTCTGCGAATTTTCCTTATTCCGGTCATACACCTTTCCTGAAAGATAAATTTGAAGCGAAAGATGTATTGATGCTGCTTTACCATAATGATCTGCGCGTGGCGCTCGTAACAGAGCATGTGCCCGTAGACAAAGTGTCGGATCATATCACTACCGAAAATCTGCAAAGTAAGCTGACACTCCTGCGCGATACGCTGGTACGTGATTTCGGGATCGACAAGCCAAAGATCGCGGTGCTGGGCCTTAACCCCCATGCCGGAGACGATGGCATGATCGGTACAGAAGAGCAGACAGTGATCAAACCGTTGGTGGACCAATGGAAACAGCAGGGACATCTCGTGTTCGGTCCATACAGCGCAGACGGATTTTTCGCGAAAGGCAATTATCGCAATTTCGATGCGATACTTGCTATGTACCACGATCAGGGACTGATTCCGTTCAAAACCCTTGCGCACGGCGAAGGTGTGAACTTTACGGCCGGACTTCCGGTGGTCCGTACTTCACCCGATCACGGAACCGCTTTCGACATTGCAGGAAAAAACCTTGCGGACAACGGCTCCTTCCTGGAAGCAGTGTTTCAGGCGGTAAACCTCGTACGCCAGAGAGAGCAATACGATGAATATACGGCAAATCCGCTCCGTCGCCGCAAAATGGAGAAAGAGCGCGATTAAAGAATATACGCAGCCACCTATCATACAAAGAGACAAGCAAGAACAATGATTCAATTCGAAAAATTTACGCTGGACAACGGATTGCGGGTAATCGTACACCACGATGCTGCATCTCCGATGGTAGCCGTGAATGTTTTATACGATGTGGGCGCCCGCGACGAAGATCCCCGACAGACAGGTTTTGCACATTTATTTGAGCACCTCATGTTTGGCGGTTCGGTACATATCCCGGATTACGATACGCCGCTTCAGATGGCAGGAGGTGAGAACAATGCCTACACCACCAACGATATTACCAATTATTATATCCAGCTGCCAAAGCAGAATATGGAGACTGCTTTCTGGCTGGAAAGCGATCGCATGCTATCGCTGGCGTTCAGTAAGAAAAGCCTTGAGGTGCAGCGGAAAGTAGTATGCGAAGAGTTTAAGGAACACTATATCAACAAGCCGTACGGCGATGCCTGGAAGTACCTGCGTGAATTGTGCTACCAGCAGCATCCTTACAGGTGGATGACCATCGGGAAAGAGCTGAAGCATATCGAAGATGCACAGCTTGAAGACGTAAAACATTTTTTCTTTAAACACTATAACCCGCAGAATGCTATTCTGTGTGTTGCCGGAGACATAAGCAAAGAAGAAGTGCGTACAATGGCGGAAAAATGGTTTGGGGGTATTCCTTCAGGAGAGCAGTACACACGTGCTCTGCCGCAGGAACCCCGGCAGGAAGCACCGCGTACGGAAACACTGCACCGCGATGTTCCGCTGAATGCGCTTTATAAGGCCTGGCATATGCCGGCCAGATTGCAAAAGGGATACCACGAATGTGATCTGATTACCGAGATCATGGGAAACGGCTACGCATCCCGCCTGTACCGCTCGCTGGTAAAAGAACAGAAACTGTTCAGCAATATCAACTGTTATCATACCGGCAGCCTCGATGCAGGTCTGCTGGTGATAGAAGGTAAAATTGCGGCAGACAAACTTCCGGAGGAAGCGGATAAAGCGATCAGAGAAGAAATTGCGCTATTGCTGAAAGATGGCGTAAGCGACAGCGAACTGGAAAAAGCAAAGAATAAGATCGAATCGATGATCGCATTTGAAGATATGAGTTTGCTGTCCCGTGCAAATAACCTTGCCTTTTACGAATTGCTGGGAGACGCCGCCCAGATCAACGACGAGTTGAACAAATATCAGGCGGTCACCAGTGAAGGGTTGCTGGCTACAGCACGCGATGTGTTCCGCGAAGGCAACGAAAACACGCTCTTTTATTTGTCTGCTCCCGCAAATGCATAATCTTTCAGGCCCCGGTAAACGGGGCCTTTTTATTATCATCGCTTTAAGGCACAAACCAAAATAAATGAACTATGTTTGTGACGCCGTATTTACTTTATTTCAGCGCTTCATGGCATTTCGTCGTTTTATTTTCTGCTTCCTGTTATTGTTTCCGCTTGTCTCATCCGCGCAGGTTGAGCAATCCAAAGAAAAGACCCCCAGGGTTTTATTTTTACTGGATGGCTCCTCCAGTATGGCCGAAGATTGGACGCCCGGTAAAACTCGGTTTCAACAGGCACGGACCTTTATACTTACCCTGCTGGACAGCCTGAGTGCAGCGAATGATAAGGTCGAATTCGGTTTGCGTGTATTCGGGCATCAGTATCCGGCTCAGGAACGTAACTGCTATGATACTAAGCTTGAGATCGGTTTTTCGCGTTACAGCGGAATCCAGATGTCTACCCGCCTCGAATCGCTTCATGGCTACGGTGTTTCGCCGATTGCCTATTCTCTCAGCGAGGCAGCTATGGAAGATTTCGAAAATGAAAGTAAATATGCCTATAGCATCATTCTCGTCACGGACGGTGGAGAAAGCTGCGACGGCGATATCTGCCAGGTGGTGAATAAACTGCTGCAGCGTAAAATTTTCTTTAAGCCTTATATTGTCAGTCTGGTGGATTATGCACCGCTGAAAGATATGTACGCCTGTCTCGGCACCTTCCTCACGGTCAGTAATGCTGCACAGCAAACCCCTGTAATCTCGAAAATTGTAGATGGTCACCGGGAAGGATTTATCCGGGCAAAAACCGGAGCAGTGATTCCCGTAATGCCTGTAACGGCAAAACCGGAAACACCAAAACCTGTAGTGCCATCCAGGCCTGCAGTTATCCCGGATACGATACGCATCCCGATTCAGATCAGGAAGACAGATTCCACGCAACAGATCGTACCGGTGCAACCCCGACAGGAAATACCCAAACCTGCTCCTGCACCGCGTAAAAAAGAAAATATCCAGCCTTTGCGTCTTAAATCCGGGAAAAGGACATTTAAGGTAATTCAGGAAGCAGTACCTCCTGCTGCAGCACCGGTACCGGTAAGACCGTTCCTGCTGTCGGCGATAGGCAACCGGCCTCCCGAACCTCCCAAACCGGTACTGCGAACCGCGCTTAAGCCATTGCCTGCCGTTGGCGGCCGTAAGCCCAGAAATATGCGTTTGCTTACTGTTATTCCTTCGCCCAAGCAGATTCCGGTTCATCCAATGGAACTGACAAAGTTTGTGAAAGAAACACCGGCAGTGGTGGCAACTCCGGCACCTGCACCCGTAAAAGCAACTCCGACTCCAACGCCCGCAACTGCTAAGCCTGCTGTCGCTGCCAGGCCCACCCCAACTCCTGCACCGGTAAAGCCTGCACTTGCGCCGGCAAATTATACACAGGAAAAAACACCTGCAGACCAAACGCTCGTAGAAGTAGTATTCACGGATGGTAACGGCAGGTTTTACAGTACCACACCGCAGATCCAGTTAAGCGACCCG
This sequence comes from Rurimicrobium arvi, assembly GCF_039540495.1. NCBI lineage: Bacteria > Pseudomonadati > Bacteroidota > Chitinophagia > Chitinophagales > Chitinophagaceae > Rurimicrobium > Rurimicrobium arvi. The sequence goes on along the minus strand of NZ_BAABEZ010000004.1, from coordinate 118,186 downwards.
GCGACCAATAAGCCCGTAAAATTATTTTACCGCACGGTAGACGAAAACGGTAATCCGGATCCGGTACAGGTACAGGCGGGTGTATACAATCTCAGTGTTGTGGGAAGCGACAAGACTTTCCTCAAATCCGTGGAAATAGTCGCGAAGACACGTAATAAGATCACCATCACCGTAAGCAGCGGTTCGCTTAAATTCGTTTGGCGCGGTGGCACCAATAAAGAACCTGTTTCCAAATATTTTGCCCAGGTAAAAAGAAATTTCGTGCCGCAACCGATGGTTACCCAGCGTTGCGATACGATAATGCCCTATCCTCCCGGGAACTACCATATCGAAATTAACACGGTTCCCGTTTCGGTACGCTCGGTCGATCTTACGTTTGGCGCAACTGTGATTATTCCCATTGACGAACCGGGAATCGTGCAGGTTACCAATACGGAGACACTCGGAAAGGCGACCCTTTATTACCAGCTTGGAGATAAGTTTATGCAATTTTCAGCGCTCAATATTATCGGTAATCCGGGTTCTCAGACTATGGAATTGCTTCCGGGACTGTATGAGATTCATTATACACTCGGAGCAGGGTTGCCCGAAAAGGTGGTGGCTTTTCACGTTTATGCTACCAAAACCACTTCACTGGAACTAAAATAACGCAATGTCCTCAACTATTACCCTAACACGGATCGACGCCCGGCACCCCTTATTTCCGGAAGTATTTGCACTCAGAGATACGGGCCTGCGCAAGCCTTTAGGTCAGTCGCTGTACGAGGAGGATACTTCGGGCGACCTCGAAGATGATATTTTCATTGCGCAGGATGGGGCCAGGATAATCGGTTGCCTGATGGCGAAGCCATTACCGGGTCAGGTGATCAAGCTACGGCAGATGATCGTGGATTCCGCTTTTCAGGGTAAAGGCATTGGTCGCGAACTGATGCAGGCTGCCGAAGCTTTTGTGAGAAGCAACGGAGCAAAGCAGATCATGCTGCACGCACGCAATACAGCTATTCCCTTTTATGAAAAGCTGGGTTATGCGGTGCATGGCGATACATTTGAGGAAGTAGGTATCCCGCATAAGCTTATGTCTAAGGAATTATAGATTTTTCCAAACACTTTCCTTTCAGCTAAATCCTAACTTTGCCTGATGTCTTTATTTGATCGGGATCAGAAGCCATACCTGATAGCAGGCCCCTGCAGTGCAGAGAGCCGGGAACAGTTATGGCAAACAGCTGAGGGCTTACAATCATTACCTATAAAACTTTTCCGCGCCGGAGTGTGGAAACCCCGCACAAGACCCGGTTCATTTGAGGGTAAAGGAGTGGAGGCGCTGGAGTGGATGGCGGAGATCAAAAAGCATTTCGGATTTTCCCTGACAGTGGAAGTTGCCGAAGCCGAGCATATCGAGCAGGCAATGCGCTATGGAGTGGATTGTGTCTGGATAGGTGCACGCACTACGGTAAACCCTTTCCAGGTGCAGCATATAGCTGATGCGCTGAAAGGGACATCGCTGGCAGTGATGGTCAAAAATCCGGTAAATCCCGACACTGATCTTTGGCAGGGCGCTATAGAACGCATCGCAGCAGCAGGCATACGTGACATTGCTGCCATTCATCGCGGGTTTTCGATGTATAAGAGTGATTCAGGCTACCGCAACCAACCACACTGGATCATACCGGTGGAGTTGCGCCGCAGAATGCCGGGATTACCTATCTTCTGCGATCCGAGCCATATAACGGGGAAGGCTGCCAATGTTGCAACTGTGGCCCAGAAAGCAATGCATATCGGTTTTGACGGACTGATGATCGAAACACATATTGATCCGGAACATGCACTTACCGATGCGGCGCAACAGATCACCCCGGCCCAGCTCGCCGTTCTGCTCGACGGATTGGTGATACGCCGCGAAATGGCGGAGACCGAAGGCGAGGATTTACTGAAGATCGAGTTCCTGCGTCAGTCTGCTGACAATATCGATACCGAAATTATTGAATTGCTTGCGAAGCGCATGGAGCTCAGCGCACAGCTCGGGGAGATCAAGGGGCGTAACCAGATCACCGCGTATCAGCCGGAGCGCTGGCGGGAGATTATGGAAACCCGGAAATCACAAGCAGCCAGGCTTTCGCTCAACCAGGATTATATCGCCGCGCTGTGGCAGATCATTCATGATGAGAGCATACGTAAACAACTGGAGCAACTTGCATCAAAAGTGCAATAAAACTGTATTTTTACCGGAATAAATCAAGTCTCCATTGGCCCTTATCCAACATACCAATATTCAGGTTCGCTTTGATCAGCAGGCCGACAATTCCACGCATTATGTATTGCCCTTCATCGAATCCACGCATGTGATCGATGCAACAACACGTGTGATGGAGGTGGGTTGTTCGGAAGGCGGCGTGCTGCGTCCGTTCCTGGAGAGAGGATGTACCTGTCTCGGTGTGGACCTTGAGCAGAACAGGATCGATAATGCCAATCGCCTGCTTGCAGATGAAGTGGCAAAAGGGAAAGCAACCTTTGTCTGCCAGAATATTTACGAAGCAGCGTTTGTAGCACGATATGAGCATAGTTTCGATATTATCATCCTTAAGGATGTGATCGAACATGTACCGGAACAGGAAAAATTTATCCCGCACCTGATGCGGTTTCTCAAACCCGGTGGTCAGATATTTTTCGGGTTTCCTCCCTGGTATATGCCTTTCGGAGGGCATCAGCAGGTATGCGCCGGTAAGCTTACCAGCAAGCTGCCTTATTACCATATACTGCCCAGACCTCTTTACCTCGGATTTCTGAAGATGATGGGAGAATCGCCAACCACCATCCGGACACTGGCGGAGATCTGGGATACAAGTATCACCATCGGGCAATTTGAAAAATATGTGAAGCGGGCCGGACTTAAAGTAATACACAAGCAGCATTACCTGATCAACCCGATCTATAAGTTCAAATTCGGACTGCAACCACGCAAACAGGCCGCCTTTGTAGGATATATACCTTTTCTGCGCAATTTCATTACTACCTGCGTTTATTACACAGTGGCACCTTTATAGAAAAAAGCCGGAGGATTTCCCTCCGGCTTTATTATGCATTTTCAAGATCAGCAATAATCAGTTTTTTCATTTTCATCAGTCGCTCTATAACCCGTACTGATTGCTCCGGACTGCTCATCAGCGATCCGAGACCGTCAAAAACAATCTGCCAGGATACCCCGAATTTATCTTTCAGCCAACCGCACATGCTTTCTGATCCACCGTTGTCCGTAAGCTTTTCCCAGTAATGATCTATCTCCTCCTGGTTGCGGCAGGAAACAACAAGCGAGATACCTTCGTTGAAGGAGAACGGATGCGGATGTCCGCTGTCGATCCCCATCATCACAAAACCATTGATCCTGAACTGCTCGTGCTTTACATGCCCGGGCGTATCTCCCTCTCCTTCCTGGTAGCGTGCGATTCCCATGGAGATGGAATCAGGGAAAATATCCGTGTACAGATTCAGCGCTTCTTCGGCTTTCCCGTTTTGTGCACCGGAGAAAAGCAATAAAGGCGCAAATTTCTGTCCGACATCGCTCATTTTTCCAAATGCTAATTGCCACGAAACGCCGTATTTATCCTGTATCCATCCATAGTGGCTGCTCCAGGGATAAGTTCCGAGCGGCATAAGCACCTGCCCGCCCTGCTCCAGTTTTTTCCAGGCTGCGTCCACTTCTTCTACAGTTTCACAAACCACGTAAAAAGATATGGACGGATTAGGCCGGAACATTGGCCCCCCGTTCAGCAGCATAAAAGGCTCGCCGGATAAGGTAATACTTGTGACTACAGGATTGTGGGCGGTAACTGCCCCTTTTCCGAATGTTTCTATATAAAAATCAGCGGCCTCGGCTGCATTGCCGTCAAACCAGATGCAGGGATAAACAGGATGGCTCATAGTAGGATTTGTTATGATGTCAGACGAAGATAAGTAATATGGAATGCCTTTCCGCTTAACCATTAATTGATCTATCCTTTTTGCGATAGCTTTAGTAGTTTTGCACCTTAAACAAAAACTTAAACACCCACGAAATGGAAAATCAGGATCAGCAACAATTGAACATAGAACTTACAGAAGAAGTTGCAGACGGGCAGTATGCGAACCTCGCGGTGATCACGCACTCCTTCGCAGAGTTTATTATCGACTTTGTGAATGTAATGCCCAACACACCCAAATCTAAAGTGAAATCCCGTATCGTGATGACACCGCAGCACGCCAAACGCCTGATGCTCGCGCTGATCGATAATGTTAAACAATTTGAAGCCGCTAACGGCCTCATTAAAGAGCAGGCACAGACACAGGTTCCGTTCACTCCGATCGGAAACCCCGGCCAAGCTTAATATTTACTTCTTTTATCAGCCTACAAGGTTCTTTTTAGATGCATAACAAAATCCTCATTCTCGATTTCGGATCTCAATACACCCAGCTCATTGCCCGTTGTGTGCGCGAGCTGAATGTTTACTGTGAGATACAGCCCTGTACCAAACCCGTAGCATACGATGCATCCCTGAAAGGGATCATTCTTTCCGGATCTCCGTTCTCCGTGAACGATCCGGCTGCACCGAAGCCTGACATTCACGAAATGGCGCAAAAGGTTCCGGTACTCGCAGTGTGCTATGGTGCCCAGTTGCTGGCACAGCAGACCGGCGGTGAAGTAGGGAAATCCGCACATCGCGAATACGGACGTGCGCATCTGAAAGGGATTATCGCAAATGCACTGATGAAAGGAGTTTCCGACGGTTCACAGGTATGGATGAGTCACAGTGACTCTATCAAACGCCTGGCCGACGGATTTGAAATAATTGCCACTACAGACAGCATTCCGGTTGCAGCCTTCCGTTCTAAAGAAGCATATGCCCCGAATCCTGTTTATGCAATCCAGTTCCATCCTGAAGTAACCCATAGCCTCGATGGCCGCAAAATGCTGCTCAATTTCCTCACCGATATCTGCGGTTGCGCGCAGGACTGGACACCGGCTGCGTTTGTTGCGGAAACAGTAGCGCAACTTAAAGAGCAGATCGGAGATCAGAAAGTAGTAATGGCTTTAAGCGGCGGCGTGGATTCCACAGTGGCTGCCATGCTCATCAATAAAGCCATCGGCGACCGCCTGTATTGCATTTTTGTAGACAACGGATTGCTGCGCAAAGATGAGTTCACACAGGTATTGGATGGTTATAAAACTTTAGGTCTGAATGTAAAAGGTGTAGACGCAAGCCATACCTTCTATAAAGAGATGGAAGGCGTCAGCGATCCGGAACAGAAGCGTAAGATCATCGGCAGGCTTTTCATCGATGTATTCGTTGAAGAGGCCAGGCTGCTCGACGGCGTCAGTTTCCTGGGTCAGGGAACCATCTACCCCGATGTGATTGAATCCATGTCGGTGCACGGACCATCCCAGACCATCAAATCGCACCACAATGTGGGCGGTCTGCCCGAAAAAATGCACATGAAGCTTGTAGAGCCTTTGCGTGCGTTGTTCAAAGATGAGGTACGCCGTATCGGAACCGAAATGGGTATCGCGCCTATCTTCATCGGCCGTCATCCGTTCCCGGGACCCGGTTTGGGTATCCGTGTGCTGGGTGCAGTGTCTGAAGAAAAAGTAAAAATGCTGCAGGAAGCAGATGCGATCTATATCAATCTGCTGCGCGAAAAAGGATTGTACGACCAGGTGTGGCAGGCCGGCGCTATGCTGCTGCCGGTGCAGAGTGTGGGCGTAATGGGCGATGAGCGTACTTACGAATACACGGTTGCGCTGAGAGCGGTTACTTCCGTTGACGGTATGACCGCAGACTGGGCGCAATTGCCCTACGATTTCCTGGCTCAGGTGTCTAATGATATTATCAATCGGGTAAGAGGAGTGAATCGTGTCGTATACGACATCAGCTCCAAGCCTCCTGCCACGATCGAATGGGAGTAATCCCCATTTCCATAAACCTAAAATGTAACGCAAAACTCGTGTACCGCAAAGTATTAGGGTGTTTTCTGAGCTTATCGCTGGTTGCTGCAACCGGCGTTCAGGCACAATCCCGGAAGTCTGTAAGAAAGACCGAGAAGGAAAGTGCGGCCGCTAAAAGAAACGCATCCGCCGAGCCCGCGAAAACAGAAAAAAAACGCCGTAAAAAGCGTTTAGACCTTCCCGATAGCCGGCAAAGGGACCGTTACCGGATCGATGTACTTGTTCCGCTTTACCTGGATGAACTGGTGAAAGAAAATAAAGTGCAGAAATCCCATATTCCCGAAAAAGCGATGGCCGGTCTTTATTTTTATGAAGGTGTGCGACTGGCGGTCGATACACTCGCAAGTATGGGTTACAGTACCGATATCTTCGTTCATGATATTGCTGAAGGGTCTGCTGCATTGCTGAACGAAGATAGTCTGGGTAAGACAGATCTCATCATCGGCTTTGTGCCAACAAATGAAGTGGCCCCTGTAGCAAAGTTTGCGCAGGAACATACCGTCAATTTCGTTTCCGCATTTTCCCCTTCAGATGCAGGTATCAGCAACAATCCTTATTTCTTTCTGATCAACCCGACCCTGGAGCACAATTGCGAAGCGCTCGCTAAAGCGATTGCAAAACGGCGCAGTAAAGAGTTTATGGTTGTGTATAAACGTCAGTCTCAGAACCTGGACAGCGCTGCTTTCTCTTTTTTGCTGGATAGCGGGCACCTGAAAAACTTCGCGGAACTTTCTGCTACAACACCACCCGACTCTGCAGCTATTGCTTCAGCAATAGATCTTTCCGGAAGCAACATGATCGTAATGCCGGTTATGGACCCTGGTTATGCGTTGAGCCTGCTGTCAGATCTGCATCATTATTTCCCGGAAGCACGCTTTGAAGTATTCGGGATGCCTACCTGGAAGTCTATCGTGAACGATCGCAGAGTACTTGCATTCGGAGATCATATTGCTATCAACATTACCCAGCCTTACTATTTCGATCCTACGGTGTCGGCAGGATCAATGCTTTCCGAACGATACCGGCAAACATATTCCGGAAAGGCCGGGGAACTTACCTACCGCGGATTTGAACTCAGCTACTGGATGGTAGACCTGCTGAATAAATACGGTACCCTGTTTAATGAAAAAACCGGTGATAACGGCATGGCCATTTTCACCAAATTTGATATCAAACCCAAGTGGGACGCCGACAACAATTTCTATTATTTTGAAAATACCAATCTCTATCTGTATCGCTACGTATCCGGCAGTGTATTGGTAGAATAGTACATAACACGAAACAAAAAACAATTATCCATATGAAAAATACCATAAGCAGATTGCTTACCGTGTCTTGCCTGGCACTGAGCATTGCAACCAGCACACAGGCCCAATCCCTGAAAATTCCAGCCGCAAGCCCTTCGCAAACGGTGAAGCAAAGTTTTGGTCTCGGAGATATTACAATTGAGTACTCAAGACCGCTCGTGCGTAACCGCGTTATTTTCGGCGAACTGGTGCCTTACGGCAAAGTATGGCGTACCGGAGCCAACAGCGCTACCAAACTGACTTTCTCCGAGGATGTCACTTTCGGAGGACAACCCGTAAAAGCTGGTACGTATGCATTATACACGATTCCCGGTAAGTCTTCCTGGAAAGTAATGCTGTACAGCGATCTTACACTCGCAGGAAACGTTGCGGATTATAATAAAGAGAAAGAAGTGTTGCGTATTGAAGTTGCTCCTAAAATGACCGATCATAAAGTAGAGTCTTTTACGATCAACCTTGACAAAGTGAAAGCCACAACGGCAACGCTGGAATTAAGCTGGGATGACGTACGCGTACCGGTGAAAATCGCAACGGAAATCGACGGCAAAGTAATGAAGAGCATTGATGCGGCGCTGGCTATGGATACACGTCCTTATTACCAGGCTGCTACCTACTATTACGATAACAACAAAGATCTGGATAAAGCTTCTGAGTGGATCGGTAAAGCGGTAGAGCAGAATCCGAAAGCATTCTGGGTACGCATGCAACAGGCGAAAATCCAGTTGAAAAAAGGAGAACGTAAAGCAGCACTGAACACCGCTGAAGAAGTGATCCGCCTGGCTACTGAAGCTAAGAACGACGATTACGTAAAAATGGCAAAAAAATTCATTGCTGAGAATAAGTAAACAACAGTCACGATAATTACACGATCGCCCTCTTTTCAGGAGGGCGATCGTTTTTTCAGGATGCTGCGATAAGCTCCAGCCGCCCGATCAGCTCTTTAAAGTTTTCGCTATCCCCTGCATCAGAATCAATACCAACCGAACGACGGTTAAATTCAGCAATAGTCATCATACACTGCTCCACTTTATATAAAGGCCAGCGTTTTGTTTTTGCCACCACATTTTTGGCAAACCAGGGACTGCCACCGATAGCTGTTGCCCAGTCTTTTTCCGGGAGCTGCGCAGCATAATTGGCACGGTACAAAGCCTGAAATTTATTCTGCAGAGATGCGGTGACCAGCACCATCGGACTGGATTTCATATTGCTGAGAAAATAGGAGAGCATACGGTAATATTTATCCTTATTGCCGTCGATAAATTCATCCACAAAATCGAACAGATTGTATTCGCGGCTGATCCCGATATATTTTTGAATCAGCGCACCTGTAAGCATTTTCTGTTCAGGTACGTTAATGCGTATCTTCTCTATTTCATTCACGATACGCTGCAGATGGCTGCCCAGGTATAATGTCAGCATCTCGGCCTCTTTTTCGGGAATCTCAAAGCCGATTTCTTTCCCCCATTGCATCAACCAGGCCGGCATTGCATCTTCCTTCACCTTTTCTGCGGTAAAATAGGCAGCTTTATCTTTAATAGCTTTTGCAATCCGTGTTTTTCCATCCACCTTTTTGTTGCGGTATTCAATTACCAGAATGGTAGTCGTACACGGTTGTTCAATATATTTTTCAAGCTCATTGAACTTGTCCATCGCTGCCGCGTCTTTCAGCAGCACCAATTGCTTATCTGCAAACATCGGAAAACGCATGCATGCATTCAGCAGATCCTGTTTGTTCGTCTCCCTGCCATACAATACACTGAGATTGAATTCCTTCTCGGATGGACTCAGCACATTTGCCTCAAACAAGTCCATCAGCTGGTCGAGAAAATAAGCTTCCTCTCCATCCAGCACATATACCGGTGCAAATTCTTTTTTGCGGATACTATCGGCAATTTGTTTGAAAGTCATTACAGCCATGACGCAAAGTTAAGCGTAATCAACGCGGAAATGGAAATCATTCATGCCTGTAAGATGCAGGTATACACGGGCTGCTGTGATTACGTCCTGCATACAGTAATCAGCGATCCGGCTGATATTTTTTTCTTCCCAGAATACCTTCCCAACCATGCTTCCGTCCATATCCTGCTTGGGCGACGGAATGCCCAGCACTTCTGCCAGCAAGGCCAGCGATGTAAAGTGTTTGATATCGCCGAAACGCCATAGCTCCATCGTGTCTGTATGCGGATGATCCCAGGGTTTCCGGTTTTGCAGTTGTAAAGATTCCGGCAGCGGAATTCCATTGATTATGCTGCGGCGGCAGATAAACGGGAGGTCGAACTCTTTTATATTATGTCCGCAGAAAAGGAGCTTTTTTTGTCGTTGCGCGTACCTCGAAATGATGGAAAAAAAGTTATTTAACAAAGTTTTCTCGGGCTCATCCGTGAATGATTTCAGACGTAAAACCCACTCATTTTCCAGCGCGTTCAGGCTACCGATACTGATGCAGATGATTTTCGAAAACTCGGAAAAAATGCCTGCTTTTTCGTCAAAAACCCTTGCTGGAGCTGCATTTTCCGTTTCCTTCATGCGAAACCATTGTGATTTTGCAATCCACAGTTTTTTCATGTTTTCGGAAAGAGATTCAAAGTCCGGTACCACCGGTGCTGTTTCGATGTCGATAAACAGGATCGACGAAAGTTGTTCTTTTGTCATAGTTTGGATTTTACATTTGCAAAAACCAGTCCAAAAACGATAATTATGAATCAGGAAATGAATCAAAGCACGGGAACCCCGTCTGCACAGGCGGCGCCGAAGAAGAATTACACAACGCTTTTGGTTGTGTTGCTGGCTATATCCGTTATTGCAAACATCTGGCTTATGTACAACAGAAAGCAGGTAGTGGAGCAGAACACTTTTCTCATTACTGAGAATACGGATCTGAATGCGGCAAAAGATACCCTCCAGGGACAATATGACGCGGCGCTCGCCCGTCTCGACGAACTGACCGGCAAAAATGCAGAGCTGGATCAGATGGTAAAGGATAAAGATGGTGAGATCACCAAGCTGAAAAGCGACATCAAATCTTTGCTTACTAAACGCAACGCAACCGTATCCGATCTGAAAAAAGCTCAGTCGCTCATTGCAACCCTGAATACGAAAGTAAAAACGTATGAAGAGCGTATTGCAGAACTGGAAAAAGAGAACACAGTACTTACGGAGGGAAACAACAGACTGAATCAGCAAAACGATTCCTTATCCGGAGAAGCCGAAAATCTCCGCAAATTAGGTTCCGTGCTTCATATTTCGAATATTCGTATGGAACCCATCAATCTTAAAAAGAACGGCGAGAAAGAAGTGGCTACCACGAAAGCCAAAAAAGTTGATATCCTGCGCGTTGTATTCGATATCGATGAAAACCGCGTAGTGAACGATGGCCCTGCGGAAATTTACGTGATCATCCAGGGTGTGGAAGGCAAGCTGCTCAGTAACGCGGCATACGGCTCCGGTGTTACTACCGATGCAGACGGAAATGCACTGAACTATACCGTTGTTAAACGCATCAACCTGGAAAAAGGCCAGCGTATGACCAATGTTACGGTTGACTGGAAACAGGAAAGCGCCTACCAGAAAGGCGATTACAACATCTCCTTCTACAATAACGGTTACAAGATCGGATCGGGAAGCGTTCAGTTGAAATAAATCGAATATATCTATATTTAAAGCACCCATTGCCCAACGCAATGGGTGCTTTTTTACGTCTGAGTGTAGGCGGCATTATAATTTGCATTTCCAAAAAAAAATTTTATCTTGCTGCTCCAAAGTCATGTTATAGTTTTCCTAAAGCAGGATTTGTGGATAAACTGTGATTAACCTTCAAGGAGGAAGCTGAAAATCCTACACAAGAGTAAGCGTCAAAACTGTTACCATAAGATAGTGGTTATGAAAAAACTTTTTACCCTATTCACTTTGTTCACTGCATTTACGATGTTCCAGGTGCAGAACAAAGTATCGGCACAAACGTTGGGCTGTAAGTCTAACCTGACGGCGTTTTCAAGAACATTTGAATACTTGTCTTCAGGTACTGAGGTTACTGATATCGAATCCGATTGTGCTTCTAAAACAGGTATTCCGCTTGGATTCAACTTCAAATTCGGTCCCTGTGGCAGTCAATCAACTCATAATACGGTTCAGGTAAGCTCTAACGGATGGATTAACCTCGGTGCGGCAGTTTCAGGTTGTCAGCCGGTTGCCGGATCCGGAGTTGCTCCGCAAACGATCTTCCCGGGTTTATGGCCGTTTTATGGCCAAAGTGCCCAGGTTTCCGGTGCTTATGGTGGCGTAGCGACTTACTCCACAGATGTATTATCCAGTGGTAACAAAGTATTTACCATGGAGTGGAAAAACTGGCGCATTACTGCGAACTCATCCACGAGCGGGGTTGGGTACTATGTTATCAGTTTCCAGGTAAAACTTTATGAAGGAAGTAACCTGATCGAATATTGTTACAAGATAGAAAGTACATCAAGTGGTTCAGGACCTGTCAATCTGTATCTGGTAGGAATGGGAAAACAAAAACCTAGTTCCTATACCTCACCTTATCCTGCAACACCATGTCCGGGCTACGATTATTTCATGATGAATAACCCTATTTCCACACCGACCATTAACAGAGGTGGATCCTGGGGTGCGGCTCAGGCAGGTTTGCCTAACGATAACCAGGTGCTGCAGTTTTATCAGGCCTGTTGTGGTAAGCCAGCTGCCGGTGTGATCAGTCAGCCGGATAGCGTATGTGCCTGTCAGCCTTTTGTTGCAAAGCTTTCGGGTGCAACACCTAATCCGTTTACAACCTACGGTGTTCACTACCAATGGCAAACGGCTTCGTCCTCTTCAGGACCATGGTCAGATATCACCGGCGGAACAGCCACATCACAATATTTCGCCGGAATATGTGCTTCTGCAGATACATTCGTACGCGTGATTGTAACCTGTGACTCTTCCGGATTAAGCGATACAACTCCGGTGAAACACATTACACTGATCACACAACCATACAACTGTTATTGTTATTCTGCTGCTTCCATTGATGACAACCTGAGCGGCGTGAATATCGGTAATGTAAAAATCATCAATAAAGGAAACGATACTTTGCTGAATAACGGTTCAGGAACACCCGGTTATCTGAACAAGCAATTTTTCCACAGCTATACACTGAATACCGGGGTTCGTCCTATTCCTGCATTAAACCGCGATTCGGTTTACAAATATTCGGTAATGGGTATCACACGGGATACATTCGCCTTTGCCGGCTCGGGTGTTGCTACTTATATCGACTGGAATAAAGACGGCGTTTATAACACCTCCACAGAGCTTGCCAACTTCAATATCATCAGCGGAACTTCTGCACAATTTATCTCCAGCATCTCAGTGCCATCATGGGCGATGAAAGACACACTTGGCATGCGTGTGGTAATGAAAAAAGGTGCTGCCACCGCTTCGGATGTACCTCCTTGTGGTGCTTACACAGAAGGGGAAACAGAAGATTACCTGGTAGTGGTACAGGATCCTATCTGTCCTGGTCCGCTTTATGCCGGAAAAGCTTACATCACCGATACATCCATGTGCGATGGCTACACCACCACCGTTTGGGATACGGCACATGCAAGAAGCATGTCTCAGATGCATTGGGAGTGGGAATATTCACTCGACAATACAAACTGGGCGAATGTAACTCCGTCTTCACGCATGAAAGATACGATCACTCCGGTAGTGCGCCAGAACACCTATTACCGTTTACGTATCGTGTGTGAAGCAACGCGCGACACTATTTACTCCAATAAATTATTCATTAAGCGTAAAGAACCATACAAATGTTACTGCCATAGCATTGCAAACGGAACAGGTGGTGCCGACAGTTCAGATATCGGTACGTTCAAGATCGGTACTTATACATTTAATACAGGTGGTGCACACGTTCGCAATCCGGAAGCAATCCGTTTGCGTACCGACCGTACCGACCTTACTCCAATGGATCTCTGGGCCGATACCAAGTATGACATTGCAGTGTACCATACGCTCGTAACACCAACACACGGTGACGCCAGAATTTCTGTATTCATCGACTATAACCACAACCTGATTTATGATGTGCCGGCGGAACTGGTATGGACCGCAACTTCCACATACGCTAACTTCTATCCGCACGATACAATCCGAATTCCTGCAGCTGTAATTCCAAATGTTGCAACGGGTCTGCGTGTGGTGCTGAACAACAATATGGGCGGAAGCAATCCTAACGACTTCGGTTGTGACGAGTTCACTTCAGGAGAGATCGAAGATTACCTGGTAATCCTGCATCGCCGTACCACAGGCATCGCTGATGTGACAAATGTGGACAATCTGCAGATTTATCCTAACCCTAATAACGGACAGTTCACAGTATCCTTCAACGCGCCGAATGCAATAGCTGACGTTTCTGTTTCTGTTACCTCTATTACAGGTCAGCAGATAATGCTGGAACAATATCAAAGCATTGGTTCTTCATTTAACCATAGCTACGATCTCAGTGGTAAAGTAGCCGGTGGAGTATACTTCATCACACTTACTACAGACGGTCAGAAATCAGTTCAGAAGCTCATTATCAAATAGCTGAATTTTTTTACAGCAAAGCCGCCTGCAACATTATAGTTGCAGGCGGCTTTGTTTTTAGGCAGACGGATAACAAATGCTTATAACGACATTTAAAATCACGTTTAGGTTTTAAAACCGTAGCGGGTACTTTTGTTTTACTAAAACGTCATCCATATGAGTACAGAAAAACTAACTACGGCAAGCGGTATTCCGTATACTCATCACGAAGATTCCATGAGTGCCGGCGCAAGGGGACCATTATTACTGCAAGACTATATCCTGCACGAAAAGCTTGCGCATTTCAACCGTGAGCGTATCCCCGAAAGAGTGGTGCACGCCAAGGGTACCGGTGCCTATGGTACATTTACCGTGACGCACGACGTAAGTAAATTTACCCGCGCAAAGATCTTCAATGCTGTGGGTAAACAAACGCGTGTTTTTCTGCGATTTTCTACTGTGGGTGGCGAAAAAGGAAGCGCCGATACCGAACGTGATCCGCGTGGTTTTGCTATCAAGTTTTATACAGAAGACGGGAATTGGGACCTGGTAGGGAACAATACGCCGATATTTTTCATTAAAGATCCCAAGAAGTTTCCCGATTTTATTCACACGCAGAAAAGAGATCCGCGCACCAACACGAAAAGTCCGACTATGATGTGGGATTTCTGGAGCCTGAACCCGGAAAGCCTGCACCAGGTGATGTTCCTGATGAGCGATCGCGGAACACCATACGGCTACCGGCATATGCACGGATTCGGAAGTCATACCTTCAGTATGATTAATGCGTCCAATGAAAGAGTGTATGTGAAATTTCATTTCCGCACAGCTCAGGGTATAAAAAACTTTACCAATGATGAAGCGGTAAAAATGAAAGGCGAAGATCCCGATTTCGCACAGAGAGATCTTGTACGCGCAATTGACGCAGGAAATTTTCCCAAATGGACCATGTACATCCAGGTAATGGATGAGCAGCAATCGAAAACATACCGTTTCAATCCGTTTGATCTTACAAAAACATGGAGTCAGAAAGAGTTTCCGTTGATCGAGGTGGGTACAATGGAACTGAACGAGATACCAGCCAATTATTTTGCCGATGTGGAACAAGCGGCATTTGCTCCCGCACACGTAGTGGACGGGATCGGATATTCGCCCGACAGGATGTTGCAGGGACGTATTCTCTCCTACCCGGATGCACATCGTCACCGTATCGGTGCGAATTTTGAGCAGCTTCCGGTGAACCGTTGTCCCTATATGGTCAATAACTATCAGCGTGACGGGGCAATGGCGCTCAACGGTAACGGAGGCAGTGCTCCCAACTATTTCCCTAACAGTTTTGATAATATCCGTCCGGACCTTTCATACAAAGAACCCGCATTGGAAATGGACAGCAATATAGCTGACTGGTACGACAGAAACGGTCCCGGAGAAGACGATCATTATTCCCAGCCCGGAATTTTTTACAGGGAAGTGCTCAGTGCTGAAGATAAGAAACACCTTGTCAGCAATATTGTGGGAGCAATGAGCGGAATTGAAGGACCGAAGCGCATGGAAATTATCAACCGGCAATTATGTCATTTCTTCAGAGCAGACATAGGATTGGGAATGGCAATAGCACAGGGATTAGGTGTAACCATTGATGAAAATGCAATGAAGCATTCATAATAAAGTTTAGTTTTTGTTTAAAGGGTAGGCGCGGTGCTCAGAGGCGGGCATCGCGTTTTTTTATGCTTTCCGGCGGATGAGTGAAGCAAACATATTATCTGCCTTGCGTGAAATGCCGTTCAGAATACCCGATTGCAACAGCTCATACCGGTTGTTATTTTCCAGGAAGGAGGCGAGCACCGACTCGTTTTCATCGCGGAAAACGGAACAGGTGATATAGGTGATATGACCACCCGGCTTCACATAGCGGCTGATATTATTCAGTATTTGCTTTTGCCGTTCGCTGAAAGCCCGTATCTGAGCGGTATCAAAGAAATAGAATTGCTCCGGCGTCCTAGCCCAGGTACCCGACCCGGTACAGGGTACATCGGCGATAATCTGATCGAATGTTCTGTTGCCGAGCGTTGTTTCCAACGCAGCAGCATCGGCCGCAGAAAGCAGCAATTGTTCCGGAAGCGTTTTTTTATAAAGTCTGAACCGCTCTTTAAGGTTGTGCAGTATGCTGCTTCTGATGTCGCTTACCGTAAGCCGGATGGAAGGTTCTGAATCGCTTGCCAGAAGCGATTTCCCTCCTGCACCGCTGCAACAGTCCCAAACGCTGCAGCCGGGGCTCAGCGCAAAGTATGCTGCAGTGTTCTGCGACGAAAAGTCCTGTACGCGATAATCTCCCGGAGCTAATATCTTTTCTATGGCAGTGTTTGCATTGCAGGAAAAGCAGTTGTTGCCTTCTTCCAGGAAAACGATCTCAGCCTGCTTCAGTAAGGTGATCACCTTTTGTTCTTTTCCTTTGGTTACGGAAAAGAACACCCTGGGTTTCTGCCACAGGGATCGATGCCATTCGCTTGCGGTAATGCCGTCTGACAACGATGGCGAAGCTTCAAGCCGTTTTATATTTCCGGCGCTCAGATAGCCCATCTGAAGCAGCGCTTCCGTTTTATTATCTGTGTCGGCAGATTGAAGTTGTTGCAGCGCTTCCGGCAACAGTTTCAGCGTATGCGGATTTCCGTTTTCGGCAAGTGTAAGCGAGACGAGTACTTGCTCCCAAAGCGTCAACGTATCATCCAGAAATAAAGCACAGCGGTAGTAGCTATAGACGGCATCCGCGATAATTTTCCTGTCCCGGCTGCCGAGAACAGGGTGGGCTTTGAAATAAGCTTTCAGAAAATGCGTCAGCGGAACATCGCCTTTGTACTGTTCCGCGATGAATTCTATATTTTTCTGAAGCGCACGCATTTGCCTGCGAAGGTACTGGCTTGCTGCATCAAAATACATTTTGTTTTTATCCGATGTTGTTTATTTTGCTGCTTTCATTGCATATATGAACCATAACAGAAAGATTGCCATGCTGATCCTGATCGCAGCATTGGGCTACTTCGTGGACGTCTACGATCTGATACTATTTATCATTGTGCGGCAACCGAGCCTTACGGCGCTTGGCTACACCGGAACAGATCTTACGCGTGAAGGTATTCTCCTGCTGAACCTGCAGATGATCGGGATGCTGAGCGGCGGCATTGTATGGGGCATTCTCGGAGATAAGAAAGGCAGGTTGTCGGTTTTGTTCGGCACGATCCTGCTCTATTCTCTCGCCAATATTCTCAATGGTATGATCCAGAATATCCAGCAGTATTACGTGCTGCGCTTTGTTGCAGGCTTTGGCCTGGCGGGAGAGCTGGGAGCAGGGGTTACGCTTGTTTCCGAAGTGATGAGCAAAGAAAAAAGAGGCCTGGGTACAACCATCGTTTCCGGTATAGGGATCGCGGGCGCAGTGGCCGGTTTCCTGGTAGCTGATAAGTTCGACTGGCGTACTGCTTACTATGTAGGTGGCGGAATGGGCCTGTTTCTTTTACTGTTGCGCGTGTCGGTTGCGGAATCCGGTATGTTTGCCAGGATACGAGAAGACAAAGTAGTACGCGGCGGATTTCTTCGTTTCCTCCTCGTTCGTAAAAATTTTGTGGCGTATGTCCGCTGCATTTTTATCGGTATCCCTATATGGTTCACGATCGGAATCATCGTGACGATGGCCACTGAGCTCGCCTCGGCGCTGCACATTTCAGGTGTTGTAAAAGGAAGCACGGCTGTTATGTATCACTATATTGGTGCCTCTGCCGGCGCATTTCTGTGCGGTATATTGAGCCAGACATTACGCTCGCGTAAGAAAGCATTGCTCATTGCATTGCTTGCGCTTGCAGCCACCATCGGAGTTCTGTTTGCCGCCACAGGAGCCAGCAGTTCCTTTTTTTACTGGATGCTGCTGATCATCGGCATTCCCAACGGCTACTGGTCCGTGTTTATGTCTACCGCATCGGAACAATTCGGTACGAATATCCGCGCAACAGTCACCACAACTATTCCGAATTTCGTGAGAGGTACTATTGTGGGTGTATCAGCCATTTTCGTTTACCTGAGCCAGGAACAATCCTGGGGCTTTGTGAAGGCAGCGATGGTTATTGGTTCTGTGCTGATCTCAACGGCACTTATAGCAACCATGAGATCGGAAGATACGTTTGGTAAAAACCTTGATTTTATTGAAGGATAAAAAAAACGCCGGAATAATCTTCGGGCGTTTTTTACATGATTTTTGAAGTATTATGCGATTGTGCCAACAAAAGCTTTGATAGCCTGTTCCGTTGCGTCGCTCACATTTACGAGCGGCAAACGCAGGGTATCGCCGCATACACCAAGCTGTTTCAGTGCGCACTTTACACCGGCAGGGTTTCCTTCTGCAAACAGCAGATCCATCCCTTTCAGCAATTGATAGTGTTTGGTACGTGCGTTACCGAGGTCGCCATCCAGAGCGGCATTCACCATTTCCGTAAATAGTTTCGGATAACTGTTTGCGGCAACAGAAATCACCCCGTGAAATCCGATCGCAATTTGCGGCAATACGAGGTTATCGTCTCCCGAAAGCAGTTGAAAGCCGTCCGGCATCACAGATACGTACTCCATGAACTGAACGATATTTCCGCTTGCTTCTTTTATGGCAACAATATTGCTGCAATCTTTAGCGAGGCGCAAAGCAGTGGCAGGGAGAATGTTTCCAGCGGTACGGCCGGGAACATTGTACAGGATAATCGGCAGCGGGGTTGCTTGCGCAATGGCCTTATAATGCTGATAAATGCCTTCCTGCGTAGGTTTATTATAATACGGCGAAACACTCAGCAGGGCAGATACACCAGTCAGATCATAGTCCTTCAGTTGTTCAAGGATTTCGGCAGTATTGTTACCACCCATTCCGCACACAACGGGCACACGGCCCGCATTATGCTGTACAACAAACTTCAGCACCTGTTTCTTCTCATCGGAAGAAAGCGTAGGTGTTTCGCCGGTGGTGCCCAATGCAACGAGGTAGTCTACACCATTGTTCACCACATGGTCAATCAGTTTGCCCAATGCATCATAGTCAATGCTATGATCATTGCGGAAAGGAGTTACCAATGCTACTCCCGTACCGCGGAATGAAATGTTCATTTTTTTATTTTAGTAGTTAAGAATGTCCACACTTAGCGCTCTTCGTAGAATCCCATATGCGAGAACTTCTCGATACGGTCGTCGATTCTTTTTTCAGCATCAATTTTTTGCAGTTCTGCAACGGCCTGAATGAGGTACTGCTTCATCGTGGCGGCCATTTCTTCAGGTTGTGTTTGTGCACCGCCCAGTGGCTCTTTTAATACATCATCCACGAGGTTAAAACCTTTCATGTCTTCCGAAGTAAGCTTAAGCTGCTCGGCAGCCTTCACTTTATAATCCCAGCTTCTCCAGAGGATGGTCGAGCAGTTTTCAGGAGAGATCACGGTGTACCATGTGTTTTCGAGCATAGCTACTTTATCGCCGATACCGATACCCAAAGCCCCGCCGGATGCGCCTTCGCCGATGATGATGCAGATAACCGGCACTTTCAGGTTGGTCATCTCAAACAGGTTGCGTGCAATAGCCTCGCCCTGGCCTCTTTCCTCTGCCTCCAGACCCGGGTAAGCGCCGGGAGTGTCGATAAAGGTGATGATGGGATGATTGAATTTTTCGGCCATTTTCATCAGGCGCAACGCTTTGCGGTAGCCTTCAGGGTTCGCCATACCGAAGTTGCGCAGCTGACGCATCTTGGTGTTTGTACCTTTCTGCTGTCCGATAACCATTACCGGAGTTCCGTCCAGCCTGGCCATTCCGCCTACCATGGCTTTGTCATCCTTTACCTGGCGGTCGCCGTATAATTCAATAAAGTCGGTAAAGATCTTATCGATATAATATAAGGTGTAAGGACGTTCCGGGTGGCGGCTCAGTTGTACACGTTGCCAGGGAGTAAGATTTGCGTATATTTTTTCGCGTGTTTGTCTAATAGAATTTTCGAGCTCGCCCAGGGTTGCACTCACATCCAAATGATTCTTCTCGGCGGTTTCCCTGAGCTTATCCATTTGGTGGTACAGTTCTTCAAGGGGTTTTTCGAAGTCCAGAAACTGCATAGTTTGCTTGTTTTGAGATTGGACACAAATGTAGGCTAAAAAATAATTTCGCTGAATTTTGGAATTTTGAAAGAAAAGGTTCTATATTTGCAACCCCAACGCAAACGGATTGGTAGTTCAGTTGGTTAGAATGCCGCCCTGTCACGGCGGAGGTCGCGGGTTCGAGTCCCGTCCAGTCCGCAAAAAGCTTCACAATCTGTGAAGCTTTTTTTGCTTTATGGCACATTATGTCTACATCATTGAAAGCCTTTCGGATGGTACCTTATACAAAGGGTATACAACCGATTATGCAAGACGGCTGGAAGAACATAATTCTGGTCTTTCAAAATACACAAGCACTAAACTTCCGTGGGCACTGCGCTATGTTGAAGCGCATGATGATAAAACAACAGCGCTCAAACGAGAGTTGATGTTTAAGAAGCAAAAGAGGAAATACTTTGAATGGCTATTTGACCAACCTTCCAATATTTTAAAGAAATAACGGAATGCCGCCCCGTCACGGTCCCGGCTGAGCCGGGACGGGTTCGAGTCCCGTCCAGTCCGCAAAAGGCTTCACAATCTGTGAAGCTTTTTTGCTTTATGGCACATTATGTTTACATCATTGAAAGCCTTTCGGATGGTACCTTATACAAGGGTATACAACCGACTATGCAAGACGGTTGGAAGAGCATAATTCTGGTCTTTCAAAATACACAAGCACTAAACTTCCATGGGTACTGCGCTATGTTGAAGCGCATGATGATAAAACAACAGCGCTCAAACGAGAGTTGATGTTTAAGAAGCAAAAGAGGAAATACTTTGAATGGCTATTTGACCAACCTTCCAATATTTTAAAGAAATAACGGAATGCCGCCCCGTCACGGTCCCGGCTGAGCCTGGACGGGTTCGAGTCCCGTCCAGTCCGCAAAAAGCTTCACAATCTGTGAAGCTTTTTTGCTTTATGGCACATTATGTCTACATCATTGAAAGCCTTTTGGATGGTACCTTATACAAAGGGTATACAACCGACTATGCAAGACGGTTGGAAGAACATAATTCTGGTCTTTCAAAGTACACAAGCACCAAACTTCCGTGGGTACTGCGCTATGTCGAAGTGCATGATGATAAAACAACAGCACTCAAACGAGAGTTGATGTTTAAGAAGCAAAAGAGGATATACTTTGAATGGCTATTTGAACAACCTTCCAATATTTTAAAGAAATAACGGCATGCCGCCCTGTCGCGGTCCCGGCTGAGCCTGGACGGGTTCGAGTCCCGTCCAGTCCGCAAAAAGCTTCACAATCTGTGAAGCTTTTTTGCTTTATGGCACATTATGTTTACATCATTGAAAGCCTTTTGGATGGTACCTTATACAAAGGGTATACAACCGACTATGCAAGACGGCTGGAAGAACATAATTCTGGTCTTTCAAAATACACAAGCACTAAACTTCCGTGGGCACTGCGCTATGTGGAAGCGCATGATGATAAAACAGCAGCGCTCAAACGAGAGTTGATGTTTAAGCAAAACAGGAAATACTTTGAATGGCTATTTGAACAACCTTCCAATATTTTAAAGAAATAACGGAATGCCGCCCCGTCACGGTCCCATCCAGTCCGCAAAAAGCTTCACTTCAAGTGAGACTTTTCTTGTTTTTAGCGTATCCCATGAAAATAAGTACTTAAATCCAAGAAAAATCTCCGCATCACATAGAGATTTTTTGCCATAAAAAGCATCCACATTTTTTATATATAGCCCTTTGAATATAAGATGGTAACCCACCTCGATCATTTGCAGATATTTTGTAATAATTTACGAAAATGCAAAGTTTTATCATTGATTTTCAGTAATATATAATTATATTATTTTCTTGGTTAATAGTTGAAGTATTAGGTTTGCCACATTATAGTTTTTTAAAGGCGAAGAAGGCTAACCAACTAATGACGAACAATAATAAAAACAGAATCATATGAAACATCACACGCCTGTTGACAGGCACTGTTCTTGGGGTAGCGGCGGTTTTATGTTGGTGCTGCTGTGGTTATTGAGCCTGCAGCCGCAGGCGGTGCATGCCCAGCAGACAGGTCTGGGCGTGGACCTGTCGCTGATCGACGGGGTGGAACTCACACCGGCAAATATCTTCAATTACCGGCTGGAGAACCGGGGTCAGCAGAGCCAGAACGTATTGGTCCGGGGCCGGGTGTACTACCGGCAGTCGGCACTGAACTTCACGTATGAGTACCATATCAGCCTGCAACCAGGGGTGACACAAGTCAGCCGCGATATGATCAGTGCTCCGACCTGGAACTTCTCCGGCCCGGCGTTAAAGGAATTGTTCCAGCAGTACAACAAGCTGCCTCAGGGTACGTATGAGTATTGCGTGAGCGTGTATCCTCCCGGTACAAGTCCTGAGTATACACCCGGAGACGAGCCACAGTCCTGCGTATACCAGACGGTAGACGACCTGTTCCTGATCAACCTGCTGAGTCCGGACAATGATGCGAAGATCTACGAGTACAACCCGATGCTGAGCTGGGTGGTGAATTACCCTTTTGCGAGCGAGCTCACGTACCGGCTGAGGGTGGCGGAGCTGAAGACAGGACAGAATCCGCAGAACGCGATCACGCGCAATAATGCGATGTACCAGGACAACAACGTGATGAGCACCTCGGCGGTGTACCCGGTTACGGCGCGTCCTTTACAGAAATGGCAACCCTATGTGTGGACAGTGGATGCTTATTACAAAGGCATCCTGCTGGGCGGAGCCGAAGTATGGAAGTTCACCATTATTGATGATAGTGTAATGCAGGCTTTACCGAAGGAAAGCTATTATGTGGATATACGCAATGAGGTACGCAATATTCAATATGATGCCGTAGGGAAAATCCGCATCAAATATCAGCAGGACGAAAAAGAAACCGATGTAATGTCTTTCCTGCTACGCGATGCTGACGGGAAGCAGATAAGCTTAAAGACCAAAAGCTATCCTGCAATACTGGGAGACAACCGTATTGATCTGGATCTTGAAACAGAAGTGCGCTTGAAACATTTGGGTAAATACGAATTACAGGTGACCAATAGTCTGGGAGAGCACTTTATGGTTCCGTTCCGCTACATCAATCCGGATTTTGTGAAATAGGTAAGCGAGGATGGCTATTCAGTATTTATTCAGAGTTGGGGTACAGGTAACGTTGGTTATACTGTCCGTTGTTTTACTGTCGTGCGGCGAAAGCAAAAACCTGCTGAAATCTCCCGCGCAGAACAGAAGGGTGAGCGGCTACGCAACCGATAGCTTTCGCTATGAAGTATATCAATTGCCGTCGGGTAAGGAGACGCTGGCTTTGAGTCTGCGGATAGTGAATGTAGCGGGAACGCAGAGTCCCCTGCGCATGTTATCGGGCAACATAGAGCAGTACAGCACGTATTACGAATACCTGCTCAATAGAGCTGCTGCGGATTTCAGGCTGGTGTGCGATAAGGAAGAGTTAGCGCCTGCGGCTTATTCGGTGGAAAACAACTATAACGCATTTCCTTTTGAGACAATCAATATTTCTTTCTATACAGGCCGGAAAGCCCGGAGCCGGAAACGTAAAGTGTTGCTTTTTGCAGACAACGTGTTTTCGCACCAGGTGATCTGGATGAAAATGATCAATGACTTTAAATAGCTTTTTATGCGAGTAACAAAAGTGCTGTCAATCAGATTTAAAAAGCCCATAGCGCTGAGCCTGTTGTTGATAATGGCAGGCCAGCTGCTGCTGCCGGTTTACGGTTATGCGCTCAGTTCCGGACCTGTGCAGCCGGAAATACAGAGTTTTGAGCCGGTTGGTACCACCGACATGGTAGACCTGTTCACCGGCGACTTTGTCTACAACATTCCGCTGATGGATGTGGAAGGGTATCCCGTGAATATATCTTATCATGGTGGCGTTACGATGGACCAGGAAGCGAGCTGGGTGGGACTGGGCTGGAATATCAATCCCGGTGCGGTGAACCGATCCGTACGAGGCCTTCCGGATGACTTTGCAGGAGAGCAGATCGAAAAGGAACTGAACGTAAAGCCCGAAGTAACATTAA
The DNA here is from genome assembly GCF_039540495.1 of Rurimicrobium arvi. Classification (NCBI taxonomy): domain Bacteria; kingdom Pseudomonadati; phylum Bacteroidota; class Chitinophagia; order Chitinophagales; family Chitinophagaceae; genus Rurimicrobium; species Rurimicrobium arvi. The sequence continues at coordinate 94,166 of NZ_BAABEZ010000004.1, read as the reverse complement.
AAGCAGGAACCGGGCTTTCGGCCGAAGTAGGTGGCCTTGGTCAGCCGGAGGTTAATCTATCGGCATCTCTGGGAGGGTATTTAAATATTAATAACTATCGCGGTATCAGCGTGGACCTGGTGTCTAAAGCAGGAGTCAATGCGAAACTGGGGCCGATTTCGGCAGGTATGAATATAGGTGCTTCTTTCGGCTCTCAGGCAGGTGCCAGCTTCGATTACAGTAAGACCTTCGGCATCGGGGTATCCGGTATTGTAGGTAAAGATATCGGTGTGTCGGGCGGCTTCAATATCAATAAGAGCGGCGTATACAGCCCCCGTTCCGGCTTAAGGCAGCAGGTGGGCATGGGATTCAGTGCGAGCGTAAGCAAAGGTGGCGCTTCCATGTCTATGTCATCTGGAACGAGTGTGCCGATCGGCTTGAATAATTATACGGCGGCATTATCCAATTCTTCTTACATGACCACCACTGCGGGTCAACTGAAGGCAGGAACAGAGGCCTTTTGGGTATTCGGTTCAGGTAAAATATCAGGCTCCCTGAATAAGATTACGTATGATCCGGATGGAACCCGTTCCGGATACGGATACTTCAATCTGCAGAATGCGACAGAGAATGATCAGCTGGATTTTTCCCGCGATAAAGACGTGATGTTTAATACTACCATGCAGTTGTTGCCACAGACAGCGTTGACCTATGATGTCTTCAACGTGAGCGGTCAGGGGACAGGAGGTTCTTTCCGTCCTTTCCGCAACGACTTTGGTTCTGTATACGATCCGGCAACGCAGTCGGAGCAGAAAAGCAACGAGTTTTTCGAGGAGGCAGGGTTTGGTGCCGGATGGGAAGCAGGTAGTGAAATCTCCACGGCCAAAACCATTTCCAGCTCAGGTCCCTGGAAAGAATCGGACCTGCATCGTCGGTTCCGCCCTTTGCGTAGCGGAACATATGAAGATATATACTTTAAAGAAGCCGGGGAATTAACACCGGGAAACGAAACTTTCCTGCGTCGGTTTGCAAATAATGAGCCCCTGTCTCCTAAAGATGTTATTGATCTGCCTGCCTATAAGCCGGGTTCCGACTGGCGTGTGCCGCGTGCCAATCATATTGTGGCGCTGACCGGTAAGGATAAAGACTCCGTTTTCCTGCTTGGTCAAAAGCAGATAGAATCCTATTCGGATACGACAGGTTTTAAAAATTACCCTTCAATCAACAAACAGACCATAGCGCGTGTAAGTACGGGAGGCAATCGTTTACGTCGCCTGCCCAACCAGGTAACCGAAGTTATTCAGACACAGAAAGAAGGTCGTAAATACGTGTACGGACTTCCTGTGCTTAACAATGTACAGCGGGAATCGGTGTTTTCGGTGGATGCCGGCGTGAATAATGTGGACGCGTACAGGAACCTGGCAGACTATACACCCGGACTGGAGGATTCAAAAAATAATCCACGCGGTGTGGATCATTACTACAATGGTACGGTTACGCCAACCTATGTAACAGCGCATTTGCTGACTGCCGTATTGTCTTCAGATTATATTGATGTAAGCGGAAACGGCCTGTCTGAAGACGATCTGGGAACATACACGAAATTCAACTATACCCGTAAGAGCGCCGATTATCGCTGGCGGGCTCCGATACAATCCGGAAAGGCACAGTACCAGGCGGGTTACGTAACGGATCCCCAGGACGACAAAGCCAGTTATATGATTGGCTCGCGTGAGCAATGGATGCTGCATTCAATAGAGACAAAAAACTATGTAGCTGAATTCTACGTTTCTCAGCGCAAAGATGCAATGGGCGTGCTGGATCGTATCCTGAACGGCGGACTTCCGAACGCATACAATGAAGCTCCGTATAACGCACAGTTATCTTCTTCCACCACAGATAACCGTTCCTACAAGCTGGATTCCATCGTGCTGTACAATAAGCATACCCGGTTTACTCAGGGCGCGGCAGCCGTTCCTGTGAAGACCGTTGTTTTTGACTATGATTACAGCCTTTGTAAAAATGTTCCTAATTCGGAAGCAGGCTCCGGCAAACTCACTTTGCGCAAAATATCATTCCGTTACGGTCGTTCGGCACTCAGCGCGCAATCTCCGTACAGCTTTAATTACAGCTCCGTAAATCCCGATTACGACGACGGCGCCAAAGATCGCTGGGGTAATTACAAGCCGAGACCGGCCCAGGACTTTACCAATTTTGAATTTCCATTTACAGACCAGAGTTCCTCGACCGACTCGTGGGCGAGCGCCTGGTCGCTTACGGAAATCAAACTGCCTTCCGGCGGGGTGATCAAAGTGGACTATGAGTCAGATGACTATGCATACGTGCAGACAGCACAGGCGATGGAAATGTTCCAGGTGGAAGGTTTTGGTGTGGATAACCATTACCGGCCTTTTGATCAGCTCTATAAGAATGAGTTTCTGCCGAACCTGTATGTTTATTTCAAACGCAGAAAGGACAAAGAAAATGCGCAGTTGAGTCCCAAAGAAAATTACCTGAACGAAACGAACCAGCTATATTATAACGTCAGTACAGAACTAAAACCCGGATTTTATGAGCCGGTAAAGGGATACGCAGAGGTGACGGAGGTGGGCTATTGCCCGGGTTCGAATGATGACTACGGTTATGTAAAGCTGGCACCGCGTGTGATGAAAGGTACGATTGCGATAGCCAACCCGATCACGTATACCGCGTTGAATATGGGTCGCTATTCACTGCCGCAGGTAATGTTCCCGGGCCGCGATCCGGAGAGTTCAGACCTGGACAATATTCTGGCCGGGTTGAAAACAGCGATCCAGGAAGCGTTCAAGGCAGCTGAAAATCCGCTGGAAACCTGGATGGACCAAAGTAAAGCGAAGCGTGCGAATTTTGTAAAATCCTTTATCCGGCTGGGTAGTCCGGGCCTGCGCAAACAGGGTGGCGGACACCGTGTCAAGTCCATACAGTATTACGACAGCTGGGATAAGATGGCGCAGGGCGCACAATCAGTATATGGTCGTGTATATGATTACACTGTAAAACGTGATGACAAGAAGGGCTCTATCAGCAGTGGTGTGGCCAGTTACGAACCAATGGTAGGCGGTGATGAGCTGCCGCAGCGTACTCCTGTAAATTACATTGCGCAGAAGGCGAACGACTTTCCTCCCAATGATCCGGTGGAACTATACCAGGAGCTGCCTATCGGGGAAAGTTTCTATCCTGCTCCCGTGGTAGGATACAGTCAGATTACTGTCAGCAGTATTCATAAAGACGTGGGACGGTCCTCCCAGACCGAAGATATTTACGGCTTTTACACGGCAAGGGATTTCCCGATACAGGCGAATGCCAGTCCGATCATGGCTCCCAAAGCAGCTCAAAGTATCAGTACCACGAACGCATTCAGCTTTCAGTTGGCTGCGCAGGGGTTTGCGCTGGTATTTAACGACATGCATGGCAAACAACGCAGCGCAGAGCACTGGATCCTGAAGCCTGTGGATACGGCACGGGGCCGCGAACTGGTCAGTTCGCAGAGCTACCAGTATTTTATGGAGTCCGGAAAGATCAGCAACGCAGTTCCGGTATTTGACTACAGCGGCAACCGGGGTATGTTATCCGTAGCCAATCATCCGATGGGAATTGAGGCTGAGCTGAACATGGATACCCGTTCGTTCCACGAGGAAATGAACTATCAGAGTATGAGTCTCAACCTGAATACCGCATACTTGATTCTGGCTTTCGTTTCGATACCGCTCGGTTATCCGTTTAAATTCAAGAACCAGACAGATTACCGTTCCGCTTCGACAATGAAGATCGTGCAGCAGCATGGAATTCTTTCCAAAGTGATCAGCACCAGCAATGGGGCCGTAACCGAGACCCGTAATGAGGTTTTCGATAAAGAGACCGGTAATGTTCTGGTTACTTCGGTGAATAATGAATATGGCGACCGTGAGTATTCCGTTTCATACCCGGCACACTGGGCGTACAAGGAGCTGGGGCCGATTTATGGCCGTTTCGGTGTCACCGGTAAGTTCGATAACGACCTCGTGATCGACACGATGGGTGCAGACTATGGTTCGCGCTTTATCAATTACAATCCCTATTACAGTTACCGGTATAGCCTGCCGAATAAAATGCCGGTAGGTAAGATACTGATAGATGAAGACATGGGTAAGTTTACGCTGGGGGATGAACTGATCCTGCAGCAAAGTCAGCTCGGGGCCCCCATAAGGGTTTGGGTAATGGGCTTCACTTCGGATCTGATGCACTGCTATATGATCGTAGCACCGAGGGAACCGTACAAAACATCTTCCACCTGGACGCTGAAGTCCTCTTACTCAAATGTAAACTACACTGTAGCTAAACCAGGCCTGAAGAACCGGCTGGGAGAGACTGTGCAGACTTATGTGACTACAGACAGAAGTAATATTTTTCCTTACCTGAAAGACTCTTTGGGTAGTCTTGTCTCACTGAATGCGCAGACCTACAAATACAATCTTAACGAGGTATTTGCCGCGAACAAAACATCTGATTCGCTCAATCCGTTTGTGACCGGAAAAGTAGGAGAGTACCGGCCTGAGCTGCAGGTGTTCAACCTGAAGAACCGCAATTATGCAGGCGGACTAGGCCGTACCGCGGGGCTCTTTGCCTCGAATGCTTACTGGAAAACAGAGACTGATCGTTATGCGCAGTACTGTCCGGATTCCAGCATTTGTGGCGATTGTCCGGTTTCTAAGGATTATAGCTGTCCGAATCCTCTGGATAGTTTACAAATTAAATTTCTCGGCGTCTCGGACAGAATATACTATAACGGATTGGATACCACTCACCCTCACTTCACCAATAAATTCCGTGTCATAGTATGGCCCAATAAAAGAAATGTCAATTGTAATACGCCTTATATCCAGGTGTTGGAGGATATTTCCCGGTCCAGAACCCTACTTGGAGCGACTGACAAATATCTTTCTACAACAGCAGTTAAGGACTCTATAGATTTTGAGTGGGATGACTATGTTACTAAATCCATAGGATATTCTAACGGTTGTTGCACAATTTATTTTTCCGTGAAATGCAATTACTCAGACTCTACGTTTACCATCATCAACCTGTATTATAAGAAGCCTGGTGCCAGCACACTCTACAGTTGCAAGAATATATACAGGGATACTACGCTCGTTTATTCTCCTCCCACACCACCCACCCCACGCACGTACCTGCCTTTCCGGATCAACAAAAAAGTGTTGTTGTCTAAAGTGGGTCATTACGAAGGTACCGATAATGAGAACTGGGTGAATGCTTCCCAGGTGACGCGTTATAACTGGTACGGGCAGGAGATAGAGAATAAGGAAGAAGGGCTGGGCTATAACGCTGCTATCTACGGATATAACCAGCAGCTGCCGATATGCGTTGCAAAAAATGCACGTCATTCAGAGGTACTGTATGAAGGTTTTGAGGATTATAAGATACTCAAACCGGTACCGGAGCAGTACCAATCGTACATGCCGCTCATCTATTCTCCTTTCGAGGAATTCTTTAAGACAAAAAATGCACTGGATGCTTTCTATGCCGTGACGAATACTGCTCCCGCAGGAGCCTCAGCTTCCGTTGTCAATGCAGATGCCCATACCGGATTTTATGCGCTGAATGCGAATGCCACTACCACCATTCCTTTAAATGGCGCGGGTACCGGCGCCAGCGACGGTTATACCTTCCTGATGAAAGGCAACCGCCGTTATTACGCCTCTGTATGGCTCAAGCCGAATACACCGGTTACGGATTCCCGTACCACTTATAATCCCAACGGGTTGACGATTACGATGGATACCACAATGTCTGCAACAGCATCTGCTGCACTTAAGACCAATACCTTCTTTGCGAAGACCAATCTGATAGAAGGCTGGCAGAAGTATGAAATCGAATTCAGTGCACCTGCCGGCTACCGCAACTTCAGGCTGAATCTTCCCGGTGGCTACCTGTATGATGACCTGCGCATCCACCCGTTTGAGTCCAATACCAAAGCGTTTGTGTACGATGAGAACACCCGCCGCCTGATGGCCACGCTGGATGAAAACAATTTCGCCAGTTTCTATGAATACGATGCAGAAGGGTCGCTGATCCGTACCAAAAAGGAAACAGAGAAAGGAGTGCTCACCATCACGGAGTCCCGCAGTAATCACCAAAAGAAGAATTAGAAGATGAGAAAGATATTATTGCTTCTGCTCACCGCACTTATGGGTTGCACCCTGCAATCAACGGCCGCCACGGACAAAGTCTTTACCGACCTGATAGCCCGGATGCGTCTGCTGGAAAGCTACAGCTATGACATGGAGCTGACCACATTTGTGGAGGATACAGCCGTAAGACCCGAAATCAGACATATGCGTGCCTATACGAGCGTGCAGGATTTTGTCAGGTGGATCAGCGGAGATTCCATGCTACAGTTTACCTGTGCCTATGGCAATTTCAGTGTCGATTCGTCCGCACGCAGGGTGTATTACCATGAATTTTCCGGAGCTAAGATGTCCGGGCAACAATTGCAGACCTACCGCGAACAGACACGCGCCTATGCCGACAGCCTGTTTTCCGACAAGCTCATCATAACGAAGAAGCAGCAACAAAAAGGAATAACCACCTATTACTGCAAGTATCCGCCGGGCGGACAGATGCTTTCCCTGGAGCTGAGCGTCAGCAGCAACTCCGCAATGGCCGAGCGTCTGAGCTGCGTCTTACGGGTACCGATAAACCCCGGCTTCTCGGTTTCCGATATGCTGCAGAGAATCACGCTCTCCCATTATTCCAGAAAGGTACCGGCTGAAGTAACAGCATTGCTGAATGAATGCGTGCATCTGGAACAATACCTGAAAAATGCCTATTCCTCTTTTGAGCTGATCAAAAACTGATCATAAACATATCCGAATATGAACAAGTTATTTACGCGCATTTTGCATTCCATCGTATGCAGCACCTTGTTGCTGATGACAGGATACGGTGATACCAAAGCTCAATCAGCCTCATTTCCGCTACGGGAGATGAGTAATAAGATTTATGCGACCGACCTGACAAGTACGCCGCTCAGTACCATTTCTGTTGCCAACGACCAGCGCAGCAATATGCTCGCGTCGCCGTCCTCATTTGCAGCAGCGGTAAAATATAAAAGCAACTTCACCACGGTGACCTTTGCGATAGATCACGGCGCCACGCTGGTACCCACCACCGAGTACCTGTATAAGCTGGTCTACAAACTGGAAGGTGATCCGACCATGTCCGCGGGTACCTATTCCTATACTGCCTATGATACGCTGGTTATCGGGTTCAACCCGGACTCCAGCTCCGCTTACCAGGATGTGCAGTTAAAGACCTACCCGAACCTGTATGCCGCAAAGCTCACGGTGCTGGGTGTGTATAATATGAGCTCCGGAGCACCCGTATCCATGACCCTGCCTCCGCCTAATGTGAACTTCTACGTGGAGCTGTCTATGAAGTACCAGCCTTACCTGAAGACGCATTACCTGCCTGCGGATATGGCGCTCAACACCACTCAATCCTATAATGCGACCAATAAAACACTTACCGTCAGCTGGTCTCCGTCAGTCTCCGTCCCCTTTCTGGGTAAAGTAACCCCGGCGCAGTATGAGCTGGAATGGACGTATGTAGACAACTACAGTTCTTCGGGAGGCCGCCTGGACCCCTCCCAGGTGGCTTATGATTTCCGTAACAACGCCACCCGTATTCTCACCGATACGCTGGCATATTCCATTCCGCTGGCGTATCCCAAAGGCTATATCGTGTACCGCGTACGCATGGTGCGTGTAGACCAGGATTTTTACAACAAACCTGTTTACGGTGTCTGGTCGCTACCGGCTGCCACGGCTAAGCTGAATACACTGGCCTATACCAGCTATTTTGAAAATACGCAGCCGCATACGGGCGACTCCGTCAACTGGAATTATACCATTCATTTTGCGGAAGGCGGCAAAACAAAGCATGTGGTGAACTATGCAGATGGTTTGCTGAAGCTGCGCCAGTCGCTGACCCGCTTCAACTCTTCACCGAACCTGATGCTCACTACCGAGCCTATCTACGATTTTGAAGGACGACAGTCTATTTTCACTATTCCGACCGTGATCAGCGCGCCTTATTTTTCTTACCAGAAAGGCGTCAGTGTGTCCAGCGTTACGGGGCAACCTTACGGTCCGCAGGATTTTGACCTCAAACCTGCACTCTGCCCGGACGAGGTGGTGATCCCGCCTTTTACAACCAGCTCACTGGCCAATCGTTATTATTCCACGCTGAACACCGATACCGCGGGTGCGCAGAAGTTTGTGCCTCAGGCAGAAGGTTATCCGTTTGTGTACACGCAACTGGCTACAGGTTACCAGGACCGCGCCGAGGCGATCGGCGGAGCCGGACCGGCGCTGCAGGTGAATGCAGGCCACGACATAAAGATACAGTACATGCAGGCCGATCAACCCGACCTGAATAACCTGTTCGGGGTGAATGCAGGCCGTGCGAGCTATTATACGAAGACCATGTCTAAAGACCAGAACGGCCAGCTGTCACTTTCAGTGAAGGATTCCAAAGGACGTCAGATCGTGAGCTCCCTGGTGGGCGCATCGGTGGATACGAGCCAGATCGCGATGATCTTCAACGACGAAGTGCCGCCGATTGGTAATTTCAGGGAAAACAAACTGGCCGATCCGACTACGAACGTAACGATCGGCAACCAGAAAAAATACTCAGGCAGCTTCTTTATGGATTTTGCCGCCATGAGCAATATCAAATATGAATATGATTTCAAACCCTATACCGTGTGCCCTGCACCCAATTACCTGGGCCTGTCGGTAAAATGCACCTATGAGTATGACGTACACGATGCCTGCGGGGTAGAGATATTGCATAAATACGGGGAGCTCGGTAAGACCGGCGTAAGCACCGTGGCCACTCCCCCTCCTTTCAGCGAAGACACCACGCTGGCCCTGGAAAAAGGAAAGTACACCGTCAACAAAACGCTTACGATTGCTAAAGAAGATATCGTTGCTGCGGTGGATTCCTTCTTTGTGCGCAGCCCCAAGCCCGACTGCCTGAAGACAGAAGACGACTTTATTCGTGAAGAGATCGAGAAGACGCAATATCCATGCCCTTATGAAGACGCGTGCTCGAAGCTGAAGAAGGAGCTGATGGATGAGCTGCATACGGATGCCAAATACGGTAAGTGGCGCCCGGGAGGAAGTATCTCCGTACTGGGAGGCAGCACCGACCCGAACATCAATTCTATCTACGACATCCCCCAGTTTATCCCGGGTGGTGAAATCCCGATCTACCGCTTCCAGAAACCCTGTGTGGTAAGCGCACTGAATGCCCTGGTGATCAACCGGGGAGGGAAGACCTACCGCAATATCGGCGGTCCGGTACTCTCCGTAACCGACAATGCTACCGGTGCGGTAACAGAATACACCGAGTCTAACGATATCGTAAACTTCTTTAAAGACGAGATCTATAAAGGCTCCGACATGGATAAGATTGCAGAGGCCTTGCTGCCGCTGCACCCGGAATACTGTAAACTGCAATTGTGCTTTGACGATACACTGGAAACGCGCCTGAAGAACCTGCCCAATGCAGCAGCAGCGGTTAAGTACGGCATGTTTGCGCTCGAAGACCTGATCAGTAAAGACCAGCAGCTGGTGCTGCGCATGAAAGCATCTCCCTTTTTCTTCGCCCATATCGAAGACTCACTGCGTACGATGTATAAAGGCACGGTACGGATCGATACCATGTGTGCGGCCTATGCATTTTGCATGATCGATGACGGTATGGCTTACAAGTATGCAAGTCAGTTCTTCCGTCCGCAGATACTGGCGCTGAACTTTCCCGAAGCCAGCGTGAAAGATTATTATTTTGATAAGCTGCGTACCGTGTACCTGTTCAACCGTAAGAAATATGTGTCTATGGCAAAGACCAGCGCTACACGCGATTGTCCTCCCTGTGATACCAATGTGCGGATGAAGCTGATACCGGATGCACGCATTAAAGTAGACTATGCAGCCGACGGCAGCCTTGCCGATGGTCCGGACGGGTTCCTTTCCGGATTTACCGACACTGCTGCACTGGGTGCCATCAGACGTTTTATGGAAGATGCGGCACGCTATGCTGCCGGGGATACTACAGGACTCGCAGCGAAAGGTGACAGTGCAAAGCGACTGGTAAAAAGAGTCGACAGCCTGCTGTGCAGCAATGCCGTAGACTCTATTATGAAACGGATGATCAACTGCTACCCGAACCCCACAGCAGGAGCACGGCTTAAAGACTCCCTGCTGTCGCTTGTGAGCCGCGGCATCGTGCACAACGGGATCTTCCTGCCCGAGCAGGTGCGTGCGTGTATCGTGGGTGCGGGACTGAGCCTGAACGACCTCTGTCATCCTTACCTCGCTTCTTACGATTATTACGATGAAGGCGCCGGCAACAAAGGGCACTGCCTGTCCTCCGGATTCTATAAAGCGATGACCGAGTTCTTCAACCAGTACGACATAGCCGTGATGTTTAATAATGCCAACAAGATCTTTAATCCGTTTACGCCCAGCTGGCCTTCCACCAACTTCTTTGCAATGAAGCTGGCATCTGCCATCACTGGCGGAAGCGGTCCGGTAAAGGCAGCGGTACAGTATTTTAATACGGATTCGCTGTATGTGTACTCCTTCTACCGTACGGGCAGCGACACCGTAACCTTCTCTTTCCGCTCACCCAACAAGATGCGTATCACCGGCGACACCACCGGCTATCCGTTCCTGGGCGTAGGCGTGAGCGATTCCGTATTCTTTAAAGAGGCCCGCTGTTTCTTTGACGGCTCGGCAGCTACGGTAGACGGGTATATCGGCCGCTTTATGTTCACGGCAGTAATGGAACGTTCGGTGCTGAGCGGCGGCGTGTATAAGCGCACCAGCGGTGGCTTTGTGAGCTGGACCAATGGTAAGCTGGCCATGAACGACAATGGTGCGAGCGATATTGCGGCCTGCATACCCTGCACCGAATTCCGCAGGAAGTACAACCAGTTTAAAGACTCCATGACGCTCTATGGCGGTTATGCCAAAGACCATCCGTACTTCTCGCGTGCAATGCGCAACTATATGAACTATACCCTGCGCCGGGTATATGCCGAGAACCAGTACAACCGTTTCCTGGTGAGTTGTGCGCTGGCCGACTCGCTGAATATCCCCGCTTACGGAGCTATGGCAGTGATGACCTTCCCGAGCACCGGAACACCTTCTTACCCCAACTTCGCCGCATGGAACGCCGCCATGGCTGCCAGTGCAGGCGTGGTAGGGGCAGCGCTGGTGGAATACTGGACCGGCACCACGCAGACCGTGTATCTGGATTACGACATTATAGACCCAAAAGACTATAAGAAATTCAACGGTCTGGTAACAGCAGCAGGCGGCACCATCAAACCTGTTGCTGCTTCCGGAGTGGCAGGTAAGCTGTTCGTCCCCTGGGGTACGCCACGCAGCCAGTTCCTGGCCAATACGCCGTTTATCGTGTCTGACAGCCTTTCGGTGAAACTGCGCCCGAATCCCTATCGTCCGGACCTGTTCGATTTTAAACTATACACGATCACCGATACCAGCGGTAAGGCCTGGAAGGTATCGCGCGGTACGGACAGCCTGGTGAAAAACCTGTATTACAACTATGTGACCAATTACTGGGTGCCGTTCCGTTTTGCCACTATCGGGGCAGACTACTACAAGGCCAAAAAACGCGCCTACCTGTCTTATGTGTACCGGTTCCAGGACTCCACGATGGGCAAAGTACTGGACACTCTACAGGACTACCTGATACCGACAAACGTAAGTCCCTTCGGCAGCACGCAGGTAACGTATAAAAACCCGCAGAACACCTACCGCTTCACCGACCTGTTCTATACCGACAGCAGCAGCCGTTTCCCGGGTTATGATACCGTGAAATATATACTGAATGTAACGCAGTCGGTACTGGGTTCCGGAAAGATATTCCTGCCCGTTGGCATGAACACACGTATAGCAATGGGTACTACCGGTTCCGGCGCGAGCCTGAACCTGTACCGCTGTGCCGACGACCTGTACTGGTACCGCTACTTCGGCCCGGCCAACAAATTGTTCAGCATGTTTATCCGTGTGCCGCAGTATATCTACAAGAGCACGCACCCGAGCTTTAAGCTGGTGGGCATACGCCCGGCCACGGGCGATACCGCAGCCTCTTCTTTCGATGCACTGATCACCATCCCGGGATCCAACGATACGATCACCGCGCACGGAACTACCAACTTTGATGTGGCATGGACCCTGCGCCTGCGCGATGTGCTGCTGGGCAATGAGACCAATTTCTCCAATGAGAAAGACCCGCCGCCATCCGGTGAAGAAGGCGCCGAGCTCAACTGTGAGCAGCAACTGCTGCGCGACAATATCTACCAGGCACGCATCAACTACTACAACTATATCAGAAAATACCGCGAAGACCTGCTGGCCGCCTTCACAGACCATGTGATGAGCCAGGTGTACGAGAAGCTGTGGATACAGTACATCAATATGCGCTTTGGTACGACGCTGTACAGCTACGACCGCAGCGGCAACCTCATACAGACCGTGCCTCCGGAAGGCGTGCACAAAGTAGACTCGCTGGTGTTCCCGAAAATAGATTCATTGCGCGAAGCCAATGCGTTTATACCCGGAGCATTGCCCGCACATACCAAGCGCACGCAGTATGAGTACAGCACGGCCAACCTGTGCTGGAAGGAAAGTACACCCGATGCCGGAGTACGCATCCGCTACTACGACAAGAAAGGCAATGTGCTGCTGAGCCAGACGGCCAGACAACGCCGGACATCGAGCTACACCTACTTCCTGTACGATCAGCAGAACCGCCTTACCGAAACGGGAGAGACCGTTTGGAGTATGAACTGCCCCTATTTTGACCCGATCCGGTCCTGGAACTATCAGCAGGGCAGCTGGATCCATGTGGCAAAACCATCGCCCTGCGCCTGCGAAAACCTCAGAGACAGTACCTGGGAGTACTGCGGCAGCTTTGAGCTGGATTTCTACGACGATGCCAGCTTCAATGCACAGATACGTACCAGGAGCCGTATCCAGGTAGTGTATACCGTGTACGACTCTGCCTACCGGGATATGTCCCTGCTGCCCAATATGGACAGGCAGGAGAACCTGCGCAGCCGTATTGCCGCCAGCATGTATTACGTGACGGTGAACCCCGGACTGCCGGGCAGCAACTACGACCATGCGATGCACTACAGCTACGATGCGGCAGGAAACGTGAAGACGCTGATGCGTGAATTTCCGCAGCTGGAAAGCTACGGGCACCGCTACAAACGCATCGACTATGATTACGACCTGTGGAGCGGCAAGGTGAACATGATCTCCTACAACCGCGGTAAGGCCGACCAGTTCTACCAGAAATATGACTACGATGCCGACAACCGCATCACAGCAGTATATACCGGCAAGGACGGACTGATCTGGACCCGCGATGCCGCGTACACCTATTACCAGCACGGACCGCTGGCACGTATCGACCTGGGTGCACAGAAAGTGCAGGGCGTGGACTATGCATACACGCTGCAGGGCTGGCTCAAATCCATCAACGGCGACCTGGCAGATACCCTCTCCGATATGGGCGGCGATGGTAAGCGCAGCACCATTACCCCTAAAGATGTATATGCTTCGGTGATCGATTACTTCAACGGGGATTATAAACCCATTGGCCGCACGGCAGTGTCGCGGCAGGCGCTGCCCAACAAGAGCCTGTACAACGGCAACATCGCACGGCAGAGCACCGACATCACACCGTTTGGCGGGCTCACCACAGCCTATACCTACGACCAGATGAACCGCATCAAACGCGCTGCGTATGCCAATACCAAACGCGACAGTGCGCTGGCTTACCTGAATAAATACGCGAGCTCGTATAAGTATGATATGGACGGCAACCTGAAGCTGCTGGTACGCCGTGACGGCGCAGGCGATCTGATGGACAGCATGAAGTACAGCTATACTTCCAATACGAACCGTATGACGGGACTGAACGACTATGCGGTATTTTCAAAGAAGGGCATAGAAGACATCCCGGCTTCTGCGGGCACACCGCTGGCCACGGGCCACGACGAAGACGGCTTTGTGATCAACGACGTATCAGGCAACCTGGAGTCTTCTTACTGGACGATCTACGGGAAGCCGTGGCGCTTTACGCGCAGGTTCCCGACCACGGGAGGCCGTGCGTTCGACATGGATTATGGTTATGACGCGGCAGGACAGCGGACGTATAAGACCGAATCGGTGCCCAACGATACGGGTCGCCGTGTGTACAGCACGTTCTATGTACGGGAAGCGTCCGGCAACATCCTTGCCGAGTACAATACGGAACGGCAGTATGACAAGGGAGCGGTGATCCGCGTGCTGCGGGATATACGCGATGTGTACCCGTTCCCCGCCACGGGCCTGAAGCACCTGTACCTGACTGCGCTGGACAGCCTGGGTATGTTGCAGAGCGCTCCTGTGAAAGCATTTATCACCGGGCGCTACAGCGATACGACGCTGGGCCTTCCGGCAAGCGGCTACCTGCGAGCCGATCCTGTGCTGCATTTCAACTTCTTCAGCAGCAGTACGGGCGCGCTCAGAAGACTTCCTGCCTATGCTGCAGCCACGGGCAAATACCCGCTTGGAGCAGCGCTGAGCCGCAGCCTGCAGGAAAATCCCTCACCGCAGGATGTGCTTACCGGCATGGTTCCGGAGCTGTTCTCGCAACCGGATATAGACCTGCGGAACCACTCGCTGGCGCAGCTGGCAGAGCAGGTGCCGGACCTGTGGGCCGACCTGTGTGCGGAGAACCAGATAACGGTAAGCAGCGCCGAAGACTCGGCGATGGTGATGAGCATGGCCGACCGCCTGGCGGGTAACCCGGTAGACCTGGGCCAACGCCTGAATAACTATTACATGCAGGACCCGACGATACTGGACGGCTGGCTGAATGCGGTGAGTGCGGACAGCGTGTATACCGACCCCTGGTACCGGCAGAGTGGCCTGGAGCAACGCTTCTATGATGCGCTGACCCAATACGGCCCGCGTAACGCAATGGACTCGGCAATGAACAAAGGCACTGATGTAGCCGATGAGGGCTTCTATGCGTATGCCGACTGGTGGAGCGGTTCTACGGGCGTGCTGCGCGAGCTGTTTGCCAACAGTCAGACCAATGTGGCGCTGGTGACCTATGCCGCCGACCCGGTTAAGTTCCTGGAAGGGATCAGCGGTTATGATGCGATCGACAGCGCAGTGGCCGACCTGGACTTCCTGGATATAGGCCGGCTGACGTCAGTGCTGGGTGATAAGGCGCATGGCTTCGATCCTACGGTATCGGTAACGCTCGAAGAGCGTGGTCCGGTGCAGACCAACCAGCAGATAAGCCTTTCGAGCCATCATATCTACGGCAGCAGCCGTGTGGGCCTGCACCACTACTGGCCGGCTCAGAGCCGCAGCTACTGGGACTTTGCGCACGGCCGTTACGATACGCTGCTGAACCGCCGTGCTGCCTGGTACAGCTACGCGGCCAACGAGGTAGTGGATACGAACTTCAGGGACCCCTGGGGCCACAGCCTGTCCCGCACGGTGAGTGCAGACCATGTGCTGGGCCTGCGGGAGTATGAGCTGACCAATCACCTGGGCAATGTGCAGAGCGTGGTGCTGGATAAGCGCTACATCAAGACTACGGGCAACGGGGTGAGAGACCGCTTTGTGGCCTCGCTGTCGGCAGTGTACGATTATTATCCATACGGGATGCTGATGCCGGGCCGCACCACGGCCGATACGAGTACGCACTGCATGACGGTGATGAAGGAATACAAGAGCACGGCAGCGTTCCCTGTAGCAGCCGACCTGAGCAAAGCAGTACCGATCATGGGTGGCAGTTTTACGTCCACGAGCGGAGCGGTATGGCCGGTGCTGGGAGTGTACGGAAAGAGCGGCGGAATGACACTGGACATCAATGTGGTGCCGGGAGATGCGATAGATGTACGGGTGGATGTGCAGTATGTGCATGGCTATGCGGTGATGATCCTTGTGGAGGAAACCACGTCATCCGGCGTGAAGAGATCGCTGGGAGGAATGAATGTGAACCGTCCGACGCTGGCAACGATATCTGTTCGTCCGTCGACGAAGAAGATCACGCTTTCGCTGCGCAATATGTCATCGTTCCTCACGCCACCTGCGAACGGCCTGTTTGCGATAGCAGGCATCAGCTACGACAGCCTGGGCACCTGGAGCCAGTGGGCACCGGTGCAGGTGTGCAACAAGAACACGGACAAGTACGAATTTGGCTTCAACGGGCAAATGAAATCCAATGACATTGCCGGTATCGGTAACTTTAATACGGCTGAATTCTGGGAGTATAATACGAGGACGGGAAGGAGGCAGAATCTGGATCCGGTGGTGCAAATTTCCATGAGTGACTATTCTGTATTTCGTGGAAACCCAATTTTAAATAGTGATATCAAGGGTAATACACCTGACCCATCTACTCACACTGCAAGTGATGGTAGTGTAATAGCTGTTTACAATGATGGAGATAAGGGTGTTTATAAGCATTCAAATAACAAAGACGGTTCAGTTCCAAATAAATCGCAAATAGATCGGAGACATGAAAGTTCGACCGATGCTGGTGGAAAAAAAATGGGCGAAACCGAGTACTGGGATGAATTTGCTGATCTTAAAACAAAAGACCCTGTGGGTGTTATTAATTATTCTGATAATCCAAAAGCTAGCTGGAATTATTTGATAGATTGGATGCATAAAGATGCGATGAAATATGAATTAGACGACATAGCCAAAATGTCTAAATTGCATCAAAAGTATGATATAAAAAATAACCAATCTTGGGCTGATGCAGGTGTTATGACTGGACGATTGCTTAATGGAAAATTTGCGACAGCCAGATCAGCGGGAAACTATCTTGCAGGCCTGAATGGTAGTACTGGAACATTATTTGGCGCAAAAATTAGCAATACCACCTACCTAAAACTTGCCGGTGCCTTGAACGTTGGTAAATATACTAAGATAAATGCCGTTAAAATCGTAACTCTTGGAACTGCATTTGGCCCCCCTCCTTATTATGGAGAAGATGAATATTCCGGGAGAAGAATTGTCGAAGGTTTAAAAGCTGGTAATGCAGAGAATGAACTAAATACTAAATAAATGTCTTTAAATGAATAATATTAATAGGTTTATCTTTTTTGTATTGGGCTTTGTATTTTCATCATGCAATGACGATAATGGTAGTTTTAAGTGTAAAGAGTTGATTTTCAAATCAGGCCGACTCTATATTCTCACTACAAATTGGGGTATTACAGGCGATAGACAAATGACAATAATTTCAACAAAAAAAAATGATAAAATAATTTCATACAATGATAGTGCTACATCTTATTTTTTCGAGGGGCTAGAGCCATTTGTTTACGAAGTTAGAGACGACTCATTGACTATATTTACTAGGCATAAAGCTACTGAACCGCTTACTTTTAGCACCAAAATTACCGTTGTACAGAAGTTGGTTGATAATTCAACATTCACGAAAATGATTAAGTCAATAAATCATGGAAATGCACGGTATAGCATTCCTTAATTGACAAGTATATGTTTGGCTTCAACGGACAGATGAATCCAATGATATTGCCGGGATCGGCAACTTTAATACGGCTGAGTTTTGGGAGTACAATACGAGGACGGGTAGGAGGTTGAATCCTGATCCGAAACCTCAAATTGGCATAAGTGATTATTCCTCTTTTAATGGAAATCCGATTTTCTTCAGTGATGTTTTAGGTGACTTAGTGCATGTTCATGTTGGTAATAGAGCAGTAGGTTACACAATGATTAATTTATATTCTGCACCGGAAGTAAAGCAAGGACATGAGCAAGTAAATATAAGAGTTCCAGTGTATCGAGTTACGGTATCAAACGAAAGCGGAAAATCAACTACTTTTTTATACGCTCGCTATAATGAAAGGGCTAACATTTATAAGCAAAACCAAATTGAGGATAGAACTTTTGATGTAAGTAAAGATGGTGATCATTTTCCTGCAGTTGTCAAACCGAGATGGGGCATTACTGTATTAGAATTGCGTAACCCTTCCAATGTTAACGATCAGCGTGGTGTTATTGGTATGAGAGGTGAAAAAGATAAAGAAGAAAGAGTTGCGATACAGTTTCACCCATTAGGTGCCTCTGATGGTTGTTTATTAGCTGTTGGAAACCAAAATTTGTTAAAGGGATCTCCCGCACGCTCCCGTCACTCAACTTCAGGAACTGCACATGCAGCATTTATGAACACAATTAAGGAATATCAGGCTGAGGATAAGGGTAATGGGTATTCTGACGGAATCGATGTGAATTTCGAACGTTTGCATAGTAATGCGTATTACGAAAAAGAGAAAAAAGGAAATGTGTACAATACCCCAACAACAACTCCAATACCTTTGGATTTCGAAATCAAAGGTGCTCCAAACAAATCCTGTGGTACAAAATAAATAATTATGAATAAAATAAAATTTATATCCATTTTAATTTTAGCAGGCTGTGGCTCGCTTCAGGATGATCCGAATATAGTTTCTAACGTAAAAGTTTCTGTTAAGCAAGATGCGTATCAAACAGATTCAACAATTAATTCCGAAGGTCTGTTTAGAATTAATGTAGCAGAACAAGATAAAATAGATAGTAAAACGGATAAAGAATATGGGATCGGGGATGATAACTTATTTGACGCTGACGAATTTAATGTTTACAAATTGACTAATGGATTCTACAAAAATGTTTCGAATGTATTAAACGATTATAATTTATCGACAGCGTTTTCTGGTAATCTATCTGCAGGTTATAATGACACATTATTAGCCATTATAGATTTTCCGGGATTACACGTGAAATATAATAATAATGTAGACACTAGTGTTGTAATAAATCAGATTGATTTTTTTAATGGCAATAGGAAAAGTGCAAAAGATTGGAAGAAGGGTGGGGCCTTAAAGAGTGTTCTGTTATATCGTAATTCTATTTTTTTAGGTAAAATAATACTGTATGATACATACAAAATGCAATCTGTACTTCTCCCTAAACCGATAGTTTGTTTAACGAATAGTGTGGATACATTAAAAATAATAGTTGAAGAAATTTATTCAAAAAATGGGAGTTTAAATTGTTATTATTTAAGTGAGCTAAAATTTGAAGGAACAAAAAAGTATTAGGTAGAAGGAAGACGGTAGTGTTCAAACGTGGGGCGTATATCCTTTATTTGTATTCATAAATTTGACTTTCATCAGATTGGTTAAGGTAACCGGGCGCTTGGCTTGTACGGAAAAGCGGTAGTATGACACTGGACATCAATGTGGATTCTACAAATGGGATACTAAGCCTGATGCACCATGTATTAAAATCCTAAAAGCGCCAGAATTAGGATTAGATCAAACTATTCAATCTGCATATTACAGTGCACCAAAGTGGGCGAAAAATCTGTTCTAGGTGCGCATATCTATTTTATCCTTACTGGGCGTGACCCTGGATTAATTAATAAAATAAAAAAATGATTATAAACTGTTATCCCAAAGTCTGTATTGTGGGTTTCTTTCTGCTTATTTCTCTGAGCTGGGTGAATACTAATAATGCTAAAATACAAATTGGTTACATAACTTATGAAGCAGATACCTCTGCTGAAAATGCAACTTTGGCAGGAGCCATATATGAAAATTGCGGTGTTTTCCTAAATGATTATTCAGGTTCTCTCAAATTTGATAGTACTATTAAGTTTAACACCAAAGTTTTTCAAATAAAGCTGAGTGTAGATAAAACAGATTCTTTTACGATACCCGATACTCTTCTGTTTGGCTGTAAAAAGCAGTTAGTATTTGGCACATTAATAAGCATATTTCAAAAAGATACACTCAATAAATCCATTGTTTTAGATCGCCATTCATTGGCGAAATATGTATCTGTCGACAGTCGAAATTTAACGGAATTAGGGGTACCCATAGAGGTGTCTATTGCAAAAATAAATTCTCAAATGGGCTTATTATATCTACACCTCAGTTACTCTATCCCTTATACAGATCTCGGCGAAGGTTTATTGATCAAAGTGGATTTAAAGAATATGTCTATTGCCGAGAGTAACGGCGATATTTTAAACTAATAACTCAGCATATACATCAGGAATAATTGTTTCCAAGCGGTGTAATATAAATATAAAAGAGCATAGAGATGATTTTATAGGACTTTAATTATAGTAAATAAGTAAATGAAAAATTACAGAAAATATCTCGCCGCAATATTACCTTTTCTCATTTTCCCCTGGTCTTGCCAAAAAGTAGTTGACCAGTCGAGAAGGCCCAACATTGACAATCGAATAGTAACAGCTATAAATAGAATGAATTGCGATAGTTTCGAACTACGGTCGTTTATTAGCAACTCATGTAAAGATCAGCACAGCTATGAATGCCTTTTAACTTTCATGAAAAATAATAGGAACAGTGAAACCGCGGAAAATGTAGAAGGTTATCTTGAAACTATTTTGGACTCAAATAAAAGTGAGCTTCAGATTTTGCTTCGGGCTGCAGAAGCTAAAAATGATCCTGTATATGTTACATTATTAACCGACTATTTCTGCAATATTTATTTTATGAGGAACGAGGACCTAAGTGAGTCTGAGATCCGACGTTCAATAATGACTGATTTTAGATTCCATAGCGTGACTGATTCATCGTTTAATGTATTTATTGATAACTTCGAGAATCGAATTGCGAAATGTTATTTGAAATAATATTGTCGCAATACCAAGAAGTATCTCTGGGCTTATGACCCTATTTATCCTAAATAGGTACAATCTCAGGTGGCCACATTGTATCAATGATATCGAACGCAAAAATCTTAAGGAGCGAACACATCTCAGGCGACTGAACAGGCGACGATTTGCAACAGCAAAAGTGCTGCGGTACTCGCAGCATGCGTGAAGGTTTATTTCTGCGTTTGAAGGCAATCCGTTTAAATTGGTATAATATTTGCGAGGTAGAACGGTCATAAGACTGAATCCCACTGCAACGAAGTCATGAAACTTCGCCAGGCAAATAAACGGGTATACTACTGCACGATAGAAAGTTAAAGAAGTGCAAGTCATTGGCGCATTCGGCGAAGTGCAAATGGTTCGGAGAATGGAAGACAATTACATCTAAACCAAGGCCGCCAAGGAGTAGACCCAGAAAATAGGTGATTGGATTCAACGGAACACTATTGAAGGGTCAGGTGGAAATGATATTGGTAAATGGTTGTCAAAATAATACATAATGAAAAGGTTAATCATTATATTAGTGGTATTAGTGGGTAATACTAGTTGTGCAGATAAAGCTCAAAACTTGGAACAGAAATTTTTCAAGGAAACAGATTTTATCGGTACTAAAGAGTTGGAAGACTTTGATAGTTTCTTAAATAGATTTAGTTCGGATTCAATTTTTCAAACGAGCAGAATTCTATTTCCTATTACTTCAAGTCTCTATGATATTGACAATGGACAGACAGATACAGAACGAATAACTCGAAATGAATGGACTTTTTCGAATCTTAAATCTACTGGTTTTGTATTGAAGGTCTACAAGTCTGAGAAAGTTGACACATTAAACATTCAAGGTAAAGAGACTGGTATATCGGTGAACTATATTTTTGAACTAATAGATGGGAAATGGATGCTTGTGAAATAGTTGATGAAAGTACCTAGTGGGATAGTGTTTCAGACTAGATGAATGTGCTCAAATCGATAGGGCGATGGAGAAAAGCTAAAAGTACCAGACCTTATTTTGGTGTCGGCAATAAGGAAACCGGAAAGCCGACCGGAGACAAAAGCACCACCTGCGTGCACCGCGCGAGGGATAGAACGGAAAGCCCGCACGGCAAAGTATGCAGCCGGAGGACTTGCAGTGATAGCCCGGCCCGCTCCCAACCATAACCAAATCCGAAGCAACCATACTGCCTTATATAAAATGTTCCGCATAGCGGATAAAGCGGGCGCGCCTCTTATAAAGCATTTTTGGTATGATGCATTGCAACAAAGGTTTACACCGGAAGTACAGCTATACAGCGTACACTACCAGGCAGCGGCTAAGCGCAACGATAAATTAATTATATTATTTAATTTTAATCTGGCTGTCGCTCCGGACAGCTGCAAATCCGATTACACCTAAAAACACCAACATGAAGAATCTATTACGGTTGCTGCTGTTGACGATACACTTGTCCGGCGTACTTTCCGCTTACGGTCAATCCGATACTTTACGGCCCCCGGTAAAATGCGATTGTGCAGAAGCTGTTACAATTGCAGTGAAAGGAAAGGCATCTTACGGCATCACGGATACACCAAGAGGATCTGGTGCGATACAGGAAATACGCGCATCCGCCTTTAAAGGCAGTAAGGTATTCAGTGAAGAGCACAACAGCGCCTGGTACCTGCTGGATATCTCACAGGGAGGCGAAATGGTCCTGGATATCATTCCGGCTCAGTTACAGGATGATTACGATTTTCTGGTCTTTCCCTACAGAGATTCCGCCACCTGCCGCGAAATCGCCGCCGGAAAATGCAAGCCTCTGCGTGGAAACCTGAGTAGAAATGATACCAGCAGCAAAGGCGTCACCGGGCTTTCCGGTAATGTTTCCCACGACTTTACAGCGGAAGGACCGGGAGCTCAGTTTTCGAGATCCATTGATGTAAAAAGCGGTGAACGATACCTGCTGGTGCTGGATAACGTTTACCCGGACGGAGGCGGTCACCGGATCGATATCAAAATGGTTCGTGGGGTAAATATCGAGGGTAAGATTGTGGATGAAGAGGGTAAACCGAAAGCCGGATCCGTGACCCTCTTTGATAACAAAGGAAGGGAACAACTGAGCACTACCAGTAACGCGCAGGGCTTTTACAGGATGTTTGCCAAAATAGAAGAAAACGTCAGCTATAACCTGGTGTTTGACGCAGACAATTCCTTTTTCGCCGTGCAGACGATCAATACCCGCGATCTGAAGAACGGGGACAGCGGTTTTGCCAATATCAGAACAATTTTGCCAGCTTTAAAGAAAGGCGCAAAATACCAGGTGGGCAACCTCAATTTCTATGGCGATGAAGCCCGGCTGATCCCCCGTTCGCTACCGTCTTTGAATGCATTGTATCATCTGATGAAGAAGAACAAGGATATGGTGATCCAGATAGAAGGACATGTAAATGGCGGTATGGGCCCGGGTGGTACTGTCCATTTCCAGGATCTGTCTGAAAGCAGGGCAAAGACCGTATATAATTTTCTCCTTCGTAAAGGCATCGGCGAAGAACGCATGAAGACAATCGGATATGGAGACCAGTATATGTTGTTCCCCAAGCCGGCAAATGAATTTGAACAACAGGCCAATCGCCGTGTGGAAATAAAAGTGGTATCAATAGACTGATGTTCACCTCTTCTGTTGTAATCACACTGTCAGGGCACGAATTCGTTTTTCTTTCAAACGCGACGTTAAACCGTCGGGAATAAATAAACCCCCATAGTTGATATGAAAAAAGTAAAACATGTACTAATGCTGTCTTCCTTGTTTTTTACTGTGCAATCCACTGCGCAGGTGCTGAAAACCGCAGACAGCCTGATGATGGAAGGGCTGGTTGAAGAAGCAAAGATGGCTTATAAAGAAGAATATCAGTCAGATACACTGAATCAAACATGCCTGTATAATCTCGCTTGCGTTATGGCTATATCCGGACAGTCAGACAGCGCTTTTCAGTATCTGTACCGGTTAATGAAAATAAACCCTACAGAAGCCCCTCTGGCGGACGCAGATCTCGCAAATCTCCGGAGTAAAAAGGAATGGCAGGTTTATGAGGATAAGCTTGTCAATACAATACAAACGAAGTATGATCACCCTATTGCCGATGAAGTATATGCGCGCAAACTATGGGAATTAAACGCGCGTGATCAGCGTTATTACAGAGAGATCGGCCTCATAGAGCGTAAAAAAGATCCGTCTGATACCTCAGCAAATCAACTCTGGAACATGAAGCGGCAGATCAACAGCGAAAACCTGCAGCAACTGGAACAGCTGGTGCGCAAAAAAGGATGGCCGATGAAAACAATGGTGGGAAGCACTGCCGCCAACGCTGCGTTCCTGGTGGTGCAGCATTCCGATCTCAAGACACAGAAAAAGTATTTGCCCACCATAAAAAAGCTTTGCGAAGAGAGAGAAGCAGAGTGGCAATCCTATGCACTTATGTACGACCGGATACAGGTAAGTGAAAATAAACCTCAGCGGTACGGCAGCCAGGTAAACTACAATTCCAAAACACAGCAATACGAATTGTTTCCGCTCGAAGATGATAAAAAGGTGGACGCCTGGCGAAAGGAAGCCGGAATGATACCCCTTGCCGACTACCTTGCCCACTGGGATATTCAATGGCCGGAAAAGAAGTAAAAGATGTCTGCAATAATCCCTGCCGGCGATAAGCGGGAATGATGAGTCGTTTCCTGCGGCTTCGTGGTAAACCGCAGCATTGCTCATTTACGAAACAGGTTTGCGGTGATGCAACCGTAGGTTTCTGTATATGTCAGGATAACAAAGGGTGCCGTTCCTGCCGGCACCCTTTGTTTCTTAAATGGCGTCCTCCACCGGAACAATAAATGCCCGTATGGGGAAATCCTTATTTGGCGAGTTGTTTAGTTCGCGCAATGCAATCAGCACTTTTTGCGCAGTCTGTTCGTCTGTAAAACTGAAAGACAATAGAGAGTCGCCAGCGATCTTTCCTTCCTTCCCAAACCAGTTGTCGGCAGAACTGATTTGTTTACCGGTGTTTTTAAAACCTGTAATGTCCGCCTTACTATACGCCAATATCCCGGACGACTCAAAAATATCGTCGATTTGCTCTGAATACTCCTGCAATGCAGTAACGATTAATAGTTGCATGATTCTTTATTTTCAGTGGTTGAATATTTTTTACGCAGCATTTTAAAGTAGAGTAGCGGCACCACAATCAGCGTAAGAAATGTTGAGGTAAGGGTGCCCCCGATAAGCGAGATGGCTAATCCCTGGAATACGGGATCGAAGAGGATGATCACCGCACCCAGTACCACTGCGCCCGCAGTAAGTAAGATAGGAGTGGTTCTCACTGCTCCGGCTTCTACGATTGCATGCTGCAGAGATGCCCCTTCCTTCAGGCGGATATCGATGAAGTCGATCAGTAATATGGAGTTGCGTACCATTACACCCGCAAGTGCTATAAACCCGATCATCGAGGTGGCGGTAAAGTAGGCATGCATCACCCAATGGCCGCCAATAATGCCGATCAGTGAAAGCGGGATCGCAGCAAGCATTACCAGCGGTACCCTGAAGTCCTGGAACCAGCCCACAATCAGCATGTAGATGATGAGCAGCACTGCGGCAAATGCCATACCCAGGTCGCGGAAAACTTCATAGGTAATCTGCCACTCGCCATCCCATTTAACGGTATAGTCGTCTTCTGTTTTGGGCGCCTGCGTGTACTCTTCGTTTAACCGGTAGCCCGTGGGCAGTTTTATTTCTTTCAATTGTTGTGAAGCCGCTGTAATGGCATATACCGGGCTTTCCAGTTCTCCGGCCATATCGGCAAGCACATACACCACCCGCTTCTGATCTTTATGCGAAATGCTTGCCTCCCGTACCTGTTTTTCCCAGTGGCCCAGTGTGCCGAGCTGCACCATTTCGCTGCGCTGGTTTTTAACCGGTATATTGTCCAGGGCGGCAAGGCGGTCTTTATCCGCATCGGCTAATTGCAGCATGATCGCCGGTGCATCGTGTGCCTCAGGCTGATGTAACACACCTGCGCTCATACCGGATAGCATACCATAGATCGTCGCGGGTATCTGGGCGGGCGCCACACCGAAGCGCATCGCTTTTTCTTTATCTACCACAAAAGTGTATTCCGTCTGTGCGTCTTCGATATTCCAGTCCATGTCCACCACATCTTTGTTACGGTTCAGTATTCGCTGCACCTCAGATGCTATATGCAGCTGCTCTTTATATTCCGGGCCATAAACCTCTGCCACCAGCGTCGACATTACCGGAGGGCCGGGTGATAATTCCACCAGCTTGATTTTAGCATGATACTTCCTGGCGATGGCATTGAGTGATGCGCGCATACGGGAAGTGATTTCATGGCTTTGCATGCTGCGCTCTTTTTTGTCCAGGATGTTCACCTGTATATCCGCTACATTGTCGCCGGTGCGGAGATCATAATGTCTCACGAGTCCGCTGAACGTGATGGGGGACGCAGTACCTGCATACGTCTGATAATTGACCACCATAGACTGGCCCGACAGGTAGGCGGCCATTTCCATAACGGCAGCCTGCGTTCTTTCCAGTGTGGACCCTTCCGGCAGATCGATCACTATCTGAAATTCATTCTTGTTATCAAACGGCAACATTTTCACACGTACCGATTTTGTATAGAACAGAATGAACGACAGCAACAGGATGAAGGTGGTTCCCAGCATGAAGGTCCATCTCTTCCTGCGCTGTGTCAGCATCGGATGGATCAGCCTGTAGTACAGTTTATAAATGCGGGACGATTCAAGTGCAGGAGCTGCATGCGCGTTGCCTTGTTTTCCTTTTTCTTTCTCACGAAGAAATACGTAACCGAGATAAGGTGTGAGCGTAAGCGCCACTACCAGCGAAAGCAACATGGCCACCGCCGCGCCTACCGGCATCGGACTCATATAAGGCCCCATCATTCCGCTTACAAATGCCATCGGCAGCACTGCCGCCATTACGGTAAATGTGGCAAGGATGGTTGGGTTCCCTACTTCGTTGATAGCGTAAATGGCTGCCTGCAAAAAGGGCAGCTTTTTCATCTTGAAGTGCCGGTGCATATTTTCTGCAATGATGATCGAGTCATCAACCACAATACCGACGATAAATACAAGTGCAAACAAAGTAATCCGGTTCAGGGTGTAGTGGAGGAAATAATATGCTACCAGCGTAAGCGCAAAGGTTACCGGCACGGAAAGAAACACGACAAGTCCGCCGCGCCAGCCCATAGCCATCATCACGAACAAGGTAACGGCAATGATAGCGATAGCCAGGTGCATCAGGAGTTCCGATACTTTTTCGGAAGCAGAGTCCCCTGTGTTCCGCGTAATGGTCAGCTGCATATCCGCCGGAACAATCGTTTGTTTCAGCGTCTCCATACGGGCATCTATTTCCCGGGTAAGCGCCATGGCATCCGTACCGCTCTTCTTGGCCACGGCAAGTGTGACGGCGGGGAAGTTGCCGGGAAAATTCCGGGCTGCGGTACCTGAAGCTTTTCCGTATCCGAAGTTTACGTATTGCGAAGGGCTCGATGCTGTTTCCTCTACCTTTGCTATCTGATGCAAATACACTGGTTGCTGTCCATTCACCCCTACGATCAGATTGCTTACATCTTCAGCGGTATTCAGAAAATTGCCCGTTGTTACGGATAAGGCACTGTCTGACGTTCGTAAGACGGCTCCCGGCATTTGTACATTCTGCGCCTGTATGTTTTGCACCAGCGAAAGGAGGTCCACATGCAGGCCGTTCATTCTTTCTTTGTCCAGCGTTACTTTCAGCTCCTTGCTGCGTCCGCCGATAATTCTGACGTCCGCCACACCCGGTATTTTCTTAAGCGCATCTGCGAGGTAATTGCCTGTCTGTTTCAGCTGCAGATCATCATAGTGATCGCTCCACAAAGACATCGAATACACAGGTACGTCATCGATACCGCGCGATTTGATAAGCGGCATGCTTGTACCTGCAGGCATCCTGTCCATATTTTTCAGGAGCTCGCTGTATAATTTCACCTGCGAAACTTCCACGTCTTCCCCCACAATAAACTGTACGATAAGCATCGCCTGACCGTTCATAGCGGTACTGTACACATGTTCCACACCTTTTATGTTGGTGATGATCTTCTCCAGGGGGACTACCAGTTTTGATTCAACTTCCGCCGGTTTGGCGCCGGGGTATCCCACAAATACATCGATCATCGGCACCTTGATCTGCGGTTCTTCTTCACGGGGTATCATGAGCACGCTGTACACACCGAGCAGCAACCCCGCGACCATCAATAATATTGTAAGCTTAGACCGGATAAAAGCCTGCGCGACTTTCCCGGCAAATCCGTTTTCCATAGTTTAAATTTTTTGGCGATAGATAATAATCAAAGCGCTTTTACCGATACTCCGTTATACAGCCTTCCGTGTGCTTCGCTGATGTATTGTTCCCCAGCCTGCAGACCACTCAGGATTTCGATCTGTGCTCCGGAAACTTTACCGGTACGCACCCATCTCAATACGGCTGTTTTTTTGTTGTCGATTGTATAGAGACCTGTAAGCTCGTGCTGATGTACCAGGGAACTCTGGGGGATCAGGATGTGCTCCTGCACACCGGTGAGATTACGGTTGCTGAATGCAACTGTGGCATACATTCCGGACCGTATGTCTTTATCTTCGGGAATGGCCACCTTCACAATATACCGGCCGCCGGTGGCGCTGGCGGACTGGCTGATACGGGCCACTTTACCGCTGATTTGTTTTCCAAGAGCGGAAATGTTCACGGATACCTGATCTCCCTCGTGTATACTTGTTACCGAAGCCTCGGTTACCGAAGCAGTAATCTGCAGTGCGCCGGGCTGTTCCATCATAAGCACCGGCATGCCCGGTGTTGCCATAGATCCTGCATCCATCATCTTCTGGGTGATCACTGCATCAAAGGGTGCTGTTACCACAGCGTAGCTCATATTTGCCTTCACTTCGTTATGCATCTGGCGGGCAGCTTCCAGCTGAGCCTGGGCGGCTTTGTACTGAAATGTTATGTTGTCCATTTCTTTCGCCGTGGCGCTGTTCTGCTGGTACAGAACGGTAAATCTTTCATAGTCTTTTTTTGCGTTTGCCAGGGCCGCTTCCGCCTGTGCAACGGATGCATTGGCCTGGCCGCTCTTGGCCCGGATGTCTGCGGCGTTAATGCTGAACAGTACCTGTCCCTGTTTCACCTTGTCTCCTATATCGACATATATTTTCTGAATGTAGCCCATCATACGGGTGCTGATCATCGCGGAGCGAACGGCCTCCACCTGTCCGGAAGCTTCCGTTTGCCCGTTTACAGAACCCGTACCGGCGGTAGATACAGTCACTTCTACAGGCGTGGTTTGGGATGTTTCTTCTTTTTCTCCGGAGTTGCCGCAGGCGGACAGCATGCTCAATGCAGCCAGGGAGTATAGCGTTGCTTGTGTATATTTTTTCATTACTTATTTTTTAGTTTGCTGTTAGGAAAGTGCAGTAGGCAATACTCATATTGAGCATCATGATCGCCTGCCGGTAACTGAGTTGCTGCTGGAAGAGCTGTGTTTGCGCCATCAGTACATCTGTACTTCCGGCAAGGCCCTGTTTGTACCTGTTGTGTATAATCTGCAGTGCCTCTGTAGCCTGCTCCACGGCAGTTTTTGTTTGTGCTATCTGGAAAGCGGCATCTGCAATCCTGCGTTTTGTCGTCTGAAGCTCTTTTTCAGATTCCTCTTTCATCTGTTGCAGTTGCAACTCTATAAGGGCCTTTTGCAACTGTTGCTTATTTACCTGGCTGTGCACAGCGTTGCCCTGGAAGAAATTCCAGCTTAGCTGCAATCCTAAAAGGTATGAGCCGTTTGAAAATCCGGTTGCTGTCCGGTCATTGAGTTGCATGTTCCCGAATCCGTTCAGCCGGGGTACTAATCCCAGGCCGGTACTTTTCACGATTAGTTCCTGTGCTTTTATTGCCTGGTGCATGGCCCTGAAATCCGGGCGGCTTTCCGGGATGTTTTCTTCCGTAACGATGCTTTCCGGAGTCAGCGTGTCTACTTCGTACACTTTGCCCGGTGCCGTGCGCATCAGTAAACTCAGATTATCGCTTTGGTCCTGTATTGCGCTTTGCGCATTGGCCAACTGACTTTGTACACTCCTGAGGTGCACTTCCGCGTTCAGCAGATCTGATTTTTGCAGGAATCCCTGTTGATACCTGGCTTTTGTGAACGCATACACAGAGTCTGATGTCCGGAAGGCCTGCTGGAGCACCTTCACCACCTCATAGGCAAGTTGCAGCTGCAGGTAAGCTCCCGCCGTGCGGAACCTGATATAATCCCGAAGGCGTTCCTGCTGCAACTCTGCTATTTCGATTGCTGTTCTGGCCGCTTTTCGCTGGTAAAATGCATCGAGGTTCAGAATGGGCTGCTGTATCGTGGCCTGCGTAGTAAAATTCGAGGTTCTGTCCGGACTGTTCAGCAGGGCAGGATTAAAATCATTCTGTGTGATGTTTTGCTGCTGCAGCTTAAACGCAAATGCATTGAGCGGGTTGTTGCTTGTGTACGCAGTGTAGGTAACTCCGAGCTGCGGGAGAAACGCCGCATCTGTCTGGTGGTATTGCGCTGCAGCCTGTAATGTGGTATTTCTGGCAATGGCCAGGTCGCTGTTGTTCTGAAGTGCCGTCGCCAGTGCTTCCGAACGATGGAGTGTCTGTGCGCCGGATCTGATACCTGCGGAAAGTATCAGTATGCTCAGGGTGAATTGCCGTAAAATCATTGTATCATCATTTTCGCCGGCAAAGCTATTTCCGCGCTCAGGCTTTTATTGTAACTATAGTTACATTGGACATCGGATTTTAATAAAGGAGTATTTTGTCTTTTATTAAGGCAGATTTGTTTACCTTTGTAAAAATCAAAGCAGCTTAATGTTTTCCAGAACATGCGAACATGCCATCCGGGCAGTGATATATGTGAGTTGCCAGTCGGCAAAGGGTAAACGTTGCGGCATTGCGGAAATT
Source organism: Rurimicrobium arvi (assembly GCF_039540495.1). Lineage (NCBI taxonomy): Bacteria > Pseudomonadati > Bacteroidota > Chitinophagia > Chitinophagales > Chitinophagaceae > Rurimicrobium > Rurimicrobium arvi. Next base: position 63,330 of record NZ_BAABEZ010000004.1, on the reverse strand, counting down.
TCCGTGGCTGTGGATGCCCCCGAATCTTTTACTGCAAAAATCCTGCAGGACCTTGTAAAGAAAGGATTGATGGGTTCGGCCAAAGGACCGAAAGGCGGTTTTTATCTTACTCAGGAGATGAGCGAATGCAGCATGGCGGATGTGGTACGCGCTATTGACGGAGAACATCTTTTTGAAGGGTGCGCATTGGGGCTGCGTCAGTGTTCGGAGAAACGCCCCTGTCCCCTGCATCACGAATTTAAAAAGATACGCTCCGAGATCCGCACGATGCTGGAGCATTCCAGGCTGGGTGCTTTCAGCGATAATCTTACAAACAAAATTGCTTTTCTGAAACGCTAAACCGATTATTTATGCTGACGGACGCACCGAAAAATGACATACATTCCATAGAAGACATCCAATTACTGGTAAACACGTTCTATGAAAAGATCCGGACAGATGTTTTACTGGGTGGCATATTCAACGGGGTGATTGGAGACAGGTGGCCACAACACCTGGAAAAAATGTACCGCTTCTGGCAAACAGTGTTACTCGAAGAACATACCTATAACGGCAGACCTTTCCCGCCGCATGCAGAACTGCCCGTACGGGCAGAACACTTCGAAAGATGGCTTCAATTGTGGCATGAGACTGTTGACCGTTTTTTCACCGGCCCTCTTGCGCTGGACGCGAAAGAACGCGGCAATAAAATGGCTGCCCTTTTCTTCTCTAAAATTGAATACTACAGGAACAGCAACGCAAAGCCATTATTCTGAAAGCTGTTGCATCAGAATTTATTGATACGGTGGTTCTCAACACCGCTATTGTCCAGCGCAATCAGGTTCATAAAATACAGTCCGGTAGGCTGGGCGCTCAGATCAAGGGTGTATTTACCTTGTTGTAATTTCTGATGCATTACGAGCAATCCGTTGGCATTATAAATGAATACTTCTGATGGCTTTTGCAGATCAAGGTGAAGTGCACCGGTTGTAGGATTCGGATAAGGGAGCGATCCGCTTATAATATCCACAGCGTCTATAAATCCACCGCTGGAAGAATTGCTGTATTGAATCAGGTTTTGATCCTGGGCTTTTGCGAAAGTCGATAGATACAGGCTTGCAGCAAACAATATTATCTTTTTCATAGCCATGAAATTTTGTTCAATTCAAAGGTAGCACGGCTTCCGATCAGAGGACATCTGAGACTCTTAAGGAAAATAAAAATTGCATAAATATGTAAGACCTGCCCCTTTTGGTATAAATTATGTCTAGAGTCGCTGAAACTGCCATTCGGGTGCACCCTTTAATCCATTCTTATAAAATCCCGTGAAGCGCATTTTATAATAAGCGCCTGACTGAACCTTAATGAGGTAGTATTTCTTTGAATCGACGGTGTATAAACCAGCGTTTATATCGTACGATTTCCATTCGAACCCTATCGTGTTGATAAGCGATGAGAAGCTGACGTTTTCCGCCGATTGCAGGGTGATGGACGAAAAATCTGTGTGCATGGTATCAACTGCAGCGAAGGTGCTGTACCGGTTGAGCAGACAGCCGACTACGGCATAAGGCATATTCAGATCGGTATAAAAATGCGTGTATTTTGTAAACACGATATCCCAATCCTTTGCAGGCGGCTCGGCATGCAATACAGCGGCGCCGTTGCCGAGAGACACCTGGGTAAAAGTATAACGATCGTTTTTCTCCACAGTGAGCAGGGTATCATTACTGTTATCCAGTCCGGATACACGAACGGTGTAGGATGCCGCATCGCTTTCCAACACCTGTATCTTGCACGTACCGGTATTTTTACCGTCGGCATCGACACCGCGGTTTACAATGAATACAGGTTTATCGCTCCTCCAGTCTCCGATAGCCGTACTGTCGAGTAAGCCGGTGTACAGATCGGTACGCAATTTTATGCCACTGGAATCTTTGGCGGATACGGCGGAAAAGTCTTTGCCATAAACCGGGTATACACCCATGCGGAATTTTGCACTGTTCAGTGTGATGCGATATCCTGCCGTTCCGCATTCAAAAGCCAGGTCCCAATCCGTGATCAGGTTGCGGGCTATTTCCTTGTTGTTTTCAAGGCTGTAGTATACCTGCCATTTATAGTCTTCACCGAGCTCTACAGATGCGATCTGTTCCGCTCCCTGCGGCTTCACGGGAACAAGCTGCTCTTTCGACAGGCACGCTGCGTTGCTCCACAACAGCGCCAGTAACGCAACGCGGCTAATATTGCTGCTGGTCATGATTTTTAGTGTTAGCATGTGTAAACGTGTACCCCAATCCTACGAATAATGACCGGCCCGTTGCAATGGACAGCGGCCCGGAACTGCTGTGTGCGGTTCCGGAGGATACATTTGCATTGAGCCGGTTTACGTTACCGGTATTAAAGAGGTTTTTGCAGCCGAAGCTGATGCTGATCTTGTCCTGCGCCCATGTCTTCGTAAGGGATAGATCCGCAATAGTGTAAGCAGCAATAGTGGTCATCACAGCATTGCCGGCCGTGTCAAGTGCATAACCGGGATTTTTACTGGTGTATTTGCCGAACAGAGAAGCTGTGAAATGCCAGACAGGCACCTGGTAACTCAGATTCAGACGCGCTTCGGGCGTATAGCTGAACTTCGGTATACTAGTTTCCTCACCGCCGGAAAGTTGGTTGAATCTGCCAATATATGAAGCTCCGAAAGTCGCCACGAGATGTTTATAGCCGAGCGAAACGTTTGTCTGTACGCCTTTTGCCTTGTAGTGATCGATATTGATATAGCTGTACTGATTGCGTGCGCTGTCTGTCAGTGCAAGACTGATCATGTCTGATATGCTGTTGTAAAAGCTCGCGACTTCAACACTGAGCTGTACCTGCCGTATTTCCTTCCTGAAAGAAACGGAAGCATTCAGGTTGTTGGATTGTTCAGGCTTGAGTTTGTCGTTACCTATGATATCGTGGTTGCTGTCATTGAATTCAAAAAATAATTCCTTGACACCTGGTGCTCTGAACCCACGGCTGTAAGCTGCGCGGATGTCCAGGCCTTTATGCGGTGTGTACTTAATATTCAGAGAAGGGATAAGCGGAGCGCGGAATGCGGTATTACAGGCATAACGCAATCCTCCGTGGAGGATCAGCGAGTCGGTGGGGCGATACTCGGCGCTGCCATATGCCGCGTAATCACCTATGTTTTTTACACCACCGGCAATCCTTTTACCTGTACCTTTTTCCACATTAATATCGTAGCCAGCTTCATAAGCGAGTTTTTTCCCGGAAGCAGATTTCCCGAGGGTCGCCCGGGAATTGAATAATGCGTAATCCGAAGTGTCCTGGTCAGACGGACTTCCCGGCTGATCCGAGCCGGTGGTAAGATCGCGGCTGTACCGGTTCATTTTTCGTTGATAGCTGTTGTAAGCAGCAAGGAAGGAAATATTGTATCCTTTGCCCGCCGTGCCATTTACGAGTATCGCATTGTTGAGCCGGCAGGTACGGTAATAATCATCAAAGGCGGTGTAGCCGTAAAAGCCTTCCGGATTTCCCCTGTTGGTAATCAGGTCCTGAAAATAGTCGCCTTTATACCTGAGCTGAATGCGTTTCAGCCGGTAGCAATAATTAAAATTCAAATTGTATTCTTCTTTCGGATCCCATTGACGGGCACGGTTGCTGTCGGGCATTTTCGCTTTGAAGTCGGCATAGTCCCATCCTTCCTTCGGGTCCCATCCGTCGAAGAAGTTACGTGCGCCGGATAGAACAAAGCTGTGCCTGCCCCGGTTTACACCCACTCTGCCATTGATGTTATACTTTCCGATGCTTTCCGTGTAGGTGTTCACTCCCGCTTCGATTCCGCGGGAAAGACTGCTTTTCGTAATGATGTTTATTGTACCCGCTAATGCATCGGTTCCGTAGTTCACAGACATAGGGCCTTCGATGATCTCGATCCTTTCCACGTTGTATACGTTCAACTGCGAGATGTCGATATTGCCGTTCTGCCTTCCGATCACCGGAACGCCATCCACGAGTATTTTTACATTTTGTCCGGATATACCCTGCATCTGCACACTGCTTCCGAGCACGTTATCCTGGGCTATTGTAACATTCATTTCATTCGTGAGCACATCCCGCAGGTTCTGCGCACCCATTGCGGCAATTTTCTGCTGGTCGATCACACGAATGCGCTGCACAGCATTTTCCGCCTGCACAGGTTTATACTGGCCTGTCACCACCACGCTGTTCAAATGGTGGTAAGTACGGATGCTGTCCGTACTTACTTCCCCCTGAATGTGCTGCGCATAGCTTTGCTGCATATTTGCTGCAAGCATGGCGGATACTGCTACCGGCAGGTATTTCCTTTTCATTGCTTTTAGTATCTACGGTAAACACTCATTACAGCGCAGCTGCAATAGAACGCCAGCTTTCCAGTTCCGGAATACCTGGCTTGCGCGCGCCAAAAAACTGAACGACCATTTCCCCGTTTTCGTCAAACACTTCCAGGGAGGTGATCATGCCATCAGTACTTGGCTTTTGTACCACATATGTTCCGGCAATTGACTGTTCGTTCAGATGCAGGTTAAACATCGGGTCCAGTACATTAAACCAGGGCCCGGTTTCCAAGAGCTTGCTTACGGTACCGGAATGTATCTGGATGCATCCGCGGTTTCCCACAAACACCATGATCGGAACCTGCTGTTCGGCTGCCAGCTGCAGCAATTTGCGTGCTGCACCATTATCTGTACTGCGCACATATCCTTCAGGAGCGAGTCGCAGAGCTTGTGTACGGGTAAGCTTGTGGGTGCGTGTAAGTGCAAAGAACTCATGGGTATCTTTCAGCGCTTTCCAGCTTTCCTGAAATGCAGCAATGTCAATATCCGCATCCGGAAGTTCCGCCGGAGCATCAGGATACGCTTCAGTGATCAGTTCGCTACTTTGTTCGGCTGCAGCATATCTGTCAACCAGCGCATGATAGGCAGCTGCATCGCTCTCGGTGGTAAGGTATATCTTATGCACCGCTGTTCCGCTCTTATCAAAGAACTGGATGCTGTGGCGTTCTCCTTCAGTAACGGCAAATGCAAATTTCCAATGCATCAGGAATATGCGGAGATCTATGTCCGGATTAACAGCGAGTCCTACCGGTCCCTGGAACGAAACATTATCGTACACACCTTTGCGTTCATGCACGACGCTATCGTTGCGTGTAAGGGCCATCAGCTCACCAAGCGGAAGCAGTTCTTTGAGTATTTCCTGAAATTCCGGGCGCAGTACGGTTGTTGTGGATCCTGCGTTTAATGCTACGAGGTCAGCTTCGCTTACATGCAGCATTTCAGCTGCGTTGCGGATTCTGACAGAAGGCTGTTCCGCCTTAAGTTGTTCATACCGGCTTTTCAGGTCGGTTACGATAGTATGGGACATTGTTCCTGATTTTTAAAATGATTACATGAAAGTTGTTTCTGATGTTCCGTGTTTAAGCCTGCCAGTATTATGGGGTGCCTGCAGTGCGGCGTCCTGATAATGGAAAGCGGGAACCCGTATACTTCGCTCAGCAGATCATCACTGAGTATCGTTTCAGGATGCCCGGAGGCTTTGATGCTGCCCGATTGCAGCAACAGAATGTTATCTGCATATTGCAGCGCAAGATTCAGATCGTGCAATACAACGAGTACACAATTACCTTTCCTGGCGAAGCTTCCCGCTATATGCAGCAATGTATGCTGGTGTACTATATCCAGGTTGTTGCTCGGTTCATCCATAAAGAGAAACTTCGGTTCACCCGAAGATGGCCCGGATACCTGAGCGAGCACGCGTGCCAGATGAACTCTCTGTTGTTCGCCGCCGGATAACGTAAGGACGTTGCGCGCAGACAGATGATGTACACCTAATTGCTGCATTACTTCCTCCACGATCCGGTGATCTTTTTCCGTTTCCCTGGTTTTGAAATGCGGGTATCTTCCCATCATCACGATTTCCTTTACCGTAAAAGGCAGCTGTAGTGTATGCTGCTGATGGAGCACCGCGGCGATTTGGGCTAATCCATCGGTATTACGCCAGTAAGTCAAAGGCAAGTGATTCAGAAAGATATTGCCATCGTCAGCCTGCAACACACCCGTGATGAGTTTGATAAGCGTTGACTTGCCTGCGCCGTTGGGACCCAGTATTGCAGTGATCCCGCCCGGCCGGATATCAAAGCTGAGCCGCTTCAGGTTGAGTGCGGCAGAGACACGGTAAGAAAGATCTTTGACGGTGATCATCAGAAAGGAATACGGCTTTTAATTTCTTTAGTGACGATATACAGTAATACAGGAGCGCCTATGAGCGCGGTAACCACACCTATCGGCAGTTCCGCGGGACTGAATGCGGTTCTCGCAAAAAGGTCTGCGAATACCAGCAGGGCAGATCCGATAATCGGAGAAAGAATCAGGAGCGTTCTGTGATCGGGACCGGCGCTCATGCGGATGATGTGCGGCACTACCAGTCCGACGAAACTGATCACACCGCTTACGGAAACAGACGCGCCGACACAGCAGGCACTCAGAAGAATGATCTGACGCTTTACCCGCTCCACCGGCACTCCCAGATGTGCGGCGTTCGCTTCGTCCAGGGAAAGCGCGTTCAATTGCTTTGCCATCAGCGGAAAAGCGAATACAGGGATCAGCGTAAAAGGCAGGATGCCCGCGACCTGAGTCCAGGTGGCACCACCGAGGCTTCCCAGCATCCAGAATGTGATGCTTCTCAGCTGTGCGTCGTTTGCTGCGTAGGTGAACATGCCTGTTCCGGCGCCGGTGAGCGCATTGATGGCTACTCCTGCAAGCAACAGGGTGGATACGACCGTCTTACCTTTTACACGTGATATGCGATATACGATGACCGCGGTGATCAGTGCACCGGTAAAAGTGATGAGCGACAATGCAGACATACCGGCCACATTTGCAAAATGGGCACCGGACATGATTGCAACAACCGCCGCTAAAGAAGCGCCGGAAGAAACACCGATCAATCCCGGATCGGCCAGCGGATTGCGGAACAGACCCTGCATTGCGGCTCCGGCACTTGCCAGAGAGGCACCCACCAATACACCCAGTAATACCCTGGGCATACGTATAGCGAGCAGTACCGACTCCTGAACATCGCTATGTGCGGAGGCAACGCCGGCACCTGCATACTTGGCGAGAATGGAGAAGAGTGCACGCGGCGGTATGCGCACCGCACCAATTCCCATACCGCATGCAATGAGGAGCAGCAATAACAGCAGGGCAACTGCTATAAGGCGTTTGTTATTTTTGTGCGTCATTCAGTTCTTTGGATAGCGTAGCAACAGCCAGACCTAAACGAGGCCCGAATCCCGTGAGTAATTGGCCATCCATTTCAATTACCTTCCTGCGTTTACCGGCATTCGTTTGGGCAATACCGGGAATTTTCAGCAATCCTTCGATACCACCGAGGCTCTCCAGTCCGCTGTCGAACATCAGGATCACATCAGGATTGCTTTCCAATAAAGCTTCGGGAGTAAGCGGCTTGAAGTCTTCGAAGCTATTGGCAGCATTCGTTGCGCCGGCAAGCTCAATAATCGCAGATGCAGGAGTGTTTCTTCCGGCTACCATTAATGTTCCGGCTCCGCGCGCATAGATAAACAGCACTTTGGGATGTGACTTAAGTACTACACGCGTTGCAAGATCTTTGTCAATGCCATCTTTCACCTGTTGCGCTTTCGGCGAAACATTCAGACTGTCGGCAATGCTTTGCACCAGCGTTTTTGTTCCGGCCACGGAATACACAAGCGGTAAGGAAATCACCCTGATGTTGGCCGCCGCAAGTTGCTGCTGCAGATCAGGATTCAGACTTTGTTGTAAGCCTATCAGGAGGTCGGGGTGCAGCGCAATAATAGCTTCTGCAGATATATTACGGTTGTGGCCGATTTTCGGGAGTCCGGAGATCGCTTCCGGGTAAGTGCTCGTGACATCTGTACCCACAATATTTTTCTGAAATCCGAGTGCACAAAGGGTTTCGGTGATGCTTCCGTTGGCGGACACGATTTTTGCCGAATCGAAATTTTTTGTCGTGCTGTTTACAGCTCTCTGCCCCGAACCGCCGCAAGCCGCAACAGCGATTGCAGACAGCACATAAATAGAGAATTTGATACGTCTCATTTTCACTGCGTTTAAATTACCGTGCACGAACTGCAATGCAGACCGTGCACGGTTCATCGTTTATAGGAATTATTGAATTACGAGTTTCTGAACGGATTTTTCTGATCCTGTGTGTATCTGAACGAAATACGTTCCTGCTGAAAGCGGAGCATTGCAGCCATACACATGCAGCCCTGCCGTTTTTTCCAATGGAGTCTGATGAACGATACGACCGGTGATGTCGCTGATCAACAGTTGGGCGTTGTCGACGCCCGTTTCAAAATGATAAACTACCTGCACCATCTGACCACTTTGAGAAGGGTTCGGTGAAAGTGCGAGCGCGGTATTTGATTTTACCTGTTCGCTGATGGAAGTGCCGCTCAGCCGCTCTTTTGTGAAGATGATACTGCCGTTTCCGGACACACCGCTGATCCATCCTGTGAAATACAACTTCCAGATATCACCGTTATTTCTTCTGATAAAATAAACATTCGAATCTTTAACCACTCCGGAGGTTGATTTCCAGTTGTAGCCCAGACCATTGATATTTCCCGAAAAGGTAAGCGAAGAAAATGCGGTATAACTGCTGCGTGTTGCGGGGTCCACAACTGCTTTGGCGATTTTGAGTGTATCATTTGCGAGCACTCCCGTAACGGTATATCCTGCAATGCCCATCGATGAATAATCACCTGTTGCATATTGTCCGAAAACCAGATCCCAGTCGGTATTCAAAGGTTCGCGATCCAGGGCCGTTTTTGTATCGAGAGAAAAGTACCCGTACTTTTTACCTGTGTAGGACGATTTTGCGATAATGGATGTTGTTTCATCGGAGCCATTGAGGTTTGCATAGGTAAACGTATAGGTGCTGCTGGCAAGCTTTTCGATGATCAGCTTTTTAAAGTTTCCAGCCTGCGTTTTTATAATGTAGATAGAATCACCTACTACATTATGCGTTCCCATATCATAAATACCCCAACCCAGATCGTATGGATTGGAAGCATCTGTATAGCGGCCCATCGCACCCAGCCAGCTTGTTTCATTATTGTACAGACCGCTCCATGTACTCAGACCAGTCGTATCTACACTGCTCCATCCGCTGGTGCCGGATTTCGGGTATACCCAGAGTGCGCCGGAACCGCTGTTATTCACCATGATGTCGGAACTCATAGATCCGCTGATGCGAAAGGCGAGATCCCAGTTGTTTTTGGGTTGCGTGCCTGCTTCATCAGCAGGAAGGCGGTACCACACCTGGTTTGCGTAGCCGGAGCCAAGGATCACGGTATCGGAAACACTGGTCTGTGCCTGAGCGGAAAAAGTGGCCAGAAGGGCGGAAACAAGTATTGAAGGTTTCATAAACTGTTGCATTGTGGTTTTAAATATCTTTCAGTTAGATGGTGGCCACTCTGACAACAGTCGGAACCTTTCTTGCTCCCCGGCCCCTCCCGGTCAGAAGTGGCGCACCAGTAACGTTATGCGAAAGGCCTCCCAGGGGAAACCTATTACAAATTATTTTACAGTAAGGAGCAAGAAATCAGGTTGCAAAGAAAGGAAGGGAAAAGGCAAGTGGCTTATACAATCAGGAAAACTGCTTTACAGAATCCGGAAAAACTAATGCATATCCCTGCCGGGAATGAGTGCCGGACCGGCCTCTGTTGTCACATTTTTTTTGCAGATAAAAAAAGTGATTCCTGATATGCAATCCTTATTTTTGCAACCGTGCATCCGTGTACATTTTTTTGACTTCAAAACAGCCGACACGCGCTCAGGGCAACAACATATTTTATGGGTTTATTCAATTTTTTGACGCAGGAAATCGCGATAGATTTAGGTACTGCCAATACGCTCATCATTCATAATGATCAGGTTATAGTAGACGAACCATCCATTGTAGCTAAAGACAGAACTACAAATAAGGTGGTCGCAGTGGGGAAAAAGGCAATGATGATGCATGAAAAGACCCATGAAAATCTCAAAACCATCCGTCCGCTGAAAGACGGTGTGATCGCGGATTTCGACGCTGCAGAAAGCATGCTGCGCGAATTCATCAAAATGGTGTATCCGAAGAAACCGCTTTTCCCGCCAAGCTGGAGAATGGTGATCTGTATCCCTTCCAGCATTACGGAGGTGGAGAAGCGTGCGGTGCATGACTCTGCCGAGCGTGCAGGTGCAAAAGAGGTATATATGATCCACGAACCGATGGCTGCGGCACTTGGTATCGGAATCGATGTGGAAGAGCCTACCGGTAATATGATCATCGATATCGGCGGTGGCACTACCGGTATTTCCGTAATTGCGCTGGGCGGTATCGTATGTGACCAGTCCGTGCGTATTGCCGGAGACGAATTCACCAACGATATTATGGAAGCAATGCGCCGCTACCACTCGCTGCTGATCGGTGAACGCACTGCCGAGCAGATCAAAATCCACGTTGGTTCCGCATTGAAAGATCTCGATACTCCTCCGGAAGATATCGCAGTGAATGGACGTGACCTCGTAACCGGTATTCCGAAGCAAATCATGGTAAGCTACCAGGAAGTAGCGGAAGCACTGGACAAATCATTATTCAAAATCGAAGAGGCTATCCTGAAAGCACTGGAAAGCACGCCGCCGGAACTGGCTGCAGATATTTACCGCCGCGGCCTGTACCTCACAGGTGGAGGAGCCTTGCTGCGCGGCCTTGACCGCCGTATCTCGCATAAGATCAAATTGCCGGTACAGGTAGCGGAAGATCCGCTGCGCGCGGTTGTTCGCGGTACAGGTATCGCTTTGAAAAACATCTCCAAGATGTCTTTCCTGATGAAATAAGCGGTCGCCGCGGATTGATTTTCCTGATTGATGAACCCTTCCCGTCCGGCCAGTATATAATTGAATTTCTTTGCGCGTCCTCATTTCTTTCATACAGCGTTTCTTCAATCTCATACTTTTTCTGGGATTGGAGATTCTGTGTGTGATCATGATCGCAAGAACCAATAACCTGCAGGGTAATGATATCATGAACTCTGCAAATATTACAGTGGCTTACTGGTATCAGAAGCAAAGCGGGGTAAGTAATTATTTCGCACTGCGCCAGGTAAATGACAGCCTGCTCAGCGAAAACGCCCGTCTCCGCCAGGAGCTTGCGCGCATGGGTGAGGTGGACACACTGAAAGACAGCGCCGTGGTACACCCTGTAGTCGAGATAAAAGACTCGGTGAAACTGGTACAATACGCGCACTATTATTATTACAAAGCAAGAGTGGTTAATAATTCCATCGGGGCCGCATCCAACTTTATCACCATCAACCGCGGCTACAAGGATGGGATCGCACCTAATATGGCTCTGGTATCCGGAACCGGCGTGGTGGGACGGGTGGTCAATACCTCCGCACACTTTGCCACTGCTCTTTCCATACTCAATACCAAACAGAGGCTGAGCGCAAAGCTCAAAGATGGTACCACTTCCTTTGTCTACTGGGAACAGGCTTCCGGACCGGATGAGATGCTGATGAAAGTGGTACAGCCGGAAATCAAAATCCACAAGGGAGACAGTATCCTCACCACCAGCTATTCAACCGTTTTCCCGGCTGATATGCTGATCGGGACGGTAAAGCAGGTGTATATTCTCAAAAAGGATAATTCGCGCATACTGCATATCAGACCTGCGACAAACTTCCGCAACATACAATACGTATACGCGATCAAAAACGAATTCATTGAAGAGCGGCGCAGGCTGGAAGACAGTACCGTCAAAGCAGATAACAGGCAGAAGAAATGATCTACTATTTCAAATATGTATTGCAGTTTTTCCTGCTGCTGTTGTTCCAGGTGCTCATTCTGAACAATGTGCTGCTACATTGGTGGTCGCAGCCATCCGGCTTCCCCGTGTTCACGCCGTATATCTATCCGTTGTTCCTGCTGTTGCTTCCTTTCGAAACTCCAGTCTGGGCATTGTTGGTAATCGGCTTTCTGGCAGGCTGCGTTGTGGACTCTTTCATGAATACACCCGGGATGCATGCATGCAGTATGGTGCTGATCGCTTACCTGCGTACCAATGTGCTGCTGGCGCTGCTGCCCAAGCATCTGAAAGAATACAAACAATTGTCGCCTTCCGTAAAGACAATGGGCTGGCCTCCGTTTATCACGTACGCATCTTTCCTCATTCTCATCCATCACACCGTTTTCTTTATCATCGAACTGTGGAACCTGAGCAACATAGGATACCTGCTGCTGAAGATTCTTACCTCAACACTCACTACGATGATGCTGATCGCGGTTTACCTGCTTCTATTTTCACGCAGAGCACCGATGCAGCGCTGATGCATTCCTTTTTATTTAAAAAAACAGAGTTTCTTTAGCGGTAATTTTTTAGCTTTGATACTTTAATACATTTCGGAAGAACAGAAGAATGGCAACCACAAACAAATCCAAAGCATCGTATACTTTCTCGGTAATCGGCGTTTCGCTGGTTTTGTTTCTACTCGGAACTATGGGCTGGATCTTCATCAATGGTAAAAGCCTTACCAATGTGGTGAAGGAAAATATGGCGGTGCAGATAGATTTCCACGACAACACGCGCGAGGAAAATGTTGCTGCGATGAAGGCTATTCTCGATAAACAGCCGTTTACAAAGAAAACCCGCGTGATTACGAAAGAGGAGGCCCTGAAAATGCAGAGCGAACTGGAAGGAGAAGACATCCGTAATTTCCTGGGCTACAATCCGCTTTTTGCCAGCATCGAATTAAACCTGCACAACGAATACGTAAGTAAAGACAGCATTGAAAAGATCACGCTGTTTATTGAACAGAGTAACGTGGTTGCGCGTGTTACCTATCCGAAAACTATTGTGAGCCAGATGACCGCAAACCTGCGTAAAATCAGCATTGTACTTGCAATCATGTCTGTCATCCTCATCCTGGTGGTGATCGTTCTGATTGATAATACGGTGCGCCTGGCGATGTTCTCCAACCGTTTTCTGATCAAAACCATGCAAATGGTGGGTGCAACGCGCTGGTTTATCTCCAAACCTTTTGATCAGCGCGCTGTGGTTAACGGACTGATCAGCGGTATGGTAGCTTCTGCGGGTTTGCTGTTTATAAAATATGTTGCCGAATTAAGTGTGCCTGAGCTGAAAGCGCTCAGCAGCACTGCTTCTTTGTTTATACTGATTTTTAGTATGATCATCGGCGGTATCCTGATCTCGGTGATCAGCACGCACCGTTCTGTGGTCAAATACCTCAAACTCCCTATTGACGACCTTTATTAAAAAACATTTCAAAAATTTTAAAGAGATATTTATGAGCAGTACTTCCAACAAACAACCCGACTTCCTGTTCGACAAAAGCAATTATAAGTGGATGCTGATAGGCGTTGCTGTGATTCTTGTGGGACTTTTCCTGATGGCGGGTGGTAAAAGCCCCGATCCGCACACGTTTAATTACGATGAAATTTACAGCTTCCGCAGGATTACCCTCGCACCGATCCTCATTCTTGCAGGACTTGGTATAGAAGTTTTTGCAATTATTAAAAAGGATAAGCCTCAGGCATAAAGATATTTCTCCTTTTCAGAAAGAGCTGTTCGCATCCGACGGACAGCTCTTTTTTTGTGCCGGCATGGAAACAAATAAATTTTCTTCACTTGTTTCTCCTTATTAACGTAATAATTCTCGCTTATTTGCGTTAGTTTAGCTCAAATTTATCTCTTCTATGCGTTCACTAAAACAATTCGTGGCACTTCTGTGCCTCATGCTGCCGTTTCTTGCGTCGGCGCAAAATGAAAAAATCCCCCTGGACAGTAAAATAAAGACCGGGCAATTGCCAAACGGTCTTAAATATTACATCATCCAGAACAAAAAGCCGGAGAATAAGATCGAGCTGAGGATGGTTACCAATGCCGGTGCTATCCTGGAAGATAACGATCAGCTGGGTCTCGCTCACCTTATGGAGCACATGAACTTTAACGGTCTGAAACATTTCCCTAAAAATGAAGTGGTACACTACCTGCAAAGTATCGGAGTGGATTTCGGTGCCGACCTGAATGCTTACACCAGCTTCGACGAGACAGTTTATATCCTGCCTATTCCTGCAGACGATAAAAAGAAAATCGATCAGGGCTTTCAGGTAATTGCTGACTGGGCGGGCGGAGCATTGCTCGAGAATGAGGAGATCGACAAAGAACGTGGCGTTGTACTCGAGGAAAGCCGCCTCGGTAAAGGTGCCGACGACCGCATGATGAAAAAATGGTTGCCGGAATACCTGAATGGTTCTCTTTATGCAAAACGTTTGCCTATCGGTGACGACGAACTGCTGAAAACATTCAAATATGATGTGCTGAAACGTTTCCACAACGACTGGTACCGTCCGAATCTGCAGGCAGTAATGGTAGTGGGCGACATCGAGCCTTCTGAAGCTGAGCGTATCATCAAAGAAAAATTCAGTGGATTTAAAAATCCCGTAGGTCCGCGTCCGCGTCCTGAAATTATCGACGTTCCTGCACGTACCAGCAGCAAAGCTATGGTGCTGAGCGATAACGAAGCGCCTTATACCACTGTTCAGATCATCGGAAATTCTCATCGCAAATCTTCTGCCACTACTACGAAAGAATATGTGGATGATATGAAACAAAACCTGTTCAACTCCATGATCGGCGATCGCCTGGATGAACTGAAAAACTCTTCAAATCCTCCTTTCGTATTTGGCTTCGCCGGCATCTCCGGCGGATGGGCCCGCGGCTGGGAAAGCTTCCAGATGTTTGCTATTGCCGGTACAGACAAGATCAAAGATGCCACTACGGCACTCGTAAGCGAAGCACTCAAGATCAAAAAATTCGGATTTACGCAGGCAGAACTGGATCGTGCAAAAGCTTCTGTTCTCGCTTCCTATGAAAAATCTTACAACGAGCGTGACAAAACAGAATCCCGTACACGTGTGGATGAACTGGTACGTCATTTCCTGACTAACGAACCGGTTCCGGGTATCGCGTGGGAATATGAGATCGCAAAAGCAAATTTGCCCAAGATCACACTGGACGAAGTAAACAGCCTGAAAAGCCTGGTAGATATTGATCAGACTTACTTTGCACTGGTAACTACGAAAACAGCAGACAAACTTCCTTCGGATGCAGATCTGAAATCTTATGTGGATGCAGCGCTGAACAGCCAGGTAACTGCTTACGAAGAAAAAGAATTGCCTAAAACACTGCTCACTAAAGAACCTGTTGCCGGAAAAATCGTGAAAGAGGAAAAAGACTCTAAAATCGGTACTACTACCTGGACGCTGAGCAACGGTGCCAAAGTAACTTACAAGACAACTGACTTCAAAAACGACGAGATCCTCTTCTCTGCCTACCGTTTCGGTGGTTCCTCTATTTACAGCGGAGCCGACTACCAGAGTGCTGATTACAGCAATAACGTAGTGGATGAAATGGGTTACGGAGCATTCTCTAACACAGATCTGCAGAAATTCCTGAAAGGGAAAACGGTGACAGTAAATACCGTGGTTGATCTGAATTCAGAAATGGTACAGGGTCGCTCCACAGTAAAAGATTTTGAAACAGCTATGCAATTGCTGTACCTGAAATCCACAGCTCCGCGCATCGATGAGACTGCGTTCCAGTCTTTCAAAAACCGTCAGGTGCAAATGATCGCTCAGATGAAATCTGATCCGCAAAGCTTTTTTGCCGACAGTCTGAACAATTACATGTATCATAATAATCCCCGCAACAAGCAAATTCCTGATCCTGCCGATTATGAAGCGATCAATATGAATAACGCAGTTAATTTCTATTCACAGCGTTTCGGCTCTGCGAACGGATTTAACTACTTCTTCGTGGGAAGCCTCCCTGAAGCGCAATTCAAGGCGATGATCGAAAAATACATCGGTGGCCTGGGCGGCAATGCAGTAGAGGCGAAATATAAAGATCTGGGCATAGAGCCGATCTCCGGAGAAAATTCATTTACATTCCGCGTGGGTACAGAACCTAAAGCAATGGTAAATGAAATGAAATATTCCAACGCCGGTTATAATTCAAAAGATGAATTGCTGCTGAACCTGTTGTCTGAAGTGATCAACAACCGTATCACGGATATTATCCGCGAAAAAATGAGCGCTATCTACGGTGGTGGTGTTGGCATGCGTTTGCAACGTTTCCCTAAAGAGCGTTTCATGATGCAGAGCTACCTGCCTTGCGGTCCTGAGAATGCTGAAAAAGTAAAAGTTGCTTTCTGGGAGATCGTGAACGAATGTAAAAAGCCGGGAAACATTACTGCTGAAGAGTTGACAAAGGCAACAGAAACTTCGTTCCAGAAATATAAAGTGGGTATCAAAACCAACAATTACTGGTTGAGCATTCTGAGCAAATACCAGCAATACGGATTGCCTACCGAGAATATCATGAATTTTGAAGCACGCGTTAAAGCCGTTACTCCCGGCGACCTTACCGCTACCGCTAATAAATACCTCACGGGTGGCAACACGCTGCATGCGATGATGCTGCCTGAGCAAGCCAAATAAGGAACTGCTCTTAACAGAAACAGCCTCCGGATATCCGGAGGCTGTTTTTTTATGTAGTTACCCGTTGTTTACCGGGATAATGCGTTATCGATCGTATCGCTTATTTGCTGAATCATATCAGTTACGCCCACAGGAGCTTTAGGAGCAGGTTCGTCCATGCTGTTGGATGCGTACATCAGCAGGCACATAGCAAGAAAGTCCTGGTCGTCGCGGCCGGAATACTTCTGCTTCAACTCGAAAATTTTTTCATCTGCCAGCTTCACGGATTTCCGGATATTCTCCGCCTCGCTTCTTTTAACCTTGATGCGATAACTCCTTCCGGAAAGCCAAAGATTTACTGGTATCAGATCTTCATCCTGCATAGTGCGTTTGCAAATAGGTGAATGACTAGTATAAAATTAAGCGTTTGCCGAAGAGGAAACGCTCCCTGCTGTTTCGTGTTTCAGAATTTTCTTTTGGAATAGCAGCAAAGCAATCACACCGATACTGATGGCTGCGTCAGCAATATTGAATACCGGGTCGAAGAAGCTGAAGACCTTTCCGCCGACAACCGGCATCCAGTCGGGCAGCTTCGTTTCGATAATCGGGAAATACAGCATATCCACCACCTGACCATGCAGGAATCTTCCGTACCCTTTTCCGAAAGGGACAAATTGCGCAATATGGAAAGAGCTTTCGCTGAAAATAAGACCATAGAACATACTGTCGATGAGGTTGCCCATAGCGCCGGCCAATATCAGCGCTCCGCAGATCATAGCGCCGCGGCTGTATTTTTTGCGTTCCAGTTGTTTCAGAAAATAAAATCCAAAACCTACGGCGATGAGACGGAAGCTGGTCAGGATCAGTTTGCCGGCATCTCCCTGGCTGAACTTCATGCCAAACGCCATACCGTTATTTTCAATGAAATGAAGACGGAACCATTGTCCGAGCACCATTTCTTCCTGACCGTAATAAAAATGAGTCTTTATATAGATTTTCGAGAACTGATCTGCTATCAATACCAGAAAGATGATCAGCAATGCGTAACGATACTTCACTTGGTTTGCTTTTGTGTCGGTAAAATGCAAATATAACTCATAGCATTTAGGGTTGTGAATTACCTTTGCCCTCATTTCAATATTTAAAGGAAAACATTCCATATGGCAAGCAAACAGCATAAACTCGCTACGCGGCTCATCCACGCCGGCGTTGCACCGGATCCGTCTACCGGCGCAATCATGACTCCGATCTTTCAGACTTCCACATACGTACAGGCAGCTCCGGGCGATCATAAAGGTTATGAATATGCGCGCACCCAGAATCCTACGCGTCATGCGCTGCAGGCCGCACTGGCCAGTATCGAGAATGGCCGTTTCGGATTGTGTTTCGGAAGCGGAATGGCTGCCACAGACGCTGTTGCCAAACTCTTGTCTCCCGGTGACGAGGTGATCGTATCCAATGATCTTTACGGAGGTACTTACCGCATCTTTACCAAGGTATTTGCTCAATACGGCATCGTGTTCCATTTCGTGGATATGTCTGATGCAGCGAATATTGAAAAATATGTCAACAAGCAAACGAAAATGGTCTGGATAGAAACACCAACCAATCCCTTGCTGAACATCATCGATATAGAAAAAGCTGCCTCCATAACCAAAGCTCATAACCTGATATTGGTTGTGGACAATACTTTTGCTTCTCCCTATTTGCAGAATCCGTTGGACTGGGGGGCCGACATCGTGCTGCACTCAGCAACCAAATATCTGGGAGGTCACTCGGATGTGGTTCATGGTGCACTGATCATGAACAGCGAAGCGCTGGAAGAAAAGCTGCGTTTCATACAGAACAGCTGCGGTGCCGTTCCCGGGCCACAGGATTGCTTCCTGGTACTCCGGGGAATCAAAACACTGCATGTACGGATGCAGCGTCATTGCGAAAACGGTCGCAAAATAGCTGAATATCTGCGCAACCACCCTAAGGTAGGCCGCGTATTGTGGTGCGGATTTGAAGATCATCCCAACCATGATATCGCACGTCGCCAGATGCGCGATTTCGGAGGAATGATCTCCTTCACTCTCAAAGACGACAATATTGACGCAGCATTGGCTGTGCTGAAAAAGACGGAATTATTCTCACTCGCCGAATCCCTGGGCGGAGTGGAGTCGCTGATCGGTCACCCGGCTACGATGACACATGCTTCCATTCCGCAGGAAGATCGTATTGCGCGCGGGCTCAGCGATTCGCTGATACGCCTCAGCGTGGGCATAGAAGATGCCGATGATCTTATCGCAGATCTGGAACAGGCGATCGGCTGATCCTCCTGATAATATCGATTTTTCAAGGCACATCTGTAAAGCAGATGTGCCTTTTTAGTTTCCGTGGCGGCGCAGATGTTCCCAGAAAAGAGGATAGGACTTTGCCACCGCATCCGCGTTATGGTGCAGGCGGAAGTCCCCGCTGTGATACATCGCTGCAAGCGCCGTGGCCATTACCATCCTGTGATCGGCGGGAGGAACGAATTGAAACGATGCCGTAGTTTTGCCACCGGCAATGCGTAGCGTGTCTTTCTCTGCCGCGCAATCGATATGCATATCCGACAGCAACTTCTGAATCTCAAGCGCACGGTCGCTTTCCTTATGCTTAAGCCGGTGCACTCCCGACAAATAGCTTACACCATTGCACCCCGCCGCAAAAACCGAAAGCACAGGGAACAGATCCGGCGCGTCTGTCAGGTCTATCGTAAACGGTCGCCGTTCTCCGCTGCGCACAATGAGATTGCCCTGTTCAAAATGAAAGGGCGTTCCTGACTGTTGCAATGCCTTCAGGATAGCGATATCTGCCTGCAGGCTATCTGCGGAGAGGCCTTCCAACTGCATGGAGCCATTTATGGCAGCAGCGCAGATCCAGAAAGCAGCGGAACTCCAGTCTGCTTCTATCTCAACACGCAGTTGCGGTTTTATTTCATTTTTTCGGGGATCGAAAAGATAGCTTCCTGTTTCCGGGTGCCCGATGTATTTTCCAAACAGCTGCAATACCTGCCGGCTCAGGTTCAGATAAGGGATACTTACCGGATTTTTTATTGTTATAGCAACTGCATTCCCCGCAGCAAAAGCGAACGCAAACATCAGACCGGAAATGAACTGAGAACTTATACTTCCGTCCACCGTTATATCCGCCGGACAAAGTGGTCCTTTGATGCGGACGGGTAAACAATCATTGCCCTCCACATGCACACCCAATTGAGGCAATACCTCATTAAAGAAATGCATCGGTCGTGTGAGTAAAGACCCCGTGCCCGTAACAGAAATCTGATTCTGGCTCAACGCAGCAACAGGGGTGAGCAGCCGAGCGGCCAGGCCACTTTCGCCGCAGAAGAAGTCTTTTGTGAAAGAATGATTACCCGAAGCATGCACCCGCCAGCCATTGGCAATCTCTTCAAACAGGTCACAGTGATCCCGGACGATCCCGCACACAGCCAACTCATCCTCAGAATTTCCGGGCCGGATTATATCTGTTGTTCCCCGGTGCAGCATTGCCGCGGCCAATACCCTCTGCGTATGGCTTTTGGATGAGGGAATACGTAAGGTTCCCGAAACGCTTGTGAAGTTAATTACCATAATCGGAAGCAAATACCTTCAGGCATTCACGTATAAAGTCAAAAGAGAGAGCCGTCACCTCGGCAGAGCCGGTTTCACGAAGCAGGATAAAGTCAATTTGGTCATTTTGCCTTTTCTTATCACGGCGCAGCACAGTCATTACTTTATCAACATCAATATGGAGTTTTGTGGGCAACCCATAGCGATGCAGCATCTGTACAAGCCGGATGCGTACTTCAGGGTTCAGAGCAAGGTGTTTTTCAGATGCGATGAGCGCTACAATCATTCCAAGTCCCACGGCATAACCATGCTTCAGGTGATAGACCGTCTCAAAGGCATGTCCGGCAGTATGCCCGAAATTGAGCGTTTTGCGCAAATGGCGTTCCTGCTCATCCTGCAATACCACTTCATTTTTGTGTGCGACGCACCGGACAATGAGTTCATTTAGTTCCGACGGAACGGAGCGGTAGCGGGCAAGCGATTTCTGAAACAGTTCTTCAAACAATTCCCGGTCCCGGATACAGGCATATTTGATGACTTCGGCAAATCCGTTGGACCATTCCTCCTGAGGCAGGGAATCGAGAAAGCTGTTATCGAAAAGAATAAATGAAGGTTGCCGGATCAGGCCAAGCATGTTTTTATAGAGCCCTACATTCACACCATTTTTTCCGCCTATTGCGGCGTCCACCATTCCCAGCAGTGTGGTAGGAACAAAGCCGAATGCAATGCCCCTCATATAAATGCCTGCAAGAAAGCCGGTAATGTCTGTGATCATACCCCCGCCGATCCCGATCAGGCAGGTATGCTTATGCGCTTCAAAAGAGGCAAGCCTGGCAGTAAGTTGTGCAATAGTCTGAAGATCCTTGGCTTCTTCTCCGGCAGGTACGATGAGTACCCTGTATTCAGAAAACAAATGACCATATTGCTTGTGCACCTGCTCGTCGGTAATGATCACTACTTTCGATACGGGTGCCAGTTGCAACAGCTGCGAGTAATTTGAATTCAGAAAATACTCCGTATGGCCGCCGGGAAACTGATGTGTATAATGCATGAATGCGATAACCTATTTCTGGGCCTGTAACAATGATTTTACCTGATCGGGTCTGGAGATCACTTCAACAGCTTTACTCACCACTTCATCATTACGCAGACTTTGATTGATACGTCCTTTTTGAAAATAATAACGTGATACGATTTCGTTTTCCAGGATACGCATCACTTCTTCTTTGTTTTTTAGCAGATCCTGTTTTTTATCATGCATCACCTTCGTTTTGAGCGCCGCCAGTTCCGTTTTGCTTGCATCATAAAGCTTGTCCTGCTGAGCTGCAGCGGTAAGCGAATCGAGCAGTATTTCCGTTTTGGTTTTATAGGAATAGTCTTTTGAAGACAGCCAGTTACTGAAGTCGGCGAACTCCGCCGCTGTCAGACTGAAATTTTCTCCGCCATTCAGGGTTTTATGTGATCTGGCATACTGGGTTGCGTAATCAAAAAAGTAATTTTTAGAGTATAGTGCTCCTGATAAAGCGCTTATTTTTTCAGTGCCCGCAGTTACGTCGGGAGTTACTCCACCGCCGCTTTTCACGAGACGGCCGTTTTTTGTCTTAAATGTGCCTATCAGGGAATCTGCGATCTTATCAGGATTACCGTTTTCATCGCGGTGGCTGTAGTCGATCGCCTGAATACACCGCCCGCTTGGTGTGTAATATTTTGCTGTGGTAAGTTTCAGGCGTGCGTTAAAGCCAAGAGGCCTGGTTGCCTGTACCAGTCCCTTTCCGTAAGATTTAGTGCCGATCACCACACCGCGGTCCAGGTCCTGTATCGTACCCGCTACGATCTCAGAAGCTGAAGCCGATGATCCGTTTACCAGTACGGCTACAGGGATTTGCGTGTCCCAGGGCGATCCTTCCGTATTGAAATTCTTATCCCATTCTTTGTTTTTACCTTTTGTGCTGACTACGAGCTGACCCCGGTCGATAAAGATATTGCATACCTCAACAGCCTCGTCCAGCAGACCGCCGGGGTTCCCGCGCAGATCAAGTACCACCGATTTCATGCCGGCATTATTTTTTTTCAGGCTGTCTAAAGACTGACGTAACAACTTACTGCAATTCATTGTGAATTGCGTCAGTTTTACATAAGCGATATCTTTTGATGCTCCGATCATGCCGGCGTAGGGCACACTGGAGATTTCAATTTCCCCGCGTGTGACTACCTTGTCCGATTCCACATCGGAAAATGCATCTTTCACCTTTATCACGAGTTTGGTTCCGGAACTGCCCTTCAGGAGAAGACTCACATCGTCAATCGTTTTGTCGTAAACATTTTTCCCGTCAATGCTGATGATCTTGTCTCCCGAGTGGAGGCCTGCTTTCTGTGCAGGGCTGTTTTCATAGATCTCGCCTACATACACATCTTTTTCTTTTTTCTGCAGCGCCGCACCGATACCCCCGTATTTACCGGTGGTCATAAATTCGTAGTCTTCGATATCCGACTCCGTAATGTAATTGGTGTACGGGTCGAGGTCGTTGAGCATTGCGTCGATACCGGTTTTTGTAAGTTTTCCGGGCTCAATGGGATCAACGTAATATGTATTTAATTCTTTGAATATATTTGCAAATACCTCCAGGTTTTTCGACATTTCGAAATAGGAGTCTGTGGTTTTTGCCTGTATGAATAAGCCAAAGCAGCAAATTGTAAAGGTGCCCCAGATGAATTGTCGCGTATGGGATTTAAATTCAGTCATTGAACATTCTGGTTTATGAAGATTACGTCTCAAAGGGAAGTTAGCAAAAAAACCACACAACGGCATTCAAAATTGCTTTAACAAAAGAAAAACCAGACAATTTTGTTTAGTTGCTATTTTTTAGTAATTTGCGGATACAATCAGAATCTATGAAAAGAATTTTTTACGCTGCTTCGGTGATCTGTTCACTTTTTGCCGTTAACGCAAACGCTCAATATACGCTTGATAAAGATACTTCGAAAGGAAATTGGGGTGCAGTTGGTTATATGGTTGAGACCAAAATCAAAGTAACGCCAACCGGCTCCGGCGACGTTAGTCTTTCCTGGAGTGTAAACTCTTACAGCGATGCAGGTGGTGCATGGAAGATTCCAAGCGTCTGCGAACCATTCGGTAGCTGTTATTCAAACACAACACCTGGTCTTTTATCCGGTTCCACTTCTTTCAATTGTACAGTACCGGGCGGTGCTTCAGGATATTACGACATTTCCTTCGACGGTGATGCTGCTCCTGTAAACTCTTATGCTTATCTGGTGCTGAATGTTTCAGACGGATCAACATCTAGCAAGCCTGTTTTCATCGCTTACAAAACGGCAGCAGGTGTTTCAACGGTAATGCTGAAAGACGCGGATGTTAACATCTTCCCTAACCCGGCATCTAACTATATTGATGTGATTTATAATCCGGCTGCTGATGTGAAAACAATTACCTTGTACAACCTGATCGGTAAAGCGGTTAACGTTTACAAAGTAACGGATAAAAGCAGCGCACGTTGTGAGTTCCCTGCTGATATGCCTTCCGGAATTTATATTGTTCGTATCGCAGACAGTAAAGGAAGCATCATCGCTACCAGAAAAATCACCCATCAGTAATATCCCTGATAAATTTTTTAAAGCCGCTCTTTCAGGGCGGCTTTTTTATTGCTTTTCTGTATTTTGCTGCAGACAATTAACCTGCTCATGAAGCGTCTGATATTTTCTTTAGTTATTGCTACGGGGTATTCCCTGCATGCCTTCGCACAACAATCGTTTGTGGAAGGAGAAATCACGTATAAAGTACATATTGAACAAGGAGATCCCGCAGCTCCGGTTCAGAAATCCGAAGACGGGACATTGGTCATCCGGCTGAAAGGAAATCGCGTGGTGAAAGAGCTGAAGCTGAATTCAGGGTTTAATAATACAATGCTGCTGGACGGCGACAAGTCTGCCTACTCCCTGCGGAAAATCGGAAATGCGCGTTATGCAATACAACTTGCTCCCTCCCAGATTGCAGAGCGCAGAAGTAAGTGCAGCCAGATGGAGCTGACCAATCTGCCCGTAGAAGCCAATACCATAGCAGGGTTCAGGACACTATGTGCGAAACTCGTCTGCAACGACGTCGGTACACACACTGTATATTATACAAAGGACTGGACCATCTCTTCCAACCTCCTGTTTGAGCAGTTTCCCCGCTTTGGTTATCTGCCGCTTAAATATGAAATAAAAAATGAGAAGGGTGCGACGATGCGCTTCACCTTATCCAGAATTGAATCCAAGCCCCTGGACAATGCGCTGTTCTCATTGCCTGACGGATATAAGGTAATCAGTTCGGAAGAATATCGTTCCTGGAATCACTGATGCGCGATGGCTATTGTGGCGAGGCTGATACGAATGCCCGGCACGTCTTTTAAAACCAATGCACATGATTCAAGTGTGGCACCGGTGGTAAGCACGTCATCCACGATCAGCACATGCTGATGCTCCAGCTCCGGTTTGCGCGTCAGCTCAAAAGCCAGCTCCAGGTTTTTCAATCGCTCAAAACGGGTTTTCAACGTCTGGGTTTGTGTTTTTCGGATTCTTTTCAAATTGTTCTCTGAAAAGATTTTTCCGCTTTGTTCCGCCAGTGTGCGTGCAATTACTGCGCTTTGGTTGAATCCTCTTGTTTTTTGTTTGGAGCTGTGTAACGGAACGGGGATGATCACGTCTACCGAAGTGAACCAATCTGTTTTTTGGAGTTCGGCCGCAAACAGCTTTGATAAATACGCCGCGGTCCGCCGCTGTTGCCCGTATTTTACCTGGTGCAGCAGATGTTGGGTGATACCATCTTTGGAGAAGTAAAGGAAACTGCTTGCATGAACAAAGCGGAATCTTCCGGCCAGCCTCATTACCGTTTCATTCTCAGGCAGACTGTGAAATTGTGTACGCGGAAGCGCGGCAAGGCAATGCAGGCACAATACTTCTTCGTTGTCGAGCAGCGGATGGGCGCAAAAGCTGCATAAGGGGGGATAAAACACATCTGTCAGGGAGCGGAGCAGTAACTTGATCATAAGTGGTAAGCACTGCTTTCTGCACAATGCCTATTGCTCTCTGTACAGCAAATCTTTAGCCAGACTGTGCAGATTCGCTTTTTTATCTTCGGGAATACTCACCTCACTCAGTTTTTCGAAAGCTTTACCGGAATAATAAGCTACCGCTTCACGGCATTTTTCATCTGCCTGTGTGTCCCTGAAAATGTCCAGCATAGCCGTTACTTTCTGCTCAGGTGCGTCATGCCTGTCCTGCCATGCTTCAATGGAAGCCAGTTGCGTAGACGCTGCATGGTCCACTGCCTGTATGTGCAGATATGTTTTTTTATTGGCGAGGATATCACCGCCTACTTGTTTGCCGATTTTTGAGGTGCCAAAAGCGTCCAGGTAATCGTCCTGCAGCTGGAAAGCGATGCCCAGGTGCTTGCCGAATGCATACAAAGCTTCCGCCGCCTGTGTGTCTGCGCCCGCTACCAATGCGCCTATTTTAAGGCTTGCTGCGAGCAACACGGAAGTTTTAAGCGAGATCATCTCAATATATTCTTCGCTGCTTACATCATTCCTGGATTCGAAATCCATATCCATCTGCTGACCATCGCATACCTGGATGGCAGTGGTATTGAATACATCCAGCACTTCTCGGAAATTGGTCGTTACCCGGGAAAGAGCCTGATAGGCATAGATACTCATTGCATCCCCGCCGAGGATCCCGGCTGTGAGCCCGTATTTTGCATGAATGGTGGGAAAACCCCTGCGCAGCGGAGCCTTATCCATAATATCATCATGGATCAGCGTGAAATTGTGAAACAACTCTATTGCCAGCGCCGCGTTCCAGGCTTCTTCTTTGATCGGTGCAAACAGTTCATGCGCCATCAGGCACACAACCGGACGTATACGCTTACCTCCCAGGGAGAGCAGGTAACGGCAAGGGTCATAAAGATTCTGAGGATGTACCGGGAACAGGTCAGGGGCAGATACTCGTTGCTCAAATTGCTGAACAAGACTACGGAAAGACTGCATAGAAGCGGAAAGTTGGGGGATTTAACAGAAATACCCGGACGATTATTGTCGTCCGGGTATCCCAAAATATTACAAACGCTCGATAACGACAGCGCTCGCACCACCGCCACCATTACAGATGCCGGCCGCTCCGTATTGCGCATTATTCTGATTGAGTACATTGAGTAGCGTAACAATGATGCGGGAACCACTGTTGCCCAGCGGATGCCCCAGTGAAACCGCGCCGCCCAGCACATTTACCTGCTCCGGTTTCAAATTCATCAGTTGACAGTTCGCCAGTCCGACTACGCTGAATGCTTCGTTCAGTTCGAAGAAACTGATATCTTCCATTTTCAGCCCTGCTTTGGCAACCGCTTTAGGTACAGCTGCAGAAGGTGCTGTGGTAAACCACTCCGGAGCCTGCTCCGCATCGGCATATCCTTTAATACGCGCCAATGGTTTCAGTCCGAGTGCGGCAGCTTTTTCACTGCTCATCAGTATCAGTGCAGAAGCCCCGTCGTTCATCGTGGAAGCATTGGCAGCGGTAACACTACCGTCTTTAATGAATGCAGATTTTAGAGCCGGGATCTTGTCGAATTTTACGTTGAATGGCTCTTCGTCTTTAGCAAATGGCTTCGGATCGCCGCCGCGTTGCGGAATCATCACCGGAACGATCTCCGTATCAAATTTCCCTTCGTTTACGGAAGCCTGACTACGCTGATAGCTGCGGATCGCAAATTCATCCTGAGCTTCGCGACTGATGTTCATTTCTTTAGCGGTGTTCTCAGCACAGTTGCCCATCGGGTAATTGCCGTAAACATCGGTAAGACCATCTTTCGCCAATCCGTCAATCATGTTTACGTTGCCATATTTGTTGCCCCAGCGCATATTTGGACTGTAGAAAGGTACATTGCTCATGCTTTCCATTCCACCGGCAATCACCACTTCGGCGTCACCCAGCATAATGTTCTGTGCAGCCATCATAACGGCTTTCATACCGGAAGCGCAAACTTTATTCACAGTGGTAGCAATCACATCATCGGGTAAACCTGCAAACTTGGAAGCCTGACGCGCAGGAGCCTGGCCAAGGTTTGCCTGCATCACACAGCCCATGATCACTTCATCCACCACATTCACATCAAGACCAATACGGTCCAATGCACCTTTGATAGCGAAGCCACCTAACTGTGTAGCGGAGAAATCTTTTAACGAACCGCCCCAGCTACCTATAGGGGTGCGGACAGCGGACACTATTACTACTTCTTTCATTTGTAGAATGTTTATTTGAATTTCGTAAAACGATGCCAAAGTTAAGGGAAATGCAGCTATATAAGGGCGGCCGCTATACTTCAGGAGATTCCCGGCGACCGCGTTGCGACGATTCCCGATTTACCTTCGGGTGATAGCCGGACTTTTAAAAATGACGTACATTTACGCATCGTTTTCTGAGGCTTTACGACCATTCAGGCCGTAGCCCGCAAAATTTGGTGAAGTGAAACTAAAATCCTTTCTGGCAAAGCCGTATGCCTATGCGGTGCAAAAGAAAATCCGCAGGAATATGGCCAATGCCGTCGAAGATCAGTCGGCCATTTTACAGCAACTGCTGAAGAATGGCAAACTGACCCTGTTTGGTAAGGATCACCATATGGAAGACGTAAAGGAATACGAAGAATTCAGACAGGCGATTCCGGTCCGCGATTACGAAGGAATCAGGCATTATATAGATCAGATCAAAAGTGGCACTGAAAATGTGCTCTGGCGCGGCAAGCCGATGTATTTCGCGAAAACTTCCGGCACCACGAGCGGTGTAAAATATATCCCCATCAGCAAAGATTCCATCAGCAACCATATTGATACAGCCAAGTATGCATTGCTGAACTATATGGCCGAAACCGGCCGGCCTGAGTTTGCCGACGGTAAAATGATCTTCCTGTCGGGCTCTCCCACGCTGGAGCGTGTAGGTGGTATTCCCACGGGCCGTTTATCCGGTATCGTTAACCATTTTGTACCGGGATATCTTCGTCGGAACCAGATGCCGAGTTTTGAAACCAACTGCATTGAAGACTGGGAAACAAAACTCCATAAGATCGTTACCGAAACCAGTAAGCAGGATATGCGTCTGATCAGCGGCATCCCGCCATGGATGCAGATGTATTTCGACTGGCTCAGTGAGGCAAATGAAGGAAAAAAAATAAAGGAGCTTTTCCCGAACCTTCAGGTGATTGTACACGGAGGCGTGAATTTTCAACCGTATCGGGCCAAGCTTATGGAAAGCCTCGGCGGCAATGTGGATACAATCGAGACATTCCCCGCTTCCGAAGGCTTCTTTGCATTTCAGGATTCGCAAAAGGATGAAGGCCTGCTGCTGAATACGAATTCAGGAATTTTCTTCGAATTTATTCCGGCTGCAGAAATCTTTTCGGAAAATCCGCGCCGGCTCACACTGAAAGACGTTCAGTTGGGCGAAAATTATGCATTGATCGTTAACAGCAATGCAGGGCTTTGGGGGTATAATATCGGTGATACCGTGAAATTTTTGAGCCTGGATCCGTATCGTATTGTTGTCACCGGAAGGATCAAGCACTTTATATCGGCTTTTGGCGAGCATGTGATTGCTGAAGAAGTGGAATATGCTATGAGAATAGCTGCCGAAAAGCATGGAGCCCATATTATTGAATTTACCGTGGCCCCTATGATACAAACTACAGATGGCAGCCTTCCTTACCATGAATGGCTCGTTTCCTTTGAGCAGGCTCCGGATGATCTGACTGCGTTTGCCACAACACTGGACGAAACGCTGCGACAGAAAAACGTTTATTATGATGACCTGTTGCGCGGAGCCATTTTACAGACGCTGAAAGTAACCCCCATGCATCCGCATGCGTTTATAGAATACATGAAAAGCATCGGAAAACTGGGAGGACAGAATAAAGTGCCGCGATTGAGCAACGACCGGGTGATTGCAGATGCAATGGCTCCGTTTAAAGCGTAATTCAGACAGGCAGATAAATGTCGAAGCGGGCGCCTTTTTGCATCGCACCGGTTGCCCTGATGACACCTCCGTGATTGTCGACGATCTTCTTCACAATAGCCAGCCCGATACCTGTACCGCTGAACTCTTCTTTTTCATGCAGTCTCTGGAATACTTCAAAGATCCGCTCGCTGAATTCCTGGTTGAAACCGATGCCGTTGTCTTCAACAGCAATATGCGCATACTTTTTATCGGCCTTCAGCGGCACTGAAGACACTTCGATTGCCTCAACTTCTCTGTAGGAAATATGGATGCGGCCATCGGCACCGTTGCGCATAAACTTGATCGCATTGCCCGTGAGATTATGTAAGAGCTGGTAAATCTGGAACGGAATAGCGTGCAGGGTACCCATCGGGTCGGAACTGAAACGGATGTTTTTTTCTGTTATGGTCTCCTGGAACTCTTTCAGGACATCCTGCAGGATCAGGTTCAGGTCGCAATCCGTAAAAGCCTGCTCATTATTGTTCGCACGTGAATAGATCAGCAGATCCTGTATCAGCTTTTGCATTCTGGCTGCAGAGAGTTGCATGCGCTCAAAATAGCTTCTGCCTTTATCAGACAGGTTATTCAATTCTTTCTCTATAATACGGCCCGCAAAAATCTGGATTTTCCGCAGCGGTTCCTGCAGGTCGTGGCTGGATACATAAGCAAACGACTGCAGTTCCGTATTCATTTTTTCCAGTTCTTCATTTTTCTGAAGCAGCAGTTCTGCCTGTATCCTGATCTGATCATCCGCCTCCTTTCGTTTGGTAAGATCATGCGTTACTTTTGAAAAGCCGATTATATTCCTGTCCTGATCCCGTATTGCGGTGATCAGAACATCAGCCCAGAAAAGAGAACCGTCTTTTTTTACCCTTACCCCTTCGTGTTTGGCTTTCCCCGACTCGGCTGCCTGTGCAAGCAGTTGCTGCGGTAGTTGCCTGGCCCTGTCCTGATCGGTATAAAACAGGGAAAAATTTTTACCGATGATTTCTTCGGCAGTGTACCCTTTAATTTTTTCAGCGCCTTTATTCCAGTTCTCTATAATGCCGTCTTTATTCATGTAGATGATGGCATACTCCTGCACCTCGTTCACCATCAGGTGATAGCGCGCTTCACTTTTTTGCAGCGCCATATTGAGTGTATGAAGTTCGTTGGTTCTTTCCTGCACCTGGTGCTTCAACTCCTGCTCAAACATCTTGTGTTCCTGGATATCTGAGCTGGTACCTACCCAGAGGTAGATATTCTTATCACTGTCGCGTTGGGGAATAGCCCTGCTCAGCATCCAGCGGTATTGACCCGCTTTATTCAGAAACCGGTGCTCGGAGACAAATTCCATTCCACTTTCGAGGGATCGCTGCCATTTCTGAAGATGTACTTCGCGGTCTTCCGGGTGCGTTTGCAAATGCAGAAAAGAACGGCGGATCAGTTCTGCTTCACTAAGGCCAGTTTCCTCTATGGTCGCTTTATTAAAATAATTGAAAATACCCTCGGCATCTGTCGTCCATACAAACTGGGGAATCGCGTCTGCCAGCATGCGGAATTTACGTTCGCTTTCTTTCAGAATATGCTCATAATTGCGCGCATCCGTTATATCTCTAACGGTGCCGATCAGTTTCGCCGGTTCCTGTTTTTCATTGTTTACAAGCACCCCTTTCACTTCGATCCAGCGAATATTTCCGGAGGGAGTAATGATGCGGGAGTTATACTCGAGACGGCCTTTTTCAAATGCTCTTTTGAATGCTTCTTTCCGTATTTCCGCATCTTCAGGATGAATACAGTCAGTCAGCTCCCTGTGGGTATAAGACCGTGTTTCTTCCAATTGGAAAATGCTGAAAAATCTCGGAGAGGAAGTGATAGTGTTGGTAAGCAGGTCTAGTTCCCATGTGCCGAGTTCACTGGCTTCAAGCATTACTTTTCTGCGTGCCTCTTCTTCATGAAGCGCGAGGTTGAAAGAAACACGTTCATGGATGTCGGTTCCGGCATGAATAAAGCCCAGGAAATCACCATGTTTATCTACCCGCGCCACTGAGCGCGAGGAGATCCAGCGGTACGTGTTCTGGTAGTCGCGCAAACGCATTTCTATTGAAAAACTGTGTCTGTTGGCCAGCGCTTTTTTATAAGCATCTTCATATACTGCACGCTCGTCCGGATGAATGAACGACAGCCAGTGTTCAAAGCTGACGGAGCCTGTTTTATTGCCAAGAAAGTCGAGGGCTGCCGTATTAAAATATTCGAAGCGGCCGGAAGGTTCGGAAATCCAGATCATCACCGGCGCAGTGTCGGCAACGGAACGGAAATGCTGTTCACTTTCCAGTATGGCTTCGCGCGCTTTTACTTTATCTGTCACATCGTTTACGGTGACCATGATGCCATAAACATTGTCTTCATGATCCTTAAGCGCTGCATACTCAAAGTCGAGGTAAAACCGCTGCATGCCGTTGCTTCCTTCAACAAAAGCCACGGACTCTTTTTCTGTATGTACGATACCCTGCTGATACACCTGGTCCAGAAGTTCCATGTACTTCTGATTGCGTAGTTCCGGGAATGCATCATCTATGCGCTTTCCCAATACCTCGGATTCTTCCCGCCTCCAGATGTTTTCAAACATTTTCCGGTTGGCCATTTCCACTATATGCTCCGGCCCGCGGAAAATGGTCATCGGGATCGGGGAATCCATCACCATTTTTTTAAACCTTGCCTCACTTTCCTTTAGCTGATGACGCGCCAGGAAAGAGTCGGTCACTTCCGTCACCACCACCATAAAACCATCAATTTCCTGACGGCTGTTGGATACGGGCTGGTAAATAAAATTAAAGTACGCACTTTGGATCTGCCCGTTCCTCATGAGCGGAACATGGAAATCCGAAGCCTTAAAAGGTTCTCCGGTTTGTAATAAATTATCCAGGATGCCCTCAATACTCGTCCGCACTTCAGGAAGGGATTCAAACAAAGGTTTATCGACAAACTCTTCTTTTTTACGTTTGATCAACGCCAGGTATTGTTCATTGGCCAGTTCTGCAATTAATAAAGGTCCGCGGAAAACAGCAATTCCTACCGGAGCCTGTTCTACCATGCGCATAAATTCCGGACTGCTTCCGCCGCTGTTTTCAGACTGTCCGTCTGCCGTGACAACCGAACCGAAAACCGCCGGCCGGGAGGTATCCGTATGCCCCATCCATTGCAGATTGCAGTAAAGCAGTTGATGCCGCCATTGCCACAGACAGTTTTTTTGCGGTGCTGCGGGCGATAGCTTTTCCGCTGCAGTCAATATCTCTGTCAGTCCGAGTTGCGCCAGCGGACAACCGATAAAACTGATGTCGGCCTGTGTGAGCGACTGAAAACTATCATTGAAGAAAAGTCTGCGTTGTGCACCCAGCAGCAAAAATGATGGAGTGGTACATAAATGCAGGAACGGCAGGAGTGAATCCGGGTCGATATCATCTTCTCCCGATTGATCGAGTATCGTATGTGCATAAGCTCCCGTAACGCCAGCGAGTAAATAGCGGCGATGGTTATTCCGGGTCGCAGAAGAGCTTATATGCATTACAGACTTATGTAACTATAGTGAGTAAAAATAACCGATTTGCGGTAAATGTGCGGCTTCATTGTTTTTATCAATATCCTAAAAGCATGTTTCAGAAATAATTATCGGAAAGAAGCATAAAAACGGAGAAATTTGCCCCGCTTCAACAAAGCATAGTATATATGAACAGTCATCTAAACCAGCTAAAGCAACAGATAGAACCGCTCAGACAGGAGATCATACACCATCCCTTATACAGCCATATTCATACAATCGAAGATTTGAAAATTTTCATGGAATACCATGTGTATGCTGTATGGGATTTTATGTCGCTGTTGAAATCGTTGCAGAATCAGCTTACCTGTACATCTGTTCCCTGGGTGCCTTCAGGAAATCCTGAAACCCGTTTCCTGATCAATGAAATTGTTTGCGGCGAAGAATCGGATGTAGATCAGAACGGCGTACGTAAAAGCCATTTCGAATTATACAGAGATGCAATGGCGCAATGCGGAGCTGATTACGCTGCGATCGATTCATTTATTGCATCTGTTATCAGCACGCAGAATATAGAAAGCGCTTTTATCAGTGCAGGTACACCGGAAGCGGCGCGTACCTTTGTAAACGGCACCTTCAATGTGATTGCCAGCAAAAATGCAGCGCTGCAGGCAGCCGTATTCACTTTCGGACGGGAGGATCTGATCCCTGATATGTTCCTTTCCATGGTTAACGATATTTATCAGCGGGTGCCGGAATCAATAGCTGTTTTCAAATATTATCTTGAACGTCATATCGAAGTGGACGGCGATCATCACAGTCATCTGGCCTTACAGATGACGGAAGAGTTGTGCGGGTCGGATGAGCAACTGTGGCAACAGGCATCGATTGCGGTGAAACAGTCGCTGCAAAATCGTATAACCCTTTGGAACGGAGCGATGAACGCGATTATAGCAGCGAAGGCTTAGGTAGTTTTTCCACATCAGGATACAGGCGGGGCGCGGCGCTCCGCCTTTTTGTTAGTATCGTGTGCCGATTTACCCACAGTTGTGTATTTCTTTCGGAAGTGTTCTGCAAAACGGATTTTATTTTCGGGGTTCTAATGACATCAGCTATGGAACTGGAACAATTGATATTACATGTGGAAGCATTGATCTTTGCAAGTGAGCGCCCGATCACTCCTGCGGAAATCGCGGACCACGTAAGTCAGGCGCTGGAGGAAGAAATTGATGCGGTAAGAGTAGAGGCAGCTGTAGACGCTATCCGTGAAAAATATGAAGCAGGTTTTTATCCCTTCCATATCCGGGAAATCGGCGGCGGATACCAATTCCTTACCAAGAAAGATTACCATAAAACAGTACTCCAGCTTAATGGAGACAAACATATAAAAAAGTTGTCCGCGGCGGCTATGGAGACTTTAGCGATTATTGCCTATAAGCAGCCGATCACCAAAGGTGATATTGAATTTATCAGGGGGGTCAGCGCTGATTATTCTATTCAGAAATTGTTGGAGAAAGAACTGATCGCCATTGTAGGCCGCAATGAAGAGGCTGTTGGAAAACCACTGCTGTACAGTGTTTCACGCAATTTTATGGACTATCTGGGCATCAACTCACCTGCACAGTTGCCGCAATTGAAAGATATTAATATCGATATGGTATTACCATCCAGTGCCGCGGAAGCGCAACCAGCGGATGCTGTAACGGCAGCTTTGACGGTGGATGGCGAAGGTAATCTGAATGAGCATCAGGCATAATTACCTGATAAATAAACAATTATATTTATACATAGGGAAAGGAAATGCGAAAAAAATTTGCATTTCCTTTTGTTTTCTACTTTTTCGCATTATCTTACGCCAACAAACTTCAAAAAAAATCTGTTTTGAAAAGATATTTACTTTCTCTTGCGTTGTTTTTGCCTACTCTGGTAGAGGCGCAAAAGCACCATGAAGCGGGGATTTCTTTCGGAGTGGCCAACTATTATGGTGATTTACAAACCAAAATGTTGCCTTCAACGGACTATCATCCGATGATCGGAGTTTCCTATAAACTATTCATGACACCTCAGGTCGGTTTGCGGTTTGGCGCGTCATATACCACAATATCAGGGGCAGACAGCCTTTCAGACATTAAAGCTCATTACCTGCGCAATCTCAGTTTTGCATCCCGTATCATTGAAGCACATGCAGGTGTTGAATATAATTTCTGGCCGGTAGATCGCGTTCGTTCGCGTATCAGTCCTTATGTATTTGCCGGTGTAGGCGTTTTCTACAGCAATCCTTACACGAACAATCAGAATGGTGATAAGGTTTACCTCCGTCCGCTGAGTACAGAAGGACAGGGATTACCTGCCTACCCTGATCGCAAGGTTTACTCGAATATAAATGTATCTTTTCCGTTCGGAGCAGGTATGAAATTCCTGGTGAACAAAACGCTCGTCGTAAGCGGAGAAGTGGGTCTGAGACCTACTACCACCGACTATCTGGATGATGTGAGCAAATCTTACGTAAACCTCGATACGCTCGTAAAATACAAGGGTATGCAGGCTGCTAAACTTTCCTACAGAGGCAATACCGCTTCCGGATGGGATGGCAACTATGTTACTTATACCGATAAGCGTGGAGACAGCCGTTCAAACGACTGGATGTGGTTTGCAAATATTACCATTTCTATTTACTTCAATTCAGGCGGCAACAGTCGTACCTACTGGCAGACAACCTGTCCGCGCGGACGCAGAAGCAGCAGTCGCTGATAACTTTTACTTCATTCAGAAACTCCGGTACTTTATACCGGAGTTTTTTTATGTGCCTGCGCTAATTGAGAGCGCATCTTTTATTTTTGTCACTCAAATGTTTATTATGACTTTTCTGAAATCGTCCCGGAATATAGCTTCCATAGTGTTATTGTCTCTCAGCGCAGCAATTACCGGTTGCGGTGAAGACAAACCTGCGGCAGAGAAAGCACCTGTTGCGGAGACTACACCAGCGTCCAAACCGGTACAGATCATTCCGCATCAGGTAGTGGCCACATACACCCATGATACGTCACTGTTCACGGAAGGTTTTTTGTTCCACGAAGGAAAGTTATATGAAAGCACCGGGTCTCCGGAAGAAGATCCGGAACTGAGATCGGTAATCGGCACGATAGCGCTTCCCTCCGGTGTATTTACCCGCAAGGTGGAAATAGATAAGACGAAATATTTCGGTGAAGGCATCAGCTTTCTGAATGGAAAGATGTATCAGCTTACCTATAAAAATAAAATGGGCTTCATATATGATGCAAAAACATTTGCTCAGACGGGTACCTTCAACTACGACAACGCTGAAGGCTGGGGCCTGACCACAGACGGTACACAACTGATCATGAGCGATGGTACCGATGCGCTTACCTTTATCGATCCTGCAACGATGAAGCCTTCCCGCCAGATCAAAGTAATGGAAGCAGGTGTGCCGCTGCCTTATCTGAATGAGCTGGAGTATATCAACGGTTATATTTATGCGAATGTCTGGATGACGAACTATATCGTGAAGATCAATCCGAAAGACGGTCAGGTGGAAGGGCGCCTGGATCTGAATCCTGTTGCCTATGATGCCCGCAGTAAATCGCAACGTGCCGAAGTAATGAATGGCATAGCGTTTGATCCTGCGTCGCAGAAGGTATACGTAACAGGAAAGATGTGGCCTAAGATCTACGAGATAAAATTTGCATTCTAGCTCAGAAGCGCATACGCTCCGAAAGCAAACAGGTAAGCCAGTACACCCATATACAGGAATTGAATTACCGGGTATTTCCATGATCCGGTTTCACGCTTTGTGATTGCGAGCGTGCTCATACATTGCAGCGCAAAAACATAGAACAACAACAGGGAAACACCTGTTCCCAGTGTGTACATGGGACTTCCGTCAGCTTTTTTTGCTGCGCGCATCTTGTCCCGCAGAGAAGCGTCAGGATTGTCTGTATCGCCAACACTATAGAGTGTGGCCATAGTGCCTACAAAGACTTCTCTTGCGGCAAATGATGTGATCAGTGCAATACCGATGCGCCAGTCATATCCCAGCGGACGGATAACGGGTTCGATGCTGTGACCCAATTTTCCCGCGTAGGAATTTGCCAGTTTCTCAGTAGCCATATCTGCATTCAGTCGAGCAACCTCGGTAGGGCGCAGGCGTTTCAGCGTTTCGTATTTCTGATCGATTGCCTTCATCTGTTCGGAAGGTCCGAAGGTGCTCAGGCCCCATAAGATAATAGAAATGATCAGAATTACTTTCCCGGCATCCCTTACAAAAATCTGCGCTTTTTCCAGCATGGTCACTCCCACATTCTTCCAGCGCGGCGCGCGGTAAACCGGTAATTCCATCAGGAAAAAGGTCTTTTCTTTAACCCGGATAAACAGATTGGATATTTTCGCTACAATGAGTGCAACGACAAACCCCAGCATATACAAGCCCATCAGTACCAGACCCTGAAGGTTGAAAATGCCCAGTATCTTTTGTTCCGGTATCACGAGCCCGATTAATATCGTATAAACAGGCAGTCGCGCCGAACAGCTCATCAGCGGCGTAATGAGAATGGTTATCAGGCGTTCCTTTTTATTCTGGATCGTACGTGCAGCCATGATAGCCGGTACGGCACAGGCCATCCCGCTGATCAGCGGCATTACGGAACGCCCGTTCAGCCCCACGCTGCGCATCAGCCGGTCGCTCAGGAAGGAGATACGCGCCATATATCCGGAATCTTCCAGTATGGTGATCAGTCCGAACAGGATCATGATCTGGGGGATGAATACAGCGACACCGCTGATACCAGCCAGTACCCCATTGATCAGCAGGTCCGATAAAAGTCCCTGAGGTAAGATGTCTGACAACCATCCGCCCAGATGCCCGAATGCCCCCTCTACCCAGTCCATCGGATACGCCGATAGCGAGAAGATGCTTTGAAACAGTAAAAACAATACGGTAAGCAATACCAGGTTGCCCCAGAGCGGATGCAGCAATATCCGGTCGATACGTTCGCTGCGCAGACTTTTCTGCCGAGGAGTATCTTCATGCAGGGATTTTTTCAGTATCTCGCTGATATTGCGGTAGCGAAGCAATACTTCTTCAGCCTGTATGCGGGATTTATGAAATTTGGATTCGCCCATCAGTGCTGCCAGCTGAATGCGTTGCGCAGCATTCAGGAAAGATACTTCGGGCAATTGACAGCAGATCTGCATGGCACCGTACAGCGTGGCACATCCGGCAATTTCGGAGGCCGTGATGATCCACGATCCGCAAAGCTGCTCAATATCAATAAAATCTTTCCGGAGAGAAGGATATTTACCGGAATGCACGTCTTCCAGTGCTTTCTTCAGTTGACCGATACCCTTGTTTTTGCGGGGATTCAGTGCAATAACGGGAATACCGAGTTGTCGCTGCAATTCCGGCACATCAATTGTGATCCCTTTATTTGCGGCAATATCAATCATCGTCAGGCCCAGTACCACGGGGATACCCAGGTCCATGATCTGCGTACAGAGAAGCAGATTGCGTTTGAGTGCGGCCGCATCTGCGATCACAACAGCCATATCCGGTCGGTCGGGATTCGCGCAATCCAGCAGCACGTCAAATACTACCTGTTCATCATTACTTTTAGGATACAGACTGTAGGTGCCGGGAAGATCTATAATCTGCACCTCTTCTCCGGATGGGAGCTGGGTACGGCCGGTTTTCTTATCTACGGTGACCCCGGCAAAATTCCCTACCCGTTGATTCAGACCGGTTAAGGCATTAAACAGAGAGGTTTTTCCGCAATTGGGATTACCGACCAGTGCTATTGAATAGGAACGACGCATTCGTTTACGGCTGCAAAGATATTCTAAAGAATGCAGCAAATCAGGACCGATGCGCAGGCAGGTATCGTTTATTTCACCAAAATTGTCACTAAAAAGCCATTTATCTGATTGTATATTTGCCGCTTAGGGTTATTTTTGCTTGTATTTACGCGCTCAACGATCAGTTATCATATGAATTTATTTTTTTTAAATGTGGCAACGGACTCTTTGTCAGACTATTTGCCAATCGTACTCCAGGTTTTTCTGGCTTTGGGAATAGTGGCCATTATGATGGGAGGATCGCATCTGTTGGGTCCTAAAAGGAAAACAAAAGATAAGCTCGCCAACTTTGAGAGTGGTATCAAGGCTATCGGTAATGCGCGCCAGCCAATGGCGATCAAATATTTCCTGGTAGCTATCCTGTTTGTATTATTTGATGTGGAGGTAATATTCTTTTACCCGTATGCGGTGAATTTCAGAGACCTGGGTCAGGAAGGATTTTTTGCTGTAATTATGTTTGTGGCCTTTTTCCTGTTAGGTTTTATCTACATTATCAAGAAGGGAGCCCTGAAGTGGGAGGATTAATTAATCAGTAAACAAAAAGTGGTTTCTGCTTTACAGAAAGAATTATGGGTCGTCCGGTACAGTACAATACGAATTTAGACAATAAGAAGCCTGTTATTCCGGAAGGATATTCGGGAGAAGGCTTTCACGCCACCACGCTGGATCATCTGATCGGGCTGGGGCGTTCACACTCTTTATGGCCATTGCCTTTTGCGACATCCTGCTGTGGAATTGAATTTATGGCTACGATGGGTTCCAACTACGACCTCGGTCGCTTCGGTGCCGAGCGTATGGGATTCACACCGCGCCAGTGCGATGTGTTGCTGGTGGCCGGAACTATTTCCAAAAAACTTGCTCCCGTATTGCGTCAGGTTTACCTGCAGATGGCCGAGCCCCGCTGGGTGGTGGCGATCGGCGCCTGTGCTTCAAGCGGTGGTATATTCGACAGCTACTCGGTGTTGCAGGGAATCGACCAGGTGATACCTGTAGATGTTTACGTGCCGGGTTGTCCTCCGCGTCCGGAAGGGATCCTGGACGGCATTATGCGTATCCAGGACCTGGTGAAAAATGAAAGTATTCGCAGACGTACACATCCGCGTTACAAACAATTGATGGAAAGCTACGGCATCGAATAATATTACAGCAAACAATGACCAACGAACAAATACAACAAGCACTCAGCAGCCGTTTCGGCGATGGTGTGTGGGGGTTTGAAGAAACATTCGGCATTTTCTCCTGTTATATCAAAGCGGATCTGAACATGGACATTCTTCGTTTTCTGAATGAAGAACCGTCTATGGGTTTTCAGTTTCTGACAGATATTACGGCCGTTCATTTCCCGGATAAAAAAGACGAAGAGTTGTGTATTGTATACCACCTGCACAATCTTGTCGCAAATAAGCGTTTGCGTTTGCGGGCTTCCGTTCCGATTTCCAGACCGGATATCGAGACAGCAGTGCCGTTGTACTCCGGTGCAAACTGGATGGAGCGCGAAACGTATGATTTTTTTGGTGTGAATTTCGTGGGACATCCGAATCTGGTCCGCATTCTGAATGCAGATGAGATGAACTATTTCCCGATGCGAAAGGAATATCCGATGGAAGATCCAACCCGTACGGATAAAGATGATGAAATGTTTGGAAGAGGCTGATAATACATCCGTTTAAAAAATCAGAACAATGTCAGATCAACACATACAACATATACAGCTTGCCGAGGAATCTATCCAGAAGCAAACGACCACGCTGAACCTGGGACCCACGCACCCTGCAACGCACGGTATCTTCGAGAATGTACTCGAGATCGACGGCGAAAAAGTGCTGAGTGCCACACAGCGTCTGGGTTATATCCACCGTGCTTTCGAAAAGATTGCCGAGCGTCGTCCCTTCGGGCAGATTCAACCGCTCACAGACCGGCTGAATTATTGCTCGGCACCTATCAATAACATAGGATGGCAGCTGACCGTTGAAAAATTACTGGGTCTCACAATGCCTAAACGCGTGGATTACCTGCGCGTTATTATGATGGAGCTTGCCCGTATCGCAGATCACCTGATCTGTAATTCAGTGGTAGCGGTGGATACCGGGGCACTTACCCCTTTCACCTACGTGTTCCAGGTGCGTGAGCGCATTTATGAGATTTATGAGTCGATCTGCGGCGCCCGGCTTACCACCAATATCGGTCGTATCGGCGGGTTCGAGCGCAACTTCAACGAAGATACCTGGAATAAGCTGTCCAAGCTGATGGAGCTCCTGCCTAAGGCGCTTACCGAATTCGAAACATTACTGAACCGCAACCGCATTTTTATGGATCGCTGTATTGATGCCGGTCCTATCAGTGCTGAACGCGCATTGAATTATGGCTTTACCGGTCCGAATCTTCGTGCGACGGGTGTAGACTATGATGTGCGCGTGCATACCCCATACTGCTCTTACGAAGATTTTCAATTTGACATCCCCGTAGGTTCCAGGGGTGACGTATATGACAGGTACATGGTGCGCAACGGTGAAATGTGGCAGAGTATCAGCATCATCAACCAGGCAATCGATAAGCTCAAAGACCTTGATCCTTCCGTTTATCATGCAGATGTTCCTGCATACTATCTTCCTGAAAAGAAAGATGTATACACAAAGATGGAAGCGTTGATCTATCACTTCAAAATTGTAATGGGAGAGATAGACATTCAAGCCGGAGAAGTATACCAGGCAGTTGAAGGCGGAAACGGCGAACTGGGTTATTACCTGATCAGTGATGGCGGCCGCGCCCCGTTCCGGCTCCATTTCCGCAGACCCTGCTTTATTTATTATCAGGCTTACCCGGAAATGATTAAGGATGGATTGCTCAGTGATGCGGTAATCACACTCAGCAGCCTGAATGTAATCGCAGGAGAATTGGATGCCTAAAGGCGACTATTAATTATTTTAATTCAGCAGAAGTAAACAATGAATATTCAGTTTTCTCCCGAAAAGATGATCAAAGTGCAAGAGATCATTGCCCGCTATCCGGAAGGAAAGCAAAAAAGTGCACTGATCCCTTTGCTGCATCTGGCACAGGAAGAATTTGGCGGATGGCTGGACGTGCCGGTCATGGATTATGTAGCCGGAATTCTGAACATCAAGCCGATAGAAGTATATGAGGTGGCTACCTTTTACACGATGTTCAACATGAAGCCGGTGGGCCGTTATGTGCTGGAAGTGTGTCAGACGGGTCCCTGTATGCTTTGCGGCAGCGACCAGATCATCTCGCATATCAAAAACAAGCTGGGTATCAAAGAAGGAGAGACCACACCTGATGGCCTGTTCACACTGAAGCCTGCTGAATGCCTGGGAGCATGCGGTTATGCACCGATGATGCAACTCGGCAAGTTCTTTAAAGAACACCTGACAATTGAAAAAGTAGATGCATTGCTGGACGAACTGCGCGCTGCAGCCGGCAATTAGTAATAAACATCACCTTTTGTAATGACATTCACAGAAGTAATGGATGCCCTCCGGTCGTTCAGCGATGAGCAAACCCGAAAGACGTGGATCAACCACGGCGCAAAGGGCGAAGTTTGGGGTGTGAAGGTGGGTGATATGAAAGTCATACAAAAGAAAATCAAGCGGGATCATGAGCTGGCTTTGCAGCTGTTTGATTCGGGTGTGCCGGATGCCATGTATTTCGGCGGGCTTATCTCAGAGCCTTTAAAAATGAGTAAAGATGAATTGCGCCAATGGGCTACATCGGCTAACTGGTATATGCTCAGTGAATATACGGTTGCCTGGGCGGCTTCAGAAAGCCATTTCGGACATGAGCTGGCGTTGGAGTGGATAGATGCAAAGGAGGAACACGTGATATCTGCCGGTTGGACTACCTACAGCTGTCTGCTCGCTTTGAAGAAAGATGAAGAGCTGGATCTGAAAGAGATCCGTTCGCTGATGAAGCGCATTGAGCAGACGATACACGGGCAACCCAACAGGGTTCGCTAT
The DNA here is from genome assembly GCF_039540495.1 of Rurimicrobium arvi. NCBI lineage: Bacteria > Pseudomonadati > Bacteroidota > Chitinophagia > Chitinophagales > Chitinophagaceae > Rurimicrobium > Rurimicrobium arvi. Next base: position 20,789 of record NZ_BAABEZ010000004.1, on the reverse strand, counting down.
ACGATGAACGGATTTCTGATCTCTGCAGGAGGGTATGTGGCCGCACTGACGGAAGAAGCTAAAGCGATCGCGGGAAGGATCGGAAAAGTGCAGGTAGATCAGGGAGGAACGGCTTGTAAAGTTCCCGACCCGGTGGCTTATATCGGCAAGATGGAGCAGGCCGGAAAGATCGGTAAGAAACGTAAAACAGTATTTTGTTAAAACAGCAGTAATTGAACCATCATATCCATATAGAGATCGCATTACCCGCATTGCCCAAACAGGTGATGCATATGCTGACACAGCACAAGGAAGTGGCTCTGTGGACTGGTGAAAATTGTGTTTTTGAAGCGAAGGAAGGCGGAATCATCGAAATGTTTGACGGTTGGATGAGCGGAAAGGTGCTGCATCTTTCGGAATCGGAGCTGCATTATACCTGGAGAACAAATGAATGGGATTCCTCCGTTGCGGATTCGGAAGTGAAAATAGTGCTGAAAAAAGACGGGGATCATACGCATCTTGTACTGGATCAGACCGGGTTGCCGGATGAAAAAGAACGGGATAGTCAGCATTCCTTCTGGATAGAGCTCTTTTTCACGCCGCTGGAAGATTATTTGATGGTCCGTTTTCACCGGGATTGATTTGAAGAAGTCAGGTATTGGTTATAGTTCTTTATTCATTGCATTAAGCGTGCTGTCATTTGCTTCGTTTGCACAAGACACAGCAGCGTTGAAAACAACAGTGATGCGGCTGAACGGAGCATTGACCACCAGGGACGTGCACGCGCTGAAAAAGATGCTGGCTCCACGCATACGGTACGCCCACTCCAATGGCTGGACGGAATCGAGGAAGGAACTGATACACCACCTTTACGACGGAACCTTGTCTTACCGACGTATTGAAAGTGAGATCAGTTCGCTGGCATTGAACGGCAATATCGCGCTGGTGAAAAGCAAAGGCAGCTATGAAGTGCAGATGAAAGGACAGAATGCGGTGTATCATCTGAACGTGCTGCAGATATGGAAATATAAACGGCACCGCTGGCAGCTGATGAGCCGGCAGAGTGAGTTAAGTATAAATCAGTAAAACAAGCGAAGGCATAGCCTTTTGAAATATAGTTATGAAATTACTTTTAGAAAACGCGCATATCGAAGGAATACGGTATTACGACGCCTATCGTAAAAATGGCGGGTATCGTGCCGTGGAGAAGGCTCTGAAGATGGCTCCGGATGATATTGTGGAAGAAGTAAAGAAAAGCGGACTGAGAGGCCGCGGAGGCGCCGGATTTCCTACGGGAATGAAGTGGAGCTTCCTCGCCAAGCCCGAAGGTGTTCCGCGTCACCTTGTGTGCAATGCGGATGAGTCGGAGCCGGGAACGTTTAAAGACCGGTACCTGATGGAGTTCCTGCCGCATTTGTTCGTGGAAGGTCTTATCATCTCCAGTTTCGCGCTCGGTTCCAATGCCACCTATATCTATATCCGCGGCGAGTATGCGTGGATTCCGGATATCCTGGAACAGGCTATTGCTGAAGCAAAGGCAAATGGCTGGCTGGGTAAGAATATCATGGGCAGCGGATTTGATTGTGAAATTTATGTGCAGCGCGGCGCCGGAGCCTATATCTGCGGCGAAGAAACAGCACTTATTGAGAGTCTGGAAGGCAAGCGCGGCAATCCCCGCATCAAACCACCGTTCCCGGCCGTTCAGGGTCTCTGGATGCGCCCAACAGTGGTCAACAATGTGGAGACGATCGCAGCGGTTGTTCCGATTATCAATATGGGCGGCGAGGAATACGGAAAGATCGGCGTGGGACGTTCCACCGGTACGAAACTGATTTCTGCCTGCGGCAATCTGAAACGTCCGGGTGTCTATGAGATACCTTTCGACCTTTCTGTTGAAGAATTTATTTTCGGCGACGAATGGTGTCAGGGTATGGCCAACGGCAAACGTCTGAAAGCCTGTATTCCCGGCGGATCATCCGTTCCGATCCTGCCGGCCAATCTGCTGCTGAAAACCGCTAAGGGAGAAACACGTTATATGAACTATGAAAGCCTTTCCGACGGAGGATTTCAGACAGGTTCGATGCTGGGCTCCGGAGGCTTTATCGTATTGGATGAAGATCAGTGCGTAGTGCGTCATACGATGAGCCTTGCACGTTTTTATAAGCATGAAAGTTGCGGACAATGCAGTCCCTGCCGTGAAGGAACGGGCTGGATGTACCGCATTCTGAAAAAGCTGGAATATGGTCAGGGCACTTCTGCCGATATAGACCTGCTCTGGGATATTCAGAGAAGAATTGAAGGAAATACCATTTGTCCGCTCGGGGATGCGGCTGCATGGCCGGTGGCTGCGGCAATCCGCCATTTCCGCGACGAATTTGAGTGGCACGTACAACATCCGGAAGAAAGTCAGCAACGCAATTTTGGTCTGGCGCATTATGCGGACCCGATTGCAGTAGTGGCTTAAACAGAAGTCTTAGACTTCCTAAAAATTAAACAGTATGTCTGAAGTACCTAATATTAAAGTAACGATCGACAATATAACCGTGGAAGTTCCTGCCGGAACATCCATTCTTGAAGCAGCGCGTAAAATAGGCGGTCAGGTTGCTCCGCCCACGATGTGCTATTACAGCCATCTGAAAGGCAGTGGCGGGAAATGCCGTACCTGCCTGGTAGAGGTGAGCAAGGGTTCGGAAAAAGACCCGCGCCCAATGCCCAAGCTGGTTGCGAGCTGCCGTACAGGTGTGATGGACGGAATGGAAGTGAAAAGCATGACCAGCGAAAAGGTGACCGACGCACGCAAGGGCGTCACAGAATTCCTGCTGCTGAATCATCCGCTCGATTGCCCTGTTTGCGATCAGGCCGGAGAATGCCACCTGCAGGATCTGGGCTATGAACATGGAAAAGAAGGCACCCGTACAGAGTTCGAGCGCCGTACGTTCGAACCCGAAGACCTGGGGCCATATATACAGTTGAACATGAACCGCTGTATCATGTGCTTCCGCTGCGTATTTACTGCAGAGCAGCTCACTGATTACCGTGAGCATGGTATCCTGGACCGTGGAGAGCATGCGCGTATCAGTACCTGTATCAGCAAATCACTGGAGCACGATTTTATCGGCAACGTTATCGACGTTTGTCCGGTAGGCGCGCTTACCGACAAAACATTCCGATTCAAAAACCGTGTATGGTTTACGAAACCTGTGGATGCACACCGCAACTGCTCCAACCCGAAATGTTGCGGAGAAGTGCGTCTGTGGATGCGTGGTGATGAGGTATTCCGCGTTACCGCACGCAAGGACGAATGGGGCGAAGTTGCTGTGGCCAGCAATGGAAAGCCGGGATGGATCTGTAATGAATGCCGCTTCGAAAAGAAAAGCACTAAAGACTGGGTGATCGAAGGGCCAACTAATATCAATCGCCATAGCGTGATCTCCCAGGGTCATTACGACAGAACTGTTCACGAAGCCCAGGTGGAATTACTGGCTGAAGTGATCGGAAAAGAACCGGTGATGAAGATGGATATTCACGATGTGAGCGATGTAAACAAACCGAATGTACACCTGAGTATGATTGACGGTCCGGCACATTCTGAAGACTTCAAATAGGTGTTCCGGTTATTGCAACTGATTCTCAAAATAAAAATTTTAAAGAGTGCACATGATATTACTAGATATTGATTGGTTCCTGCTGCTGAGTAAAGGCGGACTGATCATTACGATCATTCTTATTTCCTTCGGCGTGGCTGCGTATGCTACCTGGGGAGAACGTAAAGTGGCCGCCGTGATGCAGGATCGTTATGGTCCCAACCGTGCCGGTCCCTTCGGTTTGCTGCAACCGCTGGCAGATGGTGTGAAGTTGTTTATGAAGGAAGAGATCATTCCGACAAATTCGACGAAGTTCCTGTTCCTGCTGGCGCCATTCCTGTTTATGCTGACAGCATTGATGACCAGCGCCGTGATACCATGGGGACCGGATATTCCGCTCGCCGACGGACATGTGCTTTCTTTGCAGGTAGCTGACGTAAATATTGGTATCCTGTTTGTTTTTGGTGTGGTGAGCCTTGGTGTATATGGTGTAATGATCGGAGGGTGGGCTTCCAACAATAAATTTTCCCTGCTGAGCAGTATCCGTTCCGCTTCCCAGTCCATCTCCTATGAACTGGCTATGGGATTGAGCCTGATTGCACTGCTGATGCTCAGCGGTTCCCTGAGCCTGCGTGACATTGCATCCCAGCAACACGGTTTCTGGCACGACGGATATTTTACCTGGAACTTTTTCAAGCAGCCTGTCGGTTTTATCATCTTTTTCACCTGTTCTATGGCGGAGATGAACCGTGCTCCTTTTGATCTGGCTGAGTGTGACTCTGAACTGAACATGGGATATCACCTGGAATATTCTTCCATGAAGCTGGGTCTGTTCCTGTTCGCCGAGTATATCAATATGTTTATCGGCTCCGCAGTAATGGTGACCTTATACTTCGGAAGCTATAACTTCCCCGGTATGGATGCTGTTGCAGCTTCCGTATCCCCTGTATTGTTCGCGCTGATCTGTATCGGTGTATTCTTTGCAAAGATCACGGGCATGATCCTGTTGATCATGTTCATCCGCTGGACCCTGCCCCGCTTCCGCTACGATCAGCTGATGAAATTGGGCTGGCAATCGTTGATTCCGCTGGCTTTGGTAAATATGCTGCTTACCGGCGCTGCTATTTTGTGGCTTTTTAAATAACTGGAAAAAGAAGAGGAAATGGAAAAATTAACCAAACGCTCTGCACCTGTAGACCGCAGTCCGATGACGCTGAAAGAGCGTATTTACCTCCCTGCGCTGCTCAAAGGTATGAGCATTACCGTAGGGCATATCTTCAAGAAAAAAGCTACGGTACAATATCCTGAAGAAAAAAGATCCTTCAGCCCGGTTTTCCGTGGTCTGCATATCCTCAACCGGGACGAGCAGGGTCGCGAACGCTGCACCGCCTGCGGATTGTGTGCGGTTGCATGTCCGGCAGAAGCCATTACCATGGAGGCTGCGGAGCGCAAGGCCGGCGAACAGCATTTATACCGTGAAGAAAAATATGCTGCACGTTACGAGATCAACATGTTGCGCTGCATATTCTGCGGAGCCTGTGAAGAAGCTTGTCCGAAAGATGCTATTTATCTTTCCGAGACCGTAATGCCACCGAACTATACAAGAGAGAGCTTCATCTATAAGAAAGAAGATCTGCTCATTGCAAAACCTAAAAACGATACACAAGCTTAATTACTGCAATGGATATTTTACAAGTAGTCTTCTGGTTGCTCACCATCATGGCCATTGGCTGTGCGCTCGGCGTAGTGCTGAGCCGAAACCCGGTGAACAGCGTTATTTTCCTGATCCTTACGTTCTTCGCTATCTCAGGACATTACCTGTTGCTGAATGCGCAATTCCTGGCGATCGTCAATATTATCGTCTACGCAGGCGCCATTATGGTATTGTTCCTGTTCGTGATCATGCTGATGAACCTGAATGCAGATACCGAACCGCAAAAAAGCTGGCTGGTGCAGCTGGCCGGTGTATTATCGGGGGGAACCCTCTTCCTGGTCATCATCGCCGCAATCAGCAAAGCACATCTGATGGGTGTGATCAGTGAAGAAAGTTCTAAGATCGGCCTGATCAAAGTATTGGGTCAGGTACTGTTCAAACAATACGTACTGCCATTCGAGATCAGCAGTGTGCTGTTCTTAAGTGCGATGATCGGAGCGATCGTTATCGGTAAAAAAGAAGCTGAGTAACCTTTAAAATTATTTAGAATGCCCATTCAATATTATTTGTTCCTGAGTCTTGCCCTTTTCTGTATCGGAATTATGGGAGCGCTCATGCGTCGTAATGCGATCATCATCTTCATGAGTATCGAACTGATGCTGAATGCCGTGAACCTGCTGCTGGCTGCATTTTCCAAAATGTATAACGACAGTGCCGCGCAGATATTTGTATTCTTCATTATGGTTGTGGCCGCTGCGGAAGTGGCAGTGGGTCTCGCCATTATCGTGATGGTTTACCGTAAAGTCCATTCAGTGGATGTGAATATTCTGAATCGTCTCAAGCATTAATCAAATTATTATTCCGGCTGCTGCAGCCAATATATAAAGACAGTATGGTACAACTTGCTTACTTAATTCCTCTTTTCCCGCTTATCGGTTTCCTGATCAACGGCCTGGGATGGAGGACCGTTCCGAAACAGGCTGCCGGTTTCCTGGCCAGCCTGATGATGCTGATCTCTTTCGGATTGTCTCTCGGCGTATTCTTTGAAGTGAAAAATGCAACGGCTGCAATCGCTCCGATACATTTGTTCGACTTTATTCATGCAGGAAAGCTGGTAATCCCTTTTGCGTTTAAAATTGATGCGCTGTCTTCCCTGTTCCTGCTCATCATCACGGGCGTCGGTTTTCTGATACATGTGTATTCCACGTCTTATATGCATGATGATGAAGGTGTGGTGAAGTACTTTGCCTACCTGAACCTTTTCGTGTTTTCCATGCTGCTGCTGGTGATGGGCGCCAACTACCTCATCATGTTTATCGGATGGGAAGGTGTGGGCCTTTGCTCTTACCTGCTGATCGGTTTCTGGTTTAAAAACCGCGATTATACAAATGCTGCCAAGAAGGCATTTGTTATGAACCGTATAGGTGACCTCGGTTTCCTGATCGGTATGATGCTGGTGCTGCTCAACTTCGGAACACTGAGTTACGACAGCCTTTTCGCCGAGACCGGCGGAATGGTTATGAGCAACGGTCTGGCTACTGCGATCGCAATTTGCTTCTTTGTCGGCGCAATGGGTAAAAGTGCACAGCTGCCTTTGTACACCTGGCTGCCTGATGCGATGGCCGGTCCTACTCCGGTTTCTGCACTGATCCATGCCGCAACGATGGTTACTGCAGGTATTTATATGATCGCCCGCAGCTCCGCCATATATAACGCTTCAGAAGTTGCATTGCAGTTCATTGCAGTTATCGGACTCGTTACTGCTATCCTTGCAGCGTCTATTGCTATCAAACAATATGATATAAAGAAAGTGCTTGCGTATTCAACCGTGAGTCAGCTCGGATTCATGTTCCTGGCTATCGGCTGCGGCGCCTATACCACCGCGGTATTCCACGTGATGACGCACGCATTCTTTAAAGCACTGCTGTTCCTGGGTTCAGGATCTGTTATCCATGCTATGGGTGGCGAGCAGGATATCCGTTCTATGGGCGGGCTCGGCAAAAAAATGCCGATCACCAAATGGACTTTCCTGATCGGCTGTATTGCTATTGCCGGCTTACCGCCGTTTGCGGGATTTTTCTCAAAAGATGAAATTCTGGCCGCTGCATTCGCGCACAATACGGTATTGTATGTGCTGGCATTAGGAGCAGCGCTGATGACCGCTTTTTACATGTTCCGTTTATACTTCCTTACGTTCACCGGAAGTTTCCGCGGAACACACGATCAGGAACATCATTTGCATGAGAGCCCGATCGCAATGACCTTCCCGCTGATGGTGCTGGCTATACTGGCTGCTGTTGCCGGATTTTTCGGTATGCCCGAAGTGTTCGGAGAACATCACCTGTTAAACGAATTTCTGAGTCCGGTAGTGCACAACCATGGCGTACATCATATGGAGCACAGTACGGAATATATGCTGATGGGCATATCTGTTTCCCTAGTTGCAGTGATGATCTTTTTCGCCTACAGCCGTACCAGGAAGCCTGACTTCGCTCCGAATACCGGGCTGGCAAAAGTGCTTGAGCACAAATGGTATGTGGATGAGTTGTATGACGCGGTTATTGTGCGTCCGCTGGTTCAGTTCAGTGGATTTCTCGATCGTATTGCAGAGCGCAAAGGAATAGACGGCGCGGTAAATGGCGTTGGCCGATTGGTACGCTGGGGTGCTGACAGGATGCGCCTGCTGCAAAACGGACAGGTGGGAGCTTACCTGTTTACCATGGTGGTGGGCATTGTGCTGTTGTTCGTACTCGGACTTTTCTGTTTCAATTTTTAATTAAGCTATTTTAAGGAAGATATGATTTTAGTACTGCTTATACTGATTCCCCTGCTTGTCGGAGCTGTTTCCTTTTTTGCCAAGGGAGGCGCGCGGAATCTTTCCCTGCTGGGTGCTTTGTGTACGCTGGCTTTATCTGCATTTGTCGCATCCAACTGCGGCGGAGCACGCATCGAGTCGTTTTCAATGAACTGGATGCCTGCTTTAGGTGCGAAATTCAGTTTATCTGCCGATGGTATGGCGGCTATGTTGTGCCTGCTCACCGGGATTATCCTTCCTGTGGTGCTGGTGCTGGATCGCCAGAAGGAGCGTGAAGCCTCTTATTACGGTCTGATCATGCTGAGTCAGGCAGGCCTTATGGGCGTATTCCTCGCTTCCGACGCGCTGTTGTTTTATTTCTTCTGGGAACTTGCATTGATCCCTGTTTATTTTCTTTGCTCCCGCTGGGGTGGCGAGAAGCGCATTGCCGTTACATTCAAATTCTTTGTGTACACATTCCTGGGCTCATTGATGATGCTGGCAGCGCTTATCTACCTGTCGCTGCAGACAAGCGGAGTCGACGCGTTCAGTCGCGACAATATTATTGCAGCCGGTAAAGCACTGCCAGCCATGCAGCAGAACATCGTTTTTGTATTGTTGTTCCTGGCCTTCGCCATTAAAATGCCGATCTTCCCGTTCCATACCTGGCAGCCTGATGCTTATGAGCAGGCGCCGACTCCGGTTACGATTATCCTGAGTGCACTGATGGTGAAAATGGGATTGTATGCTGTGGTTCGCTGGTTGTTACCCGTTGTTCCTCAGGCAGTGTCCTATTGGTCTGAAACGGTAATGATTCTTTCGATCATCGGCATTGTTTATGCTTCATTGATTGCAATGGTGCAGACGAATGTAAAAAGACTGGTCGCTTATTCCTCCATTGCGCATATGGGACTGATGTGTGCTGCTGCGTTCGCGCAAAGCCAGACAGCTATGGACGGATTGATGGTTCAGATGTTCAATCACGGTATCAATATCGCGGCTATGTGGGTGATCGTGAATCTCGTAGAAAACCGCTACGGTACACAGGATATGCGCCAGATGGGCGGCCTCGCAACGACCGCTCCGGTGATCGCCATCTCGCTTGTGATTATTTCCTTCGCGAACATCGCTCTGCCGCTGACTAATGGATTTGTAGGAGAGTTTATGCTGTTCACGGGAATATTCCAGGGTGTGTCCGGCTACAGTGCAGTTTTTATGGCAGTAACAGGATTGGGTATTATTCTCGGCGCAGTGTATACTTTATCTATGGTTCAGAAAGTGGCATACGGTGAAAATAATTCCGGTGTGGCATCTGTCAGCGGCTTGAGTGCTGCAGAGCTTACGTCCGTAATTGTTTTACTGGCCTTTATTATAGTGCTCGGTGTTTATCCCCAACCATTGATCAACCTGGTGACGCTCTGAGCGATTCCCTGAACAGAATTTCAATAAGCTTAATTTTTACGAAAAAGATATTATGAACGCAATTATAGCAGCTACAGTCTTAGGCATTATCATGATGTACGCAGGATTTATGGCCAAAGAGAAAAAGGCACTGCTTTCCGTTGCCACTTTAGCCCTCGTTGTATTGCTGGGCGTGAACGTCTGGGAACTATTCCAGGCAAAAGAAGGCAACACCATATCATTGTTCAATTTCCAGCTGACGATCACCCGCTTCAGCCTTTGGTTCAATACGCTGATGACGGCTGCCACATTGTTGTATGTACTGCTGATGGGTAACGATATACTCAAGGTGGGTAAATACACCGGTGAATACTTTGCGCTGTTTTTCTTCATCCTTACCGGTACGTATCTGCTGTCTTCCTTTAATAACCTGCTGATCATGTTCATCGGTATTGAGATCATTTCCATCCCGCAATATATTCTTGCAGGTGCAGACAAAAAGAATCTGAAAAGCAGTGAAGCATCTCTGAAGTATTTCCTGATGGGCTCATTTTCCACCGGTATCCTGCTGATGGGGATCACTCTTATTTACGGAGCAACCGGCGACTTCAATATCAGCAAATTTTCATTTCTGCAAATGGAGCACCTGAATCCAATGGTGCTAAGTGGTGTGCTCTTCCTGATCGTCGCATTTGCATTTAAAGTTTCGGCCGCTCCCATGCACTTCTGGACTCCGGACGTTTACGATGGTTCTCCCACACCTTTCACTGCCTTCATGGCCACCATCGGTAAAGCTGCTGCGTTCATCGGCTTCATCCGTTTGTTCCATACATCTTTTGCTTCTATCAGCGATGCCTGGATGACTGTGCTGGCAATTGTTACGGCAGCAACGCTTTTCATCGGAAATATCACAGCGGTATTCCAGCAAAGTGTTAAGCGCATGCTGGCATATTCGTCCATTGCCCAGGCTGGATTTATGCTGTTCTCTGTAGTATCAGTGAGCGCACTCGCCTGGCAGGGATTGCTTGTGTATGCCGTTGCTTATACAGTGGCTACACTCGGTATGTTTGCAGTGCTGCTCAAATTGAAGGATTACACTTTTGATGGTTTTAACGGGCTCGCAAAGAAGGAGCCGGTATTGGCTTTTACCGCTACGATATTTACATTTTCTCTTGCCGGTATCCCGCTTACAGCCGGATTTATGGCTAAGTTCTATATGCTGCAGGCCGCAGTGCGTCAGGGAAACCTGATGTGGCTCGTGATATTCTCGCTCATTATGGCGGCCGTGAGTGCTTATTACTATTTCCGCGTGGTGATAGCTATGTACTTTAAAACAGGTGAGCCCCAATTGCACGCTGAAGTAAGCAGCACAGATAAATTTTTGCTTGTGCTCACAGCGGCGCTGGTGATACTGCTCGGTGTTGCACCGCAGTTGCTCCTGCCCTCCGGTATCTGAAGCCCGGCTGCAAAGTGAATTTATAAAAAAAGGAATGCGCTTTTTTGGTTAAAAAAAGCGCATTCTTATCTTTGATAAAAATCAATAGATATGCAAATAAATTCTACGATAGCCGGTTATGGAATGGGAACGAGTCTTAGCAGGGCCTGGGACGATATAAAAAGCAATGTATTCCTGTACGCAGGATTCTCCGTAGTATTCCTGATTGTATATGCTATCCTGTCGCTTATTCCTTTTCTCGGAATGCTCACAGGCTTCGTAAGCTTTATCTTCAACGTAAGTATTTTTGCAGCATGCCACCATTACCGGCAGACCGGACAGTTGGAGTTTGGAAATTTTTTTTCCTGGAGTCCCAAATTCGGTCGTCTGTTTCTGGGTAACCTGATTTATGTCGGGCTCGCTATACTGGTGATGATTCCACTCGTTATCATTTCCATTGCTATGCTTGGATTGTCTGCATTTTCTGTGCTTGTGGAAGATCCGCAAACCTTCATTATCACTTACGGATCCACGCTTGCCGGCATCGCCTTGATGTTCGTGGTGGTTTCCATTATTTTCGGGATCTGGTTTTTTGCCTATTTTTTCCTGCTCCAGTTTACGGAGATGTCGTATTCGGAAGCATTGAAGGCGAGCTGGAAGATAGGCCGGAACAACATTGTACAGTTGATCGCATTCGTGTTGCTGAGCATTGGTCTTTCCCTTCTCGGTGTGCTTGTGCTTATTATTGGTCTTGCCGTTACTTTCCCGCTGCTGATTGCCACACAATATCACTTCATGCGCAATTTCGTTCCGGAATCTTCAGGGGAAGATGATTGGGATATCATGAAAGAAGCCAATACCAGCTTCTAAAAAAGTCACGTAGAATTAAAGGCCCGCACAAAACAAGTGCGGGCCTTATCTTTATAACAAATCATTTGCCCGGGAATGGCGTTGTACAAAACTCTAAGGATCACAAGCATCTCAATGAAGACACCTGGTGTGAAAACATTCACGCTTGAACCATTGACCCCGGATGACAATTTCCACTTTCAGGCAGGTCAGTTTCTGACCTTTGTTTTTGATACACCGTACGGAACGGAAGAACGTCGCAGCTATTCTATTTCGTCTGCTTGTCCGCTGTCGATAACCGTAAAACGTGTGGACAACGGCACTTACTCCCGCATGCTTCATGATCACGCGCAGGAAGGCGATCTGCTCAGGACAATAGGAGCATCTGGCTTTTTTGTGATACAGGAAGAAGCGGTCAGGTGGAAGCAACTGTTTTTCTTTGCCGCAGGCGTCGGCATCACGCCCATATTTGCGTTGTTGCCGGAAGTGCTGCAGCGATTTCCGGAACTTAATGTGGTACTTATTTACAGCAACAGGGACGAACCATCGACTCTCTTCAGAGAAGAACTGAAGAGCATCCAACAGATTCACCCGGACAGACTCAAGATTGAATTCTTATACAGCAGCTCAAAAAATCTGGCACGCGCACGCCTGAGCAAATGGCTTTTAGGAAACCTGTTAGCGGAATACCGGACTGTTGCACCTCAGGAGGCAGCTTATTATTTATGCGGTCCTTTTGAGTACATGCGTATGATAAGGATTACACTGCTTTCGGGAGGTGCTCCGGAAGACCGGATCCGTACGGAAGATTTCGTTCCGCTGAAACTTATTCCCAAAGAATTACCTCCGGATACGCAAACCCATAATGTAACGATCGTACAGGGTGCCACAACAATAAGCATTCCGGTCACTTACCCGGATACCATCCTTTCTGCGGCAAAAAAAGCAGGTATTCCTATGCCCTACAGTTGTGAATCGGGACGATGCGGAACCTGTGTCGCACGGTGTATTGAGGGCCTGGTATGGATGGCTTACAACGAAGTATTGCCAGACAAAGAGATTGCGGAAGGCCGCGTGCTTACCTGCACCGGATACGCTGTGGGCGGAGATGTGCGGATACTCATCTAAGCTTTTCCTTGCGGAGGTTACCAGCCTCCGATATTTTTACTAATTTTACCGACTAATTACAATCCTTCAATGAAGTTATTGGAAAATAAAACGGCATTAATCACAGGTGCCAGTCGTGGTATCGGCGAAGCCATTGCGATCAAATTCGCTGAACAGGGAGCCAACATTGCGTTTACCTATCTTTCTTCTGATGAACGTGCCCGTGCACTGGAGCAAAAGCTCACTGCACTCGGTGTTAAAGCAAAAGCCTATAAATCTGATGCAGCCGACTATGCCGCATCAGAAGCGCTGGCAAATGATGTGATCAAAGAATTCGGTGGTATCGATATCTGTGTCAACAATGCCGGAATTTCCCGCGACAATCTTTTATTGCGTGTAACGCCCGAACAATGGGATGAAACCATGCAGGCCAATCTCAAAAGTGTATACAATCTTACCCGTCAGGTAATCCGTCCGATGATGAAAAACCGCGCAGGAAGCATCATCAACCTGAGCTCGGTGGTAGGTGTCAAAGGCAACCCCGGTCAGAGTGCCTATGCGGCATCCAAAGCGGGAATCATCGGCTTTACGAAGTCTATCGCGCAGGAAATAGGAAGCCGCAACATCCGTGTAAACGCAATTGCGCCGGGATTTATCGAAACCGATATGACGCACTACCTGAACGATGGAGACGGAGGAGGAAAATGGTTTGAGAAAATCCCGATGCAACGTTTCGGAAAGCCGGAAGAAATCGCAAATGTAGCACTGTTCCTTGCTTCGGATATGAGCAGCTATGTTACAGGACAGGTGATCAGCACCTGCGGAGGAATGAACTGATACTATTTAGATCAACATAATTAAACATAAATGCAGAAAATACACGCAGCCATTACAGCAGTAGGAGGATATGTTCCGGAATACAGACTGACCAACGCAGAGTTGGAAACAATGGTTGATACAAACGATGAGTGGATTATCACCCGTACAGGAATCAAGGAAAGACGCATTCTGAAAGGAGAAGGTCTCGGTACTTCTACGATGGCTTCAAAAGCCGTGGAGCAATTGCTCGAAAAAAGAGGCATAGACCCTATGGAAATTGATCTGGTTATTTGTGCGACCACTACCCCGGATATGCAATTTCCCGCTACCGCCAATGTGGTGTGCGATATGGTGGGTATGCGCAATGCTTTTGGTTATGACGTCAATGCAGCATGTTCCAGTTTCCTTTATTCACTTACCACAGGTGCACAGTTTATAGAAACGGGAAAGTATAAAAAAGTGGTGGTGATCGGAGCAGATAAGATGTCTTCTATCATCAACTACGAAGACCGCGCCACCTGTATCATTTTCGGAGACGGTGCCGCAGCGGTATTGCTCGAACCTAATACAGAAGGATTCGGTATTATAGATTCTATCCTGCGCAGCGATGGCGCCGGAAGAGCCTATCTCCACCAGAAAGCCGGCGGATCTGTAAAACCTGCGTCTATGGAAACCGTAATGAATAAAGAACATTACGTGTACCAGGAAGGACAGACGGTGTTCAAATTTGCGGTTAAGAACATGGCGGATGTTTCTGCTGAGATCATGGAGCGCAACAACCTTACCGCTGAAGATGTAGCATGGCTCGTTCCGCATCAGGCCAATCTGCGTATTATTTCCGCCACACGTGAGCGCATGGGACTTGACGAAGAGAAGGTAATGGTGAATATTCAGAAATACGGAAATACCACCAACGGCACGCTGCCCCTCTGTTTATGGGAATGGGAAAAACAACTGAAGAAAGGAGATAATATCATCCTTGCTGCCTTTGGCGGAGGATTCACCTGGGGCGCCACATACCTGAAGTGGGCATACGACACGAAGTAATCCGGGAAAGATTTTAAAAGGGGCATCGTTATAACAATAGCGATGCTCTTTTTGTTTCAGGGCTTCTACCGCCGATTCGTTCCACTTCATGCTCATAACTCAGACATCCGAATGGTGAGTGCGGATATGTTTTGCAGGAATTGCTTTTGTCCCCTATGTCATATTCTCAAAATATTAGGTGTATATTTGCAGCCTTAAGCTATTGTATTATTCTTTAAATACAATTTATCATGACTTGGCTCCTCACATATCGTTCCGTTTCCGGCGCTGCCTGAGTTGAGGCAGGCAAGCCCTGTGTTTCTCTGAAGTTTACTGCTTTTAGATAATCCGGATAGATGCTATCCCTTCGCTTCGTCTGCCTTTTCTTCCGGTTGCCCCGGAATCATTCTGTGCGTTCTGCACCTAATCTTATTCTTAAATAATTATTCCGGTACGCAGCTACTGTTGAAAAGCATGGCTTTTTGCGACATTCCGTTTGCCGGAAATCAGCAACAAATATTCCTGTGGGAAATAATTTTAAAACGAAAGACTTAGATAGGCTGGGTTACTCCGATAATAAAGTCAGGAGCCTGGTCATTACTATTATTAACAGGCATTACAAGCATGCCGATAAAGAAAAAATAAATGAACTGCTTACTAAGGTCAGGACACAGCCGGAATCATACATGTCCGATCCTTTGTGGTCGCTGGTTGCGGTTGAACTGACCGACCAACCGAAGCAGGCAAATTTCGAGTCATTTGAATTGCGACAAGAGCCGCAACCATTCCAGGTGTACGGAAAACAGCATATTGATGAACACGCAAGCAGACAAATGGATTGGGCAATGCGATTGCCGGTAAGTATACGTGGTGCGCTAATGCCTGATGCACATGCTGGTTTCGGATTACCAATTGGTGGTGTGCTGGCAACCGCAAACCAAGTCATTCCATTTGCGGTGGGTGTGGATATCGGCTGCCGTATGGCGCTGACCATTTTCGAAGATCCGGCCAGTTTCTTTAAAAGCCATAATCATGAAGCCGAAAAGGCTATCCGGAATTTTACGCATTTTGGTATGGAGGGAAATCCGGGATTTCCCGCAGAGCACGATGTTTTGGATCACCCTTCGTTCAGGACAACCGAATTGCTCAGGCGTCTTCAGGGTAAGGCTGCAAAGCAACTGGGCAGTTCCGGCGGTGGCAATCACTTTGTTGAATTTGGTACTATAGAAATGCATGAGGCTAATGTGCTGGGGTTACCGTCTGGAAGAGCATACGTCGCGCTTTTGTCACACTCCGGAAGCCGCGGACTGGGTGCAGGTGTAGCACGTCATTATACGGATATTGCAATGGACAAGTGTCGTCTGCCCGATATGATAAAGCATATGGCCTGGCTGGACATGCATACAGAGGAGGGGCAGGAATACTGGATCTCCATGCAGTTGGCCGGCGCGTACGCAAGCGCCTGCCATGAAGTGATTCATGCCAATTTATCCCGTGAGCTGGGATTAACACCGTTGATCCAGGTGTCGAACCATCACAATTTTGCGTGGAAGGAAAAATTTTCAGATGGTAATGAGTATGTGGTACATCGTAAAGGAGCAACGCCGGCAGGCAAAGGTGTTATGGGTATTATACCCGGTAGCATGTGTGCCCCTGCGTACCTCGTTTCCGGAAAGGGAAATGAATCGACACTGTTGTCTGCTTCGCATGGTGCGGGACGCGCTATGAGTCGCCAGCGTGCGAAGGAACGCATTACTGTATCGGGCCTCAGAAAAACGCTTTCCTCATCGGGTGTACAACTGATCGGCGGTAACGTCGAAGAAGCGCCGGAAGCGTACAAAGACATTGCTTCCGTTATGAAGTCGCAGCGCGCATTGGTAAATATAGAGGGAGTATTTTATCCCAAAATTGTAAGAATGAATAAAGATTGATTGTATGCAAACAATGATAGTATTAGTCAGCGCGGGAAGAGGGCCAGACGAATGCGCCCTTGCTGCCGCGCGTATTGCAGAAAAATTCGAAGCCGATGCAACACGCCATAACATCATGGCGAAAACCGTGGAAATTTTGAAACAAGGCCATGGCGTCCGTTCTCAGGTTTTTAAAGTACAGGGTGAAGGTGCAGAAGACTTTGTTCAGCAGTGGACGGGAACTCTGCAATGGATCGCTTCCAGTCCGCTGCGCCCCTACCATAAACGTAAAAACTGGTTTGTGCATATTGCTGCATTCCGGGAGGTTGAATTGAGAGAGTGGGACGAGCGGAGGGTGCGTATCGAAACCTGCCGCTCATCTGGTCCGGGAGGACAGAATGTAAATAAGGTGGAAACAGCCGTAAGAGCAACTTATTTGCCTACCGGATTGCAGGTAATGGTTATGGACAGTCGCTCCCAGTTGCAGAATAAAAAAGCTGCGCTGGAGCGTTTGCGTGCAAAGCTTCTGTTGGCGGAGACACAGCGTGAATCCGAAAGCCGTTACGGAAGATGGCAGGAACACGATGCCTTACAGCGCGGAGGTGCTACACGTATTTTTCGTGAACCTTTGTAAAAGGCAGAAAGCGGATTTGGAGGATTGCTATTCATAGAAGCCTGTAGCCTGGCTATAGGCTTCTATTCTTCCTGAAGCTGAAAGGCCTTAATCCATGAGTAACGGTTTGGAAAGTGATCCGTCAATCATCCCGGTATGTTCAAAGAACCATTAAACGCTTGCGGCAACAGCTTAGTATTTGCGCAGCGCAGAAATCAAACCTGTTGGTTCATGTGCGCTTTTGGGGATCGATTCATCAGGGAGAACAACGACTTTAAAAGATAAATGATACAACCTGCAACCGGCAGCAGAAATATGCCGGTAATCCATAGGGCAAATGGCCAACGGTCCTTTTCGTTCCGGATAATCAGCCATATCGTAATACAATAGAGCAATACGGGAAGAACTATAAGTAGTTTCAGAGTGAACGGGTCTACAATCAGGTCCATAGATCAAAAGTACTGATTTTCAGTGTCGGATAAATTGTTTTGATATAGTGATCCGGCTTTATCGCGAATCGAGCTATGCCTTAACTTTGCGCCATGCCTAAAATTGCACACCGCGGTGAAATGATGCCGCCTTCCCCGATCCGTAAGCTCGTACCCTTTGCCGAAGCTGCAAAGAAGAGAGGTACAAAAGTATATCATCTGAATATCGGGCAACCCGATATCGAAACGCCAAAAGCGATCATGGATGCTGTACGACACGCTGATATGAAAGTATTGGAATACAGTCACAGCGCAGGTTTCGAAAGCTATCGCAAAAAGCTGGTGGAATACTACAAAAGAAACAATATTGACGTTAATCATAACCAGATCATCGTTACTACGGGCGGTTCAGAAGCAATTCTGTTCGGTGTAATGTCGTGTATGGATCCGGGAGACGAGATCATTATTCCGGAGCCGTTTTATGCAAATTACAATGGTTTCGCAATCAGCGCCGGTGTAAAAGTGGTACCGATTCCGTCGGCTATCGAAACGGGCTTCGCATTGCCCCCGATCGAAGCTTTTGAAAAGGCGATCACACCGCGTACCAAAGCGATCATGATCTGCAACCCTAACAATCCTACAGGATA
This sequence comes from Rurimicrobium arvi, assembly GCF_039540495.1. Taxonomy (NCBI): domain Bacteria; kingdom Pseudomonadati; phylum Bacteroidota; class Chitinophagia; order Chitinophagales; family Chitinophagaceae; genus Rurimicrobium; species Rurimicrobium arvi. Next base: position 2,543 of record NZ_BAABEZ010000004.1, on the reverse strand, counting down.
TCTGTATAGCATGCAGGAACTGGAAGTATTGCGCGACATCTGCCTGAAACATGACCTGTTCCTGTTCTCTGATGAAGCTTACCGCGAATTCTGCTACGACGGCAACAAACACATTTCTGCACTCAGCATTCCCGGCCTCGAACAGCACGCTATTCTGATGGATACGATCAGCAAGCGGTACAGCGCCTGCGGCGGCCGTATCGGAGCATTTGTTACCAAAAATGAATCCGTACTCACGACGGCGATGAAATTCGCACAGGCTCGCCTTAGCCCTCCTTCGTTCGCACAGATACTCGGAGAAGCAGCCGTGGATCTGCCCCTGAATTACTTTGATGAAGTGCATGCAGAGTATAACAAACGCCGCGATCTGCTCGTATCCCGGTTGAACGCGATGGACGGCGTATTCTGTCCGAATCCGGGGGGTGCATTTTATGCAATGGCCAAATTACCGGTAAAAGATACAGAACGCTTCTGCCAGTGGTTGCTGGAAGAGTTCTCTTACGAAGGCGCAACAGTAATGATGGCTCCTGCTGCAGGATTCTATGCTACTCCCGGCTGCGGCAAAGATGAAGTCCGCCTCGCGTATGTACTGAACCTGGAAGATATCAATCACGCAATGGATTGCCTCGAGCAAGCCTTAAAAGCCTATCCGAACAACTAGACGTCATATGACAGACCACAATGCGGAATCTCTTACCGTAAGACAAGAGAAACAGCGCCGAGCAGTAGCCCGTTGGCTATTACTCGGCGTTGCCATTTTATTGATACAGATATTACTGGGCGGCATCACCCGGCTTACAGGCTCAGGACTTTCCATTGCAGAATGGAAGCCGATACTGGGCGCGGTACCGCCAATGAATCAGGAAGATTGGAACCAGGCTTTTGAATTATACAAGCAAAAGGCGTCGGGACAATTTCTCACCCAAAATGCAGATTATACGCTTTCCGATTTCAAGGCAATCTATTTCTGGGAATGGATGCACCGGGAATGGGCCCGTATCGCATTAAGCGGCGCATTCCTTATAGGCTTTGTGTATTTTCTCGTAAAGAAGTATTTCGGGAAAGGCATGGTAACACCGCTGATTGTGCTCTTCCTGCTGGGCGCTTTACAGGGAGCTGTGGGATGGATTATGGTGGCAAGCGGACTCAACCCCGACGACACGCATGTAAGCCATATCAAACTGGCAATGCATTTTATGTTTGCGCTGGTACTGTTGTGCTATACGCTTTGGTTCGCGCTGAAATTGCGTGTAAAGCCGGAAGCTATTACGTACAATACGGGATTAAAGGGTTTTGCCGGGACAATACTCGTGTTATTTGCATTGCAGCTTTGTTACGGAGCATTTATGGCAGGACTGAAAGCAGCTCCCGCAGCTGCTACCTGGCCGGATATTAACGGTTCCTTCTTCCCGGCTGATATACATCAGTTCGGATCAGCCAGGTATTCAGGTGTACATATACTCACGGATCATCCGTTGATGGTGCATTTCATACACCGCAGCCTGGCATACCTTATTACAGCATTACTGTTGGTTTTCTTTTTTCGCGTGCGTTCCGCAGGTGCAACGCCGGAAATGCGTCGTGCCGCGGGTATTTCAGCAGGACTGGTCTTGCTGCAGGTGCTATTGGGAGTGTGTACGATTCTCAATGCACCGCTTATGACGCAAAGCAAATTCCAACGCTTCGAATGGCTGGCAGAACTGCATCAGATGGTGGCCATACTGTTACTGGTCGGTCTCGTGTACAATTACTTTCTGTTGCGAAAACAGCGATAAGCAGTATTAATACAATCATTCGGCACCGCGGTACAGGAACATTTGTATCGCGGTGTCTTCATTTTAGCCCTACTTGAACACCGCAATAAGTGCTGATTGCAAAGGATACTGCGTTGTTTTAACGCGCCGTTCCGCTATTGATCCCGGAAAAAGCTTAGAGCGGTTAAAAATCTTTTGCACAATGAAAGCCTTTACTGTAGCGGCTTACAACTGGAATATGTAGTCAGGCTCCGATCTTTTTTAAGATACTTTTGAAATAAAATTTGGTGGGAATGAAAATGCTCTTATCTTTGCGCTCCCAAAACGGAAAAACGAATAGGGAAACAGTTCTTAAAGCAGGGTTTAATAAATTGATTGTCAATTTAATAGCCCGTCGGTTTTCAAAAAGAAAAGTTCAAAAATTTTTCAAGAAAAATTTGGTGGTTTGAAAAAAGGTTTTACCTTTGCAACCCCAACGAAAAAAGAAAAGTAGTTGAGCGGTTCTTTCGAAAAGTTTTTTAAAAATAAATTTGGTGGTTTGAAAATAAGGTTTTACCTTTGCAACCCCAAACGAAAGAGAGTGAGGGAGTTAGTTCTTAAGAGAGTCGATAAATGAGAGGCAGGCAGCGGGGTTCGAGTTCCCCGGATCGATCACGGTTTAACGGAAAGGTTGCTGACAGAGGTTGGTAATTGTTAAACAAAGTTCTTTGAAACAGATGGAAGCAAAATAAATAAAGCAGCGGGTTATGATGAATTTCATAACCGCAGGTAAGAACGGCTACTTAGGTA
>NZ_BAABEZ010000003.1:0-3419 GCF_039540495.1 Rurimicrobium arvi | reverse complement strand
GATCTGATGGGTTTCACGACGCGTGATGTGCAGGTTGCCGTAATCAACTGTGATGCACCACCACCGACGACCGATACGACTCCCTCGAATATAGCGGGTTCTTATTATGACAGCCGTACGAAGACTTTGTATGCGTGTCCTGGCACGAACCTGCGTTTTGACGTAGGGGGTACCTCCCAGGGTCCGATGAATGCTATTTTTGCGAAGTGGGATCTGAGCCCTTTACCGGGAGCGACGTACACCTCTGTAGGAGACGGAACCGATCATGTGACAGGTACACTGAACTGGACCCCTGGTAAGAGCGATGTAGGTTTCCATACAGTGAGCCTTCGTTTTGCGGATTCTACGTGTTCTTTGTCACAGGCACTGATCCTGAGTTCTTATTATGTATTGAACATTGTTGTATTACCTTATGCTGATGCAGGTCCTGACGGGGTGTACTGTATTCCTGACGGAGCGCCTTACCAGATGCGTACGAGAGTGGAATCGGGCATGCGCTACCAGTGGAGCAGCATGTCTGGCTCGCCAACGACACCTCCTTTTATGGATGATGATACGTTAGCACGCCCGAAAGTACGTCCTTCAGTACCGACTACTTATTTACTGGAAGGCAGCATTTACCGTGGTCCTTACCGTTGTACGACCCGTGATACTGTTCAGGTTCGTATCGGAACGCCCGTGATTACAGTGGATGCGGGAGCGGACCAGATCGTATGTGCGAACAAGCCGACATTGCTGAACTCAAGCATCACTCCTCTTGCTAATCTTGATTCTCTGAACTGGACTCCTGGTTCTCTTGTGGATGACAGTACGAAAGTAAGTCCGACCGCAGTTGCGTACACAACGACCTCTTTCATATTGTATGCCCAGGATATCAATGGTTGTGGTTACCTGGATACGACCCAACTGATCGTAGACGGGTTCCAGCCGAATATAGCGCCTTTTGCGTCCCGTGATACGGTATGTCCTGAAGGTTTTACCCAGTTGTTTGCGAACGTAAGCCAGCAGGGTTGCGGTCTTGCGCAGATGAGCTGTGTGGGCGGTATTCCTGCGGACCACCAGGTGGGCACAGGTACTATCGGTTCGGTAGCACCAACACCTTTCTATCATATAGCAGCTTCGGCAGGCGAGCGTATGCATATCATGTATCGCCGTGATGAGTTGCTGGAAGCAGGTCTGAAAGCAGGCTTCATCAACTCGATGGCATTTAATATTCCATCAAAGAATACAACAGATTCTTTCTATAACCTGAGCATAAAAATGGGTTGTACGGCTGATGCATTCCTTTCGGGCAGCTCAATGAACACGTATCCTGGTTTGTCTCAGGTTTACGGTCCGTCTTCTTATGCGACCAATAACGGCTGGAACAACTTTATGTTCCCTACAGCCTACTATTGGGATGGTTCCTCTAATATAGTAGTAGAGATCTGCTGGAGTAAAGTATCAGGTGACTTTGGCGGTACTCCTGATCCTGTATATGCGACCAATACGAGCTATACGAGCGTGAAGTACATCCGTGATTACAGCCTTCCTGCTCCTGCAATGGGAACGGGTTGTGAACTGAACACGGGTTCACCGCTGCTGTCTTCTACGCGTCCGAACACACGCTTCAATATCTGTATACCTTCAAGTATCTTTAAATACTCGTGGACACCATCATCGTACCTGAATCAGCCAGACTCAGCGAATACGGATGTGAACGGTATCAAAGAACCGATCGATTACACGATCACGGTAAGCTCGGCATCTAACCCGAACTGTTTTGCGAAAGATGTGGTACCTGTCAGACTGGATTACACGAACAGTGTAGTGGTAGAGGTTCCGATGAATCCATATATTCTTTGTCGTCCCGGTTATGTAAGCGATCTTTCGGCACAGGGCGTTGGTCCTAAACCGCAGCGTAATCTTCCGTGTGGCGTAAATAATACGGTAACGTGTACTTCAGAGATCACGAAGATGATCGCTAACCCAGGCCGTCGTGATATGTATGATGAGCCATTGCTCCATCCTTTCGATGGTACCTCCACAACTGCTCATACACAATATATCATACCACGCTCGCTGATGCGTAACGCAAACATCACTTCCGGAACGATCAACTCCCTTGAGATGTCTTCTGTGAGCGGTTCGAGCATGGACTTTACGAACCTGAAGATCAGTCTGAAGTGTACGGACCTGGAACAGTTCAGCGGTACGGCACCGATCAGCTTTGAGACGGGAACGGTACAGGTGTACACTTCTGCGAGCGAGGTGTTTACAGGTGGCGGTTACCATAAGTTCCAGTTCGCTACGCCTTATAACTGGGATACGAGCAAGAACCTGCTGGTTGATATCTGTTACTCGCAGGCTACTGCAGGTACGGGTCCTACGATCAAGACCTATGATGCATCGGGCTTTAACCTGATGATGAAATCTTATCAGACGAGCGGTGACGTATGTACGAATCCAAGTACCGAGATCGGTCCGGTTGTATCACAGGTACTTCCTGTGTTCCGTGTGAACTTCTGTGGTGCTGGTGATACGGAGTTTGTGTACCGCTGGTCTCCCGGCGATTACTTCCAGGACTCATTACTTCAGAACCCTGTAGTACGTATCGACTCTTCAACGAAAGTATATGTACAGACAGTAGGCCGTAATGGCTGTCTGGTTAAAGACTCAGTAACGATCGTTATCCCTGCGAATACGCGTTATGTCACTCCTGATGCATCGATCTGTCTGAATGATGCGATTCAGTTGCGTACGTATAATGGCATTAAGACGAAATGGTATGAGAGCAAAGGTCTGACCGGAGGAACGTATGATAAGGCGAGCAGCCTGAGCTGCGATACTTGCGATCGTACGATAGCAAGCCCTAAAGAGTCAACGACTTACTATGCAGAGGTAACAGCCGATAACGGTAAGTGTATCGATACGTTCCGTACATCGGTAACGGTAAATCCTCTTCCGGGTGTCTACATATCGAATAAAGACACGACGATCAAATATGGTCAGAGCGTACTGTTGAATGCGTTCGGCGCATCGCAGTACTACTGGACACCGATCTCGGGTGTAACGAATGCGAACATCGGCAGCACGCAGGTGCAACCGCTGGTAACGACTACATATGTAGTAACGGGTAGCGGTGTGAACGGTTGTAGCAACAAAGACAGTGTGAAGGTAACGGTTGATTACCGCAGCCCTGTCCAGGTACCGACTGCGTTCAGTCCTAACGGAGATGGCCGCAATGATCGTTTCCGTGTAGTAGGGGTGAGCTTCCAGACACTGACGGAGTTCCGTGTGTTCAACCGCTGGGGTCAGGAGGTGTTCAGTACAACGAACATCAATGATGGCTGGGATGGTACCTATAATGGTAAACCTGCAGATATGGGGGTATACAACTACCTCATAACGGTGGGGTATCCGGATGGAACCACACAGAC
>NZ_BAABEZ010000002.1:0-288010 GCF_039540495.1 Rurimicrobium arvi | reverse complement strand
AGGTTGCATAAGAAGAAGGATAATAGCCACTGTTACTGTACCAGTAAGAAACATTATATGCCTTACCTGCGGTCAGTGCCAGACCAGGAGTGAACCAGTAATGTGCAGAACCTAAAGCATAACCCAGGTAGTAACCCGCATGCAGGTATTTGGAGCCACCTGTAGTGTGGTTTCTGATACCCGGTGCATAGGTTGGATCATAAGGAGAACCCGCCAGGTTGAAATAATAAGGAGAACTGCCCCAGTAAGTGCTACCCGCACATGGAACGTTTGTGCCCACCGTTCCTTTCTCGAATGTCTCCATATAAGGAGGCGTGATCGGTGCGGTGGATACATTCACCGTATCGGAATAAGTAGTCAGACCGCTTGCCGCACAGGTAACTTTTGCACGGAAATAATAGTTGCCCGAAGTGTTGATCGTGTAGGTGTATGGAACCGTCGTTGCTCCGGATTTTGTTCCGAACGCTGTTGGCGTTCCGTAAGCGGTATCCCATGCATAGGTCAGACCGGAGAACGGAGGAGTGCTGGTCAGAGACAACACAGTGCTTGCCGGAACAGAACACGCAACATAAGGAGTGGCTGAAGCCTTACCGCCGCTTCCGAAAGTGGAAGCAGTGGCAGTGCTACACGCAGGCAGTTCGATCAGGTTAAAGTCATCGAACATACCACCGCCGTAATAAGCGTAAGAAAGGTTATCTGCTTTAGCCGCCAGGAAGTAAATGCCGGTTGTAGTAACGGAGAAGTCGCCCACACTCTGCTCGTACGAATTGTTGGCTTTTACGATATCAGGCTTGATCGCAGTCAGCCCTGTCGGTGTCTGCGAGTTACCATAATACATACCGAAGCGAACACCGGTGGAAGAATAATAAGAAGAAATATACCCGGCTACGCGGTACCAGTAAGAGAAACGGTACGTTTTACCGGCCTCCAAGTACAGGCCCGGTGTGAACCAGTAACCTGACTGCCCGGAATAAGAGCCTGTATAATAAACGTTATAACCTGCAACAAGGAAGTTGGCTCCGCCCGGAGTATGGTTGGAACCGGCATAAGGATCGTAAGTGGAGCTGATCACTTTCCAGTAATCGGCATAGCCTCCGGAATAATAAGCATAATAGGTGGTCACCCCGGTGCTGAACAAAGGATAAGCTGCCGCACAGGTAGGATTGTTACCTGCAGTTACGCCTTCAAACGTCTCGGTGTAAGGGGGCAGCAGCGGACTCGAAACAGTCACCGCCACGGTAGTGGAGGTTGCAGTACCACCAGTAGGGGTACACGTAACATTACAACGGTAATAAAGCGTTCGTCCGACAGGGGGGGCGTACGTCCAGCTTGCGGAAGTGGCACCGGTATAAGCAACGAAGGTACCGGCAGCACCGGTACTGGAAGTATCCCATTGATAGGTAAGTCCTGTTCCGCCGGAGGCACCGCTCAGCGATAAAGTTGTAGACTGACCCGCGCACAATGTGGTTGCTGACGCAACCGCAGTACCGGCCGTGATGGTACCGGAACAAGGCAGTGGAATATAACAGCTCAGGGTTGCAGCCCAGCCTGCGTAAGTAACCGATGCATCAGAAGTGAACTTAAACGTAAGACTTCCGTCTGCCGCGGTGGAGGTGAAAGAAGGCGGCAGCGAAGAGCCGGTATACGTTCCGAGCAATGGAGCGGCGGTACTGTTACCATTGTAGATGTACAGGTAATCCCAACCGCTCTCGATATTAAAGCTCGAGAAAGTAACGATCACCTTACCGCCCGCGGTGGACGGATAGATCGTGCGTGTGGAATTCTCACTGCTGCTGTAGCTCCCAGTGGAGCCGCCGCTGTCATAGAAATTGTCCGAACAGGTCGTGGAAGAACCTGTGCTCATCAGGATCTGGGCGCCAGAGGTATTGGCAAACAGTAAACCCAGCATCAGCAACAAAAATCCTGACAGGCGCCGGAAGAAAGATCCGGGAGGTGCCGTCAAGCTTGCCGCGTTTTTGGTAAAGGTCTTTTGCATAAAAATTGTGGTTTGGATGAACAAAACTTCAGCGCATGCTTTTCTGAAATGCGGATGAAGTCACCTACAAATTTTATCGAATACTTAATACCAAATTCATATTTGCGATTACTAAACACATTTCTGCGACGAACATCCAAATACAAAAAAACCGCACTTTTCAGTGCAGTTTTAAGGTAGTTGATCGTATATTAATTATCAGGCATTTAGACTATCAAGGCGTCCAAACACCTCTTTTACTTCCTGGCGGTACACTCTTCCGATACTCAGCTCGGTATTATCTATAATGATCTTTCCATTGCGCAGCCGCTCGCATTTATCCAGCCGCACAATGTAAGAACGGTGTATGCGTACGAACTGCGACTCCGGAAGCCGGGACATGATTTCTTTCATAGTCAGACGCACGATCACCGGAGCGCTGTTCTCCAGTTTGATCTTGATATAATCTTCCAGCCCTTCAATATATAATATCTCATTCACCGGGACTTTGACGAGGCTGTAATCGGCACGCAGATACAGTATGGGCGATCCCGTGTTACCACGCTGATGCAGGAACTGGTAATGCTGCTTTATCTTTTCTTCCGTCTGACGGAATCTGGTAATAGAAAAAGGTTTCAACAGAAAGTCGACTACATTGAGCTCAAAACCTTCGACCGCATAATTGCTGTAGGCAGTGGTGAACACCACCATGACCTCAGGCGGAAGCTTCTTACACAGCTCGGTGCCTAATATTTCAGGCATCTGGATATCCAGGAAAACCACATCAACGGGAAATGCATTCACGTACCGGAGCATCTCCGATGCGGATGTAAAGGTCTTCTGCAACTGAATAAGACCGGATTTGTCACAATACGTCTCAAGCAGTTGTAATCCTGGCGGTTCATCATCCAGCGCAATGGCTGTAATTTTTGGAAGGGTGTTCATGGCAGTACTTTAAAGTGGTTATAGGATTCAACAGCAAATTAAAAAATCTGCGGCGCCGTAACGTAAAAATTGGGATAAACGACCATTTTATCAGGACAAACGACACATATCGTCTATTTAAATGCGATCAGCAGATGAACAACATAATTCCCGTCTGCATGTGTGATATCAAGCTTATAACTATCGCCAAAAAAATGCTTCAAGCGTTTACGTGTATTCTCCACTCCAAGCCCCATCCCAGGTACGTTTTTGTTCATACCGCGAAAATCCCTGTTTGATACCTGCAGCAGCAGCGTGTTCTGCTTCTGCGTTAATGCCACTTCAATAATGGAAGGATGATCCGGGTGAATACCGTACTTAAATGCATTTTCCACAAAAGGCACCAGCAATAGAGGGGGAATCATCAACTGCGACTGTTCGATATCCCGGTAATACCGGATATCAGCTGTTTTACCGAAACGGTTGCGTTGCAGGGTTATGAAATCATCAACATAGCCCACTTCCTGCAGCAACGATACCTTCTGCTCTTCCGATACATCAATAATGTATCGCATAATATTGGACAGACTGATGATGGACTCCCCTGCACTTTCAGTGTTCACCTGCTGCAGCGCATAAATACTGTTGAGCGTATTAAAAAGGAAATGTGGGTTGATCTGCGCACGCAGAAATTTCAGTTCTGCCTGATCGAGCTCCTGCTGTATCAGATGCCTGCGCTCCTCGATACGCGTGGTAAGCGTATATAGCAATACGCAGAAAAACAGGAAAAAAATATGGCGGATCTGAATGACCGAATGGATATTCACATCATCTTCCAGATAAAGGAAAGGGAAAAAAGAGGTGCCTGAAAGCAGTTCGGGCACAGTGCAGAATGCAAGAAAAATAGCGAATACCAGCAAACCATAAAAAATCCAGTTCCTCCGGTACAGTACTTTAGGAATCAATACTGTGTAATTCAGAAAACCAAATCCCACGCAAAGCGCGTGCAGTATGAAATCCGTCGGGAAAAAGGGATTATCCGTGAACATAATGTCGGCCGGCCTCGGAGTGGGTGCATCCACTACGGACATCGCCAGCATAATTATGCTCAGCACAACGTGACCGATATTCTTATACGTAGGATAAAAAAGCGCCTTCTTTGCCATCGTTTAATCCTTAAAGCGGATATCTGAGGAATAAGGATCCACCGCAGCCTCGTATCGTTTCGTCGTCACCGGTTGGAAAGTGTTCAGATCATACACACTGTAATAGCCGTTTCTTCCGCCACACTGTGAGGTATGGTGTGGAGCTGGCCCCGTGGAAGACACATTACGGCTCGCAATGAATATCTTACCGCTTTTATCGTCAACCGATACGCCATGTATCTGGTAAAAAGGCCCTGGAATACGCTTCACCACTTCCATGGTATTGTAGTCGATAACATATACCGAACCCTTGTATCCCGGGTATTCCGGTGTAATATCTTCCTGGCAGCTGATGATCATATACGGTTTGCTGTGACTGAGCGCTATCTCCTGGGGGAATGTACCTACGGGAATCACTTTCAGCAACGCACCTGTTTTGGTGTCCATGACCCGCACTTCATTAGAGGTCTGACAGGTAAGGAAGTATCTGGACCGGTCGGGTGTCATCATGATCTCATGCGGATTATAAGTATCGGCCTTATGATTCGGATCATTACCATCGATGCTCAGCTCCTTCACCCTGCCGGAACGTGTAAGCCGGTAGACGGTATTACCGAACTGGGCCGTAACGTAAAATGTATCGAATGCAGCATTGCACTCGATTCCGTGCGGATTCTGGAAGTCTTCATACGTCATTTCGATGCTCATCTTCTCCAGGTCGATCAGTTCGATCTTTCCTCCCTCATAGTCTGTGATCAGCAGTTCTTTACCGGACGGAGCGATATGAAAAAGATTCCAGGAACCATCACCCAGGTACATCTGATCGACCACCTGATCGGTAGTCGCATCGATTTTCTGGAGGTATCCGCCGGAGGTAAAGCTGACGTAAGCGTATTTGCCGTCGGGAGTAAACCGCACACAATGCGGCGTTTCAATAGCATTGGAAACGCCGATGCTGATATACCGCATGATGAGATTCGTCTGTGCATCCACCACGGCAATCAGATCGCAACCCTGCTGCGTGATATATACTTTCTGTCGTGTGGCCGCATCGGATGCAAACGGAACAGCACCCGTCCTGTCGGGGGCTCCGGCCGCTATCCATTTTTTTATGGTCTGGTATTCCGCTGCTGTAAGTGGCGTGCCGTTTACAGGCATAGTAGGCTGCAGTACAGGACCTTCACTGCTGTCGGTATTGATAAAATACATCAGCGAACTGTTTGCAGTATTGTAAGGGATAACTACGGAACCGGAATTCCCGCCGGCAAACATATGTTCCCAGCGATCCAGGCGCAGGCCTGCAGCGTTCTCATAACTTTTATCATTGTGACATCCGGCAGTCGCGCATTTCTGTTCCACGATCACCCGCACATCATCCGGGTATTCACCCTTATAGGAAGCGGGGGGATGGGTACAGGAACACAGGGCGATGCTCCCTAACAAAAGTATGATCAACGGTTTCATAGCCCAATAAAGTTAATACTTTTTGCATCCTGATCCGTTAAGCGCACTGTTATCAGGGCTGCGCCCCCATATCCTGCAATGTTTTACGTGCCTGCTGAACATAGCTGCTGCCGGGATAATCGATAATCAGCTGTTCATAATACCTCCGGGCATCGTCTGTTTTATTCAGGTATTTCCGGTCGATTTCGGCTATGCGGAACATCGCGTCGTCTGCGAGCACATCTTTGCCGTACCGTTCAATAATCTGTTTGAGGAAATCCTGCGCTTCGGCAAAGCGGTGGTGCCGGAGCGACAGTTGTGCGCGCAGCATTAATATATCATCGGCAAGGGAGGTTTTGGGAAATGCGGTCGTAATGCTGTCCAGCAGGCGGTTAGCTTCATCATCGCGATTCTGGAACACCAGCAGGTCGGCATAGGCAAATCGCTGCAAAGGAAGCATATTGCTGTCTGCAGGTACATTTTCCGTAATCAGTAGCGACAGCGCCATAGCATCGTTTGCAATCAATTCGGAAGTAGACGCTTTCAGCACAGACAATTGTCCCTGTGCCTGCTCAAAATCGTTCTGGTAATAAGAAAGCTTCGCATTGCGGAAGCGGGCTTCCTCTCCCAGCGCATCCTGCTTGAATGCTTTGTCTACCTGTGCATACAATAGTGCAGCTTCCCACAATTGCCCGGTGATAATGTAATAATCGCCAAGCTGCAGTTTACACTCTGCAATAAATGCCTTTCCGGCAGCAGGCATGGCTATGGCCTTTTTCAACAGTTCCGCACCGGAGGCAGGCGATCCGTTAAATTGTGCTTCCAGCCGCGCATAGTCTTTCACCAGCGGTTTGGCATAAGCTTCGGGGTGCGCTTCAAAATAGGTTTTAAATGTTGCCGAAAGCGCTTTGATCGCTTCCTGTTTCGGATCAGGATCGTTTTCTATCTGTGACAGGGACATTTGCAGCATCTGTTCCTGTGCGTATATATAAAGCGGGTTATTCGGGCCATAAGCGATCAGCGCTTCATAAGCCCTGGCGGCAACTCCGTATTGCTGGTGTGCAGCGGCATTTGCGGCAAATTCAAGCAGCAGTCTTCCCTTTTCTGAATTACGCTTCTCCAGAGCTGTCACCTGTACCAGGGCCTGATCCCAACTGTTCTGCAGGGAAAATATCCATATCAGGAGGTTGGTATACTGGTAGTTATCCGGCTGGGCATTGATCATGCGGATGATCGATTTCTGTGCAATTTTCTGTTTGTCCGGATCGGAACCGACAATCTCAAGCAGCGCGGATTCCGTAGACTCGTCCCCGCCCATATGCGGCATATTCACAGCGCCCCGCAATACCATTTCAACAGCCTTGGCGGTTTCACCCTGCTGACTGTACAGCTTGGCCAATGGTGCACTGTAAAGGCCCGGACTCTGCGTCAGCTCAATCGCGCGTTCATAGGTGCGGATTGTCCAGGCCGTATTGCCCGCATTCCGGAATGCCGAGGCGATCTGCTGTGTGAGTACATCGTCTCCGTTAATGTAAGAAAGCGCCCGTTCAAATAAGTCGAGCGCTTTCTTATCTTTCTTCTGGGCAAGATATATGTTGCCCAGCAATACCATATTCAACGGATCGTTCTGATTCCGTTTTAATGCATCCGAAGCAATCTGTTCGGCCGTTTTATAATCCTTCAGTTCGGTGAGTACCAGCAGGTATTCGCTGAATATTTCGGGGTTACCCGGCTGCGCGGTATACAACTCCTTGTACAAACCCAGTGCCCGTTGATAATCGCGACTGTCCAGGTAAGCGCGTGCATCCTCATACTTGCTCTGGGCAGATACTTCCGGAACAAAATAAAGCGTCAGGCACAGCAGCAGGCCGAAACAGATACCCGGCAAACGGAACGAGGTGGTCATAGCAGCTTATAAAACGGAAAGCTACAATATTTTTAATTGCCGGAAGCGCCTTCCACGAGCTCCATAATCTTATCGAGCTTGGGTTCCAGGATGATTTCCGTACGACGGTTGCGCGCACGGCCATCCGGAGTGGAGTTATCGGCTACAGGCAGGTACTGGCTCCGGCCGCTGGCAATAATGCGGGTCGGATTCACTCCGTAATCCTTCACGAGGATACGGGTAATCTCCGTACTGCGTGCCACGCTCAGCGCCCAGTTGTCCGGAAAACGTTTTGTAATAGGCACTGTATCCGTATGACCTTCCACATCGATATTGATGTCGGTATTTTGGTTTAGTGCTTTTGCCAGTTGCGACAAGGCATCTTTACCCTCAGGATTTACTTCCGCACTTCCGGAAGGGAACAGCAGTTTTTCCGACATACTCACATAAACTTTACCGTTTTTCGTCGTTACCGTGAGTTGCTCTGCGTTGAAGTTCACCAGTGCATCTGCAATCGTTTTGCGCAATGCAACCGTTGCTGCACGTTGCCGCTCAATGCGATCCTGCAATTCGGCCAGACGTGCTTGCTGCGCAGCAATCTGCTCGTTGCTGGAGTTGAGTTCCGCATTGGTCTTCTGCAATTTTGAATTGGTCAGTTCCTGATCCATCTGCGATTTACTAAGGGAACCATCCAGGCTCAGGATCCTGTTGGAAAATGCGGCACTGTCTGCACGCAGACGGCCTGCTTCCGCCTTCATGGCCTTGTATTTTTTCGTAGACACACAGGAGGCGAGTGTTAACAGTGACAATGCTACACCGATCGGAGTAATAAGTTTTGCTTTCATCGTATATTTCTTTTTTGAACTGCCACAAAGATAGACGTGCCTAGTAAGGAGCGTATGCAGATTACGCTAAAAAAAATGCCGCCTTTTTAACAAAAGCGGCATGAATCTATCGCGAAAGTTATTGCTACCGCAAATTTTGCACGTAATTATTGAGTTCCGACCTGGAGCTTTCAAACGTAAAAGCGTTGTTGATCTTATAATAATTATTCTTGTCCACACAGAACGGATAAGCATATTTCGCAAAATCCAGGCGTGAAGATTCAAAACTGAATACCGATATCATCGACGCAATCTGCGCTGCGCTCATACAGTTGGCGCTGACGATCTGCTTTGCGGTCGAGAGCCGCGTATCGTCAAAGCTGCTCGAGGCTACGGAGCTTCTGGCGTCATTAAAATCGTTCTGGCTCATGGCAGTCCGGCAGGGACCGGCGGCCGTATTGTTCCTCAGGTTCTGAACAGGTATCGCACCGCCTGTTCCCGCATCGTCTCTCCCGCGGTCGCGCCATTCGCGGCCATTACCCGGTGCGGTGCCCGCCGGTGAATTTGCGCCGCCAAAGCTTACATTCACCTGCGCTCCGCCTGCATTGGCAGTTGCGGTGAAGCCTGGTCCGGCAAGAAGTATATTGGGACTTCCATAACGATAAACTGCACAGTTTGACGGACGCGGCATATTCTGCTGTGCAGGAATGTTGGAATAGTAGCGCAGTACATTCCTGCCTTTATTATCCCTTTTTATACGGTAGGTTACATCCTGCATTACGCCGTCCACATCTGCAAGGCTCAGTGCACTTTTGGATATCTCACGCTGAGCTTTGTCAGCGAAAATGATCTTACAATTGTAGTAGGGATTGGGCAGCTCTTCCACACGGATATTGGTCTGCGGCACATCATTGTACCGCTCGCCATTCAGGATGAGGTAAAACGGCAATCCATCTTCAGAAAAGACCGTAAGATTTCCGGTGGGACGCCATTGCGCATAGGTGACAGACAAGGCTGAACACAGCAGCAGTAAGGTAAGCAGGCAGTAACGTTTCAACATAGATTTGGAGAATTAAGAGACAAATGTAAATTTTATATAAGAAAAGTATTCGACTCTTTGCTTTACCTCAAGTTTAAACACCAAAAAGTAATTCATGCAACAGTTTGAAAATATCGATGCCTACATCTCCGGATTCCCGGAAGAGATCAGAACACGACTCAGTCAGGTGCGCAACGCCATCAGCAGTGCCGCACCGGAGGCCTCGGAAACGATCAGTTATGGCATGCCGGCTTTCCGGCTGGAAGGACCGCTGGTATATTTTGCCGCTTATAAAAATCATATCGGCTTTTACCCCACCGCTTCGGGCATCAGGAATTTTGAAAAAGAATTACAGGCATATACTTATTCAAAGGGCGCGATACAGTTCCCGCACTCGGAACAGTTGCCGTTGGCGCTCATTCAGAAGATAACAAGGGCGCGGGTAACGGAAAACCGGCAAAAAGCTGCAGCGAAAAAAGGAGCAGCACGCAAAAAGGCTTCTTCAGAAAAAAACAAAAAAACGTTTATAGCCGGACTAAGCGCTCCGGCATCAAGGGCCTTATCGCAGGCGGGCATTCACACCCTGCAGCAGCTAAGCCACTATTCCGAATCTCAGCTGCTGGCGCTTCATGGAATAGGCCCCACCGCAATTCCCAAAATAAAAACTGCACTTTCGGCCGGCGGACTGAGACTAAGCGAGCAATAAAAACGCCGGCACCTGCGTACCGGCGGAAAAACACTCCCACGAATAAAACAATTGTACGGTGCCAACTTTCCCTGAAAGCAATATATGCGGCATTATGATTTACAGCTTTATGGCCTTGTGGCGAAGCACCCTTCCTTCTTTCCGCAGCTCATAGAAATAAGTACCGGCCTGCAGTGCGGTACCGTCCAGCCGAACGGTATGGGTACCTGCTGCTTTATTACCGTCGACCAGCGATGCTACTCTTCGACCTGCAATATCAAATACATCGAGCTTAACCCTTCCCTGTGATTCAAGCGTGTAAGTAATTTCCGTGCTTTGTACAAATGGATTTGGTGTGTTCTGATCGAGTGCATTGCTTTGTGCAGTTGTCTCTTGTATGCTTACGGGATGCGCCTCCCTGTTGTACACCCGTACGATGGAATTCAGACAGTCGGTTGTTATCCATTCCGGAACGCCATCATTATTCAGATCTCCCACTGCGGGACCATTAGCAAGTATACCGGTCCCAGGCCAGTTCTTCACGACAAAATTTGATGCAGCGATGCTTCCGGGAGTGCATTCATTCCAGATTACAACAAGATCGCCCGACATTGCTGCTGAAAGAGACGTCAGATCCACTTTCCCGTCGCCATTCATATCTGCTGCAATCGCATTACAGAAACCTCCCGTTACGGAAATTGTAGTAGGTGTAGCAAAAGACGCAGGGCTTATTATACCGGCAACGGCGGTATTGCGCAAAACAGCAACATCTGTACCGCAGGAGGATACAATCATTTCAGGCTTTCCATCCCCATCAATATCTGCACAAATTACAGACCCCGCGTCAGCAACCGTCGGAAACTTCACAGGAGCCGCGAATGAGGCAGCGCTGATGCTGCCGGGAGTGGATTTATTATGCAGGACCACGATTGAATCTTCCGCGGTCAGCGCAACAGCTATATCTTCTTTGCCGTCGCCATCCAGATCAGCGGCAGTAACCATAGAGAAGTCACTGGAAAGGATAGAACTTAAAGGTATCGTAGCGCTGGGGGTAAAAGAAATGGTGTTGCTTCCGGGAGTTGTGGTATTACGGTATATGTCCAATTGCGGGCTTGAGCTTGAGTAAGCCACCACTAAGTCTTTCATACCATCTCCGTCTATATCACTCAGCACCAGCGCACTCATATCTGTAGGCACCTTAATACTCGCTCCTGAAACAAAAGAGGATGCAGTAATAGATCCGGAAACAGCATTATTCCGCAAAACAGAAATGGTACTGTCCAGACTGAATGCGACGATATCCTGCTTTCCGTCGCCGTTTAGATCAGCAAAGGAAACATCTGCCGGATCTGCACCTGTGTTAAAATTTACCGGCTTCGAAAAAGAAGCGTTGGTTACCGGACCGGTTAATCCTTTATTATGAAGTATGCTGATGAAGTCGACTCCGCCCGCGAGATTAGCAGTTACAATTTCCAACTTTCCGTCGCCGTCCAGATCACAGGTTTTCACCCCAACCGCAAAATTCACGCTATCTATTTCCGCTACGGAAGTATACCCCTCGTAAGACGACGGCGTGGCAAGTGTGGGTGTAAAATAGGTAAACGGAAACTGTCCCGACAATCCGGAAGTTTTATTCCATACAGAGATGCGCTCATAAGAAGCGCCAAAAGGAACGATTACGTTCAGCTTACCGGGAGCAGCGGAAACAGGTGTTGTATAAACAGAACCAAACCATATCTTATTGTTCGCGGCAGTATCATTAAAGCCCGATCCGCTAATGGTAATGGTGCTGCCCGGGTATGCCCGGGCAGAGGAAATAAGAACCGGAAGAGGACGCTGTGCAAAAGAGGATTTTGCAGATAGCAAAAAAGGCAGCATAAACAAGGACGCGCATACCTTCTGAGCTGCGTTAAATACCGATGTATAATTTTTCATTGTTGTATATTTTAAGATCAACCTGCTTATTCATCAAATTCGTATCCAAGGAGGATATTTAAGCCAATACATTTGATGGGTTTTTCCAGCAATACGCAAAAAATTAAATGCACACACTACAAATGCAGTGTGCGTAACGTACAGGTACTATGCAACAAGACGATGGAACCCCACATGTAGCGGGTGCTCTGCGGGTAGGGAATCCGGTATGTGTAGCGGCATCAGGACTGCGGCTACACACAGACTATACGCTCATTGCAAAGACGCGAAAAGATGGGCGATGCCCGACACGGAGCAAATCCCTCCCGGGAGGGGCCGGGGGTGCGCCTGTGAAAACGATGAGCTCACGGCGTGTAATAAAGATTGCTTCGACGCCAGCGCGAAGGGCTATGCGCGTCTCGCAAGGGCGCAAAAAGATGCGCGATACTCAAAAAAGGGCCGGCTTTTATTGCCGGCCCTCAACTTTTATAACACATTAAACAGCAGGTGCTCTACCCGCAGCAGCCAGCCATCCGGGGCTGTCCGCAGCATATTGCTGTACAATTCCTTTTTATAGGCTATGTCCAGACGTGTCTGGCTGTTGAATATCAATTGTACCGAAGCAGTCAGATCGGCAAACGACTTCCCGGTCTGCGGATGCCACTGGCCTATTGCTTCCACCATTAAGTTCAGATTGGTCTGACGGTAACTGTTATAGTGTTTCGGCAATATCAGCCGACCCGTGGACAAGCTGTAATTAATGGCACGGTCGGCCTGAAACACAGGAAACTCATGTCCCTTAAAATTGTCCAGTGCCCGCTCATAGCTTACGGTGAGCGATATAGCCTGCTTATGCAGCAAGCCGGTTGCAATGCCCCCCAATTCATAACCTGTATTATGCCCGTTCGTTTCTATTTCCTCCTGGTGGATATCACCATTGTTGGAAGACAGGCGACCGAATACGGCCATGCGGAAATGCCGGTGCACTTCGTCTTTGCTGTAGAAGCGGTATTTGGCATAAAGCCCTGCACCTTCAGCTGAGAAATCCTTATCCCGGTTACTCAGGAATGCTTCCGTATGAATCATGAACTTTTTGTTCACCCCCCACATCAGCTCGGGTATCAGGTGATAATTTATCGTGGCGGAATTACGCTCGTCCATCAGCCAGTTGGATGCCCGCAAGCCCAGCGAATGTGCGGGCATATTGCTTGCGGGTTCGGAAAACACAAATAGTTCCTGCGCCTGTGCGCGTGGTGCTGCCAGCAGGAGCAGGCCGGCCACGCTCCATCGGTTCCATCTCATAAAAACGTCTTTTGTCTGTTTAGCGTTTTACGTGATATCCTCCTTCCGGGAAGGTAACGGATGTGGAAAGTCGTTTCATTTCGGCCTCTTCGTCGGGAGTCACAAAACCTTTATCGATGATACGGAAAGATTGTTCCCCTACCTGCGCGCCACTCCCCATCGGTACAAAATTATACCGTGCTCCCTGGGACAGGTATACCTGCGCAGCGGGAATGTCAGTCTGGCGGATGTTTGCATTCATCCAGAGCGCCGCAACGGAAAAACCGGCATCCTCCACCGCTTTGCGGATCCTGGAGGGATTGATGTCGGCACCTTCTTTAAAATGAATAGTGAATACGGAACTCTCCACGTCTGCATCGACCGATGCGATAAATTTCACTTTGGAAAGCGCTGTATAAATTGATTTGCTGCACATGCTGCAGGTAAGTCCGGCAGCTGTAAGTTTAGCGGTGGTAATTTGCGCGAATGCGCCGGATGTGCCGAAGCACAGCAGAATTGCTATGATTAACTTTTTCATTTGGGTTGATTTTTTTGAGTGAGATACATGATTGTCCGGTCGGTTACCATAAGTAAGACGACGTGTATCAGACTCTGAAATGCCCAAAAAGAATGTAGACGGGAGGGTCTTCCGGCCAGGGAGGACCGTTAACAGGAACGGCCGCCAGGTGCCTGATGCGCAATGCAGCGGCTTCAGGGTAAAAGGTGATACGCTGAGCGGGCAAAGCGACCCAATCTGACGGAGTCAGCCTCAGTTCCTCCTGTTGTACTTTCAGGTCATCACCCGACTTCTTGAGCAGTTGATGCTGCTCTTTACAACAGGAATCTTCTTCTGCTCCTGCATCGCTCACCGAAGCGCATCCGTCGCAGGGACGGGCATCGGCGGCTACAGACCAATCCACCAGTTCGCCTCCGCAATAATGCGCGCTGCAATTCACCCCTACGCTCAGGCACAGGTAGTAAACAGCGAACATTAAATGGAACAGGCGTCTGGTCATAATCAGGCAATTTGTTGAATGTCGAATCCGGATTTGCGAACAGCATCCAGTATTTCGGGAGTTACGTCTTCGTCCATATCCACACTGAGCACCTTGTCGGACCGGGCGGTATCCACCTCCCAACGCACGATGCCTTCCACCTTTTGCAGGCGGGGTGTCACTGCTTTTACACAGGAACCACAGTTGATATTGGTTTTAAATGTTGCGTGTTTCATAATTACTCCTGCAAAGATGCATACCCTGTGTCACATATCAATTGCATAATCCTGTTTCAAAATTACAAAATCCGGCGTCAGATCTTTGCGAAACGCAGGCGCAGACTATTCAGCACCACGGATACGGAACTGAATGCCATAGCCAGACCGGCAAACATGGGGTCTAACAGGGTTCCGAGCCAATGATAGCCGACACCTGCTGCGAGCGGAATCCCGATCACATTGTAAATAAATGCCCAGAACAGGTTTTGCCGGATGATATGGAGTGTTTTTCCGGACAAACGGATGGCGGCGGGAATTGCAGACAGATCGGAATGGATGAGTGTAATGGCAGCGACTTCCATCGCTATATCGGAACCGCGATCCATCGCAATACTGATATCAGCCGCAGCCAGGGCTTCGGAATCGTTGATACCATCACCCGCCATCCCGGTCACCACACCCTTTGCCTGCAGCTCACGAACAAATGCTGCTTTATCCGCAGGCGACATACGCGCATGAAACGCGTCCACCCCCGCTTCCCGGGCAATATGAGCCGCCACATTAGGTTGGTCTCCCGTAAGCATGATCACCTGTACGCCCATCTGTTGCAGATCCCGGATTGCCTTGCCGGCGGCAGGCTTGATCGGATCGGCAACTGCAAATACGCCGTAAACGGTTGCAACGCTCCCGAACCATACATGCGAATAAGGCATTTCGCTCCAGCCGGAAATACCAGCTTTTGCAGATCTATCCGGGAATATACCCCGCTGCTCCAGGAATGTACGACTGCCGGCAAAATATTGCTGACCGTCAAAAACCGCTTCGGCTCCGGCACCGGGAATATAATTGAAAGATTCCGGCACCAGGCCCTCCCGGGTTCCAAGAAAGCGTGTGAGTGCCTGGGCCAGCGGATGATCGGAACGCCGTTCCATTTCTGCCAGTATGCGCATTGCGGTTTCCGGCATCTGCGGATGATACCATGCTTCAACCACTTCCGGATGCCCCTCCGTGATTGTCCCGGTTTTATCCAGCAAGAGCACTTTCATGTCTTTCAGTGATTCCAGACGCTCAGCGTTCTTCAGCAGCACGCCCCGCTCCGCACCCCTTCCCATCGCAGCTATAATGGCGGTGGGAGTGGCAAGGCCGAGTGCACAGGGACAGGAGATCACCAGTACCGTGATGGCCGCATGTAATGCCATTTCCCAGGAATGCCCCGGTACGATAAAAGCCCACACGATGAATGTGACCAGACTGATCAGCAACACAACCGGAACAAAGACAGCAGCTATTTTGTCTGTAAGCTGTTCCACAGGCGCTTTGCTGGCCTGCGCAGCCTGCACGGCACGTATCATACGCGCAAGCAGCGTATCCCGGCCCACTTTTTTAGCGATATAGATGAGACTACCTTTGTTATTAACCGTTCCTGAATACACTGCATCACCGGTCTGCTTTTCAACCGGCACGGACTCGCCGCTGATCATACTTTCATCCACAGCGGAATGTCCCTGCACCACCGAGCCATCTACCGCTATACGCTCACCGGGGCGTACTACCAGCTGATCCCCGGGGTATACACTGCTGATCGCAACTTCAACTGTGGTTCCGTCTGCCTGCACTTTGAGCACGGTATCCGGCTGCAGACTCATCATTTTCCTGATAGCTGCAGAAGTTGCTTTTCGTGCGCGTTCTTCGAGTAGCCGGCCCAGCAGGATGAATGCGATCACTACTCCTGATGCCTCAAAGTACAAGGCATGTTCCGGAGCCGGCAAACCGCGCGAAGCTGCGGATAGCAACAGTATGCAGCTGTACCCGTACGCGATACCGGTACTCAGTGCAACAAGCGTGTCCATATTTGCCTTGCGGTATTTCAATTGCCGCCAGGCATTGATAAAAAACCGGCGACCTGAGTATATTACCAACGGAGTGGCGAGCGCCATCATCCACCAGGCACGGTAAGGCAGTTGCATCAGGAACATGCCGATTACAAAAAGCGGCAGGGCGAACAGCAGAGCGACCAGCACGTTGCGGTTCATCGCACGAAAATGCTCATCCTGCAGCGCATCCATCGAAGTCGTATCCGCAACACCGGTTTCGATGATCAGCTGATAACCTATATCGTTCAGCGCGTCTCTCATCTGCGCCGGTTGGACCAGGTTGGGCAGATAACGAACGTGTACATGCTGGCCGGCGTAATTTACATCCACCTGCAACACACCGGGTATAAAAGAAAGGATGGAACGCGCACTGGCGGCGCAATTGGTGCAGGTCATCCCCAGTATACCAAAATCCGCAGTCTCCTGGACAACCGTAACCCCGCCCTTATTCAGTTGTTCCACCAGGAGCGGAATATCCGTTTCCGGGTCGGCTGTCCGGATCTCCAATATAGCTCCATCCTGCCGCCACGTGAGCTCTTTCCCCGGCAATTGCAACAATGATATTGCGACCGGGACGTCATTTGCGAGTATAATGCGATAAGGAACGGGATTCATACTGCAAAGCTACAAAGCGATGCCGCTGAGGGCCTTGCAGAATTAGGTGTAAGAGTTGTAATATTTTGTCAGCCGATCTTATCCAGCGGCCTGCGGTTGTCGGCGGCCTGCGATTTGAAAACGCCGGGTGTCATTCCCGTTACTTTTTTAAACTGATTACTCAATGCACTGGTACTGCTATAGCCCATTTCCAGTGCGATCTCATTCAGATTCAGTTCGCCGTAGGACAACAATTCCTTTACACGTTCTATTTTCTGGGCAATCACGTATTGTTCAATCGTATTACCTTCCTGTTCGGAAAATATCTTACTGAGATAGCCGTAATCAGCATTCAATGCTCCGGAAAGGCGGTCGCTGAATTTCAGGTGCTGGCCCGGAGCGTCGCGATGTACACTTTCAATTACAAAAACCTTGATCTGCTCCACGATCCGCGATTTACGTTCATCCAGCAATTCGAAGCCCATAGCCTCGAGCTCTCCGCGTAAATCCTGCAATTGTTCCGGCAATACATGGTCTGTATCCAGCTGCACGATGCCCAATCCCACTTCGGACACGGGAAATCCCTTGGAACGAAGCAGGCGGTCGACCACCATGATACACCGGTCGCACACCATATTTTTAATCGCGAGTTGCATACAATCCTGAAACAGCAAAATTATCAAATTCCTGACTGTAATCCGGCGGGTCGGCGAGGGATTGCGGTAAACGTTGCGTCTAAACTGTTAAAACAACTAAAATGAAACGTTTTTCCCTGATCCTTGGCTGTTCCCTTAGTCTGCTGGCAGCCTGCAAAAAAGATAAGACCAGCAGCGGCAGCAATAATACGAATAACACTACTCCAACGGACAGCTCAGGCATTCCCGCTGTCTATAAAAAAATATACGGTGCTACCAGCATCACTTCCGACGGTACTTATATCTACATCAAAACGACCGGCACCCCGGATCATAAAAGCGTGTACTACCCTACATCCAACGCGCTTTATGAAAATTTCAGCGGAACAACATTCGGAGGAAATACGTTCAATAAGAACCCGAACACCATCGCCACGATGAATTATACCTTTAAAATCCCGCTGAACCCTAAGGCAGACGCCGCGCACAGCGCAACTCCATTAGGACCTATAGGCGTGTCGCTGAACGGTGTTCCTTTCTTCAACCAGTATGCAGGCCCCGGCAAGCCGCTCACGAATGAAGTGGTCAGCTTCGACCAATCCTGGGGACATCCGGCTCAGGCAGGCGATTATCATTATCACGTAGAGCCTCTGTACCTCACCCAGGTAAAAGCAAGCCGGGATGCACTGCTCGGTTTCCTACTGGACGGATTCCCGGTTTATGGTCCTGAGGAAAACGGTGCCGAAGTGGCGGAGACGGCATTAGATGCATACCACGGCCACACCTCGGTTACAGCAGATTACCCTTCGGGTATTTACCACTACCACATTACGGCAAACGACCCTTATATCAACGGAAGCGGATTCTATGGCACACCGGGAACGGTCAGCAAGTAAAATATTACTGGCATTCAGTCTTTCAATAGCTGCCTGTTCTGTGAAAACCGGACAGGCAGATCTTCCGTGGATCAATGCTTCGGCCATCAACGTGCAATGGGAAAATGGCAAGGCCTGTTATAACCATCGCCCCATAAACGGCATATTATACACGCTGAACCGCAATAACCGGGACACGCTGATGATCAGTTCTTACCGCAGCGGACTGGAGGACGGTTTATGGAAACTATTCTATCCGGATGGACACATTGCCGAGGTAAGAAGCTTTTCTATGGGTAGGAAAACGGGCTTGTACACTGCCTGGTGGCCCAACGGACAACTCAAGCTGGAATATCATTTTGAAAACGGAGAGTATGAAGGCTGCTGCCGCGAATGGGGACCGGAAGGCAGATTGGCCAGGGAAATGCATTACCATCTTGGCTATGAAGATGGCAGCCAGAAATTATTCTATGAAGACGGTCGTATCAAATCCAATTATGTAATGATCCGCGGCAGGCGTTACGGACTGCTCGGAACTAAAAACTGTGTGAATGTCGGTGACAGCATTTTTAAGAAATAGCCTGTGCTGCTGCAGTTTACTGCTTCTCTGGTCCTGCAATAACCGGACCGTGGAACCAGTAAACGAAAAGCTTCCCTATTACAATACCCCGGATTTCACACCTCATTTTCTGCATGACGCAGATTCCGTGAATAAGGAGATCACGCACAGAACAGGAGACTTTTCCCTGACGGATGAAAACGGCGCTCCGATTACGGCAGACATAAGCAAGGGGAAAATACAGGTGGCCGATTTTATCTTTACCACCTGCGGCAGCATTTGTCCGAAAATGACAGATCAGATGAAGAAGGTGGCCGACGCATTTGCCAACGACAGCAGTCTTGTGATCCTGTCCTTCAGCGTTACTCCCTGGATTGACAGCCCTGCGCAACTCCGTGCATACCGGAAGGCAAAAGGCATCACACAACCGTTCTGGCATTTTATTACGGGCAGCAAATCGGCTATTTACAGTCTTGCACGACAATCTTATTTTGCGGAGGAAGAACTTGGATTCACCAGGGACAGCACCGAGTTTCTTCATACCGAACATTTCATCCTCACCGATAAGAACCGTCGTATACGGGGTATCTACAACGGGACGCTGACTCCGGAAGTACAGCAGCTGATCAAGGATATCAGGCAGCTACAGTCTGAAGAGTAAGCGCTGACCGATCAGATCCGCTCTGTTATCAGCGCTTATGCCTGCCGGTGAACGATCCTATTGAGTTTGCCGCCTTCGCTTCGCGGTATTGCTCCCGGATGCTCCAACGTCACACGCATACTCAGGCCTATAGTATCCTTGATGCGTTTCTGCAACAGATGGAATGCCGCCAGGAAACGGTCATGCTCCAGAGGAGCGTCCTGCTCTGCTGCAATCGAATCAAACAAGGCTGATTCCACCTCCACACGTACTTCCACTTCATCCATCGCACCTTTTCGGAATACGACAAGCTGATAATTAGGTGTGAGCTCGGGTATATTCTGGATCACAGCCTCCACCTGTGTATGAAACAGGTTTACACCGCGGATGATAAGCATATCATCTGCACGGCCTGCAATCGGCGACATCTTGATATGTGTGCGTTTGGCGCTCTTGTCGTAATAAACGGAGGCAATATCATTCGTGTAATAACGCAATACCGGAGAAGCTTCTTTTGTAAGTGTGGTAAACACCAGCACACCCTGCTCCCCGTAGGGCAAAGGATCGCCCGTATCTTTGTCGACGATTTCGGGATAAAAATGGTCTTCCCATATGTAGCTTCCGGTACCTTTCTCCTCATAATCCTCCTGCGAAACGCCCGGTCCGATAATCTCACTCAATCCATAGATGTTGGTGGCATTCACCTGCAGCTTGCGCTCGATCTCAGAACGTACACTTTCGGTCCAGGGTTCGGCGCCAAGTACCGCAAAACGAAGTGCTAATGCAGACTGATCAATATTCCGGCGTTTCATTTCTTCCGCCAGGGTAAGTGCATAAGAAGGGGTACAGCAGATCACATCACTCTGAAAATCCTGCATCAGCATCAGTTGTTTCTCGGTTCCGCCACCTGATATGGGCAATACAGTCATCCCCAGCAGCTCTGCGCCATAGTGAATGCCGAGCCCACCCGTAAAAAGCCCGTATCCGTAGGCATTCTGCAGCAGCATACCCGGGCGGCAACCTGCTGCGGCAAGCGAACGCGCCACTACTTCTGCAAACACACCGATATCATGCTGTGTATAACCGACAACGATGGGCTTACCCGTTGTACCCGAACTGCAATGCAACCTGGCCAGGTCTTTTCTTTGCCTGGCAAACAGACCGAACGGGTAGTTGTCTCTCAATGCTGATTTATGCGTGAACGGAATTTTATGCAGATCCCGGACACCGCTGATATCGGACGGTTTCAGATTATGCTGCCGGAATAATTCGCGGTAATGCGGTATCTGCTGATACATCATATGCACCTGACTTTGCAGTCTTTCATTCTGTAGCGCGCGCAGACGATCCAGGGGCATTGTTTCTATTTCACGGTTGAAGTACATAAGCTGTTGATTAAAGAATAAAATTACCGCCGCGCTTTTATGCAAGGCGTTAATATTTCGATATTAGGCCGAAAAGCAGGTTACCGAAGCGAAATCTATACCACTGTAGCAAAAAAAATCGGATGGCGCAATACGTTACATACTGCAGTAACACAAAACAAACGCGGCAGTATCTTCGCATGGAAAATAACCGACCATGAACCGCATCTGCACTTTATTAATTATCAGCATTTGTTGCCTGGCATGTAACAATCCGCAAACAGCGCAAACGGTTGCTTCGCAACCTGCAAGCCCGCGTGACAGCATCGTTGTAACTTCAATACCCGATACCCCAAATACAGATGATGAGATGGCACACTACTACCTCGTTATCCTCGACTCCGGAAACAACTACGCAGTGCTGGATGCCGCTATGCTGCAGATCGGCAGATCTTCCCGCACACATATTGATACTATGGAGCGCTATTTTGACACGAAGAAGCACAAAATCATCTTATCAGAACAGTCGGACGATGAAATATATGCGGGCACTTATTATCCGCGCCGTTTCCCTTCATCGGAACTCAGTATCGAATACCTCAGCTACTATTTACCTTCTGCCGACACGAACACCATGATACTTGTTGCCGGCATTACCGAATCGGCAACCAGCGCGGACAGCGTTGCAGCCTTTTACCGGCGAGGTTACGCAAGAACGTTTGTATTGCCCGCGGACATTTATACCGGGTGTATGCATTAAAAATCCCGGCTCCTGAAAACAGGACCGGGATCATTTAGTCACAAAACAACTCCATATCAGACTATGGGAACTTTACACCGCCATAAGCCGAAGTATTCACCAGGGGAATGGAAGCATTGTATTTTTGATTGATTGCTTTGATAAATTCATTGGCCACTACAGCATAGCCGCGCGGTGTGAGGTGCACACCATCAAGAGAAAAAAGTCCGCCACTGATGTACGCGGCATTAAGCGACATTCCATTTTCGAGGATACCACCCGCCGCAATCTTATTGAGATACGCATTCATGTCCGCTACTGCAAGCCCTGCGGCACCGGCCACCGACTCAATTGTGTTATTGTAAGACGTGATATAGTCGCGGGTGATCACCACTTCTGAAGAATCAAGCACGTATTTATTTTCAATCGGCGCGTAGGGAGTAAGACCGTAGGGAACATTTCCGACCGGGCTGGACACGGTACTTCCGATGAGGGAAGTGGGGAAAGTAAGGATCAGGTGGTCGGAAGATGTCGCTGCTCTCGCCGCGTACGTGTTGTCTGAAGCATTTGCATTGACCTTAGCCGAAATATAGATTGCCTTTACAGTAGCATTGGATGCCTGTACCGTGGCCAGCACGAGCGCCGGGGTGACTGTGTTGAAGTAAGGAATAGCGCTCACATCCGGAATTGTCGCACAAACACCTTTAGCACCATTCGCAGTGAGCTTTGTGATAAGCGACTGGTACAAAGCGGCGAATGTGGCTTTGTCCGTAAGCACATCGCCCGCGCCGCCTGTTGTGGCATAACCGAGTACATCGTTGTTACCAAGCCAGTTACTGAAAAAAGTAAACGGTTTGGCCGTAACGAAATCAAGGTAAGCAGTGGTATTGGTTCCTGCCTCGCCGGGCAGCATGCGTTCGAAATAGCCGTTCAGGTTGCCATAAGCTGTGGATGTGATATGCAGCAGCTTGATCCCCGGCACGCCGTAGTTATCGATGTCACCCGAATATTTGGTATACGTGGTTACATTACCGTATCCGGGAATATTCACGATACCACGCACTGCAAGACCAGTGGTAACAGGTGCGGTAACAGGCAAGCCATTTTTATCAAACCCTGTCAGTTTCAGATAGCCGGAGCCATTCGCCTGATCGGTACTGAACAATGGCTGATTGAAGGCACCGCCACCTATGGATTTCATTTGGGCGGCAATCATGGAAGGATAGGAATTTTCCTGTCCTGCGCGGTAGAGACCGCCGTCTGCATACCCTGCGGTCAGGGAATTACCCACTGAAATGTAGCGGGAGAAATCAGCTGAACCCGCGGACGACTTTTCGTCAAACTTGGGTTTGCAGGAGCTGAACATCAGCGCGGCTGCAATGAATCCGGATATATATAGTGTATGTTGCGATTTCATTTTCTGCTTCTTTTAAAAGGTGATCAATTACCAGCGATAGGCTACGGAAAGTCCCGGTGCATACACATTGGTTTTATACGTACCGGAAAGATTCGATTCGATATTTGTCTGCGTGCGCGCCGCAATCTTTTCGTACAGGAAAGATGCGTTGATATCAAAGTGTCTGCCGATCTGATAGCCGACCCCGGCCGTGAGCAGCAAGCGGTTGGCGTCAGGAGCTTCAGGCGTTACATAGCCGTCTTTTACGGAAGTAAGCACATAGCCGCCGCCCGCCCGCAACGCGAAATTGGGTATTGGCTTAAATTCTGCTCCTACGCGCGCGGAGCCTGCATCTTTATAATTTCTCGGCGAATGCGTATCTGTCAATACGGAAGTGTTGGTGGCATAGTCAAAATCGAGCGACTGATATACACTCCAGCGCACATAGCTCAGATCCAGTGCAAACAGCCACTGATCGTTCAGCCGGTAGCCCACACCGAGTGAAGTGGTGGAAGGCAGCGGAATACTCGCAGAAAATTTATTTCCCGCAGGAAAACTTGCGCTCAACGATGCCGGAACAGTAAACAGCGCGTCTCCGGAGTTGATTGTTGTAGTCACCTTAGAACGGTAAGTCAAACCGAAGCTCCACTGGCTATCGGGTCGATAAAGCACACCGGCGTTCCATCCCCATCCGTGACCCGTACCCTTAAGTTGCGCCTGGGCATCTGATCCGTCGGACATAGTGAGCGGCAGTGCTTTCTTCAGATCGACCATACCGGTATTGTACACGAGTCCTGCACCCAGACTCCATTGCCTGTTGATGCGATAACTGAAGGTGGGCTGCACGTAGATGGCCTTCAGATCGAGGCTTTCCAGCACGTAACGGCCCTGCCAGCTGTTGCCCCAGTCTACAAGTCCTCCGAACGGTGTATATACACCGATTCCGGCCTTCCATTTAGCACCTTTGGGACCCCATACGGCATAAGCGGTAAAAGGTGTTGCCACTTTATTATTCACATTATAGGTGGCGTCCGATCCGGAGGGATTAAATGCGGATTTGAACATCAGCGGACTTATCCCCGCCTGGATATCGTTCTCCGGAAGTGCTGCCACGGCGCCCGGGTTGAACAGCACAGAAGCCGCGTCCTGCACAAGGGCAGTACCGGTGGTACCCATGCCTATTTGCTTTTGTCCGTGGAGATTGACCTGGAATCCCTGCGCGAACAGAACGGCAGGAGCCAGCATACATGGTATTAGTAAAGCCCTTTTCATAAAATTATATTTACACAATAAGTTCAGTAAAGATTCGGTTGATCTGTAACAAAAGTAGCCGGTACACGTTGACAGGAAAGGGTTATTCTTCGGTGACATTGGTCGAAAAGTCGGATATGCTGCAGTAAAGTGCGGAATATTTAGTTTACAAGTTTCGTACCTTGTAACGGCATACCTGCAATAAGTTCCCGTCTCTTCAGAAGAAAGCTATGAATATAAGCCGAAAGATTGCACATCTGACTTTCCCGAAATTTGTTGCATTATACGCCAAAGCCTCTATCGGCACCGATTTCTTTATTACCGAAGAAAGGCCTTTGCTGTCGTTAAGCGAATTTCCGTACAGATCTGCCGGATATATCATTGGCATCTGTACCGGTGGGCATGCACGTGTGGAAGTGAACCTGCAGACATTTGAAGCCCGCGAAAACGCGTTGCTGCTGGCTACACCCTTTCATATCCTGCGTATCTATGATGCGTCGGAAGACTTTCGCTGCCGCTTCGTGGTGTTCTCCAAAGATTTTCTTTCTGGCGTAAGCACCAATAGTCTTTTCCTGGATTCCTTCTCCTTTTTTAAGAATACCGCAGCACCCGTTATTTATGGCGAGGCAGAAGACGGCAACCTGTTGCTCCGCATTTTCCGGCTTATCGACCAGGCTATTGAGCGCGAGCAGCACAGCTACCGGCGCCAGATATGCCAGAGCATTCTTACAGCATTATTGTACGAAATAGGTGACCTGTACAACCGCCAGCATATCATCACCCAAAGCAAGCCTAACAGGAAGCAGGAACTGAGCATGCTGTTCCAGAACCTTGTATTCGTTCATTATAAGGAGCACCGCAATGTTCAGTTTTATGCCGACCGGCTCTTTGTAACCTCAAAGCACCTTACGGAAACCATCAAAGAAATGACCGGAAAAACAGCCGGAGAGTGGATCGACGATGCTGTGGTACTGGAAGCCAAAGTGCTGTTGCGCAATTCGGGAATGAGTGTGGCACAGGTTGCAAACGCAATCCATTTCCCTGACCAGTCGTCTTTCGGAAAATATTTCAAGAAGCATACGGGATACGCTCCGAGTGAATTTAAGATCATGGTAAACACCTGATTCCCCGCATTTCCGATTTCTTGACCAATTTACCCGCGTAACTGCCCTTTGCAACCACGGACCGGGAATTTAATTTTGGTATCAATACCGGAGGGATGAAACAGTCTGTAAAAAATATCTTTTTTGAAGGCGACGTACTGTGGTCTCAGATAGATGCAAATCAACATCTGCGCCACTCTGCCTATGCCGATTTTGCCGCTCAGGCCAGGCTTTGCATGCTGGAGCAAGCCGGTATTACCACCCGATCGTTACTCGATTTAAAAATCGGACCGATTTTATTCCGTGAAGATATTTCCTATCTGAGGGAAACAGGACTGGGTGACCGCGTGCGCGTAAGCTGCGAACTGATGCGTGCGAGACCGGACGGATCCCGATGGTCTTTCCGGCACGAATTATACCGCAGTGACGATGTAAAAACAGCGGTGATCATAGCAGAAGGCGCGTGGATAGATATGCAGCAAAGGAAACTCGCGTTGCTGCCCGAGCACATCAGTGCTTCGTTTATGAACGCACCCAAAAGCGACGATTTTACCTGGGAACCCGTAAAATAAAACCAATATGGAACTGAAGGAAGCATTTGAACAGGCAGTAACAGAGAGCAAAGCGCTGCCCCGCAAACCGG
Organism: Rurimicrobium arvi; assembly: GCF_039540495.1. NCBI lineage: Bacteria > Pseudomonadati > Bacteroidota > Chitinophagia > Chitinophagales > Chitinophagaceae > Rurimicrobium > Rurimicrobium arvi. The sequence continues at coordinate 262,009 of NZ_BAABEZ010000002.1, read as the reverse complement.
ACAATGAACAACTGCTGGAGCTGTATGCCTTATACAAGCAGGCAACAGAGGGAAACGTAAATGAGCAAACCCCCAAACCTCAGTTATTCGATTTTATCGGAAAAGCAAAGTACGACGCATGGTCGGCAAAGAAAGGGCTAAGCTCAGACGATGCTATGAGCGCCTACATCGCTCTGGTTGCACAGCTGCAGCAGATTCTATCGTAACCACTTAAAACATCCATTATGAAAACCAGTTTTCGCACGATCCTATCGCTCTGTATGCTGCTTGTATACCTGTGTCGTCCTGAAAGCCTGCTTGCCCAGGACCGGATAGAAGGCAATTGGACAGATGCAAAGCAGGAAGCCAAAATCAACATCTACAAAAGCACGGATAACAAATTTTATGGCAAGATCACCTGGCTGAAAGAACCGATGCGTAACGGAAAACCAAAGCTGGATGAACACAACCCGGATAAAGAACTGAAGAATCGTCCGATCATCGGCCTGCTTATTCTGAAAGGCTTCGAGAAGGACGCTGATAACGGTTACGACGAGGGCACGATCTATGATCCGAAAAATGGCAAAACCTATAGCTGCGAAATGACGCTGAAAAATAACACACTGAACATAAGAGGCTATATCGGCATTTCGTTAATAGGCCGTACCACTGTGTGGACGCGTACCAACTAATAGTATAAAGAGCATATAAGATGACACCGAAAAGAAATATCAAAAAGGTAGCCGTGCTGGGATCCGGAGTAATGGGCAGCAGGATCGCCTGCCACTTTGCAAATACAGGACTGGAAGTTCTGTTGCTGGATATCGTGCCGCAGGATGCTGGAACGGACCGAAAATCCCGGAATAATCTTGTGGATACGGCGTTGGCCAATGCACTCAGATCGAATCCGTCGCCGATCTATCTCAAATCTTTTGCAGGCAGAATCAGCACCGGAAATTTTGAAGACGATCTGCACCGCATCAATACCTGCGACTGGATCATCGAGGTGGTGGTAGAGCGCCTGGATATTAAAAAGCAGCTTTTCGAACAAACGGAACAATTCCGCAAACCCGGCACGCTGATCACTTCCAACACATCAGGTATTCCGATCCATTTGATGGCTGAGGGTCGCAGTGAAGATTTCCGGAAGCATTTCTGCGGAACACACTTCTTTAATCCTCCGCGTTACCTGAAGCTGCTGGAGATCATTCCTACAAAAGATACTGCACCTGAGGTGATCGATTTCCTCATGCATTTCGGGGAACAGAACCTCGGTAAAACAACGGTGCTGGCGAAAGATACACCGGCCTTTATCGGCAACCGTATAGGGGTATTCAGCATTATGAGTATCCTGCATTACGTAGAGCAGCACGATATCAGTATCGACGAAGTGGACAAACTCACAGGAACAATAATAGGACATCCGAAGTCGGCGACGTTCCGCACCAATGATATTGTAGGGCTTGACACGATGGCGCTTGTTGCAAACGGACTGAAACAGAACGTACCGCAGGATGAGGAGAACGAATTGTTTACACTACCGCCTTTTATCAGTGAAATGATCAGCCGGAAATGGCTGGGTGCTAAAAGCGGTCAGGGGTTTTACCGCAAGGAGAAGGGTACAAGCGGCAGTAATTATTACAGTCTGAACCTCAGAACCCTGGAATACGAGCCTACTCCCAAGGTAAAATTCCCGGTGCTGGATACCGTCAAAAACATAGATGATATGCCCGGCCGCCTGAAGGTTCTGTTTGCAGACAAAGGGAAAGCCGGGGATTTCTATCGCCATATTTTCTTCCGGCTGTTTGCGTACGCAAGCAACCGTATTCCCGAAATAGCGGACGAACTCTATAAAATAGATGCGGCTGTGAATGCCGGATTCGGCTGGGAGATGGGACCCTTTGAAAAGTGGGACGCGTTGGGCGTGGCTCCCACCCTTACGCTGATGGAGCAAATGGGCATCAAAGCGGCTCCCTGGGTATATGAAATGCTGGACAACGGGGCGCATTCCTTCTATAAAATAGAGCACGGCAAAAAGCTTTATTACGACATACCGTCCAGGGCCTATAAGATCATTCCCGGAACTGAAGCATTTATCCTGCTGGACAACATACGTGACACGCAAACTATATGGAAAAATAGCGGCGTAACGATTCTGGATCTCGGGGATGGTATACTGAACCTGGAAATGCACACCAAAATGAATACCATAGGTGGTGAAGTACTGGAAGGCATCAACAAGGCCGTCACGCTTGCGGAACAGTCTTACAGAGGATTGGTGATTTCGAACGAAGGAGCCAACTTCAGTGCGGGAGCGAATGTGGGGATGATCTTTATGCTGGCCATTGAGCAGGAATTCGATGAACTGAGCATGGTGGTGAAAGCTTTTCAGAATACGATGATGCGCCTTCGCTATTCTTCAGTACCGGTAATAGCTGCCCCTCATCAGATGGCGCTCGGGGGTGGATGCGAAATTTGTCTGCATGCGGACAAAGTGGTGGCGCACAGCGAACTGTATATGGGGCTTGTGGAATTCGGCGTTGGACTGATACCGGGCGGTGGCGGAACGAAAGAATTCGCGCTGCGGCTTTCGGATGAATTGCAGGAAGGAGATATTGAGCTCAACAATTTCCGGCAGCGTTTTCTGACTATAGGTCAGGCAAAAGTTTCGACGTCGGCATATGAAGCTTTTGAACTCGGATACCTGAAAAAGGGACGCGACACAGTCGTAATGTCCCGTAACCGCTTGCTGGCAGAAGCGAAGAAAGAATGCCTGAAAATGGCGGACGCTGGCTACGTGCAACCGGCACCAAGGAAAGACATACGCGTACTTGGGAGCCAGGCGTTGGGATTGGCCTATGTCGGTGCCAATACCATGTTTTCGGGTCATTATATCAGTGAGCATGACGTAAAAATATCCCAGAAGCTGGCCTATGTACTCGCAGGCGGAGACCTTTCGCAACCGGGCCTGGTAAGCGAAGACTACCTGCTGCAGCTGGAGCGGGAAGCATTTATTTCACTGTGTGCCGAAAGAAAAACACTCGAACGCATTCAGTCAATATTGAAAGGAGGAAAAGTGTTACGTAACTAAAAAGACTAAAAAAAATGAACGCATATATTGTAGCGGCTTACAGAAGCGCTGTAGGAAAAGCAGGTCGCGGCGGGCTGCGCACCGTACGGCCGGACACCCTTGCGGTAACTGTGATACAACACCTGATCGCATCTGTCCCTCAGTTAGACAAAACGCTTATTGACGATGTAATTGTGGGAAATGCCACACCCGAAGCGGAACAAGGCCTGAATGTAGGCCGGCTGATTTCCCTTATGGCACTGGACACTGATAAGGTTCCCGGGATGACCGTAAACCGGTATTGTGCTTCCGGATTAGAGACAATAGCCATTGCAAGCGCAAAAATACATGCGGGCATTTCGGACTGCATTATTGCAGGTGGTGTGGAAAGCATGAGTTTACTGCCTATGGGTGGATGGCGTATTGTGCCGAATCCTTCGGTAGCATTACACAATCCGGATTATTACTGGGGCATGGGCCTTACGGCCGAAGCCGTTGCGCGGGAGTATAATGTGGGCCGTGATGAGCAGGACGCTTTTGCCTTCGGCAGTCATCAGAAAGCCATAGCGGCTTTGCAGCAGGGCAAATTCAAAGAGCACATCGTACCGGTAAACGTGGAAGAAATTTTTGTAGATGATTCCGGTAAAAAACAAAAAAAACAGTTTATAGTAGACACCGACGAAGGTCCGAGGGCAGACACTTCAATAGAAGCTTTGTCCGGATTGAAACCGGTATTCGATGCATTGGGAAGCGTTACTGCAGGTAATTCCTCCCAGACCAGCGACGGTGCCGCTTTTGTAATGGTGGTCAGTGAGCGCTTTCTGAAAGAGCATCAGCTTACGCCGATTGCAAGACTGGCGAGCTATTCGGTTGCCGGTGTTCCGCCCCGGATCATGGGTATCGGCCCTATAGAGGCCATCCCGAAAGCGCTGAAAGCTGCAGGATTGCAATTGAATGACATCAGCCTCATCGAGTTGAACGAAGCTTTTGCTTCCCAGTCCGTAGCCGTCATCCGCAACCTGGATCTGAATCCCGGAATCGTGAACGTGAACGGAGGAGCCATTGCACTCGGACATCCGCTGGGCTGTACAGGCGCAAAACTGGCCACTCAGCTGTTTTCAGAACTAAGGCTGCGCAAACAACGGTACGGTATCGTGTCTATGTGTGTGGGAACCGGGCAGGGAGCTGCCGGTGTATTCGAACTTTTATAACAACATTAAAAAATTACAGCAATGAGCACTGGAAAAGAAAACGGACATCTGAAAGGAGGAGCATTCCTGATCAGCACCATCCAAGCTGCCGATGTATTTATACCCGAAAACTGGGATGAAGAACAACGGATGATCGCGCAGACCTGCCAGGATTTTATAGATCAGAAAGTAGTACCGGTACTAGACAGAATCGATCAGCAGGAGGAAGGACTTGTGCCCTCCCTCATCGACGAGGCCGGAGCATTGGGTATCCTCAGTGTTTCCATACCTGAAGAATACGGCGGATTCGGCAAAGACTTCACCACTTCGATGCTGATCAGTGAAAAAACCGGACCAGGAGCATCTTTCTCCGTCGCCGCAATGGCGCACACCGGCATCGGCACGTTACCGATCCTGTATTATGGAAACGAGACACAGAAGCAGCAATACATCCCGAAGCTTGCGAGCGGCGAGTGGAAAGGCGCCTATTGTCTCACCGAACCCGGAGCGGGATCAGATGCGAATTCCGGCAAAACAAAAGCGGTGCTCTCTGCTGATGGCAAACATTATGTTCTGAACGGCCAGAAAATGTGGATCACCAATGCAGGCTTTGCGGATATCTTTACCGTATTCGCCAAGATAGATGACGATGCGAACCTGAGTGCATTTATTGTTGAGAAAACATTTGGCGGGATCACCCTGAATCCCGAAGAACACAAAATGGGTATCAAAGGCAGCTCCACACGCCAGGTATTCTTTAATGATTGTATGGTACCCGTAGAAAATTTATTATCAGAGCGGGGCAATGGTTTCAAGATCGCGGTGAACATCCTGAATCTGGGTCGTATCAAGCTTGGAGGCGCTGCGCTCGGAGCTGCCAAAGCCGTCATCAACAATACGGTAAAATATGCAAATGAGCGCGAGCAGTTTGGCCGGCCGATTGCCAGATACGGAGCAATACGTTATAAAATTGCAGAGCAGGCGATTCGTACTTACGCGACCGAAAGTGCCATCTACCGTGCGAGTCAGAATATAGAAGATGCCACCCACGCACTGATCGCTTCCGGTATGGATGCCGGAAAGGCCAAGCTGAAAGGAACCGAGCAATTCGCGATCGAAGCGGCCATTATCAAGGTGCATGCTTCAGAGGTGCTGGACTATGTGGTGGATGAAGGGGTACAGGTATACGGCGGGATGGGTTACAGCGCAGAGGCTCCGATGGACAGAGCCTACCGCGACAGCAGGATCAACCGGATCTTTGAAGGCACGAACGAAATCAACCGGCTGCTCACGGTAGACATGATGCTGAAGCGGGCAATGAAAGGAGAACTGGACCTGATGAGCGCTGCACAGGCTGTTGCCGGCGAACTGGTGAGTATTCCTGATTTCGGAAGTATGGAGGAAGAAGCACTTTTTGCGCCGGAGAAAAAATACGTGGCTGGCTTCAAAAAAGCAGTGCTTATGGTTGCCGGAGCCGCCGTGCAGAAACTGATGATGTCCTTATCCAAGGAACAGGAAATACTGATGTACCTGGCAGACATGCTGATTGAAACATATGTGGCGGAATCGCTGCAACTACGGGTGGAAAAACTCGCCGCACAACGCGGTGCTGACGCTGTGAGCGATCAGATCGACATTATGCGGGTGTACCTTCAGGATGCTTCAGATAAGATATTCAAAGCAGGTAAAGAAGCGCTGAACGCATTCGCCGAGGGCGATGAAAAAAGAATGATGCTGATGGGGCTCAAGCGCTTTACAAAAACACAGGACGTGAACACCACCGCCGCACGCCGCCGAATTGCGGAATCGATCATCGGGCAACAGAAATATTGTTACTAAGCATTACCGAATATGCCGGACTTTCGGTGCCGGCATAACAATCCGAAACAGGTATTATGAAACAGGCAGGCAGATTATTCGATTGCATTTCCGTCCAGGCCGATCGGCCACTACCCGACCTGCTGAATGCAAAGTCTTCGGGACAATGGCAGGCATACACAACGGAAGCAGTACATCGCAAGGTGTATGAACTCGCTGCTGCGCTGCTGCGCATGGGCATCGGGGGCGGAGGCGGCAATGTGGAACAACGGGATAAAATTGCAATCATCAGTCCCGGAAGGCCCGAATGGATCATTACCGACCTCGCCGTCCAGCTGACAGGTGCGATCCTGGTTCCTTTATATCCCAATACAGGAGAGCGGGAAATTGCGCAGATATTGTCCGAGACAGAAGCCAAATGTGTATTTACCGGAGATTGCGCGCTGACAGATGTCATTCTCTCCATAAAAGGACAGACTCCTTCTGTACAATCTGTCTTTTGCTTTAACGATGACAGCAAAGGAACCTTCTGGGAAACTTTGCTACAGGACATCTCTCCCATAGAACGCAACCGTATCAACCAGATTGCTGCCGGCATTCATACAGACGATATCTGCACGATTATTTATACGTCAGGGACGATGGGAAGTCCCAAAGGAGTGATGCTGAGCCATGGCAATATCATGAGCAACATTACATCAGCATTCCCCGTACTCGATCAGATACCCCGTCCGCAAAATCGGGCACTGAGCTTTCTTCCGCTCAACCACATCTTTGAGAAGATGGTGATGTACATCTATCTGTTTAACGGCTTCTCGGTGTACTTCGCAGAGAATATGGAATCCATAGGAGCTAATATGCGTGAAACAGGCCCCAATGTATTCACTGCTGTACCGAGGCTGCTGGAGAAAGTCTTTGAGCGCATCCTGGCCGAGGGGCAGAAGCTGCGCGGGATCAAAGCGAAAATCTTCAACTGGTCGGTACATCTTGCATCGAAGTATGAGATAAGCGGTAATAGTCCCTGGTATAAATTCCAGCAGTACTTCGCCGACAGACTGGTTTACAGCAAATGGCGGAAAGCTGTTGGCGGTAATATCCAGGCAATCGTAGTCGGCAGTTCCGCTTGTCCGGTAAGACTGGAACGCATCTTCACGGCGGCAGGAATCGTAATCATGGAAGGTTACGGATTAACAGAGACCTCTCCGGTGATCGCGGTAAATCACTACTTCAGTTCAGGGAGAAAGTTCGGGACCGTAGGACAATTGCTTGACGATGTGCAGGTAACAATTGCCGATGACGGAGAGATACTCTGCAAAGGACCCAATGTCTTTAAAGGTTATTACCGGAACGAGGAACTAACCCGCGAGGTGATGCAGGACAGCTGGTTTCATACTGGAGATATCGGCAGCAGGGATGAGCAGGGATTCTTAAGGATCACCGACCGTAAAAAAGAAATATTTAAAACATCAGGTGGCAAATATGTAGCACCGATGCCGATCGAAAACCGCATGAAAGAAAGTCTGTATATCGAGCAGATGATGGTGCTGGGCGCAGGGAAAAAATTTGTTGCAGCATTGATCGTTCCCGCCTTCGGGCAGTTGGGCAAATGGTGTTCCGACAGGAATCTTCCCTGTTCCACGCCTGCAGAAATGGTGCACCAGCCGGAAGTGGTTGCAATGATACAGTCCGTTATCGATCATTATAACAGGGAATTCAACCACGTAGAGCAGGTGAAAAAATTTGTACTGTTACCCACCGAATGGACCATAGAAAGCGGCGAACTGACACCCACCAGCAAGATGAAACGCCGGATCATCCTGGACAAATACGCAAAAGAAATCGATAGTATCTATGAAAGTGACGGTACGGTACCCGAACTTTAAACAGGCTCTTTATAAAAGTATCAGATGCAGGAAACACATTATACGGAAGGCATGCTGCGCAAAGATGCGCTGGCCGGGAAAAACATTATTGTTACAGGGGGCGGAACGGGCTTAGGCAAAGCGATGAGCAGCTATTTCCTCCAACTCGGAGCGCAGGTGGTGATTACCAGCCGGAAAATCGACAGACTCGTAAACAATGCCCGGGAAATGGAATCGCAATATGGAGGCAAAGTCGTTGCCATAGCCTGCGATGTCAGAGACCCGGAACAGGTACAGCGTATGCTGGAAACAGCTGTATCGGAAATGGGTGCGGTACACGGACTGGTGAACAATGCGGCGGGTAACTTCATTTCGCCCACCGAACGACTCTCCGCAAATGCTTTTGCGACCGTAATCGATATTGTACTGAAGGGATCTGCCAACTGTACGCTTGCCCTGGGTAAATACTGGATAGACCGGAAAATACCGGGCACTATCCTGAATATAGCCACTACCTACGCACAAACAGGGTCCGCATTTGTGGTGCCGTCCGCCTGTGCTAAAGCCGGTGTGGTGGCAATGACAAAGTCGCTGGCCGTGGAATGGGCGAAATATGGCATCCGCTCCAATGCGATCGCACCCGGACCGTTTCCGACAAAAGGAGCCTGGGAACGCCTGCTTCCCGGCGAACTCGCACAAAAGTTCGATTTTAAAAACACAGTACCCCTGAAACGCGTGGGACAGACACAGGAGCTTGCCAATCTTGCCGCTTACCTGATGTCCGATTTTTCGGCGTATATCAACGGCGATGTGATCACCATAGACGGAGGTTCCTGGCTGCAGGGTGCGGGTCAGTTCAATATGCTGAATGCAATACCTCCCGGCATGTGGGACCAGATTGAACAAATGACGCGCAACGCCGGTTCGGAATAGGCGTATACCATAACTTACTGCAAGCCATACCTCCCGGAGGTATGGCTTTTTCATTACAGTTTTATGTTAACACTGTATTGCATACAATTATATTGTGCAAAATATACTTTACCTTACTTTTGTATTGCAAAAACATTACCATTATGAGTACGCAGGAAGATTTACTCAAGCTGGACAACCAGGTATGCTTTCCGCTTTATGCATTATCGCGGGAAATCACCAACCATTACAGGCCGTTTCTGGACGAGCTGGATCTTTCGTATCCCCAGTACCTGGTGATGATGCTGCTGTGGGAATATAAAAAACTGTCTGTCAGCGGCATCTGCGACAAGCTGATGCTTGATACCGGAACGCTCACTCCATTGCTGAAGCGTATGGAGGCAAAAGGGCTGGTGTTACGGCAGCGGAATTCTTCCGATGAACGCGTGGTAACAATCACGCTGAGCGATAAGGGTAAGGCGTTGAAAAAAGCAGCATCGGCCATACCGGATAAGATGATAGAGGCGATGGGTCTCAGCATGGAAGAACTGCTGCACCTGAAACAGATCACTACCAAAATTCTGAATAAAACAACACAACAATGAAAGCGCTATACACAGCCGTTGCAACTGCAACAGGTGGCCGCCAGGGACATGTAAAGTCTGAAGATGGTATCCTCGACCTTCAGGTAAGATTACCTAAATCACTGGGAGGAGCCAACAACGACTTCACCAATCCGGAACAATTATTTGCCGCAGGCTATGCTGCCTGTTTCGATAGTGCCTTAAACCGGGTGATCAGCTTATCCAGGACATCCACGCAAGGAACTTCCGTAACGGCAAAGGTCAGTATCGGTCAGTTGCCGGGCGGCACTTTCGGACTGGAAGCGGAACTTGCCGTAAACATCAGCGGGATAACGCTCCAGGACGCTATAGCGCTTGCAAACAGGGCACACGAGATCTGTCCGTATTCCAATGCCACCAGAAACAATATCAACGTACACCTGACGGTTACGAATAACTAACTCCAAACAGAGAACAACGATAGCCGCCCATGCCCCTTTGCATGGGTGGCTTTTTGTCTTTTTGCTGCGACCCCGTGGTTCTTATTGTAATAACCAAATCATGAATTTTATGCAGCAGATACAATTTTTGAGCTTGCAGCGCTACTTTCGCAGATAATTAGCGGGATTTTAAAACCGAACAGTCAATGCTCAAAAAAGAACGCCTGGCAATCATCCGCCAATATTATCCGAATGCGCTTACCACTATCGACACGGTGAACAGGGTTATCGATCTGATGGAAGACGACCTTGACCTCGAACCTTCGAAGGTGATGCTGGCTGACAGTATCTGCAGCGACGATGTGAACAGCATACAATATCCGGTGCGTTTCCAGGAATTCCTCGGACCTTTCAAAATGGGCGGATTGGACGGATTCCCGTTTACAGGTTTATCCGGCATGGCAGCTTTTGCCAGTCACGTACCAGACGACGGAGGGGTATTTATTTATTATGGCCCGCACATAGGTATATCCAAAACAGGAGAGATCGGCGAGATCCACCGGTTCGGGCAAAACGAGACATCAGGATGCTGCGGTGCCGCCCAGGGAGCCCTGCATAAGCTTACACATAAGCTGATAGAACCTGGAAAAGTCACAGAGCTCGACCACCAGATGAATACCATAGAGCAAATTCTGTATAATGCATCAGAGCGTATCCTGAGCGCTAAAGAGCCACTTGCTGAAGCGACGGAAGTAATTTATGAAGCAATAGACAGACGTATCCACGAACTGATCGCTGCAACACCATTCAAATGCCATTATATCATTGTGATGGGAGCAATACTGATCAACAGTGACCGGGACATGGGTTCATTCTCATCGGCCAAAAGATTTGAAATGATCAATCTCGAAAACAATACCACTACCGATCTGCTTTCGATGTTCCAATAACATACACAAAAAACAGGCCTGAAATAGTCAGGCCTGCAGAACTCCGGAGAGCTCTTCTCTAAAACGAGTTATTGTAAAAAATCTAACGTTCCAGCTGAAGCAACAGTTTGCTCTTTTTCCAATACAGCTTCAGCGATCCGTTGCCGACATACAGTATCTGCACCAGCTCCGAGTTAGCTCCCTGTTGCATGCTTATCATATCAGCGCCTGCAATGCTCCAATGAAACGGTGCAGGATTCTGCGCAGGATTGCCGCAGGGTTTAGCACCTTTATACTGATTTCCGTTTCCGTCTTCCTGGAACGTAAAAGTACTTCCTTCGCGGCAAGGTCTCCACAAGTCTCTGTCGCTTTGACCATCTCCGTCAAAATCAAAGGCCATAGCCGTCACCTTCCAGGTACCGACGATACTTTTCTTATCCTGCGCGAAACCGGTCCGGCAAAAAAACAGTACAATGACTAATCCGATCAGTTGTTTCATAAATTTATTCTTGCAGCCGGATACTCATGGGTGTGGTGGCCTCGCTCATTACACCGTTCTCCGACTCAGTTACGAATGAATAATAATAACGCTCACCGCGCTTTACCTGCTTATCTGTATAAGCTGCTTCCGCGGGACCTAATGCAGCAATCTGTTCGGGTGATTTCCCTGCAGTACCCCGTAAGAGATATACCTTCTTAAGGCTTACACCTATGGGAAGATTCCAGGTAATGGCGACGGTGCCGTCCTGTTCAGTAGCCATAATATCACTTACCGGAAGCGGCTTTTCAGGTGTTCGGGTATATCGGTGCACAGCAGACGGACTACCGGTTTTATCGCCGTTGACTACAGATACCGAATACGCATACGTTTTGCCTGTCTCAATCTCTTTATCCAGGTAATAGCTGTTCTTCAGACGGATCTGCCTGGCCTTTCCGATTGCCTCCCCATCCGTATTGAGTTCGCTGCGGAACAACACATAACCATCTGCCCCCGTAGTATTCCTGTTGTCCGGCCACATAACCTGTACCGCGTCTTCGTCCGCAGCAAGCACTGTTATATCATCGGGAATTGTCAGTTGCCCGCCATCCTTCTGCACCGAAAAACGTTCGCTGAGCGGACTTTCATTATAGCTGGTATTCTCGTCGCTGAGGGCGTAACTGTAAATACGCGGCTGACTATTGTACGGAAGTGTATCGCGATACTGATATACTCCGCTATTGATGATAAGGGTGGTAATTTTCTGCATAGGACCGTTGTAGCCATCACCCCGGTAAACGAAAAAACCACGGCAAGGTTCCGACGCAGTATCCCAACTAACTACAGTCACATTGCCTTCCAGCTGTACGTGCACGTTTCTCGGCGGTGCAAGATTCGCGTCTGTTGCACGCAGAATACCGGGCACACGGGGTGTATTCACAGATTGCTCGTAGGAACCATTTAATGCGATGGCATAATAATAAGTGGTAATCGGCTCCACCTCAAAATCGTCGTAAACCGAATCCGATGGCGACAGCGAAGCGATCCGGCGATAGGCGCCGCTGTACTGATCACCGCGGTACACTTCCACACTTACCACATCTGCCGTGGCCGGAGGCAGCCAACTCAGATGAATGGCCCGTTTTGCCTCCTGGGAAACAGCCGTAAGATGTCTTACCGAGGGCTGTATAGACGATTGCGGGACGTGAAACAATGTTGCAGGCTCTGAAGCTTTTCCTTCATTGCCCGCTGCATCGACCGGAACCAGTGTGTACACATAAGGCACTTTCGGCGTGGCTGTATAATCGGTGAACGCAGCATACAGCCTGTCCCCGCGCCTGCTGTAGGTGACGAGCGGATGTATATGCTCTGCATTGCTGCGCAGGTAATAACTCCGGTAAATATGAGCCGACTGCATATCGCCCGGTTGCTCTATTTCAAATTCAATATATACCCCTTCGCGCGCAGGTTGAATCATCAACGGACGAATCTTCGCACGTTGATCAGGCCCCTCAGGATAGCTTACCGGTCCCGCAGCGTTCGTACTGATTCCGGCTGTAGAAAGCCGGTATTCATACCGGATGCCCTTCTGTGCATCCGCGTCAAAGTAAGCCGCGCCCGCAGCCGCGAGTACCTGCAGGTGTTCGCGGTAGAAGCTTAGCGAATCAATTGCATGGGATGCTGAAAAACGCTGCCATATACGGTTGAGGTATTCATCGGCTACCGTTTCCGGAGGGGCAGCCGCCATACTCACTGAATGATACGCTGCAATAAATTGAGTGCTGTTACGGGGAGCCGCGAAATTTCCTATCGTCTGCCATTCCTTTCCGCTTTCGCGACGTTGCACCTGTGCACCGGGCTGAGCAGTGCGTCCGGAACTTACCCATATTCCCTGAGGTCCTGCAAACGCGCTGATCTCCTGTGCATGCAAAGCATGCGTAAAACAATACTGAAGGACTAAAAATATGATGATGCTATACTTTTTCATGACCAATCCTTTTACCGTTATTTGGATGCTTTATTTGTTCCGCCGCACTTATGCAGATCGGCGATGCTTTCCAGTTTAAAATCAAAATGGGCCCCGCTACCCTGTCCGAATCCGAAAGTCGCACCACAGGCCTTTTCAAAATCGAAACAGATATCGTCGAAGAACGGAACGCTCTGACAGGCTTCGCAGGAAAATCCGAGTGCCGACGCTCCTTCCACACCGAATCCCGCCCCCGGAGCATTGCTGTAAGTGGCTTTTGCCGTGAGGTGACCTTCTATCTGACCTTTAATGGTAGTTCCGGTAATAGCACTGAGTCCGGCTTTCACCATGCCATGCGCTCCCACATTCAACACGCCATTGGTTCCATTGCCGAATGTGAGTCCTATTGAACTTTCCACGCCAAGCACCGCATTGAAATATGCCGCAGCTATTCCGATATCGAAGCTCTTGGAGGTATTCAGAATATCATAGCCACCGGTAAAGTAACAGCCTTTGAAATTGCTGCGATTCTCGGTGATCCAGCAAAGACTCTTTGGATCTTTACTGAACTGAACAGTCTTCGCGATGATATCGTCACTGAGATTATCATACACACCCAATACCAATCCGGAACTGAATACGCCAAAGCCTTCTGCCAGCAATACACCTGTATTCAGCTGTCCGGCCGCCATAGTCAGGAATCCGTGCTTGCTAAACTCCACCTGCACATCTCCCGTAAATTTATACGAACCGAATTCGGCGTTGTCCATACGCATGGCGCCACGCATCACGCTTTCTTTGAAATCGTATACCATATTCAGGTTGCCAAACGGAGTTTTAATATCGCTTACTTTGATACTGTCGGTATTCGCCGTGATATCGCCCAGCACTTCAAAATTCACGGGCTGTACATCTTCCGTTGCCTTAAGGCTTCCGTCGCTCGGATTGATAAATCCGGAGAAGCGGAGATTTGTCCAGTCTTTACCTTCCACCCGCATACCGTTGCGGAGTTTGTTTTTAGCATCATAAGTGCTTACCAGTTTCAGGTTATTCTTACTGGTAAGTTTCAGGATATTATCCGGAGGCACGAGGTAGATCATACCTGCGGAATCCAATGAGCCTTTCTTACCGAAGGTGAGCATACAGGGAATCTTTTCTGTTTTACCAGGTTCTTCAATTGTCCCATAAAACGTAGCCATTCCTTTATCTGCATTGAGCTCGGGTGCTTTTCCGCCGGCCGGAGAGGTAAAGCGCGTATAGCCTTTTCCGTCGAATGAGAATGAGAACGGAGCAATCTCCTGCTTCAGCATATTCCCCTCGCTGGTATATTTCATACCAATACTTACTGAAGGCGTTCGCGGCACATCGAATGTTGCCGTACCCTGCAGCACAAAGAAGTCAGGATTGGTAGCGATACCGTCGGGTATATAGTGGATGCGTCCGTTATTACCTACCGGAATCTCCGCACTTTTACGCAGCGAAATAATATTCTCGTTATTGTAGGAGATCATCTGAAAATAATCAAGATCGAGCTTTGTGTTCCCGTATTTTGTTTTCAGATTGAAGGAAGCGGCAGGCTTCGTCCCTTCGGAAGAAACACTGAGCCGCCAGTGTGCGCCGAGGTCAGATCCGGTCTTCATATCATACACAAGCGAAGCCTTCGGTGATATATTCACCAGCGCCACCAAACCGCCACCTAATGTAAGTGAGTCCAGCTTGGGCTGCTGCAACACGAAAAGATCATGACGCAGGTTAAACAGTCCCATAGGGATATCTGCCACACCCGTGTGTATCACGGCCCGCTCGCTGTACAATCCGCCTTTCGCAGGATCAACGCTCCACTGTTTGACTTCCAGGTCCCAGTTTTCCAGTTTCAGATGCAACGGATCGGTGAAGGTTGCCGCATCGATCTTATTCTGGTCGAGGATGATCTGCCTGATATGCACATCCACGAAACCTGGCTGACTGTTACCTGCCTGCCCGCGGAAATTGACATTGAGGTGTATCTTTCCCGCATCATCGATATAGCTGGCTTTAGGACCGGCTTTCGCGTCAAATCCGATAAAACTGAAACTGAGTGAATCTCCATCCTTATTCGTAAGTTGATAAGGATCTGTTTTATTCAGGGTGGAGATCACCGGTACATTCATTTTCATTTTCTGATCACCCGATTGCCAGGTGGCCAGGTGGAATTCGCCTGACTTATCAAAGTTGAGATAGGTACTGGGATAATTGTATGAATTATCCACGATGCGCGCATTCGCAAAAACGGTTCCGCCGCTTCCGTCTTTCGACAGGAGCAATGGTTGCGTACCACCTGTCTGCACCGGCTTACCATTGACGATGATCACCGATGTGGCCATAAGACCGCTGATAGAAAGATTGTAACGGCCTGCCAGTTTCATCTTGAGATTGGTTTCCGAAAGCTTCAGATCAGGTGTTTCAGGCAGGAGTACATTTTTGCCATTCACCGATTGCTGTACAAACACCACATCTTCTATACGCACCTTCGTCTTGTTGTCTAGCCAGGATAGCCTGGTCTTATTGGCCGACAGGTTCAGCACGCCGGTAATCTTATATTTATTGGTCCCCGCCGGCTTCGCGGATTCAACCGCAAAGGGGAATCCGTAAACATTGCTGATATCTGCCTGACAAACATCCTTCAGGAAGAAGTTCGCAACCGCGCCTCCGCCTTTTATCGAGAGTGTTGTATCCCCTCCGTCGATGAGTACACCGTATCCCTGAACCGTTGCATGCACACGTACTTTAGGTAATCGCGGAATACCTCTGAGCACATAGCGTCCGTTCGCATCCGTGGTGGTCTCCATGGCATTCCAGGCTGTATCCTTCGGATCCGTCTGACTGCTGCCGTTACTCTGATCTAAATATACCCTTGCGTTCTGAACGGCAAAATCGCCGATACGTGTAACCTTTCCGGTGAGCGAATCACCCATACGCAGCGTAATCTTATACACCTGCATGTTCCGGCTTTCCTTATTGGTCAGGTGCAGCACCTGCGGAATGTAGCCGCGACCTTTCGCATCGGTGACCATTACGGTATAGTTATTTACGGAAACGTTCGCAAACGAGAACGCGAGAGAGGGATTGTTGAGCGTATTTACTTTTGTAAGTTGCTGATCGGCATTGATAGCAATTTTAACGAGCCCGGCTTCCATCTCTTTACCCAACTTTATAACACCGTCTGCGTTGGTAAGTGTGATGTCAAACTGCATGCGGTGCAGACGTTTCGGCAGGTCGATATGCTTCAGATCCAACGGACCGCTATCCGGGGTTTTTACGGAAATAAGCGTATCGAAGTAAGCCGGATCCTGCGGAATAATCTTCAATTGTATGCCGGAACCCGAAGGAGCATATACCTCGAACGGTGTTCCATTTTTGGGAGTAGGCACCAGCGTGGTATCGGGTAAACGCATAATATACGCGCTGATCGCATTGCCGTCTTCACCCCGTACCGTTCCGCTGATTTTGCAACCGGGACTTAATTGCAGGTTGTACCGTCGTTGCTGACCCAGCGAAGGGACAGGCAGCGTAACGCTGTTCTTGTTTCCGTATCCCGCTTTGAATGCGTAACAGGTGATAACCGGTTTGTTCTGATCGCTGTTGGCATCCCAGGAATAGCTGCGTCCGTTCACCACCATTCCGTTCTTATACTCGAAATATCCCTGCGCATCGGTGGCAACAGAAAAACCCAGATCTATGCCGTTGACAGCACCCTTCTGGCATCCTGAGCAATAGATATTCACATAGCTCTGGATACCTTTGTCCGTTCCGGCCTCGGTAACACGACCGATGATTTTCCCCTCCTTCAGTTTCAGGTAATAGGTTCCGCCAAGCGTTGCGCCTTCTACAGGTTCGAACTGAGTAGCGAGATCTGCTTCGGGGTTGGATGCAATCTGTATTTTATTTTTTGCAGCAACCGCAATACCATGTACATCGCCGACCACGAACGATCCGTCGGCATTCATGCTTAACGAGGTATCGATCACCCATTCCACCGGATCGCCGGTTATGGCTCCCGCTACAGATGACTGAAGCAACACTTTGGATGGATGATTCGCAGTACCCTCTCCTAAGGGGGTCAATGCGGGCTTTGTTCCTGCGGGCCGGTATATAGTCATCCTGACACCGCTGGCATCAGGCTTGCTTACCGTTTCCCATTTACCTTTATCATTCTGTTTCTGGAATACGACTTTCGTCTGCCCTTTCCAGTTCTTCACCTGCGTGGTAAGCGTACCTAAATCGCCTTTGTCGAACGCCTGCATGATGAAGTGACCTCCCTGATCCAGATTACCACCATCCATCCGCTCTCCATAGAAAGAGGTATGCGGCCCCACCAGCTCCACAACAAGCATCCTGCCGACGGCAATATTACCATCAGCAACAACCGTATTCGCTGTGTTTTTCACAACCGGATTCACACCGGGCATTGGCCCGTGCAGACCAGGCATTTCAAAAGCATAGCGATCCTGCTCTTCACGGGCGCCTGTATAATTTGCTCCGTAACTTTTGTTCATGGTCTTACCGCCGATCTCCACACCTCCTTTACCTAAGCTGCTATTGGCGGTCTTAGTGGTTGCATTTCCGGTAGCCGTTGCGCTTACCCCATGCTCAGAAATAAATTGCGTGCTGCCGGAGTATCCCTTTCCTTTGTTCATGCCATTGCTTACATCGTCTCCGTGTTGGGCGCTATTGTACATATCCTTCCAGTTCGCACCAAAACTCCAATCGTCGTCGTAGCCAAGCACCTTCTGGGAAACCGGATCTATGACCTTGTTTTTACCATCCACTTTTTCTTCCGGCGGACAGGGATACATCGCCGTTACCTGATGACCATTTGTCGAGATCGTGCCTTTTTTGTCGTAGTTGATAAAATTGATTTTAAAATTTCCCTGGGCATCTGTAGTACCGGTACCGAGCACCACACCATCCATGTCTGAAGAGATGATCTCCTCATTCTCCTGTATTACGCCGTCGCCGGGCTTTCCGTTCAACTCCACCTGCGACTTCGCAAAACAGTATTTACTGCCATCGGGTTGGGCTGCTTCGGGAAATCCTTCTTTGCCGTTAAATGTGTAGATCATGCGCACGACGAACTTTGCATTTGTAAGAGGGCGCTGTACATTATATCCGGGCCATGTGTATACCATTTTCCCACTCACCGTGCTCATGGGAGGCAGCGTGCTGATCAGATTGTAACCGGTATTCTGTGTAAACCGGTTTTTAAATTGCTGGAGTTGAAATGCAGTAGGCTTAAAGCGGAATATCTGCTCAGGGGCTTCCAGAAAAGCATCCAGATCGCCGTCTGCAGTAAGCGCATATACGTCTGTCGTTTTGGTGGACGCAACCTGAAACGGATTTTTGGCCGCACCTCTTTGCGTGCTGTCGTTGGGCAGGATCGCCTTTATATAATATTCATCATCATCGCGCATGTTACAGAGCAGGCGTTTAAAATTCACCACCGTCTGTTCGTCGGATGCTCCGGCATTTTCAATACTTGTCACCGCTTCCGCAACCTTCATCATTGTCTTTCCGCGTACTGTTGCCTGCACCGTATAGTCACCTTCCCGGAGTGGCATATCTGAAGACTTTGCATAGCGATAGATAACTACCGGAATGCCGGCTTTCACACGCACGCGCGGCTTAATGGTGGTCGTGTCGATTACGTACTGATCGTTCTGCACCGACACTTCTTTACTGAGCGTGTCATAATAGAATTTCGGAAACCCTTTTCCTACCTTCACTTTCAGCGAATAGGTAAGTGCCTCCACCTTTACCTGTCCGAGTTCAATACTGTCTTTCAGCTTTGCAACCGCGCCATTTGCGGCAGTCGTGGACAGCGTAACGGAGAGACAGGAATCCATCGACCGGTAATAAGGATTTAATATACTGATGCTGACGTACTTATTACTCTCCTTTTCTTTGGGAACCGGTATCCATACGCTGAAGTTGCCCTGGGCATCGGTGCTGCAGGGATAAGAAGGCTCGGCTCCATAGCTATCTGCAGTAACAGACGATTTTGACTTTTCCCCGGAGGCTGCCAGCCGGAACGCCAGTTTCACATTATTTGCTGGGTAAAGACTTCCGCCGTCTTCCAGGTTGTAAGCAAGGGTTCCGGTAAATTTTATCTGCTTCACCGAATCGGCAGATCTGATGATCCGCACTTCGCAACTTTTCGCTTCTGCCAAAATGCGCACACCGGTAGGGCCGCTGCCTCCCACACCTATAGCCTGAACGGTTACCATATACCAATGGTCGGCTTTCAGTCCCATAACATCTGCCTGCGCCGCGCTGATATTGACAAACTGGTCGGTGATCAATTCTTTTGTAACTGTCTTATCACCTTTTACAGCGACTCTGCCTTCACCGGAAAGATTCAACGGTGTGAAAATGACTTTATAAGCGGTGATCGCAGCGCCATTGGCAACTTTCTTTTTTTCGGGAATGCCGTTTGCCGGAATATCCTGTGTATTCCATATCCAGCTCAGTCCGAGATCTTTCTCTGAAGAATAAAACAGCTTATTACCCTGAGCCTCTGTGACATTGCTGTCTATGCGGCTGACGCCATTCGCGTCTTTATATAAACGGCAAAGCGGATTTGTGATGATCAGGGTGTCCGGGTAAGAAGCGGGAACAGTAACATCGGTATCGCCGTAACGGAATGTGCATACCGGACTCCGGCCGTTATTGCGGATCAGGTATTTTCCACTGGGGTCGATTGCCGTTACCTGCCAGGCGTACAGTGTCCCCTTTGTAAGCTTCGGATCGGATAATCTGTAGGTGTAGCTGGGAACATTCAGCACACCGAAGGTCTGAAAGAAGGGGGGCTCGGTAATCGTATTGATGGCATTGTTCGGATCACCGTTACGCCATACCGGCGTCATGCGCAATATATATTGCACACCGGGTATACCCGGCGGAGGCGTCCATGCAAAAGGAACGGCCTGAGCGGGGTTATCCGGGTAGGTAGTGCCACAACCAGGGCTGATTGCAACAGGAGCTTCTGCATACACAATATTGATACTGGCGCATACTTCCGCCGAAACTTCTGCATTTGTGTTCCAGTCGAACGCCTGCACGCAGATCTGGTAGTTCCCTTCGGGCAGGCCGGCTCCCGTTACAACATTGTCTATTGTAGTACCGGTAAGGCTGAAATTATTCTGGCTGAAATATCCTTCGAAATCGAGCCCTTTAAAAATTGCACTGGGCATTGATATCACCATCGGACTTGCAGGTTTGAAGCCCGGGCGTGTAGAGCCGTTGATGCCATTATCACCTGTGATTCTGGCTTTCAGGTAAAAGCTTACCGGTCCGCCGCTACTGTTCACTACCGTGAGCAGTGCTTTATTGCCATAAGTGACATAATCATTCAGGTAGGGAGAATAAGGCGGAGCAACGCTGAGGCTCAACGTAAGCGATTGCGCCCAAACTGCGTTACCGCAACAAAGCAGCAATGCAATGAGCAGTCTCTGTAGAAATGCCTGGTTCGTTTTCATATCGGTCCTGTTGTGCACTGTTATTAAAATTGGTAACTGTATCCTATGGTCACAAGTAATTCATGGAAACTGCGGTTGAGTGCGCCGCTCTTACTGTTATTCAGGGTGTAAACAAGGTCAGCACGGAAACGGTTTCTCCGGCCGGCAGCGAGCACATGGTTCGTATTCAGTTGCAGGGTACTCCCGTCGTTTGCACCGGCAAAGGTGTTGATCGAGTAGTTGACGCCGGCAGCGGAGGAAAGCCTGTTCTTCAGCAGATTTTTACTAAGCCCCAGCGTGCCGCCTGTACTGGTGGTGACACCCACAGACACTTTTGTATTCACTTTATAAGCAGAAGCATTGATACCCACTCCGCTGCCGTTAAGAAAAACACTATAGCTGAGCGTATTGTTGACCGTGGTCATATTGAAATGCTGGGTGTTCAGTTTGTTGTTATCGTTCAGGGTCTGATCGCAGAACACAAATACAAACGTGTGAATGGAACTGCTTCGTTGCCATGTATAGCGTGGAGTAGCGACAATGCTATGTGTCACCTGATCCAGGCGGGTGGTATCCGAAAGGCTTTTCAATCCCGGCTTCTGGGTGATCCCGTAATTCGAATAGCTCAACGAGATCCCGTAATGCGGCTTCGGACTGACATTGCAATTGAACGATCCGACCAGCCTGTCGGTACGTGCGAGTTTTTTTCGCTGCAGGTTATCATGCTCCTTTCCGACGCTTGCGCGTACCTGAAACGTATTTTTCTTATTGTTGAACGAAGGGATCAGGGTCACACGCTCGACGTCGGTCTGCATATAGTACATACCCATCGTCTTATAATCAGGCAATATGTAACCATACTTAAGTGCCAGGCCGAATTGCCGGTCGCGGTACTGTAACGTAGCATCTCCCGCATAATAAATACTTGTGGAAACCCTTGGTGTAAGAATACCTTTGGCGAAATTGACCAGGGGCGTCTCCTCCGCAGACACCAGGTCGGCCCGTGTATCCCTTGTATAAGCACTTACACCCGCATCCACATCCAATGTAAGGCGTTTGAGGAAGCTCAGATGTGTGCGCAAACCGATGCCGGCATTTTCTCCCGGTTGCACATATTGTTCCACAGGATTGTTCCTGACACTGCTTTCCCTGTCCTTCGCCTTAAAAAACGACAAGTCGAAGAAATTGGCCGGAGTGCCGTATCCCAGCTTAATACCATACCCGTATCTGTCGTAGGCTGCATAAGGGAAGTTGTTATTATGCTGCTGCTGTTGTTTGGTGGTGTCTTCCTGTACGGCTTTGAGAAAACGTCCCCACATCGCCGAAAAGCGGAATTTACCGGGCGTGAGGTCGATACCGGCTCCCAGGAACTGATGACCATCCAGCGTATAACGACTATAGGACAATGAACGATAGCCGAGGTGTACGCGGATCCATTTGTAAGTCGGAGAAACACCGAACTGATTAAAAGGCTGACGAAAATCGCGTTGCTGTTCGGAAAACTGGAAAGAAAACGGCAATGCGAGTCCTTTTACGGTAACAGTGGCATTACCGGAAATAATATAGGACAAAGGACTCCTCCGGGGCTCTATCCCCGAAACAGCATAACCGATACCCCTGATATCCAAAACCCCGGAATATGTGATGGCTTTTTTATTAGAAAATCCATCGGAAAAATCCTGCCCCGAACCCGTTGCAGGGACCAGTGATAACAGAAACACCTTTAAAATAGCGGCTTTGCGGAGATTACACCTCATGATTGCTGAAGCATTATTGGTATTGTAAAATTGGTATGAGGCCGGAAATTGAACAATCACATCATTTGGTGAGTGATGAATTATTCGCGACAGGCTATTATTTTTAAGTGTGAAATCATTGTCACACCGGATAATATGGATGCTGGCGCTACTGCTTACGGCAGCGGCAGGCGTACGTGCACAAAGACTCCCCTTTGTCAACTACTCCACTGCACAGGGAATGGTGCATAACCGCACCCACACTATCAACCAGGATGGCAAAGGCTATATATGGATCGGTACCGACCTTGGTATCAATCGCTACGACGGGCGCACATTCAAGCATTTTCCAGCGCCCGCTGTAAAACACTACTTCGCACGCTACAGCGTGAGGATAGGGGATAAAGTGCTTTTCGCTATGGATGGGATCGGTCTCGCACTTTGCCTCGGAGACTCCGTACAGTTTATCTGCCCTAAAAACCTGAAGCCATTGAACATCAGCGGAACGGCAGCGCTAAGCGACCGCAGCTTTCTGTTTAATGAATGGCAAAATGGCGTCGTAAAAATGGATGAAAAAGGCAATGCTCAGGTATTGCATTTACCCGCAATCGCCAGCAACAATTCGTTTGTAGACATGTTCCGCGACAGTAAGGGAATTATATGGCTGATGTCCGGAAGCGGCCTCATTGTATTTCCGGAAAACGATCCTGCAGCAGCGAGAAAACTGAAGGCGCTCGGGAACGCCTATATCAATTGCGTACGAGAAAGCAGGGATGGGTATATCTATATAGCCAGTTTCCGCGGTGTATTCCGCATATCCCCGCAGCAACGCAGCCAACTGTCAGATGCTGCAATAGAACCGGTATTCAACAAAAACCAGGAAGTGACCGCCATTGCATTCGACAACACAAATCATGTCTGGCTATCGACCGTTTACGATGGCATCTACAAATGCGATGCTTCCGGCCGGAATCTGGATCACTATACGATCCGCAACGGTCTCATCAGTCAGAACACCTGGAATATTTTCTGCGACCGGGAAAACAATATCTGGATCGGCACGGAGAACGGTATCAGTAAGCTCCCCGATCACCAGTTCATGAGTTTCGATTTTTCGCAGGTGGATTTTCAGAGTGTGAAAAGCTCCCTGCACTGGGACGATTCCACGATGTTGCTGAGCAATGTGATGGACATCTATTGTTTGCGCGGATCACAGCTGCAAAGACTGAAAGGTTTTCACAGCGGTATCGGTTACCGGAGCCATATTCTCGACAAAAGTCCGGACGGGTATTTGTGGGTAAGTAAAAGTGTACCGCTGCCAGCCGGAAACTTTAAAGTATATACCCTCAGCTTTAAATTCAATGGTGAGCAGCTTACAGATTCCATTGCAGTGAGCAAACTCCCCGGCGGACCTAATGAAATATTCGGCAGGCGCGGGATGATTTCCCTCCCCGGAAACGCCTGCCTAATCAGCACAGATAAGGGAATGAAGGTATATCGCGATAAGCATTTCTATCCTGTGGTCCGCACCGACAGTTTACCGGTCAACTCGTTATGCAGCATCAATTCGCAAAGCTTCTGGGCATTGCTCGACAACCGTAAACTGGTGAGGTACAAAATACTGCCGCTTAATGCCGGAGCAGATTCCTTCCGGCTGCAAACACTGGAAGAAGACACTTCGATCCTGAACGGCAAGCCTGTGAACAGCCTGTTTCGCGACAGCAGGAATCGTATCTGGTGTTACGGTGTGCAATGCGGAGCCGTGATCCTGCACCTGAATCCGGACGGAAGTATACACCACGCCTCCGTCCCCGGCCTTTCGGCATTCTCCTCCGAAATCTTCAACGACATCAGTGAGGACGCAAAAGGGCATATATGGGTGGCAACGTCTGCCGGACTGGACGAAGTGACCGAAGACAAAAACAAATTTGAAGTGAAAAGAGACCGCTTTGGCGGCAGGCTTTGCGGGAAGAACATATTTTTTGTTACGCCATTCCGTGCCGGACTGATGGTGGGTTCCACAGGATGCGCAGGAATAATAGGTCTTCAGGAAGAAGAAGACGCATACAGGCCGGAGGTATACATCACAGATCTGCGGATAAATGAAATTACACGCCGGAATTTGCTGTATCTCGAACTGCCGGAACTGCATCCCGAGGAGGATAACCTGCGTTTTTCCTTTACGGGCATCTATTTTAAGGACGAAAATCTCATCCGCTATGCATATATGCTGGAAGGGATCGATAAACAATGGAGCACACCGTCACCGGAGCACATGGTTACGTATTCACATCTGCCCCCGGGGAAATATATTTTTCATGTGAAAGCACTGGCGCCGGACGGCCTGTGGTCTGCAAAGGAAGCGGTATTCAGCTTTTCGATAGACAGCCCTTTCTATACACGCTGGTGGTTCATACTGCTGTGTACCGGCGCATGTACCGGCATGCTGTACGCCATCTACCGTTACCGGATCGACCAGTTGCTTGCGATACAACAAATACGCCAATCCATTTCCAAAGATCTTCATGACGACATCGGAGCAACGGTATCCAGCATCAGTATTCTGGCAAACATGGCGAACAGCGACCTTGTTTCCGAACAGAAACGCCGGCAGTTCCTGGATACAATACAGGATGAAAGTAAACACGTCACCGAATCGTTGAGTGATATCGTATGGAGCATCAGTCCCAAAAACGATACGCTTGATATCATGTTTGCCCGGATGCAACGTTACGCTTCCGAACTGTTTGAGGCCAAAAATATCAGCTATCAATTCAGGCTGCCGGAAGACATCAGCAATATTGCGTTCCCTATGAACCGCAGGCAGCATGTATACCTGATCTTCAAAGAGGCAGTGAACAATCTTGTAAAATATGCAGGAGCCGGACACGCAGACATTTCGGTCTCTGTCGAAGACGAACTGTTCATCATGCAGATCAGTGACGACGGTTCGGGGTTCGACATTGATAGTATCACTCCGGGGAACGGCATTATCAACATGCGCAAACGCGCTCAGGAAGCGGGTGCCCTGCTCGCGATCATCAGTAAACCCGGAGCAGGAACCCGGATCCGGTTTATGCTCCGGATGTAAAACCGAATGATGTGAGTGCATAAAACCAAACGGCGGCTTAGCTTTACACTTTGTATGGTACGACTCCTCATCTACGAAGACAATGAGAAATTACGCAAATCGCTGAAGCTCCTGCTTTCCGGCATGAGCGACATTACTTTGCTGAATGCATTGCCCAACTGTCTGGATGTAAAGCAGGATACCCGGTTTTATGAACCCGACGTCGTGCTGATGGATATTGACATGCCCGGAATGAACGGGATAGAAGCCGTATCCCTCGTAAAAGAAATCAGTCCCGACACGCATGTGCTCATGCACACGGTATTCGACGACGATGATAAGATATTCAATTCCCTAGCGGCCGGCGCAGATGGTTATCTGTTGAAAACCGCCAGTCCTATGGACCTGTACAGTGCCATCAAAGATGTGCAAAGCGGCGGAGCGCCCATGTCTCCGGGTGTAGCCAAAAAAGTGCTGGAATCATTTCGCAAACCCGAAAAAACAGGCGAACGCGAAATGGTGGACCTCAGCCCGAGAGAAAAAGAGATTCTGCTGATGCTTACCAAAGGTTATACCTACAAAAGAATATCCGCCGAATGTGCCATCAGTATCGATACTACCCGCACCCATATAAAAAACATTTACACGAAACTGCATGTGAACTGCGGTACCGAAGCAGTGGCCAAAGCAATACGATTGCGCCTCTTTCAATAACATCCCCTCCACCCCGGGATTTAAAGCAGAAGCAGCTTGCAGCAATGCAGGCTGCTTTTTTGTTTGCAGTCGCACATATGCGACTTATCTATTATAATATAGGCTGCGCATATGATAGCATAACAGTTCCTTAAGATAGTAATACTATTATTTAGAAGCGAAAGTATTATGTTTGCTTTACAAATCATCACATGCAAAAGAATCCGGCCAACATCATCGTAAAGTTTCTGAACCTGCTGAAATTCGAAAAGGCGGAGATATACTCCATATATATCTACGCGATTCTGGCAGGTATCATCCAGCTGTCGCTGCCCCTCGGAATTCAGTCCATCATCAGCTTTGTGCTGGGTGGGGCTATTTCCACATCTATCGTCATTCTGATCATTGTTGTGATCGTCGGCGTGCTCGCTGCCGGTCTGCTGAAAGTAAATCAGATGAAGCTCATCGAGAAGATCCAGCAGCAACTGTTCGTACGCTATTCCTTTCAGTATGCCCATAATATCCCGAAGCTCAACTTAAGAGACGTAGACAACTATTACCTTCCTGAACTTACGAACCGGTTTTTCGACACCATCACTCTTCAGAAAGGCATCGCAAAATTACTGCTGGACGTTCCTGCGGCAACCATACAGATACTGTTCGGACTGATATTGCTTTCCTTCTACCACCCGGTGTTTATTTTCTTCGGCATACTGCTACTGCTGATCGTCTATATCACGTTAAGAATCACGGGCAGTCGCGGACTGCAAACAAGCGTGCAGGAAAGTGATTATAAGTACAAGGTAGCGGCGCATCTGCAGGAAATATCGCGCGTGGTCCGGACCTATAAGTTCAGCCGGGATACAGAGCTGCCCGTAAGAAAAGCAGACAAGCATGTTACAGGCTATCTGAAATCCCGTACGGCGCACTTCCGTATATTATTGTTTCAATACTGGACACTGATCGCATTCAAAGTAGTGATCACGGCGGCAATGCTGATTGTAGGTGCATTCCTGCTCGTGAATCAGCAACTGAACATAGGTCAGTTTATCGCTGCCGAAATCGTCATTCTTATGATCATTGACTCCGTAGAAAAACTGATCGTCAATCTGGATAATGTTTACGACGTGCTTACATCTGTAGAAAAGATCACCAAAGTGACGGAGAAACCGCTGGAGCAAAACGGCAGATTGGACATAACGGATCAGAAAGGGTTTACGATAAAAGCACAGAATCTCAGCTTTGGATACACGGACGATAACAGGATATTAAAAAACCTGAACTTCACGATAAAATCCGGCGAAAAGGTGTGTCTGCAGGGCGCTTACAGTTCCGGAAAATCTTCTTTACTGAAAGTGATCAGCGGCAGCTATAAAGATTTCGAAGGCATCCTGAGCATCAACGATGTGTCCATCCACAATTACGATGTGAACACGCTCCGGTCCCGCGTCGGCATCCTCCTGAACATACAGGAGATATTCAAAGGAACGCTGGAGGAAAATATCTGTCTTGGCGATACTTCCATCCCGCATAAGCAGCTGGATAAAATTGCAGCGGTTACCGGCCTTAAGCCATATATAGACACGTTAAAGGACGGATATGCGACCGAACTGCTGCCATTGGGCCAGCACCTTTCTTACCGCGTGATTAAAAAGATCCTGCTGTGCAGAGCGTTGATCGGTCACCCTGCGCTGTTGTTACTGGAAGAGCCCTGGATGGGGCTGGAAGACGAATATGCCGCTTCCGTACAAAACTATATCATGAACGAACTGAAGGACACAACTGCTATTGTCGTAACCAGCGATAATACATTCGCGACAACATGTGATCAGCTGTTTTTCATTGATAACGGTGCATTGACAACCATACAAAACAAAGACAGATGAAGGAAATAAAAGAAACATTAGCGTCTCAGCATCCCGGTATCGGATTTAAAGCCTTCGATACTATTTACCGGTCCGACAAACAAAGTCGTGTGAAATACTGGTTTTACATTATCCTTTTAATGCTTGTGGTACTGCTATTCCTTCCCTGGACACAGAATATACGCAGTAAAGGATACATCACCACGCTGAAACAGGAACATCGCCCGCAGGAACTGAATTCCATTATTTCAGGCCGTATCGTCAAATGGTATGTAAAAGAGGGCGATCACGTAAATACGGGAGATACGATCGCCCAACTGGGAGAAGTAAAAGATGCCTATCTCGATCCGGAACTATTGAAACGAACCGAGCAGCAGATCAATGCAAAAAAAGCCAGCATCGGATTCTACAATACCAAAGTGGCCGCTACGGATGCTCAGCTGAACGCCATGCAGCAGGCCTTGCAGCTGAAGCTCAGGCAGCTTTCCATGAAGGTGATCAGCGACAGCATGGAAGTGATCGCGGCTACAAATGATATGAAAATCGCGGAAGAACAGTACAGGCGGCAACGCATCATGCGTGACAGCGGACTTGCTTCAATGGTACAGCTGGAACAACGCAACCAGTATTACCAGTCCGCGCTTGCCAAAAAAACCGGTGCAGAGGTAAAACTCATGAATACCCGCATTGAACTGAACCAGGTGACGCAAGAGTATGCTGAAAAGATGTTTAAGGCGCAGGGGGAAAGAGCTGCCGCACAGAGTGATGTCGCGGCAGGGAGTGCCGAAGTCGCGAAGCTGGAAAATCAATACGCGAACTATAAAATACGCAATGGACTGTATTACCTGATCGCTCCGCAAAGCGGACAGGTGGTACAGGCAAGCAAAGCGGGGATTAATGAAATATTGAAGGAGGGCGAAAAAATCGCAGAGATCGTTCCGGACGAAATAGATTACGCCGTTGAGCTGTACGTGCGCCCGGTGGATCTCCCTTTATTGTCGGTGGGAAGCGAGGTCAGATTTTTGTTTGACGGTTACCCGGCCATTGTGTTCAGCGGATGGCCGCAGGCGTCCTACGGCACATTCAGCGGTAAGATAAAGGCAATTGAAAACCGCGTGGGCGTCAACGGTCTGTTCAGAATTCTTGTCGGGGAAAATGCGGCATACAAACCGTGGCCCGAAAATCTGCGCATGGGTGCCGGGGCGCAGGGTATCGCATTACTTAAAGACGTGCCCATCTGGTATGAATTATGGAGGAATATCAACGGTTTCCCGCCGGACTATTACAAACCCAACACTAAGGAGTATGAAAAGGTTAAGAAATAGACTGCTGCTGCTGTACACCTTCATCGCGTGCTGCAGTGTCCGTTCGAAGGCTACCGATACATTGCGTCATCTTTCGAAAGACGAATTTGTAAGTATCGTAAAAACATACCATCCTACCGTAAGACAAGCCGGAATCGGAGTACAGAAAGCCAAAGCAGACATACTGAAAACAAGAGGTGTATTCGACCCTGTAGCAGAAGGAAGACTGGATCGAAAAACCTTCGACGGAAAACTCTACTACAGTTATTTTAATCCGCAGATAACTATACCCACCTGGTATGGTATAGACATTAAAGCAGGAGTGGAAGAAGTGATCGGAGACAGGGTAACAAGCGAAGCTACCCTCGGCAAAACAAGCTATGTGGGCATTAAATTTTCTTCCAACAGCCTTTTATATGATGGCCGGCGTGCAGCACTGCAACAGGCCAGGCTGTTCAAAGAGCAGTCTGAAGCCGAACGGCGGCTCATCATCAACGACGTGATGTATGATGCCTTCAGCAGTTACTGGAACTGGGTAAGGGAGTACAGAAATTACAGGATCATCAGCGAGGTGATCGCCGTTAACGAAGCGCGCTTATCATTTACGAGAACGGAATATGAACAAGGCAGCAGACCCGCAATTGACACCACGGAAGCACTCGCTCAACTCCAGACCTTTTACGTGCAGCAGGAGAATGCAAAATTGGCCTACCTGAATGCAGGTCTTTCATTATCCAACTATCTCTGGACAGAGGACAATATCCCGGTTTACTGGAATGAGTCAATTATTCCGGATACCAGCGAACTGCAGGAATGGACCACTCCTTCACTCAACAACCTGCTGTCGCTTGCAACCAGTCACCCGAAAATAGACGCGCTTTCTTCGAAGATCAGCATACTTGAAGTAGACAAAAAACTGAAACAACAATACTTCATACCAAAACTGTCGCTGAGTGCAAACATGTTGAACAAAGGATACACCACAGATTTCACACCCACACAGACCTTCCTGGAAAACAACCATAAAATAGGCGCAACACTGAATATCCCGCTTTTCTACCGTGATGCGATAGGTGGCTACAGAATGGCAAAACTGAAGATTGCAGAGACGGAATTGGAGCAGAGTAATCAGCTATTACAGATAGAAAACAAGGTGCGTAGTTACTACAATGAAGTATTAGCGCTGCAGCGGCAAATAGACATATACACTGAAGTCTACCGCAACAACCAGAAGCTGTTTCATGGAGAGCAGTTCCGTTTCCGAAACGGAGAAAGCTCTCTGTTTATACTCAACTCAAGAGAAAACAAAATGCTGGAAACGTCGTTGAAGTTACTTGAGCTGAAAATGAAACTTCAGAAATCATATGTGGGACTGTTATGGGCTGCAGGCCAGCTGGGTTAATGTAAACCATATGGCCGGAATCAGTTGCTACCGGAAACAGAATCCCCCGATATTGCCGGAACAATATCGGGGGAGTATTTTTTGTGGACTTCCCGGACAAAATGTCGAACGACTTGTATAATTTTTCAGGCAGGCCTTTACTTTGAAACACAGCATTAACAGCACTTTGCAAAGATTTGACCAAACCGAAAAAAATTATCCTCTCAACATTCCGGAAACCCGTACCCGGCCTTACTCTGCTACGGTTTTCTTTTTAATTATAGTCACTTTGAAAAACCGGAAACGCAACTGCCCAAGGCAGGTCAGCAGAATTGTGGAGAGAAAGGTAAGACCCACTACGGCGTAAAGTAAATGGTCACTCAGATATAGGTTTCCCGGCTTACCGATATCCTCCTTTAGCCCTGCTTCTTCGGCCGGCTATCTGAAAATGATCACCGGTACACTTGAAAAGTGCCTGCCTTACCGTCTCTTTTGCCTGCTTTACAAAGGTCTGGTCGCAAAATATAACAGAACTTTTATCTTTATCAGGTGAAAAGGCCGAATCTGATAGTAGGGTTAGTAATATCGTTGGGGATATCTCTTATCGCCTCATCACCGAGACTGATACGCATGGGGTATTTCGATATCGGATTTATCATCGTAAGCTTACTATACAATTTTGTTTTTTGCATTACCTGCTGGATTGTTTTCCAATACATGTTCCGGAAGCAATGGTTGCTGATCAAGCGATACAGAGCCATCGTGTCTGGCATAGCCATATTGGGCGTAGGGCTTTTAGCTTATTTATATGATTACCTTTTTTCTGTTTTTTTGAATACCCCATTGCAATTTCCCGAAATAATTGCCAGTAAACGGCAGTATTTAATACTGCTCCGGGGCCTACTGGTAAGCGGATTGTATTACTTCATTTCCTATTACCTGTATGTCCTTTCCGAAAAGCAAAAAAACAGCCTGGAAATTGCCGAGCTACGACAAGCTCAGCTGGCTGCAAATTTGTCATCGTTAAAAGAACAACTTAGTCCCCATTTCCTGTTCAACACATTGAACACGCTCAGCTCTTTAACACAAGAAAAGAATGTAAAGGCCTATGTGGCTGAGCTAGCCAATGTATACCGGTATGTATTGCAATATAAAGAACTGGATACCGCCACAATAAAACAGGAGCTTGCATTTATCACCTCATACCTGTACATCCTTAAAACAAGATTTGAAGACGCGTTTGAGGTAGATATAGCGGTGGATGAAAAGATCATGCATTCCGGTATTCCGCCTCTTACATTACAGTTGCTGATTGAAAATGCCATTAAACACAATATAGCTTCAGTTGCCAGGCGACTAAAAATTCACATCAGTAATTCGCCTGATAATTTTCTGATTGTCTGCAATAATTTTCAACCGAAATCGTCTACCCGATTTTCCACCGGTATAGGATTGGACAATGTAATAAAGCGCTATCAGCTGCTATTTAATAAAGAGGTTATTATCGAGAAGAGCGAAGTATCCTTCACCGTAAAACTTCCTATTGTATGACCCATATCTTAATTATAGAAGATGAAGCCAAAGCAGCCAGGGAGTTGGCAAATATCCTGAAGCATATAGATGACGACATCAACATCCTGGCCATCCTCGATTCCGTAGAAGAGTGCTTGCAGTGGTTCACAGTTAACAAACAACCAGACCTGATTTTCTCTGACATACAATTAGCAGATGGCCTTTGCTTCGATCTGTATAACAAAGTAAATATTCGAAGTCCGGTCGTCTTTTGCACCGCTTTTGATGAATATATGATGAATGCCTTTGACACTAATGCAGTAAGCTATCTACTAAAACCTGTCACCCGTGAAAAGGTGGAGAAAGCACTGGATAAATTTCATACTTTAAAATCGGTGTTTGAAAAAAATGAGCACAACAAAGGACTTCCGGGCCTGCTGAACCAACTGAAGAACAACTACAAGTCAGTCCTGCTGGTACATCAAAAGGAAAAAATCATACCGGTTCAGGTGAGGGAAATCGCCTATTTCTATCTGGATAAAACCATCGTTTACATTACCACGTTAAGCCATCAGAGATTTTACCTTACCAATACACTGGAAGACCTCGAAAACGCGCTCGATCCGTCCATGTTTTACCGGGCTAACCGGCAATTCATCATTAACAAAGCAGCTATCGCGAACGCGGAGCGATTCTTTGCCAGGAAACTGGTTGTAAAACTGGTGGCAGACACACCTGAACACCTAATTGTGAGCAAAGCGAAGGCAAGTGACTTTTTGCAATGGCTGGAAGGTTAGTAAAGGAATAGCTATGAACAAAAAAACAGATGAGCTGTTGCAGGGTTATCCGGAGCTTGTAGTCAGCATGTTTTCGAGGCTTCGGGAATTGATTTCGGAGCAATTGAACGGCATTAACGAAACCCCGGATTTTTCGTCAAAACTGATTGGTTATGGATATGGCCAAGGCTATAAACACACTGTTTGTACCATCATTTTGTCAAAGAAAGGGGTAAAGCTGGGATTATGGCGGGGTACCGAATTGCCGGACCCAAAACGATTGTTACAGGGCTCGGGTAAGGTACACAGGTACGTTGCAATCGAACACGAAGAGGATATAGATAACCCCGCCCTGGTAAAATTGCTGGTCGAAGCCGACAAAGCTTACCGCGTGCGCATGGGCAACCCGGAGTAAATACATACGCAAGGCCGGGATATCAGCTATAATAAGTAGTAATTGAAAACAAAACATGAGCAGGCAACTTTGGATATTCGTCATCATCGCATACGCCATTACATGGCCCATCGTTTTTGGGCTTTATTTTTTATACACACAAAACAGGATTTCGCTGGACCAGCTGAATATTCTGTATTGTTTCGGATCGGCAGGACCATTTCTGGCGGCTATCATTACAAGTGCTGTATGCTATAAAAACGCAGGGGTACGCGCACTGCTGGATACATTACGGCCCGGCCTTATAAATAAAAAGGCTTTTTATCTTTCCCTGACTCCTTTATGCCTTTTTGTGTTGGGTTACCTATTGTATCCGCTATTTACCGGTACATCCTTTTCCTTCGGGACCACAAAATCACAGTTTAGCCTGAGCACGCCGGAGTCTTATGTGGGCTGGGGTCTGCCCTTCGTAAGCTATGCATTATTGGAAGAGTTGGGCTGGCGTGGCTTTGCCCTGCCCCATCTTCAGACCCGATACTCCGCCCTTACCTCATCTGTGTTACTCACCCTGGTATGGGGCCTATGGCATCTGCCCTTTTTCCTATGGCGTTTTCAGTTCAGCGTCGGCATGATATCCGGCTTTTTCTTCGGGCTTTTTGTCGGGACGATTATACTGACTGCAATCTTTAATATCAGTCGCGGAAGCGTATTGGCTGCCATTATTTTTCACCTGACCAACAATATTGCCTCGGCGTTCGATAAGCAGTATATCGTTGCGGTAATCAGTACGGGTTTTGTATTGATCGCTGCTTACCTGCTGATGAAATACAAGCCGGTAAATCTTGCCGATGTGGAACGCAGCAGTTTTCACTTAAAAACCAACCGCCTTGTTGCAAACAGAAATACTATAAATACTACATAAGAAATGAAGCAGACACCAACACTATACGAGTGGGCCGGCGGAATGCCCGTTTTTGAACAGCTAACAACAATGTTTTACAAAAAAGTATTGCAAGACGCGTTGCTGGAGCCAATCTTTAAACACATGGCGCCGCAACATCAGCAGCACGTAGCCCATTTTATTGCCGAAGTTTTTGGAGGCCCCAAAGCTTATACCGAGGCGGGCGGCAGCCATTTTACCATGATCCGGAAGCACTTTTCAAAACACCTTACCGAGCAGCACCGCAAACGATGGGTGGCCCTTCTGCTGGAAACTGCAGATGAGATTGAATTGCCAGGCGACCCTGAATTCCGGTCGGCCTTCGTGGCCTATATTGAATGGGGCACACGTATAGCCGTCTTAAACAGTAATACCGATCACATCGACCTGGCGGAACACGAACCAATGCCCAGGTGGGGTTGGGGCGAAACCGGAGGCCCTTATCAGCCATAAAATATTGTTAGCTAAAAAAACAGAAACATGACCACAGAGCAAGTAGCGCAGCATTATTACGAGCTGGCACAACAACAGAAATGGAGTGAAATCATCGATACCTATTACCATGATGATATTGAGTGTATAGAGCCGCCCAACAGCAAAAGCCAGCCCTATACAAAAGGAATCGAGCATGTAAAGGCAAAAGCAATGCACTTCACATCAATGATTGAAAAAATCCATGCAGGTTACACCACACAACCGATCATTGCCGGCAATATGTTTTCAGTGGGCATTGGTATGGACTTTGACATGAAAGGAGCAGGGCGTATGAAGTTTGATGAGTTTGGTGTATTTACGGTACGGGAGGGAAAAATCGTTCGGGAAGAGTTTATCATGAACTGGAGCGATAGCGGGGGTCACGAGTATAAAGCATAGTTATCATTTCTTAACCATAATTAGTTACACACAACATGACAACACAACAAGTAGCAGACCGGTTTAATGAACTGGCACAACAAAATAAATTTGACGAAATTCTGACTGAGTTATTCAGTGCAGATGCCAGAAGCATTGAACCGGCAAATGCACCGTTTCAGTCGGTACAGGGTATCGACAACATCATTGCCAAAGGCAAGCAGTTTCATGATATGATCGAAGAAATGCATAGTGCCTATACGAACGCGCCTATGGTAGCGGGCAACTTCTTTGCCTGTACTATGGGCATGGACGTTTCATTAAAAGGACTGGGGAGGCAGCAGTTCGACGAGGTAGCAGTGTATGAAGTGAAAGACGGGAAGATCATTTCAGAGCAGTTTTTTTTCTGATAAATTCGAACAACTTTAAAACGAGCCACAGCATTTGTTGTGGCTTTTTTATGCCCGCACACATCTGCGGTCAGGTCGTCACACGGGGCTATTATATACCGTTGGCGCCCGCATCACCGGGCAAATTGCCTGCCTGGGAAACTTAACAGCATGCAAAAATTGGATCATCCGGGAATTTTGTACTCACAATTAAAATAATGCAAAATGACAATGAAACCATTGCTGACGCTCTTACTGTTTATAACAAGTCTGTTCGTAACCGCTGCAAAAGCACAAACAAACGGCGAAGCCATTTTAGGTAAGTGGGCGAATGAAGACCGGACGAGGGTTATAGAGTTCGTAAAAACCGGTGACGGCTACGAAGCCATCATCAAAGAAGCTACCGACAGAAACCTCATCGGCCAAAAGCAGATCACCGGCCTCCAATACAACAACAATGTCTATAGCGGCACTCTGCGCCTGCCAAAAAAAAGAAAGACATTTCCATGCACCGCCAATATAGAAGCCAATGGAGAACTGGAATTATCTGCCAAAGCTGGCTTTATGAGCAAATCACAAACGTGGACAAAGGTTAAATGACGATGCAAAAACGTCTTTGTGCGGGCAGCTTTCGGGCCAGGACTATCACGATGCAAAAGTCATGCGCCCGACAAAGCTTACTGGTATTATTTCTTCTTTTAAAGGCTCCGTATGTTAATGCCCAGATCAGCTTTAGCTCTTTGCCGGACGTATGGGCTTATGCAGACATGCATAACATCCGCATTAAAACAATGGAAGCCGAAAAATACATTGCCAGGAAGAACGTGCAACAGACGTATGGGAATTTATTGCCAGCAATCTCGGCAAATGGTGCATTTACAGACAATATAAAAATCCAGCCTACATTAATACCGGCCAGTCTGTTCAACCCCACAGCACCGGCAGGCACTTATACTGAAGCCACATTCGGCAGACGGTATATTTATAACGCAAACATCACCGCACAGTTTGACCTGCTGAATACCAGAGACTGGTTCAGCATTAAAGCCGAAAAATTAAATGAAGAAATAGCGGGACTCAATATCGCAAAATCAAAGGCAGACCTGTATGAGCAGCTGGCCAATGCCTATTATTCCTGCCTGTTACTGAGCAAGGCAGCTCAATTATCGAGCGAAAACCTGCAAACAGCCACCGCATTATACGATATTGCCCGGAACAAATTCGCCGAAGGGCAGATAAGCGAAGTTACTTTGAACACAGCGTTGATCAATAGAGAAAAGGCCGCCAAAAGCCTTGATATTGCTGAAGAAAATCAGGCATTGCAACGGAACAGCCTCAGGCAGTTACTCAATACAAACGACAGTATCCATATCTCCGACAGTAATTTTATTGCTATCGCTTTTACCGAAGACACTTCGTTTGCGCCAGATCCGGATGTGGCGCTTTCCTACAAGCAAATGCTGGCTTCCAAAACCCAATGGCAATCTTCAAAAGCTGCTTTTGCACCAACGCTTTCGGCAGTGTATCAATACAACACACAAGTTGCTGCAGACGATTTTCTGAAATTCGACAACAGCAATACCATACCGCAGCAGTACTGGGGCCTGAGGTTATCGCTACCCTTGTTCAACGGAAATACCAAACACTATCAGGTACAAAAAGCAAGAATGGATTACGAGCTCAAACAGCAACAATATGAGGCTTCCAGGTTGCAGTCAGCAATTGCCGATCAGGATATCAGGTCATCATTCAATAGTGCCGGAGCTGCCTTTGACCGATCGGGCACCATATTAAAACTGTATCAAAACAATGATGCGCATGCCGGTAAAAGAATGGAAGAAGGCATTATATCCCTGGATGAAAGACTAAAGGTTTATTCAGAGTTGATCACTAACCAGAACGAATATCTGCAAAGCATGAGCGATTATTTCATACAGCAGTACCGGTTAAAAATCCGCCGGATAAATTTTACAGAATGAGACACTTTCCAATCTTTTCAGTGAGCATAACGTTGTTTCTATTTTCCTGCAAGGCAAAAAAAGACGAATTCGTTTCACCCATTATGGCGCCGATAACGGAAGCTGTCTTTGCATCGGGACATATAGAAGCTAAAGACCAGTTCACACTGACAGCGTTGAATGATGGCTATATAAAAGACGTGTTGGTAACAGAGGGCGATACGGTAGCAACCGATCAAACATTGTTTGCGCAGGACAACGCCGCCGCAGCCATACAGCAGCAAAGCGCGGCAGAAAATCTGGACATTGCAAACCAGCAGGCAGCCCCTGGTTCTCCATTGTTACAGGAACTTCAGGCAAAGCTGCTGTCTGCCAGCCAACAACTTCAGGCAGATAAAACACAATTGGAAAGAATGCAACGGCTGTATTATACACATTCCGTAGCAAAAGTTGATCTGGATAACGCACAATTGAACTACGATAATGCAGCAAACAATGTCGCTGTTATCAGGCAAAATCTCGGAGAGACAACATTAAACCTGAAGCAAACGCTCATAAACAGCCGCAGCCAGCTTCAGACGGCATCCGTAAATACGGGATATTATAATGTAAAATCGCCGGGTATTTATAAAGTATATACGCTGCTGAAAAAGAAAGGGGAACTGGTACGCAAAGGGGAAGCTGTTGCTGTATTGGGCAGTGTTGCTGATTTAAAAATAGTGTTGAGCATTGATGAAGTCAGTATCGCGAAACTGCACCTCCGGCAGAAAGTGCTTATTGGGCTGAATACAGAAAAAGGGAAGACATACACCGGTTACCTCACCAAAATATATCCTGCTTTTGATGCCGCCAGCCAGGCATACACAGCAGAAGCAGCTTTTGATACAAGTGCTGCAGGCATTATCAACGGTACCCTGTTACAGGCAAATATCATCATAACCAGGAAAGAAAAGGCCATGCTAATCCCACGCAGTTGCCTCAGCCCGGACGGGAATGTGTTGGTAAAGAAAAATAAGCGGGTGGATACGGTGGCTATTCAAACAGGTATTATATCGAATGAATGGGTAGAAGTGATCTCAGGACTGGCCCTGACTGACAAAATCGAGAAATTATAAGACATGAAAAAAAATGCAGGCGGTATATTCATGGTATTGCTTTTTAGCATCAATGCTACAGCGCAACCTGACACAGGCGATAGCATTCACTTTAGGAATTTTCTTTTTGATATCTCGGGCGGTGTCTACTCGCAGCAGCAATCCTTAAAGAAAGGTGATGCAACAGATATACTGGTGCCCGATTATCTGAACAGCCGCCGTTCGCAGGAGCAGGCACTGGCAAGCCTATGGGGTATAGACCAGCATCTTGCCGCCACCGACAACCCCATGGGACATGGCGCCTCTTACCTGCGCTTTCATAGCTGGTACCATGCCGCAGAAGGGCTAGACGTCTACGGTTCACTGGAAGTTAATAACGGTGGATTTTCATGGGGGCCGTACAACACCTACAATATATCCGTCCTGCCACGTTACTACGTTGACTACAAGAACCTGTTCGCTATAGGCAAAACACCCTTATCCCTGAACGCAAAAATCGGCTACTTCGAAAATTTCAAAGACTATGAAGGACTGAGTATTTATAATATTGACATGCAGGGCTTGCAGGCTGCTGTTTCGTATAAAAAACTACACCTGTCTGCCACATCAGTAACCGATTTACAAAACTCAATAGGCCTGAATATTGACGGCACCAGGACACAAACTGTATCGCTGGAGAAACTGAGCATCGGTACGCGGCTGAATGCGGATATCCGTGCCGGGCATACCAAGTACTTAGGACCTGCTTACGGCAATTCGTCAATAGACGTTTCAGCCGCAGTTTACAACAAAATATTCCGGGCATATACACAGATTGCATATCGCTTCAACGATTCTTTTGAAACCCGAGACAACTATGCTTTGCTGACAGGAATAAAAACCAAGTTCACCGCAGGCAGATGGTATGTAGATGCGACTGCCGAATACCGCTATTATGGCGGCGGTTATAATGATAGATTTCGCAAAGAGCAGAATACACATTATCGCAAAACAGACCGACCTGTCGGTTCTAATTTCACCGGCGATCAGGTATACCCCATCAGCTACAATAATCGTCCCTTCAGCCAGTGGGCAGTATTTACCGAGTACGATCAGAAAGACTGGGTAGCAGGATATACTGCCGCGATCAACACAGAATTCAGCATCAAAAAGAATTTCAAAGCAATGGTAAACTTTGATTTCAACTGGATACAGGCAAAGGACGAAGCTTTGTTTCTCTATCCGTTTTACAAGACAGGCTTTAAGCTGGAGCCGGTAAAAGGTACCTATGTGTCGGCATACGTAACCAACCGAACGCTTAACCTCGATAAACACTATACCACATATTATGCTTTAAAATACCCGTCCTGCCAGCTGGAATTCAGAAGAGACATCAGACAATGAAAATCGGTATCAATACAGAAATAGCATTTACCTACATGGTCAGCCGGCGAAAGCAGACCATCGTAGCAGCATTGGGCGTCACCTTTGGCATCAGTATGTTCATCTTCATGAACGCACTGATTACGGGCAGTAATGAATGGTCAGAGAAGAGCATGCTGAGCAGCACGCCTCATTTACGATTGTACAACGACCCTAAAATGAGCGACAATCAGATGCTTGATAAATATGCCGGCGGGGAAACCATCAACCTTATCAGCAACCCGAAATTTGTCAACACCGACTCCAGAATAGCGGATCCGGATGCTGTACTGCAACAACTGCAACATCGGGCAGAAATCACCGCAATGAGCAAACAGGTAAGTACCAATGTGATTTATGCCAACAGCAACGTACAGGAAAACGGCAATGTGTCGGGTGTGAATATACGGGAGCAGGATAAAATGTTTGACATATCCTCAACCATGATTTCAGGGTCTGTCGACGCACTGGCCGGCAATCCGGACGGAATCATTATTGGCACCGGATTAGCGGAGAAACTGAATGTTTCCAAAGGTGATTACATCACCCTTTCCACGACCAATGCAGCTTCCAAAAGACTGGAGATTGTAGGTATTTTTAAGACAACCATCAAAGGGATTGACAATACCCGAAGCTATACCAACATATCGTTTGTGCAACAGTTGCTGCGTAAAGACCGCAACTATATTACGGACATCTACATCAACATAAAAGATTACAACAACACGACCGGTTTGGCCCGGAGCATAGCGTCCGAAACGGGATACACGGTGGAAACCTGGCAGAGCAATAATGAACAATCACTTGCCGGCAAAAAGATCAGAGATGTTATTGCCAATTCAGTAGTGATCACCATACTCATCGTGGCGGGCTTCGGCATTTACAACATCCTTAATATGGTCATTTATGAAAAAATAAAAGAGATCGCCATACTCAAAGCAACAGGTTTTCAGAGTGGCCATATCATCAGCATATTCATCCGGCAGGCATTGTTTATTGGCGTTGTCGGGGCTGTTGCAGGCTTACTTTTCGGATGGCTCATTTCATTCACCGTTTCCAAAATATACATTGGCCTGGGAAATGTAGCTTATCTGCCCATTGCCTTTCAACTGAGGCATTACGTACAGGGTGCCGTATTTGGTATTGTCACCGCCTTTTTCGCGGGATATATTCCTGCAGTTAAAGCATCAAAGGTTGATCCCGTCACCATTATCAGAGGATAGCTATGTTACCCGCAAATGCATACATGTCTCTTTTTCCAGCCGTATTCATGATTCATGAACTGGAGGAACTGATTATGCTGAAACCGTGGCTCGTGAGCAATAAGACCATGCTTGAGCAAAGGCTAATGAAGCGCCGCCTGTACAAAGTAATACAGCTGCATACAAAAATCTCGGAAAGCGCACGCGCTTTAATTATTGCCGAGGAATTCCTAATGGTAAGTACCATCACCCTGTTATCAATAAACACCAGGTCTTACAACTTATGGTTGGGTCTGGTACTCGCCTTTCAGATTCATTTATTCATCCATATCCTTCAATTTATCATTCTTCGCGTTTACATCCCGGCACTGATCACAAGCCTGCTCTGTTCTATTTACACGTTTATTATACTGTCGGACTGTCGTGACTGCTTTCAATTCGAAACCGTAGCAGTATACACTTTTTTGTTTTTGTGTGCACTTGTCATCAACCTGGCAGGATGCTTTAAAATGGCAATTGCGTTTGATCATTGGCTGATAAAATATTCATCTGACAATGACGGAAAATAGCATCGCTCTTAGGGCTCAGAATATCGGAAAATACTTTTTAACGCCTGAAAGATTCCAGGTGTTGGATGAGGTAAGTTTTGAAGTGAATAAAGGTGAGTTTGTTTCCATCACCGGAAAATCAGGTTGCGGCAAGTCCACACTACTATACATCCTTTCCACCATGGATACAGACTATGAAGGCCTTTTGGAATTGAATGGCGAAAGCGTCACAGGCAGAAAGCAGAATGAACTGGCCGCATTCCGTAATGAACACTTAGGATTTGTATTTCAGTTTCACTATTTACTGCCCGATTTCAGCTGTCTGAAAAATGTAATGATCCCCGCCCTGCGACTGGGTAAGTACAGCAACAAAGAAATAGAGCACCATGCGTATGAAAAGCTGAAAATACTGGGCATGGACGACCACGCGTTAAAACCTGCTTCTAAAATATCCGGCGGGCAACAGCAACGTGTAGCCATAGCCAGAGCACTGATCAATGATCCAGCGATCATCATGGGTGATGAGCCTACAGGTAACCTGGACAGCAAGAATACGGCTATTGTTTTCGAGATATTAAGGCAGCTGGCCGCCGAGCATAACAAAACAATCATCACTGTAACACACGACAATGACTTTGCGGCTAAAAGCGACCGGACTATTGAGATGATGGACGGGAAAATTATCCACGTATGAAACGATACTTCCATCTTGCGCTAATGATATTTGCAGCGCTTAATAGCTTTGCTCAAGACAAGGACCTGTTATCGGTAAACTATGGTTTATCCGGCTTTCAATATCACGACACCGCGGCAATAGCACAGCAAACAGCGCTGAAATGCGCGCTTCCGGTGTACAGGAAAAATAAACATAGCATTGTGGGTGTCATGAATTATAAGAATACCGCATTTTATAATTTTCCGGAAAGCTACAGGCAAACCCTGCATGGCTTTACCCTGCAGGCTATATCGATCTATAAAATGTCGGGTAATAAAAGCATTGCTTTATTTGCGCAAACAGGTTTATTTTCCGATCTGCAGGAAATAAGCATAAAAGACTTTCGGTATACCGCAGGCTTTCGCTACAGGTACAAACATTCCGGCAGGTTGAGCACCGGCTGGGGTCTTGCCTATTCCCGTCAGTTCTTTGGCAACCAACTGGTGCCCTTTATCGACGTGGACTACAAGCCCGGTCGCAAATGGAGTATAACCGGACAATTTCCTATTAAACCGAAGATATTATACCACTTAAACAAAAAACTAAGCGTGGGTATTGAAATCAACGGCGATGCTGCAAGCTACCGCTTATCTGCAAGCGATAAGAACAACAGGTTTATCCAAATTAACCAATGGACAGGGCTCGCCAAGATGGAATATCAATTCAGCGGGGGATGGCAATTGACTCTTGGTGTCGGAAGAAACTTCAGTCAGTCATTCAAGCTATACGACAACGCCTCTGCCTCATCATGGACCATCATTACAATTCCCATCGGCGAGAAACCAGTACCTGTAGAAAGAATAGACAATAAAGGATTCAGGGCAGTGCTTGGCATATCCCTTCAGGCGTTCTGATGACGACCGTGTTTATAAAGATGTATTTGTATTTGGCTTAATGTAAAGCCGTTGAAATAAGCCAGGCAAACGAATAAGTCGGCAGAAGAGGCCAATCTGTAACGTCAACGGGAAAACATACGTCGCTGCAAATGAATGGCAACCTGCTTACAAAGATTTGGACTCGGCTTTCCCATTGTGTTAAAAAGTGAAAGCCTTGCCAGGCAAGGCTTTCACTGGAGTGGAGCCGCCGGGATTCGAACCCGGGTCCAAACATATGCCCAATGAGCTTTCTACGTGTGTATCCTGTTATTATTTGTCGGCGAAAAAGCAGGAAGCAGTCAAACCAACCTTTCGCTTAGCTGCTTTGATTTCACCTTTGCAGCGCAGCAATGCATCGGCTATCCCTATTTTTTTTGATTTAGACGGCGGCTGCAGCTAAGGGCATGCTGCGTTGCGGCGGTCAAAATGGGTGACTAATCACTGATTAGGCAGCCATGGCATACGTAGTATTGCCAGTTATAGTTCGGGTATTCAGATTTACGTGCTAATTATCCAACGCACGACACGCTTACTCACCCTGCCTTATGCTGTCAAAACCAGTCGGCCCCATACTCGGGAACGCCGTCACAAAACGGGTAAAGTAGAATACAAAGGTACATTAAATAAACATGATAAACTGCTAAAAAGCCGCAGTACGCAGCCGGTACAGTCGCCTCCAGCTGAAGTAACCGAAAATCGCAACAATAAACAGAAATACCGTCAGCAACATCGTTACATAATAGCCCTTATACGCAAACAAGGGTATCGCAACCAGATTGGACAGATTCAGCAAAATCCAGTTTTCCACTTTGCGACGCGCCAGCAACCACATACCCGCACAGGCCGTTGCCGATACAAAACTATCCCAACCGGGTACGGTAGACGGCGTAAAGCCCAGCAGGTACCAGAAGAGCGGCCACAAAATAAGCACTATGCCTATCGTGATAAACCACTCT
This sequence comes from Rurimicrobium arvi, assembly GCF_039540495.1. Lineage (NCBI taxonomy): Bacteria > Pseudomonadati > Bacteroidota > Chitinophagia > Chitinophagales > Chitinophagaceae > Rurimicrobium > Rurimicrobium arvi. Next base: position 217,648 of record NZ_BAABEZ010000002.1, on the reverse strand, counting down.
GCCGTGTTGCATATCGAAATTACCAGCTCCGCTGCACCATCACCCCGTTTCCAATGCCACCAGCCATAAAGGGTCATTACAAAGTAATATGTGTTCAGTAATGCCTCCGCATATAAACCCGCTTCTCTGCGCGAGAGCAGATACGCATAAATACCGGTGCTGACCAGGCCTGTCGGATAAAGCAGGATATGGTTACGTTGTGCAAACAACACACTGAATACGCCGAAAACAGCCGCCAGCCATTCCAGCCAGCTGGTCGATTTCACCTGCACCAGAAATTCATGTATCCATGCTGTCATTTACGCGGGCGTTGCTTCTGTCTGATGACGGAAAAGTTTCGCATAGCGCCCGTTCAGCTGCATCAGCTCATCATGCACTCCCTGCTCTGCGATTTGCCCGTCGCGCATTACGATGATCTGATCAAAGTTCCAGCCGGTGAATATCCTATGCGTGATCACCAGCACGGTCTTATCTTCCAGGTACTTTTTCAGATTTGAAAGAATGATCTGCTCGGTTTGCGTATCCACTGCAGAAAGACATTCATCCAGCAGTAATACCGGACTGTTCTTGAGCAGGGCTCTGGCCAATACAATACGCTGCTTCTGACCGCCGGATAACATCACTCCCCTTTCGCCGATCACCGTCTGGTAGCCGTCCGCAAAACTGCTGATCTCGTTTTCAAGATGCGCCATACGCGCGACCTCATATACTTCCTGCTCACTGGCATCGTCTCTTCCGAAACGGATATTGTTGAAGATCGTGTCGGAAAACAGCAACGCATCCTGCGGTGTATAGCTGATGTTCCTGCGCAGGTGGTTCAGATCCATTTCTCTCAGATCCACACCGTCCAGTCGTACGCTTCCGGACTGCGGATCGTACATGCGCAACAGCAATTGACCCACTGTTGATTTGCCGCTACCCGTTTCTCCAAGGATGATTAGCTTCTCTCCCGCCCTTAGCTTCAGTGAAAACTCGCGGAGTGCCTGAATGCCGGTATGCTGGTACGTAAACGAAACTTTATCAAACGCCACATCGCCCAGCACAATCGGGTTCAACGCATGCTCCGGATCTTTAATCGCAGGTTCTGTCTTCAGGAACTCATCGATGCGGGATTGGGAGGCGGCCGCCCTCTGGGTTGTGCTCGCGATCATACCGATAATGAACATCGGGAACATCATCAGGTTGATGTAAATAACAAACTCGGCAATATTCCCCGCAGTTGCCTTCCCGATAATGGTGAAATAACCGCCGACAAGAATTGTAGACAGCATACTGAGACCGACAAAAAGGTTCATGGCCGGAAAATAGATCGCTTCCGTCATTGCGAGATTGATCGTACTGTGTTTGTATGCTTCGGAATGAGCATCAAAAAAACGCATGATATTCTTTTCCTGCACAAACGACTTAATCACACGGATACCCGAAAACGCTTCCTGTGCCGTTGTCGTGAGATCTGACAACTGGCTTTGGATTTTCTCACTTTTTTTATAGATCAGCCGGTTCACATAATAAATAGAAATGCCCAGTATCGGCATCGGGATCAGTACACAAAGCGTAAGCAGCGGATTTACACGCAGCATACCCCAGACGCACATCACCGTAAGCACTACAAGGTTCACGGCGTACATGATCGCAGGCCCGGTGTACATACGCACACGCGATACGTCTTCCGACAAACGGTTCATCAGGTCACCGGTGGCGTGCGATTTAAAAAATTGCGCATCCAGCTGTTGGTAGTGATTATAGATTTCTTCCTTTTGCCCGTACTCAATATGGCGCGACATCACAATAATCGTCTGGCGCATCAGGAACATGAAGATTCCCCGTAAAAAAGCGAGCAGCAGCAACAACATTCCATACCAGAATACCTGACCGAAAATCTCGTTGCGGAAAAGCTCCTGTGTCTTTCCTCCACCGATCAGGTGATACACATCTATCTCCTCACCGACCGCATCAATAACGGTTCTTATCACCGTGGGCGGAATAACGGCGAACAGGTTGGCAATAGTCACAAATAAAATACCCGAAAACAGACGCCATTTATGCCGCCAGAAATATTTATTCAGAGAAGAGAGTCGTTTCATTGCCCGGCAAAGTTATTGGTTATGTATGAGGATGTATGAAAAAGCGCCGTATCTATAAGGATACAGCGCAGTTGATAATATCTATTACTAGCTTTATAACTTGAAATGTATTTCCTGCTCTGAATTGCAAGGTACGTGCTATTATTTTCCAATAGCTCCATTACTCTCTATTAAACTACTTCAAATGACGGATTTTCTATCATTTTTGTTCGTCCAATTGTTATTAATTTACCTTTGATTTTTACTGATTTACCTTGCTTGTGAGCTTCACATGCTTTATCGTAATCAGCATTATTTAGAATTACTTTCGCTTTAGATACTTTTTCTTCGTCCCCGACAATATAATTTAAGATGATTTCGCCTTCAGTTCTTGAATGAATATCCGGATCTGCCTTTGTTAATGATATTTTTCCAATGAAATCGTCTTCAATACCTTTATCAATGGGTTTTACTTTGCTGATTATATTTTCTAAGACAGGAATATAATCATTGCTAAATTTTACAGCTTTGACAATTGCTGGTTGCTCACCTGTAAAGACAGACCAACTTGTGATGATCTCAACTTCAGTAGTTTCTTTAGTAGTAGAGTTTAATTCAACTATGCTCTCTAGAAAGTTCCCACTAATGATATTTCCTCCTTCAAGTTCGACAATTTTGTTTTCTTCGCCACGATCTATTGCATTTTTAATTTCTGATAAAGAATGCATAAGTCTCGTTGTTACTTGTCTTGTGAGAGAATGCCTAAACTCGTCTGCTTGATTAAATATAGTCAATTGTTTAGGTTTGTCCTCAGGCGTTTGATTTATAAAAGGACAAATTACTGATGCAATAAAACTACCTTTTTCTGTTTGACCTAATCTGCACTCCTCGATAAATTGTTGAGCACCTTTCAATCCTAGACGTTTGTGATATTTCTCCGGTTGAACAATATCACAAGCTGTTGTAAACAGAGCTTTTTTTGCTGCCTCTAAAAGATTAAAACCTTCAAGAAAAGAGATGGTACCACCAATGGTATCTTTATTAATAACTCTAAATCGAACGGTATCTCCAGGTGGAATAGATAAATCTGTTAGAACTTGATGTACCTCTCGACTCTCGGCTTGTGCAATATTTTCAAGTACATCCACGATCCTGTAAGCATAGTCTGAATAGTCTTTTGATAACGGTAGGAGAACTTCATAAAAGTTAGTGCCAACTTGCTTTTGGAACAGAGCAATGCTTTGCTTTATTGTATCAATTCTTGCCCAACCAGTATTCCGTAAATAGGCCTGAAGTTCAGTAAACTTCAACTCAAGAACGGCTTTTATTATTTCGTTCGCTGTCATAAGTCTTCTAATTTTGAGGCTTTAATCATTAAATTTCTTAATGCAGAAGGGGTGAGAATATTTACTGTTGGTATATAAACTCGTTGGTGTCCCCCATTCACGCTTGCAGGTTGCCCCTTTAGATTCAGGTAATAACAGCAGTCTCGAATAATGAGTTTATCTGGGTGATGCAATAACCAGTCGACCTGTTGTGGTGGTAAGGTTAAAAGAATAAGTAAACGGGGTAGGATAGTGTTAGCCCTTAAGTCGTCGTAATTTTTTATCGTTAGATCAAAAGGTATGTTCCCTTGGCCATTAGGTTGCGCATTTATTGTTGCTTTCAATTGCACTTCAATTCGTGGCGAGTATCTTAAAGATGTTACATCAATTTTTCCTTTCCCAGAAATAATAGCATCCACGCTATCACTGTCAATGTGGGGAACGTCGACTGCAAATGTTTCTGCAGCGGCTATAGCTTGCAGATATGCAAGACTTAATTCAGCTTCTATTTGATTTCTAGTCAACATCTAATCATTCAAAGGTATCATTTTTTGATTTTGCTGTCAGTTTACAAGTATTTATTTTTGAAAGTACAATATCACAAAACTGCTTCATTACTGATTTCAAATAAAAAAGCGCTGTTACCCGGGGTATACAGCGCCTTTTTTAACGTATGTAAGGATTTATACGGCAAAACTCTCTCCACAGCCGCAGCTACGACTGGCGTTAGGATTGATGAAATGAAAGCCTTTGCCATTCAGTCCGTCTGTAAAATCGAGAACCGTATCACAGAGATAAAGAAAACTCTTCAGATCCGTTACCAGTTTGATGCCATCGCTTTCAAACACCTGATCCTTCGGCTGAAGTTCATTATCGAAATCGAGCTTATACGAGAGACCGGAACATCCGCCGCCTACCACGCCTACCCTAAGGAAATAATCTGCTCCGAGATCGCTATCCTGCATTAATTGTAACACTTTCTCTCTCGCCTTCTCGCTAATAGTAATAGCGCCCACTTCTGCTGCCATAGTTTTAATTTTAAAACCTGCTGTATTTACAATTAGTGTTTCGCGCCTTCTTCAGTTAACTCAGGCAAACCGTTTTTCACACGGTAATCATTGATTGCAGATTTGATTGCATCCTCTGCCAATACAGAACAGTGAATTTTAACCGGAGGCAGATTCAGTTCTTCAACGATATCCATATTGTCAATGTTGATCGCCTCATCCACCGTCTTTCCTTTCAGCCATTCTGTAGCCAGGGAAGAAGATGCGATAGCAGAACCACAACCGAAAGTTTTGAATTTCGCGTCTTTGATAATGCCGCTCTCCTCATCCACCTCAATTTGCAAACGCATAACGTCTCCGCACTCAGGAGCTCCTACCAGACCTGTTCCCACATTTTTTTTGCTTTTATCAAGCGTACCCACATTCTTGGGGTTAGTATAATGATCTATTACTTTTTCTGAATATGCCATGATGTAATTTTTTGATTGTTGTTGTAAAAAAATCCTGAAACAAATGATTAGTGGTGTGCCCACTCGATCTTGTCAAGATCAATTCCCTCTTTAAACATTTCCCAGAGCGGACTCATTTCACGCAGCTTCAGCACTGTGCCGGAAATAGCCTTGATCGTATAGTCGATTTGTTCTTCAGTAGTGAAACGTCCCAATCCGAAACGCAGGGAACTGTGTGCAAGGTCATCGCCAAGGCCCAGTGATTTCAGTACATAAGAGGGTTCCAGAGAAGCAGAGGTACAGGCAGAACCGCTGGACAATGCGATCTCTTTATTGAAACCCATCAGCAGGCCTTCACCCTCTACATATTTGAAGGAAATATTGGTAACGTGGGGCAGTCTGCTTTCGCGATTACCATTCACGTAAGATTCCTCGATCTGAGTAAGCGCAGCTTCGAGTTTATCACGCAGTTTGCTCAGGCGTTTTGCTTCCTCATCCATTTCCAGCCGGCACAACTCGCACGCCTTTCCTAATCCCACAATACCCGGAACATTGAGCGTACCGCTACGCATACCACGCTCATGGCCACCGCCGTCCATCTGGGCAGTTACCTTTACACGCGGATTTTTACGGCGCACATACAATACACCCACACCTTTAGGACCATACATTTTATGTCCGCTGAATGCCATCAGATCGATGCCATCAGCCAGCACATCCACAGGAATTTTACCTACAGCCTGTGTGGCATCAGTAAAAAACAGGATACCATGCTTTTTTGCAATTGCAGAGATTTCGCGGATGGGTTGTACCACACCGATCTCGTTATTTCCATACATAATGGAAATCAATATTGTCTGAGGAGTGATCGCAGCTTCCAGCTGAGCCAGGTCCACCAATCCATCGGGTTGCACATCGAGGTAAGTTACACTTCCTCCGAGCTTTTCAATGTGTTTACAGGTATCCAGTACAGCCTTATGCTCCGTGGTACAGGTAATGATATGATTTCCTTTCGCCGCATACATTTCGTACACGCCTTTGATTGCCAGATTGTCTGATTCTGTAGCGCCCGAAGTGAAAATGATTTCCTTAGGATCCGCATGAATCAGCTTTGCCACCTGCTCACGGGCGTAATCCACCGCTTCTTCCGCTACCCAGCCGAACGCATGGTTCCGGCTTGCAGCGTTACCAAATTTCTCCGTAAAATAGGGCAACATTGCTTCCAGCACTCTGGGATCCATGGGCGTGGTTGCATTATTGTCCAAATATATCGGCAATTGTAATTCCATTTCTAATTGATTGTTGTTTAGTTTTGCAGTACAAAGATAGTCCATCACCGCTACTTTACCCCTAAAAACTAATTCCATAATACTATAAACGTATTTCAAAAAGCTATCCGGATGATCAGAATTGAACACATCGGTATCGCAGTCGCGAATCTTAAAGACTCGATCGAATTATATGAACAATTGTTAAATACACCCTGCTATAAAACGGAAGTAGTGGAAAGTGAACACGTTTCGACAGCATTCTTCCGTGTGGGTGATTCTAAAATAGAATTACTTGAGGCGAGCGACCCGGAAAGCCCTATTGCAAAGTTTATTGCCAAAAAAGGACAGGGCATCCACCACATTGCTTACGAGGTGGAAAATATCCAGGCTGAAATGAAACGACTGGAAGCGCTCGGTTTCGAACTACTGAATGTGAGCCCCAAAAAAGGAGCGGATAATAAACTCGTATGCTTTCTGCACCCCAAAACAAGCGGTGGTGTGCTCGTGGAATTATGCCAGGAGATAACTGATGAGGCATAATACTGATATCTGACAATAAACATTATAACAAAAGCCGCCGGAACACTTATTCCGGCGGCTTTCTTTTGCGTTGCTGGCGCGTTTATTTTCAGACCGTCGCGAGTTCCGGCAGTGGACGCGTCGGATATTTTTTCATCTGATCTGCGATAGCCCGGATATGCGGTGGTGTTGTACCGCAACAGCCTCCGACCAGGTTCACCCAACCGTTCGCAGCAAACGAACCTACTATGGAAGCGGTCATTTCAGGAGTTTCATCATATTCTCCCATTGCATTCGGAAGACCGGCATTGGGATAGGCACTCACGTTACATGCAGCGAGGGCCGAAAGCTCTTCAATGTGCGGGCGCATCTGCTCCGCGCCCAGGGCACAGTTCAGACCAATACTCACCGGGTTTGCGTGCATCATAGAAACATAGAAAGCCTCCAGCGTCTGCCCGCTCAGGGTCCGGCCCGATGCATCGGTGATCGTACCGGAGATCATCACCGGTAAAGGTTCCCGGCCGCTTTCCTCGTAATAACGGTTCAGCGCAAATACCGCAGCCTTGGCATTCAGCGTATCGAAAATAGTTTCAATCAGCAGGATATCCGCTCCCGATTCATCCAGCGCTTTGATCTGCTCATAATAAGCGTCAGCTACCTCGTCGAAAGTAATAGACCGGTAACCGGGATTATTTACGTCCGGCGACAAGGAAAGCGTTTTATTCATCGGACCAATTGCCCCGGCAACCCATTTTTGCGCACCCGGGTGATCCGCTGCAAATGCATCGACCGCAGCCCTTGCTACCTTTACCGCAGCCCTGTTGATCTGGTCGGCATATGCTTCCATGCCGTAATCTGCAAGCGAAACACGCTGCGCATTAAATGTATTGGTTTCGATAATATCTGCTCCGGCGTCCAGGTATTCACGATGGATCGCCTGAATGATCTCCGGGCGGGTAAGACACAGCAGGTCATTGTTACCCTTCAGGTCAGACGGCCAGTTTTTGAATAAATCCCCGCGATAATCCTCCTCTTCCAGCTTGTACCGCTGGATCATCGTGCCCATGGCTCCGTCGATTATCATAATGCGTTTTTTAAGCTCCTGGAGTAACTGTGCGCGCTTCGTCATTGTTCAGTATTTTAAGGGAAACCACAAAATTAAAGGATTTCAGACTCGGAATCTTCTAATTTTGCGCTGCAAACAGGCTTAACAATGAACGCTCAAAAACAATTCATCCGGGAATTCCCCGAAAAACTGAAAAGGATCAGTCCGGATGCACAGCCTTTATTCGGTAAAATGAATCCGCAGCAAATGGTGGAGCACATGGCCGAATATATCCGTCTTGGTTATGGTAATCCTGTAGTTACCGAAAGCTTCTACGCTCCTGAAGCAACGGAAAAATTACATGCATTTCTGCGCAGCGACAAAAGTTTCAGGGAAAATACTCCCAATCCGCTGATGAGCGAAACGCCTCCGGCTACAGTACATCCCGACTATGCAACTGCAGTGGCCGATGTAGCCAGGGCGGTAACTGAATTATTTGATGCCTTTGAGCGCCTGCCGGAACTGAAAGTCGCCAACCCGTTTTTCGGTTTGCTGGACGAAGAACTGAGCTACCATCTCCTGGCCAAACATGCGGCACACCACTTACGCCAGTTTCCGGTGATATCCTGATCTGCTTTTATGGATAAAAACGCTGTTTTCATCTTATAAATACATCTCAAGCGGCAATTTGCGCTACTTTTGCGCCATTCTTAATAAAAAACAGCACTTATGAGCACTCAGGATCAGGACTACAGTCACAATCCCCCCAAATGGAGAGCTTATCTTCACCTTGCCATGGGCCTGGTATATCTTTTAATGGGAGGACTGGTACTATACATGCGGAAATTCGGCAGTATCGAACTGACGGACTTTTCCACTTACGGGCTTTGTTCCCTGCTGGGCCTGTACGGTTTGTTCCGCATCTGGCGCGGATCGAAAGACTTGCAAATGAGCAAAAGCCGCGACTAGCAAGCCTGTTAATTTTCTGTTAGATTCAAAATGCGGGTCAACGATACCACACAATTAATGTCTAAACTTGCACGTATGCGTTTCAAAAATCAGTTAATCGCTCTGTCTTTGGGAACACTGAGCCTGGCGTCCTGCGGCGAAGACAAATCTGTACCGAAGGAAACCGACACTCCTACTTCAGGCGTCCTTAAAATGGTGGTGGATGAAACCTATAAGCCTGTGATCGAGGAAGAAGTGAAGGTGTTTATGAGCAATTACCCCGATGCCAAAATCGAGGTAAGTTATAAACCCGAGGCGGAAGCCATACAGGATTACCTCGCGGGGAAGACCAAACTGATCGTTGTTTCCCGCAAGCTTACCGAAAAAGAAGAGCAATATTGCCTGAACAACAAAAACGTGCCGAGCTCGCTGGAACTGGCAAAAGATGCGGTAGCGCTTGTCTGCAATAAAGATGCAAAAGACACGGCTTTCAGCATATTGGAATTGAAAGGCATTATCGCCGGCGAATCGCAGAAAAAATACACGATTGTTTTCGATAATGCCGGATCCAGTACCCTGCGCTTTATCACCGATTCCGTAATGGGCGGTCAGAAAACAGGTAAAAATCTGTACGCGGTAAAAGGAAACCAGCAGGTGATCGATTATGTAAAGAAAAATCCCGAAGCGCTTGGATTTGTGGGCTTAAGTTTCGTAACCGACACAATGGACTCCACAGCCGAACGTTTTTCAACAAGTATCAAAGTAGCTTCTGTTTACAGCGATACAATGCAGGAATATTATCAACCCTACCAGGCTGATATCGCATTGAAGCATTATCCGCTGGTACGGAAAATGACCTATATCAAAAATGAAACGTACCAGGGTCTCGCCACCGGCTTCAGCAACTTTATGGCTTCAGATATCGGCCAGATGATCATGGGTAAAGAGCGACTGGTGCCTTTGCGCATGAGTATCGTGGTGCGCGAGGCGGAGATCAACACAAAAAAATAAGTACTCATCTAAAAATACGGAATGCTAAAAACTATACGTTAATCTTAACTGTAATGAACAACAAAAAAACAATGCTTGCGATTGCCTTCATGGGTCTTGCCGTTGGTGCAAATGCCCAATCAATGGAGGAAGGAATCAAAATGCTGAATTACGAGAGATACGAAAGTGCTCAGAAAATTCTGCAACCTATGGCTGCCGGTAACGCGCGTGCCAATTATTACCTCGGCCTGGCGCAACTCGGAAATGAAGATACCGCAGCTGCCCGTGCCACCTTTATGAAATTCCCGGAAGATGCGGCGAATATCGCCGGATTGGCACGTCTTGATTTTGCCCAGGGTAAGAATACCGAAGGAACCACAAAAGCCCTTCAGGCTGCTGCTAAAGCAAAGAAAAAAGATACGGAACCACAACGCTTCGCTGCAGACGCCCTTGCTTCTGACGGCGGTTCTCCGGCTATGGCAGTTGATCTGTACACCAAATTGCTTGAAAAAGATCCGAATAATGCGAGCCTGCGTATCGCATTTGCAGATGCATCGCAGCAATTGGATAACGGTGCCGGTAAAGCAATGAGTTCTTATGAAGACGTAATTGCCAAAGACCCTAAAAACTCTCTTGCGTACAGCCGTATCGGAAAACTGTGGTATGCAGCCCGTAAATATGACAGCGCGCTTGTTAACTATGCCCGCGCCAAGGAAGCCGACCCAACCAATCCGCTGCCTTACCGCGACCTGGCAAATGCATACTTCTATGTAGGCAAATACGAACTGGCCAAACAAAACAGCGATGAATACCTGAAATACTCAGATAAGTCGACTGAAGATAAAATCCAGCATGCCAATCTCCTGTATCTGGCCAAATATTATCCTGATGCGATCGCTGAAATGCAGCAACTGATCTCAGAAGGAGCAGAAAAGCCATACATGTACCGCGTTATCGGATACAGTCAGGCGGAAACAAAAGATTACGCAAACGCGCTGATCAACATGGATAAGTTCTTTGCAAAACAGGATCCGAAAAAAGTTCTGCCTTCCGATTACATGTACTATGGAAAAATTCTGGCGCAGACAGGCAAACCTGATGAAGCCGACACTTATTTCAATAAAGCCGTTGCAGCCGATACCTCTAAAGACAAATCGGAAACCTACCGCAGCATTGCCGAAGGGTTCGTGGAACTGAAAGCTTATGGTAAAGCAGGCGAATGGTTTGGCAAAATAGTTGCCGAAAAACCAGACACCAAAGTAATGGATTACTTCAACTGGGGCTTGTACAAGTATTACGGTAAAGAATACGAAGAAGCGGGTAAAGCATACGCGGCTATGCACGCTAAATATCCCGAACAACCTTCCGCGGTTTACTGGCAGGGACGGGTAGCTGCAGCAATTGACCCGGAAGCTAAAACCGGCGCGGCGCTGCCTTACTTCAACGATTGGTTGAAAATCCCGGATTCAGAAAATTACACGAAGAAAAGTCCTGACCTGATCAAAGCATACCAGTATATCGCCCTCTATAACTACAATACAGGAAATAAAGCGGAAACCAAAGTATACATGGACAAGATCACCGCTCTGGACCCCAACGATGGCCTGGTGAAACAACTGAAAGACGTAATGGCGAAACCTGCCGGTAAAACAGGTAAATAATCGCCCTTTCAATAAGATACCAATACCCTGTACGGTTTCGTACAGGGTATTTTATTACCTGAACTTATACCCGCATCACGACAAAATACACCGTTGAAATGGAACGAAATAAGTACTTTTGAGTATGCAATTAAGCGAATTGTACGCGAAGGCACTGAACTTCGAATTTTTAAGTGTTGCAGAAGGAGTATTCCTGTATGAGCACGCCCCGCTTACCGAACTGATGTATGTGGGCAATGAACTGAGAAAAAAACAGGTACCCCACGGAAAGGTTACATGGATCATCGACCGGAACATGAACACTACCAATGTTTGTGTGGCCAACTGCAAATTCTGCAATTTTTACCGTATTCCCGGTCATCCCGAATCTTACATTACAGACATTGAGACCTACAAGCGTAAAATAGAAGAGACCTTCCGTTACGGAGGAGAACAATTACTGCTCCAGGGTGGACATCATCCTGAATTAGGAATCGAATATTATACGGATCTTTTCCGCGAACTCAAAGTCCTGTATCCGCAACTCAAACTTCATGCTCTGGGCCCTCCCGAAGTGGCACATATCTGTAAAGTATCCGGCATTTCGCACCGCGAAGCACTGACCCGGCTGAAAGAAGCGGGCATGGACAGTATGCCCGGACCCGGGGCAGAAATCCTGGATGACCGCGTAAGGCGCCTGATTTCAAAAGGGAAATGCGGAGCGCAGGAATGGCTCGACATTATGAAAGAAGCACACCAGATCGGGCTCACTACTTCCGCAACCATGATGTTCGGGCATGTGGAAACGATCGAAGAACGCTTTGAGCACCTGGTGAAACTCCGGGAGGTACAGTCTCTGAAGCCGGAACACGCCAAAGGTTTTGTGGCGTTTATTCCATGGACCTTCCAGGACGTGGACACCCTGCTGGCCCGTATCCGCAAAACAAAATACAATACCAGCGGAGACGAATATATACGCATGATCGCATTATCAAGAATCATGTTGCCCAACGTGAAAAACATTCAGGCATCCTGGCTTACTGTAGGGAAACAGGTAGCACAGATGTGCCTGCATGCCGGAGCAAACGATTTCGGCTCCATCATGATCGAAGAAAATGTGGTGAGCGCTGCCGGAGCTCCGCATCGCTTTACTGCAGATGGCATACAGGATGCAATCCGCGAAGCCGGATTTGAACCGCAACTGCGCAATCAGCAATATGAATTCAGGGAAATGCCTAACCTGGAACAACAGGTGATCACATACTAGGTGTTTTTAAGACTCCCCCAACAGAAGAGCCGCCTCAGTGAGACGGCTCTTCTGTTTAACCGGCAGATGTTCCGGTCAATTACAGAACTTCATAGATACGCTCCATTTTACTGCCCCGGCTGCCTTTGATCAGAATCAACGAATGTTGCGGCTTTTCGCTGGATACAAAAGCCGCTGCCTCAGCAGAATCAGGAAACCAGTGATATTTTCCCCTGAACGGCTCGAACTCCTTACCAACGAGAATAACGGACTTCCAGTCCCAGCGACCGATATACTCCACGAGATCCTGATGCTCTGCAGCTTCCGCATCGCCCATTTCCTTCATCGCCCCGAGCCATAACATTTTATTGCTTCCGGCCAAGCCGGCGAAATTGTCAATAGCGGCACGCATACTGGTAGGATTAGCATTATAAGCATCCAGAATTACCCGGTTGGTGCCCTTTTCCACGAGTTGCGAACGGCTATTGTCAGGATGATAGTTTTCCAGGGCCGCTTTAATATCAGCCCGGCCCACATCAAAGTAATTGCCTACAGCGAACGCAAGCATGAGATTGGCGAAATTATAGTCGCCGACAAGATTACTTTTTATTTCAATGGTGTATCCGGGAGCATTTGCCTGTAAATGGAGGGTTATCGAATCGTCCGAAACAGAGCCCGTGTATGTGGCATTAGTACTCCCGTAACTTACCCGATTCTCTATTCCTGCGGCCATTTCCTGTAAATAATCAAGGTCACTGTTGATAAAAATAGTTCCGCCGTTAGCACGGATAAAATCATACAGTTCTCCCTTCCCCCTGCGCACGCCTTCTATTCCTCCGAAGCCTTCCAGATGCGCCTTTCCGCAATTATTGATAATAGCGTAATCGGGTAATGCAATCTCGCAATAAGAAGCGATTTCGCGTTGATGGTTTGCTCCCATTTCGATAACGGCCATCTCCGCATCTTTACGGATTTTAAGAATAGTCAGTGGGACACCGATATGATTGTTCAGGTTTCCTTCAGTAGCATATGTCCTGTACTTCCGGGACAGCACTGCAGTGACGAGCTCTTTGGAAGTGGTTTTACCGTTTGAACCGGTGATCGCAATAAACGGGATATTGAATTGCCTGCGATGATATTGTGCGAGCGCCTGAAGGGTGCGGAGCACATCATCCACCAGGATACATCGTTCGTCCGTCTTAAATTCCGGGTCGTCAATAACAGCAAAAGAAGCGCCTGACTGCAACGCCTGATGCGCAAAGGAATTGCCGTTGAAAGACGGGCCTTTTAAGGCAAAGAAAATGTCTCCCTTCTGTATCTTCCTTGTATCTGTCTGTACCGATGGATATTGCTGATAGAGCGCGTATAGATTACTAATCTCCAAGGCTTGTGCTTTTTGTAAAAATAAAAAACCCACCAGATTATTGGTGGGCTTTTTATTATTTCTCAGAATTTTTATTTTCTTTTTCTCTTACCGGAGAAGTAGTTACCGGCACGGGTACTGTTTTTGCCGTCAGGGCTGCCCAGGCGATCCATTGCACAACGGAAACCTACTGTAGAGCTTGCCTTATCAGCCTGCATGAAGCGGCGGGTACCGGGAGACAGCCAATAAGCGCGGTCGGCCCATGATGCACCTTTGTATACTTTAGAATCATCATTAACCAGAGACGTTTTTCCGTAATCGTAGAAGTAAACGTTCATGCTGTCACCGTCGCCGTAGTTGCGGATATCGGCTTTCTTCACACGCCACAGGTTACCGTGAGCGAGTTCAGTAGAATCCAGTTCACGCTGTGTCAGACGTCCCAGACTATCTTTCTCTTGCAGAGAACCGTCTTCAGGGTTGCGTGTGTATGTTTCATAAACGTTACCACGGAACGGACGGAAATCGTCAACATCCTGGTGAGAGCTTGGGCGATAAGTATCTTTAACCCACTCAGAAACGTTACCTGCCATGTTGTACAGACCCAAAGCATTAGGCTGGTAAGATCCAACCGGAGCAGTTACGTCTGCGTTGTCGTTAAGACCACCGGCGATACCCATGTTGTCACCTGCACCGCGTTTGTAGTTAGCGAGGAACTCACCCTGATAAGTGTTACGGATCAGGTAACGGGTAGTGTTCGGATCACCCCATGGATAAGTATTTCTGTTGGTAACAACTTCTTCACCACGACGACGTTTGGTAGCAGGCTCAGGGTTGTTTCCTTTCAGACCAACAGCTGCGTATTCCCACTCAGCCTCTGTCGGAAGGCGGTAAGCTGGCAAAAAGTAGCCGTCGGAATAGTTAACACCACGCTTTCCGGATCCGTTCGGGTCGAAATCTTTTTTACGGTTGTTACCGGCAAGACCTTCGTATTGACCGGAAACGTATGCTTTATCGTTGTAAACGTCTTCATTCACCTGGTTAGGGTTCTTTTTCAGTTTACCGGATTTGATCAGGATCAATTCATTCACGCGGTCGGTACGCCATTCACAATAGTCGTTTGCCTGGTACCAGTTCACACCGACAACCGGATATTTGTTATACGCAGCGTGGCGGAAATAATAATCCACGAATGGTTCGTTGTAAGACAATGCTCTTCTCCAGCAAGTGGTATCAGGCAGTGATTTGGCAACCAGCTCCGGATAGTCGGAACCATATGCTCTACCCATCCAGTATGTATATTCACGATAGTCTACGTTGGCAACCTCTGTCTCATCCATGTAAAAAGAAGAAACGGAAACGGTACGTGCGAAATTCGACTGATCATCGTTCAGGTTATCCTCTGTCTGCCCCATTGTGAAGCGTCCGCCCTCTACAAATACCAGTCCGGGGCCTGTTTGCTGACCGGGGTAGTTCGGAACATCAAAACCACCCAGTTTCGGGTCGTTGTAGTTCCATCCGGTAGTGGCCGATGTCCCCGTGTTTTTAGAAGAGCATGCGGAGAAGAGCGTAGCTGTTCCGACGCACAGTAAGCTCATACTAATGAGTGTTCTTTTCATAATTCTGAGAGAAATATTTACTACTAAAAAGTCTACTATTGATAAAAGTCCTACAATAGTAGAGCATCTTTTTCAAAATGTCAAGTATTTACAACTCGTTTTTTTAAAAAAACTTTTACAAACACCGTGCGTTTTGAAAGTGTGCTGCGCTAAAAGTACGGCGTATTGAATTATTTCCCAACATTTTTCAAAAATTATCGCTAAGGTTTGCCAACGGCCCGCCGATACTATCTGTCAGGTAAGCTCCATCTCCTCACCGGCAGATAATATTTAACAAATAGCTGCGTTTTAGGTAGACGAAAACAATGCACACATACAATCTGAATATGATTGAGGTTGAGTGGCGGATCGTAACTTTGTATTTCCCTGCACCTAAATATTTTTTATGAAAAATTCTTTATTACTGCTTGCTCTGCTCCCCGCCTCTTTCGCGGCACACGCCCAGCAGGCCCATACTTTTTCCAAAAGCACTTCAGGCAACGCTGTACTGAACGGTTTCTTCATCGAGCCCGTAAAACTGACACTGTCCGGCACTCCTGAAGTAAAGGTGACAGACAAGGTGTATACGTTGCTCGAAGACACAGCCAAAACGGAACTCATACAGAAAGCAGGCGTTGCCGTGGATGTGGGCATAGAACGCAAACATCCGGTAGCGATGGTGCGCGTGCCTGCTTACCGCAGAAACGACGCGGGCCAGTGGGAGGTACTTAGCTCGTATACGCTTACCGTTATTGAAAAAGAAGCAACAGCAAATAACAGCATATCCGACGCATCCAATCCTACTGCGCGCACTACTACTGCAAGCACTTCGGTATTGGCATCCGGATCCTGGCAAAAAATTGCAGTTGCCGAAAGGGGTGTCTATAAAGTGGACTATGATTTTGTCAGTTCCAAACTGGGCAAAGGCGGCTCCATTAACAGTACAAACATCCGTTTATTCGGCAATGGAGGCACTATGCTGCCGGAATCCAATAAGGTTGCGCATCCGGACGACCTGGTTGAAAATCCGATTGAAATGCATGATGGCGGCGACGGCATTTTCAACGCGGGAGATTACTTCCTGTTTTATGCGAACGGTCCCGTAGCCTGGCTCAAAGACAGCGTCAATCAGGGTTTTATCCACCTTATAAACCTGTATGCCGACGCCAGCTATTATTTCATCACATTTGACAACGGAGCCGGACTGCGGATTTCCGATGCTGCCGGAACTACAAAACCCGCAACTACAAATGTTTCCACCTATAATGAATACGCGAGCTACGAAAAAGAACAATACAATCTAGGGCTTTTCGGAAAAACATGGTGGGGCGATATGCTGAATTTTAGCGGAACCGGTACAAATGAAAAGAATATAGTCTTCAACCTCGACAATATCAACGATACGGTTTACTACCGTTACAGTCTTGCGAGTGCGGCGTTGGGAAAATCGGGAGCCGCGGCTTTTTATGTATCGCTGAATGGCACTAACATCGGCTCACATACCGGCATCTACGGCATTGACGGCTCAGATGGAACCGATCCTGCGGTCGGTGTTTTCAACTCCGGTATGCTGGTTCAATCCAGCTCCGGCACACTCACTTTCAATATCAACTACCAGAAAAACGTTTCCAGTGCGAAGGGCTATATAGACTATGTGGAAGTAAATACACGCCGCACACTGAAACTCAATTCCGGCGGACAGATTGTATTCCGCGACTGGCGCAGTGTAGCTCCGGGATCCGTGGCGCAGTTCAACATCCAGAATGCAGACGGGAATACCCGTGTATGGGATGTTACAGACCCGCTTCATCCGTCGGTAATGCAGGGAAATCTTTCCGGCTCTGTATATAGCTTCACCAATGATGCCGATATATTGCATGAATATGCCGCTTACGGTACGGGCTTTATGTCGCCTGCTTATGTAGGAACGGTTGCCAATCAGAACCTGCACGGACTGGCTCAGACGGACTATATCATCGTGAGCCATCCCGATCTTACCGATGCGGCAAATAAACTGGCGGAATACCACAGGAACAACAGCGGTTTGTCTGTAACAGTTGTCACCACCGACCAGGTATATAACGAGTTCGGCTCCGGTGCGAAAGACATCAGCGCGATCCGCGACTTTGTACGTATGTTTTACAAACGGGCCGGATCAGATGAAAGCCAGCTGCCTAAATACCTGTTACTGATGGGCCAGGCATCATTTGATTATAAAGACATTATCCCCAATACCGCCAAACTCGTTCCTACTTATGAAACACCGGAATCCCTCTCGGCTACATCCGGCTATTGCAGCGACGATTTCTATGCATTACTGGACGATAACGAATACATCCATGAAGGATTCCCGCTTATGGATATAGGTGTGGGACGTATTCCTGCGACTAACGCGGCAGAAGCATCTGCCGTTGTGGATAAGATCATCCGCTATAAAAGCAATTGCTCGCTGGGACCGTGGCGCCTGAATAACATTTATGTCGCCGACAAAGAAGACGGCGGCGGAGATCATCTTCTGGATGCCGATGCGATGTACACAACGGTTACTAACTCCAGTGACATCTACAACGCGCAGAAGGTGTATCTCGACAACCTGGACATCATTTCCACCCCGGCAGGATTCCGCTGCCCGGATGCGAACAAGATTATCAACGACAATATGTACAAGGGTGCTTTCCTGATGAATTACAGCGGTCACGGAAGTATCTACACGCTGTCGTCCAAAAGGATTGTTACGCAGACAGATTATAATGCCTGGACCAACAGCTGCAAAATGCCGATTATGATCACCGCTACCTGCGACTTCAGCAGATTTGACAACCCCGCATTGCAATCGTCCGGTGAAAAGATCATGTTGAAATCCGACGGCGGTGCTATTGCGCTTGTCACCACCACCCAGGTTGTATATGCAACTTACAACAGGGTATTTAATCAGTCTTATCTCAGCACGCAATTCCAGAAAGAAGGCAATATCTGGCATACGTTCGGTGACGCATTCCGTATTTCGAAAAATTATGTGATCGCTTCCGGCGATACCTTCAATTCCCGCAAGTTTGCACTATTGGGAGACCCTGCTTTACTCCCGGATTTCCCACGCTACAATATGCAAACAGACTCTGCGCAGGAGGTGATCGAAGGAACTGCAGTGAGAGCTGACACGATCAATTCGCTCGGCCATTACCGCATCTTCGGCTCTGTCCGCGACGATAACAATATCGTAATGAGTGACTTTAATGGCAAAGCATACGTCACTATTTTTGACAAACGCCAGATCGTATCCGTGAAAACCGATAACAGTTCGGAATACCGCAGGTTCATTACACAGAACAATATTATTTACAAGGGTACGGCAACTGTTACAAACGGTGTCTTCAATTTCGATTTTATCGCCCCTAAAGACGTGAATTACGATTTTGGTAAGGGCAAAATCAGTTATTATGCTGAAAATGGCAGTACCGATGCAGCAGGCAATGACACCAATATGGCGGTTGGTGGCTTTTCCGAACATTATGTGCTGGATGAAGACAGTCCGGTGATCCGTCCTTTCATGAACGATTCGCTGTTTAAAAATGGCGGCCTTACAGGAACCAATTCGATCCTTTACGCCATTATCACAGATGAAAGCGGCATCAATGTGTCCGGCAACTATGTGGGTCACGACCTTAGCGCCATCCTGGACAACAATGAGGAAACACCTTATGTACTGAATGATTACTATGAGACGGCACCCAACACTTACAAAAGAGGGTATGTGAGCTTCCCGATCAGCGGACTTTCTGACGGTATGCACTCTCTGAAGATCACCGCCTGGGATGTATTCAACAATTCCGGATCAGGCATCGTGGTATTCGAAGTAGCCAATGGTTCCATTGTAAAAATCAGAAATATATACAGCTATCCGAATCCTTTCCGCGAAACAACAAAATTTGTTTTCGAACATAACCATCCGAATGAAGAACTTACCGCTACAATAAATATATATGATATGGCCGGCAGCCTGGTGCGTACACTGAGCCAGACCTTCACTCCCACAGGTAGCAATTCAGCTGATATTGTTTGGGATGGAACAGGCAACGGCGGTGAAAAACTGAACAGCGGCGTGTATATGTGCCGTATCAAAATCGCCACTTCCAAAAATATTGAGGATATGGGATACCAAAAGGTTGTATTGATTCGTTAAACAGAAAAAAGATTTTCTTAATGAATTTCTTTAATTTTGCTCACATTTTCAGACTAAACAAAAACAAAACTGAATTACTCAAGATGAATTTTCGTAAAGCATGCATTGCACTCAGCGCTGTTGCCGCGGGCCTCAGCAGCCAACACGCACAGGCGCAGAACCAGATCAACGGTCAGAATATAGCGATCACCACTGCTGTTCCTTTCTTACGTATTTCTCCTGATGCCCGTTCGGGCGCTATGGGCGATGTGGGTATCGCGATTTCTCCTGATGCAAATGCTCAATACTGGAATCTCGGAAAGATTCCGTTTGCAAAGAAAAAATACGGCATCTCCGTAAACTACACTCCCTGGTTAAAAGACCTCGTTCCTGATATCTTCCTCGGTTACCTGTCAGGGTTTGCACGTTTCGGAAAAGACGGCAACCAGGCAATCAGCGGTTCGCTGCGTTATTTCTCTCTCGGAAATATCAATTACACAGACGGTTTGGGTAACCCTACGGGTACCGGTATGCCACGTGAATATTCACTGGATCTCGGATACTCCCGCCGACTGTCTCCTTATTTATCTGCAGGTGTCGGCTTGCGTTATATTCACTCTGCACTGGCTACCGGCCAGAGTGTGAGCGGTGTTGCGATTAAACCGGGTAATGCGGTAGCTGGTGATGTAGGTGTGTTCTATTCCCGCACTACAGAGCTTTCTGAAGACAGAGCATCAACATTCAATGCAGGCGCTACACTGACCAATCTGGGCAGCCGTATTTCCTACACTTCCACACGTCGTGATTTTATCCCTACCAACCTCGGTATCGGAGCTGCTTACACATACAAAGCGGATGTGTATAACAAGATTACCGTCGCACTTGATGTAAACAAACTGATGGTTCCCGCTCCGGAAGCCAAAACAGACGGAAGTGGCAACACTTATTATGAATATCCTGACAAATCGGTAGTGAGCGGTGTTTTCTCGTCTTTCGGAGATCCTGCGGGACTGAAGCGTCTGAATGCGTCACTCGGTGCTGAATACTGGTATCAGGATCAGTTTGCCGTACGCGCAGGATATTATTACGAAGACAAGAACAATGGTAACCGTAAATACTTCACCTGCGGATTGGGTGTTCGTTACACTATGTTCAATCTGAACGTAGCTTACCTTGTTCCTTCCGGTAACGGTACCAACCGTAACCCGCTGAGCAATACATTGCGTTTCTCCCTGAACTTCGATTTCGACAGTTTCGAAGATTTCAACAAGAGCAATTCTGAGAACTAAACCATACTGATAAGACAAAAAAAGAAGGCGGAACAAATGTTCCGCCTTCCTTTTTTATATCCGGCCGATCCTATTCTTCAGCTTTATGGCGTGCCAGAGCATCCAGCGCTTCGTAAAATTCAGGTCCGTATTTACGGACAATCGGTTCTTTTAAAAACTGGTACACAGGCACCTGCAGCTTTTTGCCCAGCTTACATGCCGGTCTGCATAATGATTTGCGTGGTTCGTAATTCACCATTTCATAACCGGCAGCTTCATCAATGCGTAACGGGAACAAATGGCAGGATATCGGCTTCTTAAAATCGACCTCGCCATTCCTGTAGGCCTGCTCAATGCCGCATTTCACCACTCCAAGCTCATCTGTAAAGCCATATACGCAAATACCCCCGTTAACCGTAGGGGTAACCATTCCGTGCTCGTCATCGGTAACGTAAAAACCCTGCCGTTCCACCTCAAGCACATATGCCTCGGGCAGATATTTTTTTACGACCGGGAATATCTCGGTGATCTTTTGCGCTTCAGCTTCAGTAATGGGCGCGCCGCAGTCTCCGTCCACACAGCAGCCTCCTTTGCACTTTTCGAGGTCGCAGACGAACTGGGCGCTGATCACATCATCGCTCAGCAGTACATTGTCTATTGCAATCATGCAGTAGCTTGTTCAAAGGCCAGGACTCCCAGGTAACGCTCTGCGTCCAGCGCAGCGATACAACCGCTTCCAGCCGCTGTCACCGCCTGACGATACGTCTTATCCTGCACATCGCCACAGGCAAAAACGCCTTCAACGTTGGTGCGGGAAGTACCCGGAATCGTATTGATGTATCCTTCTTCGTCCATATCAATCACTCCTTTGAAAATACCGGAGTTCGGCGTATGGCCGATCGCCACGAAAAACGCGCTCAGCGGAATATCCTGTTGTTCTCCTGTTTGCACATTGCGTACACGCATACCTTCCACGCGCTTTTCACCGAGTACTTCCACGGTCTCCGTATTCCAGTAAACCTGGATATTAGGAGTGCTCAGCACACGTTGCTGCATTACTTTACTCGCGCGCATTTCATCGCGGCGGACAAGCATATGCACTTTTGTGCAAAGTTTGGAAAGATACAGCGCCTCTTCAGCTGCAGTATCACCGGCTCCAACGATCGCCACCTCTTTACCTTTGAAGAAAAAGCCGTCGCAGACCGCACAGGCAGACACTCCGTATCCGTTCAGACGTTGCTCGCTTTCCAGTCCCAGCCATTTTGCCGAAGCACCGGTTGCGATGATCACTGAATCTGCCTCAATC
Organism: Rurimicrobium arvi; assembly: GCF_039540495.1. Taxonomy (NCBI): domain Bacteria; kingdom Pseudomonadati; phylum Bacteroidota; class Chitinophagia; order Chitinophagales; family Chitinophagaceae; genus Rurimicrobium; species Rurimicrobium arvi. Next base: position 195,454 of record NZ_BAABEZ010000002.1, on the reverse strand, counting down.
CATTTTTCTTCGTCTACTTCCACTTTAAAAGGACGCTCGCTGAAATCTATTTTTGTGATCATACCCCAACGGATATCTGTTCCCATTCTCTGCGCCTGCGCTTCAAAGTCTTTCATCATCTGCGGCCCCATCACGCCTTCCGGATACCCGGGAAAATTCTCCACATCCGTAGTGATCGTCAGCTGACCGCCCGGCTGCAGGCCCTGGTACATAACCGGTTTCAATCCGGCTCTGGACGCGTAAATAGCAGCAGTGTATCCTGCCGGACCTGATCCGACGATCAGACAGTGTACTTTTTCTGTAATTTCCATTATGTGTTTAGTGTTAATTTAGTTATTGTTTCCTTCTAGAAAACATATTTTCCTTCGGGAGTGTACATGACTGGCAACAATTTCCTGTGCTCTTCAAAATAATCGTATCCGGATTTCAGGTTCACCCAGAATTTCTGTTTATCCTGATCTGCCTGATAAGCTTTACCCAGGAAATCCAGCCCGCGCTTATTGAAACGCGTGGGATAAATACTTACAGGAATATAATTCTGGCCGTTCATTTTTGCATTCAGACAGGCAACATACAATTCTGAAATCACCTCATTGGTAAGCGGTACGCAACCTACAGTTACGCAACCTCCGTGGATATAAATGTCGCCGCCCGGTTTCTTTTTATCGCCAAGAATCACATCCGAATAGTTCGGGTAGTTCAGCAGCATAGACAGGAAGAAGTCGCTTTGCGGATTAAAGTCTTCAATAAAGTACGAGCCCTCCGGCACCTGCCGGTCGCCTTCATAACGTTTAGGGCCGAGAATACCGGACAATGCGCAGATACGATACAACTTTACGAGCTTATAGGGGTCAGAAGGCTTTTCGCGTGCCCATAGCTCCATTTCGTTCTGCGATTTAAAATCACGTATGTACAGATCTTTGGGCGGATAGCTTAACCCGCTTTTCTGGAATAACACGCGCAGCGAATCATTATACTTGGCATAGGCCTGGGCCACGCGGGTAAATGACATCTGACTGTTGCGCATATTAGCCACATCTGTTTGCGCAAAGGCTGTGTGAGTGATACCTCCGATCAGTATCGGAAGCAGCAATTTGATGAAAGAGAAACGCATTGCAAATACGCTGAAAATTATTTTTACAATAATGCAAATATACGAGGAAACGCCGCTGTATACAGTGTTTTACACCGTACAGACGACACCCGTTGTTCCAAAAGTTTTCTTAAAAGCCGAAGCCCTATTTTACCGTCATTACCAGCACCTTCTGGTTTACGATACCATAATTATTCTTTACAGTGAAAGTATAACGCTCGGTACCGCCTCTTTTCAGCGTGGTAAATGCATGCGTGTAATAGTAATCTGTCTGCTTGTCTCCAACGAGGTCTTCATAATAAACAGTGGTATCTCCTCCACCGGAATACGTGCGGGTAATCTCGAAATACGTATTGGGAGTCTGATTCTCTGCGTTGGTTGCATGGATCTCAATCTGATACTTTTTATCCATTACCAGCGTGGAATCAGTGGAAATCAGGTCGGTTCCGGAAACGAATTCAAGATTCGGTTTGTTACCCAACTCTATTGTTTTGCGGCAGGAAGAAAAGCCAGCAATAATACCCACAGCAGCAACGGTAGCGAATAAAAATTGACGAGTTTGCATTTACAGATTTTTTTCAGTTGGCTAAGATAAGAAAATAAATTGCTAAGATGCAAGATGTATCTGATCCTAGTTGGACAAATGCGTGTCGGACGGTAAAGCGATCTTCTGGGCAAGCCAGCTTCGCCGCAGGGGTACCAGCCAGTTTTCCAGCAGATCCTGCTTGGTATACACCACATTATTGAAGATATGTGTGTCTCCGTCGATAAAACCACGATCGATCGCATACTGGATCTGGTTGAACGGCAGCATTTCTGCCTTGCCTTTACGCAGGAAGGTAATGCTCAGCCGATCGAACATATTCACATCATATTGCCGTTCAATACTTTTGACGATACGCACAGAGCTGTCGGTACTGCATCCACTCACCGCTACATCGGATTCATCAGCCATTACGACGATAAACTGGCGGAACAGCAATTGCGCCCAGCCTTTAACAGGCGCGCCATGAGCTGTCCACTGCGCATAAAACTGGTATAATTGTTCGTTTATTTCCCGCTCTTCTTTTTCAATAAAAGCCCTGCTGCTCTGGTACACCCAAACCCTGGATCCGGATGCAAAATCTGCGGGAAGCTTTTTCTGGATTTCTTCGATAATCATGCCGCAAAAATATTAATATTAGCTCAAACCCGCTATCGCATTTGCTTATCCCGACTTCAGCGCAATTGTTCCACACCCACCAATATTTTTTTTGGAAATAAAAAAAAGGTCGTATCCTTGCATCGGAAAGACAAGCATTTTTCCGGTAATGAATAATACGGCAATACCGCCGTCTTCAATTCCCCCTTTTTAACGCATATTACGCGCTTCCGGTACACACTCTTTACCGGGCTACTTTAAAATTTTTCTAGACATACTTTCATGCCCTTTGACAAATCTCAATTGAAAGAAATGCTCGTTCCCGAGCTGATAGACATGATGCAGCGCCTCCATATTCCTATGGCCGCAGTGTCAGACAAACAATCACTGATCAATGCCATCCTTGAGCATCAGGGAGGCAGCGCTCCTGCTGAACAGGCAGACGCGGGCGAAGGCACTGAAAAAAAGCGCCGGACGAGAAAAACCCGTAACGCAGACACTGAGGCAGCCGCATTGGAAACCCCGGCTACTGCATCCCAAACTCAGGACACAGTAGCGGTTGAGGTCCATGAAGCTGACGCACAATCCGAAGCGGCAGAAGCAGCAGATGACAAAAACGGGAAAAGACCACGCCGTCCGAGAATTGAGCGCAACGGTGCAAAAGCACCTGTCAGCACTCCCGAAGAAACGGCAGTTCCTGCAATGCCGGAAGCAGTAATTGCAGCTGAAGCAACGCCAGCTGAGCCCGTAGCGCAGGAAGCTCCTGCCCCGGCACAGGCACCGCGCCGTCAGGAAAGAGGTGAACACGGTAAAAACCGTCAGAACAACAACCGCGAGCATCAGCAGCAACGTAATCAACAACCAACAGAGTCCGCTGCTCCCGCAACTGAAACTGAAGCTGCCGAAACGGGCGAAACGACTGAACGTCCGCAACAACAGCAAAACAACAATCAGAACAATCATCACAACAACCGCAAGCAGCGCGAGCAGCAATACGGTAATTACAATGTGGAGTTCGACGGCATTGTACAAAGCGAAGGCGTATTGGAAATGATGCCTGACGGCTACGGCTTCCTGCGCAGCAGCGACTACAATTACCTCAACTCGCCTGATGATATTTATGTATCGCCTTCGCAGGTGAAACTTTTCGGACTCAAAACGGGTGATACCGTTAAAGGAACCGTGCGTGCACCTAAAGAAGGAGAAAAATACTTTGCACTGGTAAAAGTGGATACGATCAACGGACGCCTGCCTGATGAGATCCGCGACCGCGTACCTTTCGACTACCTTACCCCGCTTTTCCCTTATGAAAAACTCACGCTTACCGGATCGGCAAACAGCTACAGCACACGTATCGTAGACCTGTTTACTCCTATCGGTAAGGGGCAGCGCGGACTTATCGTGGCGCAACCTAAAACGGGTAAGACCATGCTCCTGAAAGAGATTGCGAATGCCATTGCCGCCAACCATCCGGAATGCTATCTGATGGTCGTGCTCATTGATGAGCGCCCGGAAGAGGTGACCGATATGCAGCGTAGCGTAAGGGCGGAAGTAATTGCCTCCACCTTCGACGAACCGGCTGATAAACACGTAAAAGTGGCCACCATCGCGTTGCAGAAAGCAAAACGCCTGGTGGAAGTGGGTCATGACGTGATTATCCTGCTTGATTCTATCACCCGTCTGGCACGTGCGCACAATACCGTGGCACCTTCCAGCGGTAAAGTATTAAGCGGTGGTGTGGAAGCGAATGCGATGCAGAAACCGAAACAATTCTTCGGTGCTGCGCGCAAAATAGAAAATGGCGGCTCACTGACCATTCTAGCCACAGCGCTGATTGATACGGGCTCAAAAATGGACGAGGTGATCTTCGAAGAATTTAAAGGAACGGGCAATATGGAGCTGCAGCTGGATCGCAAGCTGGCAAACCGCAGGGTGTACCCCGCCATCGACCTGGTTTCTTCTTCCACGCGCCGCGACGACCTGCTGTTCGACAAAGAGGTACACGGTAAAGTATGGATATTGCGCAAACATCTTGCCGATATGAACGCCGAAGAGGCTATGACTTTCCTGCTGCAGCAGATGAAAGGCACAAAAACCAACGAGGAATTCCTCGCCACAATGAATAAATAATTGTTCACGGCAGAAGGATAGAAAAAATTCTTTTTTGATAAAAAGAAAAAACCTATTACTTTTGCGCAAAATATTTTGGAGTATCATGTTTGCAATAGTTACTATAGCAGGACAACAATTTAAAGTTAAGAAAGACGATGAGTTGTTCGTGCACAGATTGGCGGGCCAAGTGGGCGATGCCGTTGAGTTTAAAGAGGTGTCTATGACGGGCGAAGCCGGAAAGTTTTCTTTTGGCAAATCTGTAACTGCATCTGTTAAAGCTGAGATCGTTGAACACCTGAAAGGTGACAAAGTCATCGTGTTCAAGAAAAAACGCCGAAAAGGATATCAGAAATCCAACGGTCATCGTCAGTACCTGACTAAAATAAAAATTAGCGCTATCGCTTAATTTTTCGAATCTGATTATTATATTTGTTTTAAATAAAGTAAAAGAGTTATAAGAAATGGCACATAAGAAAGGTGAAGGTAGTGTAAAGAATAACCGTGATTCTGAAAGCAAACGCCTCGGAGTGAAAATCTTCGGCGGTCAGCCTGCAATTTCCGGAAACATTATCGTGCGTCAGCGTGGTACTGTGTACCATCCGGGAAACAACGTAGGTCTGGGTAAAGATTTTACCATCTTTGCGCTTACAGACGGTATTGTTGAATTCCGCAAAACAAGAAATAAAACATTGGTTTCTGTAAAAGAAATCGCAGCAACTGCTGAGGCGTAACTTACCTCTGCAGTTTTGCCATAAGAATTTTTATTAACCCACAATTAAATTCCAACGGTTATGGCAACAACAAAGAAAGCAGCTCCTGCTAAAAAAGCGGCTCCTGCTAAAAAAGCGGCTCCTGCAAAGAAAGCAGCTCCTGCAAAGAAAGCGGCTCCTGCTAAAAAAGCAGCTCCTGCTAAAAAAGCGGCTCCTGCTAAAAAAGCAGCGCCTGCTAAAAAAGCAGCTCCTGCTAAAAAAGCAGCGCCTGCTAAGAAAGCGGCTCCTGCTAAAAAAGCAGCAGCTCCCAAAAAAGCAGCACCTGCTAAAAAAGCGGCTCCTGCTAAAAAAGCTGCGGCTCCCAAAAAAGCAGCGCCTGCTAAAAAAAAGTAAATTGATTTAGCATTCAACAAAAAGCGACTGTACTAACCCACAGTCGCTTTTTATTTCGGGTTATTCCCCGCAAAAAAGCTCCGGTATTCGCGAATACCGGGGCTCTCTGTTGTATAATTGTCCGTTAGTTGAGATGCATCTGCTCGTCCAATTGGAGCTTCTGCTCCCATTTCCAGGCAGTTTCCATCATCTGGTCCAGTCCGTAAGCCGGAGACCAGCCCAGCTGCTTACGCGCCTTCTGATTGTCGGCATATACCGCTACCACATCACCTGCGCGGCGCGGACCGATCTGAAAATTCAGCTTGCGGCCGGAAACACGTTCAAAAGCGCTGATCAGTTCCAGTACGGTAACGCCCTCCCCGGAACCCAGGTTAAACACTTCCACGGACTCCCTGTTCTTCCCGGCCATCAGGTATTGTAACGATTTTGTGTGCGCGTTTGCAATATCCATTACATGTATATAATCCCTTACGCAGGAGCCGTCACGGGTGTCATAATCATTTCCGAATACATTCATGCTGCTGCGTTTGCCTATTGCAGTCTGCGTGATCATCGGAACCAGGTTTTCCGGCTTGTCCTGAAGCTCACCGATCAATGCGGAAGGGTGTGCACCAACGGGATTAAAGTAACGCAGCAGGCTGATACCGAATCCGCTTTTACCCCGTGCAAAATCACGGCAGATCACTTCGCCTACCTGCTTGGTATAAGCATAAGGCGACTCCGCCGGTTGCAAGGGCGTTGTCTCCTTGACCGGCAATTCGGCAGCATTGCCATATACCGAACAGGAGGAGGAGAAAACGATATTGGGTACCTGGTAATCGTTGGCACACTGGAGAATGTTCACCAGCGAATTGATATTGTTGCGGTAATAAGACAGCGGATCGCCAACCGACTCGCCCACGGATTTGTACGCCGCAAAATGGATGATGCCCACTATATCCGGATTCTCAATGAAAATAGCCTGGGTATCATCAGGATTGGTAAGGTCTACTTTATAATTTTTGATTTCCCGGCCCAGTATCTGTTCTACACCATCCAGCATACGTAAAGATCCGCGCGACAGATCGTCTACGGAAATCACGTCAAAACCATTGTTGATCAGATCTACTATCGTGTGGCCGCCTATATAGCCACAACCGCCAGTTACAAGAATTTTTCCGGGAATCATAAGCCACAAAGTTAAGCAAAACAGGCTGCTTCCGACAGGTATTGCGTTATTGTTTCGGCAGGAATATATGTTCTTCGATCGTCATACCCGGCTCCAGCCAGATACCGCGTATACCCAGCGACTCCGCGGCGGCTATATTCTCCTTCAGATCGTCGATGAATAGCGTCTTTGCAGGATCGAAACCGCATTCGTCCAGTACCAGCTGATAGATGGCTGTATCCGGCTTGCGCAGGCCTACCCTGTGAGAATAATATACGCGATCGAAGAATACACCCAGGTTAGGCATACCGTGTTCGCGCTGCAAAGTGGCATTGAAGGCAGCCTCGTGGATCTCGTTGGTATTGCTCAGTAGCACCAGGTCGTGGTAGAGACTCAGTTGCTGTAATATCTGCAGGCGACGCAGCGGGAAGTCCAGCAACAGAGCATTCCAGGCAGCATGGATCTGCTCGTCGTGCAAAGGAATACCTGCGTGGTGGCGTATCCTGTCTGTAAACTCAGCCGGCGTATATGCTCCGCATTCCATACGTCGGAACAGATCTTCCGATTGTACGCGTTGCATAAATGCTTCCGTATCGGGGATCAGTTCTTTAAAAGCGGTTTCGGTACGGGGCGGGTCTATATTCAGCAATACATTTCCGAGGTCAAAGACAATATGCCGTATTCCTTCTATCATAGCGCAAAAATAAATAGTTTGGAATTAGCATTTTGGGACAAAATCCCATACATTTGCGTTCCATTTTTTGCTTGCAAAAGCAAAGGGCCTATAGCTCAGTTGGTTAGAGCACCTGACTCATAATCAGGGGGTCCCTGGTTCAAGCCCAGGTGGGCCCACAAAGGATTCCGTATATATTATGCCGGAATCCTTTTTTTATTCTATGGCCTGGTGTTACATCCTGTTTTCTCACAAAGCCAATTAAAATGTAATGACAATTCAAAAATGTGTTAACAATTAACAGGATAGGATTCTTTGGCAATGATACTGTTTAAGTTTGCATCAGTAACCATTAAACAAAATCAATGCTTATGAAAAAGTTTTTGAAAACCACCGTCATCTTTACTTTCCTGGCTTTTGCAGCAAAAGCGCAAAATGCGAAGGAAGTTCTAACCAGATTTAATAAGCAAGAGCGTCCTGCGTTTACGGCTGAATACCCGATCTCGAAAAAAATGATCGACAATACATTGAAACATAAATTGGCCAAAGCAGGTTCAGGTGGCAGAAGATATAAGGGCTTCCGCATGTATGAGGCTGTTGTGCTGCCTGAGTTATCGTCTACCAAAATTGATTTTTACAGTAAGGTAAAAGGCAATCGAAGCAGGGCTACTGTCACCATTTTAGTTTCTACCGGCTACGACAATTTCGTCAGTACTGCCAGTAACAGCAGCATTTCCTCAAACGTCCAAACTATGCTGAATCAGCTGAAAGACGAAGCTGTCGCATTGAAAGCTGAACAAGACCTGGCCGCACAGCAGTTAGCGCTGAAAAAAGCGGAAGAGAAAAAGAAAAGATCCGACGAAAAGGCTCAAAAGCTCGCTAAGAAAAAGGCCGAACTTGACAAAAAACTGGCTGAAGAAAACAAAACAGGATCTAAAGCGAGCCAGCAGGTAGAAACCGAAAAAGTACGGCTGGAAAACCTGAAACTTCAGAAGGCGGAGTAAAAGGCAGTTGTGCTGTCTATCACCGCCAAACATTTCAGACTTTAACCGAGACGCATCTTTGTGCGCAAAAAAGGGAGCAGTGCATCACTGTTCCCTTTTGCGTATGCCAATCTCTACAGCAAAAATCTATCCGTAAGTATACATCGGCCTGTCTTTCAAATCATTTACGCAACACCTCAGCAAATGCACTGCGCCATAAAGCCTCAATCGTGTAAACGCGCGAATCGCTGAATGTAAGTACCTGTCTGGCTTTATGCGGTTTCTTTGCTTATTACTTAATCAAAAAACTTGCAGCGATGAGACAGTATAACAGCAGCGAACGGACAAGCAGGATTTCCTTGACACATATCATGCGCAATATAGCTGTGGGAATATTTATGGCAATATCAGCTATTGCCTGCCGCAATAACAAGCCTGATAGCATAGACAAAGCCGAAGCAGCCAACAAAAAGGTTGTAAGCGTATCCGCGGATGATCTCCGGTTTGTGGTGCAGGCAGCGTCAGGCGGAATGATGGAAGTGGAGCTGGGCAGGATGGCACGCGAACAATCGTCCAGCCAGGCGGTAAAAGACTTCGGTCAGACGATGATTGATGATCATTCGGCTGCAAACGGAGAGCTCAGGAACATGGCCGCAACAAAGGGGATCACACTACCACAGAAACCCGGCGAAGAACACCAGGAAATGATCAATAAGCTCGCGGCTAAAAAAGGCAATGACTTCGACAGGGCGTACATAGATATGATGGTGACCGACCACGAAGAAGATATTGACGCTTACGTAAACGAATTGAAAACCGGCAATGATATGAAGATCAAAACCTGGGTGGAACAAAAGCTGCCCACGTTACGCCATCACCAGGAAATGGCTGAGCAACTACAAAAACAGCAATTGAAATAACTTTTTTCGATAACCAATAAAATGTACAATTATGAAAATGATCCGAACAGCAGCATTGCTGCTCCTGCTGCCCTTCTGCACAATGGCGCAAAACACGCAATCAACCAAAACCACTAACCAGAAAAACGTACGAAAGCAACAGAAGAATGACAGCCAGGAGCGGGCGCGTATCCGCCAGGAAGGTCAGAAGCCGCAGGCTCCGTTGAATAAGAAATATTCAGGACGCGACTCTTTTGATATTCACGGAAGACCTGTTATCCAAAAGGATACGATGTATTAAAAAATGAAGTCCCGAGGTTTTTGCCCGGGACTTTTTCTTTGATTTATTGAAGACGCATAAAGCGGAATTTGTTGCGTATCTGCCGGTTATAATAGCTTCCCTTGGAGCGTGCCCGTCTCAGTGCCTCAACTATAGCCAGCGGCACGTTTTCGTAGCGATACACGCGGCCGGAATGAAAACGGATATCAAGCACATGCTGCGCATCCTGATAATCAAACGAAGCTATTACTGTGGAAGGCATAGACTACAGTTGATAAGAAGGTGTACTTCTGATTAATATTTGTTCCTGCCGGAATTGCGCTTCCAGTTCTTCCCTGAGCGCCTTCCAGTATTCCGCATCAAGCAAGTCCAGCATCAGTTCAAAAGTCAGCATCCTGTCTTTCGTCTGTGCACCATCTTCAGCTTCCCAGAATCCCTCCGCAGGCTGTCTCAGTGTAATGGTAACTCCTTTGAACTTTTTGCACAATGTATCACGGATCTTTTTGAACCATGCTTCCGGAAACGGTTTGCCTTCGTTGTCATTCAGGGGAAGGAACAGCTCGACCATATAGCGCGGTTGTTGCATTTTGCCCTGTGCTTTGCATATCTGTTTCAGCGCCTTTTCAGCCTTCAAGGGCTTATGCGGATGAAACTCGCGTCCTTCCGCAGCATTATAATTTACAAAGAACTGATCAAGTTGATGTGGTATGTAGTGAGGCAGATCGCTCAGTTCGCTCACATCAGCATATACTTTAGAGCAGACAGGAACGCCTACATAGCGATCGTTACGGACTTTGTCCTTTCCTTCCTCCTTTTGTTCTGCCGGCAGGCATCCAATAATGCGGCATTCTATTTCACAGCCCGGATGGCACGCAGCTTCCGAAATAACAATGATGTCCAACGGATCTCCATCTTCACCTAATGTTCCGGGAATAAACCCAAAATCGTAAGGAAAATGAAGTCCCGGCGCAAGTATTTTCTTCAGCCGGAAGCTCCCGGTTGCCGTATCAAAACTGTATTTGGCCGAACTGCCTGCAGGTGTCTCCACACACACATTGATGGTCTTTTCCATGCTTCTAAATTAACCGGATCGCGCTTTGGCCTGTTTATGTCACAAGCGGTATCTGTTGTACGATTCACACTTGATTATAATGGAAAACCGCTGTGCTTAAGCATAACGGAAGACAAAGGCTGAACAGGTACTTTGCATACAACAAATGCCCGAGTCTATGATTTCAGTAGCGGAATTATGGGGAACAGGAAAGGAGCTGGAAGTGCATCAGGTACTGCTGCGTTGTGTTGCGGTATTTATATTGGTGCTGATATGCATCCGTATTGCAGGGCGTCGTTCTTTCGGGCTCAAAACACCACTGGACAGTATAGTTACTATTCTTCTTGGGGCGTTGATGAGCAGAGCGATTGTAGGTTCTTCGCCTTTTGTACCGGTAGCTGCCTCAGGAATTTTGCTGGCCGTATTGCATCGCCTTTTTGCAATGATGATGCTGTCCAGTCCGCGTATGGCCAGAATGCTGAACGGAACCCGCATCTGTGTATACGCTGATGGTAATTTTCTTACGGGGAATATGCGTAAAGCGCTGGTGCGGGAGCAGGACATCATGCAGGGTGTGCGTAAAACCATTGGTAAGGAGTCGCTGGAAGATGTGGAGAAAATATACCTCGAACGCAACGGGGAATTTAGTATCATTAAAAAATGAGTTATGCCGGAAGGACCGAGTATCGTCATCTTAAAAGAACTTGTACAACAGTTCGCCAATAAGAAAGTAATTGCAGTAAGCGGCAACGCAAAACTGGACATCGATCGCGCAAAAGATCAGAAAGTGATCGCGTTCCGCAGTTGGGGGAAGCATTTCCTGATCTGCTTTAAAGGCTGGGCCTTCCGTGTGCACCTGCTGATGTTCGGATCGTACCGTATAAATGAAGAAAAGGATACTCAACCAAGACTAAGCCTGATATTTCCTAACGGATCGCTGAACCTGTACAGTTGTTCCGTAAAAATTATAGAAGGCGACCTGTCCGACACCTACGATTGGTCAGCAGATATCATGTCGGATGAATGGGATCCGAAAGCAGCCGTTAAGAAGCTTCGGGAACATAAAGAGATGCTCTTATGTGACGCTTTGCTGGACCAGGAAATTTTTTCCGGGTCAGGCAATATCATCAAAAATGAGGTGCTGTTCCGTGAGCGTTTGCATCCGGCAAATGAAGCCGGTTGGCTTAAGCCAAAGCAATTATCGTCACTGGTAAAAGCCGTGCATGATTATGCATTCGACTTTCTGAAATGGAAAAAAGAATACACGCTTAAAAGCCACTGGCAGATACATACGCGTAAGGAATGCCCGCGCTGTAAACTACCTGCGCACAAGGAATATATGGGTAAAACGCACCGCCGCACCTTCTTCTGCACCAACTGCCAGTTATTGCACCAACCATAGATATATAGAAAGGATGTAACAAGGGCACCATAAGTCTGCAACAATACAGAGCATAAGCCTGCTTTACTTGCAGTAAGTTAAAACGTCCTACTTTATGAGTCTAGTGCGCTACAAACAGAAACGTTCGGCGGATCGTACACCGGAACCCTTCGGTGGAAAGCCGGATACGAAAACATTGTTGTTCGTGGTTCAGAAACACGCCGCATCACATCTGCATTATGATTTCCGCCTGGAAATGGATGGCGTGCTCAAAAGCTGGGCGGTTCCGAAAGGCCCATCTATGGACCCTTCCGTAAAAAGACTGGCAATGATGGTCGAAGACCATCCTTATGATTATCACGATTTTGAAGGTATCATACCGCAGGGAGAATATGGAGGAGGTACTGTAATTGTATGGGATGAAGGAACATACACCTCTCTGGAAGATACGGCCGCTTCAAAGAAGGAGCAGCAGCGTATCTTACTGGAGCAGCTGGAAGCCGGGAATCTGAAGTTCCGGCTGAACGGTAAAAAGCTAAAGGGAGAATTTGCGCTGGTACGCACCGGATCTATGGGCAAGAATGCCTGGCTGCTCATCAAGCATAATGACGAATATGCAAGCAGTGAAGACATTGCCGCGGAAGAAGCATCTGTACGTTCCGGGAAAACGCTGGATGAAATAGCCGCTGCAATGGATACTGCGGCACCCGAAAAACCTGCAAGGAAAAAGAAAGCAGTCAAGGCTTCCGCTCCTGCAAAAAAAAAGACCGTTGCGGTAAAAAAAAACGTAAAGACGCTCATTGACGCAGCCCCTAAACACCGTTTCCCGGATATGCTTGTACCCATGCTGGCGACACTTTCAGAAGAGGTACCGGCGGGTGATGACTGGGTATATGAAGTAAAATGGGACGGCTACCGTGCACTTTGCAACCGCAAAGGAAAAAAGCTCGATCTGTATTCGCGCAATGGCAAATCATTCAACGAAAAATTTCCGCCCGTTGCGGCATCGCTTGCCGGCTGGGATGCCGACTTCGTTGTAGACGGTGAGATTATTGTAGAGACGGAAGAAGGCAAGTCTGATTTCGGTGCGCTGCAGAACTGGAGAAGTCCGGCAGACGGTAAACTGGTTTATTACATATTTGATCTGCTCTGGTATGATGGCCACGACATAAGTGTATTACCACTGCAAGAACGCAAAAAAATTCTGGCAGCCGTACTCCCGGAGCTTCCGGATATACGCGTCAGCGAAGATTTTGATACATCCGGAACGGCCTTCCTGGAAAAAGCGAAAAAGCTGGGGCTGGAAGGTATTATGGCTAAACGCAGAGACAGCAGTTACCTTACCGGAGAACGCTCCGATGAATGGCTGAAGATAAAGACCGGTAAACGGCAGGAGGTAGTAATTGGCGGATACACATTGAATGGCGGCAGCAGCAAGCCTTTCAGCGCATTGCTGGTAGGCGTGTTTGAGCAGGGCCGATTTATTTATACCGGTAAGGTGGGTACGGGCTTCTCTATCCGCAAACAGGAAGAGATGCTGCGCAGTTTTAAAAAATATATACGCAAGACGAGTCCTTTCGACACAGAACCGGAATGGAATAAGGCCAGCCGGTTCCGCAAAGCATCGGCGGGCGCCACTGTTACCTGGCTGAAACCTGAACTGATCTGCGAAGTAAATTTTACCGAGATGACTTCCGAAGGTGTAATGCGCCATCCTTCTTTTGAAGGAATGCGCAGCGATAAGGATGCCGAAGAGGTACATCTGGAAAAAGCAGTTCCTGTTTCGAAGACTGCAAAAAAGGCTGTAGCCTCAAAAACCACCTCTTCCGGGCAACCGGACTTGTTCTCCGCTAAGGACGACATCACGTTTGAAGCGGATGGTCACGAACTGAAGCTCACCAATATGAGTAAGATTTACTGGCCGAAGAAAGGTGTAACCAAAGGCGATATGCTGCGGTACTACGATCAGGTGGCCCCCTTTATCCTTCCTTATCTGCAAAACCGTCCGCTGTCGCTGAACCGGTATCCGGACGGGGCAGAAGGAAAGCACTTTTACCAGAAAGACATGACAGGTAAAGCTCCGGACTGGGCAGATCTGTATCTGTACCACAGCGCAGATGAAGAGCGTGACAAACATTTTATACTGGGCAGCAATGAGGCGACGATGCTGTTCGTAGCCAATCTCGGATGCATTGAGTTTCATCCCTGGAGCAGTACTGTGCAGCATCCGGACAATCCGGACTGGTGCATCATCGATCTGGATCCTGGTGACAACCCTTTTAAGCAGGTGATCGAGACGGCAAATGTGACGCATGAAATATTGTCCGCCGTGGATTGCCCCTGCTACTGCAAAACCAGCGGATCAACCGGCCTGCATATTTATGTACCGCTGGCCGCCAAATACACATATGAACAATCCAAAGAGTTTGCGCGCATTGTGGTGAGCCTGGTACATCAGCGGTTACCACGTTATACTACACTGGAGCGCGGTATAGCTGACCGAAAAGGCCGTATGTATCTTGACTTTCTTCAAAACCGTCCGCAGGCCACGCTTGCAGCTCCTTACTCGCTGCGACCACACCCTGACGCTGCGGTATCCATGCCGTTGCACTGGGATGAAGTAAAACCTTCACTGAAAGTGTCGGATTTCAATATCCACAATGCACTGGAGCGCGTACGGCAGCAGGGAGATATTTTCCTGCCGGTGCTCGGCAAAGGTATCAGTATGAAAAAAGTGCTCGACCGGATCGACACAACATTCGGCACCCGATAACAACTGTAAAAGACAATAATTATGGCAACTACAAGACCTTCATGGACAGGCCATCTGCGCTTCTCCCTCGTAACAATACCGGTCCAGCTGTTCAGCGGATCAAAATCCACACGTAATATTCCGCTGCACCAACTGCATAAGGACACGCTAAAGCGCGTGCACAACCAGCCTGTGGTAGAAGGTATCGGCCCCATCGACCGCAAAGACATTGTGAAAGGATATGAATACAAAAAAGGTAACCATGTAGTGCTCACGCCTGATGAACTGGATAAGATACGCCTGGAGTCCAACAAGCAGATCAATATCACTGAATTCGTGGATGCAGCAGAGATTGATGAGATTTACTACGATAAACCATATTATATAGTCCCCGACGGTGACTTCGCGGTGGAAGCGTATATGATCTTTCAGCAGGCTTTAAAAAAGACAGGTAAACTGGCTATAGGCGAACTGGTATTATCGGCGAAAGAGCACCTGGTGGCCATTAAACCTTACGGATCGGGTATGCTGCTGGAGACACTGCGCTATGCTGATGAAGTCCGTTCTGCAGACAGCTTCTTCAGCGATCTGAAAGCAATCAAAGCAGATAAGGAACAACTGGACCTTGCCATATCACTGATCGAAAAAAAATCTGCTGCCTTCCATCCTGAAGATTTCGACGACTCTTACGAAACCGCCTTGTATGAACTGATCGAACGCAAACTGAAAAAACTTCCTCTGGAAAGCAAGGAGCCGGTACGCAGCACACGTGTGGTAAACCTGATGGATGCGCTCAGGCAAAGCCTGGATGAAGACGACGAGGCAGAAGAAGATGATGATGATAATTCGGAGGAAGCAAAGCCAAAAAAGAAAGCGCATAAATCCCCGGTAAAAAAGTCCGCAAAATCCGCCAAGGCAGCTAAACCTGCAGCAAAAGCAACAGCCAGACGCAAGCGTGCTTAACACTGCGTCCGGCTGTATAATAATATCATTGCTTATTCTATAATGATCTTTTCTGTTGCGGCTGCATCGCCGGTGCTGAGGCTCAGATAATAAATGCCGGAGGACAGAATCACGCCATCCACATTTTTCTGATATACTCCTGCTCCGAGTTGCTGATCGAGCACACGCATCACTTCTTTACCATGCATATCGCGTACCACTACATGCACGCTGCTTGTGCGTGCGAGTGTAAATGAGAATGTGAAACTCGTTCTGAACGGATTAGGATAGACAGCGCCCAGTTCCAACTGAACCGGTTTCGGAGTGCTGATACCCGTACCGGCACGTGGTGTAAGTACCAGGATAAACTTATTGCCCTCATCTGAACTGATATACACTTTTCCATTGGCATCCGTTGCCAGACCTACCGGTCTGCCCCAGTAAGTACGCGCTACAGTATCTGTCAGGAAACCTGTACAGAAATCAGCTACATAATCCACTGTGGTATCTGTTGCATCAGCAAGATGGCCATAGATCACTTTGAATCCGCGAAAATTATTTGGTGCAGTTGTATTCCAGGAACCACGCAGCGCGGTAAGGAATCCGTAGCGCATAGCAGGGCTGAAAGTCGCATCCAGGAACTGTAACGCCATCGGCGCGGAATGTGCACGGATAAGCGCAGCGGGTGCTACCATGGAAGCCACTTTAGCAGAGTCTGTTGCCGTAATCGGAAGCAGTGCGGTATAATCAGCATGCGCTGTAAAATCAAACCAGACGCCGCTGCCATACGCAAGCGGATGTCCGTAAAATCCGGCATCCCGTACAATGTCTATCCATTCGGGAGGCGTTTCATTTCCCTGCTGGTCGCTGCCGTTATTATTCGCCCATAGCTTACCGGTTGCCGGCTGCAGCGCCATTCCCACCGCATTGCGTGTACCGGTTGCAAACACCCTGCGGCCTGTTCCATCATCGTTATATTGTTCGATGATAGCCCTGTTCTCCTCACGGCAAACATTACACGACGAGCCGATAGATACGTATGCTTTTTCATTAGCGGGATCGAATAAAAGTGTGCGCGTAACATGCCCGCCTGTAGACCCTGCTCCAAGTCCGTCTATAAAAATTGTTTTGGTCTCATAGATACCATCCCCGTCTGTGTCGGTGCACTTCCAGATCCGGGTCGTTTCCGTCACATACATCGCTCCCTTGTAAAACTTTACATCATGGTTGCCGGAAAATCCGGTAGCTGCTTCGATCACCGTATCCGCAACACCGTCGTTATCTGCGTCGGGCAATGCGAGTATTTTTCCGTTTGTCATATCAGATACATGCAGCACCCCCGACGGACTGAAGGCCATGAACCGAGGCTTGCCCAAGCCACCGGCATAGAATACAGAGACAGTGTAGTCGGACTGTACGCTTACTGTTTTGCCCGTCGGGAACTTGCCGGTAAACTTTGCCGGAATATCCACAGGCACTGTATGCATACCTATATCACGAACAGATGTGAGCGTTGCAGACTGCGCATATACATTTGTCCCCCCGAAAGCGAACGCTAAAGTTGTTATGACCCTGAAGAGTGTTACGGCTGTAACAACAGGTTTGAATCGTAATTGTGTATTCATCGCTTTGATTTTTGAGGTTAAGAAAAAATGCCGTTGGCGTAAATCGGATCCTTCCTAAAGTTCGGTGCAATTAACATGCGGGTATTTTCATCGATCCGCTTTTGTTTATCATTATCTCACTGTCTTTGGGTATTTTCGGAAACAATTGTTCACGCTACATGATCCGCACCTACCTGACCTACTCCCGGGATCTGGGAGACTTTATGCCTGATCTGGCGCAACTGTATACACAGGGACTAAGCGGGATACGCATCATCAATAAAGGCAAAACCGCTGCGGAATTGATCAGCCGTGTAAAAGAGATACAGCACTACTGTCATTCAAGGCAAATTGATATAGAGATACTTATTGATCTTCCGGGAGAAAAGCCCATGATCGGATCGTTGGGAAGCGGAATGCAGGTGCAGCAAAACCTTGTTTATACTTTATGCAGTGACGGCAAGGAGTTGTTACCGCAGGAGATTCCCACTATCAATTTCCTGAACCGCCCGGACCTGGAAAATATTAAAACCGGGGATATTGTATCTGTTGCCGACGGTGAGCTGGAAATGATAATTGAAGAACTATCCACCGACCACGTACGCTGTCGTGCATTGAATTCCTTTTTTCTCAGAACGAACCGATCGTTTAATATCCGTGGGAATAAACTGCCGGCACAGCCACTTTCCCGGCAAGACCTGTTATTGCTGCAGGAGATGCAGCATCTGCCGGAGCAGAGTAGCATTAAACTATTGGTTTCTTTTGTAACCGAAGCGGCTCCGCTTCAACGTGCGAGGGCAAACTGTCCCGGATTTCCGGTGCTGGCAAAAGTAGAAAATGTGATCACCGCAGATCGACTGGATGAAGTGATCAGCGCTTCAGACGGGATCATGCTGGGAAGGGGGGATCTCAGCGCAGCGAGCCGGATGGCGGATATCTTTATATTTCAGCAACTGGTGATTGAGCGCAGCAAAGCACTCAATAAACAACTGATCGTTGCTACGGGCCTGTTCGGTGAACTGAAGAACAGTGGCAAGCCTTCTATTTCCGACATCATGGATTTCGGCTATTTACACTCCGCACAGGTAAATGCGTTCCTGATTGCCGGGAGCAATGCCGCACAATATCCGCTTGAGACATTGTACCTGATCAGAAATTTTAATGAGCTGTGAGCGCGGAGTTATCAGGCTGCACTCATTTCCCGGCACGCTTTTGCACAGGCTTCGCATTGTCTGGCACATTCCTGGCAATGTTCATTCTGATGTTGTGCACAGATTGCAGCACATTTTTCACAGGCAGTTGCGCATAATGCACACAATTCTCTGGCAGATGCACCGCCCAGGCTCATTACCTGCGCTGCAGCATAGCATAATGCGGCGCATTCCATATCCATGCGGATACATTCGGCCATCATATTTACGTCGTCTTCCTGCGTGCAGGAGCTTGCACAATGATTACAGATCGCTGCACACTGAAGACAAGCTTCAATACAGGCTTTATATACGTGGTACCCTTTCATTGCTTTACGGTTTTTGTATGCACAAAATTACCGGAGCAAAACAGGTACCCGTTTATAAAAAACCCGACTTAAAATTGCAGGATTTGCAGGTAAGGCTGATAAGACTACAGATTAGCCTTCATTTTTAAAGTGATGTCTCCGATGTTGTAGGTATATACTGCTGATGGTAAAAATGTCAATTGCAGGTTATCTATTTCGACCATACCCATTCTGTCAATAGATGTGGCTACAGCATTTTCAAAGCCATTTGCTTTGCAGAATTGAATCAGACTTTTCAGCTCCTTAGGTTTTTCAAAATACCGGTTACTCCATTTTATTTCTACACCCCACACAGGTTTATACTTCTTATCGTCTACAAGAACAAGATCTACTTCTCCCTCATGGCGTCCTTCCCGCCACCGGGCATAAGTAAGATCTAATTTTTCGCGGTGCATCCATTGAGATAATACGGCAGTTTCCACCATATTGCCCATTTCACTATCCGCTTCTGCGATAGGTGAAAACAATGCTGTGCGCAAGGATGGATTAGTCAGATATACCTTAAAACTGGTAACTCTTTTCAGGCGCATGGCATTCATATCTATCTTATTCAGCACTTTGATCAGGAAAGCTGCTTCAAGATATTCCAGGTATTTTTTGAGTGTTTCCTTTTGTATGCCACTTTCCTTAGACATTCTTTCATAAGAAAATTCGTTACCTGTATTATAGGCTATGTAAGTAAAGAAACGATTCAGCTCCTGCACATCTTTTATACCATACAGACTAGGGAGATCTCTTAAAAGGACTTTGTCGACGATGTCACTTTTTACGTATCTGCCCATATCACCCTGAATTTTTTCAGAAAGCACCACTTCCGGATAACCGCCAAAATTAAGGTAACGAATAAACTCTTTATTCAATGCTTTTACATCACTGGTTAGGCAATAGGGTACCTGCTTCCCTCCATAATCAATGAAGCCATCGAAGATGAGGTGGTCCATTTTCTTTAGATGGATATATTCCTGGAAGGTGAGCGGCGGCAACATAAAATCTGTAAAACGCCCTGCACCACTTTCGGTACTATGCCATTTCAAGGCTGCGGCAGCCGATCCGGAAACTATAAATTTGGTATCGGGATAGGTATCTACCAACACTTTCAGATGCCGCTCCCAATCTTTCAGATATTGTATTTCGTCGAAGAAAATATAACAATCATTAAGGTGATGCAGACTCAATGCGTCTTTGCACAAACTCAGAATATCCTCTAATCCTAAATGAACATAAATAGGATTATCGATACCAATGAAAAAAATTCGCTGCGGATTTACATTTTCCGATATCAGTTGAGCAATACTGTGAAACAGCATCACGGTTTTTCCTACGCGTCTGGGCCCCATCAGCACCAAAGCCCTGCGAACGCCTTTTTCTTTTACAAAAGGATAAAATAAATCAAAATACAGTCGCCGACTCATGACACTATATGTCTCGGGGATTTTCTTAGATATCCACCAGGAATTTTCATAGCGCAGACGCTCCATTATTTTTTCTGTCGGAATAAGATTGTAATTGTTCATAAAAAGGCTTATTAAAACAAATATACAACAAATAGGCACTTTTGAAATTGTCTATTTTTACAATACTGTAAATTTAGACAATTTATTGTACTGCTTCCAATTATATTCCTCATTATCTCACTCTGTTAATACGGCCGGAAAATTTGTTGCCTTTCCATATAATTGGTATCATTGAAATCATACTGATGATTATAATAGTACCAAAATGTACTCGGGAGGTGATATGGATAAAGTGCGTGAACTGCAGGAAGCGGTATTATTACTGCAGTCGCACAGCACATTGCGCGAACCGGCAACTGTTGCAGGCAGTACCGGCAATATGATTGCGCGCGCATTTCCGGGCAATCGTTTTCCCACGTCCTGCATGCATGAGTTCATCAGTCCCGCAGCAGGCTCAGCAGCAGCCACAGATGCATTTATCGGTGGATTGCTGCATACATTTCTTCCTCCCGGAAATTTTTACCTGTGGGTACAGCAGCGCAACCTGGTGTTCACGCCTGCGTTTACGCAATTCGGCATTCAGCCGGACAAGCTCATATTTGTGACCGTACGCAATGACCGCGAAGCGCTCTGGGTGATGGAGGAGGGATTAAAATGCGCCAGTCTTACAGCCGTAATCGGTGAAGTACGCGAACTGGGATTTACCGAATCGCGACGGCTGCAACTGGCCGCAGAAAAAGCAGGAGTGACAGGTTTTGTACATCGCCATTGCCCGCGTACCACTAATGTAACCGCATCGGTATCCCGGTGGCAGATCACACCGCTTCCCTCCTTTACCGAAAAAGGATTTCCCGGACTCGGTTTCCCGCGATGGAATGCGCAGCTTCTGAAAGCCCGCAACGGCAAACCCTGTCATTGGGACCTGGAATGGACACCCGGAGGATTCAGGTCAGGCAGCGTACCTGCGGCTCAACCATCTGTTCACTGGCGCAAGCAACAAACCGGGTAATATGGGTAAGCGATTCATGTCTGTATTATTCCCGCACCTGCAGGCAGACATCTACAGCCGCAGGCATCCGCAATTACGCGGCACCTTATTTGCGCTTGCCGTACCGGATCAGAACCGTATGCGCATCTGCTCCGTAAGCCCCGGAGCACAGAAAGAAGGTATACGGCCGGGCATGGTGGTGGCAGACGCGCGTACCCTTATACCGGCATTACAGGTATTCACAGACGATGTCCCCGATATTGTACAAAGCCTGCAGCAACTGGCCATATGGGCCTTACGTTTTACACCTGTGGCTGCTGCAGATGCACCCGATGGACTCATACTGGATATCAGCGGCTGTACACACTTGTGGCAGGGAGAGCGCCCCTATGCGGATTGTATAAAGCAACGGCTGAACCAGGCCGGGTTTACCACCTGCACCGGTATCGGCGATACTCCGGGTGCCGCATGGGCTGTAGTGCGCTTTCTGCCTCAGTGCGATATACTGGAGCCTGGCATGCATCATCACATCCTTCCTTCGCTGCCGGTGGCGGCGCTGCGGCTGGACAATCAGTTGGCCGAGCGTTTCAGCAAACTGGGAATGTACCGCATACAGGATATCCTGCACCTCCCACGGCAGTCTTTACGCCGTCGCTTCGGATCTGTACCGGGAGACAGGCTGGACCGGGTATTCGGTATACAGGCAGAGCAGATTACCCCCGCAGTGTCTCCGCCCGAATATACCGAACGCCTGCCCTGTCCCGAACCCGTGCGCACGGCTGTTGCGGTAACCGCAGCACTGGAAACACTGCTCACCCAACTATGCAACCATCTTTCACGCGCAGGGAAGGGATTAAGACATTGCATCCTGCAGGTGCACCGTACAGACAGTGAAACCAGAAAACTGGAACTACGCACCGCGAGAGCCACAAGGCAGGTACAGCATCTGCTCCACCTGTTTTCCCTGCGCATAGACCAGATAGACCCCGGACTGGGCATTGAACTGTTTACACTGGAAGCCGCGCTTACCGAACCCTTGCTGCCGGAGCAGGAAATACTCTGGGCGCAGCAGGAACAGCAGCACACGAGGCAGACTGCTTTGCTGCTGGACAAAATAAGGGCCTACCTGCCGCAGGCTTCTGTATACCGTCAGCTGCCGAAAGAACATCATTGGCCCGATCGCAGTGTGGAAAACGTTCCCGATGTGATGCAGCAGCCGTCAACACAATGGCGGGAAGATCTGCCCAGGCCGGTGCATATATTCAATCCTGCGAGGGAAATATCGGTGATGGTTCCCATACCGGATTATCCGCCGGTACAATTCAATTATGAATCGCGCATACACCGCATTATAAAAGCTGATGGTCCGGAGCGCATAGAAGCAGAATGGTGGACCGGCATTATACCGCACAGGGATTACTACTGTGTGGAAGATGAGCAGGGACAACGTTACTGGCTCTACCGGGAGGGACATTATAACGACGAGCATACTAAATGGTTCCTGCACGGACTGTTTGCCTAAACGAAAAGCATATGCATTATACAGAACTACAGGTAACCACTAATTTCAGTTTTCTGCGGGGAGGTTCTCATCCTGAGGAACTGGTGACCGAAGCTGCACAACTCGGTTATTCCGCCATTGCCATTACCGACCGTAACACTCTGGCCGGGGTGGTACGCGCCCATACTGCTGCAAAAAAGCTGGGAATCCGCATGATCACCGGGTGCCGGCTGGACCTCGAAGATGGTCCTTCCCTGCTGGCCTATCCTAAAAACCTGCAGGGGTATCAGAACCTTTCCACACTGCTTACCACAGGTAATCTGCGCACCGAAAAAGGGAAATGCCTCTTATACCGTGAGGATGTATTCCGCTATGCAGCAGGTATGCTCTTCATTATGGTGCCTCCCGACCAGCTGAACAGGCATATGGAGCTGGAACAGACATTTACCGCGGCAGCGGAGCAGTACTGTGCAAAGCTGGGCGGCAGTCTGTACCTCGGTATGCGCCGATCGTACCAGGCCAACGACGGGAAACTGCTGTTCCGCATTGCACAGCTGGGGGCACAACTGTCCATACCGCTCACTGCGCTGAATGATGTGCATTACCACAACAGGGAGCGCAGGGCATTGCAGGATGTGCTCACCTGTGTGCGCCTGAAATGCACGATCTATAATGCCGGATTTGCACTGTACCAGAATGCAGAGCGGTATCTGAAACCGGTAAAGGAAATGCACCGTCTGTTCCGGCACTACCCAGAGGCGATCGAATGCACCCGCATCATAGAAGCGCAGTGCACTTTTTCCCTGGACAGCCTGCAGTATCTGTATCCCGAAGAGCTGACCACAGAAGGTCGCACACCACAACAGGAACTGGTCTATCAGACCCGCGAAGGCGCACGCAGAAGATTCGGCGAAGACATCCCGGAATCTATAGCCACATCCATATCAATGGAACTTGATTTTATCGAACGGCGTAATTATGCTTCTTACTTCCTGACCGTATTCGACCTGGTGCAATTTGCCAGAAGCAGAAAGATACTCTGCCAGGGAAGAGGCTCTGCGGCGAACTCGGTAGTGTGTTATTGTCTTGGAATAACATCGGTGAACCCGGAAAAATTTGACCTGTTGTTTGCCCGCTTCATGTCGGACGCAAGAGATGAGCCGCCGGATATTGATGTGGACTTTGAGCATGAACGCCGGGAAGAAGTGATACAGTATATCTATAAAAAATATGGCAGGGATCGCGCAGGTGTGGTGGCCACCGTTACACAGGTACATCAGAAAGGAGCTATCCGCGATGTGGGCAAAGCCATGGGACTATCCGCAGATGCGATCACCAAGCTGTCCGGCTCTTTGTGGGAGTTTACAGAAGAATGGTTTTCGGGAGAAAGGATCAGTGATCTTGGCTTTGATCCACGCGATCCGCATCTGAGAAAAATATTAGCGCTCACATATGAATATGTAGGATTCCCGCGGCAGCTCGGTCAGCATACAGGCGGTTTTGTAATTACGCAGAACAAACTATCTGCACTCTGCCCCATACTGAATGCACGTATGGAAGGACGAACCTGTATCGAATGGAATAAGGATGATATTGAAGCGCTCGGATTTATGAAAGTGGATGTACTGGCACTTGGCATGCTCACCTGCATCCGTAAGGGATTTGACCTGCTGCAGCAACATTACCGGAAAGACTGTACACTGGCCGGCATTCCACAGGACCAGACTGACGTGTATGATATGATCTGTGCTGCGGATACGATCGGGGTATTCCAGATAGAAAGCCGCGCACAGATGTCGATGCTGCCACGCCTGAAACCACGCGAATTCTACGACCTCGTGATTGAAGTGGCGATCGTGCGGCCAGGCCCTATACAGGGCGATATGGTGCACCCTTACCTGCGGCGCAGGGATAAAAAAGAAGTCGCAGAATACCCGTCAAAAGCCTTTGAGAGAATACTGAGCAGAACCCTGGGCGTACCGCTCTTCCAGGAACAGGCAATGGAGATTGCGATCGTTGCGGGAGGATTCTCTGCTGCCGATGCAGACGGGCTGCGCAGAAGCATGGCTACTTTCAAAGCGAAAGGTCTCGTAAATCAGTACGAACAAAAACTGGTATCCGGTATGATCGCAAACGGTTATGAGGAATCTTTTGCCAAACGTGTGTTCCGCCAGCTGGAAGGATTTGGCAGCTATGGATTCCCGGAGAGTCATGCCGTAAGCTTTGCCTTGCTGGTGTATGTATCAGCCTGGATCAAATGCAGGTACCCGGATGTATTTGCAACCGCTTTGCTGAATAGTCTGCCTATGGGATTTTACAAACCTGCGCAGATAATATCAGATGCCCGCAACCATGGTGTGACGGTACTTCCTGCCGACATCAATTATTCGCAGTGGGATTATAAGCTTCAGAGGCACAACGGAAAATATTTTAATGTCCGCATGGGCTTCCGGCAGATCGACGGACTTTCCGAAGCCGATGCAGATCGTCTTATTACCTGCAGGCCGTTTAAAAATATTACCGAGCTCCGCGCCACAGGAGTAAGCTTACCGGCCCTTGAGCAACTGGCAGATGCAGACGCGTTCCGCTCCATAGGACTGGACAGGAGACAGGCGCTTTGGGAGATTGCAGCGTTCAGGGATCACCCGGAAGGCATGTTCAGCGGGCAGGATCCGGAGGCTCAACAGGAGCGGCAGATACAGTTGCCGCAGATGAGCCTGTCTGAACACGTGGTGCAGGATTACAAGAGCATTTCCCTGTCGCTGAAAGACCATCCGTTATCTTTCCTGCGTCCTGCTTTTGACCAGCTGGGCATTACACCCGCCAATCGATTGCCGCTCGTACAGGCAGGTGCGTATGTGAAGGTGTGCGGACTGGTGCTGGTGCGGCAACGTCCCGGTACGGCTACAGGCATTTGCTTTGTAACGCTGGAAGACGAAACAGGAACCTGCAATATCGTGGTGTTCCGCCAGCTGTTTGAGCGATACCGCAAAGAAGTGGTACGCTCAAGGTTGCTCATGGTAGAAGGTACGTTACAGAAAGAAGGAGCAGTGATCCACATTATTGCCGGGCGATGTCACAATTATTCCGGGCATCTGCAGGCGCTCGTAAATCCGAAAACAGATGATTCCGGGAAAAACACGGCAGCACTGCCGCGCCCGATACAGATGGAAATATTCCCGGACGGGCGGAATTTCCGCTAACAGAAGCTTAATGGAATCCGGCGGTACATGAAAGAAAAGGATCTTACTTTTAGAGGAGACGATATTCATATCATGCAGGTATATCAGAAAACAGGATTGGTTTTATCAGGCGGTGGCTTCCGTGGCTTTGCACATCTGGGTGTCCTGAAGGCATTGGATGAATTACAGGTGCCGGTACATATCATTGCCGGAACCAGCGCCGGAGCGCTTATGGCAGCGGCCTATGCGGCAGGGAACAAGCCTGAGGCGATATGTGCGCAGGCAAAAGAATTTTTCCGCTTTGGTTTAGGTGATCTGCTGCGCATGCGTCACAGTTTTTATCCGGGCAAATTATTGCTGCGTTTGTTACAGGTGCTGGTACCGGAAGACAATTTCTCCAAACTGCACATACCGCTCATCGTGGTGGCAACAGATATCCGCACAAGTAAATCCGTCACGTTCAGCTCCGGTGCACTCTGGGCCTGCCTGATCGGCGCAGCTTCGGTACCCGGAATTTTTGAACCTGTATCTGTAGGCAGCCATTTGCTGGTAGACGGCGGTGTACTGAACAACCTGCCTGCAAGCATGCTCCCCGGCAACTGCGACAGGATCATCGGTGTACATGTGAATAAAGCAGACCATTCCGAGCCGCTGAAATGGAGCCGCATGAAGGTGATAGAGCAATGCTTCCACCTTGCGGTTGCAGATACCGTATACCGGGAAGCGCAATCATGCACCGTATTTATAGAGCCGGCTCTGACCGGCATCGGCATGTTCGACTGGAAAAAGATCGACCGCGCATTTGAAGCAGGCTATGAGGAAACCATGCGCCACAAAGCGCTGCTGCTTTCTTAAACAAGAACGACCGCTTTGCAACAACAAAGCGGTCGGACATAATTCTGTAGAGAAGCGTCTACACAGAAAGGTAGCCGCCATCGATCGGGTAATAGGAACCCGTAACGAAAGAAGCTTTTCCGGAACTCAGCCATAAAACAAGCTCTGCCACTTCACCGGCTTTACCAAGCCGCCCGATCGGATGTCTGGCGATCAATTGCTGTTTCACCGATTGGTCCATATTGTTCAGCAGAGGGGTATCAATAAATGCAGGCCCCACTGCATTCACCCGGATCTGCTTTGTAGCGTATTCCACAGCTGCATTCTGGGTAAGTCCGACCACCCCATGCTTTGCGGCCACATATCCGGCAGACTGAGGGAAAGCAACCTGCCCGAGTATGGAAGACATATTTACGATACTGCCGGAACCGTTTTTGAGCATAGCGGCGATCTGGTATTTCATACAATAAAACACGCTGTTGAGATTGACCGAAATGATCTTATGCCATCCGTCCACACTCATATCCACCACGAGGTTAGCTTCTCCTCCTATTCCTGCATTGTTGCAGGCGATATCGAGCTTACCGTATTGTTTTACTGTTTCGGCAACCAGGTGTTCGCAATCCTCCGGTTTGGAAACATCGGCTTTTACAAATGAAGCTTCGCCGCCCGCCGCCCTGATATCGGCGATCACCTTCTCTGCTCCTTGTTCATTGATGTCTGACACGATCACTTTCGCACCTTCACGTGCATAAGCCATTGCTGTGGCTGCGCCGATACCCGATCCTGCTCCGGTAACGATGGCTACTTTGTCTTTCAGTAATTGTTCCATATGTATCATTTTTGGTTTAAAAAATTACGCTTTAGGTATGGATCCGAATCGTTCGAAATAAGCTCTTTCCAAAGCTTCCCGGTGATCCGGATGCGCTATGTTGATCAGCAGGCGTGCCCGCTGTTCCATATTCCTGCCATATAAATTCACCACTCCGTATTCCGTGGCCACATAATGCACATGCCCCCGGGTAGTGACCACACCGGCACCCTGGCGGAGGAAAGGAACAATGCGTGAGGTACCTTCCCTGGTTGCCGAGGGTAATGCAATAATCGGTTTACCCCCTTCGGACAACGCAGCTCCCCGCATAAAATCCATTTGCCCGCCGATACCGGAATACTGATACACTCCTATGGAATCAGCGCAAACCTGTCCTGTGAGATCCACCTCAAGTGCGCTGTTGATAGAAACCACCTTCGGGTTGCGCCGGATGATATCCGTATCGTTTACAAAGGATACATCTTTACAGACCACGAAGGGATTATTGTCTACGAAATCGTACAACCGGCGGCTGCCGAGTACAAATGTGCTGACCATTTTGCCGGGTTCGACCAGCTTATGTTCGTTGGTGATCACTCCTTTTTCCACCAGCGGTATCACGCCGTCGGAGAACATTTCTGTATGCACGCCCAGACCGCGATGTCCTTCCAATTGCTGCAGAATCACATCGGGAATAGCACCGATGCCCATTTGCAGGGTCGCTCCGTCTTCAATAAGGGCGGCCACATTACGGCCGATCTGTTGCACAATGCCATCTGCTTTTGTGGCATAATGCACTTCCGGCAATTCACTTTCCTGCCATACCATTGCCGAAAATCTTGAAACGGGAATAATGCCGTCACCCAATACACGCGGCATACGGGGATTTACCTGTGCAATAACAATACGCGCATGCTGAACGGCGCTCAGGGCGGCATCCACGGAGGTTCCCAAAGTACAGTAACCATGTTCGTCGGGGGGTGACACCTGAACCAAGGCTACATCCAGGGGCAATATTCCTTTTTCGAACAAGCCCGGAATTTCGCTCAGGAATATAGGTACATAATCGCCGTTACCTGAATTTACCCACTCACGCACATTTGCCGATACAAACAGGGAATTCATGTAAAAACTCTGCTGCACCTCGGGGTGGTTCCAGTCGATATGACCGTACGTACTGATAGAAACAAGCTCCACGTTCCGCAATTCGGCAGCCCGATGCAGCAATGCATTCACGAGTACCACGGGTGTGGCCGCACTTCCATGAATAAATACGCGATCGCCGCTGTTTACAAGGCGAACAGCAGACTCAGCGGAAACGTAGGGAGTATACAGTGTCATAATGCTTCACCAAATTTCGGTTAAAAGCACCGCTTGATAGCTGATAAAACCTTTATGGAAATGTGATTTTTATCGTGTTTTTAGTCAGCTACAGCAACCACGCTCAGCAAACGGAAGCGCCATTGCCCGGATGAGGAGTCCGCAACAATCACCGGATGCCTGAGTTCGGCACCATGGTAGCCCTTACCCTGGGCATTCCGTATGTCCTTGAGCGACAGATCAGACGAACTCAGGTCCAGATCCAGATAGTTGCAGACACCGCTGCCGGAAACCAATACCTTCATTCCCGGAGTTCCGCCCTCTTCCTGATACGCTGCAACTTCGTAATGCAGGCGTTGCAACCCTTCCTGCTGCATTGCCTTCCATAGCTCACCCAACTGCTCATTGGTGGCCGTCTCCGTATTGTCTCCGGTATTCGTGAGCGGACAGGATCTCCGCTGGCAGGAAGTCAATACGACTACAAACAAAATAACGCCGGGAAGCAAAAAACGGAGCCGGTTCATAACGCAGGATTTTACCTGAAAACGTAATGCGGCCGCTTTTATTGCCAACACAAAACGGTGAAACGAAAAAAAGGAATGGGATTAACGCAAGAGATGTTTCAACAAACTGAACAACAACAGAAAGGGCGTGAAGAATGCCCAGAACCATCCAAACTTTGCAAGTTTACGGTATGCCTTTAATTCACCCATACGCATGCTCATCCGGTTGCCGGACAACCCGCCTTTACTCAGTTGGGGACGTCCGAGCACCGTAAGCTGTGAAGCACTATAGTATACAGGGTACTTATGTATTGCTACCTGCAGGGCCAGATCGAAGTCTTCGCTGAAACGCATGCTTTCATCAAAACGAAGCGGCGCGTCTTTCCTTACGGTGATGGATGAGCCCTGGAAACGGTTCCGCCATAAGAATCTGAATATTCCTGAGCGCACTAACGGAAGCGGCTTCACATCCTGTTGCAGCAACGTCGCCTTATTGGTATCGAAGGCGTGTCCTATCAGTACAGCATCTGGATTGCCTTGTATCCATTGTGCGAGGTATTCCAGCTTACGCGGATGCCAGCAGTCGTCGCTATCCAGAAAGGCGACAAATGACCCTGATGCATGCTCCCAGCCCGTATTGCGTGCGGCGCTCACGCCTTTGTTCCGCTCATGCCGGATAATGTGCGCGTGCAGTTGCCCTGTATGATCCGGCAACAGTATGTCCTCATTACCGCCATCGTCTACAACGATCAGTTCCCATGCAGGGTAAGACTGGTTGTATACAGACAATACCGCATTGGCAATCGTGGCATTTGCGTTGAAAGCAGGAATAACGACACTGATCTTAACCATGGGCAAATAATTCCTTGTAAACAGACGTCAATGTTTCCGCTTCCTTCTGCCAGCAATATATTTCACGGGCTTTCAGGCATTGCTGTACGAGATGATCGTGGTATGGGGTATCCTGAAGCATTTTGTTCAATGCAGCGGCTATATTTTCGGGTGAAGGGTCATCCAGTAAAGCTGCCACCTCAAAACGTTCATTAACGCGTTCATATTCCGGATATTTATTGCAGATCTGCGGCACTCCTGCGTGCATATAATCGAAGAACCGGTTAGCCATGCTGAGACGGTTGCTCAGACTGGTCTCTTCAAAAAGTGTGATCCCCGCCCAGGCGCCCAGTGTGTAATTTCGCAGTTCTTCCGGCGGTACATAACCTTTGAATACTATTTTATCCGATACACCGTATTGAATAGCGAGTGCTTTTGCAGCAGCGAAGAAATTGCCTTCACCGCACACAATCAATTTTGCGTCCACCCACTGCATCGCCGGTATAAGCTGCTCGAAACGGCGGCCTACATTCACCCATCCCTGGTACAGAATCCATCGTTCGGGTTTGGCCGGGATCTCCAGCGGTCTTAACACGGTAGCATTGCGAACCACTTTATACTGTACGCCATAACGCCGTTCAAATTCTGCAGCATAACATTCGCCGATGGTATAACCCACCGGGAAATGCGGAACCGTATGTCGCTCGATCCATAACCACATGTTGTGTACGGCAGGGCGGCTGATCACTTCTTTCAATTCGGTGAATAATTCATGCGCATCATATACACGCTTTACGCCGCGTATGCGCGATGCGTAATATACAGGCATGATCGTATCGAGGTCGATTGCGCAGAATGCATCAGCACGGCGGAACAGCAATACGAAAAACAATTTGATCCAGTAATCGATGTATAACAATTTGCCCTGCTCTGCAATAATGGGAATACGCAACTGACGGAAGCTGCGGTTTACAAGCGGCTTACTGGTCTTCCGGCGGAAACCGATCAGCGTGACATCGTAACCCTGATCTGTCAGTGCAGTGCAGATCCTGATCATCCGCTGATCGTAATTCAGATCATTGGTAACGGTAAATACAAGGCGCTTACCCATTCAATACAGCCTTTGTGAAATATACTTTTTGCTTATCCACCTCGCAATAGGGCGGTTCAAAACCGGGCATCATAGTTGCACGCACATGCCGGTTGATCTTCTCCGCATCCCAGTTCAGGTCAATGCGCTTGAGGTCGGCAATCTCATGACGGTAATGAAGAGAAGTCCCTTTAGCAGCCACCAGCGATGCCTGAGACACGGGCGTATAATTCCCGTCGATCAGGTGCTTCAGTGTATACCGGAACAATTTCACCGATGCCGCCACCGTAAGCTCATACAAATGATTTACCCAACAATGCTTCGGGATCTCGAATCTCCTCTGAAACAGTATGTCGCCATGATCGATACGCGTATCCATCAGGTGGATGGTCGTACCGAATTCCTTTTTCCCATCGATGATCGCAAAAGCGAACTGGTTGCTACCGCGATATTCGGGGAGCGGAGCCATGTGCAGGTTCACCGCTGCCTGCCTGGCTCTGCCGATATGTTCTGCATGTAATATCCGGTGGTATTGTACCGAATACAGCAGGTCGCATTCGGGAAGCGCATTCAGATCGGCAATAACGGGCACTCCGTATTGTTCCGCCAGAACAGTAAGATCTGCCGGTCCGCGAAATTCCTTTCTTTCCTGCGTGAGCAGTCCTGTCACTTCTATCTGCAACGCATCTTTTTGCTGTAACAGGTATTCGAAGCAGGAATATCCCACCGGCTTCGAACCCAGGAAAACAACTTTCTTTTTGTTCATACTCTGTAAAAATACGCTCCAAACCATAAAGAGTAAGCGATTCCGCTAAAAACAAACGGTGCCCCGAGGAGCACCGTTCAGAAAAAAGTCCGGATCGGCAACATTTTATATTTCGGTAAACAGCTGATCGTGTGACCTGCGCACTTTTTTGGCACCCAGCAAATAGTCATTTTGTTCATCGCGGTAACCGAGAGCAAGCAGCACATTGCTGCGCAGACCCATTTCCTCCAGACCGAGCACAGCATCCATAGCGTCCGGATTAAAACCCTCCATAGGTGTGGCATCCACGCCCTGCTCTGCAGCGGCAACGGTTGCGATACCGAGTGCGATGTACGCCTGGCGAGCAGCCCATTGCTGATTCTCCTTCTGGTCGCGGCGTGTAAGTCCCATCAGGTTTCCTTTAAAACCATCCAGGCTTTCCACCGGTACACCACGCGTGTCTGCTATGCGATTCATATATTCATTCACGGCATCCTCATTGAGTTCTTTCCATGATGCGAATACCAGCAAATGGGAACCCTCCAGTATCTGCGGCTGCTGACAAGCCTTTTCACTGATCTCTTTCAGTTTTTCCCGGTCGCTTATCACAAACACCCGGAACGGCTGCAGGCCTGCAGAGGTAGGTGCGAGTTGTATCGCCTGAAGGATATTGTTTACTTTCGCTTCAGGGATTATTTGTCCGTTCATACGTTTTGTTGCATAACGGTAGTTCAGTAAATCGATAAGATTGGATTGCATTGTTATTTTCTTTTTGCAAACCTACATGCAATCAATAATGCGTTTTGCCTTACTATCCCCAATTATAGCGGGTTTGATCTGATAGCACTATTGCTTTTATCAATAAAAAAAGCGCCGGCAATAAACGCCGGCGCTCTCATTTTAAACGAAAACACAAAATCAGTCAGGCTTCTTTCCGTCCAGGAAAGTATTGATCGTATTGATCGAAATTTCAGCCTTATCAGAATGTTGCTGTACACCAACGGTATATCCGCTGTAAAAACGGTCGTTGGACTTAACACTGTTGTCAATATTGGTTTCTTTGCGCAGATAGGCAGGCACGTTCTCGATGTCATCGGAGGACTGGCTTGCGGTATCGGAAGGACGTACATTGAAGCTGAGATTGCGCAGACGCTCTGCACGTTCTTCAAGCTGACGCTTCTGCTCTTCAAAACGGCGTTTGTCCTCCACTTCCTGTGCGCTCATGTTTCTTTCGAATACAGGCATTTCCGAACCGGTTGTATTGGATACAGGCTCGGTACGCACATGCAGTGTCATGCCCATAAAGTTTGTTTCGGCGGATTGCGGCTCTGCCGGTTCGGCAGACTTAGCTGATTGCAAAGCGTCGAGATTTCTTTCCCACATAGAAACCGGCGCTTCGGCTTTCGCTTCCGGAGTCTGTTCGTCTTTCAGACGTGGAGCAAGCGGATCCGCAACAGGAGTTTCTTCTGCAACAGGCATCGCAGGTGCGGGTGCCTCAACTGCGCCGAGTGATACGACTGTCTTTACCTCTGCCGCTTTACTTTCCTGCATCTGTGCAGTGATCTCTTTGTGATGGAATCCTGTGGCGATAACGGTTACGGAAATCTTATCACCCAGCGTGCTGTCGTTACCCATACCGAGAATGACGTCACAGTTATCTCCGGCCTGTTGCTGTACGAAAGCCTGGATTGTTTCCGCTTCATCCATTGTATGCTCAAATTCTCCTTCAGCCGAGTTAATGTTCAGCAGGATCCATTTAGCACCCCTGATGTCGTTATCATTCAGCAACGGAGAGTTCAACGCTTCTTCCACCGCTATATGTGCACGGTTTTCTCCACTTGCAACAGCACTTCCGAGAATAGCCACACCACCATTTTTCATAACGGTGCATACGTCCGCGAAGTCTACGTTGATCTGCCCGGTGCTGGTGATCACATCGGTGATACATTTGGCAGCTGTAGCCAGAATATCATCGGCTTTGGCGAAAGCCTGGCGGAAAGGCATATTGCCGCACTGCTGACGCAGTTTGTCATTGGAGATCACAAGGATTGTGTCTACATGGTCACGCAGACGTGCAATTCCCTCCTGAGCCTGTGCCATACGTTTGCGTCCTTCGTAAGAAAACGGAGTAGATACAATACCTACAGTCAGGATATCAAGGTCGCGGCATGCTTTGGCAACAACCGGAGCACCACCGGTACCGGTTCCACCGCCCATACCAGCCGTAATGAATGCCATACGGGTATTTACTTTCAAAATCTTGGTAATATCCTCAAGACTCTCTTCACTTGCCTGTTTTCCGATTTCGGGATTAGCTCCCGCTCCCAGTCCCGACGTAAGATTTGGCCCTAACTGAATTTTGTTAGGAATAGGGCTTTGCGCGAGCGCCTGGGAATCTGTATTGCAGACGAGGAAATCCACACCCTCTACCCCGAGGTTATACATGTAGTTCACTGCGTTGCTGCCACCGCCGCCCACACCAATTACTTTGATGATGGAAGACTGATTTTTGGGAATTTCGAAATGTATCATACGCTTTGCATTTTTTTAAGGATTAGTTGTTATGGGTTGGTAAGTTGTGTGTGTATTTAAGATTTAGTCAAAACGGCGGTCTTCCTCGTCTTCAAACATGCTCATCAGCTTGTCCTTCAGACCGTCGAAAATTTTACCGAACTGACGGCGGCGTTTGCGTCCGAGCTCTTCCTGTTCTGCCAGTGCGAATTCGTCCATTGGAGTGTCCGCAACATATTCCTCTTCTTTGGCTGCATCAAGGCTGATGTGGATCAGATTGTTGCCGGAAGCCTTATAAGTTCCGTTTTCAAAATCGTGGTATCCTCTCAGGATTAAACCGATACAGGTAGAATACATTGGATCTCCCATGTCTTCGCTGTGTCCGCCGGCGAGATGCTCGTTCGGGCGACCGATACGTGCGCTCATACCGGTAACATATTCTGTAAGCTGCGTAATATGGCGCAGGCTGGCACCGCCACCCGTGAGGATGATACCGCCATACAAGCGTTTCTCCAGTCCTATCTGCTTCAGATGATAGGAAACATAATCCAGGATCTCGTGTGTACGCGCCTGGATGATATGAGCCAGGTTCTTCACAGAGATTTCTTTCGGAGGCAGGCCTTTCAAGCCGGGAATTGTAATATAGGAATTAGGGTTTGCGTGATCGGCATGAGCAGTACCGAACTGCACTTTCAGTTGCTCGGCCTGAGCGCGAAGTACACCCAGTCCGTAGTGAATATCGTTGGTAATATTCACACCTGCGTAAGGAATCACCGCAGTATGTTTCAATATGCCGTCGTAGAAAACAGCCATATCCGTGGTTCCTCCTCCTATATCCACAATGGCAACGCCTGCTTCGAGATCTTCAGGACTCATAACGGCAGCCGCAGAAGCGAGCGGTTGCAGCACCAGGTCGCGTGTCACCAGTTCAGAACGCTCCACACAACGTTTGATGTTGCGGATGGCATTTTTATCGCCGGTAACGATGTGGAAGTTAGCACCTATCTTGGAGCCGTTCATGCCTACAGGACTCAGCGTCGTCTGCATATCATCGACAAAAAACTCCTGCGGTACGATATCAATTATCTCGTCGCCTGCCGGAATAAATGTCTTCTCCTGGTCTTTAATGAGCGCGTCCAGTTCGTTCCGCGTGATTTCGGTATTGTTATCAACGCGAACGCGATCACCACGGGTCTGCAGACTTTTGATGTGCTGACCTGCGATACCAACGTAAACCTCCCGGATGTTCAGATCCGGATTGTTTGTAAGACACTTTTCGATTGCAATTTTTATCGATCGGATACACTGATCGATATTCATTACAACGCCATGGCGAACGCCCTGAGACTCCGTTTTCCCCACACTGAGGATCTCGAGTTTCCCGAATTCATTCTTTTGCCCGGCAATCGCAACAACTTTGGTTGTTCCGATGTCTAGTCCTACGATAATTGGTTGGTCTTTTTTGCTCATTGTTTACTCCTTTTATTAGTTTGCAATAGTTTATTTACAGTCGTGAAGTTTTTAAAGTGTCCTGTGCGATATTGTTAGCCGTTTGCTCTGTCTTTGCGACATCGCCCACAATCGTTTTCACCCAGTTCATATTACTTAAGGCGCGGTCTACCGGGGGCTTCCAGGGAAGTGACGGGGCAGCAACGATCTGATCGGCGAAACGTGCATCCACAATCGTGTAACGGTTCCAGCCCACTTTATTCAGCACATCGGTGTAGAACGCAAATATATTTTCCAGCTTTGTCTGCAACTGATCTGCAGTGCCCAGCAATATTCTGTGTGTGCCCAGTACCGGAACGATCTCAATATCTTTAAGGCTGTTTACAACCACTTCCGATGTTTGCGCCTGCCAGAAAGTATCCCGTTTGATTGTACGGGCCACTTGCAGCATTGTCTTTTTGTATAACGTGCTGATGCTGTCATCGGACAAATCAGGAACATTTACGAACAGCAGTTCGTAGTGTGTGTTTTCATCTGAAACCGGCAACAGGTGCAGTGTGGAATCCATATAGAAACTTGCACCTTTACGGGTAAACAAACGCAACTGCGGTACGCGCTGAATCACCTTGATATTGAGCACACGGGCATTATCCAGATATATCTGTGCATATTCGATCCAGGGATTGGAGGAAAGAATACGTTCCATGCGCTGCAGATCAACTTTTCCCACTGCGATACGCTTGACATCCACGTGCCGGTCAACAAAAAGCTGCCGCATGATCTGCTCTTTATTCACAAAGTGAAACTCTTCTTCATTTTCGATCATCACACGCACGCCCCTCACCGGCTTTTGATCCTGGATGCGGGAAGTGCTCAGCATCGCAAATACACACGCAGTCACCAGCACTAGTGTGAACAGTGCCAGGAAGACTTTACGCAATGATATTTTCCGCTTTTGCTGATCCATTATTTTTCTAAAATCAATTCTTTAATCGGTTGCACCAACTTATCAATATCTCCTGCTCCTGCTGTTATAAACAGCTCCAGTGGCGCAGCTTTCACATACTCCAGCAGTCCTTCCTTCGACAGGATGGTCACCGGACAATTCACTATTTTTTCTGCAATTATCTTGCTGCTTACTCCTTCTATAGGCATTTCGCGTGCAGGATAAATATCCAGCAGGATCACCTCATCTGCCAGAGCCAGGCTATCTGCAAATCCTTCAGCGAAGTCCCGCGTACGTGAATAAAGATGCGGCTGGAATGCCACAACACAACGCAGTCTCGGGAACAGGGTCTTTGCACTTCTGATCAGCGAAGCCAATTCCTCCGGGTGATGGGCGTAATCGTCTATATACACTTTCTGGGTATCACGCACCACATACTCAAAGCGACGTCGAATACCTTTAAATTCTTTCAGCGCACGTTTGACACTTTCCGGATTTGCCTGCAGCACCTGCGTGACGGCTATTGCGGCAACTGCGTTCTCCACGTTATGCATGCCTCCCAAAGGCAGGTGAATTCCTTCTATACGCCATCCGGGACCTGACACATCAAAAGAGTAGGTGCCGTTATGCTGGATGATATTATCTGCATACACATCCGCTGCATCATTCTGCAGGCTGTAGCTGATTACCTTATCTGCTTTCAGATCCGCAAAGCGGTGTAACCCATGCTTGGCAATCAGGGTTCCGCCCGGTTTGATGTTATGTGTGTATTGTATAAATGCCTTTTCCACTTCCTCCTTCGTTCCGTAGATGTCGAGGTGATCTGCATCCATCGCGGTGAGTACAGCCACATCCGGGAACAGCTTCAGGAAACTTCTGTCGTATTCGTCAGCTTCGATGACAGCGACATTGTTATCATCGCTCCAGTAATTTTTATTATAGTTTACGGCAATACCACCAAGGAAAGCATTACACCCTACGCCGGTTTCACGGAGGAGGTAAGCAGTCATGGTAGATATCGTTGTCTTACCGTGCGTACCTGCGACAGTAACTGCAAAAAGCGATTCGGATATCCACTGTAATACATCGCTGCGCTTGAATACCGGATAATTATGTTCACGATACCATGAAATTATTTTATTGGATGTGGGGATGGCAGGCGTATATACAACCAGCTCCGCAGCCCTATCGACCAAAGTAACCTCATCTTCAAAAGCGATCTGCATACCCTCCTCCTGCAGCGTACGGGTAAGATCTGTCTGCGTAAGATCGTACCCGAGCACTATCACACCGCGTTCTTTAAAGAAGCGGGCCAGGGCACTCATTCCAATGCCGCCGATACCAATAAAATAAATCCGTTTCAGTTTCGTAATATCCATGTCTAGCTCTTCCTTTTATTCATCAAATCAATTGCGATCGCTGCGATACGGTCGTCCGCATCCCTGATCGCCATTCTTTTTAACTGATCACTCATCTGCCGTTGTGTTGTTTCGTCGGCCAAAAGGCTTTTCAAAACAGCCGGCAATTGTGTACGTACTTCATCATCCTTGATCATCAGCGCGGCATTCTTTTCCACCAGAGCAATTGCATTGGCTGTCTGATGATCTTCCGCTGCGAAAGGATAAGGGATAAATATTACCGGTTTTGCCACAATACATAATTCCGCAATTGCTAATGCACCTGCGCGTGACACAACCATATCCGCAACCGCATATGCTTCATCCATTTCACGGATGAAATCAAATACCTTAACCCTATCTCCAAAGGGTGCGGCAGCGGCTTTAGCCTGCTCGAAAAATAATTTTCCAGTCTGCCAGACAACCTGAACACCTAGGTTTACTATCTCAGCAAGATGTGCCGCCATAGCTTCGTTGATGGATTTAGCCCCGAGGCTTCCTCCCACGACCAGCAAGGTTCTTCTCCCGCTTTGTAATCCGAAGAATGCAATTCCCTGCTCATGCGTCACTGTGCTCTGACTGATCACCTTTCTTACCGGGTTACCGGTGAGCGAAATTTTATCAGCCGGGAAAAACTGCTGCATTTTATCATAGGCCACACATATTGCATCTGCACGCCTGCCTAAGTGCTTATTCGACTTCCCTGCATACGAGTTCTGCTCCTGAATCATGGTAGGGACCCCGGCAGATTGTGCGGCTTTCAGAATAGGGAAACTGGCGTAACCGCCAACACCGATTACAAGATCCGGCTGAAATTCGCGGATGATCCTACCTGCTGCCTGCATACTGCGCCATAATTTCAGCGGCAGCAATACATTCTTAAGCATATTTGACCTGTTGAACCCGGCTATATCGAGCCCAACAATACGGAACCCTTCCTGGGGCACCTTCTCCATTTCCATTTTACCGTTGGCACCCACAAACAGGAGCTCCACACCTGGGCAGTGTCTGCCCAGCGCGTGGCCGATAGCTACCGCCGGGAATATGTGTCCCCCGGTGCCTCCTCCTGCTATGATTACTTTTTTCGGCATCTATGCTGTTACTACAGGTGCGGCTTTATCCGCTCCGTTTTGAATAAATAATTTTGATCCTTCTTTTTTTGGTGATCCTGTTTTAGTTCCTTCCATCTCATCCACATAGCGGCTGATGCTCAGAATGATCCCAAACGACATACTTGTAAATAATATCGACGACCCCCCCATACTCACCATCGGCAGTGTCAATCCGGTAACCGGCACCAGGTGCACGGTAACGGCCATATTCAGCATGGCCTGAAAAACAAGTGTGATGCTCAACCCTACACCGAGGAATGCTCCGAATGCATACGGACATCGCCGGAACAACAGGATACATCGCCAGAGAAACAACAGGTACAGGAAAACAATAACCGCTCCGCCTACGAGCCCATACTCTTCGATCACAATAGCGTAAATAAAATCTGAATACGGATGGGGCAGGAAATTGCGCTGCTGGCTGTTGCCCGGACCTCTGCCGGCAACGCCGCCATTAGCAATCGCTATTTTTGCCTGTTCTACCTGGAAAGGGTCTTCCTTTTTATTGCCGGAAGCGTCTTTACCACGGAAGTCTTCAATCCGCTTCACCCATGTGGCCCCACGTCCGAAATCGAAATAAACAGAAGCTGCCACAAGAATAATGATGCCTACAAGTCCCGCCAGCGCCAGCATCAGGATATGCCTCACCTGCACGCGCCCTATAAAGAACAGAATACAACAGGTGGCGCCGAGCAGCAAAGCTGTGGAAAGGTTTTCCGGCGCAATCAGCCCGCAGATAACCAGCACCGGCGTGAGCACGGGGATAAATCCTTTTTTAAAGTCTTTGATCACTGCCTGTTTCATACTGAGCAGGCGTGCCAGATACATAAACAAAGCCAGCTTGGCGAAATCGGACGACTGGAATGTGATATGCACGACAGGTATGGTGATCCAGCGCGAACCTTCATTGATCTTCGCCCCGTAGAACATCGTGTACAACAACAGCGGGATACTCAGATAATAGGTAAGTACCGATATCTTGGAAAATTTTGCATAGTTCACCTTATGAACCGCAATGATGATGCCGATTCCCAGCGCGATCATCGCAAACTGCTTGATAAGGTATGCACTTGCATTCTTATCATTCTTGTATGCCAGCGTACCTGTGGCGCTATACACCAGCAGCAAGCCAAAAAGAGACAGCAGTACTACGATTGACCATATTACTTTGTCGCCTTTGATATGTTGCAATAATTTCTGCATCCGTCAGGTTATTCGCTTTTATTAATTACAGACTTTTAACGGCTTCTTTAAACTGGTCGCCCCGGTCTTCATAGTTTTTAAACAGGTCAAAGCTGGCACAGGCCGGTGACAGTAACACCACGTCATTCTTCTCTGCCAGGGAATATGCTGCAAGCACCGCGTCTTTCGCACTTTGCGTATCCACGATGTTGGGAACGATACTTTCAAAAAATGTATGAATGTTCTTGTTGTCTATTCCGAGACAAACAATCGCTTTCACTTTTTCCGCAACAAGGTCTTTGATCTCCTGGTAATCGTTTCCTTTGTCCTGACCACCCAGAATCAGCACCACAGGTTTTTTCATACTTTCCAAAGCAAACCATACGGAATTCACGTTCGTAGCTTTACTGTCGTTCACAAAATCCACACCGCGAACAGTGGCCACAAACTCCAACCGGTGCGCAATGCCTTCAAACGTAGAAAAGCTCTCTCTGATCTTTGCACTTCTGATACCCGCGGTACGAGCGGAGATACCTGCTGCCATACTGTTATATTGGTTGTGTTTTCCTTTTACTGACAAATCGTGGATAGACATGGTGGTATCTTCTCCTTCATAGCGTATATGCAGTTGATCGTTTTCCGTGAAAGCTCCGTCGGTGTCTGAATGCTGGTTGTTGGTTTGATCGTTGTTCATCGTGAAAAATAATGTTCTAGCGTTAATGGGATGCGTAAGTAAATACTGGTTAATTTCTTTGTCGTCTTTGTTTGTGATAAAAATATCTTCCGCTGTCTGGTTTCGGGTGATATTGAACTTCGCTTTTATGTAGTGCTCATATTTGTAATCGTACCTGTCCAGATGGTCCGGACTGATATTGAGCAAAACCGCTACATCCGGTCTGAAAGTCTGTATATCATCCAACTGAAAACTACTGACCTCCATCACATACCATTCTGTCGGCTGCTCAACGATCTGCTTCGCAAAACTGTTTCCGATATTACCAACCATACTCACATCGTAGCCTGCCGTTTCGAGTATATGATAGGTCATCTTCGTGGTAGTGCTCTTACCGTTACTTCCGGTAATCGCAATGATCTTTCCTTTACCCTTATACCGGAATCCGAATTCTATCTCGCTGCATATCTCCGTTCCGGCCGCTCTCAGCTTTTTGATCATGGGTGCTTTTTCCGGTATACCCGGACTCTTCACCACCAGATCTGCCGCCATGATCTTTTCTTCCGTATGCCCTCCTTCTTCAAATGCTATTCCTGCATCTTCCAGCATCTTACGATAGCTGTCCTTTATTTTTCCGGCGTCGCTCACCCACACATCCCACAATTCGCGCTTCCCCAGCAATGCGGCCCCTACTCCGCTTTCGGCCGCGCCGAGTATCACCAGTTTTTTCCGGTCCATCATTACTGCAGTTTCAGGGTTACGATACTTAATACAGACAAAATGATACCGACGATCCAGAAACGTGTTACAATCTTACTTTCGTGATATCCCTGCTTCTGATAATGGTGGTGTAAAGGTGACATCAGGAAGATCCTGCGCCCTTCACCATACTTCCTTTTGGTATATTTGAAATAGCTTACCTGGATCATCACCGAAGCATTCTCCACCAGGAAAATGCCGCATATGATCGGGATCAGCAGCTCTTTACGCACGATGATCGCAAGCGAAGCGATGATACCTCCAAGTGCAAGGCTGCCGGTGTCACCCATAAATACCTGCGCAGGATAGGCGTTGTACCAGAGAAATCCGACACAGGCTCCTACAAATGCACCGATAAAAATGGACAATTCACTCAGGTGCGGTATATGCATGATACCGAGATAATTTGCAAATACATAGTTACCCGAAACGTAAGCAAACACACCCAGGCAGATACCCGCAATCGCTGAAACACCCGTCGCCAGTCCGTCTATCCCGTCGGTGATATTGGCACCATTGCTGACAGCAACG
Source organism: Rurimicrobium arvi (assembly GCF_039540495.1). Lineage (NCBI taxonomy): Bacteria > Pseudomonadati > Bacteroidota > Chitinophagia > Chitinophagales > Chitinophagaceae > Rurimicrobium > Rurimicrobium arvi. The sequence goes on along the minus strand of NZ_BAABEZ010000002.1, from coordinate 152,916 downwards.
ATGATGAAGATCACAAAAAGTATATACACGATCGGCGTTACCACTTTAATCGAATTTTTCCCGAATACAGAAGCGATCTTCGCGTAGCTAAGCTCGTGCGTCTTTATAAAAGGAATTGTGGTCAATGCGCTTTTTACCTGCACATACGTATGTTTTTTCCCATTCTCGTCCTTACGCACGATAGGAGCAGATACTACGCGTTCCGTAGCATTGTATACCGGATTGCCGTTGTTGACGATCTCACGGCTCAGGGTTACATGCTGGTTATAATAAAGAGTGGTACCGACAATGATGCCTAATCCTACCTGCCCGAGGATCTTGAATTTACCGGACAAGCCTTCCTTATTTTTCTTAAACACCTTGATATAATCGTCTATAAAGCCGATAAAGCCCAGCCATACGGTAGACAGCAGCATCAGGATGATATACACATTCTCAATACGTGCAAACAGTAAAGTCGGGATCAGGATCGCCAGGATGATGATCACACCTCCCATGGTAGGAGTTCCTCTTTTTTGCTGTTCACCTGTCAGACCCAGGTCGCGAATGGTTTCTCCGATCTGCTGCCGGCGCAGGAACTGGATAAACCTTTTGCCCATGAGCATCGAGATCACCAGAGACAGGATAATGGCCATTGCTGTACGGAACGTGATGTAATTAAACACCCCGGCACCGGCCATTCCGAATTTTGCTCGCAGATAAATGAATAAATAGTACAGCATCCCTGGCGCTTATTTTTGTAATACTCTAAATGTTTCTCCCAACACCTCACGATCATCAAAGTGCGTGCGCACTCCTTTTATTTCCTGGTATGTTTCGTGTCCCTTTCCTGCCACAAGCACAATATCTCCCGGTGATGCAATCGAGCAGGCCGTTTTAATAGCCTGGTAACGATCTGCAATCCGCAGCACTTTACGTTTCTGGGGAAAACTTAATTCCGCTTCCATCTCATCCAATATCAACTCCGGGTCTTCACTGCGCGGATTATCAGACGTGAGGATTACCTGATCACTCTTGTCTGCCGCCACCTGTGCCATCAGCGGTCGCTTTGTCTTATCGCGGTCACCACCGCAACCGATTACCGTGATAATGCGTTCATCATTAGCCCGCAGTTGCTGGATCGTCGCAAGCACATTCAGCAATGCATCCGGTGTATGCGCATAATCGACGATGCCGAGTATCTGCTCTTTACCGGAACGGATCGTTTCAAAACGTCCGGGAGCGCCATGCAGCGAACTGAGTACGCTCAGTATTTCCACATCCTGCTCTCCCAGCAGGCGAGCGGCGCCGTACACAGCAAGCATATTATAGGCATTAAAAATGCCGATCATCCGCATATGCACCTCATGTCCGTCGATTGACATAACCAGTCCGCTCAGATTATTTTCCAGCACTTTTCCTTTTATATCTGCGGGCACACGCAGACTATATGTCTGTTTCAGTGCCGCGGTGTTCTGTAGCATCACCATACCCCGTTTATCATCGAGATTGGTAAGTGCAAAAGCGCTTTTGGGCAGTTGATCGAAGAAAGATTTTTTTACCCTGATATATTCATCGAATGTTTTATGGTAGTCGAGATGATCGTGCGTGATATTGGTAAAGATGCCTCCGTCGAACTCAATACCGCGAATTCGCTGCTGGTGTACCGCGTGTGAGCTTACTTCCATAAATACATGTGAGCAGCCTGCATCCCGCATTTTCGCAAACAATGCCTGAATAGATATTGCATCCGGCGTGGTATGTGTTGCTGTAAAGGCTTCTGTACCTATATAATTGGTGACAGTGGAAATGAGCCCGCAGTGATAACCGAGCTGCGTGAACAGCTGATACAGCAGTGTGGCTACAGTTGTCTTTCCATTGGTACCGGTAACTCCTGTCACCTTCAGATCCCGTGACGGGAAATCGTAAAAAGCTGCCGCAATATCACCGGCCGCGGCTGAAGCATCTTTCACCAGCAAATAGGTGACTGTGGCGTCCTGCAGGGAAGGCATTTGCTCACATACCACCGCTGTGGCACCTGAAGCAACAGCCTTATCGATGTAATCGTGACCATCAGACAAGGTGCCCCGTACCGTAATAAACATGCTGCCTTCGCTTACTTTACGCGAATCAATACAGACAGCCGAAACAGCTTTATCTGTATTACCGGTAATAGTAATTACCTGCACCTGCTTCAATATGTCCTTTAATAGATGCACGATCTTTTAGCTCAATTGAATAATAATTATCTGTCCCTTACGCACGGCCGATCCTGGAACCAGCGACTGACTCTGGATCACTCCCGCGCCCATCACACGCACTTTCAGCCCCTGGCGCTCCAATACATATACCGCATCTTTCAGCGACATCCCTACCACATCCGGCACCAGATTCTGAACCACCTTGCGTGATGCAAGCACCACCCTGTGCGATGAATCCGTCTTAACTGCCGCCATGCTTCCTGCACGCTCATTCCACTCAGACTTCAGATTGATCGCGTTCAGCAAAGTCTGCTGATTAAATACCGTTGTGGTATGTGCCACAATTCCCTTGTCTGGCGTCTTGGAAAAACTATCCACCGGTCCGCCCTTCCAAACTCCCTGTCCGTTGGCAAAAATTTTATCGGCCACCATCCTGAACACCGGAGCAGCGATCGTACCGCCATAATAGGAGCCCGAATTTTTCTTTGTACGGATCACAACGATCATCGTGTACTTCGGATTATCTGCAGGAAAGTATCCCACAAAAGAACCCTGGTAAACTCTTGCGCTGTAAGGAATACCCTTATCGCAAACCTGTGCCGTACCGGTCTTACCTGCTATTTTATAGTAGGGAGACTGGATATGCTTACCCGTACCGGAAAGCACTACTTCTTCTGTACATTTTCTTAATTGGGAAATTACTTCCTTACTGGCAACCGATTCTTCCAGTACTGTAGGCTCTATACGTTTCACTTCACGACCATACTCTCTTATGGAGCTTACCAGGTAAGGCTTCATGAGGCGGCCATTGTTTGCAACAGCGTTATAGATCATACAGGTATGCAGCGGCGTCACCATAACGCCGTATCCCGTCGCAAGCCAGGGCAGGGTAGCCGCATTCCACAGATTTTTTTCATGAGGCTCGGTCACAATCGCCTTAGACTCTCCAAACAGATCAATACCGGTTTTGCTGTTGAGGTGCAGTTCCTTGATATGTTTGATAAAACGCTCCGGCTCTTTATAATAATGCTCGTATGCCAGCGAACCCATCGCCACATTCGACGACTGGGCGTATGCGTTTTTTATGGGCATGACACCCAGACCATGATGCGAGTCGTGCATAACGCGGAATGCAAACTGGCGTTGTCCGCCATAACAGTTCACATTATCTTCCACGTTGATCAATCCGTCTTTCAGCAAAGACAGCAGCGTTACGATCTTGAAGGTAGATCCCGGTTCCGCAAGTGTGAGGGCATAGTTCTTATCCTCGCTGTAAGGGGATTGCTTATCGATATCCGTACCAAGGTTAGCCATCGCCCGGATCTTACCGGTAGACACTTCCATTACGATACAGGTGCCATTCCAGCAGTTGTACTGCCGGAGCGCATCCAGCAGCGCGTGTTCTGCAATGTTTTGTATACCTATATCAATAGTGGTGACAATATCTTTTCCGTTTTGTGCTTCAATGCGCGAACCTTCGATAGAAGCCCATTTGGTGGGTGCGATCCGCTGAGACAGGTACCATCCGTTTTTACCGCTCAGGATACTGTCATACATCGCTTCCAATCCCTTCACGTTACGTACGAGCTTTTTGTCCCGCCAGATGGCAGGCTGGTATTTACCCACCGTCTGTAACGCCAGAAATCCGTACGGATTGTCACGCGTATTGCGGGTGCTAACGATCATCCCTCCGCGGCGGGCTCCTTTATTGAATATCGGGAACGTACGCAGCACCAGGTATTTGTCGTAAGGTATTTTTGTACCCAGCTCATAATAACGAGCCGAATCTTTATAGGCCTTGGTCAGGTCAGACTTATACTGAGCAGCGCTTGCATCGCGGAACAGTTCAGATAATTTGTAGGCAAGCGTATCAATGTGTTTATAAAAAGTATCCTTTTTGATAACGGCCATATCCAGGTGTACGTCAAACTGGGGAATGGTGGAACAAAGCATCGTACCGTCTTCCGTATAAATATTGCCTCTTTCCGCAAAAATGGTATCGGTCCGCACACTCATACTTTGCGCACGCGCGCGCAGAGACGCACCGTCCTTCGCCTGTATCAAAGCCGCCTTCACGATGATTGCGAGCCCTAACACGCAAATACCGCTGAAGGCGAGATACACCCTGAATCGTATGTCTCTTCTTACATTCACTTTTTAACTACTCCTTTTACAGAATCAATCACCACTTTATAAGCCGGAATCATCAGAGGCTTCATACCGAGGCCGGCGCCGCGGCGGATCACTTCTGCTTCCATGCCTGCATTCATCAATTTCGATTGCACGTCCATATTGCGCCAGCGCAACTCCTTCAGTGCTTTTTGCTGCGCATCGCGCTCACGCTGCATCTCTGTAGCCAGATGGCTGTTGGCGATATAAAACACGCCCAGCAACACAATAAATGCCAGGTACGGAACATTCTTCACTATCCCGTTATAGGAAATCCTGTCGACCACACTGCGCCAGTCGAGTTTAGCGGCCACCACTTTCTGGGTGCCGCTGGACGCAGTTTCTTCCTGTATGATTTCCTCCTGACTCATTTATATTTTTTCCGCTACCCGCAGTTTCGCACTGCGTGCACGTGTATTATTTTTTTGTTCCTGTTCCGTAGGCTCTACCGGCTTCTTTGTCAGCTCCCTGAACGGAGATCGCTGACGCGGTGCAAGTCCTAACGGATCTTCTGTTACATCCCACGCGCCGTTTTTCATAAACTGCTTTACCAACCTGTCTTCCAGCGAGTGGAACGAAATAATGCTCAACCGGCCCTCAGGTTTCAGGCATTGCGCCGATTGCTCCAACAGTTCACGCAGTGCACCCAACTCATCATTCACTTCAATACGCAAAGCCTGGAATACCTGCGCGAGATAGCGATGCTGCGGTCCTTTGATCACGGGATCAATCAGCGACTTCAGGTCGTCGGTGGTATACACCGAGGCTTTCCCTCTGCCGGTAACGATCTGCTTCGCCAGCTGCTTTGCATTCCGCACCTCTCCATACCGTTCAAACAATTTATGCAGCCGCTCTTCGCTATAGGTATCGATAATATCTTTAGCTGTGAGCTCCAGGCGGTCATCCATCCTCATGTCGAGCGGACCGTCGAAACGGATCGAAAAGCCACGCGCTCCGGTATCAAACTGATAAGAACTTACACCCAGATCGGCAAGAATGCCATCTACAGCGGTAATTCCGTGCAATCTCAGAAAACGTTTCAGGTACCTGAAGTTCTCCTGCACCAGTATCACGCGCCCGTCGTCAGGCTTATTTGCCCAGGCATCTTTATCCTGGTCAAATGCAATAATCCTTCCCTGCGGACCCAACTCCTGAAGGATGCGACGCGTATGCCCGGCGCCTCCCATAGTACAATCCACATACACCCCATCCGGCTTCACGGCAAGACCTTCTACAGCCTCTTCCAACATTACCGTAGCATGATAAAAATCCTGTTGCGCCATGGTTACATCGATTCAAACGGACTGATAAATCCTCCACCCAATACCTCATTTGCCAGGTCGCTGAAGTCACCCATTTTACTTTGAATGTGTGCGTCCAGCAGTTTTTTATCCCAAATCTCCACTTTGCTGCCCTGTGCGGTGAGCACAATATCTTTCGACAATTGCGCATGCTCCACAAGGGGTTTATTCAGCAGCAGACGGCCGGCAGCGTCCGCTTCCACAATGTTTGCTCCATTGAAGAAGAGACGCTTGAAAGCGCGTACCTGCGGATTGAAATCATTAAGCTTGTTTATTTTTTCGGAGAGTTGATTCCACTCATCCATCGTGTACAGGTTGAGACATTGCTCAAACCCTTTGGAAACCACGAACTGCGCGTCAGCCCCTTCCGGCAATTGCTTGCGGAATGCGGATGGCAAAAGAAATCTTCCTTTTGCATCCAGGGTGAGCTCATATTCGCCAATCAGGTGGGACATGCGACGTGTTTCCAATTTCAATTACAAAGAAACACTTTTCTCCACTTTTCTCCACTTTTCTCCACTTTCTAATTATCCACAAAATCATAAAAAAGTAAAAGCAGCCACAGTAAAGGCTTACAAGGTGATTTTATAGAAAAATAACATTTAGCATGTGGATAATGTGAAAAAGATGTGGATAACCTATGAAAACACCGCCAAAACAGGTTTATAACTGCCTCAAATATAGTGAAAAACGTGGGGAATGCTGCACGGTGCGTTTTCTTTGTGAATTAACGCTGCCATTATCCTCTCCTGCCATGGAAAAAATCTATTTTTACGGCACAAAAAACTGCAGACCGTGAAGATCGCCATAGCCCAGCAAAACTATCATATCGGTAATTTCGAAGCCAATACCGCCAAAATAATACAGGCTATCCGCGATGCCAGAATGGCAGGAGCGGATCTTGCGGTCTTTTCGGAATTATGCGTCTGTGGCTACCCCCCGCGCGATTTCCTTGAATTTGAAGACTTTATCGAACGCTGTATCAACGCTGTGCAGCAGATAGCTGCCGAAACCGGGGATATAGGTGTACTCATCGGGGCTCCCTCCCGCAATCCGCAGCCTGAAGGTAAAGACCTGTTCAACTCTGCCTATTTTCTTTATAAGGGTTCCGTACAGCAGGTAATTCATAAAACACTGTTACCCAACTACGACATTTTTGATGAGTACCGGTACTTTGAACCTGCTTCCGAATGGCAAACCATATCATTCAAAGGCAAAAAACTTGCGGTCACCATATGCGAAGACATCTGGGATCTGGTGGAAAACCCTTTATACCGTTCGCGGCCAATGGATCAGCTTATCAGACAGCAACCAGACATCATGATCAACCTGAGTGCTTCACCGTTCGACTATGTCCATGCCGAGAACCGCAAAAAAGTAATAGCCGATAATGTGAAAGCGTATGGCATCCCAATGATCTATTGCAATACTGTGGGATCTCAGACCGAAATTGTATTTGACGGGGGCTCGGTTGCAATGGACGCTTCCGGAACGATCGTTGCCGAACTTCCTTATTTTCAGGAAGCTCTGGCCTTTGTAAACTGGGATGGTACACTGTCTGCAGATGTTGCCGGTACCACTCCGCACAATGCATACCGGAATAATTTTTCAGGAAACACAGAACTCGATCCTGAAAAAAATATTGCATTGATCCATCAGGCACTGTTATCAGGCATTAGGGATTATTTCGGCAAAATGGGCTTCAGCAAAGCGATTGTGGCTTCTTCCGGAGGTATTGACAGTGCTGTGGTACTGGCCCTTGCCTGTGAAGCGCTTGGTGCCGCAAACGTACGGGCATTGCTATTGCCCTCACAATTCTCTTCCGACCACTCGGTGGCCGATGCGGTGGAGTTGTCCCGGAACCTGAACAATCAGTATGACACCATTCCGATCCGCGGCGTCTTTGAAGCTTACGAACAGGCGCTGGAACCGGTTTTCGGCGGGCTCGCTTTTTCCGTTGCGGAAGAAAATCTTCAGTCGCGCATACGCGGCGCTATGGTGATGGCGCTCAGCAATAAGTTCGGCTCAATATTGCTGAACACATCCAATAAAAGCGAGTTGTCCACAGGCTATGGTACACTGTATGGTGATATGGCAGGTGGATTGGGTGTATTGGGTGACCTGTACAAAATGCAGGTATATGCTCTGGCACGCTACATCAACCGTAACGAAACCATTATCCCGCAAAATATCCTGGATAAAGCCCCCAGTGCTGAATTGCGGCCGGGACAAAAGGATAGCGACAGTCTTCCGGAATATGAAGTATTGGATGCTATTCTGTACCAGTATATCGAACAGCGGAAAGGACCCCGTGAACTCGATGCCATGGGTTTCGACAAAACGCTGGTGGCGCGCATCCTGAAACTGGTGAATACAAATGAATACAAGCGAAACCAGTTCTGTCCGATCATCCGCGTATCTCCGAAAGCATTTGGTGTGGGACGGCGCATGCCGATTGTGGGGAAATATCTTTCTTAAAATAGAAAACACCGCAGCGTTGGCCGCGGTGTGTTTCATCTCCACCCTATTTAAAACAAAACTACTTGTTTGTTTCCTGTGTTATTGGAAAGACCGGAAACCGTTTGTCCGCCTTTCTGAAATCAAAGATGCTGCGATTTAGTCCCGGCACAAAATTTATGGGGCAGACGCGCATATTTTTGGGGTTAACGCGGACTGCGGTCTTCAAAAAACTCCATCAATTCCCGCTCAAAGCTGCTGCCAATGGGCAGTTCGTGCCCTTCGATGAATACGGTCTTATTGCGGATACTCTTTATTTTGTCTACCGGAACAATATAAGATCGGTGTATTCTCACGAACGAGGCTTTGGGCAGCATATCGGCTATCGTCTTCAGTGGCATACGCGCTAATACCGGCTTTTGTGCCTGCAAATGTATTTTCACGTAATTATCCAGACTTTCTATCAGCAGAATGTCTTTAAGGAAAATTTTGATCAGGCTGTAATCCGCCCGAACGGTCAGGAATGGTTCGACCACAGCAGTATCCGGTGCATGCATTTTCAGCTGGAACAACGCCTTTTCCAGCGCTTTCTGAAAGCGGGAAAAAGTGAAGGGCTTCAACAGGTAATCGACTGCATTGAGATTAAAGCCTTCCACCGCGTACTCGGAATAAGCTGTGGTGAAAATCACTTTGGGCTGCACTTTCAACTCCCGGAAAAAATCTATTCCTGAAATAGAAGGCATGTTGATATCCAGGAAGATCAGATCGACTGAATTCTCCTCAAGATATTGCATTGCCTCATGCGTTTGCGTAAAGGTCTTAGCAAGACTGATCTGTCCGGATTGCGCGGCGAACTTCTCTACTATTTTCAGCGCCAGCGGTTCATCATCAATGGCAATTGCCGTAATCATTACAAAAGGATTTTAAGGGTTACGGAGAAATAATGCTCCTTATCGGATATATCGAGAATATAACGCCCGGGATACAGGGCCTGCAAACGCCGTTTCGCATTTTCAATACCCATTTTCCCGACTTCCTCCTGGCTGATACGCACGGGCACTTTGCGGTTCAGCACAAAAAGATGAAGCTCTTTTTCAGTGATATGAATATCAATACGCAGCTCGCAATCCTCATCCGGATTGATGCCGTATTTAAAAGCATTCTCAATAAACGGTATCATCAGCATCGGCGCTATATACTTGCTCCCGGGATTGCCATTAACGGAAAATGAGAACTTTGTCTGTTCGGTGATCCGTATTTCCTGGAGGGATATGTAATTGCTGATATAATCGATTTCCCGGTGCAGCGGTACATGGTCCTGAGAAGCGTCCGTAAGCACATACCGCATCAGTCCGGACAGCCGCACCACGGCATCGGCAGTTTCGTCTGACTTGTCTATGGCAAGCGCGTAAATGCTGTTCAGTGAATTAAAAAGAAAATGGGGATTGATCTGAGCTTTTAAATAACTAATTTCGGCCTCAACCCGCGCCTTTTCCGTTTGCTTCCACCGTAGATTGGAAGCAATAGAATACGAAAACAACCCTACCAGCGCGAACTGCGTCACATATCGTGTAATGATAAAACCGATCGGGCTATGGTGCCTGGGCGGACGCATGATCGGAGGCATCATTTTTCCGGCAGCCCCGGGAAACTGATGTGCAAAATGGGATCCCCTCACAAAATGCGGGAATATCTGCATCGGTATAAACGAATAGATCAGGAAGCATACCACGATTATGCTCCAGAACTGCCACATCTTACGTTGAAAATAGAATTTCGGAAGCAGTACAAACGAATTCAGGAAAAAGAACACCAGCAACAGGAAATAGGAAAGAAAACTCTCTTTGAATCCGGATACCCGGATAAAGCTGAAGTCCCAACTGAAGTCGGGTGAGGTAAAAAACGGGATTATTAAAAATAACAGACTGTAAAGCGCGTACAGCCACCATTGTCTCTTTGAAATCTTATCCACAGTCAGTTATTAATGTCTATGGTAAAGGTACATCTTAAGAGTTGCGCAGCACGAAGCACCGCCGTTCTTGGGGTAAACGAGTAAAAAGTAGGGGTAATATGCTGGGTGGAGATACATAATAAAAAATAATTTTGCGTTAGATAAAGTAGTATGAAAAGTTTCTATCGATTATTGAGCGGTTTGACAGCTTTGCTGCTCGTATGTGCGATGCCGGCAACAGCATCCCATCTGTATGGAGGGGAAATGTATTATACGCATATCAGCGGTCGGCAGTATAAGGTTACGATGGTATTGTACGGCGACTGTGGCGGCACTGCCAGCGTATTTGCAGCGCTTTACACCGCCAGTCCTAAGGTACAGGTATACAACGGAACGTCTTTGTACCGTACCATGGACCTGAAGGTGATCACCGCCGGAACAGAAATAACGCCCGTTTGTCCGAGCTCCCTTTCCTCCACCACCTGCAACGGCGGGACGGTTCCGGGTGTGCGGAAATTTGTGTACGAGGATACGATTACGCTCAACGTCGCTTCTGCCAACTGGAAGTTCCGCTCTACGGGTTACCTTACTTCCACTACATCAGCCGGGCGCAGCGCTTCCATCACCAATATTCTTATGAGCGGCTCCGGCTCCATTATGTCGCTGGAAGCTACGCTGAACGATACAGGTGCCTATAATAATAATCCTACGTACACGACGGTACCTACTCCTTTCTTCTGTATCAATACCGCGCAGGAATACAATCCCGGCGCGGTGGAATCGGACCTGACGGATAGCCTGGCGTATGAACTGGTGGACGGACTCGATGCGACTACAACCCCCAGTTCGCTCGTAACGTATGCATCAGGATACAGTGCCACAGCACCACTCGCCGTTGCCACAGGCAGCTTTTCATTCAACAAAACCACGGGGCAACTTACGTTTACACCCAATCTTGCTCAGAAGTCACTTGTGGTAATGAAGGTAAGTGAATACAGAAACGGGGTCCTTGTCGGTACCAGCATGCGCGAAATGACATTTATCGTCTTGTCTACCTGCTCAAACCGATCTCCGTATGGCAAGATCAGTTCGCTTGCGGCAGGAACGCTTACCGGGAATACAACGGTCAGCATCTGTAAAAACGAAAATTACCTGGGTTTCGAGATCAATCCGATCGACTCAGACGGCAATTCGATCACCATGACGGCGGCCGGGCTTCCATCAGGTGCGACGCTCTCCATTACCGGCAATGGCACCACGGCACCCAAATCCTCTTTTCTCTGGAACATCAGCAGCGTTAGCCCGGGCACCTACTATTTCTACATTACATACCAGGATGACGGCTGTCCGCTAAGCAGTAAACAAACAGTAGCATATACGCTGACGATACTCCCCAAGGCAAGCTCTACCATTACCCTTATAAGTGCAGCTACCTGTGTGAAGAAAGCTGTTTTTGATATCATTCCGGCAGCAGGCGGAGCACCTTATACCATACAGGTGAAAAGTACCGCAACCACCTTACATACATTTAGCGGGTCTTCTTCCAGCTTCAGGGATTCGCTGGCTCCGGGTACCTACACTATTCGCACCACCAATACCAATGGCTGCTATTCAGACACCAGCTTTACACTCGCGGCCCCGGCCAACCCGACTTTCGCAAGTGTAAGCACCGTAATGCCCTTATGCTTCGGCGGCACTAACGGATCGCTCACTGCAACGGGCAGCGGTGGTTTGAGCCCTTACACGTATTCTATTGACAAAACGACCTTCGCCGGATCGGGCACTTTCACCGGACTCAGCAAAGGTTCCTACACGATTACGCTTCGCGACGCTAACTATTGCACAAAAGATACCACCGTCTCCATCAGCGAACCAACGGAAATAACTTCGGTGAGCACCAGTAAAAACAACGTCTGCAATGTAACCAAAACAGGAGCGATCACACTCACCGCGGGCAACGGTACGCCGGGATACCAATATGCTCTGGGAAGCGGATCTTACAGCGCTGCCAATACATTCACCGGTCTCGGCTCGGGCACGTACACCATAAACGTCAAAGATGCAAACGGCTGCGTGAAAAGCTTTCCGGTAACGGTAGGTGATTCCATCACGGTGCGCACTACCGTCATTACCGATAATGTATCCTGCAATAAAGGCGCCGACGGATCGCTCAAATTCAGTCCCTACCTGGGCGTTACTCCTTTCACCTATGCGCTCGGCAGCGGATCTTACGGTTCGTCGTCCAGCTTCACCGGCCTGACGGCAGGTTCTTATGTCGTGCACATTAAAGATGCCCTGGGGTGTTTTCTGGACACTACATTGACGATTTCGGAACCGGCAGCGCTGGCAATGGCGTTTTCCAAAACGAGTCCCACCTGCAATGGGTACAGCGACGGTTCAGTTACCGTTGCTGCAGCCGGAGGTACCACCGCATACACTTACGCAATTGACGGAGGCACCTATTCTTCCGTACGTACGTTCACCAAACTAAAAGCAGGAAAGCATGTGATCAGTGTCCGCGATGCTAAAAATTGCACGCTGGATTCTTCCATACAGCTTACCGAACCGGAACCGATCCTGATCAGCGCAGTGCTGGACTCTGTAAATTGTTTCGGAGGTGCTGATGGTATCATTACGGTTTCCGGCCGCGGAGGCGTGCTGCCATACAGCTATATACTCAATGCCGGGACACCGCAAAGCAGTCCTTCTTTCGCAGGCCTTTCCGCCGCAGGATATAAAATTCAGATTGCCGATGCGAATGGTTGTCTGAAAGACACGGATGTCGTGCTTTCACAACCGGCCAAGCTGCTGATCTCCGATATCCTCATTCAGCATCCAACCTGCGAAGGCTACAAAGACGGCTCGCTGGCCATTCGCGCAAATGGCGGAACGAGCCCGTATAGCTATGCACTCAACAATTCCGGCTATGAAGATAATAATGAATTTGCCCAACTGGGTGAAGGGAAATACGCTGTAAGCGTAAAAGACACCAAAGGATGTATCACCAATGGAGAAGCTGATCTGGTGGGTTATCCAAAGATCACAGAAGACAGCAGGACCGTCATTCCGACCAGCTGTTACGGTAAGGAAGACGGTTCCTTTATATTCATTGCCACAGGCGGCAACCCTTCCCTGCGTTACGTATTGAACGGCAGCAAAGACACTTTAACGGCAGCGGATTACGCCAACCTGAAAGCCAGGGATTTTACAGTAACGGTGATCGATTCGACCAATTGCTACAAATCTTTCACAATCTCCGTTCCGCAGCCGGACGCATTACAGACAGACCTGGATGTAACGCATAATGATTGCTCGGGTCTCGATACGAACGGTAAGATCATTGCAAAAATATCCGGCGGAACAGGGCCATACAATTACCTCTGGAGCTATCAGGGAGATACCGACAGCCTGATCAGCGGACTGGCAAACGGCTACTATACCGTGTGGATCACAGATGCGCACCAATGTAAAGACTCCGTCACTCAGGAGATCTATTACGATAATTGCTGTACACCTTCAATTCCTAATGCATTTACGCCCAATGGTGACGGACGGAATGATGTGATCCGCATTTTGTACAAAGGCGACATTATCCTGAAAGAGTTCAGCATTTACAACCGTTACGGGCAGCAGGTGTTCACCACAGATAATATAGATCAGGGCTGGGACGGGCGTTTCCTCGGTCGCGAAGAAGAGCTGGGTGTGTATTATTATTATGTGAAATTAATATGCGGCAACCAGCACAGCCACGTACGCACATTTAAAGGCGATATAACACTCATCCGGTAGTTGTTTATCACAAACTTTCGCGAATGCGCTATTTTTTCGGTTTTTACCCGAGAAAATAGACGCAAAAAAATTACATTTGCAATCTTTTTAATAACGACAATATGGAATACAGAGAAATTGTTGCCGTGACCGGAATAGGCGGGCTGTTTCAATTGCTTACTACAAAAAGCGACGGAGCGATTGTTCGCAACCTGACCGACAAAAGCACGAAATTTATTTCTGCACGTGTACACAATGTTACTCCTATCGAGAGTATTGAAATTTACACTAATGACGAAAACGTTCGTTTGCATGTAGTATTGCAGGCAATTAAAGATAACGAAGCGCAACATCCGCTGCCCGATACAAAGGCCGGCAATGATGCCGTTAAAGCTTATTTCAAAGCTGTTTATCCGAATCTGGATGAAGACCGCGTGTATGTAAGCGATATGAAAAAGATCGTGAAATGGTATGAGCTGTTGAAGAAGAACGACATGTTGAACTTCGATATGTATAACCAGGAAGAAGCACAGGCGGAAGAAACAGTTGAAGAAACAGAAGTGGAGGCTCCCGCAAAAAAAGCAAAAGCGAAAAAAGCAGCTGAAGAGGTAACGGAAGAAGTTGCAGAAAAACCTGCTAAAAAAGCACGAGCTAAAAAAGCAGTAGCGGAAGAAGGTGCCGAAGAAGCTCCTAAAAAAACAGCCCGCAAAAAGAAAACTGAAGAATAATTTTCTGAATACAGTATTACCGGAAGCAGCGCTTATGCGCTGCTTTTATTTTTTAAAACAGTGTAAGTTGTTGCGCCGGTATCCGGCGCAACGGCAGCACCGGCTCTTCCTTTACCTTGCCTGCCCCGTGCACCTGCCACAATGGACCAGCGGCAGTGCGGGATGCCACAGTGATCTCAGCAGTACCCGCATGCGGATCAAAAAGCTGCTGCACAATCTGCGGGCAATTATTTTCTGCCGATAAGTGCGCCAATATCAAATGACTCATATATGCGGGCTTGTGTTCCTTTACCAACGCCAATGCTTCGGTATTGGACAGATGTCCGTTCCCGCCCCTGATCCTGTGTTTCAGATGATAGGGATAGCGCCCTTTTTCAAGCATTTCCCCATCATAATTCGCTTCAAGAAATGCAGCATGACAACCGGAAAAGTGCTGCTTCAGTGATTCGCATACACGCCCCAGATCGGTAAATACGCCTACCCGGATCCCCTTGGATTCTACCACCACACTGAAGGGATCACCCGCATCATGGTATTTGGAAAAGGTGTCGATTGTAAATTCACCGAAACAGGTACGGCTATTTGCCTCAATCAGATGCAGGTTTCTGGTTTCGGGCCGTTGCCGCATGCGTGCTAAAGTTCCGTTGGTAAGAAAAACAGGCAGATCATATTTGCGCGATAACTGCTCCAGTCCCCTTATGTGGTCAATATGTTCGTGTGTGACCCAGATTGCCTTTACGAGACTGAAAGACAAGCCAAGCGCGTCTATCCGGCGCTCTGTTTCTTTGCAGGATATACCCGCATCCACAAGGATTGCTTCATGCTGTGTCCCAATGTAATAGCAATTCCCGTTGGAACCTGAATTTATAGCAGCAATGTGTAATCCCATAGACATAAAAGCAATCGCACGAGTCTCCTCTCTGTAATTTAAAAAAACGCCTGCAATTGCAGACGTTCTGTAAGATATTTTTTTGTCCTAACCGGGATAACCTGCGGCAGTCAGTTCCACCAGTTTGCCCTGTTCGATACGTACGATACGGCCGGGATATTTCTGCAGGATGGTATAGTCATGCGTTGCCATCACCATAGCAGTATTGTATTCTTTACAGATAGTGAGCAATAATTGCATGATCTCATCTGTGGTTTCCGGATCGAGGTTTCCGGTAGGTTCGTCCGCAATAATGAGTTTCGGATTATTGAGCAGGGCCCGTGCGATATCCACACGCTGCTGCTCTCCGCCGGACATTTCATGCGGCATTTTAAACCCCTTTCCTCTCAACCCTACTTTCGACAGTACGGATTCAATTTTCTCTTTCATTTTAGCCTTATCCGTCCAGCCGATCGCCTTCAGAACGAATTCCAGGTTGCTGAACACGTTCCTGTCGCTCAGCAGACGGAAATCCTGGAAAATGATGCCGAGGTTGCGGCGCATCAGCGGCACCTTTTTCCAGGTAAGATCTTTGAGGTTGAAACCTGCAATGTGTCCTTCCCCTTCTTTCAGATACAAATCGCCATAGAGGGTTTTCAGCAAACTGGATTTACCGCTGCCGGTTTTCCCGATCAGGTACACCATTTCGCCTTTCCGAACCTCCATGTTTACGTCCGACAAAATCAGGGAGTTGCCCTGATAAATATTTGCATTCCGTAACCAGACAATATTGTTCTCGTTCATATCTTCTTTTTAAATGCAGCAGCGTACGGAAGTACTTTTCCGTACGCTGTGCTCTCTGTAAAGCGCTTATTTATTCAATTTAGCTTTGAGTCCTGCATCCAGTGCATCCAGGAATTCTTCCGTATACAGGAAGTGTTCTCCGTGTTTTACGCTGTTACCATGGACACATACCGCCAGATCTTTTGTCATTTTACCAGACTCAACAGTTTCAATACAAACATCTTCCAGTGCCTGACAGAAATCAATCAGTTCCTGGTTATTATCCAGTTTACCGCGGAATGCCAGACCACGTGTCCATGCAAAAATAGATGCGATCGGATTGGTGGATGTTGGCTTTCCTTTCTGATGTTCCCGGTAGTGACGGGTAACGGTACCATGCGCCGCTTCTGCTTCCATAGTTTTACCATCCGGGGTAACCAGTACAGACGTCATCAGACCAAGGGAACCAAAACCTTGCGCCACCGTGTCACTTTGAACGTCTCCATCGTAGTTTTTACAAGCCCATACAAAGTTACCGTTCCATTTCAACGCACTTGCCACCATGTCATCGATCAGGCGGTGTTCGTATACGATACCGGCTGCGTCAAACGATGCTTTGAATTCATTCTGGTAGATATCTTCGAAAATATCTTTGAAGCGGCCATCGTATTTTTTAAGAATTGTATTCTTTGTGGAAAGATATAACGGCCATTTTTTGCTCAGAGCCATATTGAAGCAGGAGCGGGCGAAGCCTTTGATGGATTCATCAGTGTTGTACATAGCCATCGCAACGCCGTCGCCTTTGAAGTTGAACACTTCATGCTCGATCACCTGACCGTCCTCGCCTTCAAATTTAATGGTAAGCTTACCTTTTCCTTTAGTAACGAAATCGGTAGCGCGGTACTGATCGCCAAAAGCATGACGGCCTACGATAATCGGCGCATCCCAGTTGGTAACGAGTCTCGGAATATTGCTGATAACGATGGGCTCGCGGAATACAGTACCATCCAGGATATTGCGGATCGTCCCGTTAGGGCTTTTCCACATTTGTTTCAGACCGAATTCAGTAACACGTTGCTCATCGGGGGTAATTGTAGCGCATTTGATACCAACGCCATACTGCTTGATCGCATTGGCAGCGTCTACAGTTACCTGATCATTGGTAGCATCACGATGTTCTACGCCTAAATCATAATATTTAATGTCAACATCAAGATAGGGTAAGATCAGTTTGTCCTTGATAAACTGCCAGATGATTCGCGTCATCTCATCACCGTCCAGTTCTACAACGGGATTTGCAACTTTAATTTTTGCCATTGAAAAATGATTTAAAAAGATGGGGGCTAAGGTACAATTATAGCTGCACATATAACCCCGGGGCCAAGGAAAAAATGCCTCGATTTTGGTAATCGCAGACAATATTTTTTCTATAGAGACGTTTTATTCCGCAAACACCCTTTATAGAATGATCAAAAATCTACACTTAAAAGATACTGCCAAACGTGTCAAACATCGTCGTCCTCCGCTGCAGGACCTGACCGATCATCAATTTCAGCAACTGATAGCGGAAGATCTGCTGCAGCCCAGACAGGAAGCGGTGGCGGCACTACTGAGAAAGGTATCGGAGTTATCTTCGAAGTCGTAAAATACTTCCCGCAAAATACTGCATTAAGAAACAGGGGCAGACATTAAAGTAAGCACTTGTTTCTTAATGCAACCTAACGCAAAACGCCATTTGAAAATTATTCAAATGGCGTTTTACTATTTGTATCCCGGCTATAATGCTACCTGTGCGCCGATGTTGGCAATCAGACTGCTGTGTTTGAAATCGGTATAGGACTGATCAATCTTCACGTTTGTCAGGCCGGGCTGGAACCGGAAGGTTCCGTAAATGGATACTTTAGACGCCAGTTTAAATCCGACACCCACTTCTGCCAGAGCGGAAAGATCAAATTTCGAAACCATGGAAGTTACCGATTGAGAATATGTTTGCTGGCTCATAGGATAGGATAATTTATCTTTAGCCCCCAGAAGATACCCCGGAACGATTCCTATATTCGCAATGGCTGAAAATTTATTTCCCACAACAATTCCTACTTTCAACGGAAGCGCCAAATAGGAAAAGTTAAGCCTTTCGGTTGCTGTCTGATATCCATAAGTATTGTCTAAGTAGGACGCCTTCGCTCCCCTGTTTTCCAGATTCAGTTCTGCACCGATATTAATGAAATGAATCCGGTGGTTATACGTAACACCAAAAGACACACGCCCGTTGTAATCATCGTCTTCATTTCCGTCATATTTCAATTTGGAAAATGAATAAGCAGCACAGGCACCAATATAATTTTGCGCTTGCACGCCGGAGAACATTGCAAATACCAAAGGAATTGCAAGTAACGTTTTTTTCATGGGGATGGATTTAAGTGATTTATTTTTTACAATATTACAACTATATCGCTTAAATAAAAAACTGGTTTATAATAAATAAGCAGATATAAAACAAGAAAGCCCCACTCGACGAGCGGGGCTTTCAATCAATGTTGTATCAATCAGGCCATCGCCTTTGCATCTTCGATCAGAACAGAAACTTTATTGTTCAGTACTTCGGCAAAGCCGCCGCTGATTTCAAAAGATTCGGTACTGGATTTGTCTTTCAGGATTTTCATTCTGCCTTTCCCTAAAGATGCGATCATCGGAGCGTGATGCTCCAGTATTTCAAAAGAACCTTCAATACCCGGCAGCTGTATTCCGTATACATTGCCGCTGAATATTTTATGCTCGGGTGTTAAGATATCTAATTGCATTCCTTAGTTTTTAGCCTGCTCCATCAATTTTTTACCTTTCGCGATAGCATCGTCAATTGTACCTACCAGGTTGAAAGCTGCTTCAGGATACTCATCAACTGCACCATCCAGGATCATATTGAAACCGCGGATTGTCTCTTCGATCGGTACCAATACACCTTTCAGACCGGTGAACTGCTCTGCCACGTGGAATGGCTGAGAAAGGAAACGCTGTACTTTACGGGCGCGGAATACAACTTGTTTGTCTTCTTCGCTCAACTCGTCCATACCCAGGATCGCGATGATATCCTGCAGCTCTTTATAGCGCTGGAGAATGCTCTTTACGCGGTCGGCACAAGCATAATGCGCTTCACCCACGATAGCAGGAGTGAGGATACGGGAAGTGGAATCCAATGGATCTACCGCAGGATAGATACCCAGATCCGCAATTTTACGGCTCAGTACGGTAGTGGCATCCAGGTGAGCGAAGGTTGTCGCAGGAGCCGGGTCCGTAAGGTCATCCGCAGGTACATAAACGGCCTGAACAGATGTAATAGAACCGTTTTTAGTAGAGGTGATACGCTCTTGCATCAGACCCATTTCAGTAGCCAGTGTAGGCTGATATCCTACCGCTGAAGGCATACGGCCCAACAGGGCGGATACTTCAGAACCTGCCTGAGTGAAACGGAAGATGTTATCTACGAAGAACAGGATGTCACGACCTTTACCGCTACCATCGCCATCGCGGAAATATTCCGCCATAGTAAGACCGCTCAATGCAACGCGTGCACGTGCTCCGGGAGGTTCGTTCATCTGACCGAACACGAAGGTAGCTTTTGATTCTTCCAGGTTTTTAAGATCCACAGAACTCAGATCCCATCCGCCTTCTTCCATAGAATGGATAAATTTCTCGCCATATTTCACGATTCCGGCTTCGATCATCTCACGCATCAGGTCATTTCCCTCACGTGTACGCTCGCCTACGCCCGCAAATACCGACAGACCACCGTGGCCTTTAGCGATATTGTTGATCAGCTCCTGAATCAATACGGTTTTACCTACTCCGGCACCACCGAACAAACCGATTTTACCACCTTTTGCGTATGGCTCGATCAGATCGATAACTTTAATACCGGTAAACAATACTTCCGTTGCCGTGCTCAGTTCCTCGAATTTAGGAGGCTTCGCGTGAATCGGACGACCGTTTGCTTTGCTCACCTGAGGCAAACCATCGATCGCATCACCGGTAACGTTAAACAGACGGCCTTTAATTGCTTCTCCGGTAGGCATTGCGATTGCTTTACCTGTATCAACTACCTCCATTCCGCGCATCAAACCCTCGGTTCCGTCCATTGCCACGCAACGCACGCTGTCCTCACCAAGATGCTGCTGTACTTCCAGTACCACCACATCACCGTTTTCGCGTTTGAGTTCCAACGCGTTATAGATTGCCGGCAATTTGTTGTCGTTCGCAAAATGCACGTCCACAACTGGGCCGATGATTTGTTTAATTTTTCCGGAGTTTGCCATCTATGAAATATTAGAAAAGAATTATTGTTGGAAATTTTGCGCAAAAGTAAGATGATATTGCTAAAGTGCAAAAACCTTTTGATATTTTCCGGAAAAAAGTGCTTCATCCGGAAGCGTGACAAGCCCGCTCTTCTGCAATTTTTAGCCGAATTTTGTAATCGTACCTTTATTTGCAGCCATGGACGATGTTTTGATCGAATACAGAAAACCTTTTTATCCGGTAAACCCGGATCTGATGCACTACCTGGAGGTGAACAGCCGGCTTACCAAAATACAGATCAGTTACGAAGACCTGCTCCGCTTCAACGATTATACCCCGATTACAGACAAACATGGCAACGATACGCTCTGGCTCAGTGTATTTTACGCGCAAAGCGAACAGCAGGAGCTGATTGCAAACCTGAATAAAATATATACGCTGCTGCATTCGGACGGAGACACGGCCACGCTCCCTTTTCTTACCATCGACTCCATCGCTTTCTGCACATTCGGTAATTCCAAACCTTTCCGCATACGGGTCCGCAATATTCTTAATGACAACTACACGCATTATTATGTCAAAAAAGCAGATGCATCCCGTATTTACGGACTGGAATTGGAAGATATTATATCGCCGAACAGGGTCAACTTCCTTCTATATAACAATACACTCATAGAAGAGCATATTCTGGGTATACCCGGCGACGTCTTTATAGCAGAACAGTTGCAGCATTGCAGCGAACATGAAAAAGCGCAGCTGGCCAAAGAGTTTGTGAAGTTCAATGAGCGCTGTATGATCGGATTGCTCGGAGATATGAGAAGTTATAATTATGTGGTGATCCCTATCCACGATTTCGATCAGGTGGTGTACCGTATCCGCCCTATTGATTTTGATCAGCAGAGCTATGAGGGCAAAATTGAGGTGTATGAGCCGTTCCGCTTCAAGGAAAACAAGGCTATGCTTCAGCTTGTGACCGAAAAACTCAAACCAAGTTCCGTAGAACAATATAAAAAGGAGGTTCGTTCGGCTATTGTGAAAAGGATTATGAGCGACCTGGATCGATTTGATCACCTTATGGAGGTTGTGCGCAAAGACACCATTGCTCCGGAAGAGCATGTGCTGCAGTTGCGGGAAAGCCTTCTGAAGCGTACGTATATTGCCGGATTCGGCATATGCCAAACGATGGGAGCCATCATCGACACCGGATTCCGCTTTACGATGAAGAATTACCGCAGTAATTACTGATGATGCTGTAGCACACGAACCGGACGACGGTAGATCATCCGGCCGGGAGGATCATGCACATAAACATAGTTCAATAAAATTAAATAACAGTTTAGAAATCCGCACGTGTAGGAAATGCTATGCTCATTAGCGTATATTTCCCACCTTTGCAATCCATGGCGGGCATTTATATCCACATTCCGTTTTGCAGAAAAGCGTGTAACTACTGTAATTTTCACTTTTCCACTTCCCTTTCTCAGAAACAGGAGGTAGTGACGGCGATTATCCGGGAACTGGAAATCAGGAAGGACTTTCTGGAAGGGGCACCCATAGAAACTTTATACCTGGGTGGCGGAACACCTTCTTTGCTGAGCTATGACGACTTATCGCGGATTTTTGAGGCCGCGCAACGACAATTCAATCTGGATACTTTACGCGAATGCACACTCGAAGCCAATCCCGACGACCTGACTCCTTCCTTTCTCAGGGATCTCAGGCGCACGCCGGTCAACCGTTTCAGTATCGGTGTTCAATCTTTTCGTGATGATGACCTGAAGTATATGAATCGTGCGCACAATGCGTCCCAGGCAGAATACAGCATCAAAGCGTCACAGGATGCAGGCTTTGAACTGATCACAATCGACCTGATCTACGGCACACCGGGCCTCGACGATGCTGCCTGGAAACAGAACCTCGCAATGGTTTCCGAACTTTCTATTCCGCATTTCTCGGCATATGCCTTAACCGTGGAAGAAAAAACCGCCCTGCACCATTCGATTGCAAAAGGAAAACAGGCACCTGTGGATCCCGAACAAAGCGCCGCTCAGCTGGAATTGCTGATGGACTTAGCTCCGGCAATGGGTTTTGAACAATACGAGATTTCCAACTTTGCTAAGAACGGTCAATACGCCGTCCATAATACGAATTATTGGAGAGGCGTGCCCTATTTAGGTATCGGTCCCTCCGCACACAGCTTCGACGGGAAACGCCGTCGTGTAGCGAACATTGCCAATAATGCGCTGTACACAAAAGCCATGCTGCATAAAAAGCCGCTTACCGAAGAGGAGACACTCACGGAAGAGCAGCAACTGAATGAATATTTGATGACGAGCCTCCGCACTATCTGGGGTATGGACCTGAAGCATATTGAGGATTCATGGGGTATCAGTGCGGTGAAAGCGATCAAAAAAAACAGCCAGATCTTCCTGGAGAAGAAATGGCTGTCGGAAACAGTGGAATATAAGCTCCGCCTGACCAATGCCGGTCGCCTGTTTGCAGACCACATTGCGTCGGAACTGTTTGTTTAAAGGCGGAACGTTACCCCAAAGCGTACGTCGGACAATACGTTACCACCACCTACTTCGAGGTTCAGTCCGGCTGCACGTGAGAAGTAGTAGCGGCCGCCCAGCTGCAATCCTGCAGCGAGTCCGCCAACTCTGCGGTAAGTGTAATCGGGTGCACCCAAAGGACGGTCATATCCTTCAAAGCAATAGCCGATGTTCGCTCCGAGGTACAAATCCCAGTTGGACGGGATGTTGAACACACGGTTGAAGTGATAATTGGCAATTGCACTGATGGTTGTAGCCGAGAAATCATAGCGGTAGTCACGCCAGTCGGAATAATAACGGCGATAGCTCAGCATACCACCGATCGTAAAATCGCTTACATACGCTTCCACGCCACCGTACAGCGGAACTCCCCAGTTGGACAAACCGATCCCGGCGTTAATCAATACCAGCCCGTCGTTATAAGAACGTCCGCGCGTTGCGCTCTGCGCGATGCTTGTAGAACCTGCGGCCATCATGGCGGCGAAAATCATTGCTTTTTTCATAATCGTCAGTTTTTGGTTAGAGGAAAGAGAGAAGACCTGGAAGCAGGTCCGGCTCTCCGGAACAAAAGTATAACCGGCTACAGCCACAGCGCTTTCCTTTATTGTTTTTTTAAGATAACAGGACACCCTTCGTTTGGACTTCTTTTTGCTATTTTTGCGGAGCCGGTTGCATCAACAACTGATAAAAAATTCATCTACCAAAACAACCCTCATATGGCATTATCGAAAGAAGCAAAAACGGGATTAATGGTGGCTATTTCGATAGCGGTCATTGCAGTGGGTACTTATTACCTGAAGGGCTTCAACCTGTTCTCGTCTGAAAAAAAATATTATTGCTATTTCGACAACGTGGAAGGACTGGCAGAATCCTCTACTGTGCAGGTGAAAGGAAAAGTAGTGGGAAACGTGACCCGTATCATCCTGCAGGGTAACGACAAGGTGAAAGTGGAAATAGGCGTGAGCAAAAAGGTACAGCTTCCCCAGGGAACGGTAGCCGCTATCTTTTCTCCCGATCTGATGAGTGCAAAATCCCTGAAACTGGAGCTTGGCAACAGCAGCACTATCCTGAACGCAGAAGCAGAAATTCCTACAAAAATCATCCCGGGACCAATCGATAAAATCACCGGTCAATTGGACCCGATTATGACCAATGCGGGCCAAGTGATCTTACGCCTCGATTCGGTAATGCTCGCAATACAGACGGTGCTGGATGCTGAAACGCAGCAGAACCTGCACCAGAGTATGGCCTCTCTGGAGACAACCATGAGAAATTTCGCTTCGCTTTCGGCAAGCCTGAATAGGGAAAGTGCACAACTCGCCGGCGTTATCCGTAATGCGAACAGCATCACCGCCAACATTGCCAGAAACAGCGATAACATTGACGGCATCATGACCAATCTGCGCAGCACAACCGATAAGCTGAGTAAAGCGGAGCTGGATCAGATGGTAAACAAACTCGAGCAGACACTGAACGAAACCCAGATCCTTATGGGTAAGATCAACCGGGGCGAAGGCTCTCTGGGTATGATGGCCAACGACAAGCAACTGTACAACAATCTTTCCTCCAGCCTTACAAGCCTGGACAAATTACTCGACGATCTGAAAAAACATCCGAGCCGTTACATCAATATCCGCCTGTTCGGAAGAGCTCCGAAAGACAATCCATAAGCTATTTTGAAGACATCACAGCTGCTCCTGTTTTATAGCCGCGCATTCGTCGTTCTGTTGTTACTGCAATGGAACGCTTTTGCATTATACGCACAGTCTGCCGGACAGGAAAAAAATAAGCGCCTGCCGATCAACATTCTCGACAACGGGCAGGGAGAATCTATTACGAAAGACGGCATTACGCTGTTTAAGTTTTCCGACCATGTGATCTTCCAGCATGGCACCGACATCATGTATTGCGATACCGCCTACCTGAACCAGCAGCAGAATAGCATGGAGGCTTTCGGAAATATTAAAATCGTGCAGCAAAACGGCACGACAGCCGAAAGCGATTACCTGAGCTATACCGGCAATACCAAGAAAGCATATATGCGGGGAAACGTTGCGCTCAAAAATGCGGACGATAACCTCTGGACGGAAGAACTTGATTACAACCTGAATACCAAAATCGGCAACTACTACCAGGGAGGTACCCTTCAAAGCGGCTCCACCACCGTTTCCAGTACGCTCGGCACCTATAACGCCCAGACAAAAGAAGCCCGGTTTACAGAAGAGGTACTCGTGACCGACACTTCCTACAATATTGAAAGCCGGGACCTGGGCTACAATACGGACTCGAAGATGATGCGTTTTTTCGACACGAGCGTCGTGTACAATGAACGTTCTATTCTGCATACAAGCTCGGGCACATACGACTCCAAACTGGAGATCGCCAACTTTTATACAAGATCTTCCATACAGAACGAAGAACAATACATTGAGGGCGACTCACTTCATTACAATAAGCAGACGGGCATAGGCGAAGCTTACGGTAAAGTGATTATTCATGATACAACGGAAAAAGCTACGCTGTTCTGCGGAAGGGCCTTTGGCAATGATAAACTGAAAACGTTGCTGGCGGTAGATAAACCCGTGATGCGCAAGAAGAGTGAATCGGACAGTATGTTTGTCCGTGCGGATACTTTTTATTCAGCACACCTGGTATTCCGCGAAGAGCGTATTGCGGTTGCTCCGTCGGACTCGGCAACCGCTGCGACAGACACCGGGAAAAAACGCAGAAAGCAAACCGTTCCGCGTGAGCAATTTCAGATCATTCGTATACCGGATACTACCAGTCCGAAATATTACTCGGGATTCCACCATGTAAAAATATTTTCGGATTCACTTCAGGGACGATGCGACAGTATTTGCTTTACCGGGAAAGACTCTCTGATCCTGATGATGCAGTCGCCCATTGTATGGAGCCGCAAGAGCCAGGTAACAGGCGACACGATCAAGGCGTTTATCGACAGCGGTAAGATTTCCAAAATCGTTGTGCCGAATGATGCGCTTGTCGTTTCCAGAAGCGGTCCCGAAAAAGCAGACATTTTCAACCAGATACAGGGCCGGACCCTTACAGCTTACCTGGTAAATAATGAATTGGATTTTGCGATGGTCCGTCCCGATGCCGAGTGTATTTACTACGTCACAGACGATGCGGGCGCATATATCGGCGTGAGCCAATCAAAAAGCGAACGCATGAAAGTTTATTTCTCGAAAGGGGAAATTGACCGTATTTTTCAGATCCAGGAAGTGGACGGCAAATTATCACCGCTCCCTAAAGTAGACCTGCGCACCATGCGGCTGAGCCGCTTTCAGTGGCTGGACAAGCTGAGACCGAAAGAACTCTTCGAACTCTTCGAATAAAATATCACTGTACCAGCCTGCTATATATTGAACTTTGTTATTTTTAGTACACCTTTCAATAACTTCGTCAGCAGAAAATTATCAAGTATCCGATCAATTACCATAAATGTCTTTTTACTTCTGTAATAAGGATTCCCCCGGTAATGAGGATCAACTTTCAGGAGATCATTTTTTAATGCCGATAATACTTTATTGCCGGGAGCTGAAGAATTGATTATATAATTCAATGCCGCGTGAACATACCCTTTGCGAAAATATAGATAGTCTACCTCGTCCTTGTATCTTTCGTAAAGCCCACGTTGCTTATATTCATCAATAATCATTTGACAGACAGCTACTTTATCAAGGTATTTTGTATCGGTAACTTCAGTCGTTGTCGAGTTTGAACGAATAAAATAATTAAACAGTGGCTTTTTTACTGCAGCGATATGATTTACATACGGGATTATCAAGGGGTCGATCATCATATCCTCATACCTTAATTTTATTGGAAACAGGATATTATTTTCTCTGAAAAGCGAACGTTTATAGATATAGCGTTGTATAAAAGTAACGTGATTAACGAGCATTTCTTTGCGACTCTTTTCTGAAATAGCACCCGTCGGAAGAAAGTATGTGGTACTATCTGAAGTAATGCTGCCATTTTCAAAAACCTGCTGGCGCATACAATAGCAAATATCACTATCCGCCTTCCTGGCTTCATTATACAGATCTTCGTACATCGTTGCCTCAGCCCAATCATCGCTATCGACAAATCCTAAATATTCTCCTGTAGCAATTTTAATTCCGTTATTTCTTGCACCGCCCTGTCGTTGGTTTACCGACAAATGAAGTACACGAATTTTATCAGGATATGCTCTTTCGTAAGTTTTTATAATTTCTAAACTATTGTCTGTTGAAGCATCATCAACCAGAATAATTTCAATCTCCGACAAAGTCTGGTTGAGTAACGAGTCTACACATTTATTGATAAATTGTTCAGAATTATAAACAGGGACAATGACCGATACTTTGGGTATCGGAAGGCCATTTAAAAGGGTGCTTTTTGTTTCCATTGTCATTTAATTTTGCTCATAATTCAATATAATGAATCCTTTAGGAATTCGGATTTTGCTATTAGCGGAATCCGACCTCCGTCGTTCTTCAATCGGAGCCTGTAACTATTGTAAATCACATATTTACAAGCTAAGTTTTAGCCAGCAAGGTCAAATTTAGTAATTGTTTTTTGATTCTTTTTCCGGTCTCCCTTTCTCGTCTTACCGGATAAAACAGGCCTGGCCCACAAATCTGATTTTTGGCCGAATATAATCCCATATCGCTATAAAGCAGCCGACCTGATTTTTAACCTTTATAATCATTTAAGAAGAACTGCTTACACTTCATGAGCAGCACCACTCATTGTTGTATTGGCCTGAAGACAGTCCTTTTACGTGGTTTAATTGATTTGACGGAAACGGGAAAAAGCCGTAAAATTGCACCCGCCACAGTTTGATATTTACCGGGAAACCGAGTATAAATTAAAAATCTAATGTCTGCTCAACAGAAAATATCGGTGATAACCATCTGCTTCAACAATCCGGAGGATTTGAAGAGTACGTGCAGTTCGGTGGATATCCAGGAGTCTACACCTTTTGAGCATATTATAGTAAACGGTTCCACGACAAAAGATATTGAATTATGGGCGAATAATTCCCCCCAACCACATTACCGGAAATTCATTCATGAACGGGACAAAGGAATTGCCGATGCCTTTAACAAGGGCATACTTGCCTCTTCGGGTGATATTATCGTTTTATTGAATAGTGCGGATACCTTTGCAAACTCAGGGGTAACGGCTGAGGTATTGCGTGCTTTCGAAAAGGATCCCGAATTGACATGGACACATGCCAAATACAGATTTCAGCGCGGGGGAATCTGGGTAACGCTGGGCAAGCCACATAATCCGGACTTAATCTACAGAGGCATGCGCGCAATTTGCCATCAGACCATGTTTGTAAAGCGAAAGCTATATGATACATATGGATTATATGACATCAACCTGAAAGTGGGAATGGACTTCGATTTTCTGGTCAGGATCCGCAACGAGAAATTCGCATTTCTGGATTCTGTGATGGTTGTCTTTGCACCGGGCGGAGCCAGCGTTCTAAATGTCAGAAAAGGCCTGGACGAGAATAGCCAGTCGATAAAAAAACACATTGGCTTCTCCTTAAAACACTACCTCTGGAAGATGCGCATCCTTTTTCTATCAGGGTTGCTTCAATCCTCATTCGGGAAATTTCTATACAAGATAAAAGTACGGCTGAAACTGGAAAACGTCTAGTTGCCTGACAGTTCCGACGACCACAGCAGCATTTTGCGGACGCCGGTGAGGCAATCTATTTTCGGCGCCCATCCAACCATTTGCTTTACCTTCGAGATATCCGCAATGAATAGCTTTTGGTCGCTCTCCCGCGGCGGAAGTTGCTCGTATTTCATCTGAATAGACAATTCTCTTTCCAACATTGAAAACAATTCCAGGAGGGAAAGACTGTTTTCTACTCCACCTCCCACATTGAAAACCTCCCCTTTGAGCGTATCAGCCAATTCAATGCAGGAAGTATACAATCTCACAGCATCTTCTGCGTGTAATACATCGCGAACCTGCTTTCCGTTACCGGCAATAGTAAAAGGTTTCCTGTCCGGATCTGCTTTAATGGCGACAGCCTGTTGACAAAACCAGCCAATCCAGCCCTGATCAAATGTCGCAAACTGCCGTCCCCCATATATTGTAGAGTGCCGGAAGACAATGCCCTTAATTCCATACAACCGGGAAAAATCGAGGATATACTGGTCTGCACACCCTTT
This sequence comes from Rurimicrobium arvi, assembly GCF_039540495.1. Taxonomy (NCBI): domain Bacteria; kingdom Pseudomonadati; phylum Bacteroidota; class Chitinophagia; order Chitinophagales; family Chitinophagaceae; genus Rurimicrobium; species Rurimicrobium arvi. The sequence continues at coordinate 123,669 of NZ_BAABEZ010000002.1, read as the reverse complement.
TGAGCAACCGTAGGGAGAGTGAAAATTCAGCCGCTCCTGTTCATCAAAACCATCAGGCTTTTCAGGAACCCGATATCGTAAAGCCTGTTCTTCAAATGTATACTGTTCCAGATCCCCGTACACTTTGTTGGTAGAGGAATAAATAATTGCGGCGTCGGGCTTATAAACACGGAGCGCCTCCAGCATATTTAATGTTCCCAATGCATTGATTTCAAAATCCAGCCTCGGGTTAGCCAAGGATGTAGTCATGGCCACCTGACCCGCCAAATGAAAAACAACGTCAGGCATTACTTCCCGTATTACGGAAGCAACCGTTTCCGCATCCCGTACGTCCCCGTTGAAAAATCTGAGCGACATACCCGATTGCAACCACTTCAGGTTTTCTGCACTTCCATATCTGCTCAGATTGTCAATTACAGATACCTCGTAACCTGCATCTTTAATAAAGTAGGCGATATTGCTGCCTAAAAAACCGCAGCCGCCGGAAATCAGTACTTTCTTCATGTTTTAATGTCGCTAAGTTCGCTTTCAACAGTATATCTGAGCCCCTCCTCCAGTGTCACCGCAGGTTTCCATCCAAGTGCTTTGATAGCCGAGATATCCACACTGGAGTCCATAATCTCATTGGGACGGAACGGCAGGGCACCAAAGTCGAGCAGGGTGTTTGTGTTTTTGCAAAGATGTTTCAAATGTTCGACCAGATTGCGGATTGTAATCGTTTGTTCGGAAGCGATGAAAAACTCCTTAAAACCGCTGTCCTGACCGAAGGGAAAATCGAGTACAGTCATAAAAGCCTCAACAACATCGTCGATAAAGATAAAGTTGCGCTTTTGAGTTCCGGGAGTAAGCGGAATTCTTTCCTTTCCACAAAGCAACTCATTGATAACAAAAGAGACAAATTTAGTTTTATCGTCGTATGGACCGTAAAAGTGTTCTAAAACCATGTTCACACAAACCATACGATCAGCGTAGGTTTTAAACCACTCCAGAAATTGCCGCTTCGACAAACTGTAATGACTAACGCCTTTATCCAGAAACGTATCAGTATTGATAAACTTCTTAACACCGAACTGCCCCGCAGCATGAATAAGTTTTAAAGGCAGAATCAGATTCGCCTCCACAATTTGCATTGGCGGAACGGCTTTACGGCCATAGTCCGTTGCGCAATGGATGATCACTTCCGGCCGGAAGGACTCCACAATTGAATCGATACTATTTGATTCAATACGATAGTTTTTTATTTGAGAACTAAGGTTGCTGATCCTTGAGAAAGACGATACTTCTCTCGATAATATAGCGACATCATGCTCTGTAACCAGTCTTTTCAGAAGATTGGCTCCGAGAAATCCTGTTGCACCGGTGAGCAGTATCCTGGACATATTGAGTTATTGAAAAAACAAGCGCAGCATAAAAAAATAATCTGTTCGGGTCGTACGCATATCCCGCAGCATATTGGCATGAATACGCTTATGAAGTATGTAGCGGATTTTGGTAATTGCCTTAAACTTCGGTAACATCTCCGGAAGATACCCGCGCACAAAAAAGAACTTGGCCCAGTCGTAGTGCAGTTTCAGTCCCGACTGCTGGCTGGCCATCACGGTAATGGAACTGGCGTGGCTTCTGAACAGTGCCAGATGCTCCGGTATAATATATATGTCTGGATAGTCCTTCGCTGCCAACAGGAAAGTTAGCAGGTCAGGGCCGGCGCCGGTCTTGTTGAAATCGATTCCGTCCGAATTAGGCAACTGCGCATGAATATTTTTTTTCAGATCCGCAGTCCGAAACAGGGCACAGGAAGGAGAAACCGGTAATCGGTTCTTATTCTTGAACAAAACTTCTTGCAGGTAGGCATTCACCGAAACCAGACCGGACATCCGGTAGTCACTGGAATAATATACCCCGGTGCCGTCGAATTCCTGAACACCTGTCATGACGAAAGCAACATCGTCGGTAAATGCTGCAAGCGTCGCCTCGACAAATGTTTCTTTGACCAGATCGTCAGACCACAAGATAAGCGCGTACTGTCCCTGAGCATGCTTCATCACAGATTGCCAGTTACGGACCGCTCCCAGGTTGCTTTCATTCTGAAAAATACGAAGCCGGGCATCCTTTGCTGCCAGTTCCTGCAATAATTGCCAGGAGCTATCGGTACTGCAGTTATCGTTTACAATAACCTCAATATTTGTGTACGTCTGAGCTAAGGCACTGGCGATAGTTTCTTCGATCAGGTCTGCCCGATTATAGGAAGGTATACAGATACTGACTAATGGATTTGCCATGCCTATCGCTTGATGAATTTACCAATTACATCCGTGATGTAATCATAGTGATCCGCATTCAGTCCGGGCCATACGCCCAGCCAGAAACTGCGGTTCATTATGATATCCGTATTGGTAAGATTGCCGACAATACGTTTCTCAATATTGGTGTATGCAGGTTGCTTGATAAGATTGCCGGCAAAAAACAAGCGAGTACCGATTTTGTTCTTTTCGAGATGTTGTACGAGCGCATTACGGTCTATACCGCTGTCTTCACGAACGGTGATCATATTACCGAACCAACTCGGTTCACTGTTTTCAGTAGCCTGATGCAGGATGAAATGTTCTTCGAATTGTTTCAGCCTTTCGTTCAGCAAAGCATGGTTCTCACGGCGCCTGGCAACGAAACGGTCTGCTTTCTGCAACTGACTCAGGCCTATTGCAGCCTGCATATCCGTCACCTTAAGGTTGAAGCCGATATGGGAATAGGTATACTTATGATCGTACCCATAAGGCAGGTCACCTAATTGCCATTCAAAGCGTTTATTACACGTGTTGTCGCATCCGGTTTCACAGAAACAGTCGCGTCCCCAGTCGCGAAAACTCTTTGCCGTCAGGAAGAGCTTCATATTATTGATCAGCACAGATCCGCCCTCGCCCATCGTGATATGGTGTGCCGGATAAAAAGAAACGGTGGCAAGGTCTCCGAATGTTCCGGTTTTTTTGCCATCATATACGGCGCCCAGGGAATCGCAATCGTCCTCAATAACCCATAGATTATGTTTCCTGGCAACTGCCATCACTTTATTCAGGTTGAAAGGGTTTCCCAGAGCGTGGGCAACCATGATCGCTTTGGTCTTGGGCGTGATAGCCTCCTCCAGTAAAGTGGTATCAATATTATAGGTCGGAATTTCCACGTCCAGGAATACCGGCACACAACCGTATTGAATCATTGGATTTACGGTAGTGGGGAAACCTGCGGCCACCGTGATCACTTCGTCTCCCGGTTTTATCTGGCGTTCTTTCAGATTAGGAGAAGTAAGTGTATAAAAAGCCAGCAGATTTGCCGATGAGCCGGAATTGACCAGCAACGAGGTTTTAGAACCGAAGTAGCGCGCGAATTCTTTCTCAAACCGCTCACCGTGATGACCGGTTGTCAGCCAGCCATCCAGGCTTGCATCAACGCTTTGCAATAAATCGTCGGCATCCAGCACCTTTCCGGTAACCGGTATATAACTTTCTCCGGGAATAATGTTTTGTTGAACACGTTTGGCAGCTATTGCCCGCAATTGTTCTTCCAGGCTTCCCTCAAAATTCTTAAACATGGGTGATCAAAAAGTTCAGTGTAAGGCAAAGGTAGCAGATTGTCTTAATTTTCCTGCTTTTATCGGATAAGGGTTATATCTGAATTGCTTTCCGAAAAACGGATTGATTTCGACAACCCGACACACATCCATCGCCCGGCCTGATCTTTCACCGATGCTGGAAAAAGCAAAAGAGAGGTGATAACGTCTTCTTCGGTTTTTTGATGACTCTCTATTGTATGATTCTTATTTTTTATTGAGAAAGGTTCCTTATTTGGTTATTTTTGTACCGTAAAGTTTGAATTATGTTGAAAACAGGAAATACTGTGGTGAGTATCTACACGGAGATGACTCCAAACCCGGAGACCATGAAATTTGTGGCTAATAAATTATTATACCCCTCAAAAAGCATTGACTTCCAGGACGAATCTGCTGCAGGCCCCTCTCCGCTTGCAAAGGAATTATTTGCCTTCCCATTCATAAAAAGTGTATTTATCGCCAGCAATTTCGTTACGCTGACTAAAACAAATGACACTCAATGGGAAGACGTGATCCCTACGGTGCGCGAGTTTTTGAAAGAATATCTGGAAAGTGACAAAGTGGTGATCAATGAGGAGGAAGTTGTGGTATCAAAAGGAACCAATACCATCAGCGCGGATGATACCGATGTTGTGGTTCGGATCAAGGAATTACTCGAAAACTATGTGAAGCCTGCCGTTGAAATGGATGGCGGCGCAATCAGTTTCCGTGGCTATAATGACGGAGTGGTATCACTGATGTTGCAGGGATCCTGCTCCGGATGCCCCTCCTCTATGATAACACTGAAGTCTGGCATCGAAGGAATGATGAAACGGATGATCCCTGAAGTAAAAGAGGTAGTTGCGGAAGCAGAATAATATCCGATCCGTTCGGTTTATAAAAAAAGAGGTCGCTGTACGAACAGCGCCCTTTTTTTTTAGGTAATTGTATTGGTTAACTATCCCGGTATTCTTTACCGGTAGTGGCGATAAACACATCTTCCAGACTGGCGGCCTTCACTTCTTTCTTTCTTTCGAAACCCGAAGCGATGAGCTTATCAATCAATCCGGCCGGGGTATCCAGCGAAACGATTTTTCCGGAATCCACAATGGCAACTCTTTCACATAACTCTTCCGCTTCATCCATGTAATGGGTTGTGAGCAGTACGGTTGTGCCGCGGTCGCGGACATTCCGTATCAGATCCCACAGGTTACGTCTTGCCTGCGGATCCAGCCCCGTAGTCGGTTCATCCAGGAAGATGATCTTAGGTTCGTTAATGAGCGTGGTTGCGATGGAAAAACGCTGCTTTTGTCCGCCCGACAATTCTTTATACTTATTCTTACTTTTTTCGCGCAGGTTAACGGTGTCGAGCAATGCATACGGGTCGACGGAACGGTTGTATAATCCGGCGAATAAATCAATGATCTGCACCAGGCTCAGCATAGGATAATATCCTGCGGCCTGCAATTGCACACCGATAATTTCCTTGATTTTGTTCGGATGCTTATCCAGGTCAATGCCGTCCACGATCACCGTACCGGAGGTTTTCTCCCTTAATGTCTCGATGATCTCGAGGGTAGTGGTTTTACCTGCTCCGTTGGGTCCGAGCAGACCGAATATTTCTCCGTGCGCCACCTCAAATGAGATCCCGTCCACTGCGGTAAAATCGCCATAACGTTTTACAAGATTCTGAACAGAAATAATCGGACGATTCATATAGCTGAGTATGTTGCGTTCAAAGATACGCCCTGCAGCGCTTTATTTTTGTATCATAAAACAGGACCGGAACAGGCGTCCCTGGAAATCGAAAGGAGTGGTCTGACTCGTTATATCTTTCACTACCGCGGCCGGAATCGCATCCCTGTCCATAGAAAAACCCCGGTAGTTATTACTGAAATAGATTTTGCCTTCTTCCGTGCAGGCTTTCAGCAGCTTTTTCAGTAACACCACGTGATCACGCTGTACATCGAAAGAAGTGTCCATTCGCTTGCTGTTGGAGAATGTCGGCGGATCACACACGATCAGATCAAAACTGTTACGGGGTAATTCATCGATCACTTCCATTACATCCGCCTGAACGAATTCATGTACTTCCGGCCGGTATAACTTATTGAATTGCATGTTCCGCTTAGCCCAGTTGATATAGGTCTTAGACAGGTCGACGGACGTAACGCTCTTTGCTCCGCCCTTTGCCGCATATACGGAGAAGGAGCCGGTATAGCAAAAGAGATTCAGTACGCGTTTACCTTCTGCCTCCTCCTGAACCATCCGACGGGTGATCCTGTGATCCAGAAACAAACCCGTGTCCAGATAGTCGGTAAGATTTACGATAAAGCTCAGACCGTTCTCAGAGACGATACGCTCCTGCTTTGTGGTATCGAATTTCTGATACTGACCTTCTTTTCCCTCTTTACGCTGTCTTACTTTGATAAATACAAGATCCGGCGTTATTTCCGTCACACGCGCTATCACATCCCTGCACGACTCCAGCCATGCGTCATGCACTTCGTCCTCCATTCCATGCCTTCTCTTATATTCTGCCGCATGCAGCGCACCGTCGTAATATTCAATTACAAACGGGAATTCGGGCATATCATGATCGTAAAAACGGAAGCAGGACTGTTGTTGCTTGCGTGCAAGCTTCGCAAAGTGCTTATACACTTTGCGAAGCCTGTTCTCAAACATCTGCAGCTTGTTGTCCGACATAAAAAATAAGCGTCTGTTACACGTTGAAACGGAAGTGCAGGATATCTCCGTCCGCTACCACGTATTCTTTTCCTTCAATACGCAGGCGTCCATTCTCGCGACAAGCTGCTTCGCTTTTGTATTGTACAAAATCGTTATACGCGATTGTTTCCGCTTTGATAAAACCCTTCTCGAAATCGGTATGAATGACAGAGGCCGCCTGAGGGGCTTTCCATCCCCGGTGAATGGTCCACGCGCGAACTTCCTGCACTCCTGCAGTAAAGTACGTGATCAGATTCAGCAATTGATAAGCGCTGCGGATCAGTCGGTTCAGGCCCGGCTCTTTGAGTCCGTACTCTTCCAGAAACAAAGCTTTATCGTCTTCATTTTCCATCTCAGATATCTGCGCTTCGATAGAGTTGTTCATTACAATCACCTGTGAACGCTCTGCATTGGCAGCGGCGATCAGCGCCTCTGAGTATTTATTTCCGGTATGAATTGCCGTTTCATCCACGTTTGCAACATACAATACCGGCTTTTGTGTCAGCAAAAAGATATCTGCGATCGCTTCGAGTTCTTCGCCTTCCAGTTCCATACCGCGTATGTTCTTACCTTGCTCCAGCCATGCTTTCACACGGGATAACGTTTCGAGCACCGGCTTCGCTTTCGGATCGGCTTTTACCACTTTCTCCATCCGCTGCATCTTCTTCTCCACACTTTCCAGATCTTTCAGCTGCAGTTCCGTATCGATGATTTCTTTATCGGCTACGGGATTGATGGCACCTTCTTCACGAAGGATATTTTCATCTTCAAAACAGCGGATCACATGTACGATAGCATCCACTTCACGGATATTCGCGAGGAATTTATTTCCCAACCCTTCACCCTTGCTGGCACCTTTTACGAGTCCGGCGATATCCACAAACTCAATGGTTGTGGGTACCACGCGCTGAGGCTGCACCAGATCGGTAAGCACTTTCAGCCTTTCGTCCGGCACATCTACAAGTCCGACGTTGGGTTCGATGGTACAAAAGCGATAGTTCGACGCCTGCGCCTTGGCACTGTTGCTTACTGCATTAAAAAGTGTTGATTTCCCTACGTTGGGTAATCCGACAATACCTACCTGTAAAGCCATTTGCTGTCTGAAATTTTGTGCAAAATACGTTCATTTGGCCCGAATAGAAAAACGTATCGCTTTAGGGGCGCGATCCTTACCGCAATAAACACTAGCTTTGACGCACTGATGAACCATCATATGGAGTCTAATCGCATTTTTCTGTACCTGAAAAAAAATCGCTTTCTGTTACTGGCAGGTCTGATTATCCTGATCGGTATCTGCTTCCGGGTTGTCATGTTTTTACAAAACAGGAACCTGATTATAGATGAGGCAAATGTGGTGAGGAATATATATGAACGCAGTCTTCCCGGCCTGTTAAAACCACTTTCTTACGAACAATACGCTCCGCCCCTCTACCTGTGGCAGCTGGAAGTCTGTTCCTGGATATTTGGCTATTCTGAATATGCCATGCGTTTACCGGCGCTTATATGGGGAGTTGCCGCTTTATTTGTATTCTATGCAATGGCCCGCCGTGTGATGACCGAACGCGGCGCCTGGATGCCGTTGGGGCTACTGGCTTTTGCCCCGATATTTATTAAATACTCGGCTGAAGTAAAGCAGTATGGCCCGGATGCATTTACCGCCATAGCCCTTATTTACTGCGCATTACAGACAAACATCTTCACTGTTACCAGACGCAGGTTTTTACTTACCTGGGCCATAGCGGGCAGTATTGCGATCTGGAACTCGCAACCCTCGGTATTCATTCTTGCCTCTGTCGGTGCTTATTATTTTGCGCAGTGCGCGCAGCAGCGCCGCTGGGATTACTGGAAATTACTGCTTCCTATCGCGCTGATCTGGTTTGCGCAGTTCGCGGTGTATTATGAGCTGATCCTCAAACCCCAGATCAACTCCGATTATCTTCAGAATTACCATCACGATTACTTCCTTTATGCAATCCCCGACAACGCCGAAGAATGGCGTCACAACTGGATACGCATACAGGAAATCCTGCATAATACGGTCGGTTACAGCCAGCGCTCCTATTACCTGAGCATGATATTTATGGTAACAGGCGCAGTAGCGCTCATCCGCCGGTCACTACCCTTATTCCTGCTGTTGTGCATGCCGATTATGATTACACTGATCGCAGCGGCATTAAAGCAATTTTCGCTGATCGAACGTGTGGCACTGTTCATGCTGCCGTTCACGATGCTGCTTACCGGCTATGGCTTCTCAGAAATACTGAAAGTTAAGTTGCAGTCCGTTCGCTTCCTGTTTATCTGTATCGGACTCAATATGCTCTGGGAATACAATTTCAGGCAGTTGTTCTACGAGCGGTTTCTATTTCAGGAACTTACAATAGGCTTCGACTTCCTGCTCAAAAAGAATGTGACCGGAAAAGAGTTGTATGTAGATTGTACTAGTCGCGACACCTATATCTATTACACCGAAATTCATCCGGACAGAAAAAAATATGAACCATTAAAAGGTGCTTACCTGTATGGGTGGGCTGAGGATGATTACCGGCCCGCACTCGTCCATATAAAAACACCTGAAGCATTTCTTATATTTACGGGAGGAAGTGAAGAGCAGCGCGCCCATCATGTGGAACAGGTGAAAGACGTGATGGACCTGTACAAGAGCTACGATCTCAGACATTGCTTCATTTTTGAATTTGTTCCTAAAAACCATTAAGACCGGTATCTATGGCCAACAGCGCATTTAAAAAACACATACAGTCCTTTAAAGTACCCGAAGGGAAAAAGGTGAAATTGTCGAAGCTGGAAACAGCCTACGATCCGGCAGGCGTCAACAAAGACGAAAGCGAACTTATCCTCAAGCAAAGTGTGGAACAATTATCACTTGTTCAGGACAAGTTATACGCTTATAACAGGTACAGCATACTCATTATATTCCAGGCAATGGACGCAGCCGGGAAAGACGGCGCCGTAAGTCATGTGATGAGCGGACTGAATCCGCAGGGAGTAAGGGTTTCGAGCTTTAAAGTACCCAGCAGTGAAGAACTCGACCACGATTATTTCTGGAGACATTATAAAGAGCTGCCTGCAAGAGGTGAGATCGGTATTTTCAACCGTTCTCATTATGAAAATGTGCTTGTCACCAAGGTGCACCCGGAATATGTACTCGGCGAAAACCTGCCGGCGGTGCAATCGGTGGAGGATATGGATAAAGATTTCTGGAATGCACGCTATAAACAGATCAACCGCTTCGAGAAGAACATCTCGGAAAATGGCACGATCATCCTCAAGTTCTTTTTGCATCTGGGTAAGGAAGAACAGAAGCGGCGGTTTATCGAACGGATTGACAATCCTAAGAAGAACTGGAAATTTTCCACTGCAGACCTGAAAGAACGCATGTATTGGGATAAATACCAGGAGGCATATGAAGAATTATTGCAAAAGACCAGCACAGATTACGCACCCTGGTTTGTGATTCCGGCGGATAACAAATGGAGCGCACGCCTGGCCATCAGCGAAATTATCCTTCAGGAATTTGAGTCGCTCAAGATCCATTATCCCAAAATAAGCAAGGCTCAGAAGGAAGAACTGCTGAAGGCGAAAGAAGCGCTGATGAACGAAAAGTAGCAGCTATTTTTCAATAGCTGCTTTCAGCTCCGCAGACTGAGGTGTAACGGACGAAGGATACACTCCTATCAGATGACCCTGCTCATCAATAAGGTATTTATTGAAATTCCATTTTACTTCGGAATCCTGAAATCCATTTTCCGACTTGTGCGTGAGCCAGCGGTATAAAGGAACCTGTTTGTCACCTTTAACCACTACTTTAGATGCCATCGGGAAGCTCACACCATAGTTCTTTTTGCAGAAGGATGCGATTGTTTTGTTGTCTCCGGGCTCCTGCGCTCCAAAATCGTTGGACGGAAACCCAACAATTACCAGTTTACCTTTATTTGCCTTGTAAAGCGCCTCCAATCCTTCATATTGGGGAGTATATCCACATTCGGATGCGGTATTAACGACCAGAATTTTCTTTCCTTTAAACTGGGAGAAATCTATTGTCCCGCCCTCAAGCCCGGCAACTTTGAAGCCATAGATCACGGGTTGCCCGTCTTTTCCGCCTGCACGTGCAGACAGTGTAATACCGGCGCCAACAGCACAAAGTAAAATAGTGAGAATTGCAACTTTCATTTTAGCGGATTTTTGCAAACTTACGGATAGTAGCAGTTCGGCAAACACAAAACAAATCCTAAATTTGCGCATCCATGACTGTAAAAAACGGACTTATCTGCGTGGCCCTTGGGGTTTTGATTGCCGGATGTGCTAACATAATCCCTCCTACCGGCGGGAAAATGGACAAGACCCCTCCGCAGCTTATTTCCGTTTCGCCATCAGATTCGCTGCTCAATACCCGCGTTACCAGGATCACAATGCGTTTCGACGAATATGTGACTGTTGCAGAGGCGGCAAAAGAACTGCGGGTTTCCCCTACACTACGCAGCAATGCCTCCATGAGCTATTCCGGGAAAACGGTAACAATAAAAATTCCGGATTCGCTGCTTGAAAACAATACGACATACACTGTGAACCCGGGAAAAAGTATCCGGGATATGCATGAATCAAATATTTACCCCGCTAAAAATTTCATTTTCAGTACCGGAGCCTGGTTCGACTCGCTTCAGATCAAGGGGAGCGTTGAGGTTGCATCCACGGGCCGTAAAGACAGCAGCGGCAGTACTAAGATCATGCTGTATGCGGCCACAGATTCTTTCACATCCGTGTTGAAACAGAAACCACTTTATACCACGGTAACCGACAGTAAAGGCGATTTCAGCCTGGTCGGTCTGCCTTCAAAAAGTTTCCATATTTATGCATTGTCGGAGACAGACAACAGTATGGTCTTTGATAAAGACGAGGAGCTGATCGGATTTTATGATGCAACCGTTCATCCTGCCACAGATACGGCACCGGTTTTACTGAGGATATTCCGGGAAGAACCGGATAGTACGCGTCTGAAAGCGGATAAAGCGCAATTACAAAGCGGACGCATCAGCAAAACACCTGCCGGATCCGGAGCTCCGGCCCTGGATACGAAGATTTTTGAATACAGGGTGCAGACCGACACCGGCAAAACGGATAAGCGCACTTTTGAAATCAACCGGCCGCTGACGATTTATTTTTCAAGAAAAGCCGACAGCATTTTTGTCAATCGGATCGCGCTCAGCTCAGATAGCTCTGACATAGAATTAGAACAGCAGTTCGAGTACACACTTGATTCTTCAAAAAAGAAAATGGAGATCATCAGTAACTGGCAGCAAGACCGTGTATACACGCTGCGTTTATTGAAGGGTTTTGCAAAAGACAGCTCCCTGACAGACGCCATGCCTTCGAAATGGAGATTCCACAGTAAAAAAGACGAAGATTACGGAACACTGGAAATACGTGTACCCGAAAAATACCGGTCACCCGGCTACCTGATCAGTGTGAAAAAAGGTGATGATTCCGTATTTCTGAAACCTGTGGACACAACTGTTTTCCGCCTGAACCTTCTGGATCCCGGCTCCTACTCGGTTTACATAATCCGGGATACAAACAAGGATGCAATATGGACGACCGGCTCATTAAAAAGCAAAAGACAACCGGAACAGGTAATACCTTACCCGGAAATCATTATGGTAAAAGAAGGTTGGGAGCATCGTATAGACTTTGAACCGAAGAAAAAATAAAGACATGACCTATCATTTTGTCGTTGGAGACATGGCAGCCAAACCGCTGCTCGAAGCATTTGATCCGGAAACCGGGCATCATGTTGTAGTGCTGAAAGACGTATTGAGCCTGGGACCTTTGCAGAAAGCCGAGGGGCAGAGCTTCAGCGAAATGCGGAGCCAATACTGGCGCACGATTCTTAACGATGAAAAAAATGAGATTGCTGTAGATGATATGGAGCGGTTGCTGGACATCTCCAAACAAATGTTTGATGATGAGACCATCAAAGCGGTCATCTGGATGGCACCGTTGCCGGCTGACATCTGTGCTTATTACTGGATATTACCTTACATGAGCAAACACAGCATGCGCTTCTCTGTCATCAATATCGCCGGATTGCCTTTCCTGAATGAGCAGGGAAAACTGTTTTTCCCTAAAAGCATATCCGAACTCTCCGTACGGGAAATACAAAAAGCAACCAGGCTCGCCCGTGCGGTTAGCCCTTCGGAACTGGAAGTAGACTTGTACGAATGGAAGCAACTGCAGCAATCCAATTCAGGGATTCGCGTTTCCGGTGGCGGAAAAAAAATGCATGCGCATCCCGAGAACTTCTACGATCACCTGTTGCTCAATCAATGTACTCCTGCTTTCCAGAAGGCAACGAAGGTGGTGCATAACGCAATCGGTAAAGATAATGCGATCCCTACGGGAGATGCATTCCTGATATGGCGATTGCGGGCATTGGCCGAAGCGGGCGCAGTGCAGGTGCAGGAAGGCAAAGCACTCAAAGACATGGAAGTGCGTTTACACGGACAAGAAACCGCATCAAGCAATGAATAACTTTCAGATAGAGATCAAAAATCCGTACACGCGTTCCCAGCGCCATTCTACTTTTGTATACCTGCTTAACGGCTTTGCAATGGTCGGGATCGGCGCTTTCACACAACTGCTTGGCAATACGCATTGGATAAAGACCGTCTTTCATCCGCCTGTTATCTCCGTCGCCGTATTGAGTTCGGGCGTTCTGGTGTACGGGATCGCCCTGTTGCTCGCGGTGTTTTTCCGTAATAAACAATGGCTGCAGAATCCCGGCATCGCTAAATGGGTACGTATTTTCTGCATTGTTGCGAATCTGAAGGTCGCTATCATTTTCCTGATATCTCAATGGTGGGTACCTGCCGGCATCTCTCTCGTTATGCTGCTGGCTCACCTGTTCTCCCTGTACATCCAGCAAAAAATGACGCGACCCCTACTGGCGGTATTCGATACGCAACGCATTACATTACCGGCGTCAGCCCGACGCAGCACACTCGAATGGACTGAGGTGGAGCATGTATTGCTGCGTCACGGAAACCTCACGATAGACTGTGCGCATAATGTCTTATATCAATGGACAATCAGCAAACATGGGATAGAAAACACTGTAGCATTCGAAGCCTTTTGCAGGGAACAGATAGAACTTGCAAAACCTAAAAGAGTAGCAGACTGGTAAGCCGGAATTTGCTGATATTTATCATAAAAGCCCTTTTGACCGCGTTTCAAAGGGGCTTTTGTATTTACCTTTGAAGAGATCAATTATTAAAGAGACAATTATGGCACATTATCATTCCCTAGGCCAGATTCCGCGCAAACGCCACACCCAGTTCCGCAAGCCGGACGGAGGGCTTTACTCTGAGCAACTGTTCAGTACAGAAGGTTTTTCTTCGAATTATTCATTGCTTTACCATATTCATCCGCCAACCGTTATTATCCGTTCGGAAGAACCTGTGGACATCTCCCCTAAAGCGTCTACCGATAATATTCTCAAGCACAGAAGCTTTCAGGGTTTTAAGATCAAACCGGAAGATGATTTTCTGAAAAGCAAAAAGGTAGTATTGTTCAATAATGATGTGCATATTTCCCTGGCCGCTCCCACGAAAGGACTCACCGGTAATAAGTTTTATAAAAATGCCGACTCGGACGAAGTGATCTTCGTTCATGAAGGAACAGGTGTACTCAAAACCCAGTATGGACAAATCAGGTTTGCCTACGGTGATTATCTTGTCATCCCGCGCGGTACTATTTACCAGATTCATTTCGATACAGCAGACAACCGTCTGTTCATTGTCGATTCGTTCAGCCCGGTAACATTTCCCAAGCGTTACCTGAGCCGTTACGGCCAGCTTTTGGAGCATGCTCCGTTCTGCGAGCGGGATATCCGTAAACCGGAAAACCTGGAAACGATCGATGAAAAAGGCGAGTTCCTCATCCAGGTTAAAAAGAAAGGACTATTATACCCCATCTGGTACGGCAATCACCCGTTTGACGTGGTAGGCTGGGACGGCTGTGAATATCCTTATGCATTCAGCATTCACGATTTTGAACCGATCACAGGACGTGTGCACCAGCCACCTCCCGTGCACCAGACATTCGACGCACATAATTTTGTTATCTGCTCGTTCGTACCACGTTTATACGATTATCACCCACAGGCTATTCCTGCTCCTTACAACCACAGCAATATCGACAGCGACGAGGTATTGTATTACGTGGACGGCGAATTTATGAGCCGTAAACATGTGGAACGCGGTATGATCACACTGCATCCGCTGGGCATCCCGCACGGGCCGCATCCCGGAGCAGTTGAAAAAAGCATCGGGAAAACGGAAACGCCGGAACTTGCAGTGATGGTGGATACCTTCCATCCGTTAATGATGACAGATTATGCCAAAGGCATAGAAGACGACCATTACATGATGAGCTGGAGCGAATAGCATTTCCGGATCTTATACAATGAAATAACCCGTTCGAGTCTGATCGAACGGGTTATTTTATTTAAATGCAGTGCCGGCGGCTTACCGTAGTAACGTGATGTTCCCTCGTTTTGTTTCCGTTTCACCGTTGATGAATGTCGCATTCACCACATAAGCATATCCTTCCATCGGCTGCGGCGATCCGTTGTAATTACCATCCCAGCCTACTTCCATATTCGCAGAATGGAAAACCTGTTGACCCCAGCGATTGTAGATATAGAAATCCATATGCTGTATTGCGGCACCGCGTACATAAATGACGTCATTCACGCCATCATTGTTCGGCGTAAATGCCGTAGGCACGTCCAGGCGCGGCACGATCAGCGCTTCCACATTTTTACACACCGTGTCCGGACAGCTGCCGGAAATAGACGCAACCAGGCAGGTTTTATAGGTGCCGGATTTCAAGAATAAGTGTGCCGGGCTTTCCAGGGTACTTTGCATACCATCTCCGAAATACCAGGTATAGCCGGTGGCATTTTTAGAAAGGTTTTTATAACGTATCGAGTCGTTTTCCACCGGTATACGCGGCTCAAAATCGAAGTCTGCCAGCGGACCCGGTGAAATCACAATAATTCCACTTACGGAATCGATACTATTACATGCTTTATCATTCTTCACAATCAGGCGCACCTTATACGTACCAACGCTATAGGAATGGGAAGGATTGCTTGCGGTGGAAAAAGAGCCATCGCCGAAATCCCAGTAATAGGTAGTGCCATCGCTTGCAACAGTGGAGAAAACAAACGTCGCAGACGACCCTTTCGTACAAAGTGAGGGTGGTATCGTTGCTGCAGCTTTAATGAACAGGTTCTGAATCGTTATTGTTTTACTGATCGAATCCACAGCGTTACAGGAGAGATCGTCGCGCATAATCAGCGTTACGGTGTAAGTACCCTTGGCAGCATATTCGTGAACGGGTGGGTTTGCGCCGGTATAAGTAGAACCGTCCCCGAAGCGCCAGGTAAACGTTGCGGTACCACTGCGTCCGAATGATGAGGTATTTGTAAACTTCACACGGTAAGGAGCATTACAGGTGTCGATCATGAAGTAACTGAAGTCGGCCGCCACACTGTTCGTATCTACTGTAACGGTAAAATACATGGTGTCTGTCTGATCGAAGCAGGCATCGGGATTTGTCGCGATGAAGCGCACTTTGTACACGCCGGGTTTTGTGAAGGTATGTTTACTATCGGCGGTCGTTACATCCGGAGACCCGTCGCCGAAACTCCAGGAAAATACTTTACCATTGGTGGAATTGTTCTTAAAATTTACGGTAAGCGGTGCGCAACCGGATACATTATCGGCGGAACCGTCGACAACCGGCGGGGCAAGCTCAAATGTAATTTTCAATGCTGCCAGGTTACAGTTGCCGGAACCGTTTTTAGGACTGATGGTGCCGGGCGTAGTGGGCAGTGCCGGGGTGGAAGGGCCACCACATCCGCCGCATATGGCCTGATAGATGATACCGCTTTTATCGAAACGGCTCGTACCCCCGTCCACGTGCTCTCCCAACATCGGATTGGTACTTGAGCGTCCGTAGTAAGAGCCGTAAACAAGCGAAGATGCATCTTTGTTCAACACGATAAAGTAAAAGTCGAAACCGTCCGTCGAGGTTTGAAATGCGGAAGAAGTAATCGGCATACCGTTTGTAGTGCCCGTATTAGGAAAAGCACTACCGCCGAGTGTACCGCCCCAACCGGATATGTATATATTTTCACAGGTATCGACAAGGAACGCTACCGGAGAGATATTAGTGGCTGAAGAATTACCTGATCCGAACACTGTGGAGAAAACGTAACCGGAGAGGTTGTTCATCATTTTCATCACAAACTGACTGGAGTTAGGATTAGAATATACTCCTGAAGACACAGGGAAGGTGCCGCCCAGGGTTTGTCCCATAACATATACAAAATCCTTATCATCGACCGCAACTCCGTAGATCTGATCATAGCTGCCTTTCCCAAGGAAACTACCGGCCTGCAGGGTGTACGGCGCACTGTTGGAGATTTTCAGTATAAACCCATCTGTAGCACCCGCATAAGCGGGCTGATAGGCAGCAGCAGTTGTCGGGAAGTCAGAACTGTTTGTTCCTCCCGCAATAAAAACAGAAGTCTGTGCTTTGTTCAATGCAAGTACATAACCCGCATCATCGTCCGATCCGCCCAGATAGGTACTGAACAGCAGACTACTTACGTTGCTGTTTAGTTTGACGAGCACAGCGTCCTGCTGCCCCTGGATAGAGCCCAGAATCGGACTTTGCGTAGGGAAATTGGAAGAGTTGGTACAGGAAGCAACGTATATATTACTGTTCCTATCAATAATCACTTCGCTTCTTGCATCATCACCGTAATTGTGCTTCAGACTTCCGCCGGTGAATTCCTGTGCATCGATATTCACACAATCGTCTCCTGAACCACCGATATACGTTGAACCGTTGATACCTGTACCCGCACTATTGAGTACAGTGACCACCAGATCTGCCCCTCCGTTCCAGGTGCGGTCATATGCCGTTGCCGATACCGGGTAGTTGGCGGAATAAGTACGGCCGGCAATAATGAGATTATCAGACTCATCGACAATCATACTATGTGGCTGATCGTTATCGGAGCCTCCTATATAAGTCGCATAAATTTTAGTGGTGCCATCGGTATTGATCTTCATGATCGCCATGTCTGCCGGAAACAGATTACCGGTAGAGGAAGTACCCCCACCCCAGGTGGTCTGAAATGCGCCGGTTGTTACGGGAAAACTTGTACCGCCTACTGCGCTCACACTGCCGCCCGCATACATATTCCCGTTGCGGTCGTAAGTGGCAGTGAAGCCCCAGTTGTCTGCCGTAGAGCCGGTGAATGTTGCGAAAATCACCTTGGGATCGATGAGCAGCGGCGCTTCATGATTATAGCCTTTAGGAAAAACGAATGAAACAGTATTGTTTGCCTCCAATTTATAGCGGCAGGGAACCACAACGCGCTCTTCATTTACGTATTGGTACACAAAAGGCTTTTCCTCTGTGGCATCTCCGACGGATGTGGAAATCACCAGGTTGCCCTTCTGATCAATGTGCACTTTTTCTGTTCCGTCAAAACGCAGGCGTATTTGTGTCGCGTCGGCATTGGGTGCTACAATAAAATCGTATTTAAGCGTGCTGTTCTCCGAACTGAGGTGTAGATCGACGCCGTTATAAATACCCTTAAAATCCAGGCTCAGGGCCGGGTGAATTCCAGAGGCCCATTTGGAAGAATCGTTACCCAGAAAGTAATTATAGTAATGCTTCTGAATTTTTCCTTCCTCGAATACAGGTTGCTTTGCTCCCTCAAAAACTGTACGGTAAACATGGTATTTGATCCGGGGTGCGTTGGTCAGCTGACCGTGTTTATAAGCGTCTATTTTATCCCAGGCACCTTGTTCAGCCACCTGATAGGTAATTGCGTTTTCCTGAACAAATATTTCGGCGTTGGGACCGGAACATTTATATGCAAAATTGCCATCCCATTGGCCCTTGTTACGGACAAATTCAAGGCGGGCATTCTGTGCGAGCACAGACGACGAAGCGATAAGCATGGCCGCCAACTGTAAGAACCTTTTCATAGCAGGGGAATATAATTTTCCTTTACCGTAAATTTAAGAATTTAAAATAAAAAAGCACATAAGAAATCTTATGTGCCTGAAAATAAATGAAAAAAAGTACGTTATGGCTGTGGCTGATCACCAAGCTTGATCTCATCAATGATTATCAGCTGATAGTAGCTAAAAGGGGCAGATGAACCGCATGTATCTGCAACATCGGAATAATGATATTTCACTTTTACATGCATACCGTTATTCTGATACGCGCTGTACAACTGATAAGGCTTTTCAATAGTTCCGTCTTCAAATTGCAATAAATAACCACAACCCTTACTTGACAGGTCGCCACTATCCACTACGATAGCATTTACGAAATTCTTATCATCCTTATTACAAGCCAGAAAAGAAAAAGTAGATATGATCGCAACCAGGTACAAAGACTTTTTGGGCATTTTATGCTTATTTAATGTTAAATAGAGCGGTAAGGTAGAAAAAATAATCGAACGAAAAAAGACTTAAACCTATTTTTTTTCTTTCGAAGTAAATTTATAACCAACGCCTCTGATTGAATGGAAGAAGACCGGACTACGGCTGTCTTTCTCGAAATATTTGCGGAAACCAAGGATAAAATTATCAATTGTGCGTGTAGTCGGATAAACATTATAGCCCCATACCACCTGGAGGATGTGTTCTCTCGAAACAGTCTCCCCATCGCGTTCTATCAGTAATTTAAGCAATGCACTTTCCTTTTTGCTCAATTCATGCCTGGCACCGTTGCGATCGAAACATTCGTGCGCAGCGAAATCAATGCGTCCGCCTGCAAATTCATATATGTCCGGCACGGAGGTTGTTTGCCGCAGGCGGTTGTTTTTTGTAACTAACTTAGATACACGCAGCAATAGCTCCTCAAGGTTAAACGGTTTTGTGAGGTAGTCGTCTCCGCCTTTTTTTAACCCTTCAATACGGTCTGCAGCAGAGTCCCGTGCAGAAAGAAATAAAATAGGAACTTCCATATTCTGGGTGCGTATTGTTTCACATACCGTAATGCCGTCCATTTCGGGTAGCATGATATCCAGTATGATCAGGTCGAAGTATTCCGAACGTACCATTTTTATTGCCTGCGATCCGGTTTTGGCAACACTTACTTCGTATCCTTCCAACTCCAGATTCAGCTGAAGCATCTCACTGATATTTTCTTCGTCTTCCACTACAAGTAAGTTTCCTTTGGATGCCTGTTTGTTCATAAACGGATAATTATTAGTAAGTCAAATTTAATTGTTTCGCTGACAGATATTTTTCATTATGCGCAATTTTTTTGTGAAAATAATGTGCATTTCCCCTACATTTGCAGCCCTTGGTTCTGCGGGTGTGGTGAAATTGGCAGACACGCTAGACTTAGGATCTAGTGCCGCGAGGCTTGGGGGTTCGAGTCCCTCCACCCGCACCGACAAAAAGCTTCCTTGAAGGAAGCTTTTTTATTTTGTCTTACTCGAAGACTCAGGCTAAATAAAAAAATGCGTCCCATCAGGGACGCATTTTTTTATAAATAACTCAGGAAATAATTAGTGAGCTACAGAGAAACGCTCAGATACTTTCTGACCGTTAGCTTCTACAGTGTACATATATACACCGTTAGCCAGGGCTGAAGTATTGAAAGTTACATTACCTTTCTGACCAGCGTTGAAAGTTCCGGCATTTTGCGTAGCAACTACCTGACCCAGCATGTTGCTGATGTTTACAGATACATTTGCTTTTTCAGCAACAGTGAAAGGAACAGTCAGGCTATTGTTAGCAGGAACCGGGAATGCTTTAGCTTCAGTAACGATAGATTGTTCTTTGATGTTTGATCCCAGATCTTTAACCAGTTTACAATCAGCACAGCTTACAACAGCAGAAGCAGCCAGGTACTCGTAGAAGAAGCTTACACTGTTCATCGCTTCGATGAACGCGCTACCCCAATAGTAAGTGGTATCGCTGGAGAACATCAGCGCAGAGTGGCTGCGATCAGTCAGCGTAGCGTTCCATTTTCCTGCATAAGGCATGATTTTGCGGGAACCGCCGAAGATAGCCATAAAGCGGTGGAAAGTATCGATATGGGAAGTGTTAGGAACCCAGGTATCGCCGGATTTGAAGGTGTAAGTCAAAACAACACCGCTACCAGCCGGAACGCTTAATTTACCGGGAACGGCAAATGTGAATGTTTGGATGTCAGCAGTTGCGATCGGACTACGCATAGCAGAAGTCAGCGGCTCTTTCCAGAGAACGCGGGCAGGAGTACCGGAACCTGTAGTGAAGCTGTAAGCTGCGCGGTTAACGCTGTCTTTATTGATTGGCTGAGCGATATGGAAAGTATCCAGGTCAGCAGTTGTCAGGTAAGGAGTTACATCGATTCCGAAACCAGCCAGGTAAGCGGCATCAAATCTGTAATGAGAATATGCAGTCTGATAAGCTACAGAGATAATCAGCGTATCAACAACAGAGGTTGGACGCGTAATACCGGTTACATACAAACCACTGATACGAACCGAATCAACTGTATAAGCATTAGTTGAAGTAATTCCGATCTGATCTTTAAAGTTAGGGTTTGTTGCATCGTTGAAGATACCGTCCATTGGGTACAACACCTGCGCAACAGAGTTATAGTTTACATTGCCCAGTCCGGTGCCATATGTTTGCTGAACTGTAGAGTCAAACCAGATACGGCAAGCCCAGATACTGTCAGATTCAAAAGAGCTTACAGAGAGGTTGTAATCGAAGTGGCTGTACTCGCGGGAGCCGCCAAGAGTTGTTTTTGCAGTGCTTTTACCGGATGTAGGGGCTACAGCAGCTTTCTCACTAACCAACCCTGCATTTACATGAGGCTTAAGCCCGGCCTTCACCAAGCTTTGAGCTTGGGCACCAACCGCAGAAACTGCAGCCAAAGCACCCACCAGAAGTAATTTTTTCATCATTCTAAGTTTTAAAAGTTTGATGTAAAGATAATATTCCTCGGATACAAGACAAAAAAAATTTTGTATCCCGTACCGTCTTCAGAATCGTGTTTTTATTGCCCGGAAACTGATTCACAGGGTTATATTTGCAGCGCATTTCAAAATCATATGCTTCCTCAGTTCGAAAACACCGAAATCGCGTTCCGCTACCGCAGCAACGCAGAACTCAAACAAGCTCGTTTCTTATTTTCCTCAATGGGTTCCCCTATCCTTACAGGATTGGGCATGACCGCAACAAAATGGGCGATGGCGCTGCATCTGCCGGTAAACGGCCTGATAAAAAGAACCATTTTCAAACAGTTCTGCGGCGGCGAAACGATGGAGGAGGCAGCAGCTACGGCCGATACGCTGTCCAAATACAACGTGGGTGTGATCCTGGATTACGGGGTGGAAGGAAAGGAAGGAGAAAGCGAATTTGATAAAGCCGTGCCTGAATTTCTGAAGGCAATAGATTTTGCCGCAGGACAAAAGAATATTCCTTTCATCAGCATAAAGGTAACCGGATTCTCCCGCTTCGCCCTGCTGGAAAAATTAGACGCGGGCGAACAACTGACTCAACAGGAACAGGAAGAATGGAACCGTGTATTCACACGTATTGACAGGATTTGTGCCCGCGCAGCCGAAAAGAATATCAAAGTGCTGGTGGATGCAGAAGAAAGCTGGATCCAGAAACCGATTGATCAGATGACTGATCAGATGATGGAACGCTATAACAAAAAGACAGCGGTGGTTTACAATACATTCCAACTGTACCTGCACAGCCGTCTGCCTTTCCTGAAAGCGTCGCTGCAACAGGCCCGGCAAAAGGGATACCTGCTTGGCGCCAAACTGGTACGCGGCGCATACATGGAGAAGGAACGGCTCAGGGCTTCTGAAATGAATTATCCGTCTCCTGTACAGGTAGATAAAGCAGCTACGGACCATGATTATAACGAAGCTGTTCTTTTCTGCATCGAACACCTGAACGATCTTGAACTGTTTATCGGTACCCATAATGAGTATTCCTGCCTGCAGGCGGCAAAAGAAATGCAGGAGCGCGGCATTCCCTCCACTCATGCCCACGTTTACTTTTCGCAACTGTACGGAATGAGCGACAATATTTCATTTAACCTGGCGGATTCAGGCTATAAAGTTGCCAAATATCTGCCCTACGGGCCGGTAAGGGATGTAATGCCTTACCTGATGCGCCGCGCGCAGGAAAACACTTCCGTAGCAGGGCAAACAGGAAGAGAGCTGACTTTGATTAACAAGGAACTGAAGCGCCGTAAACTGGCGTAGTGGTCGTTACGGCACCTTCCGCAACTCTGCAAGTAATTCTGAGATATGGTTCATCGCCGATAAGGTGCTGAACCATTTTTTCTGCCGGTCGTACACAACCACGAAAGGCACCGTACCTGCATGAAAGAAACTGCCGAAAAAGAACGCCGTATCCTGCCCTATTTTCAACTGCCCCTGGCGCGCTATTCCGTTTACCACCGCAAATTTCTGGATTTCTTCAAAGGGCATCGGCGGTGAAGCCAGCACAAAGTTCACGTTGCTGATGGCAGCAAGGCTGTCCTTCAGCTCGCGCACGAGCGCCGAGCAATGATGGCAATCGGGACTTACAAGCATCAATACGCTCGGACTTCCTTTGCGGATACGTACGGTATTGAAATACCCCCCGTCTATGAGGCGTATCGAAAAAGCAGGAAGTGTGGAATGGATCCTGTACGGAGGAGCGTTGGTCTGAGCCGGAGCAGCAAAACCGATTGCGCAGGCAATAACTAAAACAGTCAGCATTCTGACCAGGCGCCGCACCAATACAGAGTACATCCTAATGAATTATTTAAACCAGGAACTGTATTTAAGGTAATTGTTGGCAATGCGCTCCACTTCTCCTTTCAGTAATTCAGGACTGACATCCTTCACCTTTTTTGCAGGCACACCTGCAAAAATACTTCCGGGAGGTACCTGTGTGCCCTCGAGCACCACTGCGCCGGCAGCGATGATACTGCCTGTACCGATGTGCGCATTATCCATAACGATCGCTCCCATGCCAATGAGCACGTTGTCTTCGACCGTACATCCATGAACAATTGCATTATGCCCTACGGAAACATTATTGCCCAGAACGGTTTCGGTTTTCTGATAGGTACAGTGGATACAGGCTCCGTCCTGAATATTTACTTTATTACCCATGCGGATCTTATTCACATCTCCCCTTACTACGGCATTGAACCAGATGCTGCAATCTTCACCCATCTGTACGTCGCCGACGATCGTTGCATTCGGCGCGACAAAACAGGATGACGGGATCTGAGGGTGAACGCCTTCCACAGGCAGAATAACTGGCATATCTTATCGATTATTTACTCCAGATATTGTATTTCATAATACACCAGATGGCGCGGAATCCGTCTCTCCATCCTATTTTCTTGCCTTCTTCGTACGTACGGCCATAGTAGGAAATACCCACTTCGTAAATGCGGATCTTAGGGATACGGCTCAATTTGGCGGTTACTTCCGGCTCAAAACCAAAACGTTTCTCCTTCAGATCAAGGCTTTGGATTACTTCCCTGCGGCAAAGTTTGTAGCAGGTTTCCATATCCGAAAGGTTCAGATTGGTAAGCATATTGCTGAGCATTGTGAGCCAACGGTTGCCTATAGAATGCCAGAAAAACAGGATCCGGTGCGGATTTCCCCCCATAAAGCGGGAGCCGTATACCACATCGGCAAACCCATCAAGGATTGGTTTCAGCAGCAGATTATATTCTTCCGGATCATATTCAAGGTCTGCATCCTGTATCACTACCAGTTCTCCCTTTGCGTTACGTATACCCGTATGCAACGCGGCACCTTTACCCTGATTCACCTCATGTTTGTAATACGAGATGGGCAAATCCGGATTGGCCGCCTGATAGGCTTTCACCGCCTCTTCAGTGTTATCACGGGAACAGTCGTTCACAATGATCACCTCCTTCTCTATATCGCCGATGAGGCGCACTGCTTTCACCTTATTTAAAATGCGATGTATTGTTGCGCCTTCGTTATAAGCAGGTATTACAATAGAAAGAGTCTGACCCATACTGTATGATTGGTTCTTAAAATTCCCGCAATTTACAACATCGTCAGCAATAATATAAACTTGCTTAATTTCGCCGACTATGGAACAGTACCAGAAATTGCTACAGCATATTTTAGATACCGGCGTGGAGAAAAAAGACCGCACCGGAACGGGTACAATCAGTGTATTCGGATATCAGATGCGTTTCGATCTGGCGAAAGGATTTCCGCTCGTAACCACAAAAAAACTGCACCTCCGTTCCATTATTTATGAACTGCTCTGGTTTTTGAAGGGAGATACCAATATCAAATACCTTAAAGATCACGGTGTATCTATCTGGGACGAATGGGCGGATGAAGCGGGCAATCTCGGACCGGTATACGGGCACCAGTGGCGTAGCTGGACAGGAGCAGACGGTAAAACTTATGACCAGATCAGGGATGTACTGCATCAATTAAAAACCAATCCGGACAGCCGCCGCATGATCGTGAATGCCTGGAATGTCGCAGACCTGCCGCAAATGGCGCTAAGTCCCTGCCATGCATTGTTCCAGTTTTATGTGGCCGACGGCAAACTGAGCTGCCAGTTGTACCAGCGAAGTGCGGATACATTCCTCGGCGTGCCTTTTAATATAGCCTCCTATGCGCTGCTCACAATGATGATGGCCCAGGTATGCGGGCTGCAGCCGGGGGACTTTATCCATACTTTCGGAGATGCCCACCTGTACAGCAATCACCTCGAACAGGCCAGACTACAACTCACCCGTGAACCGTATCCATTACCGACATTAAAACTTAATCCGGAAGTAACAGACCTTTTCGAATTTACTTTCGAGGACATCAGCATTGAAAATTATCAGGCTCATCCGCACATTAAAGCGCCGGTGGCCATATAACTCAACACATTTACTTTTTTAAACCAGCATAACAAATCATGAGCATTAATAAAGTCGTAGCAGGCGCCGCAGCCGCGGTAAGCGACATCCAGGACGGCGCAACGATCATGTTCGGCGGATTCGGCCTTTGCGGTATTCCCGAAAAATGTATCACTGCGCTTGTAGACAAAGGGGTGAAAGATCTGACCTGTATCTCTAACAATGCGGGTGTGGATGATTTCGGGATCGGACTCATGCTGCACAAGAAGCAACTGAAGAAGATGATCGCTTCCTACGTGGGAGAAAATGCAGAATTTGAACGTCAGCTGCTGAGTGGAGAACTGGAAGTGGAGCTGATTCCGCAGGGAACACTGGCTACCCGCTGTCTGATCGCCGGATATGGCATACCTTTTGTACCGGTATTGGCAGGAGTAGGAACTGAAGTAGCCGAAGGCAAAGATGTGGTAACCCGTAATGGCAAAGAATACCTGATCGAAGAAGCTTTTGACGCAGATTTCGCCATTGTAAAAGCATGGAAAGGAGATACCATGGGCAACCTGGTCTTTAAAGACACCGCACGCAATTTTAATCCGCTGATGGCCATGGCCGGGAAAGTGACCATTGCCGAGGTGGAGGAACTGGTGCAACCGGGCGAGCTCGATCCGAACATGATCCATACACCCGGTATTTACGTGCACCGCATATTCCAGGGCGACAATTACGAAAAAAGAATTGAACAAAGAACCGTACGGAAGGTTCAGTCTTAATCATAGCATTACCATCCTGTACCTTCAAAAAAATTGTATCATGGGTCTGACCAAAGAACAAATAGCACAAAGAATTTCCAAAGAACTGAAAGACGGTTATTACGTTAACCTGGGGATCGGTATCCCAACGCTGGTTGCCAATTTTATACCGCAGGGCATTAACGTTGTTCTGCAAAGTGAGAACGGCCTGTTGGGCATGGGTCCTTTTCCCGAAGAAGGAAAAGAAGACGCTGACCTTATCAATGCGGGCAAACAAACCATTACCACACTGCCCGGCTCCGCTATCTTCGACAGCGCCATGAGCTTCGGGATGATCCGCGCGGGCAAGGTGCACCTGACCGTGCTCGGCGCGATGGAAGTGGCTGACAACGGTGATATCGCCAACTGGAAAATTCCCAATAAAATGGTAAAAGGAATGGGAGGCGCCATGGATCTTGTTGCTGCTGCAAAAAATATCATCGTGGCGATGCAGCATACCAATCCGAAAGGAGAAAGCAAATTGCTGAGCAAATGTTCTCTGCCGCTCACGGGTATCCGCTGTGTGACAAAGGTTGTTACCGACCTGGGTGTATTTGAGATCACGCCGGAAGGATTCCGTTGCGTAGAGCATGCTCCCGATGTGACGATCGATGAAATAAAAGCAAAAACTGCAGGAAGACTTGTGATTGCTGAAGATGTAAAACCAGTGACGCTTTAATCGTTATCTTTACCCACAGGGTCAGGTAATAACGATAAGCAATGGAAATGTCTTTGATGAGCGCAATATTAGGTGGTTTACTGCTGGGGTTGTTTATGGCGATCTCGGTAGGGCCTACTTTGTTCGCCATCATCAAATACAGTCTGAACCATAGCTACAAGACAGGACTGGCGTTCGTGCTGGGTGTATCGATCTCTGACATCATGTATGTCACGATTGCAAACCTTGCTGCTCCCTGGCTCGATTTTATTTATAAATATGAAAAGCAGGTTGCCCTCATAGGAGGCATTGTACTGTTGGTTATCGGTCTCATCGGGCTTGTCCGCAAATACAAGCCGGTGAGACCATCTTCCACCAAAACCATTATTTCAAAGGGCCACTACTTCCGCATCTTTGCCAGTGGCTTCCTTATCAACACGGCCAACCCCGGGGTGATCATTAACTGGATCGCATCCGTAACACTGGTCACCAACGCTACCATCCACCTCAGCAATTTACAGAGCGCTCTTTACAGAACCACTTTCTTCGGCACCTGCCTCGTGCTGGTATTGGGCGTGGATGTACTGAAAGTATTACTCGCGGATAATATCCGCAGAAGGCTTACCCTGCGCAAAGTGATGTACCTGCAGAAAATTTCGGCAGCCTGTCTGTTTGTGATCGGTACCGGACTTACGTTGTTTACGCTATTCGGTAATTATTTTAAAGACGGGAAAAATTTACCTGCGAAAAAAGTAAAACCAGTTGCCGTTGTAAGCAGAAGCTAATAACGACCGGAATCGTAGTGGGCGAACTTTCGTAACTTAAGCGCTAAGTATATGCTCATGAAACAACAATTGCTGCGTTTGCTCAGCCTTCATGAGGGGGAAGAGCAACGCGAAATCACACTCGAAAAGGTAAAAGCAAATATTTCTTTCAAAGGCTCCAATCTCTGGATTCTCGTTTGTGCGATCATTATTGCCTCAGTAGGACTCAATGTGAATTCAGGGGCAGTCATCATCGGCGCGATGCTCATCTCTCCGCTCATGGGCCCGATCGTAGGTGCCGGATTTGCGCTCGGCATGTACGATTTTCCGCTTTTGAAACGCTCACTCAGGAACCTGCTGACCGCAACATTTATCAGCCTTGCTTCTTCGTCGCTTTATTTCCTGCTAAGTCCGTTTAAAAGTGCACAATCGGAACTTCTTGCCAGAACCGCCCCTAATATTTATGATATCGTAATTGCATTCTTCGGCGGACTGGTAGGTGTCATTGCCATTACACGGGTAGAAAAAGGCAACCCTATCCCTGGCGTAGCGATCGCCACCGCACTGATGCCACCGCTATGTACAGCCGGATTTGGGCTTGCAACCGGAAACATCCGCTTCTTTTTGGGCGCGCTTTTTTTGTATACAATCAATTGTGTATTCATTTGCATCGCCACCGTAGCCATCGTTAAATATCTCAGGTATCCTTCGGTAAGCAACGTAAATGAGCAACATCAGCGACAGGTTAAATACCTGTTGACTTTCTTAACGATATTACTTGTGCTGCCTGCGGGCTATTTTGCATTTTCATTATATCGTGAACAGCAATTCAAACAACGTGCCGCTCAATTTATTGAGAATGAATTTGAGCGCAAAGGGATTGTGATTGTGTATCAGAAAACAAAATATGCCGCAAGCGGCAGCACAATAGAACTAGCATTCCTGAAAAAAAATTATTCTGCAGCTGAAAAGGATACGTTACAGCGACTGCTGTCCGGCTATGAACTTAGCAATACCCGATTGATCATAGACGACAACTCGTTGAACAACCTGGACAAATTCCGCGATGATCTGCTGAACGAAGTAAGAAAGCGGGATGAAGCTCTGGATGATAAGGACAAGCGTATGGCTCAACTTGAGCAGCGGCTGGTAAGTAATAGTTTCGACGACAAAAAATTGTCGTCGGAAGTAATGGCCTTATTTCCTGACATTGTGTCAAGTTCAATCGCTTACCATAATTTTACCGGGAAAGATACCACACAGCGTATTCCGGTATTCATTTATGAAAGCAGGAAAAAGCTCAGTGCCTCCGATAAGGGAAAGCTGCAAGAATGGCTGAAGGCACGATTGAACCAACGTTCTGTAGATGTACTCTCCCGATAACTAAAGTTACTAAGATGAATGCCTATTATTTTTTTGTCGCGCTGATATTACTTGCTGCTGTCTTTTCCTACATCAACACCCGGTTCATAAAATTACCTTTTGTGATCGGTCTGTTCCTGCTTTCGACGTTGCTTTCAATATTGGTGATCAGTGCGCGCTTCTGGTATCCCGCGAGTGCCGCACAGTTGCAGTCGATCACCACACCGGACACGATCAGTAAAGTGGTGCTGGAAGTATTGCTCGGGCCCCTTTTATTTGCGGGAGCATTACACACCGACTGGCCGCAGCTCAGGCACCAGATCCGATCGATTGCTGCATTTGCACTTGGAGGAGTGCTCTTTTCAACGCTGTTTATTGCGCTGGCTTTTTATGGCATTGCACTGGCCCTGGGCATACAGGCTGATTTTATTTACTGCATGCTATTCGGTGCGCTGATCTCTCCTACCGACCCCATAGCAGTACTGGGCATCCTGACAAAAGCGGGGGTTCCGAAAAGAGTGGAAAGCATTATTGTGGGTGAATCACTGTTCAACGATGGTGTGGGTGTGGTGGTGTTCCTTTCGATCCTGCATATGTTGTATAATGGGGGCGGCAGCCATTTTCAGTTCGATGCATTTGGTCTGTTGTTTCTCCGGGAGGCAGTGGGGGGTATTCTCTGGGGACTCGGTTCAGGTTTCCTGCTGTACTGGCTGATCCGTTCCATCGATCATTACGAAACGGAGGTATTGCTTACGCTTGCATTTGCTACCGGAGGTTATTGGCTGGCCAATCAATTGCATCTTTCGGGTCCGCTTGCGATGGTTGTAATGGGTTTGCTGACCGGGAACTATAAGGAAGAAGAGGCCATGAACGACCATACACGGGATTATATGCATAAATTCTGGGAGCTTGTGGATGTGATATTGAATGCGGTTTTATTTATCCTGATCGCGTTTGTGCTGCTTTTTATAGAGTTTAAGACTACCGTGATCCTCTTGGGACTTAGTTCCATCATAATCGTGCTGCTCTCGCGCCTGGTGCTGGTGTATGGAGCGGCGGCATTGTTTCCGCGCCTGTTCGGATTAAGCAGACTGGATGCCAGGATCATTACCTGGGGCGGGTTGAGGGGTGGCTTGTCGCTTGCGATGGTATTGTCGCTGCCGGACAGCGATATGAAAAGTATGCTTATGGTGGCGACCTATTGTTGTGTACTGTTCAGCATCATTATCCAGGGTCTGACCATTGGGCGCGTTGCACAGTCCAAACAGTAATGGACATAATCATTGAAAAATTTGGAGGACAACGATCAAACATTTATGTTTGCAACCCAAAATAGGGGATATAGCTCATTTGGTAGAGCGCTTGCATGGCATGCAAGAGGTGACCGGTTCGATTCCGGTTATCTCCACAAACAAAATCAAGCGGTTACGAGATAACACTCTTAGCCGCTTTTTTGTTTGTTACAACAATTTCTGGATCAAGTTGAGAGTTGTCGAACCTAAAATAGTCGTTTTTTCGTGGTTCACAGCCGATATTATCGGGCACCATCTTATGACCATATTTACTTGGCTATCTGGAATGGTTTTATGCCAACACAGGCATTACAGATCCCGTTTGCTGGCATTGACATTTACAATGAAATGAAAGTGAGCACACTTGGGATGTAAAAATTATCCAGAATTTTGTTGATGAAAATATGACCTTTATGCCCATGCCCATTTTCGCAAATGGGTATTTTGTATTGAATATAAATTAAAAATGAATCTAAGAATACTCATAACAAGCCTGTGTGCATTGATGGCTATTACAGCCACGGGGCAACAAAAATTATCAAAAATATTGGCTTTGCAAGATATCGACAGCCTGGTAGCTACCTTGGAAACGATACATTACAACCCATACCTGCATATTACAAAAACTGCTTTTCATAAAAATGTTACTGAAATCAAACATTCCATTCCCGATACGATTGAATTTAAAGATTACCTTTTGAAGCTATACAAAATTACAGCCAGCCTGCAAGATGGACATGCTATGCCTGCTATTGTACAGCCTGCGCTTCGGTCTGAATTGGTGGGCGCCAATTTTCTGCCCTTAAAATTGGTGGTGGATAATAAAAAAGTATATGCAGGTAGCCGCGGTATTTTCAGCCTCCCACCTGACGCTCAAATAAAGCACATCAATGGTCTTTCTCTCGAAAAGTCTTTATTAGAATTGGAACAGCTTTTAGGCGGAAGCAAAAATTTTACTCAGGAAATGGCGGCAAAGCTATTGTCTTATTTTCTCTTTTTGCAAGGAGTGCAACCCCCATTTACTATCGAGTATATCACTTCAACAAAACAAACTAAAAAAGATAAAATTAATAATGGTATAACATTTATAGAAATGATACACATTAGTATGCCGCATTTAAAAGAGCAAAATTCTTTTAGGGTCATGAGTCATGAAGGTGCTTATCTGAATTTTATTTCCATGAATGGCGACTTGCAACAATGGGGCAGTTTTTTAGACAGTGCATTTATAGAAATGAGGGCGATGGAAATCAAAAATCTATACATCGATATCAGGAACAATTCCGGTGGCAATTCACTGTTTGGCAATTATTTACTGGCCTATCTTACCAAAGAAAAATTCCTGTTTTCAAGCGGAAAATGTTGGAAAATCAGTGCGCGCATGAAGCAATACCAACAGCAAAATGGCAGTTTTAATAAAGAATACCAATCAAGGGAAACAGGCACCAACTGGTGTTACGACAAATGCATACCAGAAGAAAATCCTGTAATTGCCGATAGTATTTTTAACGGAAAGGTTTATTTGCTCACAAGCCCGTTTACATTTTCGAGTGCCAATATGCTTGCCGATGCTTTTAAGACTTTTCATCTAGGCACTATTATAGGCGAATCCACCGGTGAATATACCAATGACTTTGGCGAAGTAATGCAGTTCGAACTGCCGAACAGTAAAATCAAAATTCAAACCACAACATCTTTTGAATATGGTGCAGACTGCGATAAGACATCATTTCATACAGTAAGCCCTGATATAATTATAAAACCATCATTGGACGATAAAATACGAGGAAATGATGCTGTGATGCGATATCTGCTAAAAGTAAAATGATTTGAATAAGATTTATGGTTATTAAGGCAATACCAATTTTGCAAAAAATCTTTTCTGATTTACTAACAAACTCATATTTATAGTTTACTCGTTCTTTGTGGCTTTGACAAAAACAGATTATCGCTATCAGCGGAGTATAGCTGGAATAGCTCTTTTGTTTGCAACATGTCTTGCAGATTTTTGCAAAGAGAAACCCGCACCGGAGTAAGACCAAATGCGGGTGTCTAAAATATTGGACAGAAAAATTTTTTGTACTTATGTTTAGCCGAATCTCAGCAAAGTGCTGTCAATACAGATTTTCAGAGGAAAGACATGTCTAAAGAATTGTACAAGTTGGTTCGGCATTTTGCCAAATGCCAAGCGGCATATTTCATTGTCCGTTTAACCTATCAGCTTCTCCATTTCGCAGCAGAGCAAGGTGCGGCAAAAGAGCATGATTTGTCTTTACAGTTGACATGCAGAAATTCGATTCCGAGCACCGGAACCATCCGCTGAAGGATAGTGCTACCCAATATGTAAGTGGCGTCAATAGGCTACGATAAGAGTCGCAGTGGAAGCGTCATACGTTATATTGGCAGTGGCGCATGAAGGATGACAAATTCCGAGCTGGCCCGTACTGCTATAACAGGGTCCGCTAACGGTTACCTCTTTACTACAAGGTATACCATTTGCGTTAGGATAGTATACAGTAAAAGATGGTATCCATAACGCGTTCGGCGCACCTGAACTCCAGCTCAGGGATGAAATATTAAGCGTGGCCGACGCACCGTTGGGTATTACTACTGCATTACTTTTGGTAAGCAGGTTACAACTTCTATCATAATAGGAGATATACACCTTAATGCTACAAAGGCTACCGACTGTGTTGTTGACAATTGTAAAACTGCTTTGCGATTTTGCGGCAGTACATACAAACAGAAATAAAATGATTAAAGATAAGTTTTTCATAAAATTCGGGTTGATTAGTTCAGATTAACCGCAAAATAGTTAAAATATTTATTGATATAATTTTTTTAACGATAAAAATATTTCCAACTATATGTTTACATAAGGATACACTGACACTAAATACCGAAACCTCCTGTTCCGCGGGAATAGAGGTACAACCCCTGACATAACGCAAAAGTGAATATTCCTGTTTGAGAAATAAAAAAACGGACAAGATATATCCCTAAACAGCGGTAGCTGAGTTCTGAAAAATGACGTTATAGCATCGTCATTATATGCTAACCAGCACGTCGCATCCTTTCATCATTGCAGGTCGCTGTATAGGCACGCACATGTTTGCCTTTCAGCCACATCCGCTCATAGCGCCTTTTGAGGGTCCATACTCTCGCTGACAGTAAAGCCCAGCCCAAAGCTGGCAGTAACCATCCCCAATGCGATAATAGCCTGGTGATGGTCTGAAAAACTGCCGCGCGGGGAGCAAGCCATTCTCCATCCGCTCCATAGATAACACTGGAAAAAATCCGGTCAACATCTCTGCGACTGGCTGTATGCGCATAAAGACGGTATTGGGCCCCGGCTGCCAGAATTGAGGCGAGGCTCCTCCTGCCGCCAATCGTTGAAAAATCAGGTTTCATATCTATATCGAAGAAGAACCATTGGCCGTGCAATTTAGCCTCCATAGCAAAGTGTCCCCTTAAAGCAACCTTCCGCGCAGGTACACCCATGCTGCGACATAAAGCAATGAAGATGATACTTACCTGACTACAGGAAGCAGATTCCCCGCTCAGAATATCATCCGGCAATACTTTCGCAGCGAGGTCCTTCCAGATAAACCGCCCACACAGCACAGCAATCCAGTTCTCCCGGACATTATAAACACCATAGGCATGCACAAAGCGGTGACGCAACACCCATGCTGCCGCTTCCAGATGACACAGTGTATCCCTGCACTTCTGCTGTCGTGCATAAGCCAGGAGGCTGTTCATGTCTGTGAAGCGGCCATTCAGTTCCGGCCGGTACCACGTATGCAGTACCCTGCCGAAACGATCATCGCCTGATTTGACATAAGGAAACGGGTCTATAGTATTTGCCGGGAGGAAGTTCATACACAGACCAACAACTGCGATGATCAGACACAGCGATCGGCCATACGATCTTCTATTCAGGCGCATAATGAATGGGAACATCGCTAAAACGGAATTTATCCATTGCCGGCAAAACGACAGACAGCAATAAACCGGGGCTCATTCCAAATATCACAGGGCCAGACAGGACCTACTGTACCGTTACATACCCTGTATATACCTGATCGTTCAGTACCAGCCGGATCACAAACTGCCCCTTGGGCAGTGCAGACACATCCAGCTTATACTCCTGAACATCACCCAGAATCAGTCCCCGGTGTTGCTCCTGACCCAACACATCCGTAACAATAAGCTCTCCACCCTTCAGGCTGCCCGCGCCCACACTTAACGTAAGCTCCTTATGTGCCGGATTCGGATACAGGTTCAGCGTACGATCACCCACTTCAAAATCCAGTCTTCGGGTCGGACCATATGCATAACTTCCTCCTTCGTTCACCATTTTCAAACGGTAAAGATTGATTCCTGCTGAAGGGTGCGCGTCTGTAAAGCTGTACCGGCTGTTGCTGCCCTTAGCCATCGTCTTACCTATTGCAATCCAGTTGCTGCCATCGGCACTATGCTCCACATCCATATAACGCACTCCGTCCTCTGTTCCAGTGCTCCATTCCAGTAAGGCCTGACTGTTGTTTTCCTTACGCGCTTCAAACGAAAGCAGATGTAACGGTAGCGGACTCGCGGTGGAGGACGCCACATACCCAAACGTGCTGAAGCTCGTCACCAGGAACTCTGCGTACGGAACACCACGATCTGTACCCAAAGCTACCGGTGTAACAGACTCTGAATTTTTCAATCCGCCTGCTGTAAGATCGTCTACGACATCGTGCGCGGTATGCCGGCTGCTCTTGA
Organism: Rurimicrobium arvi; assembly: GCF_039540495.1. Taxonomy (NCBI): domain Bacteria; kingdom Pseudomonadati; phylum Bacteroidota; class Chitinophagia; order Chitinophagales; family Chitinophagaceae; genus Rurimicrobium; species Rurimicrobium arvi. Next base: position 88,762 of record NZ_BAABEZ010000002.1, on the reverse strand, counting down.
TCCAGCCTTTAAAAGCCGTACTGCCGCTGCCCGGCCAGCTGTCTGAAACCATCGAAGCCGTATCTGAACCCTGATAATAAACACGAACTTTTACACCTCCGCCTGTTGTATAGCTGCCCGGAGCCACAACGGATTGCAGGCGTTTGGTAAGGCGTATGCTGTTCACACCATCGGTCATCTGATAATAGCCGGAACCGGACGTGCTGTACGTACCTGTTCCTGCGCTTACCAGGCTGCCTGAGTTATCTACCGTTAGGGAAGATGGAGCAAATGCATTACCGTTTGGATCAAAAGACATGATCACTTTACTGAGATCGGAAGACAGCTGATAATCGTCATAACCGGATGCGTTCGTACACGAAGCAATGGACGTACCGCTGCTGCCTGAAGGGAGCAGTGCCGGAACAGCATTGCCCAACATGATCGTGAATAAAGATGAGCCGTTGCCACCCGGCACGAATGCTACCGTATCAAACCTGGCCACGTTACCCGTAAGGGAAGATGCTGTGTACACAGAGGGGGTACCTGTGGAAAAATTCAGATCGCCATCCGTATCAACGACCATCATGATATTGGAAGCTGTGGCGCCGGGGGCCAATGCCAGCAAAGCACTCACATCACCTGCCTGCACATATACACGCTGATTGAAATCAGTGGCCTGAACCCGCCACTCACGACTTAACCGGGTGCCACACAATGACGACGGAAGACCGCTGGTCTGAGTGGTCGACATCGGTGCATAGTTGTTGCCAGCGATCAGAAAAGAATGGCCTGAAGCAATAGACGCATGCGATCCGTTGGCACCTGTAAAATTATTGTCCGTACTGAAGACCAGAGAATCTCCGCCAGTCTGTGATTTGGAGATCTGCTGATCCAGCGATCCTACGCTGTCTCTGCCCAGCCCGAACACATTGTACTGATAGGTACCTGAACCATTCCAGACCGTCGTGCTCCGGGAACTGATATAATCATAAGCTACTCCGGGGCTCAGTGTAATTCCCCACTTCAGCGCCAGGTAGCTCTCCACGCGCATACGATCAAAATAATAAACATAATCTCCGGAATACACAACCATCTCAGCGAGATCACCACTGAAGAAACTGCTTCCGCCTGTGTTGCCTCCTACCAGGTAATCACCTGCAACCGTGGGTAGCGGTGCATTTACGGAGTACACAGAACCATTATTCATACCATTCATATAGGCGGCAAAATATCCACTGCCCCCCCAAGGGTAAGCCGGCCTGTACAAATAAGTGCCCAGCTGCAGACCGCTCATGGCTGCGGTTACATTATAAGATTCACTGCGGGTACCACTGTCAGTCGCTATTCCTGCCGCGCTTACCGTAGAGCGCACAGGATCTGTTGCGAGGTTGTCGTGAGATAATACAGGACCGGAGTTACCGAATCGTCCTATCAGAAACACGGCATAGGAACCATAATAACTTTGTCTGTAACCGCTGGACGAAGCGCTTACCCGGAACAGGTCGTTCACTCCGTCAAAATGCATTACAGGATTATAGTTCAGACTATTGGCGGATAGTGTGGGACGCGATGAGGTTCCTGATTGCAGGAAGTAAGGAGGCACACCGGAACTGACAACGCTGCTACCCCAGGAGTCTACGGGACCGGAGCTTACAGTCGCTCCGCTGTTTTGGGTATACCTACCCGCATCCAGCCACAAGCTCAGATTGGTACCGAATCCGCCGGGAGTCCAGCATTGCATATCATAGTTGATCGTCCAGCCGTCATTCGCAATCAGTGATGCCCGCTGTTCGCGGCTATCGCAATACGTAAATCCAGCTGCTCCCAGCGTAACATTGGTCTTATGCGGTGCTGCCTTCCAGGCAATAAGGATGGAATCGTATTGTGCATTATTCAGACCCGAATAATCCAGCATATTAGCCATGTTGGTCACATTGTCGATTTCCAGGGTAACCAGGTTCCGGTGGTAGCCGGTGGCGCTGCTGAACATTCCGCTCATATCGGCAACATTGCGGGTGTTCCAGCAGGAGATATCCTGATTGAATACTGTATTACTTTGAAACATCCAACTCATGTTCGTAACATGCTGTAATGTGGTATCGCACCAGTTCAATGGCAGATTGTAGTTGCAACTGTTAAACATATAGCTCATATTCCGTACTGAAACAGGACGCCAGACGCTCAGTGATACACCGGCGTTCGTATAACTGCTGGCACCATAAAACATCCCACTCATATCAGTAACCTTACTCACATCCCAGCAGGAGATATCCTGATTGAAGACAGTATTGCCCTGAAACATCCAACTTGTATATATAACGTGCTGCAGCGTGGTATCGCACCAGTTCAATGGCAGATTGTACTTACATGAGGCAAACATACCGCTCAGATATAGTGCCGACACCGGGCGCCAGACGCTCAGCGATACACCGGCATTCGTATAATTGCTTGCTCCGGCAAACATACTCCCAAAATTGGTCACGTTATCGACACTCCAGCAGGAAATGTCCTGATCGAATAAGTAGGCTCCACTGAACATCCCTTGCAAAGAAGTCACACGACTCAGCGTGGTATCGCACCAATCCAGTGGCTTATTGTATTTTGTTCCGCCAAACATATAGCCCATTTCCGTTGCCGACACAGGACGCCAGCTACTCAGCGAAACGCCTCCGTTCGTATAACTGCTTGCGCCATAAAACATCCAGTAAAAGTTGGTTACCTTACTCACATTCCAGCAGGAGATATCCTGGTCAAATACAGTATTGCTATAAAACATAAAATCCGTGCTCGTTACATGCTGTAGTGTTGTGTCGCACCAGTCCAGCGGCTTATTGTATTGAGTAGTGCTAAACATCTCGCCCATGTCTGTTGCTGACACAGGACGCCAGCTGCTCAGCGAAACACCTCCGTTTGTAAAATTTCTGGCGTTGGAAAACATGGCACGGAAATTGGTCACCTTGCGTACATCCCAGCTGCTCAGGTCCTGGTCGAACGATGTAGCTAAACAGAACATTGCACGCAAACTCGTCATATTGCTCACGTCCCAGAGATTGAAGGCTCCGCCGTTTAATGAATAACAGAAAGAGAACATGTAATTCGGATCGGGATTTGCGCTGAGATCCGGAGCATCTACCATAGAAACACGGGTGAGATTTTCGCAATGACAAAATGCGTATGCGAAAGTGGTCCATACAGAACTGCCCCACTGCTCCACCGAGGTCAGTTTCATAGCGTCTCCGCGCAACTCCGGAGGATAATAATTATCCATAAACCGGAAGGAAGTAACACCCGTGTACTCGATCTGGAAACTGGTTTCCGTACCGCCCCAGTCGCTGTTCCTGATCAGCAGGCCGGCACTTACACCGGTGTAGGTCTTCAGTGTGGTTGTGCCGGTGATGTCCTTTACCGTGATATTCACTCCGGACGTCGGCAGCCCTCTGCGCAGGAAAAACTGCCCTACAGGGGTTGCATCTGTGCTTGCGTCACCGCTTGTACCTGTTCCGGGACTCAACGTCGTGTTTACCCGGATAATGAATTGGGCGTTCGACTGTTGCATTCCCAGCATCAGAACCAGCATCGCACCAAACAGCCGGAGGAGAAAGAAATTGCGTAATTGATTTTGCATATTTAATTTTTGATTAGGGTAATAAATTGATCTGCGATGAGCATAAAAATTAAAGTGAGAAGGATAACAGGCGACGATCTTTAGTCCTTTCAACAATCAGGCTGGAAAACGCTTTCATCTTAAAAAGCGTAACCGGAACGTCTATACCGATCTTCAATTTGGCAGTCAGGCGACGTTCCTCGTTATAGTAAATCACGTCAACAAAAAATATGTTCAAACAATAGGACCGGTGAACCTTCAGCATTGAATTGCTTTCGGGCAATCGCGACAAAACTGTTTTTAAGTTTTTAGACAATTTGTACACCCGATCAGAGGTCAGATACATCAACGTATAGGAGCCACAGGCTTCCAGTAAAACGATCTCGTCGAAGTTTACCAGAAAAAGCCTGCCGTCACAGTAAACCGAAATCTCGGGTCTTGTAGTCATTCGTTAGGTAGTAAAACAATAATAAAATCAGATTCAGTCCTGCTCTTCAATATCTTTAAAGAGTCGTCTGTCGTGCTCTTGCGGTTGATCGGCCATAGCAACAGCATCGTTATCGCTTAAACCTGCCTTCTGATAACTGTTGCTTTTACGCAGGAGAGAGGCTTCGGTGTTTACTGCCGTTGCAGAGGATTTCTGTTCCAATTCGTAAAGAATCCTTTCCACCAGCAACAGCCGTTCCGAAAGAGGAAGTTGAATGATATACTGTAGTGGGTATTGCATGAAAATGGTTTTATTAGAGTCCGGCACTAACCGGATAATTAACGATGCAAACTTAAACAGATATATACTATTTTTTATTAATACATATGTTTTAATACTATTATTGACCGTATGGTACTTTTGTACCAATGAATAATCTATATAAATACCTAAGTATTAATATCATCATTTTGTTATTCTGTTTCTATAGATTTGCGATCTATAATTCATTTCCATGAACACGAGAGAACACCCGAACTTTGCGCGTTATTCTCTTTCAACATTATTCCCGCTACCATTACCCTTATTCTTTAAAACAGCAGGAGATTATAGACACGGGAAAATAGAAGCGGACCCAGCCAGATCATCTAAACAGTTCGCTGCCCTGAACGAATCAGATCCGGCTCCGATCCTCAGCCCAAAGTGTAATACAGCCTCCGACCCGGCTGTTGAAGGATATTTTATTTACCAAGATGCCTATTACGTAGATCCCCTGAATTTGCAGAGTAACCGGTTTATCCATACCAGACAGCTAAGGCTTTCTGTACATCTCCCCCCCTTGGTTCACAACCGGAACATACACACCGAACAGCAGGCTATAATACTCACTCCTTATTTAAATGCCCGCTATCCTACGCACGAAAGACGCTATGATCAGGGTATTGCCCAGACGTCTCCGTGCGATGGATAAATGAAATCAGCACACACGTTCACATCACCATCATCCCCATAAAAAATGAGCATTATCAGGATTGCTGTTATAGAGGATAATTCTTATCACCAGGAGTTTATCTCGTCCATTATCAATAAAGAGAGTACTTTGGATTGCGTAGCGGTCATAGACAACGGGCTGGAAGCGGTCTTTCGCATACCTGATCTGGCACCCGACATCGTTCTTGTTGATCTGGGCCTGCCCAATATTGACGGCGCAGATTGTATTGCTCAATTGGCACCCTTATGCCCGGATACAAAGTTCATGGCACTAACGGTAAAGCAAGACGACAAACACATCTTTAAAGCACTACAGGCAGGTGCGAAAGGATATATTTTAAAAAGAAGCACACCGGCGCAGATCATACAGGCGATACATGATATTTATCGCGGCGGAGCTCCGATCAGTAGCGAAATAGCCATAAAAATTCTCGACCACATTCCTTCCCTGAAGAAAAGAACAGGTAATCTGTATGATTCGATAACCAAAAGAGAACACGAAATACTGGAACACCTTTCGGAGGGACTTACCTATGATGAGATTTCCACCAAACTGGAAATAAGCATCAATACGTTTAAATCTCACATCTACCGGATATATACGAAACTAAGTGCCGATAACAGAACAGAAGCATTATTGAAATACTTTGGAAATAGCCGAATGTGAAGTGCTAAACAAATCAAATGGTTTTCTTCACTAAGGACAAAATTACAGCTCACCAAGACGGCTTCAGAAAAGGAACTTTCATTCATTCAGGGCTGGTGTTCAGACAAAGCAAACTGAAAGTTCAGGATCTGTGATGTAAACATTTATCTCAAACTCTAAATGCAGGATTTATTATCCCTGATCAAGCTGCTACAGCGTACGCTCTCTGCGCAATATCTGCCTGTTTCACCGACTATTTGAAGTATCAACTATCTGAAGGGAAACACTGTCTCTGCGCCACAATTTCATAATGTCCGACCCATACTACGTTGTTTTCATTAAGCTATGAAGATACTGAGGGGTGTTGTCATATTGCTGCCGGTAAAGAGAAGCTGAAAACACTTCCCCCTTCTGGGAGATTCCGGAAAGACACTGTGCCTCCCTGAGCTTCGATAAACTCTTTTGCAATAGCCAGCCCAAGTCCGCTACCGCCAAGCTCATTACCAGGAATTTTAAAATAGCGCTCGAACACCCTTCCCGCATATTGATCGTCAATTCCCGGACCATTGTCGCGAACGGAAAACATGACATTGCGATCTGCATAGGTCGCCTCTACCCGAACAAGTCCGCCAGCCGTGCTGTACTTGATCGCATTACCGAGGAGGTTGATCAGCACCCAGGAAGTTTTATCGGCATCTATCAGGATAAGGGGTATATGCTCCGCAACTGAGACGGCAATCTCCACTTTCTTCTCCTCTGCCTGTATATGGAGGGTTTTCAGTGCCTGTACTACAATATCCGACGCCGCAACCTTCTGTAATTTCAGCTGAATGTTTCCTGTCTCTATCTGTGTCATATTCAGCAATTCACTTGTAAGCCGCAGGAGCCGCTCTGCATCTTCCTGAACATTCATAACCATTTCCTGTTGCTCGGTATTCAGTGAACCGGTACGCTGATCGCTTAACAGCTTAAGACTCATTTTAATAGAAGCGATAGGCGTCTTGAGTTCGTGAGAAATCGTTGCAAGCAGATTGGTTTTGGAGATGTCCAGCTCCTTAAATGAGGTGATATTACGCAGCATAAACACTTCTCCGATTGATTGGTCGTCCGTGTGCACAGAACGGTTATCTATGGAGAAATAATGCTCCTTGCCATCCACGATGATCTTCAGCGGTTCGGCTCCGGGTTCGTTTTGCAGGATCATCCGCAGAAGGTCGTTTTTCAACGCAAGGTCAGGTGCATAACGTCCTTTGCTTTCCTGTGCGGTAAGATGCAGCAGATGCTGTGCGGTAACATTGATAAACAATACCCGGCCTTTCGCATCCAGTCCTATTACCCCATCATTCATCTGGTTGATGATCGTTTCTACACGCTGTTTTTCAAACAAGACCTGGTTGATGCTGCTGTTCTCGTAATCGTATAGCTTCTCGGCCATCGTATTAAAAGCAGCAGCCATCTCCCCGAACTCATCTTTATTATCCAGGTAAATGCGCTTACTGTAGTTCTTCTGCGCAATTTCGGTAATCCCTTCGGTGAGCAGACGAACCGGACCGGCAATATAGTCCGGGAAATTTACAGCAAGGGTAAAACTGATCAGGATCAGTACAGCTGTGATAATGGATACCCATAGTCTGGCTGAAGAGGCCTCCTGCATCGCCTGCGCATTTTTATACTCCAGCGCATGCTGGTTCAATCGGTTAATGGTAAGCAGAAACTTGTTGGCTGAATCTATCACAGACGAGTCATTCATCCCTTTTTTGAGAAGTTCGAAATAAAGCCTGAGCTGCTGTGTCGCTTCGCGTTCGCCCTTTTCCGTGATATTTTGCTCCTGCAAACAAAGGTTGTCTGCAAACAGCGCCCGCATATTGCTGTCCCGCAGCCGGGTATTCAATGCATAAGACATCTGCGAGCAATAACGTATTGTCTTGTAATTCGCATCGAGCAAATTCTCCGTATTGTGCGAGATGCGATTGATAAAAACAAATGCAATGACACTAAGCGTCAGCAGCAATACGAAGAGTACGCCAATACCTAATGCGATTTTCGCTTTTATGGTTCGCAGCATATCAGGACAAAATTACCAGATCTATTTTCCGGACAGACAGTGCATTCAGTAATTCTTTGAAAACACCGGTCGCCAGGATGATCTGCAGCAGGCTCAGATGCGGCTTACCGATACATACGGTCGTAATTGCATGATCTTCCACAGCCTGCAATATCCCGTTTGCCACTTTTGTGTGTTGCACCTTCAGCACCTTCGCCCCCAATTCCGTTGCTAATTTAAAGTTGTTTATCAGATGCCGTTGCTTGTCAAGTGCTATTTTATCGGAACTTTCACGAGGTGTCTCCACAAAAAGCACGAACCATTGCGCACTGTAATATCCTGCTAAGCGTGCTGTCTTCCTGACCACAGCTCTTGCCGTACGCTCGTTGCTTCCGATGCAGGCCATAAACCGTTCATGGCGGAGCACCCCGCCCTTGGGTATGGCCATATCTACCCTACGCTCTACCTGACCTGCCACTTCTTTAAGCGCAAGTTCCCGTAACTGGAGTATATGTTCGGGCTGAAAGAAATTAGACAAGGCCCGCTCCACTTTATCCGGCTTATAGATTTTTCCGGCTTTCATCCTGCTGATAAGATCATCGGCGGTGAGATCAATATTCACGATCTCATCTGCTTCCATGAGTACGCGATCCGGTATCCTCTCCGATATTTCCACACCGGTAATTTGCTTTACAATTTCGTTCAGATGCTCCAGGTGCTGGATGTTCAGCGCGCTGATCACGTTAATGCCTGCATCCAGTATTTCCATTACATCCTGCCATCGTTTTTCATGCTTACTTCCGGGAATGTTCGTATGAGCGAGTTCGTCGACGATCACGACTTCCGGGTGCAGATTCAGAATCTGTTGCAGATCCATTTCCTCCAGCGCTTTTCCTTTGTAAAAAGCCTTTCTGTTCGGAATCAGCGTCAGCCCGCATAGCAATGCTGCAGTATCCGCTCTGTCATGCGTTTCAACAAATCCTAATTTTACATCCACGCCATTCTGCATCAGCGCATGTGCATCCTGCAGCATACGGTAGGTCTTGCCCACTCCCGCTGCCATTCCGATGTAAATCCTGAACTTACCCTTGCGGGAGCTCCTGATCAGATCGAGAAACCGGTCTGGTTCATGGTCAGTAAAGTCGGAAGGCATATTTGTCTTTTTAGGATGATCTCACCTTTTGCGGAGCATACAAAAGGAAGCGCTTATATATACCGCTACAGACGGAACAAGACTGCAAAAATGATTTTATTTTCTGTCTTAACCAGGTCCGGAGCCCATCCTGCCGGCAGGGGGGTTGTGGTATAACCGGTAGGGGATGTCACACCGCCATGTCCCGCAAAATAGGGAACGTTCGCCTGACGATGCACGAATTCCATACGCACGGTAAGGCTTTGATTCGGCATCCAGTCGAGATTGGTTGAGCAATCCCACCCTTTGAACTGATCTCCGGGATTTGCACTGAAAGGATGCGTGCCTTCTGTCTTCGTCGGGTTGTTCGGGTCGGGCAAAGGACTTGCATCGCCGGTCGGATACAGCACCAGGTAACGGCCCGGGTTAGTCATGAGTCCACCGCCTATTGTCCATGCAAATTTGTTCTGATGAAACCAGATCCGGCTGTAGAACATCGCACTCAGGAAATATTGCGCCGGACCTTTTGACGGGTCACTGTTACTGAAACCATTTACGCCTCCGCCTTTTTCAAAGCCAAGATCTCCGGTAAGCGAAAAGGCCATACGGCTGATGCCTTTACTCGCGGGACGATTATAGTAGCGCAGCAAAAAACTGTTATCGGAATGGAAGCGCTTGCGGTCCGGGATCATGGCTGCATCGGTTCCGTAATAATCATTGGTAAGCAACTTGATATTTTCGGTGGGGCACCAGGTGATATTGGCACCAACGCCGGGCATACTGTTGAATTTACCATAGCTCTGCCATCCGTTGATAATCCAGGGTTCGATCTTCAGTTTGGTGGATGGAAAAATCTGAACGCGCATTCCATTGAAGAACCAGGGAGTATTGTCCGAAGTGAAGGAAGCCTGGTATTCCCAATTCTCTGCCTGATAATAAGAATTAAGGCCTACATACGACATAAAGAGTCCGGCGTCCACATTTACCGGCACCTTTCCTATTACAAAATGATATCCCGCATAGGCTTCACTCAGGTAGCGCAATGCGTCGTTCAATTGGTACTGACCGCGATAAGGACTGTAATCATTACGGGGAACGACAATTGCACGATTACCGAACTGGGTCATTACTCTTCCGCGTGCGTTCTTATAGTTGAAATCGCCTCCGAATCCGACATACATAATGTTTACTTCATTATGCCTGGCTAAAGCCGTGGATCCCACCACCGTATTATCAATCGGGTTATTGAACGAATAATTGTAATTGGCATCCAGCATAAAGGATCCCGTGAAATATTTTGTCTGTAATACGGATTCACTGCGCCGATCGCTACCATTCTGCCAGGTCTGGTCCTGGCCTTCGAACGGAATGATCTCCTGTTGTACAGAATCGGGAATATGTTCCGCAGTTGTATCTGCATACGGAATTGTAAATGCGTACACGCTACTAAGCGGCACAGTGCCAAGCAAGGTACAAACAGCAAACCGCGTAATTTGTCTTTTCATATGTAAGTATTGATTGCTCATGGATATTTGTATTAAAATTAGTGGGAACTCAGTGATCAGCATAGGATGCAGATCATTTCTTAAGATTATCGTTATACGCCATTCTGTCCAAAGCAATATTCAGCAGAAGGACATTTATGATTGCGGGCCCAAGCAGCGATCTGCTGCAATGATCCTGAATCATTGATTTTATGCGCTTTTCGGAGACATTTCTGGCAGCTGCCACACGCTTTACCTGAATCATAGCAGCTTCATAAGAAATATCAGGATCGAGCCCGCTACCGCTCGCAGTCACAAGTTCGGAAGGTATCTGTGCTTTAATCGCGCCGGGGTTATGTATCAGAAAAGAGTCGATCCGCTGCTGAACCAATTTCAGATACAGCTTATTGAAAGGCCCTTTGTTGCTACCTCCCGATCCCGAAGCATTGTAATCCACGGCAGAAGGGCGGGACCAGAAGTAACGATCCTCAGAAAAACGCTGAGCGACTGCTATATAATATCGCTTACCTGAATACCGTATCGTGACACCATTACCTCCTCCCGCTGAGGCCTTTGCAACTACAAGCAGCAATGCAGGGTACAGCCCGCAGAGTAAAAGCGCACATAGCAGTGAGAGTACCAATGAAGATAAAATTTGCTTTTTCATCGTATGAATTTTAGAAAAAATGCCCCACAAGCAAGTCGATCAGTTTGATCCCGGCGAACGGGATAAGCACACCACCCAATCCGTAGATCAACAGATTTCTGCTAAGCAATACCGTTGCGCCGACAGGCTTATAAGACACCCCGCGCAATGCAAGCGGGATAAGCAGAGGAATAATGATCGCATTGAAAATGACAGCCGATAAAACAGCACTCTGCGGACTATGCAGCTGCATCACATTCAAGGCCCGCAACGAAGGAATGGAAACGATAAACAAAGCAGGAACGATAGCGAAGTATTTAGCCACATCATTAGCAATGGAAAAGGTGGTGAGCGTCCCTCTTGTCATCAGCAACTGCTTACCGATTTCCACGATTTCAATCAGCTTGGTAGGGTCATTGTCCAGGTCTACCATATTACCGGCTTCCCTTGCTGCCGCGGTACCGCTGTTCATTGCAACGCCCACATCAGCCTGCGCCAGCGCCGGCGCATCATTAGTACCGTCCCCCATCATCGCAACGAGCTTACCGCTCTGCTGTTCTTTACGGATGTACGCCATCTTATCTTCCGGCCGGGCTTCTGCAATAAAATCGTCCACGCCTGCTTTCCCTGCTATATACTTTGCCGTAAGCGGATTGTCACCGGTTACCATCACGGTCTTAACACCCATTTTACGGAGACGGTAAAAACGTTCGCTGATACCCGGCTTGATGACATCCTGCAATTCTATAACGCCCACTACGCTTCCATTCTCAGCAACCACCAGCGGCGTGCCGCCGTTTGAGCTGATCTCACTAACCGTATGCTCCGTTTCCGGCGGAAATATGTTTCCTGCCTTTGCCACCAGATCGCGGATCGCATCAAACGCGCCTTTCCTGATCCTGGTATGATCATAATCAATGCCGCTGCTTCGGGTTTCGGCAGTAAATTGTATAAAGCGGGGGTTGGCAATCTGATAGACAGACGGGCGCACACCTGCAAGTTCAATGACAGACTTTCCCTCCGGTGTCTCATCTGCATAGGAGGACAAAACCGCGCACCGGACAAAATAGGATTCATCTATTCCCGGTGCAGGGTAAAAATGTGTCGCTTTTCGGTTACCAATAGTAATGGTTCCTGTTTTATCCAGCAGAAGCGTATCCAGATCACCGGCTGTTTCCACCGCCTTTCCCGACTTAGCGATAACATTGGCTCTTAAAGCTCTGTCCATTCCCGAGATACCTATGGCGGAGAGCAGGCCACCGATAGTGGTAGGGATCAGACATACAAACAGCGCGATATAAGAAGCGATGGGAATAGAAGTACCGGCGTAAGAAGCGAACGGCTGTAATGTGACGCATACGATCACGAATACAAGTGTGAACCCTGCCAGCAAAATAGTAAGTGCAATCTCATTCGGTGTTTTCTGACGGGATGCACCTTCTACCAAGGCGATCATTTTATCCAGGAAACTTTCACCCGGATCTGTAGTTACCCGAACCTTAATATGGTCGGACAGGACTTTCGTTCCACCTGTTACAGAAGATTTATCGCCGCCAGCTTCGCGGATCACGGGCGCAGATTCGCCGGTTATCGCCGACTCGTCTATAGTAGCGATCCCTTCCACAATTTCGCCGTCCAGCGGGATAATATCCCCTGCATCGCAGACATAAAAATCTCCTTTCCGCAAAGCAGAAGACGGAACAGACTCCGGTTCATTAATAAATACTTCCCCGATCAGCTGGATGCGTTTTGCAGGAGTCTCTTCTCTCGTTCTGCGCAAAGACGCCGCCTGGGCTTTACCCCTGGCCTCAGCCAACGCTTCCGCAAAATTTGCGAACAACAATGTGACCAGTAAAACCGAAAAAATGATCAGATTGTAGGCAAGTGAACCCTGCGAATGTTCTCCGGTAAATATCCAGATGCACACGGCAAGCATTATCGCAGTACCAATCTCGACGGTAAACATGACCGGGTTGCGGAATTGCACTACAGGATTTAATTTGGTAAAAGACTGAGCGATTGCACGCTTCAGCAACGACCATTCAAATAATCCGGAACTTTTATTTTCCATAGCATTCATTATTATTGTTAATACTGACTCAGCCATTCGGCAATCGGACCCAGAGCCAGTGCGGGAAAAAACGCAAGTGCGGCCAACACCACTTTCACTGCCAATATGAGCAGCCCGAATGCCGGTGTATCCGGCTTCAGCGTTCCGGAACTTTCGGGTATGTATTTTTTTGAAGCGAGCAAACCGGCAATTGCCACCGGTCCGATTATCGGAAGAAAACGGGAAAACAATATGATCACCGCAGTAGATATATTCCAGAAGAAATTATTGTCCGATAAGCCTTCAAAACCACTCCCGTTGTTTGCCGAAGAAGATGTGTACTCATACAGCATTTCACTGAAGCCATGATAACCGGGGTTATTAAGCCAGGAATAACGGGCAGCCATATGAGTGGAAACAGCGGTTCCTGCCAGTATGAGGAACGGATGCAGTAAAGCAATGATCATAGCGATCTTCATTTCACGGGCCTCCACTTTCTTTCCGAGAAACTCCGGTGTTCTGCCAACCAGCAGTCCGCCTACGAAAACGGCGAGTATCAGGTAAATGAAAAAATTAAGAAATCCTACTCCTACACCACCGTAGAATGAGTTAATCATCATGCCCAACATCATATTCATGCCTGATAAAGGCATAAAGGAATCGTGCATACTATTAACAGAGCCCGTGGAGATTACCGTGGTTGCAATACTCCAGTAAGCAGAAGCCATAGCCCCGATACGTATCTCTTTCCCTTCGACATTACCATGCGGTTGCGCAATACCCATTTGTGCAATAGCCGGATTACCGGCAACTTCGGATTGTATTGCGGGGATAACCAATGCAAGAAAGCCAATGGTCATTACAGACCATATAACCCAGGCCAGCTTTTTACGATTCAGATAGAAGCCCATTGCAAACACCATTGCAAAAGGCAATAGTGTCTGGGCAACCATCTGCACCATATTAGTGAGGTATACGGGATTTTCCAGCGGGTGCGCAGAATTGGCTCCGTAAAAACCGCCGCCATTTGTGCCGAGATGTTTGATCGCCACAAAAGCAGCGACGGGACCACGACTTACATGCATGGTATCACCCTCCATTGATACGACCGTATCAGCTGCGGAATAATTCATCGGTGTACCCTCAAACACATGAATCACGGCTATGAGCACGCATAGCGGCAAAAGAATACGGGTGCAGCTCCTGAGGAAATAATAATAAAAGTTTCCAAGCCTGTCGCCGGTACGCTCACGAAGTGCACGGAATACAACCGCTGCGGCAGTCATTCCTGTGGCAGCGCTCACAAACTGGAGAAACATCAGCGCAAAAATCTGCGTAAAAAACGAAGCACCTGTTTCTCCGCTGTAATGCTGAAGGTTGCAGTTACAAAGAAAAGAGATAGCGGTATTCAATGCCTGATCGGGAGATTGATCCGGAATTCTGTCCGGGTTAAGCGGCAGCCACGACTGGTTCGCCAAACAGAAAACGGCCCAGAGAAACCAGATTGTATTAATGACAAGTAACGACTTCAAATGCTGCTTCCAGGTCATTTCTTCCGCAATGTCAATACCTGACAATCTGTAGAACAATTTCTCCACCGGTCCGAAAATACGATCAGCAGATCCGGGCAGTCCCGCGTAGACATTTGCAATATACTTACCCAGGGGTACCGCCATTAACAACGTAACGACGAACATCAACAGTACTCCTGCCATCTCTCCATTCATATAATCAGAATTTTTCCGGCTTCACCAGGACGTAAGCCATATAAACAAATACGCTTGTGGCGATGATTAATAGTGCGATCATATCAGATTGTTTCGAACCAGTCTATCGTTTTGCGGAGCAGGCCGAAGCAAACGAGCGTGGCTATTATCAGAATTGCAGTGTTCATATATTGTTTTGCTTTAGCAGTTTTTGTGCGTCTGCCTTCTGTATTGCCAATGACGTTCCATTCCGGGCAGCTAAACACTTCAAAATGTGCGAAACGGCCGCAGGAGCGGATTACAACGAATAAAAAATCAAGCCGGCCAGTAGTCACCATGAAAAAAGCTTCTCATTTTGAGAAGCCCGTATATCAGAATGAGAGGATTGCGTCTATTTTAAACCGTACTCTTCCAGTTTACGGTACAGTGTAGCCAGTCCTATGCCCATGAGCCTTGCTGCCTCGGTTTTATTTCCCTTCGTATGCTGCAGCACTTTGCGTATGTGTTGCTTCTCCACGCTAGCCAGCTGAAAAGATGCCTGCGCGTCCTGCCCGGATGTCGCCTGCTGGATAGATAAAGGCAGGCTTCCGGGCATAAGTATCCCGGTGTCTTCCAGGATAACCGCCCTTTCCATGGCATTCTTCAGTTCCCGGATATTACCCTTCCACGGATAGTGCACTATCGCCAGCATGGCTGTGTCTGAAATAGCAGCTATTGACTTACCTGCCCTGCCCGCATAGAAAGAAAGAAAATGCTGTGCCAGTGCAGGAATATCTGCTGCACGGTCCCGGAGTGCACTCAGCGTAATGGTAAATACGGCTATCCGGTAATACAAATCGCTGCGAAAGACACCTTTCTCTATTTCATCCTCCAGGCGCCGGTTAGTGGCCGCGATTATACGGATATCTGCTTTCAGCTCTTTCGTATCTCCCACACGCATATACGTTCCATTCTCGAGGAGTCGCAGTAATTTCGGCTGCAGGTCTACCGGCATTTCCCCGATTTCATCCAGGAAAAGCGTTCCGCCATTTGCCTCCTCAATCAATCCCTTTTTATCTTTCACCGCACCGGTGAATGCACCTGATTTGTGGCCGAACAGTTCACTTTCCAGTAAATCCCTGCTGAATGCGGAGCAATTCAGCGCAACAAAAGCGCTGCCCGAACGTGCACTTCCTGCGTGAATGGCATGGGCAAATATTTCCTTACCGGTTCCGGTTTCCCCCATCAGCAGTACCGCCGTATCTGTGGCAGCTACTTTACGGGCAAGGCTTATGGCCTCTCTTGTAGCGGGACTATCTCCGATTACGGATTCGAAAGCGCCCCCTCCCGGCATCCTCACTGTTCTCTTTTTTTCCTGCCGGATAACGGTGAGCTGACTCAACACAGGAATGATCTTCTCATTGTCGTCTCCTTTAACGAGATAATCAAACGCGCCCCGCTTGATCGCTTTCACCCCGTCCGGTATGTTTCCGTAAGCAGTAAGCAAAACAATGTCCAAAGCCGGGTACGCTTCTGTTACTTCCCCGACAAAATCAACACCATTACCGTCCGGCAGCTTTACATCACACAGCACAATATCAATTCCCCCGGATGCAAGCAGCTGACGACCGGAAGCAAGACTGGCAGCCTCTTTCACCGCATAGCCTTCCAGGCTGATAATACGTTTCAGCAAGCCCCGCAGCTTTTCTTCGTCGTCAATAATGAGTATTGTGGGATTCATCGATGCAAAGGTATCTAAGTTACCGACACCAATTTAATGCTTTGACAACACGAAAGTCCGCCGGAATCTGCACGTTTTCCCTGGCCAACGGGCGATCTTTGTATCTTTATTGCAGATACTTACGCAATGAAACAACTATTCATGATTGCAGCCGGAGCCTGTATGATAGCTTCATGTACCGGCAATGCAACCGAACAATCTCAGAAAAAAAGTAAAAATTTCCACGACTATACTGAGCGCTTCACTTTACAATTGTGGAAGCAGTTTCCCGGTTTCGGCAGCGCCATGGGCTTTCACGCCTGTGACAGTGTTTTGCCGATACCCGACGAACAGACCAGACTGGCGGATGATGCTTTTGCAAAAGCGCATCTCGACTCGCTGAATGCGTTTGAGCTCAGCGATCTTTCTGATAATGACCGCACAGACTACCTGATGATCCGTAACTACCTGCAGTCGGTGATCTGGAGTAATGATACCGAAAAAGCCTGGCAGTGGAACCCTTCCCAATACAATGTCTGCGAACGCTTTGCAGAAATCCTGAACGGGAGTTACAGTACACTTGAAGCGCGTCTGCGCAGTATTTCCGTGCGGCTGGGAAATGTTCCCGCTTATTATGAAGCTGCAAGGAAAAACATCCTGAACCCTACGAGGGAGCATACACAGCTTGCTATCGACCAGAATACCGGAGGCGCTTCCGTATTCGAAAAAGACCTGCCGGAAAAGATCAGAGCCTCGCAACTGGACAGCAGCGAAAAAACAGCAATGCTGGACAAATGCCGCAATGCAGCTGAAGCGATCCGTGATTTTGCTGCCTGGCTGAAAAGCAATCCCAACCCGCAACCGCGCTCCTTCAGGTTAGGCAGGGAGCTGTATCAACAGAAGTTTGCTTACGAAATACAATCCGGCAGCAGCCTCGAAACAATGCACGAACGTGCGCTGGCACGCAAGCGGGAATTGCACGGGCTTATGTTCAGCACCGCGCAAAAGCTCTGGCCTGCATACATGGGATCTAAAGTCGCCCCCCGTGACAGCCTGCAGCTCATCCGCCAGGTGATTGACAAAATATCGTTGAATCATACCACCCCGGACTCCTTCCAGGCAACGATCGAAAAACAGATTCCCGAACTGGTAGCATTTGTAAACCGGAAACAACTCATTACGCTCGATCCCTCCAAACCATTAGTGGTACGCAGAGAGCCGGATTACATGGCGGGTGTGGCGGGAGCATCTATTTCGGCTCCCGGTCCTTACGACAAGAATGGCAACACCTATTATAATGTTGGTAGTCTGTCCGGATGGCCTGCAGACAAAGCGGAAAGCTACCTGCGCGAGTACAACCGGTACACACTGCAGATCCTGAATATCCACGAAGCAATACCGGGCCATTACACGCAGCTTGTATATGCAAACCAATCGCCGAGCATCATCAAAAGTATTTTCGGAAGCGGCACGATGATCGAAGGATGGGCAGTATATACAGAAAGAATGATGCTGGAGAATGGATACGGAGCACCCGAAGGCAGTAATGAAGCTACTCCCGAAATGTGGCTGATGTACTACAAGTGGAACCTGCGCAGCACCTGTAATTTCCTGCTCGACTATGGAGTGCATACCGCAGAGCTTTCTGAAGAAGCTGCGATGAAGCTGCTCACAGAAGAAGCTTTTCAGCAAAAAGCAGAAGCAGAAGGAAAATGGAAACGCGTATCTGTGACCCAGGTACAGCTGTGTTGCTATTTCACAGGCTTTTCTGAAATCTATTCATTACGGGAAGAGATGAAACAAAAACAGGGAACGGCTTTCAGTCTGAAGCAATTTCACGAACAATTCCTGAGCTATGGTAGTGCTCCGGTAAAATATATCAGAGAAATGATGATCCGCAAGTAAAACGATACCACCACACCTAAATACAAAACATATGGACTATATAGCCATTAATAAGGCGCTCTGGAATGCCCGGACAGAATTGCATATCGATTCTGCATTTTATGATATGGGCAGCTTTTTAAAAGGGCAGAACTCGTTAAAGGAAATTGAGCTCGCACTGCTCGGCGATGTGAGCGGTAAGTCGGTATTGCACCTGCAATGCCATTTCGGCCAGGACACGCTTTCGCTCGCACGCATGGGAGCCGAAGTCACGGGCGTAGACTTTTCCGACAAAGCAATTGAAACAGCAACAAAGCTGAGCGAAGATCTGGCGATTCCGGCCACATTTATCTGCTGCAACCTGTATGATCTTCCGCAGCATCTCGACAAACAATTCGACTACGTATTCACCAGCTACGGAACCATCGGCTGGTTGCCCGATATTGACAAGTGGGCATCCGTGGTAAGCCGCTTTCTGAAGACAAACGGGAAATTTATTTTCGCGGAATTCCATCCCGTTGTGTGGATGTTCGACGACAATTTCGATCACGTGGCCTACAACTACAGTAACAGTGATCCGATTGTGGAAACGATCAGCGGCAGCTATGCCGACAGAAACGGAGCGATGCAACAACAATCAGTGGGCTGGAATCATGGTCTTGCCGAAGTGATCAGCGCATTGCTTAAAAACGGATTGAGCATCGAAAGCTTCAGGGAATATGATTACTCGCCTTACAATTGCCTTCCCGGACTGGAGGAGGTTGAACCGGGAAAATTCCGCGTGAAAAAGCTGGGCAATCATATACCAATGGTGTACTCTCTTACTGCTGTTATTAAAAATCCGGCTGATGAGCACAAACAATAAGCGGTTCACAACAGATCTCACACAGCACAGATACAGGATTACAGCAGACGGACCCATATCCGACATATTCAGAAATCGCGGTCTGAATGATCTGCATACCGCTGCAGACTTTATCCGGCAACTACCTTATGGCCGCAATCCGGATAAGCATCGTCCCGAAACAATATTTACGGATGGTTGTGCCACCTGCAGCACAAAGCATGCTATCCTGAAAACCCTTGCGCTGGAACATGACTGGGATGAGATCGGGCTGTTCATCGGGATTTTCAGGATGAACGGAACAAATACCCCCAAAGTGAAAGATGTATTGAAGGCTAACCGTTTGCAATATATTCCCGAAGCACATTGCTATTTAAAGATCAACGGCGAAATTCTGGATATTACCACGGTGCAATCCGGTCCGGAACAATTTGTGCCTGACCTTATGGAGGAACTGGAGATACTGCCTTCACAGATCACGGAATTTAAAGTAGCCTATCACAAGGCGATTCTCAGAATGTGGCTGGAATCGAATCCGGAACATGCGCTCAGTCCGGATCAGCTCTGGTCTGTCCGGGAGCAATGCATCCGTTCACTCAGCATATAATTACAAAGCCGGACTGGTAAGAATACCGGTCCGGCTGCTATGAACTACGAGACGGATACACGTTCAGAAAATGCCACAATATCAATATCAGCTGGCGGCCGTATGCTTAGAATGATGAAAAACGGCCACCGCCTTAATTGATTTCAATACCTCCCGGGTTGTGTTTGCCTACCTTATTTAATTTATAGTTCAAGACGATCATGAAATATCTGGAAAGAATATTGGATCGTTGTTCCACTAGATAATTCTGCTCTGCCGCCCTTACCACAGACTGATTCCTGTTCAGCAGATCGAAACCCTTCAGTGTGATACTTGCGCGCTCATTCTTCAGCAAAAAACGGGTCAGCTCCGCTTTCACCAGAGGCACCGTTATCTGATCGGAAAAGCCACTTCCGGTATACCGCGTAATATCTGCGGACACCTGCGCAAACCAATGCTTACCCGATTGCCAGCTGATCGTTCCGGAACCGCTGTATACGCCATAAATTGCATTCTGATTTGTGTTCACCGAATAGCGGGAATCGGTGATACGCGCCGTACCGCCAAGGCGCACCGTCCACGCCTCCCGGTGTCTGTTGGAGATGTTCATGCTGAGTTCGTGCGTGAAATTGGTATTCGTGTTCTGCACGTCATTGATCGGGCTCACAGAACGGGATATCGTTTCACCCGCTTCGATGCTGTACGTGATACGAAGCGGCTTTATAGGGCGGCTGTAGGAAAGCCGGCCGTTGAGATCAGCCATATAAGAGGTGTTCACCCATAGTATGCGCTGACGCAGATCCGGCAGTATCGTCCGGGAAGTATTGATCTTATCCTGCGTGTAAGACGCATTCACATAAGCAAATAACGAACTCATGGAAAACTGGTCGAACATCTGGTAAGTCAACATCAGGTTATGCCGGTATTCGGGTTTCAGGTTCAGGTTTCCGGTGATAGCGGATAAGGGGCTTGTATAGTAGGTAACGGGTATCATCTGGTTTGGAGCCGGTGTGTTGATCTGCGTACTGTATTCTGCACTCACATTATGATGGCCCGGAAATTCTTTCCGCCAGTAAAAAGATGGTAACAGGTACCTGTAATCCCGTGAACTGATGTTCATGGACCTTGTGGCCGGATTCATACTCACCCATTGTCCCTGTACATTTATATTCCATTGAAGTTTTGAACTGCTGTATTTCAGGCTCATCCCGGGAGTGATCTGGTATACGTCATTGCGGAAGTGCGGACTCAGAGAGTCGATCTCATTCTTCTGATCGCTCAGAAGTCCCTGACTACGATTCAGCTGCTCTTTCCGGTAAACGAAGTTGATACCCGGCTGTAAAAAAAGCAGTCCGCCCAAAGCTCTTGTGGTATTTACATCGAATGTGGATACTTCCTTGGTGTTATGGTTTTGCCGGTATTGCTGATTGACGATTGACCCGGGAGTGTTCAGAAACTCAGTAACATTGGTCCATTCCGCGTGATCAATTGCACCTGAATACCCCTGGCTTCCATACATCTGAAACAGATTACCCAATCGGCGGGCTTTATGCACATAGGAAGCTTCCGTAGTCAGGTCAATTACATTCCCGACACCCGAAGAATGATCCTGCAGTTGATTCTGTAAAGCCGCATCGCTATACGATCTGGCCAAGGCATCCGACGTTGCGTTTTTATTTTTAACCTGCCCTTTTGCCTGCACGGTTATCTGGTTCAGAGAATCAAGGTCGTTGCGCCAGCGCATACTGAGCCGGTTAGCCAGATCGTTATTGTTGCGCTGATCGTACTCATTGGTAGTGTATGTCGCACCGGACGGCAGGTAGTTCCTGGAGAACGTGTTGTTCGTAACATCCTTGGTAGTGGTGTTGGAGAGATAGCTTATGTTTAAACGGTTTTTAGGTCTTGGCTCATACGTGTAGTTGAGTCCCAGCACCCCGGAACTCACGTTTCCGGAAGGCTGCTGACCGAAATTCATCGGAATATCGTCACTGCTCATATCCACACGACCGCCGCCGCCCAGCGCGGATAAACCGCCATTGAAGCTGAGGTAATCGTTAAAACTGAACCCTGTCTGATTGATATTATTCAGCATGCCTATGCCCGCGAGTTGCTCCTTGGGTTGAAACCGGAACACACGTGCTGCGCCTTCATAGCGTTGATTGCTCCCGACGCCGGCTTCCACATTCCCGAAGTAGCCACCGTGTTTCCCGTCTTTCAATACGAGATTGATTGTCTGATCCCGCTTTCCGTCATCAATACCCGTAAACTCGGTCTGGTCCGATTTCTTTCCGAATGTCTGTACATGACTCACGGCATCGGCAGGTAAATTCTTTGTTGCCACCTTTGGATCATTCCCAAAGAACTCCTTACCGTCTACCAACACTTTGTTCACATCTTTACCCATCGACTTGATGTTACCCGCTTCGTCAACCTCCACACCGGGAAGCTGGCGCAGCAGCTCTTCCACAGGAGCGTTCGGCTTTACACGATAGGAGCCCGCATTGTACTCAACGGTATCGCCTTTCAATCTTACCGGAATTTTATCGCCTGCAATTACGACTTCGCCCAGTTGATGAGCGGCAATATTATCCTCAAGTGCGACATCCGGAACAGACTGACCGGCCTCCTTCCCAACGTGCAGTTTCTGATAGTATGTATAATAGCCCACCAGTGAGATCTGCAACAGGAAATCTCCCTCCGGTGCGTCTTTTATCAGGAACAGGCCATTGGACTGAGAAATGGCGAAGGTTTCCATCGTTGAGTCTTCGGGATGCAGTAAGGCGACCGTAGCATTGGCAATCTGCTTACCCTGCTCATCGGTCACTTTTCCCGAAAGCTGGGATGCATGGGCAATAGAAGTGCTCCCTGCAATGAAAAGCAGGATCAGGATGTGTTTCATGAAATATAAATGATTTAGTTACCGATAGTCTGTATTACAACATCTGTTCCTGCGCCGCTGAACTGACTTTTCATCTCTGCGCTCTTCTGACGCTGAATTTCTGCAAACTGTTGGCTGGTAACTTTCTTACCCCTTGTCGGTTCCTTTATTTTTTTCTCAAGTCCCGCGTCGCCTGCTTCTATTGCCGTAGCCTTCACGCTCATATTGTCGCCAAAACTGGCTTCAAGAATGAGACCCGGCAATCCGCCTATATATTCCGGCCCGGCAGGCACCGGAAAGTCAGTCGTAAACCAGGCAGTGATGGTATCCTTATCTTTCACTGTAGTAGCTTCCATAACGGGGTGACCGAGTATTGATTTCTGGTTACCGGTCATTTTCCATTTCGCTTCCGGCCATTCATCCGAAATAAGGAAAGTCCGGCCCACAAGTTCTTGCTGAAACACCTGATGCTTCGCGTCAAAATCGCGGAATAAAGATTCCTCTGTTGTACTTGTCTGCATGCGGATGACCATCCCACCTGCGGACAACTCCTGGGGTGGCGCCTCCTTCACTGCATCATTTTTGTACAGAGAGCGTGCAGGAGTGAATAGCAGGATTTTCTTTTCCGTAGTTTCTTTCGGCATCAGCGCACGGATGTTTTCGGGTATATCATCCATGTTTCCGGGTTTCATATGAATGACCCTGTCGTAATGTACAATACCCGATTGCTGGGCTTTACCGGTGTAAGCATATACGTTCAGGAGAATCGTCATCGTAATAATTCGTTTCATAGCTTTTGTATTTTTAGTGTGATGGAACAAAAGTATCCGCACGTTTTCGGGCAACAGGTTAATGCCTGACCAATTATGGTTAATTAAGGTTAATCGGAAGCAGCAATAGACGCACTTATAATTTCTTTGCATCAGAAATCATTCTATGAAACAGAAGTACAGAAAACGATTGCAGCTGATAGGACTCATGATGGTCTTCAGTATTCTGCTGCTCATCCAGTTCAGTGTAAAATGGCTGATCGCCCAGTATAAGGATGAACATCAGATCCTCGCGGACAACCTGAATGAGTTGCTCGGCAAAACGCGCGAACAAATGATCGACTCTGCAATTCATATCGAGTTTACGACATCCCTGCCTGCCGATACACTGCTCCTCCAGGATACGCCTTCAACCAGAATACAAACCGTTGCAACGATCAACAGAACAACAACTGTTTCTTTCGGCAATCAGGACAGCCTGTCCGAAGCCACCCAAAAAGAAATCGCTGCTCACGCCAACGAAGTAACAGGCGAAATGGAAAACGGTATCAAACGGTATATGATCCGCCTTGACCCGAATCTGGCGGAAAATATCGCGTTTATGGATTCAGGAAAACTGTTGCGTGTATTCAATAAAGTTGCGGACTCTGCCTTTCATCTTCGTGCAGACCGCCAAACAGACACCACGCGCGCGATCGTGCTGGACACGAAACTGGGTTATTATCTGTCTGTAGATAATTACAATAAATTCCTGCTTAAAAAGATAGGTCCTGAAATAGGGTTTGTAGCCCTGCTGATATGCCTGTGCAGCGGAGCATTTGTACTGGCTTATGCGACACTCAGAAAACAGCTGTTACTGAATGCCCACAAAGACAACTTTATCAGCAATATGTCGCACGAATTAAAAACGCCTGTTGCCACAGCTAAGGTTGCTATCGAAGCACTGGCAAAATTTGACGGGATAGAAGATCCGGTAAAAACCCGGGATTACCTGCAGATGGCGGGCTGGGAAATAGACAGGCTGGAAACACTTGTGAACAATGTATTGAGCAATGTGCAATTGGAAGACGGTCGTTTGCACATGCAATATGACCGTGTCGATATTACGTCGATGACACAACAACTGCTGAAAAACATGCAGCCGCTTTTCCGCGAAAAGCACAAGCACGTCATGTTCGATTCCGACGGAAAAACTGCTGTGGTACACGGAGACAAAACCCACCTGCAGGGATTAGTGTACAACATCATTGACAATGCCCTTAAATACGGCGGTGGCAACATCCACGTCGGCATCCATAGTGATGCCGTTGAAACAAAGCTTACCATTTCCGATGACGGAGCAGGAATACCTCCGGCTTTCAGCAATAAAATTTTTGAACGTTTCTTCCGTGTACCCTCCGGTGACGTGCATGATGTTAAGGGATACGGACTGGGACTGAACTACGCTAAATACGTCGCAGAAGCGCATCAGGGAAATATACGGCAGTTCAACATCCCTGGCGGCGGTGCAGCATTTGAAATCACCCTACCTTTAAATGTTGCATCATGAAGACGAAAATCCTCTACATAGAAGACGAGCTTTCAATGGCGCGTATCGTATCAGAGACTCTGAGCTCCAGGGGTTATGAGGTGATGCACCGCGAAGATGGCGGACGCATACTGGACGTGATCAGCAGCTTTGGTCCGGACCTGTGCCTGCTGGATGTGATGTTGCCTGCGATCGACGGATTCAGCCTCGGCTCTATGATCCACAATCTGTACCCTGCATTGCCGATCATCTTCATTACTGCAAAAAGTCAGACTACAGATGTTGTATCCGGATTCTCTTCCGGCGGCACAGACTATATACGCAAGCCTTTCAGCATGGAAGAACTGATGGTGCGTATCGACAACCAGATCCGTCTCTCACAGAATAAACAGACAGGCAACAACGAAGGTGTATCGGATATTCAGCTTGGCTCGCTTCTGTATATTCCATCGCGACTTGAGTTGCAACACAAACAAACGGTCATCAAATTATCCAATCGTGAAGCAGAGATATTGAACGTACTATGCATGCACCAGAATCAGGTGATCGACAGGAGAAAATTATTACAACTCGTTTGGGGAGACGACTCTTTTTTTCATTCCCGGAATCTGGATGTATACGTGCGTAAGCTCAGAGAATATTTTGGTAATGATTGCGGCGTGGAGCTCATCACACTTAAAGGAAAAGGATACCACTTCTCTGTACGCAATTAAATGCACAAGCATCTGAAACAGTAGCGTACAGCAGCTTCCAGCGTATGATGACCAATGGTCCTCAATAAAAAATCCGATCGCATATTCATTGCATCGTTGCGGAAACGATCTTTCAGCGATGCTATCGCCGGCTTTCGATCGCAGCTTTTATACACGCACAGTTGTTCACACGTTTTCAACAATCAAAAAAAAAATTCTCTAATAATTTTTTTCACCAAATAATATCTTTAATATTGTGTAAGGATTGAACTTACTAACCCATCCTTATACAAAAGCCCGGAAGTCCACAACACTCTCCGGGCTTTTTTTATCAGCCGGAAACCTTACGGGAAGCACATCTTCAGCGACACCATTTTTTATGCCACACACATATCTGTTTTACAAACCCTTTCAGGTGCTTTCGCAGTTTTCTCCGGAAGGAACAAAAAAAACACTCGCAGATTTTTTCGAAGGAATCGGCAAAGATGTTTACCCTGTGGGGCGACTTGATTATGACAGCGAAGGTCTTTTGTTGTTATCGAACGATAAGACTCTGACACATCGTTTGCTCGAACCCCGCTTCGGTCACAAACGTACTTACTATGTACAGGTGGAAGGAACAGTAAGCGATGACGCATTGCATCAGTTAAACAAAGGTGTTACGATCAGCGTAGACGGAAAGCAACATGCAACAAAGCCCGCAATTGCGAAAAGGCTTCCGGCAGAACCGGAACTTCCGGAAAGAAATCCTCCGATCCGCTTCCGGAAAAATATTCCCACTTCCTGGATCTCGCTCACAATTACAGAAGGCAAGAACAGGCAGGTAAGAAAAATGACCGCCGCTGTCGGATTTCCCACCTTACGTCTTGTACGGTATAGCGTAGGAGAATTGAATATACAGGAAATGCTGCCCGGCACATGGAGGGAATTATCCGGAACAGAACTTGCGCTTTTGGGATTGTAATCCGGAACGGATACAGCCCGCAGGATCCCACAACCGGCAATCGAATGCACTCTGTACGAAGCCGATCCATACGTAATTAGCACATTTATGGTGCGACCCGGCCTTTTTACGACAGGGATGCTTAATTTTGCCTGCTCTTATACTATTATATATTTTATGTTCAACCTGATTTTGTTTGGCCCTCCCGGAAGTGGTAAAGGCACGCAGTCTGCAAACCTGCTTCAGAAATACAACCTGCAGCACATTTCCACCGGAGACCTGTTACGCGATGAAGTTGCCCGCAAAACCCCATTGGGAGTGGAAGCGAAGAAATTCATGGACCAGGGAATGCTGGTACCGGACGAAGTGGTGATCGGTATGATCAGCACCAAAATAGACGAGAATCCGCACGTGCGCGGTTTTATCTTCGACGGATTCCCACGCACCAAACAACAGGCGATTGCTCTTGATAAACTACTCGAATTCAAGAACACCCCGATCAGTCTGGTGCTCGCGCTTGAAGTGCCCGACGAAGAACTGACAAAACGCATCCTGCATCGCGCAGAGACTTCAGGCCGTGCCGATGACACGGAGGAAGTAGTGAAAAAACGTGTGGAAGAATACCGCGCCAAAACCGAGATCGTTGCTTCTCATTACGATGCACAGGGAAAAGTGGAGCGTATCAACGGATTGGGTACGGTAGAAGAGATTTTCGCTGCGCTGAGTGCTGAGATTGATAAAGTGATATTACCGGAATAGTGGAGAAAGCAAACTTTGTAGATTTTATACGTGTCTTCTGTCACTCCGGCAAAGGAGGGGCAGGAAACGTGCATTTTGCCCGCACCAAATACAATGCCCAGGCAGGAGTAGATGGTGGAGACGGCGGAAGAGGCGCTCATATTATATTGCGCGGCAATGCGCAGCTCTGGACCTTGCTGCATCTGCGCTACCACAAGAATATTCTCGCCGAAGACGGTCAGAAAGGTGGCAAAAGCAATATGACCGGACGCGATGGTAAAGACATTATTATTGAAGTACCCTTAGGCACCGTAGCCTACGACGAAGAAACCGGAGAACAGGAAGCTGAAGTACTGGAACACGGACAGGAAGTGGTATGGCTGCGCGGCGGGCGGGGGGGACTGGGCAATGCCCACTTTGCCACCCCGACGAACCAGGTGCCGGATTATGCACAACCCGGTGAGCCCGGCATAGAAGGCTGGAAATACCTGGAGCTCAAAGTGCTGGCAGACGTGGGACTTGTTGGCTTCCCCAATGCCGGAAAAAGCACACTTTTATCTGCGGTAAGCGCAGCGCGCCCTAAAATTGCCGATTACGCCTTTACAACGCTTACACCGCAATTAGGTATTGTGCCCTACAGAGATGATAAATCGTTCTGTATGGCCGATCTGCCGGGAATTATAGAAGGTGCTGCAGAAGGGAAAGGACTCGGACACCGTTTCCTGCGCCACATCGAGCGCAACTCCGTATTGCTGTTTATGATACCGGCTGACTGCCCCGATCATTCCGCGCAATTCTACATCCTGCTCAAAGAACTGGAGGAATTTAACCCGGAGTTGCTGGACAAGACAATCATCCTGGCGATCAGCAAAAGCGATATGCTGGATGAAGAGTTGGAAACAGAGATCGCAAACACGCTTCCTGAAGGAATTCCGCATTATTTTATTTCCTCCGCTACTGGAAAAGGAATCACAGAGCTGAAAGACGCATTATGGCGCGCACTCAATGAATCAAATGCCTGAACCCCAGGACAATAAAAGTTCCGGCGCTGTCAAATTAAAAACTCCTCACTTTATTATAGCGTTTGCTATTTTTGTCGCATGAAAAAAACCCTGATTATTACCGGAGGTGCGGGCTTCATCGGCTCGCACGTGGTAAGGTTGTTTGTAAATAAATACCCCGACTACCGTATTATCAACCTGGATGCCCTCACCTATGCAGGCAACCTGGAGAATCTGAAAGATATTGAACAGGCTGCGAATTATCATTTCGAAAAGGCAGACATATGCGACGAGGCCGCCATCCGTGCCCTGTTCGCGCAATCTAACCCGGACGGTGTGATCCACCTTGCCGCGGAAAGCCATGTGGACCGCTCGATTACCAACCCCAATGCGTTTGTGCAAACGAATGTAATGGGAACCGCCAACCTGCTCAACGCCGCACTGGACAGCTGGAAAAACAATTTTGAAGGCAAACGCTTTTACCACGTCTCCACGGATGAGGTGTATGGCTCACTCGGCGAAACAGGTTTCTTCACAGAGACTACACCTTACGACCCGCAAAGTCCGTATTCGGCATCCAAAGCGGCATCCGATCACCTTGTGCGCGCTTACGGAAATACATATGGGCTTCCTTTCGTCCTCACAAACTGCTCCAACAACTACGGACCGAACCATTTTCCGGAGAAACTGATTCCGCTGTTCATCAATAATATCCGCAATAACCGTCCGCTCCCGGTATATGGCGACGGGAAGTATACCCGCGACTGGCTGTACGTGATCGACCATGCAAGAGCAATTGATACCGTATTTCATGATGGGAGAAATGCAGAGACGTACAATATCGGTGGCTTTAACGAGTGGCAGAATATTGAACTCGTGAAACTGCTTTGCAACAAAATGGATGAAAAGCTGGGACGGTCCGAAGGCACTTCCGCTCAATTGATCACATATGTAAAAGATCGCCCCGGCCACGATAAGCGTTATGCAATTGATGCGACGAAGATCAATAAAGAACTGGGCTGGGCTCCTTCCGTAACTTTTGAAGAAGGTCTTTCCCGTACCATTGACTGGTACCTTGAAAATGAGGAATGGCTGAATCACGTTACCAGCGGGGATTACCAGAAATATTACACTCAGCAATACAGCCACTGAAAATAACGTACCGCTTTTCCCGACCAGGTTATTGAGCGCTGGATAAGTATTCGATTTTGAAAAACTTTGAACCATAAATTATGAAAGGCATTATTCTCGCGGGCGGCTCCGGCACGCGGCTTTATCCATTGACGATTGCAGTCAGCAAACAACTGATGCCGGTGTATGATAAGCCGATGATCTATTATCCGCTCAGTACACTGATGCTGGCAGGTATCCGCGAAATTCTGATCATCACCACACCGGACGATCAGGCGGGCTTCCGCAAGTTGCTCGGAGATGGCAGCGCTATCGGTTGCCGGTTTGAATATGTCGTTCAGCCAAGTCCCGACGGACTGGCGCAGGCTTTTATACTTGGTGCCGATTTCATCGGAAATGATCCCGTGGCATTGATCCTGGGCGACAATATTTTTTACGGCGCAGGTATGGGAACTTTCCTGAAAACAAAAACCAGCCCCGATGGTGGTGTGGTATTCGCTTACCAGGTTCAGGATCCTGAACGTTACGGTGTAGTGGAATTTGATAAGGACTTCAAAGCTATAAGCATCGAGGAAAAACCGGCTCAGCCAAAATCGAACTACGCTGTTCCGGGTCTGTACTTCTATGATAATGATGTGGTATCTATCGCCAAATCTATTCAACCGTCTCCCCGCGGAGAACTGGAAATTACAGATGTAAACAGGATTTACCTGGAGCGCGGCAAACTGGAGGTAGGAGTATTACGCAGAGGTACGGCATGGCTGGATACCGGCACATTTGATTCACTGATGGAAGCGGGCGAATTTATTCATGTGATCGAAAAACGCCAGGGAATGAAAATAGGCTGTATCGAGGAGATCGCATACCGGAATCAATGGATAAACGATGAGCAAATGGATAAACTGGCAGGTATCTATATGAAGAGCGGATACGGCGCCTATCTGAAAAAGCTGATCGGTAATATATAATGCTCAGGCACTGCTCCGGCAGTGCTTTTTTATTTGAATTGCAATACCCTGGCCGGTTGCATCCTGCGTACGTAAATAGTGGGAATGAGCATACAGATAACCGTTATCACGAGCGTGGCGACATCCACAGCGATGATGTAGGGAATCTGTATACGCACCGGAACGCGATCCATGAAATAGGTTGCTTCGTCCATTTTCAAAAAACCGAAATGCTGCTGCGCGATACATAGCCCTAATGCCAGTACATTTCCCAATAGCACACCCATGCCGCCCGTCAGCAATGCGATATACAGAAAGATCTTTTGTGTACCGCTGTTGTTCAGCCCCAGCGCTTTGAGCAGCCCCGTGATGGTGGCACGCTCCACAATCAGAATCAGCAGTGCTGCTCCCATACTGATTGTCGCTACTATGGCCATGATGATCAGCAAAATGCGCACACTCAGATCCTGAACACCCAGCCAGTCCATAATGCCCGGAAATGTATCCGCAATCGTCTGCGTATTTAATTCCGAACCTTTGAAGATCTTGTCAGACACAGACTCGGAATAGCTTTCGTCCTGCAACTCCACCTGGTATCCGTTGATCTGATCCGGGCTCCAGTTGTTGATCCGTTGCAGCAGCCGGATATCCACCACTCCGAGATAGCGGTCCACATCATCGAATCCTGTATGATATATACCGGAAATCGCCAGTTTCCGGATACGCGGTAATGCTGATCCCGATTCGAGAAAATAGATGAATACCGAGTCGCCCGCGTGAAGGGATAATTTATCTGCGGTGGTCTGTGAAATCACAATCTGCCGTGCGTAATCGGTATCAGAAAAACCGATCGCCCGCCCATGCAGATTCAATGAAGGGCTCCAGCGGTAGTCGGGACCAATCCCTTTAAGCTTAATACCTTCCATCTGGCCTTTACCTTGCACAATAGCAGGCCTGACAATAAACCTGCTCAATTGCCGCACCCCCTGGTAAGAACGGATCTTCTGTTCCAGCTCAGGTGAAGCCTTTATCGGATCCGGAGCGATGATATTGCCGGGATTCTCATTGTAAGGCACCACCAGCACATGTCCCCAGAAACTATAGATCTTGTCCCGGATCACACTTTTAAATCCACCGATGATGCAAACAGACGTGATCATCACAGCCACACTGAGCGCAGTGGCTACAATAGCAAGCTTGATGATGAAAGAGGAAAAAGATCCTTTTTGCTTCACCAGGTACCGCCGTGCTATGAAAAATGAAAGATTCACCCTGCAAATCAACTAAAAAACGACATAAAAACAGCCCTAAGCGGTACGCATACTCAAAATAAACCTTGGCCATGTGCCAGCCGATTATGCGCTATCTTCGCGGAACGGAATATCTGGGTACTAAATATGAAGCAATTATCTGCAATCTCTCTGCTTGCCATCCTGTTATTGAACGCCTCCTGCCGGGACGCACG
This sequence comes from Rurimicrobium arvi, assembly GCF_039540495.1. Taxonomy (NCBI): domain Bacteria; kingdom Pseudomonadati; phylum Bacteroidota; class Chitinophagia; order Chitinophagales; family Chitinophagaceae; genus Rurimicrobium; species Rurimicrobium arvi. Next base: position 56,945 of record NZ_BAABEZ010000002.1, on the reverse strand, counting down.
CATTAAAGAACACAAAGAATGGGCTGGCTTCTTCTCCGCCGCAAAAGCACTGGATGGAGGAATTATTTTACGGGATCAGGCCCATGATGCTGTGGCCTATTACAACCTTAACCGCGATACACAGCACCTGAGCCCCGCATCAACATTTAAAATCGTATTGTCGCTTGCCGGCCTTGAGCTCGGTATCCTGCAGGATGATAAATTTGTTATCCCCTGGGATGGAATTGCTACCGGAAAACCTGAATGGGAGAAAGACCTGACGCTGAGAGAAGCATTCGAAACAAGCTCGGAACCGTACTTTAAAGAACTGGCACGCCGCATTGGCCGTGAGCGCCTGCAGCATATGCTGGATACGCTCAATTACGGAAATAAAAAACTGGGCGATTCTGTAAGCACCTGCTGGACAGACGGATCGCTGAAAATTTCGGCGGACGAACAAGTGGGCCTTATGAAAAGACTCTATTTTGATGAGCTTCCGCTGAGCGACCGCACGCAGCGTATCGTCCGCAGCCTGATGCTGCATGAAACAGAGGGTGGCAGGAAGATGTATTATAAAACAGGCTGGGGCCGGAACGGCAACAATTCACTGTTATGGGTGGTCGGATTTGCAGAGTATGAAATAAAGGTAAAAGAGATGAAAGGCTCCATGAATAAAGCCGGGGAGCGCAATTACGTATATTTCTTTGCTGAAAATATTGATATCCCTTCAGATTCCGATCCTTCAGATGGATGGAGAGACCGTAATATCCGGATAGCCAAACAGGTGCTCGACAATTACGTAAACCTGAAGCAAAATTAATATCGGACAACACACACCACCTAAATGAAACATATCGTAATCATCTCCGCCAGTGTACGTAAAGGCGCCAAAAGTCCGCGCGTAGCGCAATACTTCAAAAACTTTATCGAAAGCAGGCAGCTCGCAACCACTGAAATACTCGACCTGAACGAATACCGCTTCCCCGTATTTGAAGAGCGCCTGAAATTCCAGGAAAACCCTTTACCCGCTGCAGTTTCCTTTGCCGAAAAAATTGAAAAAGCAGACGGCGTACTGATCGTAACACCTGAATATAACGGCGGCTACCCGGCCAGCCTGAAAAACGTGATCGACCTGCTGGTGGAACAATGGAAGCGTAAACCGATCGGGATATCAATGGTTTCTGCAGGCCCGTTTGCCGGAACACAAGTGATCACATCATTGCTGTTTTCTCTGTGGAAGATCGGTGCGCTGATGGTTCCTGCAATGTTTCCCGTACCCACTGTGGAAAAAACATTCGACGAGCAGGGAACACCTGCAGATAAGGAAGCAACCGACAAAAGGGCGCAGCTGTTTCTCTCCGAGTTGCTCTGGTATATAGATAAAATGTCGTGATTACAGAACGCGGATCATATATATTGTTGTTTGACGGGGATTGCAGTCTCTGCAACCGGGCAGTACAATGGGTATTGCGCCGCGACAGCAAAGACCTGTTCCGTTTTGGCTCACTGCAATCCGAAAAAGGCAGGGAACTGCTGCTTTCCGCACCGGCTGCGGTGGCAGCCAGTGACAGTGTGATCCTGGTTACCGGCGGAAAGTATTATCATGAATCCACCGCTGCACTCAAAACAATTGTTGCACTCGGAGGGATTTACCGGCTTGCCGCACTACTGATGCTGCTGCCACGATCATTGAGGGATCGGGTTTATCGCTGGGTGGCACGCAACCGGAAACGCTGGTGGCCTTACGACGCAGCCTGCATGATACCACGGAAAGATTGGGAACATAAATTTATCGACTAAAAAAAAAGCGCCGTCATGATCAAATGACGGCGCTTTCGATTTTAGAAAAAAAGGAACATTAACTTTCAGGAACCACCAGACGGAAGCCCATACCGTGAATGTTCACGATCTCTACAGCAGAATCATCCTTCAGGTATTTGCGCAATTTTGCGATATACACATCCATACTTCTGCCGTTAAAATAGGTATCACTGCCCCAGATACGTTTCAGAGCCTGCTCGCGGGGCAGCAGGTCATTTTTATATTCTGCAAGCATCAGCAGCAACTCATTCTCCTTCGGAGAAAGTGTTTGTGTATTCCCTTCCGCAGTGAGTGAACGGATCTTGCTGTTGAATTCGTATTTACCGATCTTAAACTCAGTTTGTGAATGTTGCTTCTCATTCAGTTCCTGATTACGTTTTAATACGGCTTTGATTTTGTGCAGCAACACGTCACTGTCAAAAGGTTTCGTGATGTAATCATCTGCACCGAGTTTATAGCCGTTAAGGATATCATCCTTCATGCTTTTCGCAGACAGGAAGAACAAAGGTACATCCGGGTCTACATTGCGGATCTCTTCTGCCAGTGTAAAGCCATCCATATTAGGCATCATCACATCCAGCAGACATATATCAAACTTCTCACGGCGGAATGCTGCCAGCCCCAGAATACCGTCGCGGCACAGTTCCACAATAAGGTCATTTAATTCTAAAAAGTTCTTGAGTACAAGCCCGAAGTTCGTATCGTCTTCTACCAGAAGCACTTTTGATTTTTCTTTTTCCATTTTGTATTCGTTTCAATAAATCAAATGTAATAGCAGTAAGATGCAATAGCAAATAACATGAACGAAATTTACATTTTTGCTAACTTTTGCCAGGCGGCAGGCAGCTGCAATACGAGATCTCCTGCATTCATCGCTTCCTGTCCCATAAAACCCGCTGCGATATCTCCTGCGATGCCATGCAGATGCACACCCAGCAAAGCTGCTTCAACAGCAGTATGCCCCTTCGCAAGCAAGCCTCCGATAAGTCCGCTCAGTACATCACCGCTTCCCGCCTTCGCCATTCCGGCATTGCCGGTGGTATTGTAAAAACAGTCGCCTTCCGGCGTGGCAATCACGGTATAGCGACCCTTCAATACAATACACACTTTATAGCGCATCGCCTGCATACGCACATGTTCCACCCGCTGCATGCTGTTCTGCGAAACACCAAACAGACGGTCACATTCTCCTACATGCGGTGTCAGCACAGATCGTTCCGGAATTTTATGTAACAGGTCGGGATGTGCCGCCAGCAGATTCAGCGCATCGGCATCAAAAACACAAGGCAGTTCACAGGTTGCCATGAATTGCGCAAATGCTTCTGCGGTAGCAGCATCGGTGCCCATACCCATACCCAGCACACAAGCCGTTGCCGTCTCCGGCAAAGGAAAGTCGTTCAATGTATCGTCGCCTGCAACAATGCACATAGCTTCCGGAACCGAACTCTGATAAGCATGGTAACAGGCCTCCGGTATGATGCCCGTGACCAGTCCGGCGCCCGAGCGCAGCGCAGCTTTAGACGAAAGAATCAGTGCACCCGTTTTCCCTTTACTGCCTGCCGCAACAAATAAGTGCCCCTTCCTGTTTTTATACGTAAACGGATCTCTTGGCGTAATAAGCCGGGCCATATCCGGCGATTCTATCGTGGAGTAATGCGTATGCGTCGCTTCAATGAAAGTAGGATGCAGACCGATGTCCAACAGGGTGATTAGCCCGGCATATCCGGCGGTTTCAGCATGCAGAAAACCACGTTTCAGAAATTGAAAAGACAAAGTTTCGTTGACGCGCATCACTGCATGATCGGCAGGCAATGCATTATCGGCAGGAAGTCCGGAAGGTACATCGATCGCTATTTTGAAATTAGGCAACTGATTGATATGCGCGAAAAAATCTGCAAGCCACCCCTGGATAGGTCTCGATAATCCCACACCGAGTATTGCATCTATAATCACCACCTGAGGGTGAAAGTCTGCAAGAAAAGATTCGGGAGCCACATAATCCACCAATGCGGCGTTTACCTTAAGTATCTGATTGAGGTTACTCTTGTATTCGGGTGTACCCTGATCTCTGTGCTGTATCACAAACACCTTGATGCCATATCCGTACTGCATCAGGATCCTGGCAAGCGCGAGTCCGTCTGCCCCGTTATTACCCATACCGCATAGAAACACAAACGGAGTATCAGTGCTGAAATACTGACGTATATGCGTGGCACAGGCGTTCGCTGCCCGTTCCACAAGGTCGGAAGAGGAGATTCCCTCAGCATGGATCGTGTAAGCATCACATGCTTTTATCTGAGGAGCAGAAAATATTTTCATTTTGCTTTGTTTAGGAAACAGTGACTGTTTTCTTATGCTGACTGACAAAAAGCGTATCTGTAAAAACCGAGAGTTGCTGCATGAGCGCAGGCAGACTATGATGTGCGCGCAGCAGGTCTTTGGCATTTGCCACAATACGTTGAGCGGCCTGCGGGTGCTGCATTACCCATTCCAGCTTATCCGCAAATTCCGAAGCGGTATCCGCTTTGAGGAAGTGAATATTGTCCAGCGCATCAATGCCCTGTATACCAACCGAAGTGCTGATGACGAGTTTGCCTGCAGCCATCGCCTCGAGTGTTTTCACCCGTAAGCCGGAGCCTGATTTTAAAGGAACAATGAGTATCTGCTTATCTGCTATGAATGCCTGGGCATCGGCCACCTCACCGCAGCAATTGAAGGAACTGCTTTGCTCCCGGTTCAGAAAACGTTCAGGCATGCTCCTTCCCGCAAAGTCAAAAGTAAATTCCTTCACTCTTGCCTGCACGGCAGGTACAATCGCATCCCGCATCCAATCCATCGCTTCAGCGTTTGGCTTCCAATCCATAGCTCCTATATGGTAGGCCTTCCAGCGGCCGCCCGGAATTTCACTCTCCGTATCGCTCCAATGCATGCCGTAAGGAATAACTATCTGAGGCGTATCGATATTACTGTGGCGGATATAATCTGCATCTTTCTGTGTGATCGGTATAACGGCATCGCACTCCGACCAGACCTGCCGTTCGTACACCGCGATACGACGTGCAAGATTTTCGAGATATGCTTTTTTGAGCGCGCCGGTTGTCTGACGGGCAAGGCGGGCCCATATCTCATGTTCCACATTATGCAACCTTTGTACGATGAGCGCATCCCCGGATATCCTGCGCAACTCAGGCATATATTCGTGCAGGTAAATACTTTCAAACTGAATCAGTGCCGGACGCACCTGCTGTACAAGTACTTTAAGACGACGGGCAAACTCCTTTTTAAAAAAGCGCTGTGCATGTTCCGGTTTCCGGGAAAGCATCAGATTACCGAATACCCGGCTCCAGCGAATATCTGTGTCTACATCCACCATCTCAAACGAAGCGATCTGCCGGAACAGTTCCGGAAGTTGCGCATGCGCAACACGATGACGTGATGTATTCATAGCCAACACATGGACCTCCCATCCCTGCTCCTGCCATCCCTGTATCATTGCGTACATAGCGAGCGCTCCCCCATCTTTCAATGGGTAAGGAACTCGGTTACAAACAATTAGCACGGATCTGCGATTCATGTGTACAAATGTAACAAGTAAAGTGCTAGCGGGGGGTTCCGATACCTTAAAAGCGATTAAATTTTGTTCCCCTAAATTCGCCGCGCAAAAAACCAAATTCAGACAAAAATGAAAAAACTGCTACTTCCGATTTGCGCCCTCAGCCCCTTCCTGGTAAAAGCCCAGGCAGGCGTAGATCTGAATCCGGTATCGGTGACCACTTCGCGCGTTGCGCAGAAGGTAAACGAAACCGGCAGAAACATTAGTGTGATCGACGGAGCCATGTTCCGTCAGCTTCCGGTACAGTCTCTGGACGAACTGCTGAAGTATGTGCCCGGAGTAGAGGTACAGGCCCGCGGACCTATGGGTGCGCAAAGCGATATCGTGCTGCGTGGCGGCACCTATCAGCAGGTACTGATTCTGCTGGACGGCGTAAAGATCAATGATCCGATCACCGGACACTTCAACAGCTACATTCCTGTAGCACCTTCGGAAATCCTGCGCATTGAGGTACTGAGAGGTCCTGCTGCTGCGGTTTACGGAGCCGAAGCGGTAGGTGGCGTAATTCATGTGATCACCAAAACATTCGCGGCACAAGACACCGCATCCGGCCTGCACGGTGTGGTAAAAGCCTCCGGTGGTGAGTATAATTTCTGGAATACGGACGCCGGCGTGCAATACGCAAAAGGGCGTGTGAAAGCTGCGTTAGGTGTATTGAGCAACAATACCACAGGTCAGCTGCTGCGGGGTGACAACCGCGGGTACATTCATAACAATACTGTCAGCGGATCGGTATCTGCTGATATGGCAAACAACTGGAAAATGGCCCTGCGCGGATCTTACGACAATCGTGATTTCGCCGCACAGAACTTCTACACCACATTTGCCAGCGATACTGCAACCGAAAAAGTAAGCACAGCCTGGGCCCAGGCTCAGTTGAAGCAGCATAAAAACAGGCACTCCCATGAGATAGATGCGGTGTTTAAAAATGCTTCGGACAACTATCTGTACAATTCCGTTTCAACCGCCAATGAAAACAAATCAAAATATGCAATGGCGCAATACCTGTACACGTTGTCGCTCAGCCACGGATTTGATATCGCCGGAGGTGCACAGAGCTCACTGAGGGTTATTCGTTCCAACGATCGCGGTAACCACCAGACAGGCCAGATTGCCGGTTTCGGAACCCTGTTGTATCATTATGAGCATCTTAACCTGAGTGGCAGCCTGCGTGCCGACTATGATGGTAATTACGGCTTTGCACTCATACCGCAGCTGAATGCATCGTACAATGCCGGAATCATTACCTTCCGTGGTACCGCCGGGCGCGCTACCCGCAGTGCCGATTTCACCGAGCGCTATAACAACTACAATAAAACACTGGTAAAAAGCGGCAGCATCGGCAATCCCGATCTTACAGCGGAACAATCCTGGAGCTACGAAGCAGGAGCAACCCTCAATGTTGCACAATACCTCAAACTGAGCGGAACCGCGTTCTACCGCAGTCAGGATAACGTAATCGACTGGGTAACCACGCCGTATGCCGATATGCCCCGCCAGACGAACCTCGATCCTTCAGGAACATACGCCCTAGCCAAAAACCTGAAACAGGTAAAAACCAAAGGCATGGAATTCGAGGCCACTTTCCAGAAACAACTTTCTAAAAATCAGAGCATTTATGTCAATGCCGGGATTACACTGATGCGCTCCACGAGCAACGACCCCGTTCCGTCATTCTATATTATCGCTCATGCTAAAACGCTGATCCAAAGCACGGTAATGTACCAATTCGGCCGGTTGAGTCTTTCCGGCAATATGATCTATAAAGAGCGGAATCCGCAAATGGCCAAGGGGATCAATGCGGAGATCACCTCGTCTTATGCCGTATTCAATGCGCGTGTGGGACTGCGTATCCTGTCTCAGCTCAGCGTTTACGCCAGCTGCAACAACATCGGCAATATCCGCTATTCCGACCTGCTCGGAAGCACCATGCCGACGCGCTGGTTTATGGGCGGAGCTTCTTACAACTTCTAAAAAAGGAACATTGTTCCGATACGCCGATAGCTTACAGCTATCGGCGTATTTTTTTATCGGCACGTCATTAAGAAATCGATATGTTTTTATTAGTAAAATACGTCCTAATTTTGCCGCCTCATGTCGGACGCAATTAAACACGAATGCGGTTTAGCTTATATCAGATTGCTGAAACCGTTTACTTATTACCGCCAGAAATACGGAAGTTCTTTTTACGCGCTGAATAAGCTGTATCTGCTGATGGAAAAACAACATAACCGCGGCCAGGATGGTGCGGGTGTTGCTACGGTAAAACTTAATACGGAACCGGGATATCAGTTTATGCACCGGATGCGCCTGAATGGTGCCGGTGCGATTGCCCGTATTTTCCAGGACATACATGGTCAGGTAGCCGAACTCGAAACGGCTCACCCTGAAATCAGTAACCACCCGGGTCTGCTCAAAGGGTACCTTCCTTTTATGGGAGAAGTATTACTCGGGCATCTCCGCTACGGAACCCAGGGTAAAAATGATGTCAACTTCTGTCATCCGTTTATCAAGTCTGACATTAATCCTACCCGCAACCTGATGATGGCGGGTAACTTCAACCTCGTAAACACAGAGGACATCCTCAGCAAAGTACAGCCGGATATCACCACTCCTGCAGGCAGCGACCTCGGGGCGATGATTGAGACGATCCACCATTTCCTTAAAAAAGAAGACGCAAAGAACCCTGCCGCCCTGGATGTGGAAAATATCCTGCGCGAATCCACAAGCCTGTTTGATGGCGGATATGTATGCAGCGGTCTTATCGGTAACGGGGATAGCTTTGTAATGCGCGACCCGAACGGTATCCGTCCCGCATTTTTCTACAAAAATGACGAGGTGGTGGTCGTTGCCTCCGAACGTCCTGCGATCATGACCACTTTCAATGTATCAATCGAAGACGTACATGAACTGAAACCGGGCCATGCGATTATCGTAGATGCCTCCGGCAACTTCAGACATACCGAAATACTTGCACCACGGGCTTATACGGCATGCAGCTTCGAAAGAATCTATTTCAGCCGCGGCAGCGACGCAGACATTTACAAAGAGCGTATGCAGCTCGGCCGCAATCTTGCAGGATCTGTATTGCGCAAACTCAACAACGATCTTAAAAACACGATCGTATCCTTTATCCCGAATACCGCAGAAACTGCATTTTACGGGTTGATCAAAGGACTGGAAGATTACCTGAAAGATATCAAACTTCAGCGCATCCTTACCAAAGGAGCGGAAATGACTCCGGAAGAAATGTCTGAGCTGATCAGCCGCCGGGTACGCATCGAAAAACTGGCCATCAAAGACGTGAAAATGCGCACCTTCATTACCGAAGATGCTTCGCGTGATGAAATGGTACAGCACGTATACGATATCACTTATGGTACGGTACAAAAAGGAGTGGATACACTCGTGGTGATCGACGATTCGATCGTACGCGGTACCACCCTGCGCCAGAGCATTATCAAAATGCTGGATCGCCTCGGACCCAAAAAGATCATCATCGTATCGTCTGCTCCGCAGATCCGCTATCCCGACTGTTACGGCATCGACATGAGCAAGATGGGTGATTTTATCGCATTCCAGGCCGCAATCGGGTTACTGAAAGACACCGGAATGGAGCACGTGATCCAGGATACCTACGATGCCTGTAAAGCAGCTCAGCAGAATGGCACTTTGCACCAGGAGAATTTTGTAAAAGCGATCTATGCATCCTTTACCGATGAAGAGATCAGCCATAAAATTGCTTCAATGCTGAAAGACAGTCAGGTACATGCCGATGTGGAAATTATTTACCAGACTCTGGAAGGCCTGCACGACGCCTGTCCGCATAACAAAGGAGACTGGTATTTCACCGGGAACTACCCAACTCAGGGCGGTAACCGCGTATCTAACCGCGCATTTATCAATTACATCGAAAAAACAACATCAAGAGGTTACTAAACGTAAGCTCCGCATACACCATAAAAGCAGTCACCTGTACAGGGGCTGCTTTTATTTTTCCCCTTAAATATCCCTTTCCCGAACATTTCTCAAATGAAATGCTTCGCTTACTTTTACACTTTAACATCTGATACAATATGGCATTGAACCATTTTACACGCGTATTACCGCTCAGCCTTGCGGTAGCGTTGGCATCATGCGCCGGCAACGGTGAGCACAAAGATCCGGCAACCCCAAAAGCGGATATCCTTGCCGCGAATGCCGATACCACGGTAAACCCGGCAGAAGATTTCTTCGCGTTCGCAGAAGGTGGTTGGCTGAAAGCGAATAAGATTCCGGACGAAGAAAGCAGCTGGGGTATCGCCAATCTCGTTAACGAAGAGCTCTACAAACGCAAACTCACCATTAACGAGGAAGCAGCGAAAACAGCCGGCAGCAACCGCACCTCCGAACAGCTTGCTAATTTCTGGGCCGCCGCCATGGATACCGCAAAAATTGAAGCTGATGGCATGAAACCCTTACAGCCGGTGCTGGACAAGATCAATTCGGCTCAGAACCTGGAGCAATTGATGGACGTGGCAGCCTATATGCATAAAATAGGTGTGGGGGTTTTCTTCAGCGAAGGCGTGGGCCAGGACGAAAAAAATTCTGAGTTGATGTCTTACCAGCTCTACCAGGGCGGACTAGGACTTCCCAACCGCGACTATTATTTTAAAACGGATGAACGCACCGCGAAAATCCGCAATGCTTATCCCGCTTATATCCGCAGCATCTTTATGCTGAAGGGAGACGACAGTGCCACAGCCAACGCGAAGGCTGAGTCCGTTTTCAAACTTGAAACGGCTATGGCAAAAGCTTCCCGTACCATAGAAGCTTTGCGCGACCCGTATGCCAACTACAATAAAATGGACATCGGCCGACTTTCTTCAACCGCACCTGGCGTCGCCTGGCAGCGTGTCTTCACAGGGATCGGCCTGCCAAAAGTCGATACCGTGATCGTGGGTCAGCCGGAATTTTACAAGCAATTGAGCATGCTGCTCAAAACCACACCTATCGGCACCCTGAAAGATTACATGTCATTTCACCTGATCAACGACTTTGCTTCCTATATGGACAGCAAACTGGTGAATACCAAATTCGATTTCTACGGCAAAACGATCCGCGGCGCCAAACAAATGCGTCCGCGCTGGAAGCGCGTGCTGGATGCCGAAGAGCAGGCCATCGGAGAGATTCTCGGACAATTGTTCGTGAAAGAATACTTCAATGCACAGGCCAAAAAAAGGTATGAAGACATGACGGAGGCTGTACGTGCAGCTTATAAAAAACGCATGGAGAACCTCACCTGGATGAGCGACAGCACCCGTAAAAAGGCGTTGAACAAGCTTGCCGGTATGACAAAAAAAGTAGGATATCCTGACAAATGGAAAGACTTTTCTTCACTGCAGATCGGCAAAAACTCATTCGCTGAAAATATGATGAAAGCAAATGAGTGGTGGAACAATTACAGCATCTCTAAACTGGGCAAACCTGTGGACCGTACGGAGTGGGATATGACACCACAGACTTACAACGCATATTACAATCCCTCTAATAATGAAATCGTATTACCGGCGGGTATCTTCACGGTACCCGGCTTCCGCGATGAAGAGCTGGACGATGCGCTGGTTTATGGATACGCTGCAGCTTCGACTATCGGACACGAGATCACGCACGGATTTGACGACCAGGGCCGCCAGTTCGACGAGAAAGGCAACCTCCACAACTGGTGGAGCAAGGAAGACGAAGCACAATTCAACAAGCGTGCGGAAGTATTGGCCAATCAGTTCAGCAATATGGTCGTGATCGATACGCTGCGCATCAACGGCAAGGCAACATTGGGAGAAAACCTCGCAGACCTGGGTGGTATCCTGATTGGTCTGGATGCATTTAAAGAAAGTAAAGCATACAAAGAGAACAAAACGATAGCCGGATACACCCCTATGCAGCGCTTTTTCCTCGGGTATGCCCTCGGATGGCTCTATATGCAGCGGGATGAAGAACTGGCTACACGTCTGCTTACAGACGTTCACTCCCCGGCAAAATACCGTGTGAATGGTCCGTTCCCGAACGTTCCGGAATTCTACAAAGCCTTCAATATCCCGGCAGGCAGCAAAATGTTCCTGCCAGACAGTGCCAGAGTGGCACTGTGGTAATCGTTACCGGCTGGTTATTTATATAGAATGCCTTCACTTTAAAAGTGAAGGCATTCTTAATTAAGGACGAAAAAATTTAAAACAAATTTAAATTTGCGTCCTCAAATGAAAAATAAGTTATTTGTAAAGGCAGGGCAATTCTCCTTTCCCTTACGTGTATTCCTGCTGGGTATAGCCTTCTTTACCGTTTTCCGCCTGATTGCACTCTTCTATAACCTGGAAGGATTGCAGACAGTGACTGATCATAAAGGGAGCTTGCTCGCCGAAGCATTTCTGGTAGGCTTCCGGTTCGACGCGTTGGTGATGTGCTTTGTTATGAGCATACCGTTTCTCACCGGCAGCCTGCTGTATCTGGCGGGCAAATTGCACCGGTACGTACTTGCAGCTCTGTACACCCTTACCGGCATCTTATTTATATTCTGCCTGCTGGTAATGGCGGCAGATATGCCTTTCCTGCAATACTTCTGCAAAAGGATCAACGATACGATATTTAACTGGAACAATGCAGGCGGCTTCGGCGTGAAGATGATCTTCGAGAATATCAAATTCTGTGTGTTTGCGATCTTATATCTCGGCGTACTCGGCGTGTATATCCGTATCCTGCGCGGCATTTACAAAGATCATGTGCGCAACTTACCCCTGTCGGCACCCAGCTTTTCCACCACGCTTCCCGTAGTACTCGGCAGCATCGCTCTGCTGAGCGTAGGTATGAAAGGCCGCTTTGGCAACGACGACAAGATGATATCGAAAGCCTTTTTTTCACCTTATGGTTTCGTTAATCAGCTAAGCCTGAACCCTGTTTATAATTTCTGCACTTCTTATTTCGACCGTATCAGACCGGGCAACGAGCGATTGCACTGGATGAGTGATTCTGAAGCACAGATGATCGCCCAGGCCGATATGCAGGGAGATCCGCAGTATGCAGCCCTTTCACCCGTGGCACGTATGCAGCATACGCAGGCAAGCTATCCCCGCAGAAATGTGGTGCTTGTACTGATGGAAAGTATGGCTGCTCACCGTATGAAGCGTTATGGTAATAGGGAAAACCTGACGCCGTTTCTGGACAGTCTGGCCGGAATCAGCTATTGCTTCGACAGCACCTTCAGTTCCGGGATACATACCTATAATGGCATTTACAGCACCATCTACGGCCACCCCGCACTGATGAACAAGCATATGATGGACGTGACGCCATTGCCGCAGATGGACGGACTGAGCACAACCCTTAAAAAACAAGGCTATCAAACCGTGTTTTTCCTCACGCACAACGAGGCTTTCGATAATATGCATACTTTCCTGCTCGGAAACGGGTACGACTCCATGATCGGTCAGAAAGATTATCCGGAATCCGAAGTGCTGAGTGCCGTAGGTGTGCCCGACGAATATATGTACCGTTATTCCATGCCCCTGCTCGGTCAATTGTACGCAAATCACAAACCTTTCCTTGCAACTTTTATGAGCGGGTCCAATCATGCCCCTTACTTCGTGCCCGAAAACATTCCGTTCAGGCCTCATAGCAGTTCTTCAGAAAAAGCGGTGGTGGAGTATGCGGACTGGTCGCTCAGGAAAATGATGGAGTACGCTTCAAAGCAGCCATGGTATGACAGCACGATATTTGTATTCATTGCCGACCACGGCGTCTCTATGTGGAACGACAGGTACGAAGTTCCCTTTTCACTGCATCACATTCCCTTCATGATTTATGTACCCGGGGAAGCCCAGGGTAAAGCAATAGGCCGCCTGGCGGTGCAAACGGACCTTTACCCGACGATTATGGGACTTGTGGGGTCGGACTATATCAACACCACTTTCGGCATTGATGTGATGAAAGAGCGCCATAATGCGATCGTATATTCCAGCGACGATATATTAACCTGCATGAACGATTCGTTACTGTATGTATACCATAGTAACGGCCGTAAACCGGGGCTATTCAAGTATCGCAATAACGGAGATCTGACAAATTACATGAACCTCATGCCCGATGCCGGAAAGAACATGGAGACAAAAGCATTTGCCAGGTTGCAGTGTTCACAGTCTATGGTGTGGCCGCTTAAACGATAGATATTCCTTTATACAAGGGTAAAGAAACGGATAAAACAGTCCCCACTCCTTCTTCGCTGTGCGCATGGATCGTACCGCCCTGTGCCTCGGTAAAGTCCTTACATAATACGAGTCCGAGACCTATCCCTTTTTCATTGTTTGTGCCGAAAGTGGAGTGGATATTCATGCTGAAAAGTTGCGCCAGTTGTTCCGGGAACATACCGATACCATTGTCCGTAATGGTGATGACACAACTGTTTCCCCGCTCTTCCGCAGCCATTTCGATAAGTCCGCGGTTGCCCGTAAACTTCAATGCATTGTTCAGAATATTGCGCAGCACCAGAACCAGCATGTCCGGATCAGCCATAATGTAAATACTGTCGCTGATATCCACCTGAACGGTTATTGATTTTGCTTCGGACAGACTTTGCTGGCTTGCCAATACCTGCTGAACAATTTCCAGCAGACGGACGCGTTGCAGGGAAACAGTCATTCCTTTCATCTGACGCGAGGTCCAGGTTAGCAGATTCGTAAGAATATCTGACGTGTTACGCGTAGTCTGCAACAATCCCTTTTGCAGCTCCCGGGCTCTTTGCTCCGGAACCGGGTATGTAGTCAGCAGTTCGAGAACTGAACTGATGGAGTTGAGCGGTCCCCTGAGATCCTGACCCAGTACGGAAATTAGCTTATTCTTTTCCTGGCCCAGCTTTTCCAGCTCCTGGTACTGCAGTCTGATCTGTTGATTCTGCTCTTCTATCTGCCGCGCATGTTCTGCAGACAAACGTGTTTCCCGGTTGTAATTGCTGCGCAGGTATATCGTGATACAATACATGCATGCCAGAATGATCAACGCACTCGTGCTGAGATCAAAGCAACGGTCGGATGGCTTTGCATATTGCTCCATAATCCATTCCGGGTACCAGTAGTGGATGTAGAGCAGCGAAACAGTTAGTACGATGTGCAGTATCGCCCAGGTAAGATGTTGCCGCTGTGGAGTAAAGGCAATAAGCAATTGAAAACTCAGGAAAAACAGGAAAATGGTAGGACCATCTGCCCCCGCATTGAAAAAAAAGTTCAGCACCAGCAGCAGGTAGCTTCCTGCGGCGTATATGCTCATCGAATAAGCATATTGTTTGCGGTAGCGTGCGTAGTAGTAAAGGACGATCAGCAAGCCCATTGTGATGGCAACACTTGCCCACACAAAGGGCAGACCCAGGTAAATGTTGATCGGGAGTAAAAACAGCAGGATAATGATGGAGATAATACTGATGGCATTAAAAGCTCTGTTGTCTATGCTAAACTCATCTGCGTCCCCGATGAGATTGCCCCAGAATAAACTGATACGGTCTTTTAACTGTTCCAATTGTTCGTCTTCTATTTACGGTTGAGGGCGGCAAATTACAGAAATTTTTGATTAAAAAAAGTACTCATAACAATTATAAATTAGTGAAATATAGATTTTTTACTAATTCCAAAATCTGTGATATTTCGAAAAAAAGACGGACCATCCTGCGATGGTCCGTCGATACGTGTATAGGAGGGTAATTCCTGTATTAATAATCCATACCCATACCACCACCCATGCCACCGGGCATTGACGGTGCAGCAGATTTCGGCTCTGGTTTTTCAGCGATAACACACTCTGTGGTCAGCAGCATTCCTGCAATAGACGATGCATTTTCGAGTGCCACACGGCTTACTTTGGTAGGATCGATTACTCCGGCTGCCAGCATTTTCTCATATGTTTCGGTACGGGCATTGAATCCGAAGTCGTCTTTTCCTTCTTTTACTTTCTGCACTATGATAGAACCTTCGATACCTGCATTGCTTACGATCTGGCGCAGTGGCTCTTCAAGCGCACGGCGTATGATAGCGATACCGGTATTTTCGTCTGCATTGGCGCCTTTCGCTTTAGCGAGGCTTTCCACAGCACGGATAAAGGCAGTTCCGCCACCGGCTACGATACCTTCTTCCACAGCAGCCCGTGTTGCATGCAATGCATCATCCACGCGATCTTTCTTTTCTTTCATTTCCACTTCAGTGGCAGCACCCACATACAGCACAGCAACTCCGCCGGCCAGTTTTGCAAGGCGCTCCTGCAGTTTTTCACGATCATAATCAGATGTGGTTGTTTCAATCTGGGATTTGATCTGATTTACACGTGCAGTGATATTTGCTTTTTTGCCTTTACCGCCTACAACAGTGGTATTGTCTTTATCTACAGTGATGCTTTCTGCCTGGCCCAGGTATTCGATTGTGGCAGCGCTCAGCTGGATACCCTGTTCTTCGCTGATTACGGTACCGCCGGTAAGGGTGGCGATATCCTGCAGCATTTCTTTACGACGGTCGCCGAAGCCCGGAGCTTTTACCGCACCGATTTTCAGTGAACCACGCAGTTTGTTCACCACCAATGTGGTCAATGCTTCTCCTTCTACGTCTTCTGCAATGATCAGCAATGGACGGCCTGCTTTCATGGTAGCTTCCAGAATAGGCAGGATGTCCTGCAACGTGCTGATTTTCTTTTCGCAGATCAGGATATAGGGATTAGCGAATTCAATCTGCATTTTTTCCGTATTGGTTACGAAGTAAGCAGAAAGATAACCGCGATCGAATTGCATGCCTTCCACGATATCAACAGTGGTTTCCGTTCCTTTCGCCTCTTCTACGGTGATTACACCTTCGTTGCCCACTTTCGCCATAGCCTGAGCGATCAGTTTGCCGATTGCGTTATCGTTATTTGCAGAGATAGTAGCTACCTGCTCAATTTTCTTATTGTCTTTACCTACAGCCTGACTTTGTCTTTTCAGATCTTCCACCACGATTGCAACAGCCTTGTCGATTCCGCGTTTCAGATCCATAGGATTAGCACCTGCAGCTACATTTTTCAGTCCTTCAGAGATAATAGACTGAGCCAGAACGGTTGCAGTTGTGGTACCGTCACCTGCCATGTCAGCAGTTTTTGATGCCACCTCTTTCACCATCTGAGCGCCCATATTCTCTACCGCATCTTCCAGTTCGATTTCTTTTGCAACGCTTACACCGTCTTTAGTGATAGCCGGAGCACCGAATTTTTTCTCGATAACCACGTTACGGCCTTTAGGACCGAGAGTTACTTTAACGGCGTCAGCCAGAATGTCTACGCCCTTCTTCATTTTATTGCGGGCCTCAATATTGAAATGCAATTGTTTTGCCATGATCAGTTATTGTTTATTTGTATTATATGGTTGTTATAAAAGTATCGGATTAGAGGATCGCCAGGATGTCGCTTTCACGCATGATCAGGTAATCTGCACCTTCAATGCTGATCTCCGTACCGGCATATTTACCGTACAACACGGAATCGCCTGTTTTCACGGTCATCGGCTCGTCTTTCTTACCGCCTCCTACTGCGACCACAGTACCGCGCTGAGGTTTTTCTTTTGCGGTATCGGGAATGATGATTCCTCCAGCAGTTTTTTGCTCGGCGGCATCAGCCTTTACAACTACCCTGTCGTGAAGGGGGGTGATGTTCACAGATGTGCTTACTTTTTTTGCCATAATAATGCTATTTTGATATGATGGTTTTATTGTTTGCTACTTCCCTGCATATTTTATGCCAAAGCACGTGCTTAAGACATTTTTTCAGCAGATTGCAGGTTATGCCGCATGAAGCGACATTTTTTCAGTACCGGCAGCAGACCAACCATCATTCTGTCAGTCTAAAATAGCCGGAGCAGTAATGCTTATAGCTTATTTCTAACAGCTTTATTGGCAGGCACTGATTACATTTGTCCAAAACCAACAATTATATGTCTGTACAAGTAGGCCAAACTGCCCCTGATTTTACACTGTTCAATACAGAAAAAAAAGAAGTAACACTCAGCGCTTTACGCGGCAAAAACGTGGTATTGGTATTCTTCCCCCTGGCTTTCACAAGTGTATGTACTGCCGAATTATGCGCACTGCGCGACAATATCAGTCAGTACGTTGCATTGAATGCAACCGTATTGGGTATCTCCGTAGACTCTCTGTTTACGCTGGACAAATTCAAATCAGAACAAAACATCAATTTCGATCTGCTGAGCGATTTCAATAAAAATGTTTCCGAAACGTACGGCACTATCTACGAACAATTTGCGTTCGGAATGAAGGGTGTATCCAAACGTTCCGCGTTTGTGGTAGATAAAGAAGGGATCATCCGTTATGCCGAAGTGTTGGAAGATGCCGGAAAAATTCCGGATTTTGACGCTATCCAGCATACGCTGAACCAGCTTGCGTAACCGCATTACTTTTACAGGAATCAAAGGGATAAAATAAAATTATTTTATCCCTTTGATTTTTTAATGTGGCATATACTTATTTTTGAAGCGTAACGACCAATAATTATATTCTGAAAAACGCCGTTGAAATCAATGAACAGGATTTAATCGCTCTGCTGCGAAGCAGAGATGAGCGCGCGTTTCAATACGTTTACGACAATTATTCCCAAGCCTTATACGGTATCGTGTTCAAAGTTGTTGAGCACCAGGAGCTGGCCAACGACATTCTACAGGAAGTTTTTATTAAAATCTGGCGCAATATCGATCAGTATGACAGCAGCAAAGGCAGACTGTATACCTGGATGCTGAATATTGCGCGCAATACCGCCATCGATACACTGAGATCGAAAGGATACAGAAACGAACAGAAAACCACAGATATTGAAAACACCGTATATACCGGGGACCAAAAAAGCGTAACAACCCAGAATACGGATACGATCGGATTGAAGAAGACTGTCATGACACTGAAGAAAGATCTGCGCGATCTGGTAGATATGGCTTACTTCCAGGGATATACCCAGGAAGAAATTTCGAAAACATTAGATATACCTTTGGGGACGGTTAAAACCCGTTTACGAAATGCGCTTATAGAATTAAAATCAATTTTTAAGTAAGAGGCAAAAGTGAATATTGCAGAGTACATAGAAAGTGGGGTGATTGAGGCTTATGTGTCTGGCATAGCTTCAGAAGCCGAGGTACGTGAACTGGAACAACTGATGTTACAGTACCCGGAACTGAAGGAAGCTGTGCTCGAATGTCAGGCCGTGATGGGGACGTATGCAGCAAGTTACCGCAAAGAGCCTCCGGGGGCTTTGAAAGAAAACATCAGGGAAAGACTTATTGCCGAAGATCTGCTGATCCCTGCCGTTGTCAATATACGAGCGGAAGCACCTGTCAGACGCAGCATTCCCACATGGGCAATGGCAGCCTCGCTCGTACTGCTGGTCGGTAGTGTCATCACCAATCTGGTATTGCTAAGCAACCAGCAACAGCTGAAAACGGAAATGAACCAGGTGGCTGCGCTTCAGAAAGCCACCTTGCAGGAAAAACAACTGGCTCTCGCCAAGTCGGAATCTATGCTGCAGGCAATGCGTGTGCTGGAACTGCCCAAACTGAAAAAAATAAACCTTGCAGGTGTAGCCGGACACGAGGCGCATTCCGGTATGCTGTACTGGGACGGAGCAACAGGGGATGTATTCCTCGATCTTGCCAGCATGCCTGCAGCGCCCGAAGGAAAACAATACCAGCTCTGGGCTATTGTAGACGGCAAACCCGTAGACGCCGGCGTGTATGATGGTAGCCCGGACACCCTGATGCAGCGCATGAAAACGATCGCCCGGGCAGAAATGTTTGCCATTACCATCGAGCGTAAAGGCGGCAGCCCCAATCCTACGTTAGACCAAATGGTCGTCGCGGGAAAAACCAGCTAAGGAAAAAAAAATCACAAAAAAGCTGTCCTGTTCGGGACAGCTTTTTTTATGCCGGGATGATGCCGAAGTTTAGTGCGTCAACTTTTCAGGCGGCAGCAGTAAAGGCATGGCTCCAAACCTTAAATATTCCGTACGGTATATAACCGGCAATACTAACTCGTATTTTCCGCCTCCGCAATATTACCTTACAACAATACCCGTGCCGCTGTATGCAGGTATCAACAGCATTCGGTAAGCGATTTTCATTTTTTAATTTTGCGAAAAACCGTGTTCTGCATGTTTGCGTATATGATCGCATACAACAAACAAGCATTACTTATGAAAAGCAATCCAATGAAAATGCTGGTGGTAGCCGCAATGCTGCTCGGACCAGCAATGACACAAACTTCCTACGCACAGGAAAAAACAGTAATGGTGGGGGGAGCTCCGATGTATCCTTCAAAGAACATTGTGGAAAATGCGGTGAATTCTAAAGACCATACAACACTGGTTGCCGCAGTAAAAGCTGCCGGATTGGTGGAAACACTTTCGTCTCCAGGCCCCTTCACCGTATTTGCTCCGGTAAACAAAGCATTCGATATGCTTCCGGCCGGAACGGTGGAATCCCTGCTGAAACCGGAAAACAAAGGCAAGCTCACAGCCGTACTCACCTATCATGTGGTTGCGGGCCGACTGGACAGTAAAGCAATTGCCGAAAAAATCAAAGCGGGTAACGGCAAGGCCGTGCTGAAGACAGTGCAGGGTGAAAATCTAACGCTGATGATGAAAGGAAAAAATTTGTGGATCATGGATGCCAAGGGTGGCAAAGCCGAGGTTAGCATCAAAGATGTGTACCAAAGCAACGGGGTTATCCATGTGATCGACAAAGTGCTGATGCCTTAATATAGAACAGGACTCAGTATCAGCAGCCGCGGTAATTGCCGTGGCTGTTTCATCAGATACCGGTGGGGAAAAACCGCCGCCAAAAAAAAGCCGGAATACATACAGTATTCCGGCTTTTATCTTATCGCACATCTTAAGCGTAAGCGCTTGTAGGCTCACAGGTACAGATCAGGTTACGGTCTCCGTGCGTATTGTTGACGCGGGAAACTGAAGGCCAGAACTTATTCAGACCTACGTAATGCAGCGGGAATGCCGCTTCTTCACGTGTATAAGGTCTGTCCCAGTTGCTGCTGATCACTACATGCTGCGTATGAGGTGCATGTTTCAGCGGATTGTTCTTCTTGTCAGCTGATCCGTTTTCAACAGCTGCAATCTCCTTACGGATAGACAACAGCGCGTCGCAGAAACGATCCAGTTCAGCTTTGTCCTCGCTTTCCGTAGGTTCGATCATAATCGTACCGGGTACAGGGAAACTCATTGTCGGAGCATGGAATCCATAATCCATAAGGCGCTTCGCAACATCTTCCGCTTCTACTTCAGCTGTCTTTTTCAGCGGACGCAGATCTACGATGAACTCATGCGCACAGGTACCGTTTACGCCGCTGTACAGGATATCGTAGTCTTTTTGCAGGCGTGCTTTCATGTAATTCGCATTCAGAATGGCGAATTGCGTGGCTTGCTTCACACCATCCGCACCCAGCATGCAGCAATAGGCATAGCTGATGAGCAGGATGCTTGCAGATCCGTAAGGCGCTGCAGAAACGGCAGTTGTATTGGTAGCTGCATTAGACAACGCGACGTGTCCCGGAAGGAATGGTGCCAGATGTGCTTTTACGCAGATCGGTCCTACTCCTGGTCCGCCGCCGCCGTGCGGGATCGCAAATGTTTTATGTAAGTTCAGGTGACACACATCAGCTCCGATAAGGCCCGGAGCGGTAAGTCCCACCTGCGCGTTCATGTTCGCACCGTCCATATACACCTGTCCGCCATGCTGGTGGATCAGGTTTGTGATATCAACGATCGTTTCTTCAAAAATCCCGTAGGTGGAAGGATAAGTAATCATGATACCGGCGAGATTGGCGCTATGCTGCGCAACTTTTGCGTTCAGGTCTTCCATATCCACATATCCGTTCTCCAATGCTTTAACCACCACCACTTTATATCCTGCCATCACAGCCGACGCAGGGTTGGTACCATGTGCAGAGATCGGGATGATCATTACATCGCGGTGCTTGTCGCCACGGCTTTCATGGTAGGCACGGATTGTCAGCAATCCGGCGTACTCCCCTTGTGCCCCACTGTTAGGCTGCAGGCTGCACGCATCGAAAGCAGTAATGGTACTGAGGTAGCGACCCAGTTGCTCTGTTATGTACTGATACCCTCCGGCCTGTTCAGCAGGAGCGAACGGATGGAGTTTGCTCCAGTGTGCCCAGCTCAGCGGGATCATTTCCGTGGCAGCATTCAGCTTCATCGTGCAGGAACCCAGGGAGATCATACTGGTATTCAGCGACAGATCTTTGTTTTCCAGCATTTTGATATAACGCATCATCTGCGACTCGGAATGATGACTATTGAATACGTCCTGTTGCAGATAAGCAGAAGTACGTATCAGCGCTCCCGGAATATTATTCAGTTCCTCCTGGGAGAAATCAAATGCATATGCAGTATTGTCTGCACCGAAAACGCGGATAATGTCCGCTACATCACTTAACGTAGTGGTTTCATCCAGTGCAATGCTTACAAAATTACCGTTGTAGTGGAAATTGATTTTAGCCGCTTCAGCTTTACTGCGGATAGCCGCAACATCTTTCACGGTTACGGTCACAGTGTCGAAGAAGTTTTTGCTGAACACCTCATAACCGAGTTCAGTGAGTTGCTCGGACAAGGCGTGCGCGACAGATGCGATGCGCATTGCGATATTTTTCAAACCTGCAGGTCCGTGGTACACCGCATACATTGCTGCCATATTGGCCAGCAGTGCCTGGGCAGTACAGATATTGGAAGTTGCTTTTTCGCGTTTGATATGCTGCTCCCGTGTCTGCAGGGCCATGCGCAATGCGCGGTTACCCTGAGCATCGATACTAATACCGATGATACGGCCGGGAATAAAACGTTTGAATTCGTCGGTTACGGCAAAGAATGCAGCGTGAGGGCCACCGTATCCCAACGGAACACCAAAGCGTTGTGAAGAACCCAGCGCCACGTCGGCACCCAATTCTCCGGGAGCTTTCAGCAACGTAAGTGCAAGCAGATCCGTAGCCATGGCAACAAAGCCGCCGATCGCGTGTACCGATGCAATAAACGATTCGTAGTTCTCAATCGCACCTTTCTCGTTCGGATATTGTACCAGCGCACCGAAATAACTGTTGTCGATCACTGCCTCATTAAAGTCGCCGATCACCAGCTCAATACCCAATGGCACAGCGCGTGTGCGCAATACATCGATAGTTTGTGCGTAGGTATACTGATCCACGAAGAATTTCGGACGATCAATAACATCGGTTTTATTCACCGTGTGGAAGAACATAGTCATCGCCTCTCCCGCTGCAGTTCCTTCATCCAGCAGGGAAGCATTTGCGATAGGCAGACCGGTAAGTTCGCAGATCATAGTCTGGTAATTCAGCAAACTTTCCAGACGACCCTGGGATATCTCTGCCTGGTAAGGCGTGTATTGTGTGTACCATCCCGGGTTTTCGAAGATGTTACGCAGGATAACGCTTGGAGTATGTGTATCGAAATAACCCTGCCCGATATAACTGCGGAACACCTGGTTTTTCATGGAAACTTCTTTGATATGCTTCAGGTATTCAGCCTCACTCATTGCCGAAGGCAGATTCAGCGGCTGTTTCATCCTGATCGCATCAGGTACGGTCTTGGCTATCAACTCATCGATGCTTTCCACGCCGATGGTTTCAAGCATAGCAGGAATATCGGACTCACGCGGACCGATATGGCGGCTTGCAAATTCATTATTCAATTGTTGGAACAAGCTCATTTTCTATGAAAAATTTTGCGCAAAGGTAGCTATTTAGATGATTGGTTGGTTGTGGCAAGGAGCCCTGATACACACAATGGAATGCATGATATGCATTCCATTGTAAAAAGAAGTTATACAGATAATACGATTTAATATATCTATTCCGCCATAGCCTGCCAGCGCCGGTAAGCGGGCACCAGCACCAGCCTTACCACAATAATGTAGGCTATGAAGAAAAGATAAAAATATTCCGTTGCATGCTCCCGGAACCAGTATTCAAAATCTTTTTTACCGCTATGGCGATCCGCTGCAAGCCACCCGAGGATAATCAGTGAAAAATAGGGCAGCGACAATGTGAACCAGTTCAGCGCTGCGCCCGACCAGGATTTCCGGGTGCTCAGCAAATGCATCACAAAGAAAGAGGCAATGATGAATGAATAGAACGCAAGCAGACTTTCTGCGGCTCCGGAAAATGCGATCAGTGCCGAAAATGCACCCACAATCAGGGAGATCAGTGCCGCTCCGATAATGGTAATGAGCCAGACACGGCGATCGGTTGCACGGAAGGTAAAGATCAGCAGGCTCATACCCAGCGCAGCATACAGCATACCGCACAGCACGCCCGGTTCCACACGGAATCTGCGCACCTGCTGCGCTATGCGGAATTTCCGCTCCAACGCATAACGATCGATATAGTACCCTTTGCTTAGCTCCGGTATACCCTGCGCATTGCGCATACTGCTTTGCGCTATCAATTGAGATACCGGGAAATACGGCGGATGGTATACTGCATTGAACCAGGCCTCGGCAGTGATCGTATGGTCGATGTGTTCTTCGTCTAACAGCCGCACGAATGCCTCCATATCCGCACGCAACTGTTTCGGATCGCTCAATACATCTTCCTGAATATTCGTTTGGTACATTTCACGGGGATCGCCAACGTCTACCGAAAGCACCGGATAATTGTTGCAGTAATTGAGGTAGGAATAGGAAACACCGCCTGTCATCGAATCGATCTGCCTGTTCGAAAAGCGCCTTCCGTCATTCGCCTCATAGAAGAAGTCGGAGGGTTTCAGCATTTCCGGGCTAAGTCCCTGCTTTTCCGGATCCACGAATTTGCGCAAAGGAAAAGGATAGGTACCGCAGCGAAACTCTATGCCGTAAGATTCTTTATTATCGTTCATGAGACCGACCAGTCGATTATACAGCTTTGTGCCGTTTTTCAGATTGGTATAATTCACCCCTTTCAGTCCATGATGCACAAAACCCATGGTATAGGAATAGTAGTACGTGATATTCAGGAACGAGACGAGCAACAGGATCAGGAACTGCGAAAACAACTGACCATTACTGAATGGATAAAAGCTCTTGAACGGATTGTTGCGGAACACGCGGACCAGCCATAAAATGAATACCACAAAAGAGCCGATAATACTGAACAGCGCGAAAGAGCTGCTGAAAAACAGGCCTGCAGGATTCTCCCAGTAAGCGTCAGAAGAACTGTTGAAATGTACGTAGCCGATAAAATAGTGAAATATGTGCAAGAGCAGTATAACGAGTAATACGCTCGGCAGGCGCATATTCCACAGCAATGGATAATTTTCCAGCAAATACTTATGCCACTTACGGATCATGGGGTAATTAGGTTAGGATTGAACAAAAAAACGACGTGTGGATTTGGAGATGTCTCTGATGTACAATAGTGAAATACCTGCGGACACCAATACTTCCATAACAGCGGGCATCGTTACTTCCACCGGGAATTGCGCCACGTAAGTGCCTCCGTTAAAGCTGATTTTCTCCACCGATAGTTTTGCAAGTGCAGCCTGCAGCTCTTCCCGCGGGCTCTGCGTTTCAAATTCGATGATGAAGTGTTCGGGGGGCAGGACATCACCAGGATCTGCTGCACGCTGATCCTGCCAGAGCGGTTGCCCCCTGCGCAAAAACAGCACCCGGTCAGACACTTTCTCCACCTCATACAGCTGCTGGGAGCTCAGTACCACACCGATCGGATTAGCGAGCGAACCTGCAAGGCTTTTCAGGTCTTCGAGAATAGTTTGCTGCGCCTGCATATCCAGATTGGCCAGCGGCTCGTCCAACAACAGAATATCCGGCCGTCTCAGAAAAGTCCGCGCTAATTCAAAACGCATTTTGTAGCCGGAGGACAGCTCGTTCCACTGCATATTTTTATACTTCCAGAGACCCATGCGGGCTACCATCATCAGCACGTAAGACTCGTTGGCCTGTCCTTTTACACCATAGCAGGAAAGTGTGAACTTAAGATTATCCATCAGCGAACCGAACCATTTCGGGGTACGCTGGGGAATGTAGGCCAGCTTGCTGCGCAGATCGTAGGCATTGCCGCTCTGAGGCAGAAAATATTCGATGGAGCCTTCGTCTACAGACAGTTCCTGAGCCAGGATACGCAGTAGGGTTGTTTTGCCGTTTCCGTTTTCACCCACCAGACCCAGCATTTCCCCTCTCGCAAGCACGGTATCTACCGGTCCTAATTCGAAAGAGCGGGAGGTATACCGCTTACGTACGCCCGACGCTTCTAAAATACGTTCTCCGAATGTGGTTCTCGGAGCGACCCCTGCGGCGGCTATGCGGTTAAGTAATGTCTGACTGGTTTCCCAGTTCTGAGCTTCGTCCGGATTCGCATTTTCGAGCCACTCGATATGAGCAGTGACAGCATCAAAAATATCTGTATTTGCAGTGTCGATCGCAGCGTCCATCAGACGCCTTAACGCGAGCTGCGAATCGCCCTGCTGATAAATTTCAGCCACCTCCTTCAATCGGGAAGCAAACCTGCCCTTTATGTCCTCTGCTTGCTGCATGGTAGTGTTTTAGTTTCCCTGGAAAGCCGGTTTACGCTTTTGCATAAATGCCGATACGCCTTCCTTAAAATCGTTTGTTTTGCCTGCCTCGACCTGTAAACGCATCTCCTGTTCCAATTGTTGCTCCAGCGTATTGCTGAAGCTTTCATTTAACAACTTTTTGGTCAGCGCTATTCCGCGCGTAGGCAGGGAAGCAAGACGCTCCGCCATTGCAGTACATTCTTCTTCAAAACGCTCATCGCTCACTGCACGGCAGATCATACCCATACCTGCTGCATCCGCAGCGCTTACTTTCTCTCCGGTAATGCATAGCGCCATCGCACGTGCGGCGCCTACCAGGCGTGGCAACATAAATGTTCCGCCACAATCGGGAATCAACCCGATGTTGATGAACGCCTGAATAAAAGCTGCGCTCTCCTTTGCAATCACAATATCCCCGGCCAGCGCGAGGTTAGCACCCGCACCTGCTGCAACGCCATTAACGCCGCATACCACAGGCTTCTCCATATTGCGGATTTTCAATACGATAGGGTTGTAACGTTCTTTAAGAATCTGCTCAAAATCCAGCTGAGACGGGTCGGCCGATTCTCCCAGGTCCTGTCCGGCACAAAACGCTTTTCCCGAACCCGAAAGTAAGATGCAACGGACAGCGCTATCCTGTTCCGCTTCGTCCAGTCTCTTTTGCAGCGCAAGCGCCATCTCAAGGTTAAAGCTGTTATATTTTTCCGGGCGGTTCAACACGATATGCGCCACTCCATTCTTTACTGAATACAGGATTACTTCCATATGATTTTTTTTATCTGTCGCAAGGTAGTCGATCCGGTGTTTACATTTTCTAAAAAATCGGACTTAATTGGCTATATTGATAACAGAAAATTGACACTATTATGATCAGTCAGAAAGCGGACAACGAATATGAAGCAGGGAGGGGTGCGCAATACAATCATCCGAACCGTTTTTTAAAAGGCACGTATATCCGCGAACATGTGGAAGGAGTGGACGACTGGGAACAGGAAGTGCGCAAGACAGAATTCATCTATGATAACAGCAAGACGATCGTCAACGAGGTGAAAAGTCCCGATGTAGGAATGGCTTTTTCTGCAAACCCTTACCAGGGCTGCGAGCATGGCTGTATTTATTGTTATGCGCGCAACAGCCATGAGTATTGGGGATACAGCGCGGGGCTAGACTTCGAAAGCAGGATTATTGTGAAAAAAAATGCGCCGGCGCTGTTACGCAGGTATTTCGATAACAGGAATTACGAGCCTGCCGTGATCTCCCTTTCCGGTAACACCGACTGTTACCAGCCTATTGAGAGAAAAATGCGCCTTACGCGACAGATGCTGGAAATTTGCCTCGAATACCGCAACCCTGTCGGCATTATCACGAAGAATGCACTGATCCTGCGGGATCTGGATCTGCTCGAATCTCTTGCTGCGCAGAATCTCGTGCGTGTGTATTTCTCGGTTACGGGCACCGACGAAAAACTAAGGCTTGCCCTGGAGCCAAGAACGGCAACTTACAAAAACAGGCTGAACGTAATGTCCGCTCTGAGTGCTAAAGGAATCCCCGTGGGTGTAATGAATGCGCCGATCATCCCCGGACTGAACGATCATCAGATGCACGATGTGCTGCAAAGGGCAGCAGCGGCAGGAGCCACCACAGCCGGGTATACAATGGTGCGGCTCAACGGAGCTATAGGGCCGATATTTGAGGATTGGCTGCGGAAGACTTTTCCCGACAGGGCAGAAAAGGTATGGAACATGATTTGCTCCTGTCATGCCGGAAATGTAAATGACAGCCGCTTTGGCACAAGAATGACAGGTGAAGGAAATATCGCGGAACTGATCAGAACACAGTTTGCGCTTTATTGCCGGAAATTTGGTCTGAACAAAACATCTCACAGCCTGAGCCTCGATCTTTTCAGACGCTCTAAGGGCGGACAGACCTTTTTATTCGATTAAAATTGTACTTTGGATATCTTTTAAATATCATTTGTAAAACATATCTTCGTATCAATTTTTAAACAAATTTTACAGCCATGAAAAAGCTTTACTTATCCCTATTACTGTTAATGGCGGGACTTGTTTCATTCGCACAGCGTACGATACGTACCCGGGTGTCGATTAACAAACCCATCGCCAACTACTACATGACGATAGGCTCCTACGTCGATGTGGACTACACGATTACCAATCTCGGACCGGACACCATCAAAGCAAGTGATACCATCATGCTGAGAGATTCGCGCCACGTGATCGGCAAAGTGACACCGTTTTTCTACACGGTGGACATTCCTCCCGGAAGTTCTATTCAGCTCAACTCAACCGTACTCGGTGCAACCTGGAAAGTTCTGTATGACACCTTGTACATGTCTTCCTACACCGGTGCAAAAGTTTCGGTTCTGTTAGATCGTGAGGATGCTAAAATCGAGTTCCCGACAATGCGTAAGATTTACACGCCACGCTTTAAAGACAGTTCGCGCTACGCCTGGTATGTGGAAATTACCGACATCAAGTCACAGGGGAAAATCAATGCGATCACTTACGCATCTTCCGGAATGGGCAATTCTATGGACACCGCTCATATCTGGACCGACGGATGGCCGCTGAGTGTACTGGACGTATTCTCCGTTTCCACCGAGCAGATCAAGGTTTTCCCGAACCCGGCCAGCAGCCAGATCTCCTTTGAGCACAATTTCACTTCGGGAGAAAACGCAGCGTTATACGTTGTAGACCTGCTCGGACGCGTTGTAAAACAACAATCCCTGAATAAAGGATCATATTATGGCCTGCAGCAGGTAACCGTGGATCTGAATGATGTAAGTGCGGGAACCTACTTCCTGCGTCTGCAATCAGGAGATAAGGTGCAATCTGCCAAATTCCTTATAAATAAGTAAATTAATAAACCCTATTTTATATGGGCCCCGGATTTCCCGGGGCCTTTTCTGTTTTATAAAAATTTTGGCTTTTACGAATCGAAAACAGTAACTTCGCTTCTTTAAAAAAATAAAAAACTCATGAAAAAAATTTACTTTGCCCTATTAGCAGTGCTCGGCATCAGTGCCGCAGCAAGTGCCCAAAGAAACCTGAAATTTACTGTTGAAGTGGTAAAACCGAAAATTGATACCAACATCGTAACAGGTTCTACCATTTATCCGGTGTATCGTATTTACAACGTATCCTCTACTACTGCTGACTCCGTTTCCAGAAAGGATACATTGAAAGTTAAAATGCCGAATTTGCCAATTGGTTATTATACAAACATCTACGGGCTTGCAATTCCTCAGGGAACTTACGCTGAGATAAGTGATGCGACTATTTCCGGAGGTTTCAGTCTGCCTTTTGCAAATATCGAAACCCTGGTTAACCTTACTGCCGATACGTTTAAAGCAAAACCTTTTACTGCAAACAAACAATACCTGTGGTACATTCAGATGACAGGTTTTGGCGTAGGACCTTCCGTGCCTGGTGTTACTACAGCGAATGTAACAAACACATCCGGATTGGATACACAACGTGTATGGATCAACAAATCCACTGGTCTGATGGAAATTGCAAACAGCGAAAACCCGCTCACGCTGTTCCCGAACCCTGCAGTTAACAGTGTATCATTCGAATATAACTTCGAAACCTCAATGAATGTAACTGCGTGCATCGTTGACCTCGCAGGTCGTCAGGTATATGCAAAAGACCTGGGAACTATTGCTTCCGGTAAGCAAAGTGCTCAGCTTGATATCAAAGAAGTACCTGCCGGCATCTATTTCCTGCAAGTGAAAAGCGAAGGTTCAATTATCAAAGTTGAAAAATTTGCAGTGCAGAAATAGTAATAACATCATTACTTTCTTCAGACCGCCGGTATTATTACCGGCGGTTTTTTTATATAAGAAATCCTGCTATGGACATCAATAATTCATTCCGCAGTCAACACGCAGCTTCGTTATCTTTGCGGTCAAACTTTTGTGCATGAATATCCAGCAATTATATACCAAATGCCTGAGCGAGGCAGCTTATTTTATCAGCGATGGCAATGAAGCGGCGGTTATAGATCCGCTCAGAGATGTGGACACTTACCTGCAAATGGCTGAAGAACAAAATGTGCAGATCAAATATATTTTCGAGACACACTTTCATGCCGATTTTGTAAGCGGGCACCAGGAGCTTGCGGCCCGCACCGGCGCACAGATTGTATACGGCCCGGATACGGAGGCCGATTTTCCTTTTTATAAGGCTACAGACGGAGAAACCTTCAAGATCGGTGCACGCTCTATCGAAGTATTGCATACACCGGGACATACACTGGAAAGCAGTTGTTATCTGCTGCGCGACGCACAGGGAACTCCCTATTGTATTTTTACAGGCGACACGCTGTTTGTAGGCGATGTCGGCCGTCCGGACCTGTTTTCAGGAAATCTCAGCAAAGAGGAGCTTGCTGCCAAGATGTATCATTCCCTGAACGAAAAAATAAAGCCCCTGCATGATGATGTGATCGTGTATCCCGCTCACGGACCCGGCTCTTCCTGCGGAAAGAATTTAGGTCCCGAAACTTACAGCACGATCGGCCAGCAGAAAGCTACGAACTATGCATTAAAGGATATGAGCGAAGAGGAATTCGTTCAGAATGTGACACAAGGCCTGAGTGAGGCACCGGCATACTTTCCTATTAATGCACGGCTGAATAAGTCAGGCGTTTCTTCACTTGAAGACGTAATGAGCAAAGGGCTGAAGCCTCTTTCGCTTCAGGAATTCAAGGAGAAAATAGCGGGAGATGCGCTTATTCTGGATACAAGAAAGTCCACATCGTTCACGGAAGGTTTTATTCCTGAGTCGATCAGCATTGGCCTTGACGGACGTTTTGCGGAGTGGGCAGGTGTCTTGCTTCCTTTCGGTAAGGAAATCGTATTGGTGACCGAACCGGGAAACGAAGCGGAGAGCATTACACGTCTCGCGCGCATAGGCTACGATACCGTCTCCGGTTACCTCGAAGGGGGATTTGAACAATGGCAGAATGCAGGAGAGGAAGTGGACCTGATTATTGATATTGAGGCTGATGAACTGGCTATGGATCTGCCGCATGATCCGAAACTGGAGATTCTGGATGTACGTAAAGAAGGGGAGTTCGGGGAAGGTCATGTCCAGGGTGCCACCAATATGCCATTGAACAAATTTTCAGATATTCTTTCAATTGCAAACGTAGACACAGAAAGAAACCTGTATATCCATTGTGCAGGTGGTTACCGCTCAGTGATTGCGGCATCAATTCTGAAACGACAAGGCTTTCATAATCTGCGGAATGTACTCGGCGGATTTGCGAAAATCAAAGAAACTGAGGGGATCAATATCGTTAAATAACTATACAAAAAGTGCTTTGATTTAAAGATATATTATATATGATAGTTTTCGGTTTATATTGTTTCTTAGCACTAAAGATATATGAGTTGACGCCTTTCTTAAGAGGATTTTAACTAAAGCGTAACGTTTTTAACGATATGTGGCGTATCTATTTTTTACGAATATCGTAAGTTTGCATATCCCTTGTTCTTAACACCTAGAAAATAGTTTCGTTCAAATTTCTTAACAAACAAACCAAACAGTAAAACAATTTTTAATTTAGATGGAAACACTAATGACATCGAATACCTTGGTTATTCGCAAAGAGGACAATGCAGCAGATCAAATAAGGCTGGATTATGTAGCAGTTAAGAGTGCTGCGATGACGTTGAGAGCTATCAACCATAAATTGCGTCAGCAAATCATCAAGTTGCTGAACGAACACAAATCGATGAAGGTGACTGACATTTATGTAAAGCTTCGCCTGGAGCAGTCTGTTGCTTCTCAGCATCTGGCTATTCTGCGTCGCGCAAACGTTGTGAATACTATCCGTGACGGAAAGTTTATTCACTACTCTCTGAATCCTGAAAAAATTGCTTCCGTAGCAAAATTCGTTCACGATATGGTGAATGCAGGAAAAGAGAATGCAAACAACTAATCAGGCTCCTTATAAAAAAGCCGTCTCTTCTCAGAGACGGCTTTTTTATTGGTCTTCGTTCGGCTCCGGCCGCGGGACCTTCATTCCATAGTCGTGCGCAAACTTGCACCACACGCAATCTTCCTCGCCGCATCCGGTCTCGAATTCCAGGTTTTTGATCCGTGCGTATACATCTTCTATCTGCTGCCGTACCAGAGTCGTATCTGTTTCAAATACGGGTAACTTATAATCATATTTACCTTCGGCAATCTGCTCCACATATTCAAAGCTTCCTTCTGTTACATTCAGTTTGTTGTAAGGCTGACTTTCCACCAGCAATTTGTAAAACACCATCTGGCGCCAGTAATCACCACCCTTCGGTTGCAGTTCGGACGGCGGACTCAGATAATCTTTACTTTCCTTCCGCCACTTACCGGTCTTGTAATCCACTACCCTGCAGGTATTGCCCTCAAACAGTTCTATCTTATCGATCTTCCCTTTGATCGGTGCAGCACCGACATTGCCCTGCATCCATTTTTCAAGCATTACATCTTTATGCCATTGTTCGTGCCGGTCTTCATAATACTGGCGCAATACTTCTTCGCCATGTACCATACGCCGTTCAAACTGTAACGGTGTAAATGCAAGTTCCCGTTCCCGCATTTTGTAGCGGAAGTAGTTGAGCACATCCTGGATCGGAGGGAATTGCTTGTCCGGTGATTTCTGCATCTCGATAAACAAGCGCTCCAAAGCATAGTGGATAGCAGTACCAAACGCAAGCGAATCGTTCTCGGCAGAAGGTACACAGAGTACCTGCTCATAATAGAATGCAACAGGACAACGGAGGTATTTGTTCATTGCCGAAACGCTCAGGCTGAAATGCTCCAGCTGGCGTGCCATCAGTTGCCGGTCGATCAGCTTCAGCACGCCGCCTTGCAGCGGATTCATCATGCTGGCCATATCCTGAATGAGTGTCTCATTGTCTGCGGTAAAGTGTTGTACCGGCAGATCACCTAATATTTCAGTAATAAACAATGACTGCTGCAGGGGCTTACCGTCATTCTTAGCGGCGGCATAGGAAAGATGCAGGAATTTTTTAGCACGGGTAACCGCCACGAAGAACAAACGCCTGGCAACTTCCACTTTATACTGCTTGTCCTGATCATCGTTGGTCCGGGTGAGCGTTTCGGGCAACTTATACTCCATTCCGGCGCCCTTTCTGGCTTCCCAGTTATCGCTGGTTGCGCCGATCAGGAACACATGTTCAAACTCAAGTCCTTTCGCACTGTGTGCGGTAAACAGCTGAACGCCCTTCTCCTGCCGTATAACACGCTGCAGCCGCAGCGAAATCTTTTCTTCGCGCATCTGCCTGATGGTTTCGAGGAATGAAGCCACCGTGCTCTGCACGCTGACATTTTGCTTTACGAAATCAAAAAAAGTATTGAGTACCTGCATATGCCATGCGGGTTGTTCGCCGGCCAGGCACCAGCGCACCATACCGCTGTCGTAAGCGATCTTTTCCACCAGCATAGGCAGCCGTAATGTCTGCATGTTCTGAATCCAGTTATCCAGATGAGCACTTGCATTCAGTATCTGCGGAAGCGTTTGCAGATCCAGCGTGCTCAATATCATCGAATGGGAAAAAAGCTGACGCCAGTGACGGATATTGAGTTCGCGGGCTTCCTTTCCGGCGAGGTACAGCGAAAGGCGCGCCAGATCGAACGGAGCGATTCCGAAATAAGGAGCGTGCAGTAATTCGAACAACAGATGTTCCCCGCTGAAAGGCTTACGCAGTTCGTGTACCAGGTAATCGAAAATGCGCAGCACCTGACGCGGAATCATTTCGTCGAGCACATTCACACCCTGCTTTATGGAGAAAGGAATCTGCTTACGCTCCAACAGGGCCACAATATTATCGGCCTGTCTGTTTTTGGCAAACAAGACGGCAATTTCTTCGAGGGGTACTCCGGACTTACCAAGAGCTTCAATACGCTCAACGGTCATCACTTCTTCTTCGAATATATGCGCGTACACCGTTACATCGGGCTGTGGCACTTCTTCCGACCGGAAACGCGGGTGTGCGGCGACAATGTCCTTTGTCAGCGTAAATCCTGCAGCTTTCCAATCATTCAGCTTATTGATCAGTCGTTCCTCGTTATTCAGAATACTGCGCATGGCAAGATCCAGGATGGGTTGTCCTGACCGGTAATTTTCCGTCAATACGATGATGCGCGCAGTAGGATATTTTTCATAGAAATCGAGGATATTCCGGATGCGGGCTCCCTGAAATTCATAGATGCTTTGGTCGTCGTCGCCCACTACAAAAATATTCGCTTCCGGTCCCCAGTAATCCAGCAACAGATTCAGTATTTCGTTCTGCGCACCGTTGGTATCCTGAAATTCATCTACGAGTATATACTGGAAACGCTCCTGGTATTGCTGCAGGAGCCAGGTATTTTTCCGGAACGCATCAATGACCCACAGGATCATATCCGCGAAATCATATCTTCCCGCTGCGGCAAGCCGCCTGTTATATTCGTCGTACAGCGCTGCTGCCGCTTCCGCCTTCTGCATGCGCGCCTTTTCCTCATCCAGCGCCTTCTGCTTTACATCTCCCTTTTTATACGGTCCGCTGTTGCGCTTATAGATATAACGCTCGTCGTCCGGAAGCATTCCCAGATAGCTTTCTATCTCCTCCCTGATCCGATCAGAAGACCAGTTTTCACGTTTCATATCTTCGAAGAACTTCGAAAGCGGCACTGCATCCATAAAGGTGCTGTTACCGATCCGGTGCATCGGGTGGCCGTAAGGAAGTCCGCTGAGCAGTCCTCTCAATATTTCGTTTTTTTCGAGATCGCTTACTACTTCCATCTGCCGGTAGCCGAACTCTTCGGGATGCGCCTGGATAACGCTGTTGCAAAATCCGTGGAATGTAAAAATATTCACTTTCTGTGCGGCGGCACCTACGATTGATGTAAGTCGCTTACGCATGTTGTACGCTGCCTCTTCCGTGTAGGTAAGACATAAAATCTCCTGTGGGTTCACCTGTGCTTCACTGCGCAGCAGATTGGCAATACGCATTCCAAGAACCTCGGTCTTACCGGTACCGGGTCCCGCAAGCACCATAACGGGCCCGTCCAGTGTGGTTACCGCTTCCTGTTGCCGTTCATTCAGCTTTTTGAAACGTTCCTGATAATTTTCTTCGTACATATTCATCTCCACAAATCTAATTCAAACGCGGCTCAGACCAATTGCCGCAAAAGAAAATGTACGTTACGGAAATGGATGCTCTTACAAACGGATCAGCTTTCCCGAACCGGAAAGGTGTTTGCTGATCACCGGCGTCCCCTTATAGAATATATCGCCCGATCCGGATAATTGCACGTTCAGGAAATCCGTAACACCGAGCTTTGTCGTACCGCTTCCGGAAGTATTCAGGCTGGCGGTGTTGCTCTGTACTCCAGCCATATCGACAGAGCCGCTCCCGCTCAATGCACTGTTTATATTATCTGCATATCCTGACGCTACACTTATATCGCCGGAACCGCTAATGGCAGCGCTTAACCCGGCAGCAGCAACAGTTGCAGCCTGTATAGAACCACTGCCGCTTACCTGCAGTGCAATCGTCCCTTCAGATGTAATACCTGATGCCATAATGTTACCTGATCCGCTGGTACTGAGCTTACGGATATCGGGACAACTAATGTACACTTCCACCCTTTTCTGCGTGGCAACCCGCTTGTTGTAATCGAAATCAATCTTCAGCTCTCCTCCCGAGACAGAGGTGTTCAGTACGCTTAGTATATTCTGCTGAGCGTGTACTTCTACTTTCGTAATACTATCCTGAACTACGAACACATCCGCATCGCAGGCAGTCCGTATTGCGGAAAATGCTACGGTAGCACGTGTTTCAACTGCAATTGGTCCTTCTCCCGTAATGCGTGTACAGGAAGAAAACTGAAGCCCTATCAGAATGGCCATGGGCAAAATAAATGGTTTCATATACATTTAATTATCATATTTTATAAGCGAACCTGTATACCGGCAACGGCGCCCAATGCGATTCCGTAAAACGTGCCATTTCTGCGATGCTCCCATAAATACGGCAGATCGGGAAGAAGAGCATCCCGCTGGGGTGTATTGATAAAACAACCTGAAATACCTCCATACAATTCGATACGGTCACCGAATCTCACTGCCGGCAGCATACGCAATGCAGAGCGCATGTACACACCGTCGTCGAACGCAGTTACCGAGGTAACGGTCAGTTCTGTTTTTAAACGAAAATGTTTTGTTGAAAAGGTGTTCAGCCCCAATCCCCCTTCCAGTGCATAACGCAGCTTGTTACCTGTGTTATTGACTCCTGCGGCAAGGATTCCATACAGGTGACTGCTGCCCGAGCGGAAAGCAAGCAACGCCGACCCTGTTTCGTCTGCCTCGGCCCCGAGCCACAGCTCACCGCTTCTGATGATGTTGATGAGTCCGACCGGATATTCACAGGAATCTGCAATATTGATAAAACCGGCGATCTGTGCACCTTTTACCTTATCCGCAATATTGATAAAACCGGATAACTGTACTCCGGAAATTTCTTTTGCCGTATTGATGAAGCCTGCACACTGCATACCGCTGAGTGCTCCTGCTACATTTGCAAAGCCTGCTAAC
This sequence comes from Rurimicrobium arvi, assembly GCF_039540495.1. Lineage (NCBI taxonomy): Bacteria > Pseudomonadati > Bacteroidota > Chitinophagia > Chitinophagales > Chitinophagaceae > Rurimicrobium > Rurimicrobium arvi. The sequence continues at coordinate 20,299 of NZ_BAABEZ010000002.1, read as the reverse complement.
TGTATTCCGCTCACCGAACGGGCTACATTACAAAAACCGGAAACCTGGTTTTCCGCATAGCGGGAAATACTCGCGAACCCCGATACCTGGGCACCTGTCAGCGAATCCTTAACCACTCCGGAAAAACCGGAAAGCTGGCATCCAGAGACAGAGCCTGCAATACCGTTACAACCGGAAAGCTGCAGCCCTTTTACCGATCCGCGGACAATACCCGTACAACCGGATATCATGCAGCCATTCATACCGCCACCCGTAATACTGAGCACTCCGGAAAGCAGGAGACCCCGGGCATCAGATCTAACGGAGGAAACCACTCCGGAGAGGCAAAAAGACGCTTCGGCAAATGAAACGCCTGCAATTGCATGGAAGGACGCTCCGTTCGTGATATATGGAGCATCTGTGCCGTTGGTGCTCAACGGATAACAAAACCCGATGTGAACGGGTCGGCTGCTGTCTGACTGTGAGAAAGCGATTTCGGAAAAGCAGAGTAGCAGGAATAAGAGTGCTGCACGTAATTTCATTTCTGTGTTGTTTTCCAATAAGACAACACAGCAGGAATTTACCCCTATTGCCGCAGGGATTTTTTTACAGTACTCTTATTCCCAGCTGGAACCCGTTCCAGGCAGTGATTCTGTCACTTATATTTCTGTACTTCCGTTCGGATTGTTGCAACCACGCCATATAGCCATTCGTTGCCACGCTTGTTTTGTTTTCGGTGCAGGAGAGGGAGACTCCCGCAAACAGCTCAAGACCCGACCAGATACGGCAAACCAGACTTGACTGCAAGCGCGCACTGATCGGCACATAGTTCCAGCTACCGAGGTACCAGCATTGCAGCTGCGCATCCGTCTGGAGCGAGACATACCTCCCGATTGTTGCACGATTGCCCAAACCCCAACCGCTGCTATAGGATTTTTTATCACCAAAACCTGCGCCCAGAGAGAAAAGGGTATACAGATGTTGTGTGCCGGATATCCAGGAAACCTGCATGGACTGTATTTCCGTGGCCGCAATGGCCAACTTATGGTACCCATTGCCGTAATAATTGAACAGACCCAGTCCCAGCCCGTTCATCGAATCTGCAATATTGATGATCCCCAATTGCATGCCATCCATCAGCCCCGCGCGATTAATGAAGCCGCTGATCTGGGCGCCGGTCATTGTATCCGCATTATTGATGAGCCCGGAAACAGAAACGCCCTCAGATCTCCGGCCGTTATTGTTGATGATGCCCGCAGCCTGGAAGCCTCTGAATCCCGAGTGGTTGTGATCCGCAATACCTGCGGCCTGAAATCCCTGCGCTTCGGTTGCATTGAGATTTGCAATTCCTGCGGACTGAAAACCAGCCACTGCAGCTCCGTTCACGTTAACAACCCCTGCAGCCTGAACGCCTTGCATACCATGGCGAACATAGTTACTGATGCCGGCGCACTGAAACCCGGCAGCAGATTCATTTACCCAATTATAAATGCCGGCAGCCTGCACTCCCTTCATACTCCCATTACTATTGTTGAACAATCCGGCAAGCTGGAAATACCGCACATCGCCTTTATTGATATTGAAAAGGCCTCCCATTTCAAAACCGTTCACACCTGCGGTGTAACCGCCAAGAATATTCAGGGAAAAATTATTGATTACCTGTGCGCCCATAAGCCCATGTGTTCCCAGCCCCGGCAGGAAAGACGTCTGCACGGGCCGCGACGCAAGAAAATCGCCGATATTCAGGCTTTGTATCTTTTGCCGTGAAGAAAGCAGCAATTTTGCCGCCCAGGAAGATTCTTCCGTTGCCGGTTTTATCCACACGTCTTTCAGCATTACTTCAGAATCGGGGACGATCGCCATTTCCAGCTGATGATCGCAGCCTGCGTTCAGCGCGACAAACGTTTCTGTGTAAGCCTCTTTGCGCGCGATGATCGAGATTGTCTTCAGTCGACGCTTATTCTTAATAGGTAAGCGAAAATAACCTTTATCATTTGTGGTTGCCGATGCAAGAATCTGGTCTTCGTATACAGTAACATTGCTGAGATAAGCTCCTGTACGACCGTCACGCACAAATCCACTGACGGTAAACTGGAGTTCTCCTCCCGGATGAATGATGACATAGGTATTGCGTTCCGAATAATGGTAGCGCCCGCCAAACACTTCATCGAGTATCTGCTTCACGGGCTTATTGTCGGCGGTGATGCTTATGCGTTCCCCGGCAGGAAAAATGTCGCTTTTATAGGAAAAGCGGAAATCACCCTTTTCCGCGATCAGATCCAGGGCCTGGGTAACCGGTACCTGGCTGCAATGAATGGAAATGCTTTTGCCCAGCATAGGCCGGGCAAAAAGAACGCTGCTGTAAGCAACAAACAGAAGCAGGAGTATTTTTACTCTCATAAGCGGTGAACTAATGTAATATAAAAGCAGACGCACGCTGTTCGACCGTAAGCCCGAGCGTTTCGCTCACCACGGTCAGTACATCATTGAGACGCTCGTTCTTAAATGTTGCGGTGATCGGCATGGCTGCCTTTTCCGGATCAGCAACGGATATCTGTACTCCATAGACCTCGCTGAGCACGGAAACAAGCCGTGATAACGGCGTGTGATCACAGATAAACTCGTGTGTGCGATAATAGTTATACAGCTTATCATTGCTATAGGCCTTTACCGGAGCCGATGCCGCACTTTCGACCAGTGCACGTTCGCGTGGTGCAACACGGACATGCTGATTCTTATTGGACACATCCACCAATCCCGACTCCACAATCACTTCCGTTCGTCTGTTGTCTGATTTCACATTAAACGATGTGCCGACCACCTTAACCACCACATCATTTGCGGTAATAATAAAAGGATGCTGTTTATCCGGTGCTACTGAAAAGAATGCCTCCCCTTTTAATGTAACGGTACGGTTGCCGGAGCTGAAATGACGTGGATAAACCAACTGTGTATTTTTATTCAGCGTAACTGCAGATCCGTCCGGTAACTGTTGGGTGATCACCTGGGTGCCGGAGCTTACTGTAAGTTGCTGTGTCCACCAGTAACGCCCGCCGGCAAATCCCCCGAGCAGCAATAGCAGTGATGCCGCAATGCGGAATGTATGCATCCGCCGGACAGAAATACGTTCAGGAAGCTTTTCGGGAACAGCTACCCGCTCGCGAAAACGGTTCCATGCAGCGTCCACATCCAGAGTCGAATCCCGTTGCAATTGCTTGCTTTGTTCCCATATCTGTGAAAATTGTTCGTAGTACCGTTCATTATCCCGGGAACGTTTTCTCCAGTTTGCCACGTATTGGCTCTGTGCATCGTCTGCCTCTCCCAGGAGATCCTTTACGAGCAACTCATCGATATAATCTTGTCTTTCCACTTCAGGAGATTTTAGTTTCAATAAATAAAAACAGAAATAAGGGCAGAAAATCCGCGAGCGAAATCCGCATCAGGCGTAGCGCTTTACCCATCTGGTTTTCTACTGTTTTTACGGAAATGCCCATCCGGTCCGCGATTTCCCGATATTTCAGATCTTCAAACCGGCTTAGCTGAAAAATGGTGCGGCATTGCTCCGGGAGCTTCTCCAGCGCGTCGGACAGCCGAAGCTGCAATTCTTTATAAGAAACAGCTGAACCCCTTGATTCCGGCTCTCCCTGTGCCATCGCATATTGACGGTGTGCCTGCCTCACCTTATGATGCTTTAATGCATTCAGACAGTCGTTATAGACAGACCGGTACAGATAGGATTGGATCGAATGTACGATCTGCAGGGAGCTGCGTCTTTCCCATAGCCGGCAAAATACCTGCTGCACAATTTCCTCGGCCTCATCTTCATCTTTCAGGATAGTATATGCATAGGCATGAAGGCTTTTGAAATAAGCACGAAACATACCTTCAAAATTCATTTCCACATCGACAGCGCCGGCGGAAGCGTTTACAGGATAATCCATATGTGAGAGCTGACGGATCAAAACAAAATTAGCAATATTGGGTACCAATTATTTCTTTTACTGATAAGACAAACGAAAAGAACTTTACCCCTATGCAGACAGAAAAATTATTTTGCGCCTGAAGCCTGGTCCGTAAGCACATTATTGTTCGTCCGGTACCATTACATTTGTAACACACAATTTGTTTCCTATGCTACAAAAAGCAACTGCCGATTTTCTGGTTCAGCTGGACAAAAACAACAATAAGCCCTGGTTTGACGCAAACCGGAGCAGCTATGAGACTGCAAAAAAGGATTTTGAACAGTTCATCGATGCTGTGCTGCGCGAAGCCGAAACACTGATACCCGAGCTGACAGGCCGGAAAGCAAAAGACGCAATCTTCCGGATATATAAGGACGTTCGTTTTGCGAAGGATAAGACCCCCTATAAAAACAATATGGGAGCGGGCTTTGGTAAGTTTGAAAAAAACAAAATGAATGCGGCGGGCTACTACATTCATTTCCAGCCGGGCGCGTGTTTTGTGGGTGGCGGATTGTGGATGCCTGATGCATCAGGGTTAAAAGCGATCCGTCAGGAAATTGATTATAACTGGGCCGCATTTCAAAGTATTGTCGGAAAGGCCTCATTCAAAAAGATGTTCGGTACGCTGGACCAGGACCAGAAGCTGAAAACACTGCCTAAAGGGTATGATGCGGATAATCCCGCTATTGAGTACCTGAAGCTGAAGAGCTTTACTGTTGGCCGTCCGTTGCAGGAAGAAGAATTTTACAAAAAAAATGCTGTCAAGATGATTCTCGACAGCATTAAGGAGATGAAACCCTTTGTTGATTTTCTGAATACAGCGGTTGAAGTTTAAAACCGAGGTTAGCGGCGCGGGCAAACCGTGCTGCTGAAGCCTCGCTGCGGATCTGTCATTAATCCGGTTTTGAACAGCGATATTTCGAAACCACCTTTCAGGTTAGATGCGGTAGAAAGCTTGGATACGTTCATATCGTAACTGAATCCGAGCGTGAGATCATTATAGTCGATTTTGAACACCGGGACGATCGCATCCTGCAAACGATACATCAGACCGCCGTACAGCACAAGCTTATTCTCGCCGCCGGATCCTTCGTTGCTTCTGCCGACCATTCCGCCGACCATCACCTGGTAATATTTACCCTGCAGCATCATATTGCCCAATCCCTGTATACTCCAGGTATCGTCCATCAGCCAGTTGCCGCTTGCATTTACATTGAAGCGCATTTCCTGGCGTACTCCCGCCAGGTTGCCATAAAAATTGTTCTCCGGTTTGGTAAGATGATATGCGGAAGCTCCGATTGAAAAATTGGTTTTGTTATCAGCGCCCGTATTCGATGTATAATTCAGACCAAGCCCGAAATCCAGCTGATTGAGCTTAGGGTTCGGAAATGCTTCACCCGAAGGATTAGCAGGGTCGTATCCCGAGCCTGGAATATATTGTGAACCAAGCGTGATTTTACTGGGATCGTAGCTGCGCTGCAGGTAACCCACCATCAGTCCCGCCGAAAGAAAGGTACTGTGCTCTTCGTTCAGTTGCTTATTGTACGAGATGGCTGCGTTCCCGGAAACGGTGTTGAGGTTGATCGAACCTGTTTTATCATAAAAACCCAGCACACCAATGCCGATAAAATCCTGTCCCTCGCCTATCTGGCGTTTGATCTCTGCCTGCGCCGTTGCCGTCTGGAATGGTGCACTGATGCTGCTCCACTGGCTCCGGTACATCACACCGAAGCGGTAATCCCCATTGTAAATACCGGTGAGTGCGGGATTACGTAAAGTGCTCGTTTCATAAAATTGCGAAAAGTGAATATCCTGCGCAGCCGCGGTACTGCACAAACCGCACATCAGCAATAATTGCCTTCCTGCTTTTAAAAGTGTCTTCATAGTTCCGGCTTATTATTTAATTATGGTTACATCCCCTTTCAGAAATACGGTTTCTCCATTGTCGCAGGTAGCCTCCACCGTGTACACATACGTGTCCGGTCCGGCGGGTGTTCCGTTTACAGAACCATCCCATCCCTGCTGCTGCACATTGGCATCCATATCGTGGCGCTCAAATACTTTTTGTCCCCAGCGGTTGAATACAATAAACGATTTGATCTTACCGACTCCCTGCCCCTGCGGATAGAAATAGTCGTTTTTACCGTCGTTGTTAGGTGTAAACGTGTTGGGAATAAACAGTTGACTCTGGTCACAGAATACAATGATCTGCACGTCATCTGAGTCCACACATCCGAATTCTGAAGTCACTTTAAGTGTATAGATCGTAGTGGAAACAGGGTGAGCAACGGGACTCTGGCATGCTGCACAGGTGAGGGTTTGTTCCGGGCTCCAGAGATACGTTTTCCCGAACTGCGAATTACCATTCAACTGAACTTCCGTACCCGCAAGCACTTTCTGATCGGCACCGGCATCAGCTTTAGGAAGCGGATGAACGGTAAGGTTCACAAACGCCGTATCCGGTATACATGAGCCTTCGATTCCGATAACACGGTAAACAATACTCGTATCTGCTGTGGCAATCGGTTCGGCAATAGTATAGCTGTTCAGGAACTTCTCAGGACTCCAGATATACTGTTGTGCACCGGAAGCGATAAGCTTGATTGGCGTCTGCGCACAAACATCTTCGTTTTCCCCTACCACAATGGTGGTCTTTGTCTTAATGCCCAACTGCAACGTATCGATATTGGTACAACCATATTGATCGGTACCGCGGACAATATAATTTTTAGCCACCTTACTGCTGGTGGTTGGCGTGTTACAATCAGAACAGCTCAGCGTTGCATCCGGGAACCAGTAATAGGATACGCCGCCCGATGCTGTGAGCGCAACCTGATCGCCCAGACAGATAACCGTATCGGCAGCGGTAATCTTAGGCAGATCATGTACCTGGAATTCGATATCCGTGGTATCTATACATCCGTTGGTATTTGTTGAAATCAGTCGTAACGTATGGGTGCCGGTACTGGTGTATGTTTTCCGGAATGAGCGGGTGAACACGTGTGTACCATCTTCAAGAATCCACTCGGAAGATTTGTAATCTGAAAAATAGCTGGTGGAGGCATCGCTGAATGTGATCTCTGCATTAATACAGGCGGGAGTCATTTTAATGATTGCATCCACGCCATCCACCTTGATCGTATCCAGACCAAGGCTGGTGGTCGCGCATCCTTTTCCGTCTCCGAGGGCAAGTCGTGGTACGTATGCGCCTGGTTTATCGTAGGTATGATCCATCGTATAAACACCGGTGGTAGCTTTTGTATAACCGTCAGCAAAATCCCATACAAATTCCGCACCACCAAATGCGTCTGACTTAAAGCGTACTTCCAGCGGGGCGCATCCGCTCAGGGGCGAATACGTAATAGCGCCGTCGTAGCCGGCCACGCGTGCATAGTGACGCACCGTATCGGGGCAACCATGTGCATCATAGGCCACTAGCGTGATTGTGTACACACCCGGAGCAATATAAGGAGCTGTCGGGTTATCCAATGTGGAAGTACCTCCGCCGTCAAAATCCCAGGCGTATCGGATTGCATTTACCGAAGTATTGGTACATGCAACAAATAGAGGAGGACATAATGCAACGGAATCTGCCATGGTAAACGCGGCAACCGGCTTAGTGAGTTTTACAAAACCTGTTTTCGTGATCGAATCTTTACATCCTGAAGCATCGGTAACCACCAGGGTCACATCATAGGATCCCAGGCTGTTGTATACGTGTGTAGGAGCATCGCCTGTACCCGTTCCGCCATCTCCGAAATACCATTTGTATGAAAGTCCGGTACCGCCTGAAGTACTCCTGAATTTAACCGTTTGCCCGATACAGGAATAAGTATCGATATTGTATACAAAAGAGGCCGAAGGCTTACGTAGATCCACATTGGTTGTTGCAGAGTCTTTACAACCCCAGGCATCGGTGGTCACCACTTTTATCGGGTAGGTACCTGGTGCGGTGTATAGTTTAGATGCCTTAATAGCGGTATCCGTAGTAGTGGTAGCGTCTCCCCAGTACCATGTCCGGCGTACATTCTTTACACCCTGCACATTACTGCTGCTGTCAGATACGGAGACGGAACTCGGGAAACATGCGATCAGCGGGCTGGCTATAATTTTCATCATTGGTTTGGCGGCTTTCACCAGGTTGTTTTTACTGAAAGTGTCGAAGCAACCATGATCGTTTTTGGTGATCAGCCTGAATGAATAGTAACCGGTGTCTCTGAATATCGCATATTCTTTTCTCCGGGAAGTATCGAACTGCACGGGAGCGGCTGTTGTAGACCACACGAATTCAGTGACCCAATCCGGCCTGGTCCAGGTGATAAAGCTGGTATCATTCACACATACGTTATTTGCCGTATAGTCCAGACGAGGATAATACAGATGAATTGTCTGGTAGGCGGTATCCACGCAGGAGAAAGTGTCATTTTTCGCGATAAGGCGTATTGTATAGACACCCGTATCTGCATAGGTATGTATGGGATTTTTACTGGTGGCAGTATAGCCGTCCCCGAAATTCCATTCCCAGCGATTGGCACGGTAAGAGGAGTCGAGCACCTGCACTTTTCTCAGTGAGTCGCAGAAATATTTAACGCCGAAACGCGCACCGGGAGGATTGATCACGAGTAATTTTGAAAGCGTGTCCTCGCAACCGTAGCGTATGGCATGCAAAGTCACGTAGCGATCGCCTGAGACAGTATACCGGTGAGAAACACCCGTGCTGGTATCTTCATCTGAGTGACCATCACCCCAGTCCCATATATACCGCAAAGCACCACCGGTCAGACGCGTGCCGGTTATCCTGTCACCCTTACAAATCGTGTCCGGATTGATAACAAAATTTGCCACAGGTTTGAAACCTGCTTCAGTATAAATTGTATCTGTAAACGTACAGCTGTCGGTGGTCATTGTACAGATAACCCGGAACCGGCCTTCCGTAAGATAAATGTGCACAGGCGCTGCAGCGGTTGATATCGGACTACCGTCTCCGAAATCCCAACGGTAAGTTCTTATAGTGTAAGGGTAAAGAAACGGAGGGGCGATTCCCGGATACGGAGGGTCAAAATAATCATCCGGATAAGGGTCAGTCATTTTCCACAAGTCGGAACAATACCAGTAAGGTTTGCTGTAACCTTTTATGACGGTACAGGAGGGAGTCGGATACGTAGTGTCGGGAGCCGAAGGAAGATGGGTGTTTGTAGTGATTCTTGCCGAAAAATAAACAGTATCAGGAATACAGGGATTATTGGTAAAACCTTTTGCTTCCGGCTCCGCATCAAAAACCCTAACAATCATCGGGGAGTTTTTCTCGTTATAAAAATTAGTCGCATAACCTCCCGGATAAGGGAAAGTAGTGTCGCGCACACGGAATGTATCCAGGCAGCCCTTGTCTGATTTCGCAATCAGCCAGACGGTGAATACACTGTCCCAGGTGTAGGTATGAACCGGATTGGTGACTTTGGAAGTGGTTCCGTCACCAAATATCCAGAACAGACTGTCCGCTCCGCGTGAACGGCTTGTAAAATGCACGTCCACAGGTGCCGGACAGGGATAAATAGGCCAGTAAGAAAATACAGGAACAGGTTTTGGATAAGCGGTGTACGTTTTTACCATGGTATCCAGACATCCGGGGCCATAGTTGTCAATCATGGTAACCGTAAATGTTCCTCCTTTCCAGAAGTCACGCTGCATTACCAGCCCCGAGCCGGTAGGTCCGTCGCTCCAGGTCCAGGAAGTGGATAAAGGAGTCGGTTTGGAAATATTGTCGAAACGCACAAGACCGGTACCTGCGCAGACGCTGGAAGGCACTTTGAAGTCGGAGTGCATGGAATCTACAAGGATATAATCTTTCTTTAAAACGGTATCCTTGCATCCGTTCGCGTCCGTCACAATCAGGCGAACATCGTAAGAACCAACTGCGCCATAACCGATTTTCGGAGAGGAAGACGAAGATGTGCCGGCAGTACCAAAATCCCATGAATAGGAATAAGGTGCTTTCCCGGAAGTAACGGTGATTGAAAAAGTAACCGAATCAGGGAATTTACAAAGGTTCGTTTTGGAAGCGGTGAATCCTGCAACAGGCTTTTCGTTTATCGTTATTTTATTTGTATCGATACGCGACGATACGCAACCGTAACTGTTGGTCACTTTCAATGCGACATTATATTTACCCGGCGTACAATAAGTATGGGCACTGCTATTTTTGGTATCGATACCGCCGTCTCCGAAAGACCATACGGAAGTATAGGCTCCGGGTGCATTTGCAACCGAAGTATTCGTGAATGTGATTTCGGAACAGGGGCACGCCGATAAGGGAGAAGCGGTGTAGCTTACCGTAGGATTCGGATAAACGGTAATGACCATCGTTTTCACAGAGGTTCCCCCGGTGCTGTTTTTAGCAGTGAGCTTAACCGTATAAGTTCCGGTACCCGAAAATACTTTAGAGGGATCTTTGAGCGTTGAAGAAGTAAAATCACCAAAATCCCAGGAATAACTTGTAGCGCCTGAACTTTTATTGGTGAATGTGACGACCAGCGGATCACAACCGGCGGTTTTATCAGCAGTGAAATCTGCCACCTGCGCATTCGAGACAAGTGCTACAGATAAAAACAGCGATAGAAAACAAAGAATCTTTGTAAATGTTTTCATGAGACTCATTATTAAATGTTAAAATGGGGGTATTTCAGCGATAGGGATAGGTTCGAAGAAATACACGAAAGTGTAAGATACAACAAATATTTAATTTGCCAATTGATCGCACGGAATGCAGCGCATAGCCCGAAATATTAATTTGCGGTAATGCAGCGCTTTCAGCTGAAAGAAAAAATACAATTTGTGGTTACTTTTGCCGCGGACTTATAATTATGCACTAAATGACTGCTTTTAATACCAGCTTTGAATTTGCACATACTCAGGATCAATTGGATATTCTCCACCCGTTTCGTGAGCGCTTTCTTTTTCCGCAGCACAACGGCGTGAATACGGTTTATTTCTGTGGAAATTCGCTTGGGTTGCAGTCGTCGGGTGTAAAATTTCTGATGGATGCAGAGCTGGAGGATTGGGGCAAATATGGTGTCGAGGGTCATTTTCAGGCCAGAAGTCCCTGGTTTTCGTATCATCAGCAGTTTTCCGGCCCGCTTTCCCGCATTGTTGGTGCCCAGCCTGATGAGGTGGTTGCCATGAACACGCTTACGGTAAATCTGCATCTGCTTATGATGAGCTTTTACCGGCCGCAGAACGGTCGTTATAAAATCATTATGGAAGCAGGCGCATTCCCGAGCGATCAATATGCTATTGATACTCAGGCGCGTATGTACGGATTCGATCCTAATGACGCAATTATCGAAATCAGCCCCCGCGAAGGAGCCCACATTATCGAGGAAGAAGATATTATCAGCGCAATTGAAGCTGCCGGTACGGAACTTGCATTGGTATTGTTCGGAGGAGTGAATTACTACACAGGCCAGTTGTTCGACATGCAGGCCATCACAGCAGCAGCGCACAAGGCAGGCGCTTATTGCGGATTCGACCTGGCCCACGCTGTAGGTAATGTGCCTTTGTCGCTACACGACTGGGATGTGGACTTCGCATGCTGGTGTTCCTATAAATACCTCAACTCCGGCCCCGGAGCAGTAGCAGGAGCTTTCGTCCATGAACGCCACGGTAACAATCCCGAAACGTTCCGACTGGCCGGCTGGTGGGGCAATGAAGAAAAAACAAGGTTTCAGATGAAAAAGGGATTCATGCCTGCTAAAGGTGCGGCCAGCTGGCAAATGAGCAATGCACCCGTATTTAATATGGTGGCGCACCGCGCATCCCTGGATCTGTTCGATAAAGCCACGATTGCTGCTCTCCGTGAAAAAAGCATTCGCCTGACGGCATACATGGAATTCCTGCTCCGCGAAATACAACACCTTTCTTTTACGATTATTACTCCCCCGGATCCGGCACGCAGAGGAGCGCAACTATCCCTCCTGTTTGATGAGCGTGGCCGGGAAGTATTTGAAGCGCTTACTGAAAACGGCGTGATAGCCGACTGGCGTGAACCGAATGTGATCCGCATCGCGCCGGTGCCGATGTACAATAATTTTGAAGACTGCTACCGCTTCTACAAAATACTGGAATCCATACAGTAAGCCGTACACATTACCGAAAATTACGTTAAACGAATCTTTTCGTAAAGGCAACGCTTATCTTCGCGGCATGCCAATGAAGAAAGTATACCCCTTAATTATTGCGCTTATTACCTTTTCGGTATTGGGCATCCTGTATATTCAACTTTCGTGGATCAAGAATGCCCGCATCGTAAAAAGTGAAGAATACCTGCGGGATCTTGAAAAGACAGTGTTGGGCGTCCGCTCTCTTTGTTACAATTCCTTCATCAATGCGGAAGGGTATAATCCGGAGCAACTGGACGAGGCTAATAAAGAATACCTGCTGATCACCAAATTTACCGCACAGGCCATTTCTCCTGAAGAAATGAATATGATCATCGTGCGCGCCATGAAAAATCAGGGTATCAAACAGCCCTTCGAATATTGTGTGACGAATCTCTATAACAATCCGATCAGCGCCAGTAAGGGGTTTGAAAGCTCGATGTTTGCAGAAAGCGTGGATATACGCCTGAGTCCGCCGATGAGTCCGCAAACAGAAACTTTTTTCCTTTATGTAAAGGAGCCCCAGAATTATATCACCCGCCAGATGGCGTCTATGATCATAGCGTCGATCTTCTTTACTATTATCATTATCTCCGCTTTTGCACTTACCATACGCACTATGCTGCGGCAAAAAAACATTTCGGAAATCAAATCCGACTTCATCAACAACATGACGCACGAGCTGAAAACACCACTCGCAACGATATCCTTAGCGGTAGATGCACTGAACAATGAGAAAGTGATCCACGATCCGGAAAAGATCAGGTACTACGGTGGTATGATCAAAGAAGAGAACCGCAGGATGCACAAACAGGTGGAAACCATTCTTCAGGCTGCCAAACTTGAGAAACAGGAGGATCTGAATCTCAGTGTTCAAAGCCTCGATGCGCATGCTGCTATAGACAAGGTAGCTAAAAACCTTTCTCTGCAGATACAGGAAAAATCAGGCGAACTGCACCTGAACCTGATGGCAGGAAAATCTTTCGTGGATGTAGACGAAATGCATTTCTCGAACATTATTTTCAACCTGCTCGATAACGCGATAAAATATTCCAAAGACGCTCCTGTGATCCATATCACCACACAGGTGGTCAACGGCATGCTGTCCATCAAAATAAAAGATAACGGGATCGGGATGAGCCGCGAGACCGCGAGTCGTGCGTTTGAAAAATTCTACCGTGCACATACCGGCAATCTTCACAATGTAAAAGGGTTTGGTCTCGGATTAAGTTACGTAAAGAATATGGTGGAGGCGATGAATGGCCACATAAAGCTGGAAAGTGCACTGGGTAAAGGAACTACGTTTACCATCCTGATGCCCCTGTCCAAGCACAATAATGATTAGATGCTTTATGGAAAACGCCATAAACTGTGTCTGAAAAAAGCAACAACGCCTTATCTCCTTGAACAAGCAGGATAACCATAAAAGCGATGACGAACTGATCCTGTCTTTCCGGCAGACAGGCGATAATCGCTGGCTGGGATTACTGCTGGAAAGGCATACACTTTTGTTACTGGGTATCGCGATGAAATACCTGAAGGATAAACATGCTGCTGAAGATGCCGTGCAGCAGGTATTTATCAAAACGATCACCGCTTTTCCGAAAGAACCGATCCAGAATTTCAAAGGATGGCTGTACATCCTGATGCGTAATCATTGTTTTGGTGTGCTTCGTTCTCCTGAAAGGTTTATAACAGATGATGGTCTGGAGTATGTGCCTTCACCGGAAAATAATTCTCCTGAAGACTGGAAGCTCCGAGAACAACAATGGGAACATATGCATACCGCGCTGCAATTGCTCAATCCGGAGCAGCAAACCTGCATCCGCATGTTCTACATGGAAGAACGCAGCTACAAAGAAATAATGGAACGTACTAACTTTAGCTTCGAACAGGTGAAAAGCTACGTCCAGAACGGGAAACGCAACCTGAAAATATTAATGCAAAAAATGGAGCAGAGCCGGTCATGAAAAAGCCTGAAAACATAATAGGCAAGGTGCCAGAAATTTCTGAAGAAGAAATGCTGGCCTATCTGCAAGGTTCGCTTCCAAGAGAAAGACAGCGGCAGATCGAGGAGCTGATCAGTGAAGACGCTCCCGAAGCAGATGCACTGGAAGGACTAAAACTGTTGCAGAGCAGCGAAGCATTGCGCAGCACACGACTGCTGCAGCAGAAACTGCATACGGAATTGCTGAAAGACAGAAAACGGACACGCAGTATTTCCTCGGATTACTGGAACTGGATTGCCGTTATTGTGATCCTGCTGCTGATCATTGTGGGCTACGTTGTGGTACGTATTGCATCCTGATTAAGCATTTAATTGGATACAGGAATAGGTGGGTCCGAAGGGTTTTGGTAATTTGCGGCATGTCTTTTAATCCGGTCATCCATTCAGACTTTTCCATAGCGGCACAATACGTTACCCAGACCGACCGGTCTTTGTTCGTAACGGGAAAAGCTGGTACGGGTAAGACAACTTTCCTGAAATATATCCGCGAAAACTGTCCCAAAAAAATGGCAGTCGTAGCACCGACGGGTGTGGCGGCCATGAATGCCGGCGGAGCAACTATCCATTCTTTCTTTCAGTTGCCTTTCGGAACGTACATTGCTGATTACCGTCCGGACTGGGGCAGTGGCGGTATGGAGATCAACAACCGTCATTCTCTGCTGAAAAACCTGCGTATACGATCTGACAAGCGTGAAACGATCAAAGAACTGGAACTCCTGATCATAGATGAGGTGTCTATGCTGCGGGCAGATATGCTGGATGCAATCGATGCTGTTCTGAGACACATACGTGAAAAAGACCAGATCCCTTTCGGCGGTGTGCAGATCGTATTTATAGGCGATTTATACCAGCTGCCTCCGGTGGTCACGCGCGAGGAATGGCAATTGATGAGTAGTTATTACCGAAGTGCTTTCTTTTTTGATGCGCAATGTGTGCAACAGATTCCGCTGCTCTCCATCGAGTTGAAGAAAGTGTTCCGCCAGAGCGACAATACATTTATCCGGGTACTCAATAACATCCGCAACAATCAAACCACGAAGCCGGACATGGATATCCTGGAGGAGCATTATCTTCCCAATTTCACTCCGGAACCGGGTTATATCCTGCTTACTTCACACAATGCACAGGCAGACCTGATCAACAAATCGGAACTGGAAAAGCTCGATGCACATCCGCATTATTTTGACGCTGCGGTCAGAGGGGATTTTAATGAGCGAAACGTACCTGTAGACAAGCAGATGATGCTTAAAGAAGGTGCACAGGTAATGTTTGTAAAAAATGACAAAGGGGAAAACCGTAGGTATTATAACGGTAAGATTGTAACGGTATCAAGAATACAAAACGGGAAGGTATTCGTATGGCTGGATAACAACATTGAAATAGAGCTGGAGAAAGAAGTCTGGCGGAATATCAGCTACCAGTATGACCGCGATAAAGATGAAGTCAAAGAAGAGGAACTGGGTTCATTTACACAATTCCCGGTACGTCTGGCTTGGGCAATCACCATTCATAAAAGCCAGGGGCTTACATTCGACAAAGCGATTGTAGACGCAGGTAAGTCCTTTGCTGCCGGACAGGTGTATGTTGCACTGAGCAGGCTTCGTTCTCTGGACGGACTCGTATTGCATACACGGATACAGCCCTCACAAGTGATCACCGATGAACGCGTGGTACAGTTCTGCAACAGGCTTACCGATACCGAAGAACTGCAGGCACATCTTGCCGGCGAGCAGCAACGTTATGCGTGTCAGCGGCTACAGCAAAGTTTCGATCTGGAAAAATTATTTGAGCAGGTGCAGGAGTTGTTACGAACCGTTCATAAATCAGCTATTCCGGAGAAGGAAACAGCAAGTAAGCTCATACTTGCCTGGTTTGAAAAACTGGAAAAGGAAAAAGACGTTGCAACAAAATTCCGGAATCAATTATCCCAAATCCTGAATACCGGCGCAGACACCGACTACCCCTTCCTGTATCAGCGCACATTATCTGCGGGACAATATTTCCTTCCGCTGATGCAGCGTATGAGTCAGGAATTATCGGAGCATATTACGGTTTACAAGGTGAAACCTAAAAGCAAAAAATACCTCCAGTATCTGAGGGCTGTGAACATCCTGCTGCAGCGGAAAATTTTTGAAATAGAGCAGTCACTCAGTCTGGCACAGGGACTCGCTAAGGGGGGCAACGTAACGAATCTGCTCGAAAGCATCGCCAAAGACAAAAAACAGTTTGAGCATACCAATGAGCAGCTGCACCAGGAGGAAGACACTTCAGTGAAAGAAACTGTTCCCTCCCGCAATATCAGCCTGGAAATGTACCAGTCGGGAAAAAGCATTGAGGAAATTGCTGAGACGCGCAGCATGGCCGTAAGTACTGTGGAAGGACATCTCACTCATTTTGTAGGTACAGGTGAAATGCCTGTCTCCGCCTTTGTTTCGTCTGAAGAACTTGCATTGCTGCTCCGGAAAATTACCGCACAACCGATGGCCAGCGCCACACAGTTGAAAGCGGATTTGCCCGACTCCTACTCATATACAAAGATCAGAGCTGTACTTGCTTACCACACATTCGTAAAAAACAACGGATAACACCACCTTTTTTCTTCTCCTTTTTAATACCTAATTTGCAGTAGCGATGCTATCATTTGGTAACCAGAAGGATTTTCAGTTTGCAGAGGTAATCCTGCCGCTCAATTTTGCCAACACGCTTACTTACGGCGTTCCGGTGGATATGCAACAAAAAATTGTTCCCGGAATGCGGGTAGAGGTTGCGCTCAAAGACAATAAATTTTATGCAGGCATTGTGCTGCGGCTGCACAACGATAAACCCGAAGCATACAGTATCCGTCCCATACGTGCAATTCTGGACCCTTATCCGGTAGTTAATCAGCAGCAGCTTGATTTCTGGCGGTGGATCAGCAGCTATTATATGGCGAGTCCCGGGGAGGTGATGAATGCTGCGTTACCCGCTCATCTCAAACTCTCTAATGAGACACATCTTGAGTGGACCTGTCGCCAGGACCATGATCTGCATCAATGGGATGATTATACACACAGGGCTATCGAGCAATTGATTCTACGCAAGACTATCACTATAAGTGAATTGCGGCAGATAGTCGGATCGGGACAGTTATCATCAGTCATTCACACGCTTATCGAAAATGAGCTGGTCTACGTGAATGAAGGATTGGAACCCTCCTACCGGCCTAAAAAGGAAAAGATCGTTCGCCTGAATGATGTATTCAGCGATGATGAACAATTGCATATACTGTTTGAAAAATTAGGTAAAGCGCCTGTACAGCAAAATCTGTTGATGGCCTTCCTGACGCTAAGCAGGCAGGAGGGATTCGTCCGGAGGGAGGATCTATTGCAACAGGCCAAAGCGAAAGCCCCACAATTGAAACCGCTTGTTGATAAAGGCGTGTTTCTGATTGAGGAAACAGTCATCGACCGTGTACAGTTAAAATCGGGGAAGGAACCGCAATCTGTTATATTGTCCGAACCGCAGCAGCGGGCTTTCGGGGAAATCGGTCATGCCTTTTCGGAAAAGAATGTTTGTTTGCTGGAGGGAGTTACCGCCTCGGGCAAAACATTACTATATATTGAGCTGATCAAAGAGCAAATTGCAGCCGGCAAGCAGGTACTTTTTCTGTTACCGGAAATAGGAATTACCACTCAGCTCGTACAACGTCTGCTCGCGCATTTTGGTAACGAGCTTGGTGTATATCACAGCCGGTTTTCCCATAATGAACGCGTGGAGATATGGGAAAAGGTACGGAAGGCCGAATATAAAATAGTATTGGGTACAAGGTCCGCACTATGGCTTCCTTTTAGCGCTCTCGGTCTCATTATTGTGGATGAAGAACACGATAGTTCTTATAAGCAACACGATATGTCACCGCGCTTCCAGGCAAGGGATGCTGCGATATATCTTGGCGGACTGTATCAGGCCAGAATATTACTTGGCTCTGCAACCCCTTCGGTAGAAAGCGTGTGGAATGCCCAGCAAGGTAAATACGCACATGTATTATTATCCGAGAGATATGCCGGAATTGCTTTGCCTGCTATTCAAATTGTGAGTGCGCATACTTTAAATGAAAAAAATGCGGCAGGCGTCCGCCTGCTTACTCCCGAGTTGTTGGATGCGATACAAAATACGCTCACAAAGCGCAAGCAGGTGATTCTTTTTCAGAACAAAAGAGGATACGTTCCATTTCAGATGTGCCGCAGTTGCGGATGGGTGCCGCAATGTGTGAATTGTGCCGTTTCGCTCACCTATCATAAACCGACCAATAAATTACATTGCCATTATTGCGGCTTAAAAGTACCGGTGGTATACCGTTGCCAGAAATGCGGGAGCTCCGATATGCAGCCCCGTACTTTCGGCACACAAAAGCTGGAAGAAGAAATTCAGACACTGTTCCCTAAAGCACGAGTGGCACGTATGGATACCGATACAACCCGTGGAAAGCTGGATTTTGAACGCTTGCTGGAGCAACTCAGGCTCCACGCGATCGATATTCTGATCGGCACACAAATGGTGGTAAAAGGTCTGGATTTCCCGGATGTGACACTTGTTGGGATTATCAGTTCTGACAGTCTTTTGAGTTTTCCCGACTTCCGTGTGAATGAAAGAGGGTTTCAGCTGATGAGCCAGGTTGCGGGAAGAGCAGGCCGGAAAGACGGTGACGGCAAAGTGCTGATTCAGGCATTTAATACGAATCACCCGGTATTACATTGGGTTAAAGACCACAATCTCCGGGACTTCGTTGCTGCAGAGCTGAACGAACGCAGCCAGTTTTTATACCCGCCTTTTTGCAGGATGATCCGGATAACCCTGCGCCATCATGATGAGGAAAAAGCAATACGGGCAGGAGGAATAATCGCAAATCAGTTTGAAAATTCGGAGTCCGTGATTGTACGCGGTCCTGTGCCGGCACTTATTTCCCGCGTACGCAATCAATATTTGCAGGAGGTATGGCTGAAAGTTCCGCATCAGTCGAACGTGCAGGAAGCAACCAAACGCGACCTGTTGAAGGCACGTGATCTTGTTCATAGTCAGAAAGGACTGTCGGGAGTACAGATAATTTTTGACGTAGACCCCTATTAATTATTTTCCTGCAAAATACCGATACACCAGCCTGGTGGCATTTGCAATAGCCGCCTGTCCGTGGTCAACATCAACATGGGCATCCGTTATATATACGCTTAATGCAAGGTGGTTTCCATTTGGCAATGTAACGATAGCAATATCGTTAACCGTTCCGGGACCGTTGTCGGGATAGCAGGTTCCGGTTTTGTCAGCTACCGGGGTACCTTCCGGTACGCCGGCACGAATACGTGCATCTCCCGTTTTGTTATGTAGCATCAGGTCCAGTAGATAATCCGTATGTTCCTTATTGACAACTTTATTTTTATAAAATGCGAGCAATAACTCTGACATTGCATGAGGAGATGTACTGTTTTTGTATTGTCGTTGCCAGACTTCATGCAACTCGGCTTCCGTGTTCCTGATTTCAATATCCGGGAAGCCTTTTTCTGCTATAAAGGAATCTACCTGATCTGGTCCACCGCAGAACCGGAAAAGTACGTCACAGGCAATGTTGTCGGAGCATGCGGTAACAAAATACAGAAGGTCTTTCAGCGGCAGTCTGAAGGATTTTGTACCCAGACTGTCCCTCATAGGACTCCAGGTATTTTCTATGAGATCTGTCGCGTATATCTGAATTGATGTATCAAGCCTTATATTCTGAACTTCACACTGATGGAGTACAGCCAATGCAAGCGGGAACTTAAACGTACTCTGCATGGGCATTGCCGTATCGCCATTTACAGAAATTGATTCGCCCGTTTCCAGTTCTGTTGCATAAAGCGCCAGCTTCATATTGCTGCCAATACTGTCAATGGCTTTTACCAGCACAGTCATTTGCTCCGGTTCAGTCTCCCTGTTAGCAGACTGAGGGGAAGAGCATGCAATTACCTGTATCAGTGTTATAATTGAAAAATAAACAGACCGCGTTCGTAGCATGTGTGTAATTTAATGCATTTTACCTGTCCGCATCTGAACAAAGTTGTCATTCAATACTGCTTTGATTTCAGTTTTACAGTAGGGTAAGCGCAAAAAAAAGCGTCTCAGATTGCTCTGAGACGCTTGTAATAAATATGGCAGCTACCTACTCTCCCGCATTGTTGTGCAGTACC
>NZ_BAABEZ010000001.1:0-399346 GCF_039540495.1 Rurimicrobium arvi | reverse complement strand
CAACTGAGCTAAAAACCTTACAACAAAAAAAAGCCTCACATTTCTGTAAGGCTTTTGGCTGCTCTCCCTGCTGGACTTGAACCAGCGACCCTCTGATTAACAGTCAGATGCTCTAACCAACTGAGCTAAGGAAGAGTGTTTTCCCGTTTGGGATTGCAAAGATAGAAAACTTTCTTTTCCGGCAAAATTTTTATGCGCTTTTTTTACCCAAAAACTTCAGATTTTTCAGCAACAGCGAAAAGTCCAGTCCCACCACATAATGCTCGGCATATTCCGTAGCCGCCAGCTGCACTACTTCCCCACCCGGCTCATAACCATGCTGTAGCGCATAAGGAGGTAACACGTACGGTTTCACCTGCGGCAAACCCAGCTCCCGGCTATACCCTACCCAGGCTTTCCGGCCCAGCAATACCGAAAATATATTCGACAGTAATCCTCCAGGTTCGTGCACACGGAACAACAGCACCGGGTACAGCAACAGCAGGCATAAAGACGCAAGCATGTCAAACACACGCTTATTCCGTGCCGAAACAAAAGTGGCAATATTATAGCGCTTATCGGCCGTGTACAGGTCGCCGGCGGTATGACTGGAATTGCTGCCTACAAAGCTCCGGCTGCCGGGTATATGTATCTTGTAGTCGTATGCATCGCCGCAGTCCTGCATCTGCTGCAGGATGGTCTGGTATTGCAGTCCGTTCACGCAGAACACCACTTCATTGATGCTGAGCGTATGCAGCAGCGCTTTCATTTCGGAGATGTTACCAAGCGCCTGTCCGTCTGCAGTACCGATGCTGATGCGGCCTACAATATCGGGCGCATAATGCACCTGCTCCAGCAGTTCAGCCGTTTCGCGGAAATGCGCCTCTGTGGCTACTATCACTGCCCGCTTGGGCACCTGGTTGTACCGCACGATGCGGGAGATACCCGTCCAGTGCAGCAGCTCCCGCAGCCCTACAATAGCCAGCGCGCCGATAGCCCCCGAGAACAGGATCACCGCACGCGAATAACGGAACTCGGCGGAAAGGATACCGAAGTACGCCAGGATAATGATGGTACCGATGAGCATGCCGCGCACCACGCGCAGCGCGCGGTAAGGCTGATCGTATCCGCCGTTCAGGTAAATGCTCAGAGTCCACAGCAGGATGTACACCGGGAAAGTGGCGTACAGCGTGGCATTCCCGATCGGCTTCAGGTGCTTCACGCCTTCCACCCAGAGATTGTTCATCAGCAGCAATACGCCCAGCAAAGCCAGCGCATCGAATATGGGTGTTTTGAACAGGCGGAAGAATACTTTCAGAAAAGACCATACGGCCCGCATCGCAATGCCCACATTGATGAGCAGGATGAACAGGGTTGCATTGGTCTTGGAATAATGCTTGCGCACAAAGGTGGACAGTGCTTCGTTGAACACACGTATGTAAGACAGCGTGGCTTTCTTCGTGCTCTCGCCTTTGTAATGGATAAGCGTGGCATCCGGGAAATACATATTCTCGTGTCCGGATTGCGCTATACGGTACGACAGGTCCACATCTTCGCAATACATGAAATAATCCTCATCAAAAGCCTTGCCGATACCGGGGAACAGGCTGCTGCGTACGAGCATGCAGCAACCCGACAGTACTTCAACCGGAGCCTGTTCGAATTCGCCTACATGCACCGCATAGTACTTATTGAAATACGGAGAGCGCGGGAACACTTTATTGAGTCCGGAACTCTTGAACAGCGCAACGGACAAGGTGGGGAAAGATTTCTTGCCGTCCGGGGCAAAACTGCCTTTGCCGTCGATAAGCCGCGGACCCAGTGCACCGGCTTTGGGGTGCGCATCCATATAAGCGATCGTCTTGCGCAGAAAATCTTCAGGCATCACCGTATCCGGATTCAGGAACAGGATATACTCCCCTTTTGCGATCTCCACGCCCTGGTTGTTGGCTTTGGAAAAACCGGTATTTTCTTTGTTTTCGATCAGCACCACCGACGGAAACTCGCGCCTGATGAGCGCACAGCTGTCGTCGGACGAATGGTTGTCCACCACGATCACCTCGGCATCTGTACCGGCGCAGGCACGCATCACAGAATGCAGGCACAGCTCGATAAAATACTGCACATTGTAGTTGACGATAATGATGGATACTTTCTTCACGAGGGGTATTGGTCCGGATAAATTGTTGCGAATATAAAGCCTGCAAAATTAATACAGCAAGAACGCAGATTTTGTTGTAATATTGCGCTCGCAAAACAGCTAAGAGGCAGTCCTGCCGGGACTTCCCGAAATTTTTTAAAAATATTTTTGGAGATTTCAAATCGCTGATTAACTTTGCAGCCCTGTTAGTCCGATGGTGTAATGGTAACACTACAGATTTTGATTCTGTCATTCTAGGTTCGAACCCTGGTCGGACTACTAACAGTAAAGCGACAACCACCTGGTTGTCGCTTTTTTTTTGCTTTATCCGCCCCTGCTTTTCCCCGGAAAAATGCCCCTGCCGGCAGATGTGCCGCTATTTGCGGATATTTACAGATTAGCCTGAATAGCCCATGGTCTTTACGATCGGGACGGCCCACAAAACGGGAAAAGTATTCGACTTCTGCTGCGACCTTCCATTTCGGCAATTAACGGAAAACAAAAAGCGACCCTCCTTCCGGGGGATCGCCTTTAGCATTCATCCTTCTTAAGCGTCAAAATTCTTCTAGATCGGCTGTGTCACCGAAGTTCGTATCTGGTCAATGTCTCGCAGCAGTAACAATTGCGCAGTGGCAGCGTCACGGGCTTCAAGAGATCCGCGCACCTCTGAAAATGCATTATTGAAAACAGACTCACTTTCAGGGTAACGTCGGCGAAGTTCTGACAACAGATTGCGGCATTTCTCGTACTGCTGTTCGATGGTTTCTAACCTCACATGATGCGAGAGGCGCGAGAGCAACATATGCACATCGCGCAATGCGGATAAGGGACAGTTCTTCATAACATTTCAATTTTTGTTCGGGTGCACTACGAATGTAAACGCATATTCCCGGAAAAACACAGCAGTTGAAGATGTTGTAAGGACAGCATGATTAAAGTATAAACCGGGCTCATTTCCGGGGCATTTTACAGCTGTTATATCACTAATAAGTTCACAATTGCTTCACATAACCATCGCATACACGGAATGGCTATACCGCAGAAACAATCGCTTTTCGCAGAACAGCATGTAACAGGATCAGGACCGCTTGCGGTAGCCATTGCGGATCACGACAATACCGGTGATGATCAATGCCATGGCGAATACGGTGAACAGGTTCAGCGGTTCGTTGAGCACCGCCGCACCAAGCAGAACGGCCACCAGCGGATTGATGTATGCGTAAGACATTACGAAACCCACAGGCAGGTGCTTTAAAGCATAGATATAAGCGCTGTACGCTACGAGCGAACCGAAAACCACGAGGTACGCAAATGCAGCAAATCCTTCCGGATTCCACCACACAATCCCGCTGTAATCGTCGGCAAACGGACTGATGAAAAGCATCAGGGCGCCACCAAGCGTCACCTGTAATCCCGCATCAAAAAAACTGTTCACCTTCGGGCGCTCGCTTTTGTTGAGCAGACTCCCGTAAGCCCAGGCTACCGTGGCCGCAAACAGTCCCGCGATGGCCCAGCCATACAGTGGATGCCCGCTGCCGGCCGCAGAAAGATTGTCTTTGAAGATCAGCGCCACACCACTGAACCCGAGCAGCATACCCGCAACGATCCACTTATTCAGTTTTTCCTTACCCCGGATGATATTGATGAGCACCGAGCTGATGGGCATCGTGGAACAGATCAGCGCCGCCACCCCACTCTGTATATACTGCTCCGACCAGGTGACGAGTCCGTTACCGGCTGTGATCAGCAGGAACCCGATGAGTGCCTGCTGCAGTATATTAGACCAGCTCAGATCCCGTTGCCGGTTCACCGCAAGCGCAATCACCATCGTGAGCACACCCGCAATCACCTGGCGGCAACCTGCCATCAGGAAAGGCGGATAATGCAGCACCGCCACTCTTATCGCAAGGTAGGTGGTGCCCCAGATAAGACAGATGGCGGCATAAGACAGGTAAGCACGGGTATGGTTGTTCATAGAATGGAAATGCAATTTTCCACATTATTCGTCACTAAAAAAAGTTTAAGATAACCGTACTATATAAAGTATTCTTTTTGCCATACCTTGGTATGACCAATATTTATCTACCTACTTATTTACTACCCGTTTGAAAAAGGCACTCAAAATAACTTTATGGACTGCCGGTATCATCGTTGCCCTTCTTCTGATCGGGCTCAGCGCTGCGTACTGGTATATAGCAAGAAATAAAGAACAGATACGGCTGTTTGTCCAGCAGGAATTCAGCAACAATTACAATGGTACATTGCAGATCGGCGCTATTGAGCCGGATGTCTGGAAACAGTTCCCGAGCATCAGCCTGGGCCTGCATGACGTAGTGATACGCGATACCTTATGGCCGAAACACCACACCGATTTCCTGAATGTAAAACACCTGTACCTCAAACTGGCTTTCTGGCCTCTGCTGAAGGGGAATGTGGCTGTGGACAAGCTGCTGCTGCAGGACGGAACAATGAACCTCTTTGTGGCGGCGGACAGTTCGTCGAACAAAAGCATCTTCCAGCGTAAAAAAGTAAAGAAGAAAAAGAAAGGTAAAGCTTCCTTCGATGTGAATGTGATGACACTGCAGAACTTCCATTTTACCTTCCGCAATGCGCCATATAAAAAGTATTTCGATTTCCGCATACCGGAGCTGAACGGTCGCATCCACAGTATCGACCAGGTGTTCCATTTCCAGACGCAGGCAAAGGTGCAGGTAAAGTCGTTTGCGTTCAATACGGATAAAGGCTCTTATTTCAAAGATCAGAATATTACGTTCGAACTCGCGTTCACGTTCAATCCGAAACGGAATTTGCTGCAGGTGAAAAACCAGGAGTTTGTGATCGGCGACCAGCGCCTGCGCATGAACGGAGATTTCTTTACAGCAAAGGCAGACAACTGGTTTTCGACGGACATTGAAGGGAAGAATGTCAACTACCGGACCGGACTGAGCTGGGTTCCGCCTACGGTGTACAACTCGCTCAAAGGCTTTATTTTCGAGCGGCCCGTAAGCTTTAAAATGCATATCGAGGGACGCCTGAAAGATCAGCGCATTCCACTCGTGGCGCTCTCCGCGGATTTTATCAACAATACACTTGATTCGAAATTCGGC
Source organism: Rurimicrobium arvi (assembly GCF_039540495.1). Lineage (NCBI taxonomy): Bacteria > Pseudomonadati > Bacteroidota > Chitinophagia > Chitinophagales > Chitinophagaceae > Rurimicrobium > Rurimicrobium arvi. The sequence goes on along the minus strand of NZ_BAABEZ010000001.1, from coordinate 394,120 downwards.
AAGTTCGATTCGCTGTCGTTCCACCTCAGCTATGTGAACGGCAGCAAAAAAGACAGCCTGTACGGCGATGAATATTCTTTCCTGAAGCTCACCAAACTGAAGGCACAATTTGCGGGCATCCCGCTGACGGCCGATACCACAACAGTCGTGAACCTGAAATCCTCCAAGATAAAAACGCATGTGCGTTCTTCGTTCCCGGTGAAGAAACTGAACAACGTGTTCGGGCGCGAAAGCTTCATCTTCGGGGAGGGCAATGCACAGATTGACCTGCATTATGAAGGCGGCATGAAAAAAGATGCTAAATACCCGCTGAACATTTCTGCCTTCGTGGATCTGCGCCAGATAGAAATGACCTACCGTCCGCGTAACCTGCATTTCCATAAATGCAATGTGCGCCTGCAGGTGCTGAACAATGATATCAAGGTAGTGGAAAGCGAACTGAACACGGAACGCAGCCAAGTGTTCATTGCAGCCTATTCGCGCGACTTCCTCTCGCTGTACCGCGAACACCCGGAAAACATCCTGATCGAAGCGCAGGTACGCAGTAAACATATCGACCTGAACGAGTTCCAGAGCTTCCTGCAAAGCAGACCGCAGGCGGTACGCCGGCCGAAGAAAAGCAGCGGTAACGGCAACTCTCCCGATTTTCTGGACGAGGCGCTCGACCTGTCGCGCACCCGCCTTACCGTTGCGGTGGACAAAGTAACCTTTAAGCGCTTCGATGCCCGTAATATCAAGGGCGATCTGCTGCTGCTGTCGAACGGGATTGAACTGCGCAATGCTTCGCTGGAACATGCGGACGGAAACCTTTCGATGAGCGGCGCGCTGCACAACACAGATGCACGCCGGCCCGACTTTTCGATAAACGCGAAGGTGGAGCACACCTCTATCGGCAAACTATTATACGCATTCGACAATTTCGGCCAGCAATCGTTCCATCCGGAGAATATCAGGGGCACCATTGATGTGACCAGCCATCTCGAAGGACAGCTGGACGATTCGAACGCTATCGTCGGCAGCAGCCTGCGCGGAACCGCCACTTTTGACATCCGGCACGGTGCGCTGGTCAACTTCCGGCCGCTGCTGAAAATGGGCAGGCTGCTGTTCCGTAAAGAACGGCTGGAACAGGTGAACTTCGAACGTATCCACAATACATTTACGATCCGTGGCAACGAAATCGATATCCCGCCGATGTGGGTGAATACAGACCTCATCGATATGCAGATACAGGGCGTGTACAGCCTGGGGATCGGCACGGATATCCTGCTGGAGATACCGCTGTTCCGCTTCTCTAAAAAAGACATAGCGGAAGATCCCCAATTATCGCAGAGCAAGGGATTCCGTCTGTATATACAGGCGAAGGACGACGAAAAAGGAGAAATGCACTTCAAGCCAAAGCTGCGGAACACGGATATCAGCAAGGAAAATCAGGAACGGAAGCGCCTGAAGGAGCTGCGGAAAAAGCGGAAAGCCAACTAAGGCTTTTCGCTCCAGCGGTATTTGAGCCAAGTGTAGCGTGCTTCCTCGCAGGCGATTTCCCAGCCTGCACGTCCCTCGAGAAATCCTCTTTTGAATACGTAGTCTCTCAGGAAGCGGAAACCCGCACTTGTGTATTTTTTCCAGAACGGACTGTATCGCCGTGCATTGCTGCGCGCTTCGGCAAACTCCCGTGCATAGCGGTTCATTTTCTCGCGGTAGCTCTGCTTGTTTGCTGCCGTGTAATGAAACACATACCCTTCAATCTTTTGCGGAATATGCCCGTCCAGTGCGAGGTATTCGTGCACACCTTCGCTCACCCAGCGGATCCTTCGCTTATCGAACAGGCGGCAATGCCGGTCGGGCACCCATCCTCCATGCCGGATGAAATGATCGCCCCAGGAAGTAAGAAAGTCCATTTCGTACACAGCCGCTTCCGGCTGCTTCATGGCTTCCTGTATCTGGAACGCCAGCTCGAAGCTCAGGCATTCATCCGCATCGATGGAAAGGATATAATCGTGCAGCGCCTTTTCGTTACCGAAATTCTTCTGATCGGCATAGCCCGTCCAGTCGCGGTGAAAAACACGCGCGCCCATTTCCTCTGCGATCTCCCGGGTACGGTCTGTAGAGCCGCTGTCCACCACCACGATATCCGCTGTCACCTGCCGGAGACTCTGGATACAGCGCGCAATGTTGGCTGCTTCGTTACGGGTGATCACCACTGCCGAAAGAGGAGTTGCTGTCATAAAAAACGGGCGGCCTGATAACAGACCGCCCGCAAGTTACAGATGAATTTCCGTTGTGCCTATGGCTTCAGGTATAAATCGAAATAGTCGCTGATCTTCTGCATCAGGTGCACACGGTCTTTTCCGCGTACATTATGCGGATGACCCGGATACACGAAATAATCGACCGGAACGCCGTTATCCACGCATTTGCGGATAAAATTGACGGAGTGCTGCCAGACCACCACATCGTCGTCTGTACCGTGGATCAGCAGCAGTTTGCCTTTCAGGTTTTTTGTTTTGGTGAGCAGATTCGCGTCTTCATAACCTTTCGCATTTTCCTGCGGGGTATTCATATAGCGTTCCGTATACATCACCTCGTACATTTTCCAATCCATAACGGGACCGCCCGCTACGCCCACTTTAAATACATCGGGATTGCGCAGCATCATGCTGGTGGTCATGAATCCGCCGAAGCTCCATCCGTGAATACCCATACGGTCGGCATCCACGAAAGGAAGCGATTTCAGGTAGTTTACACCCTGAAGCTGATCTTCCAGTTCCACCGTACCCAGCTTTCCGAAAGTAGCCTGTTCAAATTTAAGACCGCGGTTGCTGCTGCCGCGTCCGTCCATCGTGAATACCACGTAGCCTTTCTGTGCCATGTATTCGTACCAGAGATTACCGCTTGCAGGGAAGCTGTTGTGGAGCAGCTGCACATTGGGTCCGTTGTACAGGTACACGATCACGGGGTATTTCTTTTTCGCATCGAAAGAGACCGGCAGGATCAGCTTTCCGTACAGCGGCGTACCGTCGGCGGCTTTCAGCGTCACGTCCTGAACCTCAGGGCGCCTGTAGGCCGCCAGTGTATTGTCGGCACGCAGCAGCTCTTTCGACCATTTACCATTGGTATGCAGCAACTGGCTTACGCGCGGTGTGGTCGCATTGCTGTACACATCGAGCACATAATGCCCATCGCCGGAGGCAGTGACGTTATGGTATCCCTTTTCGCGGTCTACGCGGCGCATAGCGCCTGTTTCCCAGTTTACCGCGTAAGTATTCTTCTCCATCGGAGATTCTTTGGATGCAGTGAAAACGATCTCCTTTTCCGCTTTGTTGAAAGCCAGCAGTTCGTTCACCACCCAGTTGCCTTTCGTCAGCTGGCGCAACAGTTTGCCTTTGGTATTGAAGAGGTACAGGTGCATGAAGCCATCGCGCTGGCTCCACCATACAAATTCGGTATTGCTGCCCGGCAGGAACTGCAGGCTGTGCTGCGGCTGTACGTATTTGCTGTCGGATTCTTCAAACAGGGTGCTGACCTTATCGCCGCTTATGGCGTCGAACATGCTGAGTCGCAGATGATCCTGCTCCCGGTTCAGCGTGGCGATGAAGATGTAGCGTTCATCCGGGCTCCAGCTCACACAGGTGAGGTATTTATCCAGTGGATCGCCGGTTTTGATCCGCACTTTGGTTTTTGTTTCGGGATTATAGACCCATACAGATACCTGGTGGGAGGTGTTGCCAGCCATCGGGTATTTGATATTATGGTTTACGGCGGGCGTCTGCGACCAGTCGATCACCGGGTAGTCAGCTACCATGGTCTGGTCCATACGGTAGTAGGCCAGCAGGTTGCCTTTGGGTGAGAAGAAGATACCGTGGTCGATACCGAACTCTTCGCGGTGCACGGATTTACCGTTGATGATATTGGGTTCTTTATCGTCGGTAACGGGCGTATTGTTGAACCACAGGTTGTTGCCAACGGTATAGGCGATGTTGCCGGTTTCCGGAGCGACAAACACGTTTTCGGCGTCCTGTTGCAGGGTTTTCTTCGTCAGGGATTCCATTCCCGCATCCAGGAAGATCACTTCATTACCGGATTGCAGGTAAAAACGGTCTTTGCCCTGCCAGCTGAGCATCGGGAATGCTTTCAGGCTGTCCCTGCCGTATATAGTCTGGTTCAACGTTTTGAGGCGCAGGAAAGTATCTACTTTACCGTTGTCGGCATTTGTGCGCACCCAGGCATTGTTGGCCACGAAAAACAGGTTGTGGGTTTCCGGCTGCCAGGAAGTCTGGCGCAGCCCTTTCGGGGCGAGCGTTGTGCCCATGCCATTGGTGGCTTCGGCGATCGTGAAGTTCTTTTTCTGGGCGTTGGCCGCGGCGGACACAGAGAGGGCCAGCACCGACAGACGAAGCATTTTATGCATAGAATGAATATAAGAACACAAATGTAGTGTTCCGGCCTGCAAAGCACAAGGGCAAATTGGGGGGAATTTGGGGGAGATCGTTTGCGCTTTAGGTGGAGGACCAATCAATAGTCAACGCAGACAAATTATTATAATGAATAAAATACAAAATTGATAACTTTCGGAACTTAAATTCATTTAACTACCCCTAAAATTTTCCCATTATGGAGTATACCACACCCTTTAATAAGGAGCAAGAAGACAAAAACAACAAGAAGACACTTGCGAATGACCCCGAATATTTTGGCTCGTATCTCAACCTGGCCAGACTCAACATTTACAACATCAGCAATCATATCGCACAAAAGTTTGAAATAAAATATAATAATCAGCAAGTCGCTGTTCTGGATGATGAAGAGAAGATTGTCAACAGTTTTCTGACTAATTACAACACCAAAGCCTTCAAAGAAAAAGAGAGGGTGATTTTTGACTATACCAGAAGATTCTTAACCATTTCAAAAATCTTTGACACAGAAACGCTTCCCGGGACCGAAAAAGGGAAATCAGAAAACTCAGGTAAAAACATACAGATGTTCTCTAAAGCATTAGGTCACCTTTTCAGAGCTATCAATGAGTTCAGAAATAATTACACTCACTACTATGGCTGGGAAACCGAGACAAGCCGAATAACAACCGTTTCTGCCGAACTGAAACAACTTCTGGAAATAAGCTTTAACCATGGTATCCAATATTCCCAACAGCGCTTCAAAGAAGTGTTGTCTGCTGAAGATTTCGAATTGGCATCTAAAACGATATTAGTCAATGCAGACAATACGATTACACAGGATGGCATGGTCTTCCTTATTGCATTATTTCTCGACAGGGAAAACGCGTTTCAATTCATAGGAAAAGTTGTTGGTTTGAAAGGAACCCAGAAAAATTCCTTTTTGGCCAAAAGAGAAGCGCTCATGGCGTATTGCTTACGACTGCCTAATGACAAATTTGTAAGCGATAATATCAAGCAGGCTTTCTCATTAGATCTTATCAATGAATTGAGTAAGTGTCCTAAAGAACTGTACCATGTAATTACCGAAACCGAACAAGAACAGTTCCATCCCAAAATACAAAACGCTCTTAACATAATTGAAAACAGTGTTCCCGATTCTGTGGAAGACTTTGAAGCGTATATTCAAAGTATCAGCAAAAGAGTGCGCCAGGAAAACCGTTTCAGCTTTTTCGCTTTAAAGTATCTGGATATAAATGAGACTTTTAAAAAGATCAGATTCCAGATTGATCTCGGCAAAATTACTTTAGACAAATATTCAAAGATATTGGCCGGGCAGGAAACGGAAAGAGAAGTAGTAGAGGACGCAAAAGCATTTAAGCGACTGCAGGATCTGCAGGAAGAAAATACCGTATTGGGTTCCATTAATAAATCAACCCAAAATTTAAAATTCAGACAGTTTGCTCCGCACTATAATTTTGACAATAATAAAATCGGTATTTCCCTTAGTGAGCAGCTTCCAATATTTACCTATAATCCCCAAAATGGCAAACAGGTAAAAGGTGCATTAAAACAACCCGTTATTGATGCATTCCTGAGCATTCACGAATTACCCAAAATTCTGCTGCTTGATCTGTTACATAGAGGAAAAGCAGAAACGATCATTGAGGAGTTCCTAACCATCAGTAACTCCAAAATATTAAATTGGAAGTTTATAGAATCTATAAAGTCGAAGCTTAAACATTTGAGTGTGTTTTACAAGCGAAGCGAGGGAAAAAAGAGAACAGGTGAAGACCATGCGGCGTACAATCCCGTAATGCTGGAAGAGCTCAGGGCCAGAAAAAAAGCACTCAACGACCTCCTACAAGAGGAGGGGCTTAATGATAAGCAAATCCCTGAAAGAATATTGGCGTATTGGCTGAATATACAAAATGTAGACACAGAGAGAGCGGTTTCCGACAGGATTAAACTCATGAAAAAAGACTGTAAAGACAGATTACATGCCTTAAAAAAACAAGAGGAAACCGGCGAAGGAAAGATTCCTAAAATAGGGGAAATGGCAACATTTGTGGCCAAGGACATTGTGGATATGATCATTGATCCGGAGAAGAAGAAAAAAATCACTTCCTTCTATTATGATAAAATACAGGAATGTATCGCACTATATGCAGACCAGGAAAAGAAAGCTCTGCTTAGACAAATACTCGAAGACGATCTGAAACTTTATGACAAAGGAGGCCATCCCTTTTTGCATAAAGTACGCTTTCAGGATGTTCGGTATACCAAAGAACTGTACCAGAATTACCTTGAAGAAAAAGGCAAAAAAATGATCTTGGTTGGACAGAAAAAAACAGAAAAAGATGTTTCCTGGATGCAAACACAATTTTATATTTCAAAGTTTGACGAGAAAAAGCGGAAAAAGATGACGCGTGTCGGACTTCCGGATAACTTAAGTGAACTTCCTGTGTCTATCAATCGCCTTGCACGACCGGAACATCAGTTAAGTGAATGGTTTCGGTATATTATGGAAGGGAAAGAGAAAACAGATAGAAAGAAACCAATAGACCTACCCACAAACCTGTTTGACGACGCTCTGCAAGTGGCATTACAAAAATCCTTGTCGGCAAGCGGTATCTCATTTGACTCTAAAGATAATTACAGCAAACTATTCAGACTTTGGTGGAAACACACAAGACAAGATGAGACACAATCTTTTTATGCTGCCGTAAGAGCCTACGAATTTGAAGATATCACCTTGAATTTTCAGGTCAATACCAAAGAAAAATTTGAAGATTACCTACCGGAAACAACTGTGTCCGCCATTATCAAAAACAAAACAGCCCGCCTTAAAAGAGAGCAGAAGCCAAAGCAAAACTTAACAGTGATTGATGTCCGGAAAAAAGCAGCCTTGCGTATCAAGATCACCGAAAGAGAAATACGGTTGATACAGGAGGAGGATATGCTGATGCTCCTGATGTTTGAAAAAATGAGTCATGTGCCGAATTGCCGCTTGCGCGACATTGGTAGACTGTTGCATCAAACAGAAACCATAAAGCAATCTATCGAAGGCAAGCTCTATTTTTCTCCCGACGGCACAAAAAACATAAATGAACGGACGAGTATCGTTAAAATGATAACGGAGGAGCGCAAGAGAAAAGATTACAGCGTACTAAAAAAATATCTCCACGATAAGCGACTACCCGAACTGTTTGAATATTTCCCGGAATCAGTGATCCCGCTCACGAAGCTCAAACTGGAACTGGGAGCCTATAACAAAGGCAGAGATATTGTTTTCGGATCAATATTCGAACTGGAAAAGGCCATCATTACAAGACACAAAAATGATTTCCTAAACAGTACAAGCAGCCTTCAGAAGTCCGGCAAAAACCATATCCAGCATAAACACTATCTGGAATGGCTTTTATCTGAAAATAAGATCAATACCGACGATCGTGACTTTCTCCTTATGACACGAAATACGTTTAGCCATAACCAATTTCCACAGAAACAAACAATGGAAAAAAGGATCAGATTTGTAGAAAGCGAGAAATTTGCACTGCAGATTGCAGATGCCTATGAAAGAACGATAAAGTCGATTATACAACAACTTTAAATTAAGAAGCGATGGACAAGCTATCTATCTACGAATTTCTCTCCTACTTCCTGCCCGGAGTAGCAGGCACTTACATTGCGCTGCAATTAGTGCCGGAAAGCCTGCAACTTTTTACAAGTATTGGAGAATTTGCAGACGGTTTGGTATTTACTATTGTTGCTTTGTGTTTGGGACTGCTGCTCCACCGTATCAGCTTTTCGCTAAGCAACAAAAAATGGTACAAAAAAATAATTATGTCACCGGTAGATATCATTGTTACCAAAAACCCGGAAAACATTAAAGCAGTTTTTGCCCAAATTGACAACCAATTCAACGAAGAACGCCTTAATGGCGGTCAACTGTTTGACTACGCATATCATTATCTCGAGTTCGCGGACAAAATAACTCCCGCGAAAAGCTTCCAGAGTATCTATTTTTTCCTGCGCAATCTGGCATTACTGCTCACATTGTGGTTAGTGCTCTTACTGGTCGGTGTTATTTTTCATTATCAATTCAACAAATGTATGACCCTGATTATCGCGTTTTTGATTTGTCTTCCTTTACTAACCTCTGCCGCAAATTTTTACAGAGAAAAAATGGTTGTGCGTATTTTCAATACGTTTGCTGTAGCCATGAAACTGCAGAGGCAAGCGTAAAAAAAAGGAAAAAACTTGCCGTGTCTCCAATTTAGTTCGTTCTAAAATGCGAGAAACACACGGAACCCAGCGATAAAGCTGGCTTACACCAAAACGTGTTGTAGCTGCCCCCAGTTTGAAGGGTATAAACAACCGCGGCTAGACTCGGACCTAAGCTGCATGAGTTGTAGCTGCCCCCAGTTTGAAGGGTATAAACAACTATTTTTTCCACGGTGGCAACTTCGACACAGTTGTAGCTGCCCCCAGTTTGAAGGGTATAAACAACTGATGCGCTCAATATTTCCGGGCGAAGGATGTTGTAGCTGCCCCCAGTTTGAAGGGTATAAACAACGCTGGCTTGCCGGTAGTCCATCCGGGAAACGTTGTAGCTGCCCCCAGTTTGAAGGGTATAAACAACAGATTCCACATCGCATACATAAGACAGTCGGTTGTAGCTGCCCCCAGTTTGAAGGGTATAAACAACGGGTTTAGTAATTGATAAAATATATTCCCGGTTGTAGCTGCCCCCAGTTTGAAGGGTATAAACAACAACATACTTAGTGTATTTTGTTTTTAAGAGGTTGTAGCTGCCCCCAGTTTGAAGGGTATAAACAACACCGCTTGTACAATTCGGGAAGTGTTTTCTGTTGTAGCTGCCCCCAGTTTGAAGGGTATAAACAACTTGACATATCCGTTTGATTTTAGTTCGTTAGTTGTAGCTGCCCCCAGTTTGAAGGGTATAAACAACTAAGGAGTGACCGTAGCTTGTTCCGGAAAAGTTGTAGCTGCCCCTAGTTTGAAGGGTATAAACAACTATATCACCGGCATGCCGGATTTCGATACCGTTGTAGCTGCCCCTGGTTTGAAGGGTATAAACAACCCACGGACGGTCTGCTATTTTCGACAACCTGTTGTAGCTGCCCCTGGTTTGAAGGGTATAACAACGTCTTTTAGATTGCGCTATGAGAAAATCCCGTTGTAGATGCCCCCAGTTTGAAGGGTATAAACAACTTTGCGTGTAATTGAATATAATCAGCCCTGGTTGTAGCTGCCCCCAGTTTGAAGGGTATAAACAACTTTATCTTGTCCCGAACCTCCGCCCGAACCGTTGTAGCTGCCCCTGGTTTGAAGGGTATAAACAACATACACATCTTTCAGTGCGCACAGTACTTGGTTGTAGCTGCCCCAGTTTGAAGGGTATAAACAACGCCATGTCGAACAGGGACTCTGTGCGATACGTTGTAGCTGCCCCCAGTTTGAAGGGTATAAACAACAACAGCGTTATAGTTTGTACCGTCGTACCAGTTGTAGCTGCCCCTAGTTTGAAGGGTATAAACAACCGCATGCGACGGCAGTATCCATTCATAAGGTTGTAGCTGCCCCTAGTTTGAAGGGTATAAACAACTGGAAACTGGATATCATTCATGCCGACAAGGTTGTAGCTGCCCCCAGTTTGAAGGGTATAAACAACTAAAAAAAGTCATGCTCGGCGTCAGTAAAAGTTGTAGCTGCCCCTAGTTTGAAGGGTATAAACAACACAATACGATTACATTCTGTTCGGGAGTGAGTTGTAGCTGCCCCTAGTTTGAAGGGTATAAACAACTGGTAAAATCTTGTGAACAGTACAAAAAACGTTGTAGCTGCCCCTGGTTTGAAGGGTATAAACAACTGAATCCTTGAAAGTGATTGTAGAACCGGAGTTGTAGCTACCCTTAATTTGAAGGGTATAAACAACAATCCTGCACATGTTAATAAATCCATACTTAGTTGTAGCTGCCTCTAATTTGAAGGGTATAAACAACCACGGTAGCGGGTGTCTTTTAAATAGGTCGGTTGTAGTTGCCCCTAGTTGGAAGGGTATAAACAACTTTCGTTCGAACGCAACGCGCATCGCCTCCGTTGTAGCTGCCTTTAGTTTGAAGGGTGTAAACAACGCTTTTGTTCATGCATCGAAAGGTTCAGGGGTTGTAGCTGCCCGGTGTTGGAAGAGTATAAACAACATCTATTGCCGTGCACATTTATTAAAGTTCATTTAATAACTCCACACGCTCAGTATACATGACCACACGCTCGTTGTACCATCGCTGAAGCTCAGTGTAACAATCCGTATGCCAAGTGCACAATTACGGGTAGCCTTCCAAGCGTTGCGCAAACTCATTGAACAAATGCGGATGTCATTTAAACAACTGCGGATGCTCATTCAATAAATCCGCATAGTCATTGAAGTATTGCGCATGCTCGTTGAACACATACGGAGCGGCATTGTAACAAAGCACTTGTCTGGCGCGCATAACACTACGCAAATAAAAAGCGCCTGCTACAGTGCAGGCGCTTACTTCTCGTCGGGATACGGAGCAACCGGGGCTTTACTTTGTTCGGGGTTTGGAGATACTCAGGCGTACAGCCTGTTTCCAGGCTGCAGATTGCTCTCCGAAAGCTGCCCTGAGGTATTGTTTGATCGCCCTGGCTACATCTGCCACACCACTGCTTTTATTATAGAGCAATTCATTCCGCAGCGCGCGGGCATTGTCCAGCAGTCGCTTTTGGGTCTGTACTGCGGCAGAGGAAGCGAGCAACTGCCGGTGTCTTTCGCTGAGCTGCGCCACCGTAAGTTCATCCTCCAGCGGACTGTACAGGGGTTCTTTCATCAGGATGTCGATCATAGACAGGAAATGCTGCGACTTTTGGTCGTAAGAAAGCTGCGAAGTACTGATAACGCGCTGTGCAGCGGGTTCCGGGTTGTCTGCAGGAACCGGAGCTGCGGTGGAAGGCTTACGCCGTGTGCTGCCCTGCAATTTTTTGTGGTACGCTTTCAGGTCGTTGATGCGTTCTTCGGAGGCTCCGCAGGAGCGGAAGTAACTGAGTATACGGCTGCTTAAGGTGGCCAGCTCAGCGAAGCCGGATTGCCGCAGGTTTACGGCGTTGTAGTAATCATTCAGCAGGGCCATGACACTGTTTACGGATTCGGTGGCAGCGTTGCTCTGGCTGCCCAGTGCTGTCAATGCCAGCAGCGGATTGGAAGGTCGGTAGGATGCGCCCAGGGAAGAGCATATGGCTACCAGTTCGGTGAAGGCGGTGGCATTCCGCAAATGCCCTTTTTCGCTTGCGTTCGTCATAAAGTCTGTATTTGATTTGGTTATTTTTTGCTTATCAATAACTGAACCAAACAGGTATTACAACTGCCAATCATTCGTTAAGATGCAGCAGCGGACAACACAGGAGCAAACTTTACTGCGTAAGTATTTTTTCTATGGCTGAGAATACCAGGTCGCGCTCGCGAAAGACATAGCCGTCGTGCGTATACAAAATACGCCCGCCGCTGTCGACGATGAGCAACAGCGGCATTCCGTTTATTTTGTTGCGGATTTGGGCATTGAATGTTGCTGTATCATCCGGCACCAGTGTTTTCAGGCATGCAGTACCGTTCTCTTCATTTAGTATTTCTGCTATAGTGTTCAGCGGGTTTATTTTCACTACGGCTATTTTATCTGACGAAAATTTAAGACACAGATCTTCGGCCAAAGGATTCATCTGACGGCAGGGCAGACATTCATTGAAAGAAAAGACTACCACGAAATACTTTTTGGTCGCATTGGGAATCTGAATTGTTCCGGAGTCTACGAAACGGTAGCGCAAGGGATTAAGCTTGCGTATCGTATGGTCGGGATTCGATTGAGTCATGTGGAAAAAATGATACGTCAGTAAACGTTCGGCTACAAGCGATAATGCAAACCCCGATACGATCAACGCTACACGCATCCGGTTACTTTTCATTTTACCCAATACCGCCCATACAATACATCCGTCAATAAGGGTGTGAAACGGGAAAAACTGCGGAAAGAAAATGGCGGAATCGTCCATGAAAGCTATAAATCCTGCGATACCCGCAGTGAACGCGATCTCGAACAGGAATAACTGCAGACCGGAAAAATATATTTTTTCCGGTCTGAATATGCGTTTGAAGAGTAATGCCCCGATCAGGTACTCGATGGCCCGGGCAACAACAGGATAATAGAGCATCCCTTCATTTACATGATTCAACCAGCCGTTGGTGAGGAAATGGTGTGATAAAAAAAAGACGAGTATAAACAGCATACTTGCGATTGTGGGCATTGTCTTCTTCATAAAAAAAAAATTCTGTTTTAAGTCGTTTAAAAATTCCGGCTGCATCCTCCGGTAGGCCCATCGATCTTTCAGGCAAAACAATTCCCGTCTTACTATTGCATTTAATGAAATACTGACAGCTGCATTTAAGCCGGGCACAGATTCAAACGTATACAATTGTCTATCTTATTGCCAACGTTAACTCAGGAACGGTATACTTATTTTAGGAACGGTATCGTAAAAAATAAACACAATTGCATACCTGCCCTAACAGGCAGCCCACGGTAATTTCACTGTGCGCGATGTATCCTCAAACCTGAGCAATAGTTACAAAAATGCAGGTCAGCCTTGGCTACTGTACAAAAAAATACAAAGTCGTGCATAGCAGTAGGTTGAAGCAGCTATACGGTTGGTGGCTGTTTCATCTTTTATGCAGGTCTGATTGGTCGTGGAAGGAAAATAGGGCTTGATAACGTTACCCCTGATGCAGTTACAAAATCATTGCAACGCAACGAAAGTAGGATCGTTCAGTTAGCCTGACAAGTATGCATACAAATATTTCTTTATTCACTGGAATTCTATTTTACTTATGACTTATTTGTAAAATATTTTATTACATGTCTGAAGATTTCCTTTCCCGGCGGAAAACCATTAGCTGCCATCGGCCATTAGGCACGTATTTTTTGTCCGATGATTCCTGCGCCTACCACCAGATTTGAAACAAAGCGCATCATTTTGCCAAATAAAATACCTGACAGACTTTTTGTATAAAAATCTTTTCATACATTTAAATCATCAATCATCACCCTATGAAACCTTTATTACTACTCTGTTGTGCATTGCTTATCAGCATTCCACCCTGCAAGGCTCAGACCTGGGCGCCTCTCGGCATGAAATGGAAATACCTCGCCATTGGCGATGCATGGAACCCGAAAGATCATTTTATAACGACCTTCAAAGCCACAGACACCTTCACTGTCGACGGTCACCGGTGCACGCTCATCAGAAATATGACCGCTGCCTCAACGGATACTTCGCGACTGGCCCTCGGATCCGGCTTTATCACTTATGAAGAGGCGGGCGTTGTTTATCTCCTGTCCCCCGTTACGAAGAAGTTTACCGTGCTCTACGACTTCAATAAAAAAGCCGGTGAAGGATGGTCGATTTACGGAATGCCGCAGAACCTGTCCCGGACAGATACTGTGGCCTGCCCGATCAGCGTGGTGGTCGATTCGGTACAAACCGTAACCATCAATGGAATCAATCTTAAAAAGATGTTCGTCTCAAACGGCAGCGGCTCACTCAGCTATGCATTTCAAGGGGTGATCATCGAAGGAATAGGACACACTACCCGCCCCTTTCCCTGGAACAGTTGTATCAGCAGTACGCCCTGCTATCACATTACCGATTGCATTTCGCACTATGCCGGCTTACGTTGCATCGACAGCGGGGCAATCGGCTTTTACGATTTCAAAACAGCTCCCGATTGCGACTGGCTGCCAACAGGAATAAAGGAAGAGCAAACCGGCGGTATTTATACGCTGTTGCCGAATCCGGCGCAGGATCATATAACGATGCGTATCGGAAGCTTTTCTGCAAAAACGGGTTACCGGCTTCAGGTGAGTAATCTTGTAGGTCAGACCGTCCACAGCAGTTCTTTAAACAGCGGCGAAACCAAAATCAGCATTGCAGGCTGGGCGCCGGGACTGTACTTCTACACGGTCTACGAGGATAACAGGCTGACGGGCACGGGAAAACTCATCGTACAATAATGAACGAGGCCGGATATGATATCCGGCCTCGCTTTTATGATCCAATTTCATTCACCGCTCTGCGCAGCACTACGAGCTTTTCCAGCAGGGGCTCCAGCGCATCGAGGTGCAGCATGTTGGCACCATCGGATTTTGCATTTTTCGGATCGGGATGTGTTTCGATGAAGAGTCCGTCTGCGCCCACAGCAATTGCCGCCCGCGCTATCGTCTCGATCATGGCAGGGTTACCGCCGGTAACGCCGCTTGTCTGGTTCGGTTGCTGCAAAGAGTGCGTACAGTCCATTACGGCAGGTACACCCATTGCCTTCATTATGGGGAACGAACGATAGTCCACCACCAGATCCTGGTAACCGAACGTCGTACCGCGATCGGTGAGTATCACCTGATCGTTGCCGCTCTGGCGGATCTTATCCACCGCAAATTGCATCGCATCCGGAGAAAGGAATTGTCCTTTCTTTACATTTACCACTTTACCTGTCTTTGCCGCAGCTACCAGTATATCCGTTTGCCGGCACAGGAATGCGGGGATCTGCAATACATCCACATAAGCCGCAGCCATATCTGCCTCATTGGCGGCATGGATATCCGTGACGGTGGGCACCGAAAATGATTTACCCACTTTTTGCAGTATCTCCAGCGCGCGCTCATCACCGATGCCCGTGAAACTGTCCAGGCGCGTACGGTTGGCTTTGCGGTAGCTCCCTTTAAAAATATAATTGATGCCCAGACGGCGGCAGATTACGGATACGCGTTCCGCAATATGAAACGCCATTTCCTCACTTTCCACGGCACAGGGGCCGGCCATCAGGAAGAAGTTATTGCTATTCGGGAATTGTTGTGTAAACAGGTTCATGTACTATCTTTTGTGGTCAGACTACCACGAGTTCGTAAAAATCTTTTTTATCCAGGTAGCGCTGCGCGAGTGTAAGCAGCTCATCCGCCGTAATGGATTTATAGGTTTCAATGTTCGCATTGAAACGTTCTATTCCGAATCCGTTCAGGATCAGGGAGCGCCAGCGCTGCATAATGGAGAACGGTCCGTCGAGATCGCCGAGGATATTGCCAAGCAGGTAGTTTTTTACGAGCAGCAATTCTTCCGCTTCCACAGGTTCCCGGCACAGACGGTCCATTTCATGATACACTTCCGTTACGGTCTGTTCGAGTACATCGCGACCGGCTTCGGTATGAATGATCAGCGATGCATCTTCGGCAAATGCGCCGACGGAACTGTAGATACCATAAGTAAAGCCTTTCTCTTCGCGGATATTGCTCATCAGGCGGCTGCCGAAGTAGCCTCCGAAAACCGTATTGAGTACCACTACCCCAGCGAAATCGGGATGCGTACGGCGGATAAACCGGCGGCCGATGCGCACTGCACCCTGCACTCCGTTCGGATCGTTGGAGAAAAACACTTTCCGTTCGGTTGCCGCATCAATCGCATGTTGCGGTGTGCTTACGGTACCCTGTATCGCAACTGATCCGAAAATCCTGTTCAGCAGCTGCACTTCCTGATCACCTACTTTACCGGCCATGAACATTTTCAGTCCGGAGAAGCCCAGGTGCCGGCGGTGAAAGGCCAGCAGATCTTCGCATTGCAGGGCCTCGATCGCTTCTTTACGACTGTAGCGGCCATAAGGATGATCGGCACCGAACAGCATTGCATCGATCTTCTGATTGGCGACGAAATCGCATTCGCGCTGGCTCACGAGCAGGCGCTGTATTGCGTTATTCTGATACAGGTCCAGTTCGTGCTGCGGGAATTGCGCTTCGGCCATTACTTCCGCGACGATCGGCAGTATTGCCGGCAGATGCCGCGTCAGTGTGTCGAGCGTAAGGGTGATATAGTCGTTACCGGCGTGTACTTTCAGGTTGGCGCCGTAAAATTCGAGTGATTCGTTGATCTGGTTGGCAGTTTGCTGCAGGGTGCCGCTTTTCAGCAAACCTGCGCTTGCATGGGCTACCGCAGGCTTTTCCTCATACCAGAGCCCTGCCGGGAATACCCAGTTGATCTCCACCACATCCTGTACGCCGGCATTGAGCCAATAGAGCGGAACGCCATTGTCCAATACCGCGGTCTGCAGCGGAGGGAGACGGTAATCAAATTCTATGGCATCGTGAATGGCCGGTGCCTGCTTCCTGTCTGTTATAGTCATTTATGTATGTTCCTAAGCTTATCCTAAACGGGAAGACTGAATACGCAGTATCTTCCTTTTCTTTGTCTGTGCGCGCATTTTTTCGGGCACCAGCGCCAGTATCTCATCGATCATGCTTTGCAGCAGCGATACCTTTACGAACTGGCTGTTGGTTACCAGGCTCACTTCACGTACCGGTTCCGGTTCTTCGAAGTAGCGCACTCTGTCCTGCTGGTCTTCGTTGAAATCGCTCACTGCCAGCTCAGGAAGGATAGTGATCCCTTTTCCGCGATCAACCATTTTCCGAAGGGTATCCACATTGCTGCTGTCGTACTGGAATGGCTTATTGGTCTGCAACTCCTGAAGATGCTCACTGCACAGGTCCAGTACCTGGTTGCGCATGCAATGCCCTTCATTCAGCAGCAGCAATTTCTCCATATCAATATCTGCGGGGAGGATCATTCTCTTTTTCAGTACGGGCGAGCCTTCCGGAAAGTACCCGACAAAAGGTTCGTAGAACAGAGGATATTCCTGTATGCCGCTTTCCTGAAGCGGTGTGCTCACAATTGCCGCATCGATCTCATTATGCCGTAAAGCGGTGAGGATCTGCTCGGTTTCCATTTCTTTTACCTTCAGCTTCACATCCGGGTAGTCGGAAGCATAGCGCTCGATCAGGCCGGGCATGAGGTAAGGAGCAACGGAAGGGATCACCGCGAGTTTGAACACTCCGGCAACGATGCCCTGGGTACTCTTCACCAGTTCGAATACCTTTTCGCATTCGGACAGGATCACTTTCGCCTGCTCGATGATCGGCGCACCGATCGCGGTAACGGTATTAGGACGGTTATTACGGTCGAACAGCTTGATGCCCAGTTCTTCTTCAAGCTTCTGGATCTGCATCGACAGCGTTGGTTGCGTCACGTAGCATTTTTCTGCTGCCGCAACGAAACTGCGGTAAGTGGCAACGGCCACCGCATATTCTAATTGTGTAATGGTCATCGGCGTGTTTGTTTTTAGTTAGCGGATGTGCTTACTCGACAGAGGTAAGTTCTGAACGGTACGATTTGGCTTCGTTCCGCACAACGCCCACCCCGGGAGCAAACCATTCCATGTTATCTACGCTCAGAGGTATCGAAAGACCACCAACCTGGGCTTTAAATGTAATGTGTGCTTTTATTTTAAAACAGTTCCAGGTGCCTGCCGCGGTAGTTACCTGCTCCTCTGCCAATACCGTCCGCTCTTCGATCGCCACATTCATTTCTGTTACAATACCTTCCGAGTTCGTGGACTGTAATGTGTATTGCGCATCCTTCAGTACATCGCCCACCTTCATGTTCACAGGATAATCTACGTAAAAATCTCCCGTTGCGTTGAAGTTCCGCAATTGCTTCACCTGCTGCTGACTCATCACGAGGTGCACATCTGCCCGGTAAGCATTACCGGTACACTGCACGTTGGAAGTTCCCGACGAAAGAATACCTCCCTTGCTGTCAAACACTTCCGAACTGACGGTGGATGTGAGTGCCCCCTGATTATTCTCTGCGCCCGTGATCTTGTAGACAACTTTTCCGTTCGGCTCTCCCTTACGGTTATAATGGGTCATCGTGACGGTCTTGCCCGCCTGCATTAAGAGGTAGCCCTCGCATTTCTGGGCGGCTGCACTGAAACAGCAAACGGAGCCCAAAGCTAACGAAGACAGAAATTTCATGAATCCTGAATTAAAATCAAGTCTGTGCTTCATATACGGTTTCGACCATAACTTGTATCTATCAAAAGTAAGAAAATGACTACTTTCGCAGCACATTTAATAAAAGTTTATGCACAAAGTTTTTGACAATATCCTGCAAACTATCGGCGACACTCCGCTGGTCCGTCTGAACCGCGTTGTAGCCGGAATGCCCTGCCCGGTATACGCCAAAATCGAGTATGGCAATCCGGGAAACAGCATCAAGGACCGCATGGCGCTGAAAATGCTGGAAGTGGCGGAACAGGAGGGTAAAATCAAGCCCGGCGGCACCATTATCGAGGGTACTTCGGGTAATACCGGTATGGGACTTGCCATTGCAGCGATCATCAAAGGATACAAGTGCATCTTTACCACTACCGACAAGCAATCCAAAGAAAAAATAGATATCCTGAAAGCGATGGGTGCCGAGGTGATCGTCTGTCCGACGAATGTAGAACCGGAAGATCCGCGCTCTTATTACTCCGTATCTAAACGCCTGGCGAAAGAAGTACCGAACTCCTGGTACGTCAATCAATACGACAACCTCGCGAACCGCCTCGCGCATTACGAGCAGACGGGTCCGGAGATCTGGAACCAGACTGATGGTAAAGTAACCCATGTGGTTGTGGCTTCCGGAACAGGTGGTACCATTACGGGTATCGGCCAATACCTGAAAGAACAGAATCCCAACGTAAAAATGTGGGCGATCGATACGTATGGTTCCCTGCTGAAAAAATGGTTCGATACCGGTGAGATAGATATGAAGGAAGTGCATCCTTACATCTCGGAAGGATTCGGTGAGGACTTCGTACCGGAGAACTACGACCGTAATGTGATCGATCATTTTGAGAAAGTTACCGATAAGGATGGAGCCGTAATGGCGCGCCGTATCGCAAAAGAAGAAGGCATTTTCGTGGGCTATTCCGCGGGATCGGTGATTGCAGGATTGCTGCAACTGAAAGCGCAGCTTTCAAAAGACGATCTCGTGGTGGTGATCTTCCACGACCACGGCAGCCGCTATGTGGGCAAAATTTATAACGATGAATGGATGCTGGAGCGCGGATTCCTGGATGTGGAAACGGTGAAAGACCTGATTGGCGGACTGGGTCGCCGCCGCCTCGTCACCATCGGTGTAAACGAAACCGTGGCTGATGCGATGGCCATGATGAAAAAATATGACATCGAGCAGATCCCGGTAACGGAAGGAAGCGAAATGAAAGGTTGCGTGACGCAAAACGGCCTGTTCAAAAAACTGATGGAAGATGCGGACCTCAAAGAACGCAGTATTGCATCCGTAATGGAAGCCGCAATGCCGGTCGTATCCATGGACACGCGTGTGGATCATCTTGCCCAGTTCATCAATAAAGACAATGGTGGTATCCTTGCAAGAGACGAAAGCGGCGATTACCATATCCTCACGAAATACGATATCATCAACGCGTTCTCGAAATAAGCATGAGCAATTCCCTGAAAACGTTTTTCACAAAGCCGCCGATCCTTTTTCCTCTGGCGGCTTTGTTTCATCTGGTATTATTTATAGCTGCAGTTGTCACACTGTACCCTACTCCGCTGTCTCAGCGCGACTGGCTTGCGCCTCTGGCTTCGCTCTCCTTTACCATTGCGGCATTCCTCATATGCACGATGCGTAAATGGACCGCTATGAGCTACGTGGGGTTGAGCATTGCCTGTCTTGCGCTGATGTATTTTGGTGGCTACGACAGTCCGGCACGTATCTTCGGCCAGGCGCTGTTCCCGCTGAACCTGATCCTGTCTTTCTTTATCCTGTTGCTGTACAAACGGTTTCGCTGATACATGGGAATGCTGGTGACAGATATGATGCATCGCAGGCTTACCGTACCGGAATGTCCCGGACGCATTGTATCGGTTGTACCTTCCCAAACGGAACTTTTGTATAGTCTCGGACTGGACGAAGAAGTAATTGCGATCACGAAGTTCTGCATTCATCCAGATCAATGGTTCCGCAGCAAGCAAAGGATCGGAGGTACCAAGAAGCTGCACCTGCAGCAGATCCTGAACCTTAACCCGGACCTTATCATCGCGAATAAAGAAGAAAATACACAGGCAGAAATCGAATGGCTGGCGGAACGCGTACCGGTGTGGATCAGTGATATCCGAACGCTTCCGGATGCGCTGGAGATGATCCGTTCGGTTGGTGCACTCGTTTGCCGTGCCGAACAGGCAAATGCGCTGGCTGCCCGCATAGCAGCGTCATTCGCTAATATCCATGTCGGCAACGATCCGAAGAGAAGAGAACGGGTGGCTTATTTTATCTGGCGGGATCCCTGGATGGCAGCCGGCAATGACACGTTTATAGATGAGATGCTGCGCGCCGGTGGATGGGAGAATGCATTTGCGTCGCTATCCCGCTACCCGGAACTGTGTGCTGCTGATATCCGCAATGCGCAGCCGGATCGCGTGTTCCTGTCATCGGAGCCCTACCCTTTCAAAGAAAAGCATATTGCCGAATTGCAGGAAATCGTACCGGAAGCCCGCATTACCCTGGTCGACGGAGAACTCTTCAGCTGGTATGGAAGCCGCCTGCTGCACAGCGCTGCTTATTTCCATTCGTTAAGATCACTTTCTTAGCCGATACCCCGGATTAAAGCCGGATGCTTTTCAGTATATTTGAAAACGTCCAAATGCTATTGTTATGGCCCGTTCTAAGGTTGCTCCGGCTGCGCCTGCCTTATCCGGCGAATACTCGCTGAAAACGCTGATCGAAAACCGCACGATCTACAACCTGGAACATTGTGAAATGAACCTTTTTGAGACCTACCAGAAATCGGATAAGGTCGCGCTGAAGTTCAACGATCTTGTTGTGACAAGCATGCTCAGAGGTAAGAAGGTGATGCACCTGTTCGGCGATCCGGGCTTCGATTACCTCCCGGGAGAATCGGTGATCGTACCGGCAAACGTGGAAATGAAGATCGATTTCCCGGAGGCACAGATGGAAAAGCCGACACAGTGTCTGGCGCTCGCAATAGACAACCGCAAGATCGAGGCTACCCTGCAACTGCTGAATGAAAAATATCCGAGGGACGGAAGAGACAATTACTGGCAGCTGGACGACCGTAATTTCTTCTTTTACAATAACCAGGAAATGGCCCAGACCCTGAACAAGCTGGTCCGTATCTGTCAGAGTACGAGCATCACCAAGGATGTAATGGCGGATCTGGCTTTACAGGAACTGCTCATCACAATCACACAGAGTCAGACGATGAAGGCGCTTGAAGGCTCTGAATCTGCTGCTAAAAGCACAGTGATTTCCGAGTTAACACGATTGATACGCAGCAATATTTCGGGAAAAATAGATCTGAAACTGCTCGCCCGTACAGCCTGTCTGAGCACGACTTCTTTATACAGGATGTTCAAACGCGAGCTGGGCGTGAGCCCTATGGAATTCATTATCCTGGAGCGGATCAAGCTGGCTAAGAGACTGCTGAAGAATCAGGACATTTACATCAAGCATGTGTCTTACGAGGCCGGATTCGACGACTGCAATTATTTTATACGCATCTTCAAACACTACGAAGGCATCACACCCAAGCAATACCAGCAGCTGAACAGCTAATCGTCATCAGTATAACGCAAAGGCTCGAGGTCGGCAAGCTCTGCGTCGCTGAACACGCGGCTGTGAATAATGAAGCGCAGCCCCAACGGTATCTCCAGGGAGAAACTCGCACCGCGGCCTTTTGTAACATCTACCGTAAGCTGGGTATACTGCCAGTAGGCAAACTGGTCCCTGCTCATCCAGAAAGGGCAATCGTCGATAACGCCGAGGCATACATCGCTCCCACCCACTTTAAAATCCCCCTGTTCGAAACACATAGGCGATGAACCGTCGCAGCAACCGCCACTCTGGTGAAACATCAATGCCCCATATTGCTCTTTGAGCCGGGATACCACAGCCGAGGCTTCTGCGGTAATCAGTACACGTGCCGTCATTTCGATTGTCATTAAGAGAAGAAAAAAGGCCGGCGCTAATGGCAGCGCCGGCCAGACCTATTGCACCTTGTGCTCCCTAAAAGAAGCCAAGCTTGTTTTTACTGTACGAAATGAGCATATTTTTCGTCTGACGGTAATGTTCGAGCATCATTTTGTGCGTCTCGCGTCCGAAGCCTGATTTTTTATAACCGCCGAACGGAGCATGTGCCGGGTATGCATGATAATTGTTCACCCATACGCGCCCTGCCTGTATCGCACGCGGAACCTGGTACAACTCGTGCGCGTCACGCGTCCAGACACCCGCACCAAGTCCGTACAGCGTATCATTTGCAATCGCGATTGCTTCCTCGGTTGTTTTGAATGTAGTGACACATACCACAGGTCCGAAGATCTCTTCCTGGAAGATGCGCATTTTGTTGTGCCCTTTGAAAATCGTTGGCTGGATATAATAACCGCCGCTGAGTTCGCCCGAGAGCTCATTCACATCTCCTCCGGTGAGCACTTCCGCGCCTTCTTCTTTACCGATCTTCAGGTAGGAACGGATCTTCTCATACTGGTCGTTGGAAGCCTGCGCTCCGATCATGGTGGCAGGATCCAACGGATTGCCGGATCTGATCGCCTTTGTACGCTCGATCACGCGCTGAATAAATTTATCGTAAATCTTTTCGTGCACGAGTATGCGCGAAGGACAGGTACAGATCTCGCCCTGATTCAGCGCAAACATTACCGCACCTTCAACAGCTTTATCGAAGAACTCGTCATCTGCATCGCCCACCGATTCAAAGAAAATGTTGGGTGATTTACCGCCCAGTTCCATTGTAGCGGGGATGATGTTTTCAGATGCGTATTGCAGGATCAGCCGGCCTGTGGTCGTTTCTCCTGTGAAAGAAACTTTTGCAATGCGCGGTGATTGTGCGAGCGGCTTACCTGCTTCCAGTCCGAAACCGGTAACCACGTTGAGCACACCGGCGGGCAGTAAATGGCCTATGAGTTCCAGCAACACCATAATGGAGGTGGGTGTTTGCTCGGCAGGCTTTACCACGGTACAGCAACCGGCAGCGAGGGCCGGTGCGATCTTCCAGGTGGCCATCAGCAACGGAAAATTCCAGGGAATGATCTGTCCCACCACGCCAAGAGGTTCATGCAGGACAATGCTCACGGTATGCTCGTCGTGCTCTGCGATTGCGCCCTCTTCTGCACGGATCACGCCGGCAAAGTAACGGAAATGATCCACCACCAGCGGCAGGTCGGCAGCCATCGTCTCACGGATCGGCTTACCATTGTCGATTGTTTCCACTGTTGCCAGGTACTGCAGGTTATCTTCTATCACCTGCGCTATCTGCAACAGGATATTGCTTCGCTGAGCCGCGGGTGTTTTGCTCCAGGAGGGAAACGCAGCATGCGCTGCATCAAGTGCCAGCTCTATGTCCTCTTTTGTGGAACGGGCCGCTTTGGTAAATACTTTGCCGGTAACGGGAGAAATATTTTCGAAGTATTCGCCTTTCACAGGCGCTACAAATTTGCCGCCGATATAGTTATCGTACTGCGGCTTGAAAGTTGGGGTTTGTTGTGCCATTTTTGTTGATTTTTGATGTCTGTTACAACGTTACAGCCCATCGCTTCCGTTTTGTAGCACGATTATTGCAAATGATAGCACGAAAAAGACATCCCGGGACTTTAAGAAAAAGACAACAATTCATTTTTTGATTTTCTGCGTCATACGCATTTACTTTGTATTGCAAAGTGCTTTTTATGAGAAAAGATCAATCTCCCCTTGAACAATTGGAAGCCCTTTCGGAGATCAGGGGAATCATGGAACGCTCTACACGTTTCCTTTCGCTGAGCGGCTGGAGTGGCGTATGGGCCGGGCTGATGGCCTCCTCCGGCTGCATCATCGCACACGCACAGCTCAACAATTATTACCGTCAATACAACGAGCGCGGTGGTTTTGATCAGGCTGCGTATCTGGATCTGCGCAACCAGCTTTTTTATTTGGGCATCACCGTGTTTGTTCTGGCTTTGAGCGGCGCATTTCTGTTTACGCTCAGAAAAGTAAGACAACAAAACGCGGATATATGGGGGCCTGCGTCACGCCGCTTTCTGTACGGACTGGCCATACCGGTAGCTGCCGGCGCGGTAATGGTATTGGCATTTCTGCACAACAATCATATGGAGTATGTAGCTCCCGCCTGTCTGCTGTTTTACGGATTGGGCCTGTACAACGCGGGCAAATTCACTCTGGATGATATTCGCTATCTTGGCCTTATCGAAATATTGCTGGGTGCGATCTGCCTGTTCGCCCCCGATCTGGGCCTGTACTTCTGGGGATTTGGCTTCGGGCTGATGCATATTGTGTACGGCATTATTATGTGGAATAAATACGACCGCCGGTCATAACAACCGGTGCATAGGAATGAAACGCGAAATAGATCAGCTGAATAAAGTGTTTGACAGCCGCCTGCGCATAGGAATCATGAGTGCGCTGATGGTGAACGACTCGATGAATTTCAACGAGCTGAAAACGCTTGTGGATGCGACAGACGGTAACCTGGCTACACATCTGAAAACGCTTGAAGACAATAAGTACATTAAAGTCGAGAAAGGATTTATCGGCCGCAAGACCAATACGTCCTATTCGATTACACCGGCAGGTGCAAAAGCTTTCCGCTCGCACCTCGACGCGCTCGAAAAAATCATCCGAAGCCTGAACTAAATTTTTTTACCCAACTACTTTGTATTTCAAAGTACTTTTTAAAATAAAAAACAAAAAACGATGGACACACACATTCCTTCCAAAGACCGGACACCTTCCTTCTGGGAAAACAACCGCCTGCTGATCAAAAGTATCCTGCTGGCCGCACTCACACTGATTATGCTGATACCTGCAGCATTTATCAGGGACCTTGTATATGAACGCCAGTCACGGCAACAGGAGGTAACCGATGAAGTAAGCAGCAAATGGGCTGCTTCGCAAACTATCAAAGGTCCGCTGGTGATGGTTCCCTATCTCGCGCAGGAAGTACGGCCGGACAAAAGCGTGATCAACGTAAAGAAATTTGCGTTCATTATGCCGGACCAGCTCCGGATACACAGCACCGTAAATACCGAAACACGCCATCGCAGCATTTACGAAGTATTGTTGTACACAACGAACCTGAGCCTGGAAGCTGATTTTAAACCCGCCGACCTGCTGGAAGCAGGCATACTGCCACAATCGGTTTATGAGAATGAGGTCAGGCTCCTGATGGGCGTGAGCGATGTGCGCGGACTGGTGGAAGATATACATGGTGTACTGAATAATACGGAATTGGATATGGATGCCGGTATGCCGGCAAACGGATTCGTACATACAGGTCTCAGCAAACCAATCAGTTGGGATCGAAAAGAACCGTTACACGTAGGGTTATCGCTGAAGCTGCGCGGATCGACCGATCTGAATTTTATTCCGCTCGGCAAAAACACGAAGGTAACCGTAAGCTCTCCCTGGAAACATCCTTCATTCGAAGGCAAGTTCCTTCCGTCCGAATCTGTAAAGCCCACGGAACAGGGATTTACAGCAGACTGGAACGTGCTCCAGGTATCAAGTGGCATACCCACCCTGCTCACAGATCAGCCGGTAAACGTGGATGCTTTAGGCTTCGGGGTACGTTTCATCCGCCCCGCAGACGGATATGCAAAAACACAGAGAGCCGTAAAATATGCGCTGTTGTTCATCGGTCTCACGTTTACGGTATTCTTCTTCATGGAAATATTGCGCAGGCGCCAGGTGCATCCATTACAATACCTCCTGGTAGGCATGGCGCTTTGCGTGTTCTACACACTGCTGCTTTCCTTCACGGAATATATCGGGTTCAACTTTGCTTATATACTTTCAGCCGCAGCCACCGCGAGCCTCATCGCATGTTATATATGGAGTGTGTTCAAAAGTCCGGGTATCGGATTTTCATTCGGTGGCGCTCTGGCACTGCTCTACGCTTACATTCTTGTGCTCATACAGCTGGAAGACCTCGCTTTGCTGTTTGGCAGCGTGGGACTATTCGTCGTGCTGGCGGTCATTATGTATTACTCGCGGAAGATCGACTGGTATTCATTGGAAAAACAGAAAGCATAAATACGCAGGGGCAAGGGGGGAGCATCTTTCCGCTTCCCCCGCTCCCTTTTAAACAACAATTCATAACCATGCGACAGAATTTTGTAGCTCAGGACTCGATTGTCAGAAAAATATGGGGCCAGGCAGACCTGGTTTTGTTCATCTTCGCCGGAGCAGCCGCGGAATTTGCTTTGAACAAAGAGGTAGACTGGCTGTACTTTACGGGCAAACTCCCGAAAGACCCGCTGGGCAGGATGTTCTCGACTGTTACTTATGCCCACCGCATCATTTTTATGGATACGGACAGTGCAAACACCGCCATCGACCAGATCAATGCCATTCATAAAAACGTAGAGGAAAACCGCGGCCAGCGTATCCCGGAGTGGGCTTACCGTGATGTGCTGTACCTGCTGATCTTTTATTCGATTGCCGCATTTGAGTTGCTGGAACGCAGGATGACGGCTGCTGAAAAAGAAGAGGTCTTCACCGTATTTGCGGAAATGGGAAGACGCATGCATATTCGCGGACTTCCGGGTAATTATCAGGCCTGGCTGCAGCAGCGGACCGCCCATCTGCACAACAACCTCGAATGCAGCATTTTCAGCAGTGACCTGTTCCTGCAATACAAACGGCAATTGCATCCGCTCCGTTACGGAATCATGCGCCAGGTACAGGCATGGCTCGCCCCGGCCCGGGTAAGGGAACTGCTGTTGCTGCCGCGCAGAAAAAGTTTCCGTGCGCTGCTGCTGCTTTACCGGATGCTTCGCGGAACATATACCCGATACTGCCTCATTCCTATGCTTATTCCACACCCATATTATAAACAGGTATATGACCTGAACCGTCGCTGAGTCCCCGGGCCCTGCCCTGAAAACAAAACAAACAACAGGACTGTTCCGTTCCCGGGATGGTCCTTGCTTTTCCACCCGTCTGAAGCGAAACATTCGCTATCTTCAATTCCATCAAGAACATTACATGTACCGCAAACAACTGTCAGCAGCACTGGCCGTGCTGCTCCAAAGCCTCTGTGCACCTGCCCAGACATTCACCACTCCTTTCGAAGCGTCTGCAGGCAGACAATCTGCCAGCTATGACCAACTCATCTCGTATTACGAGCAACTGGACGACACTTACAAAAGTATCCGCATGCAGACCGTTGGCGGCACGGATGCCGATGTGCCCTTACATGTGGTGTATTACAGCGCAGACGGTACATTCAATGTAAACGAATGGAAGCGTAAGCAAAAACTGGTACTGCTGATCAATAACGGTATCCATCCGGGTGAGCCGGACGGTATCGACGCAAGCATGATGCTGCTGCGCGATGCCGCAACCGGTAAGATACAGGTACCGGATAACGTGGTGCTGGCCGTAATACCCGTATTCAATACGGGAGGAATGCTGAACCGCGGCAGTTACAGCCGGGCCAATCAGAACGGACCTGAAGCATACGGTTTCAGGGGTAATGCGCAGAACCTGGACCTGAACCGTGATTTCATTAAGATGGATGCGAAAGAAACTCGCAACCTGGTAAAGCTGTTCCGCAACCTGGATCCGGATATTTTTATCGACAACCATGTGAGCAACGGTGCCGACTATCAGCATGTGATGACCTTACTGACACCCAATGCGCGCAAACAGGGATATTACACCGGTAGATTTCTGAGCAATGTCTTTGAGCCGGGGATATATGCTCTGATGAAGGAAGCCGGATATGATCTCGTACCTTATGTAAACCACTGGGGCAATACACCGGATAGAGGCTGGGAACAGTTCTACGAACCACCACGTTTTGCCAGCGGTTACGCATGCCTGTTCCAGACTTTTGCGTTCGTTCCCGAAACGCATATGCTCAAGGCTTATGCCGATCGTGTAAACGCTACTTATACGCTCATGCGTGCATTTATCTATTTTGCAGGCACACATACAGAAGCAATAAAAGGCGTCCGCGAGATGGACCGGAAATGGGTGCAGGAGCAAAAAGACTTCACTACAGACTGGAAAACAGATACCGCGCTGAAAACGGGAATCTCGTTCAAAGGCTATGAAGCCGCTTATAAACCGAGCGACGTATCGGGCGTGCAGCGTTTGTATTACGACCGCAGCAAACCTTATACGAAACAGGTTCCCTTCTACAATAAATATGCTCCTGCTAAAACGGCCACCGCACCGCAATACTATGTGTTGCCCGGAGGCTGGCAGGAAGTGGCGCTGAGGCTGCGCATCAATGGTGTGGATATGATTCCGCTTGAGCAGGACACCCTTATGGAGCTTACGGTTTACCGGATTCAGGATTATGAAACAGTGAAAAAACCTTTTGAAGGACATTACCTGCATACCAAAGTAACATTTTCCATTGCCCGGGAAAAAGTGAAATGCCTGAAAGGCGACTACCTGATACCGTTACAGCAAACCGCGAAGCGCTACCTGGTGGAAACATTGGAACCTGATGCACCGGACGCCTTTTTCGCCTGGAATTATTTTGATGCGATCCTGCAGCAGAAGGAGCATTTCAGCGATTATGTTTTCGAAGATGAGGCAGCACAACTGATCCGTGAAAATCCCGAACTATTGAAAGCGCTGGAACAAAAAAGAAAGGGCGATCCCAAGTTTGCGGCAGACGGACATGCGCAACTGGAATTCATTTATCAGCATTCCCGCTACCAGGAGCCGGAATATATGAGATACCCGGTATTCCGTATCGAATAAATTCAATAACGGTACCCATTACAAAAAAAGACCGCCACAATACTGTGGCGGTCTTTTCTATAGGAACAGATCGGATGATCATTCTTATTCTTCTTCGTCGAACTCCAGGATATCCTTGTTAGCGAGGAGCAGTTCGTACTCTTCTTTGGAACCAACAATGATACCTTCGAATTCACGCATACCGGTACCGGCAGGTATCAGGTTTCCGGTGATTACGTTTTCTTTCAGACCGGTCAGCGTATCGGCTTTACCATTGATCGCCGCGGTAGAAAGCACTTTCGTAGTTTCCTGGAAGGATGCTGCCGAGATCCAGCTGCGTGTACCCAGAGATGCTTTGGTAATACCCAGCAACAAAGGAGTGGACGTGGCAGGCTGTGCATCGCGGTATTCCACGAGTTTTCTGTCGGAACGGCGGAGCAGCGAGTTTTCTTCGCGGATCTCACGCAGCGTGGCGATTTGTCCCGGGTGCAGGTTTTCAGAACCTCCGGCATCCACAACCACCTTCTTATCGAAGATCCAGTCATTTTCTGCCATGAAGTCGAATTTATCTTCCGTATCGTTTTCGAGGAATTTGGTATCTCCCGGATCTACGATTGTTACTTTACGCATCATCTGACGCACGATCACCTCGATGTGCTTGTCATTGATTTTTACCCCTTGTAAACGGTAAACCTCCTGGATCTCATTCACCAGGTATTCCTGAACGGCGAATGGTCCTTTGATCGCGAGGATATCGCTCGGAGTGGTAGCGCCATCAGACAGGGAGTTACCTGCTTTGATGAAGTCACCATCCTGAACAGTGATCTGACGTGTCAGCGGTACCAGGTATTTCTTCACCATTCCGTCTTTAGACTCAACGGTGATCTCACGGTTACCACGCTTGATGTTACCGAAGGAAACAACACCGTCGATCTCAGCAACTACTGCAGGATTGCTCGGGTTACGCGCTTCGAACAGCTCGGTTACACGCGGAAGACCTCCGGTGATATCCCGGCTACGACCCATCACGCGCGGGATCTTGGCAATTACCTGTCCGTTGTGTACGCGTTCGCCTTCTTCAACGATGATGTGAGAGCCTACCGGTAAGTTGTAAGATTTATCTTCTTTTCCGGAAACGAGGATCGCAGGGATCTTCGTTTTGTCCTTGGTCTCGATAACCACTTTCTCACGGTGTCCTGTTTGCTCGTCCGCTTCTTCACGGAAGGTGATACCTTCAATGATACCTTCGAAGTTGATGGCACCCGAAACCTCGGAAATGATAACGGCATTGAACGGATCCCATGCACAGATAGCCTGTCCTTTGGCGATCTTCTGACCGTTTTTGATTTTGAGTATAGAACCGTAAGGGATATTGTGCGTTGTGAGCAGGCGATCGTTTGCCATATCCACGATACGCACCTCACCGGTACGACCGATAACCACAGTGATATCTTCCCCTTCTTCGTTTTTGTAGGCAGTGGTACGCAACCCGTCGAACTGCGCTGTTCCGTCAAAGCGGGAAAGCAATTGAGAATCGGTTGCGGAGCTGCTCGCCACACCACCCACGTGGAAGGTACGGAGTGTCAGCTGTGTACCCGGTTCACCGATACTTTGTGCAGCGATAATACCCACAGCATCACCCGCCTGAGCCATATAGCCCGTTGCAAGGTTTTTACCGTAACATTTCGCACACACACCGCGTTTAGCCTCACAAGTGAGCACCGAACGGATTTCCACCGTATCGATAGCTGTCTCTTCGATAGCTTTTGCGATATCTTCCGTGATCTCGTCGCCTGCGTTTACAATCAGCTGGTTTGTCAGCGGATCGATCACATCGTGCAGGGAAGTACGTCCGAGGATACGGTCGTACAGAGACTCGATCACTTCTTCATTATCTTTCAGAGCAGAAGTAGCGATACCACGCAGTGTACCACAATCTTCCTCGTTGATCACCACATCCTGGGCCACATCTACCAGACGACGGGTAAGGTAACCCGCATCCGCCGTTTTCAGGGCCGTATCCGCAAGACCCTTACGGGCACCATGCGTAGAGATGAAGTACTCCAATACCGACAGACCTACTTTAAAGTTCGACAGGATCGGGTTTTCGATGATTTCAGAACCGGTAGATCCCGAACGACGGGGTTTCGCCATCAGTCCGCGAAGACCAGCCAGCTGTTTTACCTGCTGCTTACTACCACGGGCTCCGGAATCCAGCATCATGTATACGGAGTTGAAACCTTGCTTATCGCCGGCCATCTCTTTGATGAGGGTTTCGGTAACGCGTGTATCCACACGGCTCCAGATATCGATGATCTGGTTATAACGTTCGTTGTTGGTGATGAGACCCATGTTGTAGTTGTCCCACACTTCAGACACGTCATTGTGCGCCGCAGAAACGAGTTCTTCTTTGATTTCCGGAACGGTAAGGTCTCTGATATTGAACGAAAGTCCACCACGGAAGGCTGTACGGAATCCGAGTGTTTTGATATCGTCCAGGAACTGAACCGTTTGCGGAATATTTGTATTTTTCAGGATCTCACCGATGATCTCCCGCAGAGATTTCTTCGTCAGCAGGGCGTTTACGAAACCATTGGATTTCGGAACGAACTGGTTGAAGATCACACGGCCTACGGTCGTATCGATCAGTTCACGTTTCAGCGAACCGTCTTTCTGACGCACATCACCTTTTACTTTGATCCAGGCGTGCAGTTCGGCACGGCCTTCATTATGAGCGATCACTACTTCTTCAGCGGAATAGAAAGCTTTACCCTCTCCTTTCACTTTTTCCGTTTCCGTAGATTTTTTACCTTTTGTGAGGTAGTACAGACCAAGAACCATGTCCTGAGAAGGCAGGGTGATCGGCGTACCGTTCTGCGGGTTCAGGATGTTGTGCGCAGCAAGCATCAGGAGCTGAGCTTCCAGGATCGCAGCGTGACTCAGCGGAACGTGAACGGCCATCTGGTCACCATCGAAGTCGGCGTTGAACGCAGAACACACCAACGGGTGCAACTGGATCGCTTTACCTTCGATCAGTTTCGGCTGGAAGGCCTGGATAGACAAACGGTGAAGCGTAGGGGCACGGTTCAGGAGAACCGGATGTCCTTTCAGTACATTCTCCAGGATATCCCAAACCACCGCTTCTTTGCGCTCAACCAATTTTTTCGCGCTCTTAACGGTTTTTACGATACCTCTTTCAATGAGTTTGCGGATGATAAACGGCTTGAACAATTCGGCCGCCATATCTTTAGGAATACCACACTCATGCAATTTCATTTCAGGGCCTACCACGATTACAGAACGACCGGAGTAGTCCACACGTTTACCCAACAGGTTCTGACGGAAACGACCTTGTTTACCTTTCAGAACATCTGACAGAGACTTCAGTGCGCGACCACCTTCAGCCTTTACAGCGTTGGATTTACGGCTATTGTCGAACAGGGAGTCAACAGCTTCCTGCAACATACGTTTTTCGTTACGCAGGATCACCTCGGGAGCTTTGATCTCCAGCAAACGTTTCAGACGGTTGTTACGGATGATCACACGACGGTACAGGTCGTTCAGGTCGGAAGACGCAAAACGGCCGCCATCCAGCGGTACGAGCGGACGCAGTTCCGGCGGAATTACCGGCAGATACTGCATTACCATCCATTCCAGTTTATTTTCAACGCGCGTATTTGCCTCGCGGAAAGCTTCCACCACGCTCAGGCGTTTCAGGGCTTCCTGTTTACGTTGTTGCGAAGTTTCGTTCGCAGCAGCGTTACGCAGCTCATAGCTCAGTTTATCGAGGTCGATGCGTGCCAGCAGATCATGAACCGCTTCTGCACCCATTTTCGCGATGAACTTATTCGGATCTTCATCCGGCAGGTAATGGTTATCTTTAGAGATAGTCTCCATGATCTCGAGGTATTCGTCCTCGCTCAGCAATTGCTGGTGCACGTTTTCGGAATCGCGGAGATTCAGTTTCTGACGGATCAGCTCTTCAGCCTCTCCCGCCTGGATGACTACATAACGCTCGTAATACACGATGCTCTCCATTTTTTTGGAGCTGGAACCGAGCAGGTAACCGATTTTATTCGGAAGGCTTTTGAAATACCAGATATGCACCACAGGCACCACCAGCTTGATGTGACCCATGCGCTCACGGCGAACTTTTTTCTCTGTTACTTCCACACCACAACGGTCGCAGACAATACCCTTATAACGGATACGCTTATACTTACCGCAATAGCATTCATAGTCCTTTACAGGGCCAAAGATTTTTTCGCAGAACAAGCCGTCGCGCTCAGGCTTGTACGTACGGTAGTTAATCGTTTCGGGTTTCAATACCTCGCCGTAAGAACGGTCCAGTATGGCATCCGGAGATGCAAGGCTGATGGTAATCTTACCAAATCCGGCCTTCGGACGATTTTCTTTTTTAATAGCCATATTTATTGAGTGTGTATTTTCTTTTTGTTGAAACTATTTCTTCAGAATATAATTCTGATAACTCAGATTGTACTTCAGTTTATCCTGTATAAAATTCTTCAATTTCTGTTTGATCGTCAGCTTGTTGAACGAAAGATCATAATCAAATTTCCAGTTGCGTTGCGCAATCCGCTCTTTCATCACTTCCGGATGCGTACCGTTGAAATGCTGCAAGGCATCAATATGCGTTACATAGTCGAAGGCATCCGCTTTCCGCACGTGCTTCTCCACCCACTCGTCGTCATGCCAGAGCTTGGTAAAGGTCTCCTGCTTCCGCTGCATCGCCGTTGGCTCTTTCACCCATCCGTAGTGATACACATAGGCATCCACCGGCACTACTGTCAGCTTTTCCCCCCTGTTCTTCCTGAATCCCTGGGCATCCTTGTAAGAATAAATCCCCGGATTCCGGCGCACGATACGGATTTCATTCCGGTACCAGCCGGGTGCAATACCGACGTAGTCGTAAGAGCCGTAGAAATGCAGGTAGTGAAACAATAACCCGTCTACAGACAGATCGTCTTTCCATCGCTGCATCGCTTCGCGGATCGCGGGGTAATATTGCTCGTGGATCACTTCATCTCCCTGAATGTAGAAACACCAGTCGGTGTCTGCATCTATTGCGGCAAATGCTTTGTCCGTTTCCTGCGCCAGTACCCTGCCTCCTTCCCTGAGACTATCGTCCCAGACTGTTTCAATGATCTTTATCTTCCCCGGATCTATCGATGCGATCAGCTCGCGTGTTGCGTCTTCCGAATTGCCGACAGCCACCACCATCTGATCACATAAAGGCAGGATCGAACGGATCGCCTCAACTACAGGATAGTCAAACTTGATCGCATTCCTGATAAACGTAAATCCTGTAACCTTCATCTCAAAAACCCGGAGTAAAGAGGATGCCCGGTTTCGCACCCGGCACCCTCCTTATCTGTTTATTCAAATTTCAATTCCAGACCCAGGCCGCGTAATTCGTTCACCAATACGTTGAACGATTCCGGAATTCCGGCTTTCGGTACATTGTCTCCTTTAACGATCGCCTCGTACGTTTTCGCACGGCCGGAGATATCATCGGATTTAATCGTAAGCAATTCCTGCAGGATGTTGGATGCACCATAAGCTTCAAGTGCCCAAACCTCCATCTCACCGAAACGCTGTCCACCGAACTGGGCTTTACCACCCAGCGGCTGTTGCGTGATGAGTGAGTATGGTCCGATAGAACGCGCGTGCATCTTATCGTCCACCATGTGGTGCAGTTTGATCATATAGATGATACCCACCGTCGCTTTCTGATGGAAACGCTCGCCTGTCTCTCCGTCATACAGGAACGTATGACCGAATTCCGGCAATCCCGATTCTGTGATCAGGTCTTCGATTTCCGGTACGGAAGCTCCGTCGAAGATCGGGGTGGCAAAGCGCATACCCAGTTTCTCTCCGGTCCATCCCAGGATTGTTTCGTAGATCTGACCCAGGTTCATACGGGAAGGTACCCCCAGCGGATTCAGTACGATATCCACCGGTGTTCCGTCCTCGAGGAACGGCATATCTTCCGCACGAACGATACGGGCAACGATACCCTTGTTTCCGTGACGTCCCGCCATTTTATCACCCACTTTCAGCTTACGTTTCGCTGCCAGGTACACTTTCGCGAGCTTCAGCACGCCTGCAGGTAATTCGTCTCCGATAGAGAGGTTGAACTTCTCGCGTTTGTAACGTCCGAGTTCTTCGTTGTACTTAATGTTATAGTTGTGCAACAATTGGTTGATCAGCTCATCCGTTTCGTTATCACCTGTCCATCCCAGCGGATTTACGTTGGCATAATCGATCGTAGACAGCATTTTCGGATTGAATTTACCGCCTTTGCTCAGCAGCATCTCACCGAAGTTGTTGGTGATGCCCATAGACGCTTTGTCTTTCAGCAGGGTCATCAGCTTATCCAGCAGCAATCCTTTCAGTTCGCTGAGGTTGGTTTCATGCGATTTCTCGATCTTCTCGAGCATCGCTTTATCTTTCGCTTTATCTTTCTTGTCTTTCTTCGCGCGCTGGAACAGTTGTTTATGGATAACGGTTCCTTCAATTCCGGACGGCGCTTTCAGGGAAGCATCTTTCGCATCACCGGCTTTATCACCGAAGATCGCACGCAGGAGTTTTTCTTCCGGAGTAGGATCAGTTTCTCCTTTAGGAGTGATCTTACCGATCAGGATATCGCCCTCTTTTACGTGCGCACCGATACGGATAATACCGTTCTCGTCGAGGTCTTTTGTCGCCTCTTCAGAAACGTTCGGGATATCCGGAGTCAGTTCTTCCTCACCGAGTTTCGTGTCACGCACTTCCAGTTCATACTCATCGATGTGGATAGATGTGAACAGGTCGTCGCGAACCACTTTCTCATTGATCACAATCGCATCCTCGAAGTTGTACCCTTTCCATGGCATGAACGCCACTTTCAGGTTACGGCCCAATGCGAGCTCGCCGCCCTGGGTTGCATAACCTTCCGTAAGGAAGTCGCCCATTTTCACTTTCTGACCTTTACGAACCGCAGGCTTCAGCGTGATGCTGGTGCTTTGGTTGGTTTTCTTGTATTTGGTCAGAGTATATTTTTTCAGGTCATCTTCAAAAGAAACGAGACGGTCTTTTTCAGAACGGTCATAGCGAACATGGATCTCATTTGCATCCACATACTCTACCACACCTGTACCTTCAGCGTGGATCTGGATACGCGCATCGCGTGCAGCCTTTCCTTCCAGACCGGTACCCACGATAGGCACCTGCGGACGGATCAGCGGAACTGCCTGACGTTGCATGTTCGATCCCATCAGCGCACGGTTGGCATCATCATGCTCCAGGAACGGAATCAGTGATGCAGACAGACCTACAATCTGGTTTGGAGCAACGTCCATGTATTCCACTTCGCCCGGATCCAGAACCGGGAAGTCGCCCGTTTGACGGGAAATGATTTTTTCGTCTACGAAATGGCCTTTTTCATCCAGCGGCATATTTGCCTGGGCGATCTTGGCGGTATCTTCTTCTTCAGCGCTCAGGAACTGGTAGCTCTTCAGGTCTACCTTTCCTTCTCTTACCTTGCGATAAGGCGTTTCGATGAATCCCATATCGTTGATCTTCGCGTGTACACACAGCGTGGAGATCAGACCGATGTTTGGTCCTTCCGGTGTTTCGATAGTACACAGACGTCCATAGTGAGAGTAGTGAACGTCACGCACCTCGAAGCCCGCGCGCTCACGGCTCAGACCACCGGGACCGAGTGCGGAGATACGACGCTTGTGCGTGATCTCAGACAGCGGGTTGGTTTGGTCCAGGAACTGTGACAACTGGGAAGTTCCGAAGAAGGAGTTGATTACAGAAGACAGCGTACGCGCATTGATCAGATCGATCGGCGTGAACACCTCGTTATCACGAACGTTCATACGCTCACGGATGGTACGCGCCATACGGGCAAGACCTACACCGAACTGAGCGAACAATTGCTCCCCTACCGTACGCACGCGACGGTTGCTCAGGTGATCGATATCATCCACCTCTGCTTTACCGTTGGTAAGGCGTACGAGATATTTGATGATCGAAATGATATCTTCTTTGGTCAGTACTTTTTTGCTGATAGCGGTATCCAGTCCCAGGCGGCGGTTGATCTTGTAGCGTCCCACTTCACCGAGGTCATAACGTTTGTCGGAGAAGAAGAGCTTTTCGATGATACCACGCGCAGTCTCGTCATCCGGAGCATCACTTCCGCGCAGCTGGCGGTAGATGTGTTGTACGGCTTCGAGTTCGGAGTTGGAAGTATCTTTATTCAGGGTGTTGTAGATGATGGAGAAATCCCCGCTCACCTCTTCTTTCTGTACGAATACGGTAGGGATCTTCATCTCAAGGATCAGATCGATGCTGTCTTCGTTCAGGTAATTATCGCGCTCGAGCACTACCTCGTTACGCTCGATGGAAACCACCTCACCGGTGTCCTCATCCACGAAGTCTTCGGTCCAGCTACGCAGTACACGTGCAGCCAGGCGGCGACCCATATTTGCTTCCAGCGATTTACGGTCGGCTTTCACTTCGTCAGCCATTCCGAACAATTGCAGGATGTCTTTATCTGTTTCATAACCGATAGAACGCAGCAGCGTTGTTACCGGGAATTTTTTCTTACGGTCGATATACGCATACATCACGTTGTTGATGTCTGTCGCAAATTCCATCCATGCTCCTTTAAACGGAATCACACGGGCAGAATAGATCTTCGTACCGTTCGGGTGCGTGCTTTGTCCGAAGAACACACCGGGAGAACGGTGCAGCTGGGATACCACCACACGCTCCGCTCCGTTGATCACGAATGTACCACGGGGCGTCATGTACGGGATATTACCCAGGAATACGTCCTGAATGATGGTCTCGAAATCAACGTGCTCTTCGTCGTTACAACTTAATTTGAGTTTTGCTTTCAGCGGAACTGAATAGGTAAGGCCACGCTCCATACATTCTTCGATGGTGTAGCGGGGAGGATCAATGAAATAATCCAAAAACTCAAGAACGAAAATGTTACGGGTATCAGTGATCGGGAAGTTCTCCTTAAACACGCGGAACAATCCTTCATTGTTTCTTTTATCCGGAGTGGTCTCCAATTGAAAAAAGTCCTGGAAAGATTGCAGCTGGATACCGAGCAGATCGGGAGTGTCAGCCACATCGTGGATTTTACCAAAGTTGACACGACCCGTAGCCGTTCTTTTTTTTGTTGTTGCCATAGTATATAAAAACTCCTTTTTTTCGATTGATACAAATGCCGAAAAGGCCCCACCGGAAAGGCTTAGCCATCCGGACAGGACTGTCAGACATTAACAATAATTTCCTCTAAAAATAGTGAACACGCGCGTTGTAGTTCCCTAAAAGGGATGGCAAATTTATACTAAATGAATGAATTGAGCAAATTTTGTATGAAACAAGCGCGAAAAGATTATGCTCAATATTATGTTAAAATATAAACTGCCTTATGATTCGGTTAAGTAAAGGGTTAACGAACGTTATCCCCCAGCAGGGATTTTATGTCCGTTGCGAGGCGGATCATCTCCTGAGCCTGCAACCCGTCATACATTCCGCGGATATGACCGGTACCATCCACCAATACAAAATGATTATCATGTATAAAATCTTTATCAATACTCAATCCTGTCGTATCGTCTTCCGCTGATATCAGGTAACTGTAGCGCGCCTGGTTATACAACTGCTGTTTGTCTCCGGTAAGGAATTTCCACTGATGGGAATCGGCTTCAAAACGCTTCGCGTATTCCTTTAAAGCACTGGCGCTATCCTCTTCAGGATCAACAGTATGAGATAAGAACATTACACGGTCGTCGCCCTTGAACTGGCGATATACCGTATTCAGGTTCTCGTTCATTTTAGGACAGATGCCCTGGCAGGTAGCGAAGAAATATTCGGCCACATATACCTTACCATCCACGTCTTTCTGCGTCACCACGTTTCCATCCTGATCCGTAAATGAAAAACCACGCACGCGATGGTCGCCTTCACCGTAATAGGGTAATTGAGGCTTTTTCACCTTCGTTATACTGTAATAGTAGGTCATAAATGCCGCGCTGAGCACAATAAAGAAGCCTACCAGGAATATAATCGTTTTCTTGTTCTTCATAACGAAAAGCGAAGGTAGCAAGAAGTTCATTTTGATGTAATTTCGCAGCAATAAAAATCTTTTCAAAATGTATCCTTCCGATATCGTCCTGCCGATGAAAGCAGAACTCACCAGCAATGGTTTTTCCGACCTGAACACTCCGGATTCAGTTGATCAGGCACTTAAACAAACCGGCACTACCCTTCTGGTAATCAATTCTGTATGCGGATGCTCTGCGGGCACAGCACGCCCGGGCGTATTACGTGCCGTAGCGATGGCTTCCAAAAAGCCGGACCACCTTACCACGAGCTTTGCAGGATACGATCTGGATGCTGTAAAACAGGCGAGAACCTACCTCCTGCCTTATCCCCCTTCCAGCCCTTCCATCGCTTTACTGAAAGACGGGCAGCTCGTACACATGATCGAACGTCATATGATCGAAGGTCGTTCGGCCGATATGATCGCCGCCAACCTGATCGCTGCTTTCGAACAGCACTGCAACTAAATTCATCTGTACTCAGAACAAAAGGCCGGAAATTATTTCCGGCCTTTTTATTGACAATCAGGCGATAAGGCTACTCTATTTAAACAAACGGATTTAATCTGCTTTACATACGCTGATCGTAGTCATCGCTTCTGTACCCTGAACATGCAGCAGGTACATTCCCGGCGCCAGCGTCTTCATATCAATGAAAGCATGTGCGGGGTTCAACATCCCCTCCGCTACCCGGACTCCTCGCAAATCAGTGACCGAAAAAGCCATGTTCTCCGTCAGTCCATAGATCGTGAGCAAACCTTTTACCGGGTTAGGTCCCACAGATATCGTTTCGCTGACTTTGTTTTCCGTTATTGCCGAGGGTTGGGACATTCCTGATAATTTCAGTTTCAGGATGGTTCCTTCAGTACCTACTGCGTAGGCCGCTTCGTTTTTGTAGCAATATACCGATCTCAGATCTGTGGTCACCGGAGAGCTTTGTGCCGACCACGAGAAAGCCCCATCGCCGGTACGCCATATTTTCCCTGCTCCTCCGACGATGAATCCCGTATCCTTCTGGCAGAAATCCATCCCATAAACCGCACCTACAATTGCTGCATACTTTTCCGTCCAGGTCGCTCCCCCGTCATTCGTAACCCGTACATATGCATTTCCTGTCGTCAGATAGGTACCCCGCATCATATATCCGCGGCTTGCGGTAGGGAACGAACTGGCGAAGTTCCAGTAAGACGC
The DNA here is from genome assembly GCF_039540495.1 of Rurimicrobium arvi. Taxonomy (NCBI): domain Bacteria; kingdom Pseudomonadati; phylum Bacteroidota; class Chitinophagia; order Chitinophagales; family Chitinophagaceae; genus Rurimicrobium; species Rurimicrobium arvi. Next base: position 353,709 of record NZ_BAABEZ010000001.1, on the reverse strand, counting down.
ACTTGACGGAGCCACATCGGTGTTGATGGTAGCAAGTCCGTCTTTTGTGGACATCCAGCTGCTGAGACCGGGGTTATAGGCCCCACCCACAGATTCGTACATACCCCAGAAGCCCTTGCTGCCGTTGAGAAAATACAGGCCGCCCAGCATCGCGTCGTAGTATCCCGGTCCGTAAGGGGTCCAATTACTCCCTCCATCTACCGACTTCCATATATAACCGTCTGTCATTTCAGCGCCGCCGCAGGCGAAAATCGTATCGCGGCTTACCATGAAAATATCCCGGACAGGGGTAAGCGAACTGAAGAAAACTGATTTCCAGGTTTTCCCGCCATCGGTCGTTTTGAGGATCAGGCCCATACCATGCGGGTTCGTACCGGGGTCCGTCTCTCCACACACAAAACCGGTGTCGGCACCCTTGAACTGTACGTCCCAGAACCAGTTAGTTGTGTAGCCGGTAACAGTTCCACCGGTCCAGGTATCACCGCCATCGGTGGACTTGAGCACGGTACCGTCTTTCCCAACTGCATATCCGGTACTTGCAGTTGGGAAATGCACCCCGAGCAGGTCATTTGTTGTGCCACTGCCGATTTTCTTCCATTGTGCGGAAACGGCATTACCGCAAAGTACAGTCAGCAATAATGCGATCACATTTTTTGTCTTTCTCATGTCTTTGATTCTTTTTACACAGGGTACGACGAGAAAAGAAGTTCCTGTGTTAGCGCTCAAATGCAAAAACCATACATAAGTAGGGTTCAAATAAGTCATTAAACGATCCTTAGGTTATGCGGCAATACATAAGTAGTGGAGACTATCTACTCAGGAAAAAAGGGAGCGACCAGAAAGCACAACTCCCATGCATATTGTAACACATTACATCAGGTAGCCATGGAATATTCCGGGCAGATGTAAACGTCTGGTCTCAGCACCTGAAGTCCGAGGCCCAACCAATAAAAAAAAGCTGCTCCACATAACGGAGCAGCTTGTGTGACACAAAACAGGTGTTTACTGCCAGGTTACTTTATTTATCTTTTCCACAGCGATCAACTGTCGGCTCTCGTCGTATAAACGCAATACATATGTACCATCCGGCAGGTCTTTCAGGTCTATGCTCTGAGCATTTTCGACATAGATCAGTCTGCGCCCCATCATGTCCGATAATTCTGCGTGTATCACCAGAGGTGCTTCGATCTGCAGCTTTCCGTTAGTGGGATTCGGATGCACTTTTATCTCTGTATTCAGCGACATCTGCGGTACTGAGGTGGCCTGCAATTCTGCAGTATCCGAGTTCGCGATACAACCGTTCCTATCGGTAACTTCCGCATGATACAGTCCGCCTTTTATATATGTATAAGAACTGCTGTTTGCCCCGGCAATTACCGAACCGTTCCGGAACCATTGATAGTAGATATATCCTGTGGACGGACTCAGGTACAATGTACTGCCCACCCTGCCTATCACCGGTCTTACCGGTTTGGGATAATAGCTGACAGAAGTACTGTTCGTAGTTGCCACGCATCCATAAATACTGGTAACGGTAACTGTATAAGAGCCGGAAGCTGTCACATTGCGTGTGTTCGCTTTAGGGGTCGCAGGAGTCATCGAAAATCCATCTTTCTTCCAGTCGAACAGTGATCCTGTATACCCGGGATGGCAGACCAGCAATACCGAAGCATTTTCACAAATAGTGGATTCCGGCGGAGTAAGTACGGGGGCTACATCCTGCGTTACTGAGATAACGGTATCGTCGGTACAGCCATATACCGTTGTTGCAACCACTTTATAGTTACTGGTGGTTCCTGCAGCAAGTGTATCCGATGTTGCACCACTGAGGAGCAAACTGCCCTGATACCATTGGTACGTGACGGGAAGCGTGGAAGATGCCAGCAGCGTAACTGTCTTACCCGGACAATACACAAAGCCGGGTACTGTTTTGGGTACCACCGTCACCACAGGTAAAGGACGCACATTTACGGCCAGCAGGGCTCTCGGTCCCTCACAGCCTACCGACGATGTCTGACTTACGTAATAGTTGAAAGATCCGACAGCAGTAGTAACGGGAATAGGAGCAGTCGCAGAACCTGTACCGCCGGTGGCGGCAGTGTACCACAGAAGAGAGGTACCACCTGCGCCCAGCCTGCTGGCTACACTGTTCATACAGATGTCGAGAGGGGTAATCACAACCGGCACCGATGGCAGCGGGTTAACGACAACGTTTATTGTGGCTTTCGGACTTTCGCAACCGGTGGTCGTGTTGGTTTGGGTTACATAATAAAGAACCGTTGCAATTGCTGCCGTGGAAGGCGCAGGTGCAGTGCTGCTTCCCGTACCGGTGAGCGAGGTATACCAGAGCAAAGCGGTACCTGTGGCGGTAAGCGGGGAAGATGCTCCCCCGACACAAAGGTTCACGGGTGATACCACAACCGGAGCAGCCGGCAATGCATTAACGGTCACTGCAATCGGCGCGCGCGGTCCTTCACACCCGTATACATTTTTGGCACTTACATAATAATTGACAGTACCCGCCGTAGCGGTAGCCGGTACAATAGCTGTATTAGAGCCTGTTCCGCCGGTTGCGGCGGTATACCACTTCAGCGTGTCTCCGGCAGATGCAGCAGTAGCGTTCAGTGCCAGTGCAATTGCGTTCTGACAATAGACAACCGGGCTCGTTACTGTCGGGAGTACCGGTGTTGGGTTTACAGTCACAACAATAGCCGCACGTAAAGTACCGGTACAGCCATAACGGGATCTGGCGCCTGCATAAACTGTGGTACTACCCACCGTTCCTGTTGCCGGAACGGGTGCCGCCGTAACTCCTGTTCCGCCGGTAGCAGTGGTGTACCAGTAGAGCGTGTCGGTTGCCGAAGGCTTTGTAGCAGTAAGTGCTGTGGCTGTAGCTCCCTGACAGTAAGTAACAGGACTGACCACGGCAGGGGCAGCAGGAAGGTCCTGAACAGCAACACTGAGCGTGCTTCGCGCACTTTCACAATTGAAGCTGTTGGTCTGACTCACGTAATAGGTAGTCGTTCCAAGCGCCGCTGTGGACGGTACCGGAGCAGTTGCACTCCCGGTTCCGCCGATTGCGGCCACATACCACAGCAACCCTGTACCCGATGCGGTAAGCGCTGTGGCGGCGGAACCGATACAGAGATTTAAAGGACTGGTAACTGACGGCGCCGCAGGCGTAGGATTGACAGTCACTGTGATCATGGCTCTCGGACTCTCGCACTTATTCGAATTACGCTCACTTACATAATAGGTGGTGACGCCTGTTGCACTTGTGGTTGGTGTGGGCGCTGACAGAGAAGCTGTGCCGCCTGTGGCAACAGTGTACCAATAAAGGGTATCTCCCGCGGAGGAAGCCGTCGCGGTTAACGGAACCGCGGCTGCTCCCTGACAGTACACAACCGGGCTCACCACCGGAGCCAGCGGCAGATCGTTTACCTGCACATTAACCCGCACACGACTACTTTCACAATTAAGCGTATTTCTGCTGCTTACCCAGTAACCCGTTAGTCCGGCCGTGGCGGTGGAAGGTATCGGAGCAGTTAATGATCCTGTTCCTCCCGTGGCAACAGTGTACCAGTAAAGGGTATCTGTTCCGGAAGCGCCGGTTGCTGTAAGCGCTGTAGCGACATCGCCTTTACAATAAGTCACCGGACTTGCTGCAGCAGGGGCCAGCGGAAGCGGATTTACAGTAACCGTAATCGCAGAACGATTTCCCTCGCAGGCTGCCGCTGTTTTAAGGCTCACCCACCAGGTATTGGTTCCGGCGGATACTGTGGAAGGAACCGGAGCTGTATAAACTGATGCCCCGCCGGAAGCCGCCGTGTACCAAAGCAACGTATCTGAAGGTGCAGATTTCGCCGCACTTAAAGCTACTGCCGTTGCTCCCTGGCAATAGGTTACCGGACTTACCACAGCAGGTGCGGCCGGTGTAAGATTAACGGTTACCGTAATAGCCGCTCTCGGACTTTCACACTTGTTCATGTTTCTTTCGCTTACATAGTATGTAGTAATGCCCGGTGTACCTGTTGATGGCGTGGGAGCGATACGGGAACCAGTTCCCCCGGACGCAGTGGTGTACCAGTAAAGGGTATCTCCGGCAGCGGAAGGTGTTGCAATTAACGGTAAGGCTGTTGCTCCCTGGCAGTAAGTAACCGAGGTAGTTGACGGACTTGACGGAAGTGCATTTACCTGTACCGAAATATTTGTGCGGATGCTTTCACAGGTCAGGACGTTTCTGCTGCCCACCCAGTAATTCGTGGTTCCGGATGTTGCTGTAGAAGGTATGGGAGCCGTAAGTGAACCTGATCCTCCTGTTGCAGTACTGTACCAGTAGAGCGTATCTGTTCCGGATGCTTTCGTAGCAGTAAGTGCGGTAGCAGGGTCACCCTGGCAATAAGACACCGGGCTTATTACAGCCGGTGCTGCCGGATTCGGACTTACGGCTACTAAGATTGAAGACCTGCTGCTTTCACAAGCGGCAGATGATTTTATACTCACCCACCAGTTTGTGGCTCCGGGGATTAACGTTGATGGAACAGGTGTCGTGTAGGAAGCGGTTCCACCTGCAGCTGTGGTGTACCATAGAAGCGTATCTGTGAAAACGGTTTTCAACGCAATGAGCGGAGCAGTTGAAGCTCCCTGACAGTATAATACCGGACTCACCACCGTGGGAGCGGAAGGTGTGCGGTTAACAGTTACCACTATAGCAGCTCTGGGACTTTCGCATTTATTGGAGTTGCGTTCGCTCACGTAATAAGTGGTTACACCCGTTGCGGCTGTGGCGGGTGTGGGCGCCGTAAGCGAACCCGTTCCTCCTGTTGCTGCAGTGTACCAGTAAAGCGTATCGCCGGCGGCGGATGGCGTGGCTGTCAGCGGAACCGCAACAGCACCCTGACAATAAGTAACCGCATTCACAACAGGGCTTGCGGGTAAGGCGTTGACCTGTACTGCTATAATGGCGCGACTTCCCTCACAGGTCAGGATATTTCTGCTGCTGACCCAATAGCTTGTAAGTCCCGCTGTGGCCGTAGAGGGAACGGGAGCAGTGAGCGAACCCGTTCCTCCCGTTGCAGTACTGTACCAGTAGAGCGTATCTGTTCCGGACGCTTTCGTAGCAGTAAGTGCGGTAGCGGGGTCGCCCTGGCAATAAGATACCGGGCTTGTTACAGCCGGTGCTGCCGGATTGGGACTTATGGCTACTAAGATTGAAGATCGGCCGCCCTCGCATGCGGCAGCCGATTTCAGGCTAACCCACCAGGTAGTTGTTCCGGGGAATACGGTTGAAGGAACAGGTGCCGTGTATGATGCAGTTCCGCCTGTGGCAGCGGTATACCAAAGCAGGGTATCTGTGGGAGCTGATTTTGCAGCGATGAGGGCCAGAGCGGTCGCGCCCTGGCAATAACCTACAGGAGTGACAACGGAAGGAGCAGCTGGTATGGCGTTTACCGTAACCGTGATTGCCGTTCTTGCACTCTCACATTTGTTGGCATTACGCTCACTTACGTAATAGGTAGTAATGCCCGTACTTGTTGTGGCGGGCGTGGGAGGAATAAGCGAACCTGTTCCCCCTGTTGCTGTGGAGTACCAGTAAAGCGTATCGCCTGCAGACGATGGTGTGGCAGTCAGCGGAGCTGCAACGGCCCCTCTGCAATAAGCTACAGGATTCGCTGAAGGTGCGGCGGGCAAGGCATTCACCTGCACTGCAATTGCAGCACGACTGCCTTCGCAACTTAAAGCGCTTTTGCTGCTCACCCAGTAATTTGTGATTCCGGCTGTTGCGGTAGCAGGTACCGGTGCGGTAAGCGAACCCACCCCTCCGGTTGCGACCGTGTACCAGTAAAGCGTATCTGTTCCGGAAGCTTTGGTAGCGGTAAGCGCGACAGAAATATCGCCCCTGCAATAAGAGACAGGTGTGCTCACGACAGGTGCCGCAGGACCGGGATTTATAGTAACAGAGATAGCGGAACGGCCGCTTTCGCATGCAGGCGCAGATTTAAGACTCACCCACCAGGAACTTGTTCCGGCAGATGCGGTAGAAGAAATTGGAGCAGTATAAGAGGCGGTACCGCCGATAGCCGTGCTGTACCAAAGTAAAGTATCCGAAGGCGCAGATTTCGTTGCACTGAGTGCAACGGCCACAGCGCCCTGACAGTAGATGACCGGGCTTACAACCGAAGGTGCTGCAGGAACGGCATTTACCGTAACGGTGATTGCTGTCCTCACGCTCTCACATTTATTGGTATTACGCTCACTTACGTAATAGGTAGTCACACCGGTTGCCGTTGTCGCAGGTGTGGGAGGAGTAAGTGAACCGGTTCCCCCGGATGCTGTGGTGTACCAGTAGAGTGTGTCACCGGCAACGGAAGGGGTTGCCGTTAACGGAGCGGCGGATGCACCCTGGCAATAAGACACAGCGGTTACCGAAGGGCTTAATGGCAAAGCATTTACCTGTACGGAAATGGCAGTGCGGCTACTTTCACAACTGAGGTTATTTCTACTGCTCACCCAGTAGTTCGTCAATCCGGCAGTTGCAGTGGAAGGTACCGGGGCTGTAGCAGATCCCAGTCCGCCTGTAGCGGCAGTATACCAATAAAGAGTGTCAACTCCGGAAGATTTAGTAGCTGTAAGTGCCGTTGCAAGGTCACCGCGGCAATAAGAAACAGGTGTGCTTACCGTGGGAGCAGTTGGGTTGGCATTTACATTCACTGTTATTGATGAACGGCTGCCCTCGCACGACGGAGCGGATTTGAGGCTCACCCACGAGGTATTACTACCGACACTTGTCGTAGAGGGTGTCGGAGCGATGTAAGAAGGCGCACCTCCTGTAGCTGCAGTGTACCACAACAGGGTATCGCCCGGTGCGGCCCCCGAAGCACTCAGAGGTACAGAAGTTGAGCCCTGACAATAGACCACCATCGAGGCTACGGAAGGCGCTCCGGGTACCGCTTTTACAGTCACTGCAATTGCCGCCCTGGAACTCTCGCAGGTACCGGGTTTCTGACTCACGTAATAAGTTGTGGTACCGGCGGATGCCGTGGACGGCACGGGAGCTATGGTACTGCCTGTACCTCCGGAAGAAAGCGTATACCATTGCAGGCTGCTGCCGGACGCAGTGAGCGCAACAGCGGATGCACCGATGCAATAAGTTACCGGTGTGGACACAGTCGGCGCAGCGGGTGCAGCCGTTATATTTACAGTGATTGCCGCACGCGGACTTTCACAGCCCCCCGAAGTCTGGGAAACATAATAGGTAAAAGTACCGGCAGTTGCCGTTGAAGGAACAGTAGCGGTAGTACTTCCCGTACCGCCGGATGCCGCACTATACCACAGCAGGCTGCTACCGGTCGCAGTAAGCGCCGAAGCGGTTGCACCCTGACAATAGGTAACCGGGCTCGTAACTGCCGGTGCTGCGGGCGGTGCAATAACATTTACGACAAGAGCGGAGCGGCTGCTCTCACAAGTAGCGGATCCGTCGCCCGACTGGCTCACGTAATAGGTTGTGGAACCAATGGTTGCAGTTGAAGGAATAAGTGCTGTCACGCCTGTTCCGCCAGTAGCAGCGGTATACCATTTCAGGTTGGATCCGCTCGCCGTAAGCGCTGAAGCGCTTACCCCCTGGCAAAGTGTAACAGGACTTGTAACAGCAGGAGTATCCGAAACCACGTACACACCGTAATCCTCCGCCTGACCATAAGTATAAGGACCACAGGCGTAATCTGAGGGGGTAGCCGAGTAAAACACAGAAACCACACGCATGCGCAGATAAGCGCAGGTAACAGCCGTTGCGGGAATGGTGATACTACCGCTGTGCGTCTCGGGAATACTTGTTCCGTTATGACTGAACACCTGTTCTCCTGCATCTGCAAAATCGCCGTCATTATTATAGTCGATAAATACGCGTACGTTTTGCTTGTTCAGTTCTGTGTTTACACTGATCGTATATGTATTACCTCTCCGTACACTGCTTTGCTGGGTGTAAGCATGATCTGCATAAGCGGCCTGCTCTGCGTATGCATCTCCGGTCCATACATTCATCCCGTTAAAGCTCACCATTACAGGACCCACATTGGCAATGGAAGAACTGGTAGGAGTGCAGGATACAGTTGTGATCGAACCGGAAGGACTGAGCAGACCGGCGGAAGTCTTATAGCCCACCCGTTCATTATCCAGCGTATTGAGCATACGTGTGCGCTGCCCTGCCGTAAAACGGTCAGGAGGGCATTCAGTATAATCCATGATATTATACTGCGTATAATTATAAGATCTTCCGGTACAGGAGTTGTAATCTGTTGGCGGACACCAGGTGGAGGGAAATGCAGAAGACTCACGGATATGAGGTTCCGTGTCGCAGATCAGATCGCCGGTGGTGGAGCAGGAAGTTGTGGAAGGACAGGTTGTGCCGCCTGCATCTCCTTCAAATGTATGATAGAGACCGAATGCATGTCCCAATTCATGAGACACAGTAGTTGATCCGGCGGTCACTTCGGCTGCAACCACAATCATTCCATCCTGCGAAGGGCTTCCCGGAAAATAGGCATATCCGGCGATACCACCACCGGAATACAGGTCGTTTCCGTCAATCTTGTTGACACAATAGATGTTATAATAGTCTGCAGGAGACCAACGGCTCAGAGATTTTATTGTGTTGTCGCTTACGCCGGAGCTTAAGCTGACATTCACGCCCCAGGAGGAGTAACCGGAAAGCGAACTTGCATCCACCCGTATGATACCGTTCGTCGATGCACCTGCAGGTGTTCTCCTGGCCAAAACGAATTTCAGCGGTATCCTGCAGCCTCCGTGTGTGGTGTCCGGGAACGGTGAAGCGGCTGCGTAGGAAGCGTTCAGATACGCGATCATCTGCGCGATCTTGGTGCTGTCCGGATTATACAGAGAGCCGACGCTTCCGCCTGTGTGAATCACATGAACAACGGTGGGAATTTCATACACATATCCGGCACTCGTGTAAGTAAGCATCGCTCCGGAAGCAAGAGCTGCATAGCTGGTCCATCTTGCATCCAGCCTGCGGACGGAACTGTCGTAAGATTTATTAAGTGATAGTTGGTTTTTGTGCATCACTTCGAAGGCACAACTGCCGCGATGCTGCCCGAAGGCAAGCGCACAAAAAAAGACCGGAAGCAAACCAAGTAACAGTTTTCTCATAGTAATCTGTATCGAATGAATGATTGTGTTGTATTCTTTCCCTGAGGAAAATCCCATTCATATCCCGGTATAAGCTATTGGTCAGGCACACTTCCGGCTGTCAGAAGCGTTGTGTGTAAACGAAGCAGTAAATTGTGCCATTACGGGGACTTTAACAGATCACCTGCCCCCATCTTTAGTAGTGATTATTGCACTGTAACGGAAGAATAGTAAGTGTACCCGGTATTTTGCAGGGGGAAAAAGTTCCCGTCTTTCCAAATTCAGACGGAAATGATGCACTGCAGGTGCTTTGTGCTATGATCACCTGGTTACAAAAAACCGGGTATACAGTTATGCTCCACATGTGCTGATACATACGGAGACAACCGTAAATTCACATTACGGTATACAACTAAATAAAACGAATTAGTCCTGCGACTCCGAACGGGAGCGGTAATACTGTTTGAGGAATTGCTTACGCGAATCGTGGTAGTGCGTTACTCCTCCCAGTTTATGTAAGAGGTAAATGTAGCAATATGCGAGGTCGAGCTGATAGGGCAGAAATCCCGAACGGGCGCTTCCCGGGAACAGATGATGGTTATTGTGCCATTCGCCTGCAACATAACCTGGCCAGATCTGGTTGATTGAAAGATCGTCCTTATTAAAATCAACACCCTCGGTATGTTTCAGTTTGCCTTTTCCGTGCCCTTCATAATTAAAGGTACGCACGCCGATAGTCCATACAAAAGCGGAACCGAAAATGCAGCAGACCAAAGCCATGCCGCGGTGGTCGAATCCATACTCTCCGATCAGGTAAAATACGGTTCCCCAGAACGACCAGTTCAGTACCCAGCTGAGCAACACTCTTGCCGGGTGATCTACTGATCCCCATTTACGGTACTGTTCGTAAGTGTTTGCACGTACACCGGAATGCTTCAGCAAAGCAGCGACCTTCTGGTAATCACTTTCGGAAAGATTGCGGTTGATCGGCTGATGTACGGCATCGGCCAGAAAACAATACCAGAAACCACAGGTGGCGTTGTAGGGGTCTCCGGGCTGATCGGACTTTGCATGATGCACGTGATGCGACACGGCATAAATTTCCTCGAACACCGTCTTGATCACAAGATGCTGGGTGAGCACCCGCCAGAACGCATTTTTGAATGTATACGCTTTATGAGTGCAATACCGGTGATACCAGATGGTACCATGCGTCCCCATAAGGATCATGCTGTAAACAAAACCGACGATCAGCAGCGGCCACTCGAAATAACGGAATATAAACAGCAGCAGGAACGGCAGCAGGCAAAGCAACTGAAACCAGCTTGTGAATGTCATCCAGTTCTTTACCGACCGGAATATATTCAACCGTTTCAGGAATTCGCTGAATATCTGTTTCCTCGACGGACACACGGGTTGTCCGTTCTGATCCTTCCAGCCATAGGAAGGAGGTTCGAGTATGTGATCAAAAAGATGCATGATGTATAATTAGTGATGTTGTGCCCGGTCTATGCCTGTTATACCTGCACAGACCGGGGTATTTTTTGACGGAACCGTGCTGATTCCGCTTCAGTTGCAAGATACACAGATGTCATTTAACTACATAACATCTCTAAGCCCTGCTTATTTGTACTTCCGCACATTCACGGCAATCATACCGCGTGCAGATTTTTCTTTATTGAACAAAACCCTGTCTTTTTCAGTGATCGGCTGGGCGAGCTGATTGGCATGCACGAAGATATTTTCGCGGGTTTTATCATCTGTGATAAAACCATACCCCTTAGCATCGTTGAAAAACGATACGGTTCCTTTTCTTTCCGGGTTTTCTTCCTCAACGGGCGCTGCCCCCAGGATGATATCCTCCGCGAGAATTTCCTTTTTGTTGCTCATGTCGGGCGGTACGGAACTCAGGTTTCCGTTCTCGTCCACGTAAGCCAGCATATCGTCCAGGGATTTCCCTTTTTCTTTACCGGCCTTGCGTTCCCGCATTTTCTCGACCTTCTCTTTTTTCTGTTTTGCTTTCTTTTGTGCTATTTCCTTTTTGGAAAACGATTGACTCATATATTATACCTCTGTTAATGTTATTTTACCCTCCGGCAATTGTTTGCCGATCAGTTTCTGAATACCTTTCAACGATTTCATTTCTTCCGTATCACAGAGCGAAATCGCCTCTCCGCTAAGTCCTGCCCTACCCGTACGACCGATGCGGTGTACGTAGGTTTCCGGTACTTCCGGCAACTCATAATTTACTACGCGTGGCAGTTCATCAATATCAATTCCTCTCGCTGCGATATCCGTCGCCACCAATACAAAGATGCGACTGTTCTTGAAATCTTCCAGCGCTTTCTGTCTCGCGGACTGACTTTTACTTCCGTGAATGGCTGCCGCCTGTATGCCTGCCCTGCCCAATTGCTTAACCAGCCTGTCTGCCCCGTGACGCGTACGCGTGAACACGAGCGAACGGGAACGGGTGTTGGCATGAAGCAATTGCGCCAGTAAACCTGCCTTTTCCTTTTTGTCTACAAAATAAACGGATTGCTTTACCGTATCGGCCGTGGAAGAAACCGGATTAACGGAAATCTCTTCGGGATTACGCAAAAAAGCATTCGCCAGTTTGCGGATATCTTCAGGTATCGTAGCGGAGAAAAGCAGCGTCTGCCGTTTCACAGGGAGTTTCGCAACAATCTTTTTCACATCATTTACAAAACCCATATCCAGCATACGGTCCGCTTCGTCCAGTACCAGTATCCGCAGATCGGACAAGTGCACATACCCCTGCTGCATCAGGTCGAGCAGCCGGCCGGGAGTAGCGATAAGAATATCAATTCCTTTCTGCAATGCTGCAACCTGGGGAACCTGGGACACACCGCCGAAGATCGATTTTATCTTCAGGGTAAGATTCTTTCCGTATGTGAGGCAATTTTCTTCTATCTGCAATGCCAGCTCGCGGGTAGGTGTGAGTACGAGGGCCTTAATGTTATTGTCGTTCTTAGGTTCCAGCTGTAACAATTCCAGCATCGGAATTGCAAAAGCGGCTGTTTTGCCGGTTCCGGTCTGCGCGCAGGCAAACACATCGCGTTTGTTGAGCACCGGTGGAATTGCTTTTGATTGTATAGGTGTCGGACTTGTGTAACCTGCAGCTTCTATTGCTGCTAATACCGGTTGTGACAATCCTAACTGATTAAATTTCATACTGTTTTTAACTGCCGTTGTACGGCTGGTTTGTTTATTGTACTGACGCCGTACACCGTAAAGATACACGGACGATAAGTATTGTTGATCAAATACTCCTTACCAATAAAAAGCTGATACACGGGGGAAAAACGTAAAACGGGACAGCCGGGGGGCGAAACTGAACGATAAAAAAGTGATTCCGTTGATTTCAGGACATACAAAGGCAGGAGCCTGTAATGACGTAAAGTTACGATTAAAAGACCACTTATGAAATTTATTTTAAGATCTCGTGAATAACTGTTTTTCAATACTTCACAAGACAAGTACCTACCGCGTTGATATTATTGCATTAATGAAAATTAAAAATCGGTTTTCATCTCATTATAATTTACATTTGTGATTGAAATATTAACAATTTCAATAAGGAACTCCTATTTATGAAAAGAAAATTACCAGCCATTCTGGCGATGGTATGCACTTTCTTATTGTGCCATACCATGCTGAGCGCGCAAACGATCAGCACCATTGCGGGAAGCTCAAGTTCGGGATATGCAGGGGACGGCGGTGCGGCTACCGCTGCATCATTGAACCTGCCTGCAGGTATGGCTACCGACGCAGCGGGCAATATCTATTTTGCCGATTATCTGAATAACGTGATCCGCAGGGTCGATGCCACAACCGGCATTATCACCACAGTTGCCGGATCAGGATCAGCAGGTTTCAGCGGCGACGGAGCTGCGGCCACTTCGGCCAAGATGTACCAGGTAACCGGTGTTACGGTAGATCAATCGACCGGAGACCTGTACATTTCAGACCGGGGGAATCACCGGATCCGTAAAGTAACCGCTTCCACAGGTGTGATCAGCACCATTGCCGGTACGGGTACAGCATCGCATACCGGCGACGGCGGCGCAGCCACTTCAGCCACACTGTACCTGCCTACCGATGTAAGACTGGATAACACCAATACCGTTCTGTACATCGCCTGTTTAGACAATACCGTGCGCAAAATAAACCTGAGCACAGGCATTATCACAAATGTTGCAGGTACGTCCTTCAGCTCTGGTTCCAGTGGAGACGGAGGCGCTGCAACAGCGGCTTTATTAGGTACGCCCTACATTGGTATTGATTACAGCAACAACCTGTATATATCTGATATCGGCGCGAACGTGATCCGCAAAATAGATGCGTCAACGGGCATTATTTCGAAAATAGCCGGGACAGGCACCGGTGCACACTCCGGTGACGGGGGAGCTGCAACCGCTGCATCTATCTATGCTCCGGTAGGCATATCCTTTGATGCATCGGGCAACTTATACTTTTCAGAAAACCAGGGCAATACAATCCGCAAGATAGATGCTTCAGGTATCATCACCACAATAGCCGGAACCGGCACCATGGGCTTCAGCGGAGACGGCGGCGCTCCGACTTCCGCACAGATAAATTATCCCTGGGGCACTGCGCTTCAGAATGGCAAACTGGTATTCAGCGATGGCAATAACGACCGTCTCAGGGCATTTGACGTATGTCGCTCCGTGATATTTGTGGACAGTTCTGTTGCTGTTTCAGGAACCGGCTACAGCTGGAGCAGTCCTTTCAAAACATTGAGTCAGGCGCTTGACACGGCTAACGCAGGCTCCTGTCCGGTGCAGATATGGGTTAAGAAAGGTACTTATTATCCTATGGCAGGAACAGCTGTGGCCTCCAGCCGGGACAGTTCCTTCCGTATCTATCGCAACTATATAAAAGTCTATGGCGGATTTGCGGGAACGGAAACGTCGCTGAGTGCACGCTCCGTAAGCGCCAATCCTACCATTCTTTCCGGTGACATCGGTGTGAGCGGCGACAGCAGCGACAACTGCTACCACGTTATCGCGCTGATGAGTACTGCAAGCTTCACACTGGATACAAATACCGTACTCGACGGCTTTACCGTACAAAGCGGTAACTGTAACGGCAGCACTTCTTTTTCGTCTCACGGCGCACTCTGCCAGCAGTTTGACGGAGCAGGAATCTATATCACTGCAAACGGCACGGGCGCAAACGCAAGTCCGCTCATTGCCAACTGTACCAGTAAACTGCACGCGGGCAATAACGGGGGCGGTATTTACTGCGGGGCTTACAACAGTTCCCTGTGTTATGCCGTTATCCGCAACTCCACATTTACCAATAATAAGACTTCCAATGTTGGAGGCGGGGTATGTACTTACTCAAACGGTGGTACATCTTCTCCTTCCTTCTATAATTGTACAATCTCCGGCAATATTGCTACGAGCAAAGGTGGCGGTGCTTATTCCGACGGCGGCAGTCCGCTGTACCGGAGCTGTACCTTCAGCAGCAACCGCATTACGGCTACGGGCGGAACAGACTATGGCGGCGCTTATTGCGGATTCGGAGCCAGCAGCAACCCGGACTTCGAAGTATGTACGTTCAGCAGTAACAGCAGTACTTCCTATGGCGGTGCGGTGATCGGTTACGGTACACAAAGCATCACGATCGACAGCTGTACATTTACCAGCAACAGCAGCGCCTATGGTGGCGGAGCGAGCATATTCCCTTCCACCACCGCGAATATCAGCAACACAACCTTTACGTCGAACACGGGAAGCACCGGAGCCGGTATCGAGCTGTATTATTCTGCAACTGCCAATGTAGACAATTGCGTTTTCCAGAACGGAAGTGTAAGCGCTTACGGATCGGCACTGAGAACCAACTCCACTTCAACATTTAACGTAACACGCTCCCGTTTCCTGAACGGCACGGGTGGCGCTGTAGGTGCGGTAGACAATGGAAGCGGTACCTGTAATTTCACAAACTGCGTATTTTCCGGTAACAGCACGAGCCAGGTAGGTGGTGTCATCAACAACAACTCGGGCAACGCCACCTTCACACAGTGTGTATTGACAGGCAACAGTACCACCACAACAACCAACTCGGGCGGTGGCGCCATACACGTAACCACGGGAACCGTTACGCTGAACAACAGCACGCTGTACAACAACACCACGGCCAGTACCGCAATACCCAACGGCAACGCCGTGGCGGTAGATGCAAGCGGAACGGCCATATTCAACAATACGATCGTTTGGGGCACTGCAGCTCAGCAGATCGGCGGAACCGGCACCACGACCTATAACAACAGCCTTGCTAAAGGTCTTTCCCTGACTGCACCCAGTCTCAGCAGTAATCCTCAGTTCATCAACCCGTCCGATCCGGATGGTACGGACAACACCTGGGGTACAAGCGATGACGGTCTGCACCTGACTCCCTGTTCTCCCTGTCTGAATACCGGTGACAATACGCTGGTACCGGGCACACTTACTGCAGATTATGCCTCCGCCACCCGCATTCAAAACACAACGGTGGATATGGGTGCATACGAGCACGCTTTTGCTGCACAGGGCATTCCTGATGTAACGATCACCGCGGGCGCAAACCCGATCTGTGCGGGTGCCAATGTCACCTTCAGCTATACAGCCGTATGGCCCGGCGCATCGCCTTCGTTTGCCTGGTATAAAAACGGCACACTCGTTTCATCTGCTGCCAGTTATTCCAGCACCGGCATCAGCAACAACGATACAGTGTGGGTAATAATGACAAACAACGATTGCGGACTCAGCGATACGTCCAACCGCATCGTGATGAAAACAAACGGCGGCAGGATTTACGTAGACAGCGCAGTAGCGGTAAGCGGAACGGGTTCTTCCTGGTCTTCTCCGTTCAAAACGCTCACGGAAGCGCTTACGCTCGCTAACAATACACCATCCACCTGCGCAACCGAAATCTGGGTAAGAAAAGGAACTTATTACCCGGGTACGGTACGTGACAGTTCTTTCCGTATCACACGCAACAACATTAAAGTATATGGTGGATTTGCCGGAACGGAGACCGCACTGAGCGCACGCTCGGTGAGCGGTAACCCGACACTGCTTTCGGCAGATATCGGTACAGCAGGTGATTCCACCGACAACAACTACCATGTAATGACGATCATCGGCTCTTCCAGCCAGCAGATCGACACGAACACAGTAGTTGACGGATTCACGATCTGTTACGGTAATGGCCGTTTCAGCGGATCCTTCACTTACAACGGAACAACGTTCAACAGACAAGACGGATCAGGCATCCTGATCTACGGCGGTGGCAGCGGTAACATGTGTTCTCCGCTGATCGCCAATTGTACGATCACCCGTAACGCTGCCAACTTCGGCGGTGGTATCTACGCAGCTGGATTTACCTCCGGCAGTTCGGGTCCGGTACTGCGCAACAACCAGTTTATTTCCAACACTGCTGCCAACAACGGTGGTGGCTTATTTACCAATGCTCAGGTTTCCGGCAGCAGCACCGCTACTATTGTGAGCTGTACATTCTCCGGCAACAAAGCAAGTAACGGAGGCGGTATTTACTTCCAGGGAAGCGGCGGAACGCTTTCTTCTTCTGTAAGCGGATCCACTTTCCAGAACAACAGCGCAAGTGCTGCAGGAGGCGCCGTGCAGAACAACGGCAACAGTACGATCACATACAGCAACAACGTTTTCAGCAGCAATACCGCGCCAAGTGGCGCCGCTTTGTACAATAGCAGTTCTGCGACGATCACGTACACGAGCTGCCGGATGAGCAGTAACACTGCAACTACAAATGGCGGCGGAGCGTACACAAGTTCGGGAACAGCCAACTACTCACTTTGTGTGTTCAACAGCAATACCGCCAGCGATGCAACAAGCGGGGAAGGCGGAGCGATGTTTATCAATGGAGGAACATCCACACTTACCAACTGCGTACTGGCTGCAAACAGCGCGGCAGGTACGGGCGGCGATGGCGGCGGTGCCATTAAAGTAGCAGCAGGAACCGTGAACCTGCAGAGCTCGACCCTTGCAGGAAACAGTTCGGCGAGCACTGTCAAAACCGACGCTAATACCGTAAGTACGCTGTCGGGTTCCACGACTAACATCCTGAATACGATCATCTGGGGTAGCGCCGCGGCACATGTAAATACCGCCGGAACTGTCAACTTTACAAATGCACTCGTAAAAGGAGCAACGCTCACCGCACCCAGCCTGAGCGCGAATCCCAAATTCACAAATGAAGCGGTTCCGGCCGGAGCGGATGGCATATGGCTGACAACCGATGATGGTCTGAACCTGCTGCCCTGTTCGCCTGCGATCAACGTAGCAAGTGCAGCCGCACCGTCTACAGACATACTGAACCGTGCACGCGTAAGCTTACCCGATATGGGAGCTTACGAAGAGCAGGGAGCTCCGCTGCCGGTTGCGCCAACCGTGACAAGCCCTGTTACCTATTGTCAGGGAGCTACCGCTATTGCGCTTACCGCTACAAAAACTTCCTCAACTGATACGCTGAAATGGTATGACGCCTCCATGACTTTACTGTCGGGTGCTCCTACCCCATCCACTGCAACTGCAGGCACCATCACTTATTATGTATCTCAGACAAACGTAAGCGGTTGTGAGGGAGCGAAGGCTACCATCAATGTTGTTGTCAATCCGAAACCGGCGGCACCGACCGTTACCACACCTGTCACTTATTGTGCGGGAACAACGGCAACAGCGTTAACCGCTACAGTGAGCGGAGCAGGAGATACACTCAAATGGTATAATTCGTCGGCAACGCTGCTGAGCGGAGCTCCAACACCGTCTACCGCAACAGCCGGAACCTTTACCTGGTCTGTGAGTGAGAAGAACGGCTTCGGCTGCGAAAGCAATAAAACAACGATCACTGTCAACGTAAACCCCACACCGGTCGCACCGACCGCCACTACTCCGGTGGTCTATTGCCAGGGAGCAACAGCCAGCGCATTGTCCGCGGTGCTTTCCGCAGGAAGCGATACGCTGAAATGGTATGATGCCTCATCTGCTCCGTTGAGCGCAGCACCTACCCCATCCACAGCAACTGCCGGCACGTACACCTGGTATGTATCGCAGAAAACGAGCCTGGGTTGTGAAGGACCGAAAAGAACCATTACGGTAACAGTGAACCCCACCCCTGCTATCCCTGTCGCCACCACTCCGATCACCTATTGCCAGAATGCCGTTGCTTCCGTACTTACGGCAACAGCTTCCGGTACGGGAGACACGCTGAAATGGTACGACTCTTCGCCCGCATTGCTGGGCGGAGCTCCGACACCATCCACTGCAACATCGGGAACATTTACCTGGTCTGTAAGTGAAAAGAACAGCTTCGGCTGCGAAAGCGCTAAAAAGACAATCACGGTAGTGGTAAACCCGACACCAACTGCCCCGGTAGCGGTCACTCCGGTTATTTACTGCCAGGATGATGTGGCTGTCGCACTTTCGGCTACCAAGGCCTCTGCGACCGATACTCTGAAATGGTACAACAGCAGTTCCGTAGCCCTTGGCACCACTGCTCCTACTCCGGTGACCACAACTGCCGGCACTTACACATGGCTGGTAAGCGATAAGACGTCTCTGGGATGTGAGAGTCCGAAGACTACTATCACCGTAACCGTGAATCCGAAACCGCTTGCACCAACTGTGGTCACCCCGATCAACCTTTGCGTGGGTATTGCGGCCTCACCACTTACGGCAACAGGCACTAATCTGAAATGGTATGTAACGGCCACCGGAGGAAGTGCTGCACCTTCTGTAACCCCTCCGACCGGAACAACCGGTACACTTACCTACTATGTAAGCCAGACAAACAGTTTCGGCTGTGAAGGGCCAAGAGCCAGCCTGACCGTAAACGTGCGTCCTTCGCCCGTAGTGACCATCGCAGCAAGGTCTATGCCGGCAATGGTATTCTGCGTGGGCGACAGCATGGTGCTGCAGGCAACATCTGCAACTGCCATTTCCTACCAGTGGCAGAAAGGAAGTACTCCGCTGCCGGGCGCGACGCGCGATACATTCACCGTAAGCGCTACAGCTACCTACGGCGTAATTGTAAAAGACATGTACGGATGTGCGGATACAGAAAGTGTATATGTTATGGAAAATCCATTGCCGAAACCGGCTTTGTCTCCTACAGAAGTATTGTTCTGTCCTGGCACAACCGTAATGCTGTATGCAAGTCCTAAAACCAGCGGCTACCGCTACGATTGGTATAAAGACAATGTGTTGATGGGTCTGGATACGGCTACTTACAATGTTCCTGTAGGATTACCGGGTGTTTACCAGGTAACGATCAAAGACATTTACACCTGTGTGACCAAAACAAACCTGTCTTACGTAAGCACATATCCTGCTATGACGAAACCGGAAATTGTACAGACGGGCATTTCCCTGAAAACGAAGATCGCGTACTCCGCTTATCAATGGTACCGTAATTACAAAGCGATTCCGGGAGCAAATACCCGCACCTATAACATGAGCTTCGACGGCATCTATTATGTGGTGGTACAGGACGAGAATGGTTGTGAAGGGGTATCAGATACCATTCAGTCGAATGTGCTGAAAGTAGACGAACAGTCGTTGTCATCTATCCGCCTTTATCCGAATCCGACACAAAACAGCGTGCATATCGATGCAACTGCTAAAGTGAATGTGCTGGTGTCGGATATGGCAGGACGTCAGGTACTGCAACTGAAAGAGGTGAACGAAGTGGATCTGAGTTCATTTACCGACGGTATGTACCTGTTCCGCATCAGCGATAAAGAGGGCAGATTGCTCCTCATCGAAAAAGTAAATAAAGTGAGCGGACAGTAAAAATCACTGCGTCATTTATAGTAACAGTCCGGTTCCTCAGGAGCCGGACTGTTTATTTTTACAGGAGGCAGATGACCCGGCTCCTGCATCAGCCATGAATAAACAACGTACTTTTGTTACCGCAATAACGCATCAATAGCGATCCCCGTGGATCACAAACAATACAACCATGTCGATAACATCTGAAGCGGAACTGGAAGGAATGAAGAAAGTAAGTGAGGCGGTCGCAGGCACTTTAAAAGCGATGTGCGCTTACGCGGAACCCGGTATGACCACGAAACAACTGGATGAATACGGTGCAAAAATACTGTCGGAATACGGGGCGAACTCTGCTCCATTTCTCACCTATGGATTTCCCGGCTGGACCTGCATCAGTGTCAACAATGAATTCTGTCATGGTATCCCGTCAGACAAACGCGTACTTCAGGAAGGAGATCTCATTAATATTGATGTTTCTGCGGAACTCGGCGGGTATTGGTCGGACAATGGCAATTCCTTTGTGCTTGGTACCGACATTCACCGGCATAGTAAGCTGGTAGAGGCTTCTCGGGAAATACTGCATAAGGCCATCCATCGTATACACGGCGGTGTGCGCATCTCTGAGATAGGACACCTGATCGAAACCGAGGCAAAAAAGCGAGGGTACAAGGTGGTCAAAAATCTTACCGGACACGGCGTCGGACGGAGTCTGCACGAAGAACCTGCAGAAATCACCAATTACCGTGATCCGTTCAATCTGACGCGATTCAGAAAAAATTCGGTAGTGGCGGTCGAAACTTTTATCACCACTGCATCTACCTATGCAGAAACCCTGAAAGACGGATGGACAATGGTGGGGAATCGTGGTGGATTTATGGCACAGCACGAACATACGATCATGGTAACAGACGGCGTACCATTGATCCTTACCGCCGGCAACGGAGTCTGGAACTAAAGGTTGGAAACCCGCTTCCTTCTTGCAACGAGAAAAAAGATGGTTGCAATCAACAGCAATCCACAGCTGAAAACCGGTGTCACGACGAAGATCTGCGTCACGCTCACTGCTGCCATTACTCCGCTGTACTTAACGTAAAAAATGAGTGCAGCGGTCATTATATAAATGCCGAAAGCAGCCGTGAGTATGCTGTACGCTATCAACATCTTCCAATTCCTGAAAAAAAGCGGCAGTAAAAACGGGAGATTGAACAATAACTGGCGGGCGGTTAAGTGACCATGGCCCAGGTCAGTCAATATATCATAAGCGCCCAATGCCGCCAGCGCAAACAATGCGAGGCGGAACGCTGTTTCGGATTGCAGAGTCGTAAGCATACGGTTCATGATTGATGCATCGGAATAGAAGCGTTAAAATAACGCGATAATAATACATAACCATAAAAGCGGATTTTCATTGTGGCAGCATACCGTTTTTAAAGAACATGCCGCAAAAATATACATTACGATACACGTCTGCACCAACGCTACCCTGTTTACAACACGGGAGCGTAATACATTTACGCTCCCGTGTTATGATGTCATCGGTGTGTTATTGCACTGAAGCAATATCCAGCAGCACTGCCGCAAGTTTTTCCGGCTGTGAGAAATTCGGGGTGTGGCTTGCGTTCAGCAAATAAGAGCGCTTTACTTTCCCGGTGTACATCGCTCTCTGAACGGACAAAGGAATCGCATGATCCTCCGTACACTCAATGTAGAATTTGGGGATCGCACCAAATACAGCATCGCTGACTTCGAGCTGATACGTAAGCGGAGCCGCGGGTTCGGGCACGATGTATGCTTTGGCCTGATCGAATGCTTCGCGGGGAATATCATGTGCAAAAGCATGATGCATTTCCTGCTCGCTTACAAATGCGTAGGTCTTATCTTCCGACAGGTAAAAATGATCCACAGCACTCGATCCTTCGACACCCTGTACTGCAGAAAGGAAGGATGCTCCCTGCGGCAACAGGAAAGCGGTGAGGAATACCAGCTTTCTCACTTTCTCCGGGCGCAATTCGGCAACACGGCTCACCGTAATGCCGTTAAAGCTGTGCCCGACCAGTATTACCGGTTCGTCAAGGGAGTCGAGCAAGGTTGTGATCGCTGCCACATAATGTTCCATAACGATTGCAGCTGCCGGTGTGGCATCACTTCCATGTCCTGGCAGATCAGGTGCAAACACTTTGTGTCCGTTCCCGGTTAATAAACGGGCTGTAGCATCCCATTGCCATCCGCCTAACCAGGCTGCATGCACTAATACAAACGTTTCTTTTTTTTCCATTGCTGATGATTTTTCTTTTGAAATGATTGATGAGCGAAAGTAGCAGCGGCCGGTATGGCAAACCTGTACCTTTAGTTACAGGTCAGGAAAATTCCGCAGTAATTCGATGGCTTTAAAACGGAGCTGTACCATGCCTGCAGTCTCAAACTGCTTGAGTATTTTAGAGATCACTTCTCTGGTGGTACCGAGTTCCTTGGCGAGCTGGCTATGGGATAAGCAGATCGTACGCGAGCCGTTCTGAACCGCCATAGCCCTGAGGTATGCAGAGAGGCGCTTATCTACTGTACTGAAAGCTAAATTTTTGTAGGAAAGCAGCAGGTCTTCATAACTGGAGATGAAAGAAGCTGTGGTAAAGCGGTTCCAGGAGGCGTAGCGGAAGGTCCATTGCCCGGCGTGTTGTACGGGTATTTTTATAATGGTCGTCTCTTCGACGGTCTTTGCGTAAATCAGGCTTTTGCAGTCTTTGAATATTGCAGAGAGTGATAATGCGCAGGTTTGAAACGGAGCCACGTAGTATAAAAGTATCTGCCGATCATCCTGCTCCTGCCACACGCGTACTTTTCCGGAAATCACGATGGGCAGCCATTTGATGTATTTGTCCTGCTCCACCACAAACGAATTAGCGGGCAGCGTTTGTTCCACGGCTGTTTGTAACAGCGCTTCCCGGAGTTCAGGTTCGGTGATATTCAGTGTTTTGAACAGTTGTTCGAATGCAGCCATCTCAGTAAATTGTTTTTGACGGCTTATTCTGGTAATGCGAGAGCGGATAAAGATAGAATATCGGATGCATTCAAGAGTAAAAAACGACACCGGCTATCTTTAAAAAAGCAAAAGGGGCAATTCGCCCCTTTTGCCGCACCGTAATTCCGGTCATTATGGCGCAAGTACCACCATACGTTTCGTTTCCAGAGCCTTTCCGTCAACGATCAGCGAATACAGGTACATTCCCGGCTGAAGTTCCTGCGTGTACACTGTCAATACCCCACCCGCGTTGTCTGCGTGAACAGGATATGC
Source organism: Rurimicrobium arvi (assembly GCF_039540495.1). Taxonomy (NCBI): domain Bacteria; kingdom Pseudomonadati; phylum Bacteroidota; class Chitinophagia; order Chitinophagales; family Chitinophagaceae; genus Rurimicrobium; species Rurimicrobium arvi. The sequence continues at coordinate 330,444 of NZ_BAABEZ010000001.1, read as the reverse complement.
TTTTCTCTGTTGACCGTTAAGGTCGAAAATTCCTATAATGGCTTTCTCAGCAGCTGCCGGCAGACGATACCTGATTTCTGTATGATCAGAGAAAGGGTTCGGTGTATTCTGTTCCAGCCATACTGTTGCATCGGAATGACTCTTATCTTCTGCATTTATTTTGGTACTACCCTGCATAACCAGTTTCTTCAGTTCTTCTATCTGAGCTTGCTGCTCTTTAATAGCTTCTGTGAGCACCGGTATGATCATGTCATACGAAATACCATAAATACCCCGTTCATTCACCACGGTAGCTTCAGGAATTACCTTTTGCACGTCCTGTGCCAGGAAGCCGATTTGCTGCGCTCCATTCGTTTCAATCGACGGGTCAAAACTGTTATCCCAATTGTAGGTAACGCCATTCAGCTTTGATATTTTCTCCAATGCATTTTGCAATGGACGGACGTTGCGTTTCATTCTTTTATCTGAAAGTGCAACAAATGCCGTTGAACTGGTCCATCCGTTTACCGACAGCTTAAAAGAAGAAGGAGCGGCAGGAAGTCCCGACGTAAGCGAAGCGCCTGAAGTATATCCAAACGGACCAGAGGTTCCAATGCCTACACTTACCCCGTTATCGAATACCTGACTGCAGGTAAGATTGGAAGAGCCGGAACCGGCAACCTTTGGAATAAAATGTTGAGTCGTACAGGTACTGGTTACTCCGGATGCCGGCAGCGACATCACATGTACGTTACCTCTTGGATCAATAGAAAGGACATTGGTATCTTTTGCCGTAGGCAGGCCTTCAAAACGAATTCCACCTGTAGCGGACTGGCCGGTCACATTGATATGAAATTTTGCCGTAGGAACGAGTGTATTCCAGCCAAAGTTACCGGCGGCAGCCAGAACGCCGCATTGATTATTATTGGTGAATATACGTACGTCGTCATTGCTCAGCGTGCCGAAGATATTCCTGCCGGGAGCAAGGATACTATTGCCCTCTACTTTCCAATAACAGGTGTCGGAACAGGAGGTATTGCGTCCAGCCCCACCTTCGCCTGCGCTGCCGGATGCAGTGGAATCACGAAGCACAACCGAATCGATTAAAACTCCTCCAACAGCCTGCACAGCAGTCTTGCCCGCAAAAGCAATATCTACCGTTGCCGTACTGGGCGCAACAAATACATATCTGCTCTCCGTCCATGTATAGGCTGCTCCGGTAAACGAAGCAGACAAAAAACTTGTTGCTCCGGCCGGACCTACAGACACCTGCGCTCTTGCATTTACACTTCCGATACCACAATGTTTGCTTCTCCAGAACGAAAGAACATACGTCCTGCCTGCGATAAGGCGAATACCTCCCTGGTGAATACCCCCGTTAGAGTTGAGGTCGATATGGTGATCACCCCCACCGGGAGGACAGCCCATAGAACCGAGGGTACAACCATGCACCTTATTGTGCAGGTCTACGGTATTGCTATCCACAACCCAGTTTGCAATTGCAGCACCGGTCGGTGAAAAAGTCTGGAACTCCGGAGATCCTGCACCGAAATAAAAAGGTGCGTTATTCTCAAAGCTCGGATTGCTGATTAGATTTTGCGCCTTCAGCGATGTAGCCACAATGCTGAGTACGCTCAGAATAAGTATCTTTTTCATAAATTTTTATTTAATACTGGTTGATTTTATCGATGCACCTTAAGAAGTGCTATCGGTTACTTTTTTCTGATCAGAGAACAAATAGACGACCTGAACAGGAAAAAGCACCGGGAGATTTAATACCCGTGTCGATTTATGATACCGGCGTGTAATTGTTCAGAAAATGCGTGCGATCTGCGCGACGACTTTTACCGGGCAGCCACAGATTCCATGCTCACAAAACGTATATCTTAAAATTCTGCTTATTCTGTTTATAACATCATTTGCGAACGTGCAATATTTTAATTTGGGCTCATAATCGTTGACCATGAAAAACAGTTTTACAGGGCATGCTGCAGCAGGTGATAACTGTGACCTGATGCATGCGGTATTTCATGCGGTGCCGAATGGTGTAGCCGTAATGCAGGTCATTAAAGATGAACAAGGTAACGTAAGTGATTTTACCGTACGACTGCTGAACGACCATATGTTCAAATGGATCACCGATCGCGAGTACCAGGGAAAAAGTTGTGCAGCCGTTTTCCCGATGCTCGAAGAAACAGGTATTCTGAGCAGACTCCGGGAGCTTGCGGCTACCGATCACCACGGGAGGTTCGAAAGCTCTTACCACAACAATGGAACAGAATACTGGTTCCGGTTTAACGTCGCCCTGCAGGCGGATCTGGTCGTTGTGACAACGGAAGACATCACGGATAGGAAACAGGCGGAAATCACGCTCAGCAGGGCTTTGGAAGCTTCGGAAAAGCAAAAACGTCTGTACGATTCCATTATCGGTACGATCCCGGACCTTATCTATGTCTTTGATCTGGACTATAAATTTACCTACGCCAATAAAGCGCTCCTTGAGATGTGGGGGAAAAGCGCGGAAGACGCCATCGGAAAAGGATTGCGGGATAACGGATACGAAGAATGGCATGCCCTGATGCACGAGAGGGAGATCGACCAGGTGGCCGCTACTAAGAAACCGATCCGGGGTACCGTGTCCTTTCCGCACGCGGAACTCGGAAGGCGTATCTACGATTACATCTTTGTGCCTGTGATCAATGAAAACGGTGTTGTGGAAGCCATCGCCGGATCCACACGTGATATCACCGACATCAAACTCGCTGAAGAGCGACTGCAGGAAAGCGAGCGCCACTTCAAGCACCTGTCGGCCACACTCGAACAACAGGTGCAGGAACGCACCAGCGAACTACAGCGGTCGAACAGTGACCTGCAGAAGTTTGCTCACGTGGCATCGCATGACCTCAAGGAGCCCTTGCGAAAGGTAAAAACATTCCTGAGCCGCCTTGAAGAGCAGATGAACGATAAGCTGGACGAAGTAAGCGTAGGCTACCTGGAAAGGATACATGTGTCAACCAACCGCATGTTTACCATGATCGAAGGGGTACTGAACTATTCCACGATCAATGCGGAACAACATGAACTCGAAATAGTAGACATTAATGAAGTGGTGGCGACTATCGAAAGCGATCTCGAAATCAAGCTCGGAGAAAAAGGCGGAGTTATTGAATACAGCGACCTTCCGAACATTAACGGTATACCGGTGCTGATCTACCAGCTCTTTTACAACCTGATCTACAACTCACTGAAATTTTGCCGGGAAGGCGTGCCACCACATATTCGTATCGGGGCAACAACCGTAACAAAGGAGTCGGGACTGTACACCTGCATATCCGTCAGTGATAACGGAATAGGGTTTGATCCGTCCGAATCGTCAAAAATATTTGAGACGTTTACACGCTTACATTCAAAAGATGAGTACGAAGGAACCGGACTCGGCCTGTCTCTGTGCAAGAAGATCGTGGAAAGGCATGGAGGAGAGATTGAAGCACAGGGAAAGACGAACGAGGGGTCTACGTTTACGGTAAGCATTCCGCTTCACTCGCCGGACGGTGAACGAAAAACAGCTTAGATATGGAAAAATAAGAAAGCCTCCACTTGCGTGGAGGCTTTTTAGTGTCGGGAAGACAGGATTCGAACCTGCGACCCTCCCGCTTATTGCGGGATGCGCTGGTAAAGGGTTTCAGAACTCTGTTACTTATTGGTGTTGGAGTTGGTAGTTGGATTGGTGCTTTGAGACTTTATAGAACATTAGGGGGAAACGGAAAGATGGCATTGACTATTAAATTCAATTTACAAATCTTGTATTGGGAGGAAAATAATACCGATTTCAGCACGCTCTGATTATTACCATTTATAATTCCCTGTATAGAATGCGACCATGTCGTGAGCTATTCTACCTGAAAGTTCCTCACTCATCTGATGAGTAATTATTTTTTCATGACCATACTTCACTGCAAAAATATCATTAACTGCTGTTGAAATGATATTGTCAATTATATTATCCGTCTGAAGCTTAGTTGCAATCTTCATAAATCTGTCACTCCTATCCTTTACTTGTGGAAAATCTTTAAAATGGGTATCCATATTAACAATCTCACTTGCAGTCAAATTCAAGTCAACTACCTTATTTACTTCTTTACCGGTTAATAGATTATATGCGTAGGTATGCGAACGATTAGGTCCACAATAATCTGACGAAAGTAGCACAAGATAAGAATGAGTGCTAAAAAATTCAACGTAGCAATATAACAGCTTTTCACGCCTCTTGGCGACAACATGAAGCAAGTGAATAATCTCGTTAGCGTCCTTTCTATAGGAGTTCTTCTTAGAATGAAAATGCTTAACAACATCTAGTTTAATTTGTCCTGATACATAAGATATTAAATCCAAGACTTGTTCCCTGGAACCTTTATTTAGCATGTAAAAATTAAGTGCCGATTTTGCTATTGACCGAAAAGCAAGCTCTCCTCCAAATGTTTGGGAAAAACTAATATGCTCGTTTAACCTCTCCTTCTTATGATTAACTGCTTTCATCGCATCTTCGATATCAAGATTTGGATGTTTCCTTTTTAGGCCTGTCAATATGCTTCTCATTTCTACTTCATCTCTTGCCACTACATTATAACAGAAGCCATCAGCAATAGGCGTAGCTTCGTATTTTGGACTGGCAAACCTTGGCCTTATACCGTCGATTAAATCAATGCGTGTTCCATCAGCTAATTTACCTCCCTTAGTAGTGGGGATTTTACCATTATCGCGCTTTACCTGTAGGTAGCCTGACATAAACTGAAATTGCTGAGCAAGTTCTCCATCTGCCTCATGGCCAATTTTACTATTGCATTCATTACAAAGTAGGTTTGAGCTTTTTAATTTCCCACCCATCGCATTCAATATTATGTGCTCCTGACTCCGATTTTTATCGGTTATTTCGTTCGTGCAGACATAGCAGCTTGACATAATTTTACATTTTAAGATTTATCTAAATTACGAACAATGAAATACATCGCCTAATTCAAAAAAATAAACTATTTTTAAGTATAATCAGAAACAGCACTTAATATTGGAGCAAAAAATACAATTTCATTTAAAAAAAGTACAACAATGAAATATTCAGTTGCAATCTTTGGAAAGGATCTATACAATCTAACATATGAAGATTTAGAGCGTTTTTTTTCATCAGAAAAAGAGGAAACATTAAATCTGGAATTCAAATCTTTCAATAACCAAGGCTCCTATAAGGATAAAGAAAAGGTAATTTTTAAGAGTGTCTGCGCACTACTAAATTCAGAAGGGGGGATTATTATATGGGGAGCTCCATCTGAAACTAAGGATGCCAATGGCAATGCCAAAGCAACTGGCGCACTGACACCATTCGATGAGGGCCTTGATAGGGACAAGTTGATAAACAAAATATCTTCAAACATTATTCCCATGCCAATTGGAATAAGAGTAATGCCTTTAAAAAATGGCGACAGTAACAATGCTGTTATAGTTATAGAAGTTGATAAAAGCATTGACAGGCCGCACCAATTTGACAATAGATACTTCTTGCGACTTGATGGCCAAACAAGAATAGCCCCTCACTATCTCATCAAAGCACTCATACAGGGGAAAGATTTTCCAGTTTTGAGAGGACACATAAAGCTGAGAAGAATTACAACTTCCGCGAATAGTGTGGTTCTCACTTTTACGAAACTCCTCTTTAATACCTCCCAATTTAATAACGAAATCAACGCTTTTATATCCATCATAGCTTATCCAGGCGACATCGTTGTAAATAGGACAAATTATAACAATCGCAATGATGACACTGTGCCGATATTGACCCATGGAAGACCTCTATTGTCACACTTCGACGTTATCGTATCTAGTAAGGACTTAAATAAACCTCTTACAATTGGATTGCAATTTGGTGGCGAAAAATCTCCGTCAAAAATTTCTAGCTACGTTTATAATCTCAATACTCATTTGGCAATAGGAGATGTTGTGAACGAAGAAATTTATTTAACCAAGAAAAGCGAAAATGAACTTCCATCGGAAAAAATGAGCGGCGATGAGGACACAATAAAGACCCTGTTAAGTATGTAATCGCATTGGGCTGTTGAAAAGAAAATCCAATTAGTTACAGAAACGCTTTGCACGTTATTCGGGAAATTTGGTTGATTCATACCTAAAGTAGAAGAATCAACCAAGTTGCCAACTTTTTTGTCAATTTAATCAGAATTGTATCTCAATCGTGAAATAACTGTGCTGATACGCCTTCCCGTTAATCAGATAAAACAGCTTGGAAGCGTCATCACTGAATACTTCTTCTACAATGTAAGCTTTACGCTTTCCAGACTCGTTTGATTGACTAAACACGCGAAAGGGAGTGTACAACCTCCTGAGCTTGCCAACGGGATTAATCACCAGCACACTGTTGTGGCTGCAATAGTGGACAGAATAGGTTTATTAAGACATAGGCTATCGAATTTTATAGTCCTAGTTCAGAAACCAGTTGTATTGGCCCTGTGCCAGTGCATTCTTAATGTGGCTCACAAACTCCGTAGCATTGCAATTACGGTCAAGGAAGGTATCAATGTAGCTGCTTTTAAACGAAACAAATAAGAAATAAAAAAGCTCGTAATCAAATGACTACGGGCTTTTCTCAATTTTTTGTCGGGAAGACAGGATTATCTTCGATGTTCCTTTTAATGGGGGGAGGTCTACAGTAAGAAAAGCTTACTTCGCTGCCTTTTGTATTTGACCTTCTAATTCGAAAGCAAGCTTTCTCTTATACGGCCAAATACAAAAAGTCCACGCAATGCGTGGACTTTTCTTACTGTGTCGGGAAGACAGGATTCGAACCTGCGACCCCCTGGTCCCAAACCAGGTGCGCTACCGGCCTGCGCTACTTCCCGAGCCTTTTTGTTAAGCTCTCTAAATATTACTTCTGGCCGGAGTAATATTCAGCGGTGAGGGCGGGATTCGAACCCGCGGAACAGTTTGACCCGTTCGGCAGTTTAGCAAACTACTGGTATCGGCCACTCACCCACCTCACCTGTCCCGTTTAGGGAGTGCAAAGATAAAGGGATTACCGAAAAAACAAAATTTATCTGTAGCTTTTTTCCGCACTTTTTCTCAGACTTCCTCAGCGAGCTTGATACCACTGCGTTCCAGCGTTATCTTTTTTGCTTTGAACAATCCGCCGATCACCATTTTGAAGGTCTTTTTGCTCATTCCGAAAAAATCGTAGATCTCATCCGGTTCACTTTTATCGTGGTAAGGAAGGTAACCGTCGTTCTCCGCGAGCAGACGCAATACCTTATCCGCTTCGGTCTCCACGCGCTTATAGCCGCGTTCTCCGGGCATAATATCCAGCTTCCCTTCCGGCAACACTGCCTTTACAAAACCTTTCAGTCGATCGCCGCGCTTGAGCTCGTAAAACACATCACTGAAATGGATCAGTCCGATATTGCTTGAGTTGACGATCACTTCATAACCCAGTTCCGTCTTACGCGTCACCAGCAGGTTTACCGCATCGTTCTGCTGTACGGTAACCGGATTATGCTTCAGTTGCTGCTGGAATTTCTCTGTGGCCGCCACCCTGCCGGTCATTTCATCGATGTAGATGAGTACCGGTATTTTCATGCCTGTGTACAGCACACTCGTTTGCTGCGACAATGGAATGAACAGGTCTTTCATCAGGCCCCAGTCGAGAAAAGCACCCTGGTGCATGATGTCCTTTACTTCCAGCATTACGATATCGCCCACCACTCCTTTCGGGTGATCGGTCGTCGCGATCAGCCGTCCTTCATTATCGTGATAGATAAATACCTCAATGCTATCACCAGCTTTTAAATCGCCTGGCACCCAGCGTTTGGGCAATAATATTTCACCGGATTCGCCTCCGTCCAGGTAAGCACCGAAATCTACGGTCTTCACTACCGGGAGCATATAATATAATCCTGCCTGTATCATAAATCGTTTCTTTTAGGCCCGCAAGGGGCAAACAAAAAGCCTGTGTATTACAACAGGCCTTTAATGGTTTCTATTACTTTATTCAGTTGTGTAGTATCCTGACCTCCGGCTGTAGCCATCGTTTTCTGTCCGCCGCCGCCGCCTTTGATCAGTCCGGATATATGTTCTTTGATCAGCTTCGATGCATCCATTCCTTTGGCGGCAACTGCGTCTCCGAGCTGCAGCAATACCTGGGCTTTGCCCTCTACCGCGGCAGTGAGTATTACCACGAAATCGTCCTTTAAAGCAGCCTTCAGCGCGGGAGCCATCTTACGCAGCGCATCCGCACTGTTCACGTCCACCGTCTCTCCCACAAATGCCACACCATTGATCTGAACCGCAGCCGCAGCCAGAGTATGAGCCATCGCACCGAGTTCCTTTTGTTCGAATGCTTCCAGGCGCTTTTCGAGTGCATTTTTTTCTTCCATCAACCGTTCGACGGACTTTACGGCATCTTTGGATTTCAGCAATTCGGAGACCTGCTTTGCCTGGGTAACTTTTTCCGCGAAATACTGCATGGCCGCAGCTCCGGTCAAAGCCTCCACACGGCGGACGCCCGCCGCCACGGCACTTTCTGCCGCAATGGTAAACGCCCCGATCATGCCGGTAGATCCCACGTGCGTACCTCCGCAGAGTTCCACCGAAAAGTCAGGGTCCATGGTCACCACACGTACTTTATCTCCGTATTTTTCCCCGAACAACGCCATTGCGCCCAGCTTCAACGCCTCTTCTTTAGGCATTTCGCGGATCACTACCGGAACATTCTCCCGGATCTTCGCGTTCACGATATCCTCAACGCGATGGATTTCCACATCCGTCATTTTGCTGAAATGAGAGAAGTCGAAACGCAGCACGTCTGCATTTACCAGCGACCCCTTCTGCGCCACGTGCGCACCCAGCACTTCGCGCAGAGCAGCATGCATCAGGTGCGTGGCACTATGGTTAGACATGGTAGGCAGACGCTTGCTCCAGTCGACTTTTGCCGTCACCGGCGCCGCCATATCTGCTGCTATTTTATCCGTAAAATGGATGATCAGGTCATTCTCTTTTTTGGTGTCATTCACCACAATCGTTTCCGAACCGATCTGCAATACACCGGTATCGCCAGCCTGTCCTCCGCTCTCAGCGTAAAAAGGTGTTGTCTCCAGCACGATCTGGTATTGTTCTTTCCCCTTCGCTTTCGCTTTGCGGTAGCGCGCCACACGTGTTTCCGACTGCAGTTCTTCGTAGCCGACAAATTGCACTTTAGGAATTTCGTGTACCGTTACCCAGTCTTCCGTATCAATCGCTGTGGCCGCACGGGAGCGGTCTTTCTGCTGCTTCATTTCAGCTTCAAATGCTGGCTCGTCGATCTGCAGCTTGTTTTCAGAAGCGATCAGGCGGGTAAGGTCGATCGGGAATCCGTAAGTGTCATATAATTCAAAAGCCTCTTTACCGTTGATCATACCCTGCGACTGGCGGATGATATCATCGATCTTGCGCAGACCTTTATCCAGCGTGCGCAGGAAAGCATCTTCCTCTTCACGGATTACGCGCGTAACGAATTCTTCCTGCTGCTTCAGTTCCGGGAACACCTGCTCAAACTGTACCGCAATAACGGGCAACAGCTGATGCAGCAGAGGTTGCTTGTAGTCCAGATACGAATAATAATAACGAACCGCCCGGCGCAGGATACGGCGGATCACATAGCCTGCTCCCGTACTGCCCGGCAATTGTCCGTCTGCGATCGTGAATCCGATAGCGCGGATATGATCAGACAATACACGGAATGCAATTGCCGTACGGCTATCGCTGAAGTCATATTGTTTACCGGTAATTTTTTCGATTGCCGCGATGGTGCCGGTGAATACGTCCGTATCATAGTTGCTTTGCTTACCCTGCAATACGCGCACGAGTCGCTCGAATCCCATTCCGGTATCCACATGCATCGCAGGAAGCGGTTGCAGCGAACCGTCTTTCAGCCGGTTGAACTGCATGAATACGTTATTCCATATTTCGATCACCTGCGGATGATCTGCATTAACCAGCTGAGCACCGGGAACAGCCTCGCGCTCTTCGTCGCTGCGGCAATCCACATGTATCTCGGAGCAGGGACCGCAGGGACCCGTATCACCCATCTCCCAGAAATTGTCTTTTTTATTGCCACGGAGAATGCGCTCTTCAGCAACATATTTTTTCCACTCGTTGTATGCTTCCTCATCAAAAGGCAATTGCTCTTTAGCGTCGCCTTCAAATACCGTCACATACAGGCGGCTTTTGTCCATACCGTACACTTCCGTAAGCAGCTCCCAGCTCCAGGAAATCGCTTCCTTTTTGAAATAGTCGCCGAAGCTCCAGTTACCCAGCATCTCAAACATGGTATGATGGTAGGTATCCACACCCACCTCTTCAAGATCGTTATGCTTACCGCTTACACGCAGACATTTCTGCGTATCGGCAACGCGCTTGTCCACCGCCTCTTTATTACCCAGGAAATAATCCTTGAACTGGTTCATACCGGCATTGGTGAACAGCAATGTCGGGTCGTTCTTTACTACGATGGGAGCAGAAGGCACGATAGCGTGGCCTTTGGAGCGAAAAAACTCAAGAAATTTACTGCGTATCTCTGATGATGTCATTGTATGAAAATAGTCCGCGAAGGTACTGCTTTTATTGTGTTCTTATACGTTTCCGGGCTTACGGTCCGACCCGGAACGGGTTGATCCCGGAGGGAACTTTTTCGATATAAAACAGGTTGAGATGCCTGTAAGCACAGCAAATACCACCGCGGATAAGGCAGCCTTCAGAAAGGCAGGACGCTCATGATCAGATTCGACCAACAGCAGTTGCAGCACAAAGTACACCACAGCTGTGATAAGGAATTGCAATAATAATTGCTTTTTTGCCGGAGTCATATCGCTCGTTTTATCACTCAAAAATACAAATTAAAAAAGCGACCCGCATGGAACGGATCGCTTTCAAAAATTCAATGAGCCCGGAATTTAGCGCAGCGCTTTGACAATATCCATGCCGTTAGCGTATAGCATCAGTCCGAGCAGCAGCACCAACCCGATGGTGGTGGCCACTTCCATCACCTTGTCGCTCACTTTACGGCCTGTGATCATTTCCCAGATCAGGAAAATCACATATCCACCGTCGAGCCCCGGGATCGGAAGCAGGTTCATAAACGCAAGTATGATCGAAATAAATGCCGTGAACATCCAGAAAGCGTGCCAGTCGAACTCGCCGGGGAACTGGCTGGCAAAGGTTCCGATACCGCCTACGCTTTCGGAAGCTTTGATCTCTTTGGATGTAAATAATAATTTTAACTGGTACCAGTAATCCACAAACTGCTCCCCGGTGAAACGCACCCCGCGTGCAATAGCAGCGCCCATGGAGTATTCCACGTCTTTAAAATGGAACAATTGCTCGGGGCTGACCGTACGAAAGCCGAACACCTTGTCTTTAGGCAATACGCCGGATAAGAGTGCGGTGTCACCCCCTGCATGCACAACAGTCAGCACCACCGGCTGTCCGGCCAGGTGCTGCTTTTTTTCGTTGAATTTGCTGATATCCGCAAAAGGCTCACCATTGAGCTTCCGGATTGTATCGCCGTTACGCAGGCCTATCGAATAGCCGAAAGAACCGGAACTGCAGGAATCCACGACCATCGGGATGACCGGTGTCGCAAACAATGACTTTGCCTTTACCATGCTCCGGATCGTGCCGGAAGGTACCGTAACATCGGTAAGCGCTCCGGCTCTTTTCACCTGTATGGTCTTTGCGTTATGCAGCAGAATGCCTTTGGTGACCTCATTCATTTTGGAAACAGGCTTTCCGTCCAGCGCCATGATCATATCGCCGTTGCGCAGTCCCAGCTTATACCCCACAGAATCCACCTGTATACCGTATTTCATTTCCTGAAGCGGCAGATAGCTTTCGCCCCAGTATTTGAAGATGCCCACGTAGATAATAATAGCGACCAGCACGTTCACGATGATCCCCCCCAGCATGATCAGCGTGCGCTGCCAGGCCTTTTTGGAACGGTATTCCCAGGGTTGCGGAGGCAGGGCGAGCTGGTCTTTATCCATACTCTCATCCACCATACCTGCGATCTTCACATACCCACCGAGCGGGAACCAGCCGATACCATAGGTGGTGTCTCCCTTTGTCTTTTTGAACAAAGAAAAGTTCAGCACGTTACCAAACGGAAACAGGAAGTCGAAAAACAGGTAAAATTTCTCAACGCGCGTCTTGAATAACCGGGCAAAAACAAAGTGCCCGAGTTCGTGCAGAATAATCAGAAGGGATAGTGCGGCAAATAACTGCAGGCCTTTCACCTGCCATTGTGCCATTAAAAAAAAGCTGTGTGCGTACATTCAGTGTTGTTATAATTAATTAGTGCGTTGCGAGCGGACTCTGCTTTACAAATTCTTCCGCATAGCGTCTTGCTTCCGCATCGCTGCGTTCGTAATCCTCCATTGCAGGACGTTCCACGAAATCGACTTTCTGCATGGTCTTTTCAATGATATCGCTCATTTCGAGGAAATCCACACGGTTTTGCAGGAAAGCCTGAACAGTTATTTCATTAGCGGCATTCAGCACGCAGGGCATATTGCCGCCTTTGAACATCGCGTCGCGCGCGAGTGCAAGATTACGGAAAGTTTTATAATCAGGTTCTTCGAAGGTAAGTGTATTGAATTGTTTGAAATCATAACGCTTGAATGCGTTCGGAATGCGCTTCGGGAAAGCCATCGCGTACTGTATCGGCAGCTTCATATCGGGAATGCCCAGTTGTGCCTTCAGCGATCCGTCGTTGAACTGCACGAATGAATGGACGGCGCTCTGAGGATGCACGACCACGTCGATCTGCTCATTCTTCAGTCCGAACAGCCATTTCGCTTCGATCATTTCCAGTCCTTTGTTCATCAGCGTGGCACTGTCGATCGTGATCTTGGCGCCCATAGTCCAGTTAGGGTGCTGCATGGCGTGTGAGGCCTTTACATTCACCAGGAAATTCGGCTTCTTACCGCGGAAAGGTCCGCCGCTGGCAGTCAGGATCACCTTATCCACGCTATCGGGATGCTCTCCCACGAGGCACTGGAACAATGCGGAATGCTCACTGTCTACCGGTACGAGCAGCGAACGGCGTTCTGCAGCACGCTGCATCACCAGGTCTCCGGCCACCACCAGGGTCTCCTTGTTGGCCAGCGCGACATGCTTGCCTGCGCTTACTGCCGCGAAGGTGGAATGTAACCCGGCGAAGCCCACAATTGCGCCCAGCACAATGTCTACGGTCTCCCACTGCACCACATCACACAACGCTTCCTGTCCGAAAAATACTTTTATGGGACTCGAGGATAACGCACTTTTCACTTTTTCAAAACTCGGCTGGTGTGTCAGCACCACTGCATTGGGTTTATACATTTTTGCCTGCTCGATCAGAAGATCGGCATTGGCATGTGCAGATAATACCTCAACCTGGAACATATCAGGATGAGCCGAGACAACTTCAAGGGCTTGGGTTCCGATGGATCCGGTGGATCCGAGTATAGCAATTCTCTTCATTTTATTGGCAGGATGCCTGCCGAGAGGGAGTACCCCACCGGCCAGACGATAATCGCTGCGAAGATAACCGTTTCTATACCGCAAACGGCCTGCTATTTTCATTAAAGAAAAACTAAATTGGTAAAATAGATATTCATAATCACCGCTTTGCTTTTTCAGGGGGCAATTAACTTTTTTGCTAAGGGGCATTTGCTATCTTTGCGAAAATTTTTCAAAAAATCATTTTCCTATAATTTTTCATAATGATTCACACTGATATATGCATTGTGGGCGCAGGGCCGGTAGGCTTGTTTGCCGTATTCGAAGCCGGACTGCTCAAAATGCGTTGCCATCTGATTGATGCGTTGCCACAGATCGGCGGGCAGCTGTCAGAGATTTATCCGCAAAAACCTATTTACGATATTCCGGGCTACCCCACTGTAAATGCGCAGGAACTCGTTGACAATCTGCGCAAACAGATCGATCCGTTCCACCCTACTTTCACACTGGGTGAGCGCGTGGAAAAGCTGGAACGTCAGGAAGACAAATCATTTATTGTAACGACCAGCGATCAGACTCAGATCCATTGCAAAGTGGTGGTGATCGCAGGCGGATTGGGTTGTTTTGAGCCACGCAAACCGGCTGTGGAGCGTCTGGAGGAATTTGAAGGCCGTGGTGTTGCCTATATGGTGAAAAACCCGGAAACCTTCCGCGATAAAAATATTGTGCTGGCCGGCGGTGGCGATTCTGCACTCGACTGGACGATCTTCCTTTCCGATGTAGCGAAAAAAGTGACCTTGGTTCACCGGGGTGAAACATTCCGCGGCGCACCCGATTCTGCAGAAAAGGTATTCCACCTTGCTCAGGAAGGAAAGATCAACCTGATCCTGAAATCAAATGTGACCAAAATCAACGGTAACGGTGTGCTGAATGAAGTGACCATCACCGGAAACGACAGCTCCGAATTCACTATGGAGGCCGATTACCTGATACCGCTGTTCGGCCTGAGCCCCAAACTGGGACCTATTGCCGACTGGGGACTGAATATCGAAAAATCTGCGATCCAGGTAAATACTTTTGATTATTCGACAAACGTGGAAGGTATTTTTGCAATCGGTGATATCAATACGTATCCCGGCAAACTGAAACTCATTCTTTGCGGATTCCATGAAGCAGCGCTGATGTGTCAGAGCGCCTTCAAATATGTGTATCCCGATCAGAAGCTGAGCTTCAAATACACTACTGTAAACGGTATTAACGAATTCTAATTTTTACCCGGAATGGCATTGATCAAATTTAAAGTAGAAGACCGCGATGGTTCCGTACAGGAGCTGGAAATCCCGGACGATATGAGCCTGAGCCTGATGGAGGCGCTGAAAGCAAGTGAATATCATATTCTCGCCACCTGCGGCGGTATGGCACTTTGTGCCACTTGCCACGTGCAGGTGATGGAGGGGTTTGATAATCTCCCGATCTCCAACAGCGACGAACTCGATATGCTGGATACCCTCCCGGATGTGACAGATATCAGCCGCCTGGCCTGCCAGTTGCGCATCAATGAAAAACTCAGCGGCGCCTACTTCAAAATTGTGGGAGCCACCGAAGAATAAAAACAATCATTTCAGGATAACAAGAAAAAGCTGCTTACGCGTAAGTGGCTTTTTCTTTTAGCAGCCCTTAAACAGCGTCGAATGAATTATTACAAGCTGACCGTCTCCATTGCAGAAAGCGATGAACGCGATATACTCATAGCAAGCCTGGCCGAAAACGGCGCTGAAGGCTTCGAAGAACTCAGCGATGAGCTGATTGTGTTCGTTCCCGAATCGGAATTCAATGCAGGCGTATTTGCAGAATTGATCAGCTGCGAATGGAACCAGGAAGTGATCGAACCGAAAAACTGGAATGCCGAGTGGGAATCCAATTTCGAACCTGTGATCGTTGGCGATTTCTGCGCGGTAAGAGCACATTTTCATCCGGCATTCCCACAGGTGGCACACGAAATTGTGATCACTCCCAAAATGTCATTCGGCACCGGTCACCATGCCACCACAAGGCTGATGATGGAACAGATGGGCGATATTGATTTTAAGGGCAAAAAAGTACTGGATTTCGGAACAGGCACCGGCGTGCTTGCAATCCTTGCGGAAAAACTCGGAGCTGTAGACATAATGGCAATCGATAACGACTCCTGGTCGATAGAAAATGCGCAGGAGAACTGTGCGACCAATGCCTGTGCGAGTGTGCGTGTAAGCGATACGGATATCGAGGCGATCCCTGCGGGAACAACATTCGACGTGATCCTTGCGAATATCAACCGCAACATCCTGCTGCAGTATATGCAGACCATGCAACGATTACTGAAAGCCGGCGGCACACTGCTGATGAGCGGATTGCTTACCGAAGACGAAACGGTGATACGCGAATCCGCGGCTGCTGCGGGATTCAGCTGGGAAGGGACACACACCCGCAACAACTGGATCTGTATCCGCTGTGCAAGGCCTTAGGACAACCATTTGTCCAGGTCGTCTTTGGGCAATACCCCGAATATCTTTTTAGCGAACGGACTGAACTCCGGTTGCATACAGGCAAACAGTTCGTCTATGAGCGCCTGCTGATTCTCGTGCGCCGAATAATCTGTGGCTGCCATTGCCATACGCCGGGCCAGCCTTGCGATCATCGTGTGCGCGTTAGCGTTGTCCATGTCCTGATTTTCCTGTTTGTTGCGCTCCAGCAATTCATCGAGCATGAGCTTTTCTTCACCAGATTGCACACCTACAGGAATACCCTGTACCACAAATGTCTGCTTGCCGAAATGGTGTATATCGAATCCTATCCGCTGCAGGTCGGGCAACAGCTCCGTCAGTACCGGCTCGTCCTGCGGCATCACTTCGTAGCTGATCGGGAACAGCAATTGCTGCGACGCTGCTTTGCCATCTTCCCACCTGGCCATAAAGCGCTCGTACCAGATGCGCTCCAGTGCCCTGCGGATATGGATATACATCAGTCCCGACTTCACCGTGCTGACCAGATATGTGTTCTGCACCAGCAGTACGTGCTGGCGTGCCGTTGAAGCGGCGGTAGGATGTGCGGACGGGAATACCTGCTGTTGTACAGCCTGCGATTGCGGTTCCGGTGCTCCGGCATTCAGGAAGCCCGCCTGCGTGGGAATTGATGCAGCAGAATCGTAAAGTTCCTTCCAGCGCTGCATCGAGTCTTTTTTCTCGATCATATGCGCCTGGTTACGGTCGCGGAAAGTGCTGCTCAGGTATCCGCTGGACGCACGGTCCACATCTTTCTGACTCTGGGGCATCTGTACCGAAGGCAGGTGCTGTATTTCCGCGCTCAGGTCGAAATCAAGGGCAGGCGCCATATTGTTCCGGGCCAGGGCTGCTTTCACAGCGGAATTCAGATAAGCATACATCAGCTTATCATCTTCAAATTTCACTTCCTGCTTGGTGGGATGCACATTCACATCCACGCGGGCCGGATCTATTTCAAGGAACAGGAAAAATACGGGAAACTGGTCTTTCGGGATCAGTCCTTCATAAGCCTGTGTAAGCGCGTGATTCAGGTAGTTGGAGCGGATAAAACGTTTGTTGAGGAAAAAATACTGCATGCCGCGCGTCTTCATCGCAGCATCCGGGCGCCCCACAAAACCCTGTATGTTCAGGAAATCCGTCTGCTCCGAGACGGGCACCAGTTTCTTATCATAGCTATTGCCGAACAACGACACAATGCGTGCCTTCAGGCTCCCGGGAGTGAGGCGGTACTGATCCACCCCATTGCTCTGGTAACGAAAACCGATCTCCGGGAAAGCCAGCACCACACGGGTAAATTCGTCGAGTATATTGCGCAGTTCGGTGGTGTTGCTCTTGAGGAAGTTGCGGCGGGCCGGCACGTTAAAGAATAGGTTCTTCAGGCAGATATTGGTTCCTTCCGGTATCGCACAGGGTTCCTGACTCTTCACTTCCGTTCCTTCAATCACAATATGCGTGCCGAGTTCGGTTCCCCGCTGCCGTGTTTTCATTTCCATCTGTCCTACGGCAGCCATAGAAGCAAGCGCTTCGCCCCGGAAGCCCATTGTGCGGATAGAAAACAGGTCTTCAATCTTATTGATCTTGGAGGTGGCGTGGCGTTCGAAGCTCATGCGCGCATCGGTGGGGGACATGCCCTTTCCGTTATCGATCACCTGCACCAGCTCCTTACCGGCATCGCGGATCACCAGCTGTACCTCCGTGGCACCTGCATCCACCGCATTCTCCAGCAGTTCTTTCACCGCCGAAGCCGGACGCTGGATCACTTCACCCGCCGCTATCTGGTTGGCTATATGATCGGAAAGAAGATGGATAATGTCTGCCACAGGTCAAAATTTAGACCGCGAAGTTACAAAACCCGCAACGGAAAAGGCAGCGGTAATACTTCTAACCTAACGGCTCCCGGTTCATCATTCTTTTCAATACCGGGATATAACGCTCGGGGCGCCGATGTCAGGAATATTCGCCAACTTCGCAGTATAATCGTAGCAAAGATGAACTGGATTCCGCTGACCGAAGCCGATCAATTAACAAAAATCAAATCCGACAGTCATGATCACCCCGTGGTGATCTTCAAACACAGCACCCGCTGCAGTATCAGTCATATGGCGAAAACCCGTATGGACCGGGGTACTGCTATCGAAGGTGTGGATTATTACTACCTGGATCTGCTGACCTATCGTCCGATCTCAAACCTGGTCGCGGAAACATTTGCAGTGCATCATGAATCGCCTCAGCTGCTGCTGATCAGAAACGGCGAATGTGTGTACGAAGAAACACACAACGGTATTGATCCTGAGGAACTGCGGGAGCAGGTGTAAGATTACATTTCCGAATACCTTATCTGTATCTTTTGCGGGCAGTCTGTGCTATTTTTGCAGCTTATGCAGCAGAATTACCTGGATGGGTTGAATGACAGCCAAAGAAAAGCCGTAGAGCATATCAATGGCCCCCTGATGATCGTGGCCGGCGCCGGTAGCGGAAAGACCAAAGTGCTCACTACGCGCATCGCACACCTGATCAGAAGCGGCGTCGACTCTTTCCGGATCCTGGCACTGACGTTTACGAACAAAGCTGCCGCTGAAATGAAGGAGCGTATCGGGCATATCCTCGGCAACTCGGAAGCGCGCAACCTGTTTATCGGTACCTTCCACTCCGTATTTGCCAAAATACTGAGGGTGGAGGCAGATAAACTCGGGTATCCCCGCAACTTCACCATCTATGATACGGATGACGCGAAAAGCGTGATCAAGACGATCCTCACGGAACTGAACCTCGACGATAAATCTTACAAACCGGCGTTTGTGCTCAACCGTATTTCTGCAGCGAAGAATGCTTTGATCGGACCGGCTGAGTATGCCGAAGACCGCCTCATACGCCAGGAAGACGAGCGCTCGAACCGTCCGCTGATCCACGAAATATACAAGCGCTACGCGATCCGCTGCTACCGCAATGGCGCCATGGACTTTGATGATCTGCTGTTCAAGATGTATGAATTGCTTGTGCGGTTTCCCGAAGTATTGTCCAAGTATCAGAATAAATTCCAGTATATCCTGATCGATGAGTACCAGGATACGAACACATCCCAGTACCAGATCATCAAGATGCTCGGTGCCGTGCATGAGAATATCTGTGTGGTAGGCGACGATGCACAAAGTATTTATTCCTTCCGCGGTGCGACCGTGCAGAACATTTTACAGTTCAAAGACGATTACCAGGACGTGAATGTGGTGAAGCTGGAGCAGAACTACAGGAGTACACAGAGCATCCTGAATGTTGCGAACCGTGTGATCTCCAACAACAAAAACCAGATCGAGAAATCACTCTGGACGGACAATGGCACCGGTGAAAAGATCCGCATTGTACGTACGATGACCGATAACGATGAAGGCCGGTACATCGCCGATACGATTTCGGAAATGAAGTTGCGCTACCATTACGCCAACAAAGATTTCGCGATCCTTTACCGTACGAACGCCCAGTCGCGCGCATTTGAGGAAAGCCTGCGCAAGAAAAACATACCCTATAAAATTTACGGCGGACTCTCCTTCTACCAACGCAAGGAGGTGAAGGATATGCTTGCATACCTGCGCCTGATCGTGAATCCGCGTGATGAAGAAAACATCAAACGGGTGATCAATTACCCTGTGAGGGGAATAGGCAAAACAAGCCTCGACCGGATGCTTATCATTGCGGGCGAACATAACATTCCGCTCTGGGAAGTAATGCACAACCCTGTCGGCGCAGGCCTGAAAGGCGCTGCAGCGGCGGCAGTAGAGAACTTCGTAATCATGATCAAGAGTTTCCAGACGAGCCTCGAGAAGGATAATGCTTACGATATTGCTTTCAACGCAGGTAAACATACAGGGCTGGTACGCGAATTGTACAACGACAAATCCGTGGAAGGTCTGGCGCGCTATGAAAACATACAGGAATTACTGAACTCCATTAAAGAGTTTACCGAAACCCCGGATGAGGAAGGCGAACTGACCGATAAGAGCCTGGGCAGCTACCTGCAGCAGATCACACTGCTTACGGAAGTGGGAAAGGAAGACGACGAAAACCAGGATGTGGTGCGCCTGATGACGATACATGCGGCGAAGGGACTGGAATACCCCTGCGTGTTCTCGGTAGGATTGGAGGAAAACCTGTTCCCGAGCACGATGAGCCTGTATGACCGCGAGGGACTTGAAGAAGAACGCCGCTTGTTCTACGTAGCGGTGACACGTGCGAAAGAACGTCTCTGGATCACCTATGCAAACAGCCGCTACCGTTTCGGCAACCTTGTGTCGAATGAACCGAGCCGTTTCCTGGATGAGATCCCGTCTGAATATTCGGAGACAGCTTACACCGGCACTGCAGGCAATCAGCAGCGCCCGTCATTCGGGCCGAGGTTTGCACAGAAGGAACAATCGTTCGAGAAAGTGCCGTCCCTGAAACAGCTTGCGGATAAGCTTCAGAAAAACACATCCACAGCAGCACATACGCCGTCAGCGGATTTCGCAGCGGACGATCCGGCCGAGATACAAAAAGGCATGAAAGTGGAACATCAGAAATTTGGCTTCGGTCAGGTCCTCACAATAGAAGGCAGCAGCAATAACCCGATTGCAACGATCGACTTCGGTGCAGGGCATGGTCAGAAAAAGATCATGCTGTTCTACGCAAAACTCCGGATAGTGCGTTAAGCCTGTATGAAGATTGATTCCGGTGCAGAAAAAAAATCATTTTTTTAAGGCAAGAATTGTACTTTTAGCGCATCACACAATTTGAAGTTGATGGAATACGAAATCAAAACGCTTGGGAAATTCCGGTATGTTGAAGAGGGCGAAGGCGAACCATTGGTGTTGCTTCATGGCCTTTTTGGCGCCTTAAGCAATTTCATGGATTTGGTGGACCATTTTAAGAAGACACACAAGGTTATCATTCCCATTCTGCCTTTATACGATCTGTCGTTGCTGGAAACTTCGGTTTCCGGACTGCAGCGGCACTTTACCAAATTCGTCGAAGCGAAAGGACTGAAAAAAATGCACTTGCTCGGAAATTCTCTGGGCGGTCATATTGCGCTGGTGTATACGCTCAAGCACCAGGATATGCTGAGCAGCCTGATACTTACGGGCAGCTCGGGTCTGTTTGAAAACGGAATGGGCGAAACATATCCGAAACGCGGCGATTACGAATTCATCCGCAAGAAAACAGAGCTTACATTTTACGATCCGAAGATTGCCACGAAAGAGCTTGTGGATGAAGTGTACGGTATCGTGAACAACCGTCTGAAAGTTATCAAGATCATAGCGCTGGCCAAATCGGCCATACGCCACAATCTCGGGGAAGAACTCCGGGAGATCACAGTGCCTACCTGCCTGATATGGGGACAGAATGATACGATCACTCCGCCGATGGTGGCTGAGGAATTCCATAAGCTGTTACCTGCATCAGAACTGCATTGGATCGACAAGTGCGGGCATGCTGCGATGATGGAAGTTCCGGGCGAGTTCAATGTGATTCTGACCGATTTCCTGAGCAGGCATAAAAATCCTGCATAGCATCATATACGATTACTATACGCAGTGCGTTAAACTAAAAGAGCGTTTGACTCATCTAATCCGCAAACCCTCACTTTATGCTGCTTAATAAATTGCTTTCGTCAGAGGTTCCCGTTATCAGTGGTTCGGATGACATGGAATATATCAAATCCCTTTTCTTCGCATCGGAGCTGAAACAACTGCCGGTGGTGGAATCTGGTCGCTATCTCGGACTGCTGGAACTGGAAGAACTGCAGGAGCATGAAGATGATCCGGTGGAAATGAACCCGCATCTGTACGAGCATTTCCGTCCCGCCATCTCGATTCTCGCCCACCCTTTCGAAGCGATACGCGTCCTCCATCAGCACGAGCTGTCTGTTCTTCCGGTTCTGTTCGAAGACGGAGAATATGCAGGGTGCGTCACTAAAGACACTTTGCTGAAATACCTGATAGACAGCATCAGCACCGAAGTAAGCGGAGGTATCATCGTGCTCGAAATGGACACGCGCGATTACAGCCTTGCACAGATCGCTAGAATCTGCGAAAATGAGCAGGTGATGATCCTCGGCGTTCATGCAGTAACGAACCCCGGAACTGCAAAACTCGAAGTGACGATAAAAACCAACAGCCTCGACCTCGCAGGCGTGGTTCAGGCGCTTGAACGTTTTGAATACACCGTGATGGATACATTCGGCGACCGTAAGATCGAAAACGATATTATGGATCGCTACAAATTACTGATGAACTACCTCAACATGTAGTAACAAAAATACCGGGCTCTGTCGGACAGAGTCAGAGGCAAAAGCTACCGGCATAAGCGGTAGCTTTTATTTTTTTATTTTCCGGAACGGCCAAACAGGGCGGCCACAATTACAATCAGCACTACAACAATCAATACCCCTACCCATACTCCGGTTTTGAAAATTCCTCCGATCACTTCGCATGAAGAGAAGCCGGCAAGCGCAGCCAGCAGTAAAACGTTTAAAAATATAATGTGCTTTTTCATAGTGTAAAGCTCCTTTTGCGCGCTTACAACTTCGTTACAGAAATTTTATACAGGTCTTATATATTACCCATTTGGTGCGCGGTTTACAGCGTATATATCTACTGAGCGAAACTATTGTGCAGACAGCTTACAGATTTATATTTTCCTCTTGGATTTTCTTGGTAAAGCGGCTACATTTGTCCGTCTTATTTTTTAACAATTTTATAAATTATGCACTCATTATTCTACCTGGTACCAGTCTTCGGGATAGTCGCATTATTATTCACGTTCATCAAAAGTGCGTGGGTAACGAAGCAAAGCGACGGCGGAGACCGCATGCGTGAAATTTCCAAGTACATCGCAGAAGGGGCAATGGCCTTCCTGAAAGCAGAGTACAAAATCCTGTCCTATTTCGTGATCATTGCGGCCATTCTGCTTGGCATTATGGGGTCCAGCAATGAAAAGTCGCACTGGTCTATTGCACTGGCATTTGTGATTGGTGCGGTATTCAGCGCGCTTGCGGGCTTTATCGGAATGCGTATCGCAACCAAGTCGAACGTGCGTACGGCGGAAGCCGCTAAAACAAGTCTGAGCAAAGCACTGAAGGTTTCCTTCACCGGCGGTTCTGTAATGGGTATGGGCGTTGCGGGTCTGGCAGTACTCGGACTCGGTTCTTTATTTATTATCCTGAAAACAATTTTCGCTCCTGAGGCCGGTGTCGATTCCGTAGAAATGGAGCGTACGATTGAGATCCTTACCGGATTCTCTTTGGGTGCGGAAAGCATTGCCTTGTTTGCCCGTGTGGGCGGTGGTATCTACACCAAAGCTGCGGACGTAGGTGCTGACCTGGTAGGAAAAGTAGAGGCAGGCATTCCGGAAGATGATCCGCGTAATCCGGCCACCATCGCAGATAACGTAGGAGACAATGTGGGAGACGTAGCCGGTATGGGCGCGGATCTGTTCGGTTCTTATGTGGCAACGGTACTGGCAACAATGGTACTGGGTCGTGAAACCACTTCCATGGATAACTTCGGCGGAATGGCGCCTATCCTGCTTCCGATGCTGATTGCAGGTCTGGGTATCATTTTCTCTATGGTGGGTACCTGGTTCGTGCGTATCTCGGATACTGCGGGCATCAATACTGCACCGGTGCAGAGAGCACTTAATATGGGCAACTGGGGATCAATCGTGCTTACTGCGGTATCTTCTGTTTTCCTTGTAAAATACCTGATGCCGGAATCGATGACGCTGCGCGGACATGAGTTTACGCAGAACGGTGTGATCGGCGCTATCATGGTCGGTCTGGCTGTAGGTACCCTGATGAGCATCATCACAGAATATTATACCGCGATGGGCAAGCGCCCGGTAATGAGCATCATCCGTCAGTCTTCGACAGGTCATGCCACGAACATCATCGGCGGACTTTCCGTAGGTATGGAATCCACATTCCTTCCGATCCTCGTACTTGCTGCGGGCATTTTCGGTTCTTATATCTGTGCCGGTCTTTACGGAGTGGCTATTGCCGCTGCGGGTATGATGGCTACTACTGCTATGCAACTGGCGATCGATGCGTTCGGGCCTATCGCAGATAACGCGGGGGGTATTGCCGAAATGAGTGAATTGCCGGCCGAGGTTCGAGAAAGAACCGACGTACTCGATGCTGTGGGTAACACAACCGCTGCAACCGGTAAAGGTTTTGCGATCGCCTCTGCTGCGCTTACTTCCCTGGCGCTGTTTGCGGCATTCGTTGGTATTGCCAAGATCGATGGCATTGACATTTATCGTGCAGATGTACTTGCCGGTTTATTTGTCGGTGGCATGATCCCCTTCATCTTCTCTTCTCTGGCGATCACTGCAGTAGGTAAAGCGGCAATGGCCATGGTGGAAGAAGTACGTCGCCAGTTCCGTGAGATCCCGGGTATTATGGAAGGAACGGGCAAACCTGAATATGAGAAATGTGTGGCGATTTCCACAGAAGCGTCCATCAAAAAAATGATGCTGCCCGGAGCGATTGCTATCGTCTCTCCGCTGATCATCGGCTTTGTCTTCGGACCTGAAGTACTGGGAGGATTTCTGGCAGGTGCCACCGTAAGTGGTGTACTGATGGGTATGTTCCAGAACAATGCCGGAGGCGCCTGGGATAACGCGAAAAAATCTTTTGAAAAAGGTGTGGATATCAACGGACAGATTTACTATAAAAAATCCGAACCACACAAAGCTTCCGTAACCGGTGATACGGTTGGAGATCCGTTTAAAGATACATCCGGTCCGTCCATGAACATCCTGATCAAACTGATGTCTATCGTTGCGCTGGTAATTGCACCCACCCTTGCCACGCTGCATAAAGACAGCATCCGCATGCACCAGCAGGAGAAAAAAGCAATGCTGGAACAACTCATCAGCGGCGAAGCATCTGCAAAGCCTGCCTGTTGTGAGGGAAGCACCGCTACAGACTGCTGTAAAGAAGAGAATGGCGTGGTGACCTGCAGCGGTGGTGCAGATTGTCCCTGTCCCAACTGCACTGAGAAAGAAAATACCGGCGCTCCGGCCATCGAAGCTACGCCTGCATCAGGCACCAATGCTCCGGCTCCCGCCCCTGCACAATAAACACCTTTAAAAAACACACAATCAAGTCCTGTCCGGGTTTACCTTTGGACAGGACTTTGTGTTTTATGGAAGATTCATTACGGCTGCTGCTGGAGGCCAAAGCGAAACAATACAACCAGCCCGGATTTATTCAGAAAGACCCTGTAAGTGTTCCGCGCCGCTTTCAGCACAAGCAGGATATAGAAATCGCCGCTCTTTTTGCGGCTGTGCTGGCATGGGGTAACCGCACCGCTATCATCAACAGCAGCAATCGTATAATGGACTGGATGGACAATGCCCCGCATGCGTTTATCCTGCATCACAATGCTGCAGATCTCAAACCTATGCTGCAGTTCGCGCACCGTACGTTTAACGCAACCGACCTGTTATACTTTATCCTTTTCCTGCGCCATCACTATACGCATCATGAAAGTCTGGAGGCTGCATTTGTACCAGCCGCCCGTTACCGCGAAACCGATACCGGTCCGGCCCTGATTCATTTCCATAATTACTTCTTCAGCCTGGAGCACCCCGAGCGCACGCGCAAGCACATTGCTACTCCTCAACGGCAATCCGCCTGCAAACGCATCAATATGTTCCTGCGCTGGATGGTACGGCAGGACGATCAGGGTGTGGACTTCGGACTCTGGAAAAAGATAAAACCGGCGCAACTGGTATGCCCGCTGGACGTGCATGTGGCGCAGGTGGCTTTCCGGTTCGGATTGTTGCCCGATACAAAATCAAACTGGAAGAATGCGGTTGCGCTTACGGAGCAACTCCGGAGTATCAACGAAGCAGATCCCTGCCTCTATGATTTTGCTTTGTTCGGACTGGGCGCAGAGGAGCGTTTCCGGTAAATACGTGCCAGCTCATCATAATAAATATAAAAAATACTTAAATATTAAATACACCTACTCCGAAGCCAACGCTAACGGGGCCTCCGGCGTCTTTAGAAACGGGCCGTGAATTGCATGATTTTTTTTAAATTTTAAAAAATATTACTAACAAACAGGTCACTACCTGCGTCTCTGTAAGATGTATTCATAAAAAACGATTCTGAAAACTCAAAAATCCACCTTTTTAATCCTGAAAAAAGTTTACCCATGAGCAAGCAAACATTCTGGGCCGCATGCATCCTGTTGCTGGCCGCATTTCTTTCAGCCGGGCATAGTTATGCCGGTTGTAAACTGCCTGGAGGATGGACACAAATAGACAGTTGTCCTGTATTTCAATTCGAGGGCAATAAACCTTTAGACAGTTCCGGTAAGCCCTATACCGACAGTTGCCTTAAATATACCTGGAATTTTGGCGACAGCGCTACTGCATCAGGCCGGATCGTTACGCATACTTATACCAAAAACGGCACCTACTATGTGTGCCTGAAAATTCAGGACTTATGCCGTGGGTGCGACACTACTATCTGCAAAACCGTCACAGTCTCCTGCTATTACCCTACCAAGTGTAAAATGCCGCGCGGATGGTCGCAGATAGACAGTTGTCCTTTCTACCATTTTGAAGGCAACAACCCGCTTGATTCCTCCGGTAAACCATACACCAACCCCTGCCTGAAATATACCTGGAACTTCGGGGATGGTTATACGGCCAGCGGGCGCATCGCATCTCATACGTACTCCACGGGCGGCACTTACAACGTATGTATGACCGTCCTGGACACCTGTAAAGGCTGCGACACGATCATCTGCAAGAAAGTATATGTGAGCTGTATCAGTTCCGGATGTACACTGCCTGTGGGCTGGTCATCGTCCGACAGCTGTGGTCATTTCTCCTTTGAAGGAAAAAATCCGGTGGACTCCAGCGGAAAACCGTACACGGATTCGTGCCTGCAATACACCTGGACCTTCGGGGATGGCACTTCCGGAACAGGCCGTCTTATTACCCACACTTATACCGCAACCGGCACTTATATTGTCTGCCTTAAAGTAAAAAATCTATGCTTCGGCTGTGATACCACCATCTGCAAAAAAGTTTCGGTAACGTGTGTCAGTGCACCCAAAGCCTGCAATTTACCGGACGGATGGTCCTCTAAATCTGACTCCTGCAGCAACTGGACATTTGAAGGACATCGTCCGCTGGATGCAAGCGGAAAACCTTACACCGACAGCTGCCTCGTATACTTGTGGTCGTTCGGCGATTCCAGTGTGGCTACCGGACGTGTGGTAAGTCACCATTATGCAACAGTGGGTAAATACACGGTTTGCCTGCGCATTATCGATACCTGCCGTGGTTGCGATACCATGATCTGCAATTCCGTGGGTATCCCCTGCTACAGCCCCGCCCTTACAACGGATATCCAATCTGTTTCCGGTGAAGCAAGCACTCTGAGCGTATTCCCGAATCCTGCCAATGGCAACTTTACGATCCGCAGTGCAGGCCGGCAGCAGTACCGCGTGTTTGATGCGTTCGGAAGGATGGTGATGAGTGGTCAGTTTACGGACAGGATCAGCCTGTCGGCTTCAGAGCTCAGCACAGGAGTGTACAGCGTTCAATGTATCAGTAACGATCAGGTACAGCAGACAAGACTCGTAATTACGAGGTAGGAAGCAATACAGTATCAATGCAAACAGGCCCGGAACCACTGTTCCGGGCCTGTTTTGCATTATCATATTTACTTGTAAATGCGGTGACCTTATCTGTTTACAACTCTTCCGGTTTTGAAAAAGTTTGTCCATTTACGTTTCTGTTCGGGTCTGATTGAGGATTGCTTCACTGCTCTGAAGTTTGTGTATAAGGCTGTTTTGCCCTGTGTGATATACCAAAGTTGTGATTCGGGCGTATTATCCTCTTTGAAACCAGGCGATTCAATCATAAAAATGATCCAGGGATAAGTAACATGCTCGTCTTTCTCAATAAAAGTAAGCTTTGCGTTGGGTGCATGCTGCTTTGCCTGATCAAACATCATCGTCATTGCCTGATCCATTGGAATATTCTTTGCACCTTTAATGGACATCATGGTTCCCATTTCGGTCCAGGACTCCAGCGTTTCGTCAGCATGAATTATTTCGACCAAAGCTATTTTCTCATTTTCCTGACTATTCCCGACTTTCCAGTTTTCGTTATCGGGCCAGTCTAGCATTAATGATTCAACAGACAATTGCGTATTATCGCAATATTGAGAAATATATTTGTCCGCTTGTTTATCTCCGATTTGTTTTGCCTTATTAAAGTCGTCGCAGGCACCCTCTTTATTGCCGGATTGCGCCCTGATTTGTCCGCGAAGCGTTAACGCATTCGGAGTGGACGGATCCAGATCAATTGTCTTGTCCAGATCAGCCAATGCATTTACATATTTTTCCTGACTCACCGATACCGAAGCCCGGCCATAATAGGCCTTTTCAAAATCAGGATCCAGTTCGATAGCCTTGCTGAAGTCTGCTGTTGCAGATTGAAAATCCTTAACGGCGAGCTCACAGTTACCCCGGTTATAGTAGGCATCCCTATTTGCTTTATCCTCTTTTATCGCCAGATCGTATTCTTTAATGGCCCCTTTAAAGTCTTGGTGTTTGTGCTTCTCTATTCCGCGCTGAAGATAATCCTGAGAATTCTGTCCAAACGTCTTCAACGAGCATAGGATCGCAACCGGCAGTAATATTTTTTTCATTTTCATTGATCGATAAGGGCGAGACCAAATATACATCGTACACGCATCACGGGGACATCCAAATTTTTAAGCGCCCGGCGGCAGACGGTTTGCAATTATCCTTTCCCGTTACGACATAGCTCCCTGCCTTATTCAGCAGAAAATCACTGACTGCCTTACAGAGTTCGGGCCGCATACTTTCTACGGTATTCCGTCGGAGTCAGGTCTGTGTACTTTTTAAAGACTTTTCTGAATGAATCTACATCGTTATAGCCCGTTTCATAAACAATTTCATTCACGGTTTTTCTTCCTGCTTCGAGGTGCTTTTTAGCGAATTCCACTTTGACCCGTTGAATGTAGGTTACGATCGAGTTTCCCGTACATTTCCGGAACCGTCGTTCAAAGGTGCGCCTTCCAACATTGACCATCCGGCAAAGGTCTTCGAGTGTATATACGTCCGTTGGGTGACTTTCTATCCGGTTTTGTACCTGCAATACCGCTTCATCTCCATGGTTCTTTTGCCCGATAAATATTGCATAGGGATTCTGGCTTTTACGCTCTATATCGATCTCGAACATTTTGGATGCGAGTATCGAGATTTCCCTGCCGCAATGCTTTTCGAAAATGTACAGTATCAGATTCAGGTAGGCGTAGCTGCCGCCGCAGGTATAAATGCCGCCTTCGTCGGTTATAATCGCATCATCGATAACATTCACGTTTGGAAACATCGCGGCAAACTCATTCCTGGCCGCCCAGTGAACAGCGCACTTGCGTCCGTCCAGAAGCCCGATCGAAGCCAGATAAAAAGAGCCCACGCACAGGCACACAATTTCTGCGCCTCCCCTGTATTGGTCGATAAGCCAATCTGTATATGGTTCATTTTCGCGGATCGCTGTTTGAAAATTGCCGCACAGTAAGGGCAACACAATCACATCGGTTTTCCTGAGATTCTGAATTGTCTTATCTGAGCTAATGGTGTATAGTCCGCCGGAAAGTTTCGTCTGTTCTGTAAGGCCCACCACCTCAATATCATAGAAGACGGGCTTCCCCTGATATCTCATAAAGTCGTTTACCCGGCTGAACAACTGATACGCGCTGTCGATACTTGTCAGTGTACCGTCGTGAAGCGGCAAAATGGACACATGTTTCATCTGCGGAAGTTACAACATCCGGCTGTCGCAAACAGCCGGTGGTATTGTCGCTTCCGCCCGCCTGTTCACAGACTTACCCTGAATACCTTTGCGTGGTAACCATAAAAAGACACATATGAAATCGGTAGAAATTATCATGATACCTGTTGCGGACAGGCAAAAAGCAAAAGAGTTTTACCTGAGCCTCGGCTTTGAAGTGCTTGTGGAAGCACCCGGCGCACATGGTGACACCTGGATACAGATGGGACTTCCCGGCTGTGATACAACGATTTCACTGGCAAGCTTTCAGGGGATCATCTGTGCTACAGACAATATTGCAGAAGCGGTAAGAGACTTTGAACAAAAAGGGATTGCTATGGGCAAGATCGATGAAACTCCCTGGGGGAAATTTGCATGGTTTAAAGACCCGGACGGGAACAGCTTTTGTCTTCACCAAAAATAGCCGGGCTGTCCGTGTAACATTTCTTCTCCGGACAGCAGTTCCGAAGTACCGGAACTTTGAGCGTCAGTTGAAGGCTGCACCCTATTGCGCAAACAAAAAGCCGCCCCGGACAACAGGGCGGCTTTCTTTTATAAAATCTATTTTAACGGTCTTTACTCGCCACTAAATAGTTACACATTTTATACAGCACACGCGCACCTATGATCGCATCGATGCCATCCGTGGTATGCTCGCCGCAGGATACTTCGTTGAGATCGAAGCCGATGATCTTACGACCGCTCTGGTGTACTTTTTTAAACAGGTAAAATACCTGCTCCAGTTCAAAACCACCCGGAACCGGCGTTCCCGTATCCGGGCACAGTTTCGGATCCAGTCCGTCGATATCAAAGCTGATATATACTTTCTGTGGCAGGGCAGCAACGATCTCGTCGCAGATAGTCTTCCAGGTCTCTCCTTCATACTGCCGCGCTTTAATATCCGCATCGAAGAAAGTCCTGATGCGGTCGCTGTTATCGTCGATGACCGCCACTTCCTCATCACAATAATCGCGGATACCCACCTGTACGAGTTTTTTCATCTGGGGTACTTCTTTCAGCACGTTGAACATGATTGATGCATGTGAATAGGTAAATCCTTCGTATGCATCACGCAGATCGGCATGCGCATCGATCTGCAGGATACCGAACTCCTCGTGCTGATCGGCCACCGCACGGATCAATCCGAGCGGAGTACTGTGGTCGCCCCCTACCAGGGCCACAAGCTTTCCTTCTTTCAGGAGGTTTGCCGACATTTCATACACCCAGTCGCACATCATCCTGGTACCTTCATTCACTTCTTTCCGCTTACCGGCGAGCTGATTGTTACAGTTCACATCGCCGCCCTCAGAAAGACAGGAGATAATGAGCTCTGCACACTGACGCAGGTAATTGCTTTTCTTACGGATATTCCGGTCTTCCGGGAGCATGTAATACCCCTGCTTCCAGGCATCCTTCACATCAGCATCGTACAAGTCTACCTGCAGCGACTCTTTAAAAATGTTTTCGGGACCCCGGGCGGTACCATTACGGTAGGAAACCGTTACTTCCCAGGGTACAGGCAGCAGTACGAGTGCGGCATCATCAATTGAAAAAGGAAGGCCAAAAATATTATTGGTCTTCAGTCCCACAGAATTGGGGTCGAATTTGGACAGGTCCACAGATAATATATTTTTTTTAGCAATGACCCTTACGGGCGAAGTGCAAAATTAAAACTAAAATCAATCCCACAATAGAAACGATTAACTTTGCGAAGCCTTAAAAAAGGTAATTTTGTGAACATCAGGGACATCCGTTCCGCACACCATTTTTTATGAAAAAGACACACATCGCCCTGCTGATCCTTGTGGCGGCTGCCGTTTGCCTTATTGTCGTTATGTTCGGCGATTTCAGTACTTACGAAACCTTTGGCACCGCAGCACAAAACCCTGAAAAACAACTGTATGTAATCGGTGTTCTGGAAGGCGACCGCAAAATTCAATATGATCCGCAGATCGATCCGAACCATTGCAGCTTTATGGTGAAGGACAAATCGGGTGAAGTGCGTAAAGTGATCTTTAACGGTGAGAAGCCCAGGGATATTGAAAAATCGGAGCAAATTGTCATGCGTGGAAAGATGGAAGGCGATGCATTCCGTTGCAACCAGATACAGATGAAATGCCCGAGCAAGTATAAGAACGATCAGATCGCCACGGGTAACGCTTCCTAATTTCACTTAAACACAAGCTTTTGCAGACACAATATATCGGAGAACACCTGCTGCCCGGCCAATGGGGGCATTTGTTCGTGGTTCTTTCTTTTGTAGCGTCCCTGTTGAGTATGTTCGCGTACTTTTCAGCCGCCCGCACCGAATCGAAAGATCCGGTAGCCAGCCAACGCTGGATGAGCCTGGCAAGGAACAGCTTCATCATTCATACAGCATCCATTATCGCGATATTCATCACGCTGTATTATATCATTACGCATCATCTGTTTGAATACCATTACGCTTACGCGCACTCCGATAAAAGTCTGCCCTCAAAATACCTGCTTTCCTGCTTCTGGGAAGGCCAGCAGGGAAGTTTCCTGCTCTGGTCGTTCTGGCACAGCATGCTGGGCATCGTAGTGATGTTCTCGGCTAAGGGATTGGAAAGCCGCACGATGACGGTTATTGCACTGGTGCAGGCCTGCCTTGCCACAACGGTATTGGGTATTTACCTGCCCGGGGATATACAGATCGGCACTTCTCCTTTCCTGCTGCTGCGTCATCAGATGCAGGCGGCTCCTATATTCCAGCAGGCCAATTACCTGAGCCTGATACAGGACGGGAATGGGTTGAATGTACTGTTGCAGAACTACTGGATGGTGATCCATCCCCCTGTATTGTTCCTGGGCTTTGCCTCCACGCTGATCCCTTTTGCATTCGCGATTGCCGCTTTATGGAAAGGGGAATATCAATCGTTTGTAAAGCCGACGCTTACCTGGTCTCTGTTTTCCGGTGCTGTGCTCGGAACGGGTATCATGATGGGAGGAGCATGGGCGTATGAATCCCTAAACTTCGGCGGTTACTGGGCATGGGATCCCGTGGAGAACGCGTCGCTGGTTCCCTGGCTGATCATGGTGGCTGCACTGCATACGATATTAGTGTACCGCTCCACCGGCCGCAGCCTGAAGATCACGTTCCTGTTTTATATTCTTTGCTATGTGGCTATCTGGTATTCCACTTTCCTTACGCGTACCGGCGTGCTCGGCGACACTTCGGTGCATGCGTTTACAGGTGAGGGAAAATCGCTTTACTGGCAACTGCTTATTTTCATTGCCTTGATCGGTTTGCCGGGAATCATCCTGCTGATCCGCAGAGGCAAAACAATACCGACCGTAAAAACGGAAGAGCAGTTATGGACACGTGAATTCTGGATGTTCATCGGCTCTTTCCTGTTGCTGCTGTCTTCCATTCAGATCAGCATTTCCACGTCAATACCTATATGGGCACCGCTGGCCAAAAAAATAACCGGCAAGGATATAGCCCCCCCTGTAGACCCTGTTGCACATTACAACAATATCCAGATATGGGTGGCGATACTCATTGCGCTGCTCTGCGGAGGCGTCTTATATCTTAAGTACAGACAAACACAACTCAGCAAAATCGCCGGCCGTATGGGTGTTGTGGCGCTGGTAGCTGCAGTACTCACCACAGTGATTGCATGGAGTATGCAGATCAGCGGCTGGCAGTTCATTGTGTTACTGTCCACCACTTGTTTCTGTCTTACCGCAACGGTTTTCTATGCGTTCGGCATGCAAAAATCTTTCAGGAAAATGGGTCCGTCGCTGTCGCATTTCGGTTTTGCCGTATTGTTGCTCGGTATCCTGATCACGGGTCGCAAGAAAGAAATCATTTCGCTGAACACACTTGGTTCGTTCCTGCCGCTGGGCAAAACAGACATGCGTGAAGCAGCTAAAGAAAGTCGCGAAAACGTGATGCTCTATGAAGGTGTTCCGGTAGCGATGGGCGACTATTG
Organism: Rurimicrobium arvi; assembly: GCF_039540495.1. Classification (NCBI taxonomy): domain Bacteria; kingdom Pseudomonadati; phylum Bacteroidota; class Chitinophagia; order Chitinophagales; family Chitinophagaceae; genus Rurimicrobium; species Rurimicrobium arvi. The sequence goes on along the minus strand of NZ_BAABEZ010000001.1, from coordinate 296,588 downwards.
GGCCATCTATCAGGGAGATTCCACCTCTACGAGCGATCCCCGCGTATTCTACAAAGTACGTTACGAACGGCGCGACTCTGCCACCAATAAATTGCTGGAAGCTTTCACGCTCTACCCGGATGTATTCATGAACCCGAAAGGGCAGCAGGGACTCTCCCCCAACCCGGATTCAAAACATTATATCAACCGCGACATCTTTACCTATGTAAGCTCCGTAAGCAGTAAACCTAACGAGGCGCTAAACCAGCAGGATACGTTCCGCAGCTTCCGTCTGCGCCGGGGAGATACGGTGTATCTGAGTAATGCATTTGTGGTATTCCGTGATTTCAATACGCATGTTTCGGATCCGAGATACAAGTCACAGACGGGCGATGTAAGTGTGGCCGCTGTAGTGGATGTGTATAACCTGGAAGGTTTGTTGCAGACCGCACAGCCGGTCTATTATATCCGCGGCCAGGCAGAACATTTCATTGATGATACCCTGTCGAACAGCATCGGTAAGGTAATCCGTCTGGGAAAAATCATCCCCGAAGAAGAAAAAGCAGAGCTGAAAATACTGGATGTTACAGATGCCAAGCGCTGGATCGTACTGAAGGCGATCGTATTCCCGCATATCAATCTGGTGTGGGCAGGAACGATCATCATGGTACTCGGCTTCCTGCTCAGTATGGCCAGAGCGCGTAGTAAACGTAAGGAATCTGCATAAACGTGAAAACGTTATCCATTGTATAGCATTGCGTCCTGCCTCTGAGGCGGGACGTTTTTTTAGCGCGTTACCCCAAATGAGCGAAGCCGCATATCAGCCGCAGCAGTCTGTTTGCAATCGGTATCAAATAAGGCAAAGACATCTTGTGATTTTCTCACGAATACCGGAACTTCGTATCCTCACATTCACCCCACAAAATAAAAACTATGAAGCATTTACTGACGATGGTACTATTGTGTACCGGCACACTGACATTCGCGCAAACAAGAACGGTGGAGCAGTTGGAACCGCCTTATGTTGAAGTAACCGGAACCGCGGAAAAAGAAGTTGTACCGGATGAGATCTACATCAGTATTCGCCTGCAGGAGGAATACAACAAGAATAAAGTTACTATTGAAGAACAGGAAGCGAAGCTCAAAAGTTCGTTGCAATCACTGGGCATCGATTTGTCTAACCTGTATCTGTCAGATGCAAACGCCGACTATGTAAAAGTACGCTGGGCGAAAAAAGATGTGCTGACTGCGAAAGATTATACGCTAAAAGTGAGCAGCGCGGCGGCTGTGGGACAGGTATTCCCGGAACTGGACAGATTGCAGATCAAAGACGCGTCGATAGCGCGCGTTGACTATTCCAAAATGGACAGTTTGAAAAAAGCCATAAAGATAGAAGCCATAAAAGCGGCGAAAGACAAGGCCGACTACCTGCTGCGTGCAGTGGGCGAGCAGGTGGGCAAACCACTTATCGTTAAGGAAAACGACTACTACCCCGGCGTTATGCTGGCGAATGTGGTCATGAACAAGCGCGAGTCTGAACCGAACAGCGACGGCATGACGCGTTCAGAGGACAGCAGCGAAATCCAATTTCAGAAAATGAAGATACAGGCCAGTATGCTTGTCCGGTTTTCCATCAAATAATCATAGCTGAAGCGCGGTTATCGTTAATCAAAGGTCCTGCCGGCGTTACGGATCAGGAGCAGATCATCGCACGCTGAAAACAATCAGTATTAAGCCCTTTCCATGAACGCACACAAATCCGCTCCCGCAATAAACCTGCTGAAGATTTTATTGTTTTATGCAACCGTTCTTACCGCAACGTATTTCGCCAGGAAGCTTCCCAACCTGCTGGAGCTGCTGTTGGGGCAGGTGACAGATGTACAATTTCCGTTTAATTACAATCACGGCCTTGTAACGGCAGCAGTTGCACTGTTGTTTTATCGTTACGGCGGTATAAGGCAACAGATCACGTTGCTGGGTGATCGGCCAGTCCGGAGCCTGTTATTTCCGCTGGTGCTGCTGGGCTGCTATACTGTTTACGGTATCTCCAACCATCACGGTATGAACCGGCATGTATGGGCCTTCCTGTTCTGTTCGCTTGCCCTCGTCTACAATATTATGGAAGAGTATGCCTGGCGGGGCTATCTGATCGACAGTCTGGGGCGTACAAACTACGTAGTGAAAAGTATTGTCTCCGGGGTGCTATGGAGTTTCTGGCACCTGCTGGTATTCCGCAGCTTCGATCAGTACGGAGGTTTCTGGATTTTCTTCGCCCTGTGCATCGTATTCTCGTTTATACTGAGCTTCGCGGCAGAACGTACGAAGTCCGTACTTGTGGCCGCCAGTATCCATGCTTTTATCGTTCAGATCAATATAGTAGCGTTGGTGTGCATCGCTCTGTTCGCGCTGCTGTTGCTGGGCTGGAACAAGCAACTGTTCCGGGTGAGCGGGAAACGCAAACGCTTCTGATGCGTAAATGCATTATCCCCTTCGCTCCAATGTAAAGCCGAATGAAGATCCCACACCGAGTTTGGAACGGACGTTGATCGTCTGACCATGAGCATCGATAATATGCTTCACGATCGCGAGTCCGAGGCCCGTCCCGCCTATGGCGCTGTTACGGCTTCTGTCGGCACGGTAAAAACGTTCGAAGATGCGGGGTAAATGTTCTTCAGCGATACCTGGTCCGTCGTCAGATACTTCCACATATACGCGGTTATCGTCCAACTGATAAAATCCTACCGATACTGTACCACCTTCATTCCCGTATTTGATTGCATTCTCAATCAGGTTCACCAATGCCTGGCGGATCTTCCCTTTGTCGGCAAACACCTTCAATGCTCCTTCCGTGCCCTTCTTAAACTCCAGCTTCATATGCCGCGACTGTGTCTTGAGTGAGAACTCCTCGAAAATATCCTTTGCGAGGTCCTGGATCACAAAAGCTTCGGGTGTGAGCGGCATACGCCCGGATTCCAGCTTGGAAATCTCATCGACATCGTCTACCAGTCGCACGAGCCGGTCGATACTTTTGGCCGCATTGGAAAGAAACTTTTTACTTACGGCAGCATCGTCTATTGCGCCGTTCAGCAATGTCTCCACATAACCCTGTATGGTAAAAATCGGTGTGCGGAGCTCATGCGACAGGTTCATCAGGAATTCTTTCCGGAATTCTTCATTCATCTGCAACGATTCTACCTCATCACGTTTCTGCTTTGCCCATTGCTGCACATCGGCGCTTACCTCTTCGATGGATTTCTGCGGCAGGATATTGGAATAGAAAAATTCCTCGCGCTTGGTGGCTTTGGTCTGATAAATGAACTTATAGATGAGCTTGATCTTGCGGTACACGAACCGTTCCACCGTATAGTAGTACAAGGCAAATACCACAACAAAAGCGCCGAGCGTAATGAGCCCGGCGTCTTTGACATCTTTGGTGGCAATAAAGGTAATCAGCGCCATGAGCAGCGCCACCAGCATAGCGGTGACGAATGCAAGCAGACGCAGTGAAACATTTTTCCCGGCAAGTAATGAAGACATATACCGGATAAAATTATTCCATTTCGAACTTATATCCTACTCCCTTCACGGTAGTAATAAAATCGACGCCGGCTTTCTGGCGGATCTTACGGATGTGTACGTCAATCGTACGGTCGCCCACGATCACTTCGGTACCCCACACACGTTGTAAGATTTCATTGCGGAGGAATACTCTTCCCGGCTTGGATGCCAGCAGCGAGAGTAATTCGAATTCCTTTTTGGCCAATACAATATCCTGGCCTTTATAGGTGACAGTGAATTTTGTTTTGTTGATCTCCAGGTCGCCCAGCGTGATCTTTTCTTCCGCTTCACGGTCTTTCTTCATACGGCGCAGCACCGCGCTTACGCGTGTTGCCAGCAATTCAGGCTTTATCGGCTTGGTGATGTAATCATCCGCGCCAGTCTGCAACCCCGTGATTTCAGATTTTTCATCTCTCAGCGCGGTAAGGAAGATAACCGGTGTTTCCTCAAAATCCGGCATGATCCTGAGCTCACGCAGCGTGGTGAGACCGTCCTTTACAGGCATCATCATATCCAGCAGAATGAGATCCGGTCGGAACGTCTTCGCTTTGCGAATGGCTTCCGAGCCATTGTTGGCGGTCTCTATGAGATAGCCTTTGTTCTTAAGATTGTAGCTAATAAATTCGATGATGTCCGGTTCATCATCTACAATCAGAATTTTTTCCGGTAATTCCTGCATCATATCAGGTTGCAATGTTACCACCGAGTTTTCATTTTAAAGGTTAGTCTACGATTATGTAATTATTAAGCCTGTATTACCGAAATATTAACTGCTCTAAGTTACTGCAAATATGCCGTTACGGCGTCGAGTTCTTCGGGCGACAATCCTTCAAAAGAAGGCATTACAGATTGGTTCCATTTGGCATACAGCTCATTTGCATAGGGATCGCCTGTTTTGATAAAGGCCTGCGAGTTGCGGATGAACGACTTCAGGCGTGTGCTGTCATTATTCCATCGGGCCACCACTCCCTGCAGGGCGGGACCGATCTTATTTTCTTTAAAATCGTGGCACATCGCGCATTTCTCCGCAAATATGGCTTCGCCGGACACACCTTTTGCATCGGCACCGCCAGCCTGAGGTGCTTCGGACGAACCGCCGCAGGAAAGGACCAGTAGTGCAATACTCAGGGTGCTGAGCACAATGGTTGTTCTGAGTTTCATGTTTCGAAATTATCCCCAAAAATAAAGCGCCTTACACAATGTAAGGCGCTTTTCTGGTCAGTAACTATATATTTCGCTATTTACTCAGGGAACTTACGCTGCGCAGCAGTCGTTTCCAGCGCAGATGCAGCAGGCTTCCCTCGTAACTCAGCCACACGAATGAAGCTTTCCCCACAATATGATCTTCCGGCACAAAACCGAAGTAGCGGGAATCCGCAGACTCGTGGCGGTTGTCACCCATCATCCAGTAGTAATCCATTTTAAACGTATACGTATTCGTCTCCTTGCCGTTGATAAAGAATCTGCCACCCCTGTCTTCAAAAGCATTCCCTTCATAGTTGAAGATCACACGACGGTATAAGGCGATATTCTCCGGAGTAAGCGTAACGGTCGCTCCTTTTGCAGGAATAACGATGGGGCCGAAATTATCCCGGTTCCACTTAAAGTGTTCCACATCTTTAGGGAAGATATTGAGTTCATACGCACTCGGAGCAGCCACATCAGGCTCTACCGATACCACGCTTGCGTTACCGCGAACCAGGTCTACCTTATCGAAAGGAATGTTCAGGCGGTATTTATTGCCTGCCGCTTCGCGGAGCGAAATGCCATTCTCATCCAGGAAATCGCTGGACAAGCCTAATCCTTTCGTAGTAACGATGTAGTGCATCTGCGAATGTGGGAACACTTCAGCCGGCTTGTCATTCAGGTACAATTGCCCGTTTACGATCTGTACTTTATCGCCGGGTATTGCCACGCAGCGTTTGATGTAATTCTCTTTTTTGTCTACCGGACGTGTGATGATCGTGTAGGTGGATTTCACTGCAGCGCTGCCTCCTTCTGCCAGACAGATATCGTAATAATCCTCGTTAGGTCGTTCCGCCACCACAGTGTCACCATCGGGGAAGTTGAATACCACTACGTCGTTACGTTTTACGTTGCCGAAACCGGGAAGACGTTTGTAATTCCAGTGTACGGCTTCTGTGTAGGACTTACCACCCGTAAGCGGCATGGTGTTATGAACAAGCGGAAATGCCAGGGGTGTGTTCGGCACACGAGGCCCGTATGCCGTCTTGGAGACGAAGAGGAAATCGTTGATCAGCATACTTCCTTCCATGGACCCGGTGGGAATGGTGTATGCTTCAATGAAGAACGTGCGGATGATCGTCGCGGCAACAATCGCGAAAAGAGCGGCATCGAACCATTCTCTCCAGACCGGCTTTTTCTTTTTGTTAGGGTCTTTTTTCTTTTTCCAGAAAGCTAATTGCATATAAAATTATTTTCCTCGTAAACTCAAATGTACAGACTTTCAGTATCTGTGTCGGTATAGAATCGGTAATATGTCGGTTGAACGCATTTTAGTGCAGATAAAGCAGTGCGCCGATCTGGGCAGACAGTCCGAGGGCAAAGCCTATCCACAGCTCCTTCCAGCTGTGGGCGCCCAACGATCTGCGGGCCCAGAACACCAGTATTGCGGCGGCGGATACGAGCGCTAATGCGAGCGGAAGGAAGGAGGCCTTCAGGATACACAATACCAGAACAAAGCCCAGTGCGGAGCCCACGCCGGACGTATGCATCGATATCTTAAAGAAAATCGTGCACATGAACACAGCGATGATACCCCAGAAATTACCGAGCAACAGAATCCTGGCAGCTTCAGGCGCATGCACATTCTTTGCTACCAGATAGGGCCAGAAATAAAACACCATCACCCCTATAAGCGGGATCACGCGCTCCTTTACATCCTTCAGCAGTATACTTTTGATGAACCCGAGGCCTTTCAGCAAGGCCAGCAGCAACAACGGGAACATGATCGTATTGATCACCATCATGCCCAGCCAGCCGGTCAGTTGCTTTTGCGGAATGCCGGAAAAATATTCCGGTGCCACCTGATACATCAGCAGGCAACAGTACAGGGGCATAAACACCGGGTGCAGCAGCACCGAGAGCGCATTGGCCAGGAAACGTAAGGGAGTTGCCATTGTTTGTGTCATTTGTTATTCTTCTAAGTTAGCGGAAAGCCATTGCTGCACCTGCTCTACCGGCATATTTTTACGGCGTGCATAATCGGCTACCTGGTCCGGCAGTATCTTACCCACACCGAAATAAATACTCTGGGGATGACTGAAGTACCAGCCACATACAGACGCAGCAGGACTCATCGCGAGCGATTCCGTGAGTGTGATACCTGCATGCTCCGTTGCCCCGAGCAAATCGAACAATTTCAGCTTTTCGGTATGGTCCGGGCAAGCCGGATAGCCCGGAGCGGGGCGTATACCGCGGTATGTCTCTTTGATCAGTTCTTCAGCGCTCAGCGCCTCTTCCGGAACGTAGCCCCAGAACTCGCGGCGTGTGCGCAGATGCAGCACTTCTGCAAAGGCCTCGGCGAGCCTGTCGGCCAATGCCTGCAGCATAATTTTACTGTAATCGTCGTGCGCTGCATTGAACCGTGGTATATGCGGCTCTATGCCATGAATGCTTACCGCAAACGCACCTATATGATCGTCCTTACCACTGGTGGCAGGAGCAATGAAATCGCTGAGTGAGAACTGTGGCTGCCCCGCAGCTTTCTTAATCTGCTGACGCAGGCTTTCCAGGCGCAACGGTTTCCCGTCTGCGTCCTTCTCATCCGCAAGCTCGATGGTGTCCGGAGCAATGGCAGCCGCTTTCCAGAAACCCACCACACCCCTGGCCGTAAGCCATTGTTCGCTGATGATGGTGTCCAGCATGCGCTGCGCATCTTCAAACAGCCGCGTAGCTTCTGCTCCCTGGCGTTCGTCGCTCAGTATCTGCGGATATTTTCCGCGCATTTCCCAGGTAATGAAGAAAGGCGTCCAGTCGATATACCGGCGGATTTCATTCAGGTCATATGCGTCGAAGACGCGGGTGCCGGTAAACGAAGGCTGTGGCGGCGTATATCCTTCCCAGTCGATCTCCATTGTCTGCCGTTGCGCATCGGCAAAGGGCAGGTATTCTTTCACACCTCTTTTTGCGGCGAAATCTGCCCGCAGTTTTTCATAATCTGTTTTTACCTCGCTGAGGAACACCGGTTTCGTTTCTTCGTTAAGGAGGTTACCTGCCACGGTCACGGAGCGGCTCGCATCGAGCACATACACCACCCCGTTGTCGTATTGTTCCGCAATCTTCACAGCCGTATGCGTGCGGGAAGTGGTGGCACCGCCTATCAGCAGAGGTTGCTGCATATTGCGGCGTTTCATTTCGCGCGCCACATGCACCATTTCGTCCAGAGACGGAGTAATCAGCCCACTCAATCCGATAATATCCACATTGAGTTCGCGGGCTTTATCCAGTATTTTATCTGCAGGCACCATCACGCCGAGATCAATGATCTCATAACCGTTACATGCAAGCACTACGCCCACGATGTTCTTTCCGATATCGTGCACATCACCTTTTACGGTTGCGAGTAATATCTTCGGAGCGCCGCCCTCCCCGGCATTCGGGTTATCCAGCTTTTCCTGCTCAATGAACGGCGTGAGCCAGGCCACGCTCTTCTTCATTACACGCGCACTTTTCACCACCTGCGGCAGGAACATTTTCCCGGAACCGAACAGGTCTCCCACTACATTCATACCGTCCATCAACGGACCTTCGATCACATGCAGGGGACGCGGGTACTTCAGGCGCGCTTCTTCCGTATCCTGATCTATATAATCGGTGATACCATTTACCAGGGCATGCCTGAGCCTTTCCTCCACAGAAGAATGGCGCCAGGTTTCGTCCTTTACAGATTCTTTCGCAACGGCCTTTACCGTTTCAGCGAATGTCACCAGCCGTTCCGTTGCATCGGGCCGGCGGTTCAGCACCACATCCTCGCACAATTCACGCAGCTCGGGCTCTATCTGGTCGTATATCTGCAACTGACCCGCATTGACAATACCCATGTCCATACCCGCCTTGATGGCATGCAGCAGGAACACACTATGGATCGCTTCGCGCACATGGTCATTACCACGGAACGAGAAGGACACATTACTTACTCCTCCGCTCACTTTACACAGCGGCATTTTTTGCTTCACGATACGCGTGGCTTCGATAAAATCGACTGCGTAATTATTATGTTCTTCAATACCTGTCGCAATCGCGAAGATGTTCAGGTCGAAAATAATATCCTGCGGATCGAACCCAGCCTTTCCGGTGAGCAGCCCGTAAGCGCGTTCACAGATGTTCACCCGGCGTTCCAGAGTATCGGCCTGACCATCCTCGTCAAACGCCATTACGATCACCGCAGCTCCGAAGGAACGGCAGATACGCGCCTGTTGCAGAAATTTCGCTTCTCCTTCTTTCAGTGAAATAGAATTCACGATGCACTTACCCTGTACACATTTCAGACCGGCCTCAATGATCTCGAATTTAGACGAGTCGATCATGATCGGTATACGGGCGATGTCCGGTTCGCTCTGAAGCAGATTCAGGTAGGTGGTCATTGCCTGAACACCGTCGAGCAAGGCATCATCCATATTCACGTCCAGCACCTGGGCGCCGCCTTCCACCTGCTGCCGGGCAACAGAAAGCGCTTCTTCGTATTGATTTTCTTTAATAAGCCGTGCAAACTTCCTCGACCCGGTGACGTTGGTTCGTTCACCGACATTGACAAAGTTCGTCTCGGGGCGCAGCACGAGCGGCTCCAGGCCGCTCAGGCGCAGGAATGGATGAATTACAGACATGTTGGTTTGTATATACATTCAATGCTTGCTGCATTCCGGCAACAAGCATTGAGGTTACTTTATTAAACAGTATCGGTCGCCTTAGAACTTGTTCTTCCACATCATGCTCTCTACAGGGCGGATGGTGCGGTCGTTGTACTTGGCGTTTTGCTTTGTATTGTATTTGTTGATGATCTCACCATCCACAGGGAAGTAGATCAGCTGTCCGATGGGCATACCCGCATATACGCGCACGGGGTGCACACAGGATATCTCGAGTGTCCAGGTGTTACAAAAGCCTACATCACCCTTTCCGGCCGTAGCATGTATATCGATACCCAGACGCCCTGTGGAAGATTTCCCTTCAAGGAACGGCACATGCGCGTGGGTTTCAGTGTACTCTTCAGTAACTCCGAGATACAGCACACCCGGCTGCAGTACAAAGCCCTCTTCCGGTATATCGAAATGATCGATTTCGTTGTGCTTCTTTGCATCCAGCTCTTTGTCCCTGTAGGTAGCCAGATGCTTTCCGAGATGCACATCGTAGGAGTTGGTCCCGAGGAAGCTGCGATCGAAAGGCTGGATAACGATTGTGCCTTTTTCGATCTCCTCCAGGATCCTTTTATCAGAAAGTATCATAATAGTTTGCGAAAGATTGCGCAAATATACAGCCGGCACGCCTTAACTCAAGGCGCGGCGACTGCTGATTTTAGAAAAATATTAAAGCGTCGCGGTTTCCGGCCGTTCCGCTATTCCTGCCTATTTCAATACCTTTGTTGCGTTATGACGAAGCTTTCGGTAAACATCAACAAAATAGCCACCCTGCGCAACAGCCGCGGCGGCAACAACCCCAGCGTGTTACAGGCTGCAATTGATTGTCAGCAGTTTGGGGCAGACGGCATCACTGTTCACCCCCGTCCGGATGAGCGGCATATCCGCTACAGCGACGTCCGCGAAATGCGCTCTTATATCACCACAGAGCTGAACATCGAAGGAAATCCGACGGAAGATAAATTTGTGCAGCTGGTGCTCGAGACCAGGCCACATCAGGTTACGCTGGTTCCGGATGCATTGGATCAGCTTACCTCTAACCATGGATGGGACACGATCAGACATGTTACCTACCTGCGCGACATCGTCGGTGTATTCAAACAGGCGGGTATCCGGGTGTCGATTTTTGTAGATCCGGACCCGAAACTGGCGGCAGCAGCGGCTGATACCGGAACCGACCGCGTGGAACTGTATACCGAACATTACGCACAGCATTTTGCAGCCGATCCGCACGAAGCGATAAAAAACTATGTGCAGGCAGCGGGTGCAGCGGCAGATCAGGGACTCGCTCTGAATGCGGGCCATGATCTGGATCTTAAAAATCTGCGCTTTTTCGCCGAACATATTCCGGGACTGGCGGAAGTATCGATCGGCCATGCCCTGATCTCCGATGCCCTGTACTATGGTCTGCACAATACCATACAGATGTACCAGCGTTGTCTCAAACCTTTAGCATAAATGGCCAAACGCAAGCAACTGACCTTTGAGGAATTACTGGACCGTGAACTCGGAAGAGAGGGTACGGAAGGCAGGCAGGCTTTCGAGATGAAGGCCCGGTTGTTCGAGCTCAGTGAGATGATCAAGTCGGCGAGAAAGGAAGCGGGGATGACACAGCAACAACTTGCCGATAAAATCGGAAGTCAGAAAAGCTATATTTCGAGAATAGAGAACGGAGATTGCGACCTGCGCTACTCCACCCTTATACGCATCTTTGAAGATGCATTCGGCAAGAGCCTGAATATTGTGGCGGAATAAGCAACTTGGCTATATTCAATTACTCAACCCAAATCAACTATTTAATTTAGCGCTTAAAACCTAGCAGTACATTTGTCTTTTTTCTTCAGATTTTTGATACCCCCGTCGACTACTTAGCAAATATTAGTTTTAACCTCACAAATAATTTTCACTCTATGGAAGAAAAGCAATTTGATTTTACATTCAGTTTTTTAGGAACGGGCTACGAAGCGCGCTGTACAATAAGAGCCGGAAAGACAAAAGAAAATCATGAAGAATTGAAGTATTATGTAGACTTTGACGATTTGGAAGATTCCGGATTCTTTTTAGAAAATGAGCACCTGCTTAGCTATGATACAGTAAGAAAAATTTTAGTTTTCTCTGCTGTGCAGCCGTCGGAATTTGAGTTCGTCAATGCCATTACATCCGCAATAATAACGCTCGAGTTTCTAAACCCTTTAAATCAATAAATTAACTCTTTCACTTCATGAAAGATATCATGCATTTTTTTAGAGAAACGGATCTTAAAGGATGGCTGAGTATAGCAGCTATTATTATTTCTCTAGTGAACTTATACAGGTCGATCCGAGAAAAAAAGATTAATGTTGATGCTTCAGTCGAGATTGGAAATAATACTGTTGATCTCGTTATCTATAATAATTCGACGAGAAAAATTACTATCTCATATTTCAAAATATACTCATCGCGCTTTAGATGGCTTACTAAAAGGAACTACGCCCATACATGGTATGATGACGGGGAATCTCCTAAGTATCTAATTGCTCCTCACGAATACATTTCAATGAGATTTGAAGACGAATATTCTATAGGAGACAAATTCTTTTTTAGAGGTAAATTAAGAACCTACGTGACGGTTATTGTGGCTGGTAGAATAACTAGAACAATTAAGTTGTAAATCGGTTTCAAAAGTAAGCTGACTGCAAAAAACAAGTAATCATGAAACTTGTAAATCAATTTGTCATTTCGTAGAGTCTGCGCATATTTTTAGATATTAGGTCGCCTTCGAAGTCGAAAATTGAATTTATTTCAGTGAGCAATAACGCTCGCTTGTATAAAACAAATTAACTCTATTTGCTTTAATCTGCGCAACCCTATTTAGTATAAGGGACGTATTTTTTCTTTTTCCTGCGCCCCAGCCAGATCAGGAAACCGGTGACCGGGAGTCCTGCCGCGATCAATCCTGCGACAAATGCGATGATCTTCCCGGGTAATCCCCAGATGGCGCCTACATGAATATCGTAGTTCATGCCGATGAGCTTCTCGCCACGGTTCTTTGCCGCATAAGGCTTACTGTAGAGCAGCCGGCCGGAATACTGATCAAAACGCAGTTCATCGAAATGATAATACACTTCTTTCCCTGCATACGCAGATATGTCGTATACAGCGGTGCCGGAAAAGGGCATACTCACTCCTATCCTGTCTGCCTGCGGATACAAAGAGTCGGCATAATGAAATGAACGGTCGAGTGCATTTACCGTTACCACCTTGCCCGAATCGAGCGAACTGATCTCCTTATTCTCGGGTGCGGCGGTACTGAGCGCTGCACTTACGTACACCAGTTTCTGAAACCAGTCGAACGCCCATACCAATCCGGTTAAGGCAAGTATCGCCGTGAACAACAATCCGTAAAAGCCGGAAACATTATGCAGGTCGTAATTCACGCGTTTCCGGCCTGCACTCCATTTTACCCTGAAGCTTTTGTTGACATTGGTCTTATTCCACTTTTTGGGCCACCATAAAATCATCCCGGAGATCAGCATGATCACGAAGATCAGCGTTGCAATGCCTACTATGGGCTGTCCGTAGGGTGTGTTCAGCAGCAGGCTCCAATGCAGGTATTTGACGATGTTGAAAAATTCATACTTGTGATCCACCACGCCTGTCACCTCTGCGGTATAGGGGTTAATGAGCACGGAACGATAATATCTGATGGCACTGAAATAGGTAAGTGCATCAGGGTCTCCCGCTTTAAATGCTGAAAATTCCCAGGCTCTGTCCGGCTGCCGGTGCGCAACAAAAAAATTCAATGGCTGACCGCTGCCCAGTGCTGCCTGTGCCGCTTTTGTGAGACGGGATACAGGAAGAGGCCTGGCTGAAGCAGGCACTGTTACAAAATAAGTATCGTGGTGCACTGCTTCGGTGATCTCTTTCTGAAATACATATATGCAGCCGGTGAGCGCTACTATAAAAACAACCAGCCCGGACGATAGTCCGAGCCAGAGGTGTATTTTTCCTATTGCCTTCTTAAAGGTCATTGTCAGAATTTATAAGCAATCGTCAGGCGTATATTACGCGGTGCTTCTGCCTGGTAATAGTAGAAGCTGCCGTATCCGTAGTAGGATCCGCTGTAAAGGAATTTGTTCATCACGTTGAACATATTCGCAGTGATGCGTGTATTTCCTTTTTCCCAGAACAAGCCTGCGTCTACGCGCAGATAGTCCGGCAGTTGAGCCAATCCGCTCTGTCCCCATGTCCATGTATCCCGATCTTTCTGGTAGCTGATCCCGCCGCTTACACCTACGCCTTTCAGGAAGCCTTTCTGAACGCCATAGCTCAGCCAAGCGTTTATGTTGTGTTTTGCAAAACCCGGTATACGGTCATTTACCTTCATCGCGGTTACACCGGGAGTCACTTCCGTTACGCGCGCATCCGTGTAAGCATAGTTCGCTATGAGGTTCAGTCCTCTTACGATCTGGCCTTTGAGATCAAACTCCAGCCCCTGCGCACGTTTCTGGCCCAGTACGACAGAGAAGGATTCCCCGGCGGTATTCGCGGGATCGCCGGTGAGCTCGTTGTTTTTCAGAATGCGGTACACTGATACAGTTGTATTCCATTTACCATCAAACCAATCCTTTTTCAAGCCCGCTTCCATGTTATTACCGGTGATAGGTTTAACCTCTGCACCACTTCTGATGATTCCGGACTGTGGCGTAAATGCCTGGTCGTACAAAGCATAGACGCTGAAATCTCTCGTAACGGAAACGCTCAGGCCGATACGCGGTGTGAATTGCTTTGCCGTTTTGGCTGTGCCACCGTAAGAAGCCTGACTCACATCGGTATATCTTCCGGCCAGCGTCAGACGCACACGGTTATCGAGAAAACCAAGTTCGTCCTGTACATACACCGCGGAGTAACGCTGATCAATGTTTCCGTAAACAGCGCGGGTGGCAAGACTCTGACTGCGATCAAACACAGGATAACCATTGGCAGGAGCAGCGGCATTATTTGTGTAAATATTATAGCTTCCCGGAGTGTCCAGGTTGTGCGACTGATTCCAATCGGCCAGGTAATTCTTGTTACCCATATCCAATCCTGCAAGTATGCGGTGACGAACCGGGCCTGTGTGCACATCACCGTTCAGGAACACCTGTCCGAGTTTCATAGTCGACGCGGCATCCCAGATACTTACCGAACGAATCATATTTCCTGCGGAATCGACGCTGGAGGGCCACATGGACGATCCGATCTGGTTGTAGGAAAAGTAAGCGGCCTGCGCAGTAAGCTTCCAGTGATCGTCGATCTTGTGCTGAAAATTCAGAAAGGCACTGTGATCGTTGATTTTGGTCGGATCGAGTCCCGGACTCATGATGGAATAACCAACCGGGAATTCACCATATCCTTTCGGAGAGTATACGTAATAGCTACCCACGTTCGACATTTTTGCATGTTGCAGGGTGTATTCAAATGTCAGACTGGTTTTATCATCTATCTTATAGGTGATCACCGGTGCAATACTATAGCGGTCGTTGAATTCATAGGGGCGGAAAGAACCTTTGGTCTGATTCATCAGGTTAAGGCGATAAAGCACTTTCCCTTTTTTATCGAATTTACCATCAAGATCCACGGTCGCACGGTAGAGGTCAAAACTTCCGAGCGTTAATGAGGCCGAACCGTTAAAATCACTACCTGTAGGCTTCTTCGTCACCACGTTATACAGTCCGCTCGGATCGCCGTTTGCAAGCATAAACCCTGCAGGTCCTTTAACGAATTCAATATGATCCACAAAGCTCATGTCCTCGGTAAGCGGTCCCCATGCCGAATTCACTACGTTGAAGCCATTGCGGAATGCTGACAGCTGAGAACCACGAGCATTGATACGGGTGTACATATCCCCCCAGTGCTCGAGACGCGTAACACCGCTCACATTACGGATCACACCATCACTCATGCTTGTCACCTGCTGATCTTTCAGAGCTTCTGCCGATACCACCTGTACGTTCTGGGGAATTTCCAGCAAAGGTTCGTTCAGCCTGAGACTTTGTGAAGGCTTATCTGTTTTGTATTTATTGCGGGTGGATTGGATCACCACTTCATGGAGCAGCTGCTGTGCAGAAACATTCAGTTGCAGGGTTGTGCTGCTTGTTTTACCCGCCGCCACCAGCACGGATTCCGATACTTTCGCATAACCGGGAATGTCTACTTCCAGCATCCAGGTACCATCCGGTATGTTTTCAAAATTAAATGCGCCGCTGTTATCTGTTAACGCAGCCTTGTGCAGCGCTTTGATGATCACCTCGACATTTTCAGCCGGTCGCTTGTCTGCGGTAATTACGGTGCCTTTTATGCTTCCGGATTTATCTTCCGCACGAACGGACAAAGACACGCAGAGCATCAATGCGCATAATTGCAGGAATTTGGGTATTGCTTTATTCATCTTTCCGATTTTGCGCGCAAAACTCCGGCATCCGGAAAAGTCGGGCTTTCAGAATCGGGAAAATGTGTTTACAAAAAGAGGAATTAAGCAAAGCGTCATATAAACACGACGCGGTGCGTTGTGTTATTCGGAACGGAATACTTTGTCCCAAAGCACCGAACTCACGCCATATCGTTTGTGGTCGTCCTGATAATGATGGAGCATATGGTGTCGCTTCAGCTGTTTCCAGAATTCGGATTTAAAATTGTAATGGTGCATCGCATAGTGGCACATGTCATATGCGAGGTAGCCGGTTACAAATCCCGGAAAAAACGCGTAAAGGTGAGCCGGACTCAGCAACAACCCGAAGAGGAAATAGAATACCACTGCCAGCGGAAGGCTTGCCGAGGGCGGCATTACCAGTCTTTTGGTATCGTTCGGATAATCATGGTGCACACCATGAAAAATGAAGTGGACTCGTTCCATCAGTTTTCCTTTGGGCGTAAAATGAAAGACATAACGGTGTAACACGTATTCTGCCAGCGACCAGAGCAGGACTCCGAGAACGAAGTAGGATAATACTGTCCAGAACGGGGTTGCAAATTTCAACTGACCCTGGAAAAGAAAATATCCGATAATCGGAATGTAGATAAAAAGAGGAACGGAGAAATGCACTTTGGAAAGTGATTCAAGCAGATTACTGCGGAACATCCGCACAGATTCTTTTGAGTTGGAGACAAAATTCTTTGCCATACGGTTTGGTTGAGTCCTGTGAATAAAAGTGAGCTGAGCGAAGGCGGGTTTACCCTGCAAAAGTAGCATGCCGCCCATCGCAGATGCATTACAAAAAAACAGTATTAACACAGTGCTCACAATAACCGTGGATTGTGCTGATACTACTATAACACCTGCAAATAGTACACTTTCATGAGAGATAGCGTATTGTGCAACATATACCCGTGGCTTTGGGTGGATGCTTTACACAAAACATTAGGATATTATATGTTATTACCCATAGTAAACTTACCGCGACGACGGAAAGCGGACTGCCGTATTGCTTATGTACTGGTCTGGCGGGAATATGTTTTTAACGGCGCACTTTTCTCAACGAGTGAACCGCGCAAAAAAATTAAAAATGTCACTTATCGACACATTAGCGCAGTTGGCCTTTCATCATTGCATTTCGATAACAGATGCCGCGTCTATGAATACTACCTTTGCAGTTGTTCTTCAACCGTATATCAGCGGGCGTCTCCGCCAGTCAGTTAAAAATGTTCCACTATCTAGCCAGTAACATCAAGGCTTATCTGAATGCCGCATCTAACCGGCATCTTAAAAAGTCGATTCTGAATGCGCTCCCCTTCTGGGTGGGAGCCCTTCTGACAGGTCTTGTAGCTGTGGCCTACGCACGTTTGTTCGGTATGGCAGAAGCCGCCAGCATCTATCTGTTCAAAAAACTGCATTGGTATTTTTTACTTGTTACGCCGGCGACTTTTGTACTCGCCTGGTACCTGGTAAAGCGGTTTGCTCCGTTTGCACGGGGTTCGGGTATTCCACAAGTGAGCGCCGCCATTGCCTTATCTAACCCTAAGGATTATTCCAGGGTAAACCGGCTGCTCAGCATCCGGCTTGCGGTTACCAAGATCATCTCAAGCCTAACAATGGCCCTGGGGGGTGGCGTAATCGGGAGAGAAGGACCCACGATCCAGATTTCCGCATCCATATTCAAAGCGATCAATGAACGGCTGCCGGCATGGTACCCCCGTGTATCGCGTCAAAATATGATCATCACCGGTGCCGCAGCGGGACTTGCCTCTGCGTTCAATACTCCGCTGGGCGGTATTGTATTTGCGATCGAAGAGCTTACGACCACTCATTTCAGTTATTTCAAATCGGCGCTGCTCACAGGAGTTATCCTGGCAGGACTTACCGCACTCACGCTATTGGGACCTTATTTATATCTCGGCTATCCGCGACTGCAGGGATTGCATTCGGGAATCGTTGTAGGGGTGGTTTTTGTAGCATTACTTTCGGGAGCTGCTGCAGCGGTGATGGGACAGGCCATTTTATGGCTTACAGCGCGCAAGAAGCAGTTGCAGCGGCGGATTCCGGAATGGATCATTGTGGCATTTTTCGGATTGCTCATTGCCGCAACAGCTGTGCTGATCAATCCGGATGTGCTGGGTTCCGGCAAAGAGCTGATGATGCACGGGTTATTTTCTGCTGACAAAGACATCAGTTGGGAAACGCCGCTGCTGCGCTTTTTAGGTCCTGTGATTTCTTTTTCATCGGGTGCCGCAGGCGGCGTGTTTGCACCTGCTTTAAGCGCCGGATCCAGTATAGGAAATCTTACGGCACAGCTGTTCCATATAGGCGGGTCCGAAGCCAATCTGCTGATACTCGCGGGCATGACGGCCTTTCTTACAGGCATTACAAGAAGTCCGTTTACGTCGGCCATTCTTGTTATCGAAATGACGAACAGTCACAGTGTCATCTTTTACATCATGATCTCTGCGCTGGTAGCCAGTCTCATTGCCAAAATACTGGCCCGGCACCCGTTTTATGAGCACCTGAAAGACCAGTATCTGAGAGAGGTGGAACAGGATTAACTGCTCCCTTACGCGATCTGCTGCGCGAAGTAAGGTGCAAGCAGGTCTTCAAATTTGTAAAATCCGGCCGGTTTACCCGACAGGTGCCTTGCTGCGAACAACGCTCCGTTACCAAATGCTTCACGGGAAATAGATTCGTGAACAAGACGCACGGTCTGAAACGGAAAACCGAAGATTACCTCATGCTTACCTACAATTCCCCCCGCCCGGATGGAGTTGATCTTCTCATGCTCCAGTTCAAGCGCATTTGCAATCTTTACTGCGGTTCCGGATACACCCTGCTTATTGCTAAAATGTTCTTCCACAATCTCAATATCCACTTCCGGGGCAATCTTCTGAAGCAGGCGTGCAGAAAACAATAGGTAATTTACGCCGAGCGTGATATTGGGTGACCAGAAAACAGTGGTGAGCAAGGCAAGTTTCCGCAAAAAGCCGATCTCTTCGGAATTATAATGCGATATGGCCGATACAATGGTGATACCCCTTTCTGCGGCCTGGTCCCCATAAGTCCATATACCTTCAGAAGAGGAAAAATCGATAATGATATCCACCGGGTGCTGTTCCAGTAAAGTGTCCACATCAATTGAGGATGGTGAAAGAATGGTTGCGCGATCTGCAGATTCAATTCCGAGGAATTCGGATGCGGAACGATGATCAAGCGCGCTGCCGCGTCTGTAGATCCATTCGAGTGAACAATCTTTGGCTGCCAGGATAACTGATGCCACGGAACGACCCGTTTTGCCAAAACCCATCAATCCTACTTTCATAAGCAAGTCAAATTTAAAAGTGAGTAAATAGCCGCAGGACAACCAAAAGAAGTGTGCGTTGCACACAGAGATACTGAAAAATGGTTGCGGCGTGTGAACATCGCAAAGATACGGCTTTATTTCTTGAGGGTCTGACAGCCATCTCCGTGCATAAAAAAAAGCACCCGGCCTGTGCAGGCCGGGTGCTTCTGAAATCAGCAGTTTCAGACTGCCTATTTATTTGTCACCTTGGTAACACGCTGTTGAGCGATCTGCTGTATGCCCTCTTTATCGAGGATCACAAACATATACACACCATCTGCGAGTTTGCTCAGGTCTACTTCTTTTGTTTGCTGACTCTGGATGATCACACGACCACTCAGATCTTTCACCTGTACCTGGACAGGCATAGGGCTTGCGATGGTTACCTTGCCGCTGGTTGGGTTCGGGAACACTTTGATTTCCGCGTTACCCAGAGAAGATTGATCAATGCTCAACCAATCGTCCATAGCTTCAAGCGGTGTCGATTCACCTTCACAGTTGTTCGTAGCCGTAACACGTACTTTATACAAACCTTTCAATGTGATATCGTAGAAGCTGGCAGTACCTCCTGCGGCAGCAGGAATATCCAATCCGTTACGTATCCATTGATAAGTCGGGTAAGAGATCGTCGTTGTCAGTCGGTCTCCTGTACGTACAATTACCGGAACCGGTGAAGGCAGGATGTTCACGGTTATTGAAGAAGAGGTGGTTGCACATCCGTCTGCATTACGCACTTTAACGGAGTAAACACCACTGTTCTTAATCAGCACCGCGCTGTCGATCAGTCCGTAAACGGTAGTACCGCCGCGCATCCATTCGTAAGAGAATCCACCGGTACTGGCCTGCAGCAATATACCTTCGTTTTCACATGCGGTGGTCGTACCGCCTGGTACGGTGATCACTGCCGGAGGATTCGGTTTTACAACCATTTCCACGTTACGGCTTGCTGCCGCACAGGTAGAAGTTCCGTCGGAAGCCATCACACGGTAGTAGCCGCCTGTGGTCACCAGGTAAGTTGCGCTTGTGGCGCCAGGGATAGCAACGTTGTCTTTACGCCATTGGAACGTAACACCGGGTTTACTTGCAACCGCAGTCAGGAGCACGGAAGAACCGGCACAAAGAATGCTGTCTGCAGGCTTCGTAATGGTTACGGAATATCCGGGGTCATTAACGATCATTTTCACCTGGTTACTGTATGCAGGACAAGGAGACAAAGCAGAAGTTACTTTCACCATGTATGTTCCCGGTTCTGTTGCACCCAGATCGCTGAATTTCCATCCCGGAATAACAACGCTGTCCAGCATCCAGTCATAAACCGCTCCGGTGTAATTAGTCGCATTGAACTTCACCGTATCCCCGAGACAGTAAGTGATCGGTGTGGTGGAAGGAGCGACAGTAACGCTCGGATGCGGCGTCAGTTGCGGAATCTGGAACGCAGATGAATAAGCGGTATCATGTGTATTGTTACAGATTACTGCGAATTTGTACTCATAGCCTACGAGCGTGTCGGCAGCAATAGTAGTATCCACTGCACCCGCTATCACCGTCCATGGTGCCAACGGAGTAGAAAGATCGCGGCGCATCCAGAGGTATTTGATTCCTGGTACCAGACTGATTGTCGCACCGGTGTCGGTAAGCTGCAGGTAGGTCCCTTTACATTTACCCGTTCCCGAAGCCATGGAACTGCGGATGTTACCTGCCATAGGCGTACCATCACAAGGTGCATAGTTCAGGTTGATGTCATCGAAACCAACACCCGGATAAGCATAGGCACCTGAAGGAGAAACCGTTTTCTGGAATCCGATGTAGTAAGTGCCGGATGTACTTGGTTTGAACGTTGTGTCGAACTGTGCGTAAGTTCCGTTAGAAACCTGGCGCAACGCGAGCAGCGTGTTGGTCATACCTCCCACGGTCTGGGTTTTACCATATTTAACGGCCATACGGTTTTGTGTATAGCTGGAAGTGGAAATGTACCAGAAGCTCAGTTCATATTTGTAACGGGAATCCAAAGCCAATCCCGGGGTAAACCAGTAGTTGTCATCAGTTACAGTAGGGTAACCATAGGATGCCGTAGCATAATATCCGAGCATGTATCCGCCGATCAGGTAAGATTTACCGCCCGGTGTGTGGTTGGTAATCGGACTGATTGCACCTTTACGAACGCTCCAGATATAACCGTAAGTGGATCCGTAGCTCATACCCCAGTCGGTAGCTTCGGAACACAGTGGTTTCGTATCAAACGGTGTGGATTCGAAATCTTCGGTATAAGGAACAGAGAATGCTCCAACTTCCACGAGTACCGGACTGGTGGTATCCGTTATACCTGTAGCAGTACACTTAACAACTGCGCGGAACCAGGTATCGGTAAACAGAGGATCCGTTACGTAAGGAAGCGATGTTCCACCGGTTGTCGTCCACGGGCCGGTTGCTGAAGGAGCAGAAAGCCATTCGTAGGAAAGACCGGTAGCAAGTGTGGTACCGTCGAGATTAAGTGATGCAGATCCACCGGCAGAACAAACGTGTGCCGGATCGCTGTTGATCGTTCCCGCAACTACAGAAGAGGAACAAGGAGGTACTTCCTGCAGTCCGATATCGTCGATAGCGGTTCCGCCGTAGTAGTCGTACCCTGCCAATCCTGTTTTGATTCCGAAATAGAAATTACCGGAAGCAGTTGGAGTGAATTGCGCCTTGTACTGTTTGTACATGGTTGTTTTAATTCCGGTAAGATCAGGACCGAGCGCTGTCGTCATGGCAGCTTTTGTCTGTGCCGTACCATAGTATACGCCCAGGGTTGCAGCAACCGAAGGGTCATATCCGCTACGAACATACCAGAAACTGAATTGGTAAAGGCTGCCTGCCGTGAGCTTGATTGCCGGTGTGAACCAGTATTCATAAGCGCCGGAGTAATACAGCGGATAATATCCGGTAGACAGATAACGGCTTCCTCCCGGAGTATGGTTATCCATAGACGGAGCATACATCGGACTCAGCGGAGCACCGTAAGTGTACCAGTATGAGTAAGAACCCCAACCGTAAGTGTATCCCGCACAAGGAGCATTGGTTCCAGGTGCAACGGTCTCAAACGTTTCAATATAAGGAGGAATCACAACGCCTACATCTACTTTAATAGTGGAAGAGGCAACGGTGTCTCCCGTATAGCTACAGGTTACCACGCACTTGTACCAGGTTGTCGCACTGGCAGAAGTGGAATAGCCCGGGCTGGTGAGCAGGCCGCTTAAAGTAGTAAATCCGGACGTTGGTGACGTTGTGGAGGAATACCACTGATAGCGTAACCCGGCAGCCCTGGATGCCGTAGACATATCCATAGACAGACTCACAGCGCCGGCAGAACACAACATGGTAGGTGTTGCGGCAACAGTGCCTGCAACCGGTTTAGCCGTACATGGAGGTAACTGCTCGAGGTTGATATCGTCAATGGACGTTCCGTAATAGTTATATGTATTGTTGTTCATCTTGATACCTAAGTAGAAGGTACCTGTAGATGGTGCGACGAAACGGCCGATCAGCTGTTTGAAAGAAGAGCTGGAAGCAGTAAAGTCGGGAATGATCGCGGTAGTCATACCGGCAGAAGTCTGCGCCGTACCATAATACATACCGAGTATACAGGTTGCTCCGTAAGAAGACAGTGAATACCAGTAAGAGAATTCATACGTAGAGTCTTTCGTGAGCAGGATGCCCGGTGTAAACCAGTAGTTGGTTGCATAGCTGGAACTGTAATAGCTACCTACTGCATAACCTGCAGACAAGTGCATTACACCGCCCGGAGTGTGGTTGGTATTACCCGCATAATACGGATACGTGTCGCCCGCTCTGATACCCAGGTAATAATAGCTGCTTGCGGTGTTGGACCATCCGTAAGGTGAATAATACGAAGCGCAGGGTGTATTGTAGCTGGCTGTTGTACGTTCGAAATCCTCTTTATAGGGAGGAATCACATATCCTACATTCACCACTGCTGCTGTTGATGTGTCGGACAAACCTGTAGCCGAACACGTCACGATACAACGATAGTAATATCTGCCGGGTGTGGACAACGTAGGTGTCGTGTAATCTGCATATGTAGCGCTGGTACCGGTAGCTCCACCGAAGCCGCTTGTGGCGGATGTTGTGGAAACCTGCCATTGATAGGTAAGACCTGATGAAGCGGAGGTTCCGCTCAGGCGCAATACGCTGGTACCGGAACTGCAGATCATGGTATTGGTAGCGTCTGCTTTTCCGGCAGTTGGTCGTCCGGTGCAGGCGGCATTTTCAACCAGTGACATATCATCAAGCGCAATACCGGGGTAACAATAACCCTGCATATTTACTTTGATACCGATATAGTATGCAGCCGTGATAGGAGCCGTGAAGCTGCGGGAAAGCTTGCGGTAAGTTCCGTCGCTGGCCAGGATGTTGGTGTCCAGACCTCCGAGACGGTAAGTCATACCCGCCGCTGTCTGAGCCGTTCCGGCGTACAGACCGAGCTGAACCCAGGGTTGGTTATTATAGTCGGAACTATAACCGGATCCGCTGAACCACATGCTGAAATTATATGATTTACCCGCGGTCAGATTCATAGAAGGAGTAAACCAGTAGTTACCGGTAGTGGATGAATAATAACCTCCCAGGTAATAACCCGCATAGAGGAATTTCTTACCGCCTGTGGTATGATTCGCGATACCTGCGTAGGAACCGGTCATAGCAGCATCATACAGCCACCAGTAGGATGTAGAGCTCCAGGAACCGGTATAAGATGCACAAGGAATGTTGATACCGGCTTTAGCAGCTTCGAAGTCTTCGTAGTATGGTGGATTCAGCGGTGTGATCTTCACCTCTACAGAAGCTGAAACATCTGAATTAGGTGTCGGTATCAGACCGCAGGTAACGCGGCAACGATACTTTCTCGAAGTCGTAAGTGTAGGCGTTACGTAAGAAGGTAATGTTGCACCGGAGATGTCGTTCCATCCTGTGGAAGAAGAGTCCTGCCATTGGAAGGAAAGATCCGAAGCAAGAGAGGTACCGGAAAGACTTACTGTCGTAGATCCCGAACCGCAGATAACAGAAGGCGTTGCAACTGCTTTACCGGCTGTTGGCTTAGCCGAGCAGGGAGGCAATTGATCCACTCCGATATCATCGATCGCAAATCCGTAGTAACAGTAGTTTTTGTGGTTCACCTTAATACCGACATAGTAAGTACCTGTAGCCGGAGCGATGAATCCACGCTGGAACTTATCGTAGGTAGCTGTACTCAGTGCATCGATATAAATGGTGGTATCGTCCCCGGTTGTAATGGTCATTGCAGCAGCGTTCTGCGCTGTTCCTGCGTAGATGCCCATATCGGTCGGATAGGAAGAATAATAAATCGGATAATACGCACTGTTACTATACCAGTAAGACACATTATATGCTTTTCCGGCAGTAAGCGCGAGTCCTGGTGTGAACCAGTATTCTGCATTGCCGGTTCCGTAACCGAGGTAGTACCCTGCATGCAGGTAGTTCGTACCACCGGCAGTATGGTTTTTAATACCCGGTGCGTAAGTCGCATCGTAAGGAGAATTGGCCAGGTTCCAGTAGTAAGGGCGCGTATTCCAGTAGGTAGATCCTGCACAAGGCATATTTGTACCAGCTGTTCCGCTTTCAAAATCCTCAAGATAAGGAGGAGTAATCGGCGTCGTGATCACTTTCACCGTATCGGAGTAGGCAGAGAGACCGGAAGCCGTACAAGTGATCTTACAACGGAAATAGTAGGTGTTAGCTGCAGTAATCGAATAGGAACCGCTTAAAGTACTGATACCTGCCGATGAGAAAGAAGTAGGTGTACCGCTTGCCACTTCCCAGCTATAGCTCAGACCAGAGTATGCCGGAGTGGAAGACAAAGACAGTGTTGTGGATCCCGGAACGGAACAAATAGCGTTCGGGGAAACTGCTGCCTTGGAACCGACTTTCAGATCAGCCGCCGTAACAGCAGTAGAACATGCAGGCAGCTCGATCAGGTTAAAGTCGTCGAAAATACCTCCTCCGTAATAAGCGTAGGACATATTATCGCTTTTCGCAGCCATATAGTAGGTAGCGGTAGTGGTCGGTGTAAAGTCCACCACAGCCTGCTTGTAGGTATTATTAGCATCAACCCAGTCTGTCTTCAGCGCAGTCATGCCGGAAGGTGTCTGAGTGGTACCGTAATACATCCCGAAACGGATACCGGTTGTGGAGTAATATGAAGACACATACCCTGCAACCCGGTACCAGTAGGAATACCGGTAAGTCTTACCCGCTTCCAGCCTGATACCTGGTGTAAACCAGAATCCGGACTGACTCGAATAAGAACCCGTATAATACACATAATAACCTGCAACGAGATAGTTTGCACCTCCCGGAGTATGGTTAGAACCTGCATAAGGATCGTAAGTGGCACTGATCATTTTCCAGTAATCTGTACCGTAAGCAGAAGTAACGCCGGTACTGAACAGAGGAAATGCACCTGCACAGGTAGCATTGTTACCAGGAGTCAGACTTTCAAAAGTTTCACTGTAAGGTGGCAGCAGCGCTGTACCAACGGCAACGGCAACTTTCGTTGAGGTATCGGCAGAACCGCCTGCAGAGCAGGTAACCCAGCAACGGTAGTACAGAGTACGGCCCGTGGGAGGTATGTAAGAGTATGTTCCGGGATAGGTCGTTGCCGTACCCAGAGCGTTCCAGGTACCTGCAGCACCCGTAGAAGAAGTATCCCAGTGATAAGTGAGTGAAGAAGCTACCGTAGTACCGCCGGACAATGACAGCGATACGGGAACACCCGCACAGGCAGTTGTGGAAGACGCTACCGCCGTACCTGCCGTAGGCGTACCGGTACATGCGGGAGGATCGATGTTGAACTGCATGTACGGACGATACGACGTCGTTGAGCTCGTAAGCGACAATGTGGAAGGGGTGGAACTACCGGTATTGATCCAGTTGGTCCAGGTGGTGGACGCATTGTACTGGTAACCGACGTTGTATCCCGATCCGTATGCGTAAGAAAGATAATAGTATTCAAACTGGCCACTGGAAGAGCTTCTGCGATGGGTTACGATGATGCAGAGGTTACCGGTTCCCGAATACACGAACGGTGTGGTGAGTGTAACGGTTTGCCATCCGCTGGCAGTGCTGTTGGCAAAAGTACCGCGGAATACTTCCTGGAATCCGTCCAGTGACAAAGGTGAAGAAACCGCTTTTGTGGTTCCCACTTCTTTCATGAAGATGTAGGTGGAATCCAGCGTAAGCGAGGGGGAGGTACTTCCGGAATACTTATAAATGGCGTAGGAGTTGATGGTCCCAGCGATTCCGATTTCCGAAGCGCCGTAAATAGCGGCATTCGCTCCATATTTATAATAAGAATAAATACCGCTGTACGCGCTCGAGTACGTATACATGTCGCTCATGGTACTCGAACCGGGAGGCGAACCAAAAGTCTTTATGATGGCCTGCGCCTGTCGGGGCGTAAAGCCCGCTGCAAGGAATACAAGCAGCATAAAAGGAGCCAGCAGCGTCCTTCCGGAAAAAGACCGGCGGTGATCCGGTTTGCCGGGAGAACCCGAACACGCATGGCCCGGAAATGAGGGTCCGGTTTCGTTCCATGGAGGGGTTAATAGAGTTAATACTCGTTTCATAGGCTAAGTTTTCGTTAAATCCGAAAATACCACTATCATATAGATTTTAAAACCCATTTGTGGTAAACAGCATTTTTTGAGCGATAAACGACACCAAAAAGTGACGAACGGAGTTTATCCGCAAGCCTGCCATACAGCAGTTGGTTCTGTCAATCCGTAAAGAAATATAGGCAGATCCGTGCCGTCCGTATATGCAAAAAAGCCCGGGAACCATTGCGGCGCCCGGGCTTTACGAAAAGACATCGTATTATTTTATCACTTTAATCGGTTCCAGGTGCTGTCCGTCGCTGGTAATGCTTATAAAATAAACACCGGCGGGCCAATCTCTTGTATCAAGCGTACATATTCCCTCTTTCCCGTCGAAAGTCCTGCTAACATTTATGATTTCGCGTCCGTAAAGATTCGATACAGAAATGCCTCCGCTTCCCTGAAGGGTTGCAGGCAACTGTATATTCAACTGATCGGAAAACGGGTTTGGCTGCGCACTGATAGCATTGCCTTCTTCAAACGACAGCGTCTTCACGCCCAGGTAAGTCCGCTTTTTATCAAAGTCTACCTGTGATAAACGGTACATATTTTTTCCTGCTGAAGGTTTTGCATCGGTGTAAGAATAGTCATAACCAAAAGTGGTGTTCCCTTTGCTTTTCAGGGTTGCGAGCGTAGTATAATTTTTGCCGTCGCTGCTGCGTTCCACCAGGAACTGGTCGTTATTCTCCTCAACACCGGAGCGCCAGTTGATAAGTGCGGCGCTTCCGTTGCGGCTCACATTATAGCTGATAAGGGATACAGGTAGTACGGTACTGCTCGAACTTAAAGAATTACATTCCGTAGTGATCGAATAAGAACTGGAGGCGTTACGCGTACCGACAGCCGTACCATTTACCCCATCGCCTGCTGCAATACCCATAGTCCCGGTTCCACCAAATCCTGTAAGACTCGCCACAACCAGGCGAATTTCGTTTGTAGTTTCATACAGTTGGATCTCTCCGGTTATAACGTCGCTACCTCCTAGCTCCTGTACATTTTCATAATGCACGACGAATATGCGATTAGGGCTGGTACCGACTGTACCATAAAATAATTCTCCGGGATCGACAAACCAATCCAATTGCGTAAGACCAATAAACGGTTCGGAATATCCGGAAGGAATAACCCTTCCGGAACAGCAACCCGCATCAGACGAGGTACCCATCCAGATGAAACCATTGGTGGATAGTGTTGCACTGGTGTAAGCGGTTCCGTAAAAGTTGAAAGTAAAAGGCATTGATACCGTAGATATGTTATCATCGCCTGTAGGCCCTGCGGTACCGGACGACAAAAGCATACCTGAATAGGTACAGGAACTGGATTGCGCATAAACGCTGGCTACTCCTGTCACGAGGAACAGGCTCAGTAAAAGTTTTTTCATTTTATATGAATTATGGTAGGTATTGGTAAACAAATCAGATGCCGGAAATCAGCCGCTCAATCAGCTGAAGGCGGATTTCTATCGGGTAAAGCAATAATTCCTGTAGGGAGGGCCCTGAAGGGATGGAACCGGAAAGATTCAGGTTGGCGACAGCATTAAGCGGCCCCAGAAGCGTTTCATTTGATTTCGACATAACGGATTGGTTTGTGGCACTGTCCGGCATTACACCCTACAGATGATGCAAATGTATACAATTCAAAATAGTTTTCAAATATATTTTTTTAATAATAAAAATATATTTATACATAAAAATACAAGGATTGCTGGAATATTTTAGAATTCAATATAATACGGTTGGTTATATTATGCAATCACAGGTTACCACAAAAAGGCCCTGACGTAAGACTTTTAGAAAAACATTGTTGCCGGGAACGCCTGAGCCGGCGAAGCGGTGCGGGGATGGCGCAAGTGATCCCTTCTTTGCGGTCCTATTTTTTTCCGGACTTTGCAGAAACGATCTCCGTAAATTCCGGAAAACAAGAAACCCCGCCAGAAGCGTTTTTTTTTTATTTACTCAGCGAAGACGGGCGGAAATACGGTTTCTAAGGCAATAACTCTCAATCTAATAAGTGTCAAAGTAGTGGCTTCTGCTTTGATAGCGTATCCTTAGATGTAAACCGCGAATGTGGAGCTTTATATTTTCGAAATACCTGACAGTTCAATTCCTCCAGCCGAACAAGCACAAAATTTGAGTTATCGAACGTAGACAAAAATGCTAAACCTTCTGAAAAAGTGATTACCTTCAAAAACCTTGATTTAGAGGTCATTCTGACTGTTTTAGGCAGAGTCGCAGTTTCAACATAAAGTACGTCAAGATTAAGGTATACATCGTACGCATCACTCAATGCTGTTGTTGCCGTCTGTCCAGGAAGACAAAGTAAAAAAGTGAAAAGGTAAAATCTGCGTTGGTCTTTAACAAGAGAAGGAAAATTTTGCGAAAAAATCGTAACCGCGGAGAAACATACAAAATATACAATGGCAGGAGAAAAATTTGAGGGAGCGCCAAAACTCTCATACGCATAAGAAGGGCTCTCAATATAAGTCAGAAACCCTATTACAGACAAAAATAAAAATAACCGAACAAATATCTTGGCGAGCGTATTCTCCCAAGGCTTTTCAAAAATAGGTTTGTGCATAGGCTTACTAAGTACTTGGTAAATACCTCCGCCTTTCCCGAATATGAACAAAATAATAGTATAAAGAATAAAGTAAAAAACACCTATCAAAAAAGGTTTTGTAGCGTTTTTGTAGACATCTGTAACCGACATTAACGGGAAAGCATCTACATCTATAACAGTCCAGAAGACAAAATGATATACAACTGCACAGAAAACCAAATAGAACAATGAAAACCAAGCTGCGTTACGCAAATTTTCCGAAGTAAACATATTGATATCAATTAACGCTTATCATTTACTTACTAGCCAGCTTAATATCAAGTTTAATATAAATTGGCAATAAATAGGCTAGATATAACAATTGCCGTAAAGTTAGACAAATATATCAAATAAAAACAGCTACTACAAATGCTTATGTAATTCTGTTAATGGATGGATTACAACATAAAACCCCGCCAGAAGCGGGGTTTTATTTGTTAGCGGAGACGGGCGGATTCGAACCCCCGATACGGTTGCCCGTATACACACTTTCCAGGCGTGCTCCTTCAGCCACTCGGACACGTCTCCAGGTTGTCTGTTTTTCAAGACGGCTGCAAATGTAAGGAATCCATTTTTGTGTTACCAAATATTTTTTCTGCATTCTCAGAAGTGATCCTTGCCACATCCGCGAGACTCATTTCATATAATTCCGCCACTTTCTCTGCAATAAGCGGGATATAGGTGCTCTCGTTGCGCTTGCCGCGGTAAGGAACCGGCGCCAGATAAGGTGCATCCGTCTCCAGCACAATACTGCTGATCGGCACGGCTCTCAATACATCCGGCAGGATACTTTTTTTGAATGTTACTACACCTCCAATCCCGAGGTATCCGCCCATATCGCAGATACGCAATGCTTCTTCCACCGTGCCGCTGTAACAATGAAATACCGTAACGAGTGATCCGTTCTGTTTGCGCGCCACGATGTCTGAACATTCTTTGGTAGAAGAACGGCTGTGAATGATCACCGGCAAGCCCAACTCCATGGCCCAGTCGATCTGCTGCTCAAATGTCACTTTCTGTTCCTGCGCATGCGTCCTGTCCCAGTAAAAATCCAGCCCCACCTCCCCTACTGCAACATAGGGGCGCGTCTCCAGCTCCTGCTTTACGCGGGCAAGTTCTTCGCGGAAATTTTCTTTAACATAACACGGATGCAGCCCTGCCATAGGGAAACAATTGCCGGGGAAACGTGCTGCTATATCCAGCATGCCCTCCACGGTGCCGCTATCACAATTGGGCATATACATTTTATTTACGCCGGCAGCAAGCGCCCTGCGTATATGAGCATCCTGCGCTTCGATCGTCTCCTCGTCGTACAGATGGGTATGGGTATCAATAAACATAAGAAGGCGCAAAGTTAACTCCTTTTGGCCGCTGCGGCTGCATTGGCCTCGAGCTCCCGCACGATCTGCTCTATATCGTGATCGCGGCCTTCCGGCTCGTACTCCCGGCGCAGGTTGTTCCCGAACACCAGCGCGACACCCTGCCAAACCACAGCATTAAAGCCTCCTTTCACTTCGGATATAATATCAAAACAGTTGCGCCCCGTTTGCCGGTTGATCAGCTTTACCAGCACGATACCCTGGGATATGGTAAATTCCTGCAACTCTCCCTTGAAACGCTTGTTCAGCTCTTTCTCCAGGCCTTTCAGGTATTTCTTACGACCTTCTTTGGAAGGAATTGCGGCGAGCTTTTCATGTACGTCTTTCAGCAAATAGGCAGCTGTATTCGCATACGGGTATACTTTGTAAACGTTATACTTCAGGCGCGCATATTCCGCGTCGTACTTCGACTGCCGGCGCTCCTCTCTCCTGGCCTGCCGGCGCAGCCTTCGCCTGTCGGCCGGACTCAGATGTTCGTATATAAGCACCTCATTCAGGTACACGATCGGGAACGTATCGGTACCCACCACCACTGCAGGCAGCTTAATGCCATCCTCTTCCGTGTCCTGGGCATAAGCACCCGCACCACACAGGAGAAAAGCAAGACTAAGCAACAATAAACGGATGTACAAGGCTGTCTGTTTCACGGTCTATGCAAATTAAGCATTAGGCTATTCATAAAGGCGCATCTGATAAACAATTTAACAATGCGTCCGCCTGAGGATTTGGACCGGAAATGTACCGGGAAGATTAATCCTGCCGAATGAGAAGATCGAACTAATAATACGGTAATACCCTGTTTTTGACAATAAAGTATATTTTTACGCCCATAAAATTAGCTGCTATGGGATTTTTAAAAGAGTTCAGAGAATTTGCCGTTAAAGGAAACGTAGTTGACCTCGCTGTGGGTGTGATCATCGGTGGTGCATTCGGCAAAATTGTCACTTCACTGGTTTCGGACATTATGATGCCGTTGATCGGGACATTAACCGGCGGTGTTGACTTTAAAAAACTGAAATACGTGATCACTCCCGGCACACCGGAAATAGCCGCCACCGCCACCAGCCCTGCAGTTCCCGCGGTACCGGAGAATGCTATTCTTTACGGAAGCTTTATCCAGAATGTATTTGATTTCCTGATTATCGCACTGTGCATTTTTGCGATGGTGAAAGCCATCAACGCAATGAAACGCAAAGAGGAAGCAGCCCCGGCAGCTCCTCCGGCGCCTTCTCCTACAGAGACGCTGCTGACTGAAATCCGTGATTTGCTTAAAAAGTAATTGTATGTAGCAGGTGGCGGAAGTAATAAAACTTCCGCTGCCTCATTTTTGCGTACTTTCGCCAGACTTTATGAAGCCTTCAAAGGTTTATCAACAGATAGCAGCGCTGAAAAACGAGAAGCGGCACGGTTTTGCCGTACTGCTGGATCCCGACAAGATATCCTCCGGTAAGATGGAGCACTTCGCCCGGCTTTGCAACGACGCGGGCGTACACTTCGTATTCGTGGGTGGCAGTCTCGTACTGGACCATGAGATCAGCAAATGCATCCACATTTTTAAAGAGCACAGCTCTATTCCCGTGCTGCTGTTCCCGGGAAATCCTGCGCAGGTTTGCCGGGAGGCGGATGCACTTCTGTATCTGTCGCTGCTTTCCGGTCGCAATGCAGATCTGCTGATCGGCCAGCATGTGGTATCTGCACCAATGGTGAAAGGCAGCGGACTGGAAGTATTATCCACCGGGTATATGCTGATCGATGGCGGCGTGCCGACAACGGTTTCCTACATGAGTAACAGTCATCCGATACCGGCCGATAAATCCGATATAGCCCTATGTACCGCCTGGGCCGGGGAAATGCAGGGTAAGCATCTTATTTACATGGATGCCGGCAGCGGCGCACAAACGCCTATTTCAGCACAGATGATCCGTAAAGTAAGCAGCAACATCAGCATTCCGCTGATCATCGGTGGCGGTATTAAAACACCGGAAAAAGTAAGAGAGAACTGTGAAGCGGGCGCAGACCTGATCGTTGTGGGTAATGCGATTGAAAAAGAAGAATCGCTGATCCGCGAACTGGCGGCTGCCACGCGCATTTAATCTTTGTAGAGCAGGTACACTTCACGTATCGTCCTGAACCGATCCAGATTTTCTACCCAGGATTTTCTGATTTCTTCCTCGGAAATGCCTTGCTGGATCTGCTCCTTCAATTCCCTGTTACCGGCCAGCTTATCGAAAAAATCATTGAAGAAATGCTGCTTATCCTCGCTCCAGTTGTACGCGGTAAGCAGCGGTTTCAGGTCCAGACCTCCTTTTGTCATCTCGTAAGCTTCTTCCGTATTTGCAGCTACGAGCTGACCATAACATTTCTTATCCTCCCATAACGGGTGTTGCGCACCTTGCCTGCCTTTCGGTTCGAAATGATAGCGGCTTTTCGCTTTAAAACCGGGATGTCCCCATTGTTCAAACGGCTTGTCGGTGCCTCTGCCCACGCTCACTTCCGTACCCTCAAACAGGCATAAGCCGGGATACAGGTAAATAGCGGTCATGGATTTCAGATTGGGGGAGGGTGAAACGGGCAGCGCGTAGCGCGTTTTGTGTGTGTAATTTTCGCAGGGAATCACCTGCATAAACAGTTTTCCGGCATTCGGTATCCATCCCTCTCCACGCAGCATCATGGCGTATTCTCCGCAGGTCATTCCATACAGTACGGGTACCGGCTGCATTCCCACGAAAGAGCGCAGGGAGGTGTCCAGTACCGGTCCGTCTATGAGATGAGCATTCGGGTTAGGGCGATCGAGCACCATCAGGAAAACACCGCTTTCCGCACAGGCTTCCATTACGTATTGCAACGTGGAGATATACGTATAAAAACGCACGCCCACATCCTGCAGATCATATACCACTACATCAATCCCCTGCATCTGCTCCCGCGAGGGCTTTTTATTTTTGCCATACAGCGACACAACAGGCAGACCCGTTTTTGCATCGGTTGCATTGTCGATATGGGCACCTGCATCAGCTGTTCCACGGAACCCATGCTCCGGCACAAACACCGTGCGCACATCTATCTTCTCCTCTATGAGCTTATCGAGTAATGAAACGCCTTTCCATTCTGAAGTCTGATTGATAACCACAGCTACATGTTTACCACGCAAAGCAGGCAGGTATTCGCTGCTGCGCGCAATACCGGGCAACACATTTTCCTGTGCCGCTGCGGAAAATGATATTATGGCGCACACAATTACTTTCAAAACAAACCGGATAGGGGCTATCTTCCACATATGATTATTTAACATTGTATAAACCAGAAAATGAAACAGAGACACAATAATAAGCTTACCTTGTGGCCTTAACAAAAAAAGTATATGACACAAGTAAAAAATGGAGACCGTGTGCGCGTTCACTATCATGGCCGTTTAACGGATGGCAGCACTTTTGACACATCCGAAGGCAGACCGCCACTGGAATTCGAAGTGGGAAGCGGACAGGTAATTAAAGGTTTCGATGATGCATTACAAGGAATGAATGTAGGTGATAAAAAAACAGTAACGATCCCTGCGGCTGATGCATATGGCGAGTCTTCTCCCGAAAATGTTATCGCTTACCCGATTTCCGACTTTCCGGACGATATGCAGCCTGAAGTAGGAATGGAACTCCATATGAGCGATAACCAAGGCAATAATTTCCCTGTAGTGATCGCTGAAGTTCTTGAAGACTCTGTGATCCTCGATGCCAACCATCCGCTGGCAGGCAAAGATCTGACTTTCGATATTGAACTGGTAGAGATCATCTAAACCGATATACGGTACTATAAATAAAAAAACGTTGTCCGATGACAACGTTTTTTTTATTGGAGAAACATCAACGTAACTCATTCCAGCGTTCGCGTATGGTATCCGAACCCGGACCGCTGACGCTCTGCATCATTTCATTCCCCACATAACGTTTGAGTGATTCATACGCCAGCACACTCACATTACAATCCCTGATCAGCCGGTAGAATTGCGGGTCTGACTTATTCGCGTCCAGATACTGCCTGCTGAAGCCATATCCACCCGACGGAAGCGGAACAACGTGGTGAATCGCCTGCGCATCGCGCAGCAATACAGCTGCTTTAAGTGAATCTGAATACTCTGCCGCCGTTTCAAGCCGCACGATCATTTCGGACGCAAGCATGACGCTATTGGTACGCATCACCTTACGATTGCAGCTGCAGGCAATAACAATGCCTGCGACTACGATAAGCCACCTTCTCATTTTATATACGGTTGTTTCCTGTAATGTACGCACACAGGGTTCCGTATCATGCAAAGGATATCTTAAAAGAGCCGCTTACTCTTCCGGTTCTGCCGTATTTTTCAGTTTCATCAGCAGCGTATACGCATTTTTTGTCACCAGCTCTTTGCCTTCAAAGGCATCATGATTCACGATCTGAACGAAGCCGTTATCGGCTGTCCCGAGCTCAACTGCGTACATACGGAACACATTCTGTGCCTGCCGTACAAATACGAAATCCTTTCCTTCAAAATTCACAATGCTTTGCTCCGGAACCGCATAAGCGAGTGTTGCATGGGTAGCGATCTCCGCATTCATATACATACCGGGTAGTAAGCTACGGTCATATTGATCGAAATGACAATGCACTTCGGAAATACCGTCACTGCTGATGTCGCGACTGATCAGGATAATCTCCCCGGAATGCTTTTGTTCCGGGTTTGCATTGGTGTAAGCCACGAGCCGCTGACCGATGCTCAGACGCTCCACATCCTTTTCATAGACCTTCAGGTTTAAATGTATGTCCGAAGGATTGATCAGCTCGAACAGCACGTCTGAAGGCGTTACGTACTTCCCTATATTCACATTCACCTTACTCACAAAACCGTCGATGGGGCTGTAAACGGAAATACTTTTCGTAATGGTGTTTTCGTTCAGTCTTTCCGGGTTGATATTGATGAGCCGCAATTGCTGCGCAAGCGCCGTTGTTTGTATACGCAGGCTGTTACGCTCAGCCTGGGCCTGCTGCATCACTTTATCGCTGCTGGCCTGGCTTTGATTCAGATCCCGCTGACGCTCGAAATCCAGTTCGGAATACTGAAGTTTTGCTTTTGCCTGGAGATAATCCTGTTGGAGCTGCACGTAACGCGGATCTTCCATTACCGCAATCACCTCGCCTTTCCTCACCTGCATGCCGGGCAAAAGCTGAGAGGTTTTCAGATACCCACCCAGCGGAACACTGACAGATACAAGACTTTGCGGCGGAACATCGATTTTGCCATTGAGCCGCAATACAGTCGCGAGTTGCTGCTCACCGAGCACAGCGGTCTCAATACCTGCATTTTTGAGCTGCGCAGGAGTAAGCGTAATTACGTCACTGTCGTTTACGGGAACAGCCTTTTCCTCCGTAGCGGGATGGCGGCTGCAACCGAGCAGTTGCAGCGATAAAAACAATATTGCAATACGACAGCCTGCCGTAGTACCTGTAATTCTGAATATATTTTGCATGACTATTAATTGGTGGTTAAAAATTGCAGCTGAACAGCAAACTGATTCAGCTGGTATAGTGCGTCTGCGTAACTGCTGCGCACGCTGATGGCCTGGTTGATCAACATCACATATTCGAGGTAATTGATCTCTCCGTTGACGAACTGCCGCTGAGCGGTCTGCATAATCAGTGCTGCATTATTCAGTCCGGTTGTTTCATAATAGGCAACAGATTGCTGCTGCGTTTCGAAGTTCATCCTTAACTGTTCGGAACGGGTCTGCAGTTGTGACGCAACATTATCGCGCTCGAGAGTTGCAATCTGAACAGCACTATTCGCAGCTTTTATGCGGGCGACCTGCGCCATTGGAAAAAGCGGAACCGTTATGCCCAACTGCACCGAATGAAAACGGTCATAACCGTCATAGGTATTGTTATCCGGACCCACCCCTTTAAAACTGTTGTTATTGTATGCAACACTGAAGCCCGGTAACAAACGCGATTTTTCCAGCCGGTATTTCATGCCCGCAATGCGCAGTTGTTCATCAGCAGCAAGCAGTACAGGATTTTCCGTTGCCGGTACGGCGTCAACTGATCGCCTGATCGCGGTATTGCTGCCGATTGCTTTGTAAGCAATATCCGTATGCAGCAGGTAACGTAATTGCCATGAAGCGGAACTCAGTTCCCGGCGCACTTCCCGGAGTTGCACGGAAATCGAGGCCTGCTGATTTTCAGCTGTCGTCTTCTCGAGAACATTACTTTCACCCCTGCTCAGTCTTAAAGCCGCCTTGCGTGCGAAATCGTCATAGAGCGAATCCGCCTGCAACAGGAGAGCTTCCTTCTGCTGCCAGTACAGCAGTGCGTAGTAAGTGAGCATAACCGAGCGGCGCACTTCCCAGTCTTTGGTACGCACGCCCGTCTCGGCAAGTGATACTTCCTCCTGCAATACTTTTTTCTGCCGGTGATACACCGTTGGGAAAGCAACGCTTTGCATCACGCTGAAACGTGTATCGTTAAATGCACTGTTTACCTGACCGTAATCAACTGAGAAATTTGTCTGCGGCAGGTCGGCAGCTGAATGCAGCATGTGCTTCGCATATTCGGTCTTTAACCGTTCGGAACGAAGCGATAAATTCTGACGCGCCGCCATCGCCAGTGCAGAATCAAGGCTCAGCGGCACCTGCGCGTGCAGCGCTGTTACAGGGAAAGCAAGCAGCAACAGCAATAATACAGTCTTGGGAACGCGCGCAGCTTTGCGTGCGGAGCGTTGCTCCAGTAACAGGTATAACATAGGGAGTACAAAAAGTGTGAGGAACGTAGCGAGTATCAGTCCGCCGATCACCACCGTAGCCAACGGCCGCTGCACCTCCGCTCCGGCACCGTGACTCAACGCCATCGGGAGGAAGCCGAGCGACGCAACGCAAGCAGTCATTAGTACAGGCCGCAGTCTTGATTCCGCTCCTTCAGTGACCACACGGAGCAGGTTTTTACGGCCCGACTTCCGGAGGCGGTTAAATTCGGCGATCAGGACAATTCCGTTGAGCACCGCCACCCCGAACAATGCGATGAAGCCTACGCCTGCACTGATGGAGAACGGCATTCCGCGTGCAGCAAGCAGGAATACGCCCCCGATTGCAGAAAGCGGTATTGCAGTGTAGATCAGTAAACTTTCGCGGATTGAACCAAATGCAAAAAACAACAGGATAAAGATCAATACAAGCGATACAGGTACGGCGATTCCCAGTCGTGCTTTTGCTTCGTTCAGGTTTTCAAAGGAACCTCCATAAGTGACGTAATACCCCTCCGGAAGACGTATCTGCTTTTCCACCTTCGATTTCAGTTCTTCCACTATACTCTGCACATCCCGGCCTTTAACATTGAAGCCGACTATGATGCGCCTTCTTGCATTTTCACGCTGTATCTGGTTGGGACCCAACTGTACGGACACATCTGCCAGCTGCGACAACGGCACCTGTAAACCTGTCGGCGTAGACACAAGCAGCTGACGGATGTCTTCCACTCTTTGCCTTTTACGCGCATCCATACGCACCATCATATCAAAACGGCGCTCGCCCTCAAACACCAGGCCTGCGCTTTGACCCGCAAATGCGGCGTTCACCGTACGATTCACATCCGCGATGCTCAGATGATACTGGGCGATCATCGAACGATTGTAGCGGATCACCACCTGCGACATACCCGTAACCGGTTCGACATATAAGGCGGTAGCACCCTGAACGGTATTGGTCAGTCTACCGATACGGCCTGCAATTGCAGCAAGCGAATCCAGATTATCGCCAAACACCTTGATCACCACATCCTGTCTTGCTCCGGTCATCAGTTCGTTAAAGCGCATCTGAACCGGGAACTGAAAACTCACCGTAATACCCGGAACATCTTCCAGTGCTTTAGACATTTTCGCAGCAAGCTCCGGAAAGGTACCGGCCGACACCCATTCCTTTTTGTCTTTCAGGATGATCATCATATCGCCCGCTTCCATAGGCATCGGATCCGTCGGCACTTCACCACTACCCACCTTACTGACTACCTTGGTCACTTCAGGGAACCTCGTCTTAAGAATATGCGCCGCCTGTTGCATACTGTTCATAGTAGTTTCAAGGTTACTGCCGGTAAGCACGCGGGTTTCCACCGCAAAATCCCCTTCCTCAAGCGACGGGATAAATTCACCACCGAGATTCATCAGGATGACAAGCGCCGCAACAAACAGCAGCAATACAGCAGTGATGATTTTTCCGGGAATCCGCAATGCGTGGTGCAGCATCTTCTGGTAGGTCGCACCGATACGCCGCATCCATCTGTCTGAAAACGACTCCTTCCGATCGAGCTTACGGCTCAGCACCAGTGAGCTCATCATCGGAATGTAGGTAAGCGACAGTAAAAAGGCACCGAGCAATGCAAACGCAACCGTTTGCGCCATAGGCTTGAACATTTTGCCTTCAATTCCGCGCAGGCTCAATATCGGCAGGTAAACGATCAGGATAATGATCTGACCGAACACCGCGCTGTTCATCATTTTGCCGGCGGAACCCACAACCGTTTCGTTCATTTCGTCGCGGGACAGCAATTTAAGCTTCCGGTGCCGGGCATCCATATCCAGGTGATGCATTACCGACTCAACGATAATGACCGCACCATCGATGATCAGCCCGAAATCCAGCGCTCCGAGGCTCATCAGGTTGCCACTTACGCCAAACAGGTTCATCATACAGATCGCAAACAGCATGGCCAGCGGGATAACCGATGCCACCAACAAGCCGGCCCGTATATTGCCGAGGAACAATACCAGTACGAAAACCACGATCAATGCGCCCTCCATCAGATTCTGTTCCACTGTGCCGATCGCGTTATTCACCATTTTCGTACGATCCAGGAAAGGTTCAATCACCACTCCTTCAGGGAGCGTCTTCTGAATTTCCGCAACACGCTCTTTTACATTACGCACCACTTCGCTGCTGTTCTCGCCTTTGAGCATCATCACCACTGCACCCGACACCTCTCCCTGGTCATTATATCCCATAGCTCCGTACCGTGTGGCATAACCGATTTTCACATCGGCAACGTCCCGTATAAACAGCGGTACTGCCGATTGCCTGGAAGCAATCGCAATAGAACCGATATCCTCTATCGAACCTACCAACCCTTCGCTGCGTATAAATAATACCGTTGGTCCTTTCTCAATGTAGGCGCCCCCGGTGTTCTGATTGTTCGCTTCAAGCGCAGCAAACACATCCTGAACTGTTATGCCGTAAGCATTCAGCTTATCAGGCTGAATGGCGATCTCGTATTGCTTCAGCTTTCCGCCAAAGCTGCTCACTTCCGCCACTCCTTTCACACCAAGCAATTGCCGGCGCACGATCCAGTCCTGTATGGTACGCAGATCTGTAAGACTGTATTTACCTTCATATCCTTTCTTCGGACGGACGACATACTGATAGATCTCGCCCAGGCCGGTGGAAATAGGACCCAGCTGCGGCGTACCGATCCCCTGGGGAATCTGGCCCTGCACCTGCTGCAATCTTTCGGCAACCTGTTGTCTGGCCCAATAGATATCTATACCATCTTCAAAAACGATAGTAACAAGTGAAAGTCCGAAGCGCGAAAAGCTACGGATCTCTTTGAGGCCGGGAATATTGTTATTCGCCTGTTCAACGGGAAAGGTAACCAGCCGTTCTATATCATTTGCACCAAAAGACGGAGCAACAGTGATTACCTGCACCTGGTTATTCGTAATATCCGGTACTGCGTCTACCGGCAGACGCGTGGTCTGGTATATACCTACGATCACCAATGCAATGACCATCAGACCGATTATGAGTTTATTCCGTACGGAAAACCCGATAATTCTGTAAAGCATACATGTATTTATGTGATGAATAATAAAGACCTGCAGCAAACGGCATCAGAAGCGCGTTTTGCTGCAAAGCTTTTTGGAACCGGATATCCGCGCTGTAAGCGGACAGACCGGTCCTGTCAAAACATTATGCTACAGTTCGGGGCGGCTGCCAGATAAAAGACAGATATTGGGAAGACCAGGCTTCTTCTTTGGGAAACAGCATTTTTTGTTCCGGTGCAATAACCGGACGCGTGTGCAGCGTGATTTGCGCCGATGGAACGATGCAACCTACCCAGATCATCGGAGAATGGCTGAGCGTTTTGAAAGGTAGTTGCATATCGCGCTCGTAGTCGCTATCCTTCACATTCTGCTCCGTATAATGCATACAGAGAAACTGTATGAAGGTAACCTGGGGATTGCGTTGCCGGTGTTCGGCGAAATGCTCCATCAGTACCGGAAGCTTCATCAGCTCCAGCACCTGCACATGCGTGGACAGCAGATACACCGTGAAAAAAAATATGGCAACGAATCGCTTCACTCTTACAAAAATAGGAATTTCCGGATTACGGTATGATGTAAAAAAATATCCCGGCACCTGTGATGCCGGGATATTGCTTATGCGAATGTCACTTTTCCCGTTTCCACGTCGTACATCGCGCCGACGATACGGATAGTACCCTCCCGCTCCAGTTCGGCAATGATCGGACTTTCACGGCGGATGCGTTCTATAGTGAGGTTCACGTGAATATCAGTCACCTTCTTTACAAACGCTTCATTTTTGCCGTTGCGCTCTTCTTTAATACTGGTTTCCTGGAAAATAGCAGGTTGTATCTTATTGAGCAATGTAGTAAGGTTACCCATTTCCACATGGTTGCAGGCGCCTACAATTGCACCGCATTTGGTGTGCCCGAGTACGACGATGATTTTCGTGCCCACCACTTTTGTGGCAAACTCCATGCTGCCGAGGATATCTTCGTTCAGGATATTGCCCGCTATACGGATACTGAAGATGTCACCCAGTCCCTGATCGAAGATCAGTTCGGCAGAGGTACGGCTGTCGATACAACTCAGGATGGTTGCGAAAGGGAATTGTCCTTCCGATGTTTCATTCACCTGTTGCAGCAGGTTACGATTAGCCTTCAGGTTGTTTACAAACCGTTCGTTTCCTTCTTGCAGGATCTGCAACGCCATTTCCGGCGTGAGGTTTTGCTGTGTTTCTTTAGAATGTGTATGCATAAGTCAGGATTTTTAGAAGTGAAGGTCAAAGTGCGTAAAACGACTCGGGCGGATACGGATTCGGAATATCGTTATCGCCGATCAATTGTCTCAGGTTGATCTCTATATTGGTTGCAATGGTTGTCACCGCTGTATCGGTTGGGAGATTACTGAAGGGATCCTGCAGGTGCGTAGCGGATTTTTCCAGCAGAAAGAAGGCTCCGGATATTGCAACCAGCAGCGGCAGTTCGAAATAAGTGTCGATACCGTTCAGCGAAATAGCCAGTGTAACACAGAACAGATAAATCACCCAATGAAGGAAATGCCGGTAGGTCGTCGGGAACACAGTCGCTTTGATCCGTTCGCACATACCCATCGCATTGGAAAAATTGACCATCGTATTGTTGATCTGTACATGCGCAAACAACTCCAGCCGGCCCTCGCTCCGAAGCCGGAGCAGGTGCAGCGTATTCAGTTGCAGAATGGCCAGAGGCTTATTTGACTGACTACGCAGATGATTCATATCGTTTTCATCGAGGTAGCGTTCGAGACCCGGCATGGGGTCCAGACCGCGTAATGAATTGCCGAGGGCATAATTCCAGGCGATCTGGCGCAGGGTCAATTGCCGCACCGACGCTTCATCATCTTTTATAAAAGACTGAAGCTGCAATACGAAGCTCCGGCTTTCATTCACAATACTGCCCCATATCTTGCGTGCTTCCCACCATCGATCGTACGACTGATTCAGCTTAAAAGATAAAAGCACGGAAATCGCTGTTCCGATAAATGCAGGTATCGCGATGGGCATTTCCGGGATATATTTCCGGAACAGATGCGTGGCAAGGTTGGTGAGCAGACCGATGATCAATACATACATCACTTCTACCCTAACCTTTTTGAAAATATACCTGGCCGGAATGTGCGTATTCAATAACATATTATCCCCGATCGTTTCGGACAAAAGTAAGGGACGAAGAAGAAATAATAGTAATACTATTGTTAAGAATAACAAAACAATTATTAACAAAGCAAACGCTATTACAAGTAGGAATTACAGTTTATCTTTGTACAAAGGCCGCAGATATGGAATATCAGCTCAGTTTCAAAGTCAACAACAAAATATACTTAAGAGATCCGGAAAGCACGGAGCTGGGACGTCAGATCGTGAAAACAGCTATCGACCTGATTTACACTTTAGGATTTGAGCAATTCACTTTTAAGAAACTTGCGCTCGAACTTAAGAGCACTGAGGCGACCGTATACCGCTACTTCGAAAATAAACACCGCCTGCTTCTGTACATTCTGAATTGGTACTGGAGCTATATGGAATACCTGTTGGAAATGAAACTGCAGACTATTTCCAGCAAAAAAGAAAAACTGAAAGCGATCGTGGCCCTGCTCACGCACGAGCTGCCGGAAAGTGCTGGGCAATTCGACTACAATAAGAAATACCTGAATGAGATTGTGATTGCGGAAAGCAGTAAGGCTTACCTCACAAAAGAAGTGGCGGAGATCAATAAAAACGAAGTATTCAAACCCTATAAAGACCTTTGCGCGCGTATCGGCGAATGTATCAGCGATTTTAATCCCAAATACAAATTTCCCCGTTCCCTGAGCACAACACTCATCGAAGCCGCGCATCATCAGCAATTCTTCAGTGTAAACCTGCCGCGCCTGACGGACAATGCACAGGGAAGAAAACGTACCGACTTTGCATATGATTTCCTGCAGGACCTTTTATTTAAATCCCTCGCCTGATCCTGTTGAGTGGGTTGGCATTTCAATAATGCGTTTTCCCACAGCAACGATCGTGTAAC
Organism: Rurimicrobium arvi; assembly: GCF_039540495.1. NCBI lineage: Bacteria > Pseudomonadati > Bacteroidota > Chitinophagia > Chitinophagales > Chitinophagaceae > Rurimicrobium > Rurimicrobium arvi. The sequence goes on along the minus strand of NZ_BAABEZ010000001.1, from coordinate 252,882 downwards.
TGCAGAAAGAGGTGAATGTCCGGGTATTGCGATTACCCGTCACTTACGGTAATTGATCTCACAGCCCAGCGACAGTCGCTCCGGTTGTGCAATGGTATCGCCCCTCAATAAGGCATCTACGGCCTGTGCGACAAAAGGAGCGGCTAGTTCCGGGTGCTGGCCGTTATTATCGATAGCACCCTGATACCGGATAATCCATTTGCTGTTCTCCCGCCATAATACAAACACCTGTGGTGTATGTGTGGCATGAAAAGCCGCCGCCACCTGCTGCGTGCGATCCTGCAGGTAGGAAAAATGATACTGCATTGATGCTGCAAAAACACGCATGCCCTCGAGCGTCTCCGTTTCGTACAATAAAGAGTCCATCGGATTGATCGCGATCAACGGCACCTTTAAAGGTGTATAGCGATCTGCAAGCGCATTGAAACGGTCTGTGTATAAACGCGCAAAAGGACAGTGATTGCAGGTAAACACCACAATCAGTCCTTTCGCGGAATCAAAATCATGCAACTGCACGATACGCCCGTCTGTGGCTGTCAGCGAAAAAGCAGGAGCCTCCTTACCCAGCATCACGATACGCTTTGGCTCTGTACGGAAAGATGCCATCAAAAGCAACGATAATATCGCGGTGCAGTAACGTTTCATCATCAGTTTTTGAAAAAAGTAGCGTTTGTTTTAGCCTTGGTCTTTTCGTCGGTGATCTGCATGATATATGTTCCCGGCGGGAGGCAGCTAATATCTATCCCCGCCGAAAGTTCCGGTCGCGGCAACATCATAAGCGTACGGCCGGCCATATCGATCACACTGATATAATAAACCTGGCTGCTGCCGTCCTGCGCCTTCAGGTAAATATGGTCGCCGGCGGGATTCGGATACAACGTATATCCCTTTGCCGGTAAAGATGCAGGGTCAATGCTGCTGGTGTTATTCACCACGAATTGCCCCATCATACCTCCATCTTCATGCAAAGCGATATGACAGTGGTACATAAACGGATGAATGGCATCTGCATAGTCTTCAAATCTGGCAATAAAGCGAACCGTCTGATTTGCCTTTACCAGGACCACATCCTTCCAGCCTGCCTGCTCGGCGGGTGGTGCAGCGCCGTTAATGCTCAGGATATTAAATGCCACATCGTGGATATGGAACGGATGGGCAAAAGTGGATGTGCTGGCAAGTTCCCATATCTCCGTATTATTGAGCGGAACCGTGTAGTTGATGTAATTTATATCGAACAACTTATGGTTCAGCAGAAAAGCCAGCGGCCCCGCACCCGGAGCTCCTGCGCTGTCCGTGATATTGATGGTACGGGTAACAGCTGCGGCAGATGCTGCGGGGAAAGTATTAACGGTCAATGCAGCAGGGATAGCGGTGACGGCAGGACTGCTTACAGGCCCGATATTCAGATGAAGCATGTTGAAATCTTTATGCCCGAGCGCATTGGCAAATAATCCGGTCGGAAAGCTTTCCCCGCCTGCTATCTGAGGCGTTAATGCAGCATTGTACGCTACGAGATTAACTGAAGTGCCGCTTTGTCCGTTACAGTTTACCAGCAGCTCAATGCGCTCACCGGGGGAGAGCAGGTAGCGGGTAAGCGGTACCGGTTTGTCCAACAGTCCGTCGTCGCTTGTGATAACGTAAAAAGTACGGTTATCGCTGAAGCCGATATTGTAAGAGCGTTCCGTTGCGCCATCCAGTATGCGCAGACGCACCACCTGCGCCGGTATTGTATATTCCGGTCGTACGGTTCCGTTCACCATCATTGTGTCGCCGTAAGGTGCGATCTGGAATTGATTCAATGCATCAAACTTCCTGTCGGTGAGCACCAGCGGAATATCGTCCACCCCATACCTGCGCGGCAACGCAAGCGCATCTTCAATGGCATCGCGTACGATGATAAGTCCGCCTATACCTTTGATGATCTGGGCTTCCGTCATCTCGTGCAGGTGCGGATGATACCAATAGGTACCGGCATTGTTGGTTACCTTCCAGTAAGGTTGCCATAAAGCACCCGGAGGCAATACCTGGTGCGGGCCGCCATCCATCACAGCCGGTAGGTGCATGCCATGCCAATGGAGGGTTGTGGAGTCATTCAGGAAGTTATGTACATTCATATGCACAGAGTCTCCCTTCCGGAATATAAGCGTCGGGCCCCAGAAACTACCGTTGATTCCGCCGGTTATGGTCTGGTTTCCGGCGACGATCTGTTGAAAAGTATCTCTGATATTCAGGTTGAATACCTTACCGGAAAGTGTGTCCGGTATACTCATAGGATTGTACTGGGCATGTACAAAATGGGACAGGCCCGTTTGCAGAAAAGCGAGGGAGAGCAAAAAAGAGAATTTCCTCATAAAGGCTGGATGATTTGTTTGCTTAAGACGATCTGTTGCCGTCATTCCCTCGCGATTAATAACAGATCTTGTGTTGTTCCGGCAAAACATGAATAAAAAACACATACACCATGCGCGATTTTTATTACATTGGCGGAATCTCCGCAAACCTTATCTGCCATAACCGTTCATGTTCCGCAATTACCTGCTGCTTTTTGTATTGTTTATTATTAGTGTATCTGCGCGGGCGCAGCATGCCGCTACTGTTACGGACAGTGCCGCATTGTTCCGCGAAAAAGCGCTGGCCTGCTCCAGAGCGGGCAAACCGGATTCCGGAATTTATTACAGCATGAAAGTGCTGCCGATTTTCGAACAGCGACAGGACCTGCGCCAGCTTTGCGAAACCGAATGGATACTCGCGGGCACGTATAATATGCTCAAGCAATACGAGCGGTCTTCCGTGTACTGCGAACGGGGAATCGAACATGCCGGAGCCTGCGGTGATTCCCTGCATCTTGCGTTGCTGTTGCTGACCAAATCGGCCAACCTTACGCACCCCAACCAGGGTCACGCTCCGAAAGAGGTATTGCAACTGAACAAAGATGCCTTCCGGATCTTTCAATTGCTGAAAGACACTGTACGGATGGCGCATGCGCTGTCTAATATCGGCGTGTACTTCGCTGAAGCAAAAGACGAAAAAAACTTCGACAGCGCAATCTTCTATTACAACCAATCGAACGAAATCAACCTGCAATACGGCCGCTTTCAGAACGCGGGTGTGGTCTATGACAACATCGCACGTTTGCTGATTCTCCAAAAGCGTTACCGGGAAGCCATTCCGTACGAAATGAAAGCTATGGACATCTCCGGGCGGACGCGCGACTTCGAAATGCTGAAAAAGAACTACCGGAAACTCATTACTATCTACGACTACCTGGATCAGACAGATTCCACAGAATATTACGTGGGGAAGTATGCAGCAGCAGTAGACTCCTTTTTCTCCGGACGGCTTACCAGTGCGCTCTCCGATGCCGAAGCGAAATACGAAACCCAGAAGAAACAAAACCGTATTGATGCCCTCACAAAAGACAATCTGATACAACTATTGAAGATCAGGAACCAGGACCTTGAAATCGATACGAAAGAATACCTGATACGCGATCAGCAACTGATGCTTTTGAATGACAGTCTCCAGCTGGCCAACCAGACGGAGTATCTGCAGATACAGGAACAAACAAATACGCTGCAACAGGAGCAATTGCGACGACTGAAGCAGGAAGCAATGATCAGGGATCTGGAACTGAGCAATCGGAAGCTTGAAGTGAACCGGAAAAATCTCGTGATAGGGTTGATGTCATTAAGCCTCTTCGCACTTGGAGCAACAGCCTATCTCTACTACCGATGGCTGCGCAGACGCAAGGAAACGCAATTACAGGACGCAATCGCCGCAGAACAGAAACGCGCGACAAGCGCTCTTTTTGAAGGGGAGCAGAAAGAGCGCATCCGTATTGCGAGAGATCTGCACGACAGCATCGGGCAACTTCTTTCGGCTGTGAAGATGCAGTTGTCTGCAATACCTTCCGGTAAGGAACATTACCGTACGTCCTTATTGCTTCTGGACAAAACCATATCTGAGGTACGTAGCATATCGCACAACCTGATCCCGGAAGAACTCAGCTTCGGTCTGATCAAAGCGGTACAGGAGCTGTGTTCCCAGCTGGAAGAAGCCGGGCAGCTTTCCGTGGTATTTTCATACAGCCACGGTCAACTGAAGATGGACGGGCACAAACATGCAGCATTGTCGTTGTACCGGATCATACAGGAGGTAACGGGCAATATGATCCGTCATGCTGCGGCAAGCGAACTGAAATTGAGCATTACTGAAACAGCGGACGAAACAACCGTTATCATCAGCGACAACGGTAAAGGATTTGATATCGCATCTTTGCAGCATACCTCTGGCATCGGATGGAAAAATATCCGCGCGAGAGTCTCACTGTTAAACGGTAATTTCACCCTGCAATCCGGCCCGGCCGGCACCCTGGTAAACATCCATATACCGCATGAGTAACCTGTCAGAAACCGCAACCAATATCATCATCGCCGACGATCACCAGCTGATCATCGACGGCATTGACAGCATGCTTCAGGGAGAAAAGAACTACCATATCTCTGCCACTGCTTCGAATGGTGCGGAGGCCCTGCAGCTTATCTCAGCCGACCCGTCGAGGTTTCAATTGCTGATCACCGACATCGACATGCCATTGATGAACGGTACGGAACTGTGCCGGAATGTAAAATCGCGCTATTCGCATCTGCCCGTACTGATGCTTTCCATGTACAGCAGTCAGCTGATGGTAAAAGAAGCCATTGCAGCAGAAGCGGACGGCTATATCCTGAAACAGGCAGGGAAAGAAGAATTGCTGCAGGCGTTGCACCGTATCACGAACGGCGGTACCTATTTCTCCCGCGAAATATTACCGGTCCTGTACAGCCAATACAAAAAAGAACAGCGCAAAGAAGCCGGAACAGCGGTGCTCTCGGCCCGCGAACGCGAAATCCTGCTGCTCATCGTCCAGGAACAAACCAGCGAAGATATTGCCCGCCAACTATCTATCAGTAAAAAAACAGTGGACAACCACAGAGCACATCTGCTTGAAAAAACAGGCTGTACGAGTACCGTCGGACTGGTCAAATATGCCATCAGGAACGGCTTTTACGATGCCCAATAGGTATTTATACCTATAAATTTGAGTATCCATCCCCATTGTCTGTTTACGCTCCAAATGCAAATTTTGCAAACGGAAGTAATTGTTACTTCCGTTTACATCCACTTATTTAAACAAACGACATGAAGCGTACAGCATTAGTAAGCGCAGTGTTGCTCGGCACCCTGATGAGCTCCTGCAAAAAAGAAACCAAAACCACTACGCCTCCCCCGGCCGGCGGAACACTCGGAACCCTCACCGCCGAAAATTATGGCTTTGACGGCGGACGCTCCGGAAAATTCTCTTCAACAAAAGCGGGATTCACACAGCAGTCGGCAGCAGGCGTAAGCACTTTTATGATCTCCGCCATTCGCGACGGCGGAAGCGAATCCATCACGATCGTACTGCTGCATGCTGTAAAGGACACCGGTGTGTACCAGATAGGATCTGACTATGACAACGGTGGTATCGAGATTATGAAAGATTACACAAAACCGGGTGACCTTACACAAACGTACTCGACCGACAACGATGGAAATACGATGCACGGCGGCGGAGAGATCCGTATCACAAAAGTGGACGGTTCCAACGTGGAAGGTACTTTCTATGCTGTAGGATTCAACAGTGCAGGTAAAGAAAGCTTCGCAGAACAAGGCAGCTTTAAAGGAACTATCTCTAAGTAATCGTTATCAGAAAAATACTGTCGCCTGCAGTATCGCAATCGGGGCTGCCGTTTCCGGGCGTCCGGCAGGCAGCATAAAAACAGCCCGGCGGCATATGCCCGCACGCTCTACCTTTAAACAAACACCGGCGCAAGCCAGGGCGTTCTTCTCTCCGAGGAACGCCTTTTATTTTTCCTGGAACTGCACAATAAAAATCAGACATGATAACTGCAGTGGGAAATACAATAATACTTTCCGGACTTCGTTTATTTCCCCAAACATCCACACCATGAGAAAACAAACGGTGCAGCTCACTGCTGCATGCATGCTCGTCGTGCTACACGGTGCACACGCACAATCCTGCACTTTTGGTATCGACGGCGGACTGAACCGGTCCACACAGCTGTTTTTCGATCCGCAGCATCCGCAGGATGGTACCACACAGCTGAATGGCTATACAGGCTGGCACGCCGGCGTCTTTGCTACAGCGAATCATTTATTCCGGAACAAGGTGCTGGATTTCTTCACCTACAGGGCACGCCTCAGCTACTTCCGGAAAGGTGCAGTACAACCCGCGCAGATATCCGATCCGTTTTATCCGATGGCTGCAAATGGGACCAGTCAGATCCCTAAGGTAGACGACGTGCGCATCAAAAATACGCTGGACTATATCAGTCTCGACCTCACGTTTCAGAAACACCTGTTGCATTTCGGTCACACCTCTTCCCTCTATCTGGAAGCAGGATTGGGAAACAATGTGCTCATACGGAGCGATATCAAAGCCGGAGCGATAGATCCTGTGCGTTTTTCCCCTCCTTACAACGAATACAACGACGGGAGACTCCGCAGGTATAATCTCACATGGATAGCAGGCGCCGGCATCAATCTTGAAAATAAATACAGCATTTACGCACAGTGTAATAAAGGTATTACCGCAGTGTATCACAGCAATACCTTGCGCGTGCGCGACTGGAGCTGGACCATCGGAGCGGGCATCACGATCGGGTCTGCTAAAACATCGCTGAAAAGCTGATCTGACTTCAATTGAAGTATATCGGCTAATTAAGCCCCTGCACCCTTTATCCCTGTTCAGGCCGTACAGTTTATGCATTATTCATGGCTAAGGCCTATACCATTAAAACACACCTGCCGATATACCTCAGTCTGAAAGCAGAGCCATTCATCACCACACCAAAAACAAAAAGAGCCCGGTATTCCTGCCGGGCTCTTGCATTAATCTATACCGAAGCTATCGCTAAATACCTGTACGCAGCATCTGCGCAAACGTAGCGGGTAGCACACTTTCCTCTATTCCTGAGGCAGCGCGTTCTACATCGTACTCAAAACGGCAAAACCTGACGACGATACTTCTGCCATCGTGTGTATCCGGTTCGCCGGTCAGATGAAGGATCGCGTAACATCCGCGCGGATCTCCGTCCTTTGGCTTTCCGACAGACCCTACATTGATCACGTGCAGGAATTTCCCGCTCCCTTCTCCGTCTTCGATCACACGATGATAAGGTTTATGGGTATGCCCTACGCACAGCACATCTGTGCCCGCATCACGCAGAATGCGCAACAGGCTTTTTTCATCGCGGTCTTCAAACAGATATTCGTTGATCCTGCGCGGACTTCCATGCGCCAGTAGTATCTGCAGTGGCTTTTCATTGAGTTGGAACCCGATCCTGATATGCGCGGGAAGCATCCGCAGATAAGCGCGTTCGGCCTCTCCGATCACAGCGTTTGTGTATGCAATGGATTTGCTCCCGTTGATCTTCTCCTCTTCTGATTTATAAGCGCAGCCGCAATCATCGCTGTTGCGTCCTACGCCGGAGTCGTAATTCCCGGCAATAACCGGAATGCCGCGGCGGCGTATTTCCTGCACCACCTCATTGGGCCAGACATTGTATCCGACAAGATCGCCGAGGCAATACACCGCATCAGGCGCCTGCTGTTCCATATCGCGGAACATAGCTTCCAGAGCCGGAAGGTTGGCGTGTATATCACTGAACAGCGCTATTTTCATACAGGGTAACTATTTGAATCGTTCGGATAAAAACGTTTGCGTAAACGGAAAGCAACATTTACGAGTGCAATAAGCGCAGGTACTTCTACAAGCGGACCTATCACGCCTGCAAATGCCTGCCCGCTGTTGATACCGAATACACCGATCGCCACTGCTATCGCGAGCTCAAAATTATTGCCGGCTGCCGTGAATGCGATAGACGCATTCCGCGAGTAATCAGCCCCGAGCCACTTACCTGCGACAAAGCTGACGAGGAACATGATTACAAAATAAACCAGCAGCGGCACAGCAATACGTAATACGTCAAGCGGCAATTGCACAATCAGACTGCCTTTGAGGCTGAACATAAGTACGATCGTCAGCAGCAATGCAACGAGTGTTACCGGTGCAATACGCGGTATAAACCGGGTGCGGTACCATTCTTCTCCACGGATGCGCACCAATATCAACCGGCTCAGAAAACCCGCCACAAACGGAACGCCCAGGTAAACGGCCACACTCTCTGCGATCTGCATCATGGATATGGAGACGGAGAAACCCTGTAGGCCAAGTACGGGTGGCAGCACCGTTATAAACAAATAGGCATAGAAGCTGTACAACAGCACCTGGAAAATACTGTTCAGTGCTACCAGTCCGGCTGCATACTCCCTGTTGCCCCCGGCGAGTTCATTCCATACGATCACCATAGCAATGCAGCGCGCGAGCCCGATAAGTATAAGCCCGGTCATGTAATCCGAATAATCGTGCAGGAACAAAACAGCAAGCGCAAACATCAGTATGGGCCCGACCACCCAGTTGAGCAGCAAAGAGACACCAAGCACACGTGTATTCCGGAAAACAGATCCTATTCCGGAGTAATTCACGCGGGCCAGCGGCGGATACATCATCAGTATCAGCCCGGCCGCGAGCGGAATATTAGTAGTGCCGCTCGAAAGCGATTGTATCTGCGCGGGAACGGCTGGTATCACATAACCGATAAAAATGCCGAGCGCCATTGCAAGGAATATCCACAACGTAAGGTATCGGTCCAGAAAGCTGAGCTTTTTTCTTTCGTGCGCAGGAGCGCAATTGTTTGCAGTCATGTACAGTCTTTATTTATCAGGAGCAACAATCGGGTCCGCAACAGGCGGCCTTTGCCTCAAGCGGCTTTTCCGCATACACGGTAATACTGAAAATTCCGGTGTCCCCGGATTTGAATGCCTCCGTTGCAGCGGGATCCAGGTACCGGCTGAGAATATCATCAGGAATCACAATAGCCTTTTCCTTCTGAATCGTAACAGACGAAAATCCGGTGTCAAGGATCATTCCCAGGTAAGCATCTTTCTGAACAGCACCAGCCACGCATCCCGCATACATTTCGGAGTCGGTACGGAGACCGTCCGGCAAATCGCCTTTCAGCACCACATCAGAAATAGAAAAATGACCTCCGGGCTTCAGCACACGGTAGATCTCGCGGATCACGGCTGCTTTGTTCGGCACAAGATTCAACACACAATTACTCACGATCACGTCGGCCATATTTGCCGTAACGGGCATATGCTCTATATCACCCTGCCGGAACTCTACATTTGCAAAACCCAGCTTCGCCGCATTAGCCCTCGCTTTCTCAATCATAGCAGGTGTGAAGTCAATTCCGATCACACGACCGTCTTCGCCTGTTTCCGCACGCGCCACAAAGCAATCATTGCCGGCACCGCTTCCGAGGTCTATCACCGTATCGCCTTTCTTAATACGGGCAAACTGTGTGGGTAACCCGCAACCCAGTCCCAGGTCTGCATCCGGTTCATAACCGTTCAGCGCCGCGTAATCATCGCTCATGATCTGGTACACTTCTGTACTGCAGCAGGTGGCGCCACAGCAGGACGCCTCATTGCTCGCTTTGTCCTGTAAGGCGATCTCGCTGTATTTCTGTTTTACGATCTCCTTTAATTCCTGTTCGGTTGGCATAGCATGTTTAATTTTAATTGTTTTATTGCAATATTGCGATTAATAGCAGCAAAAAAATATCAGCAGCACTTACCGTCTTTCAGGTCTACCTTTTTGAAGAAGCCTGAAAAAAAATCGCGGTAACGGTTCCACACTTCCGGGTTGATACAATAGCAAACATTCACACCTTCTATGCTGCCTTGTATAATACCCGCGAGTTTCAGTTCCTTCAGATGCTGGGACGTAGTTGCCTGGGCAAGTCCCAGTTCATCTACCAGATCTCCGCACACACAGGCATTTTTGCGCACCAGGTATTGCAGGATAGCAATACGTGCAGGATGAGCAATTGCTTTAGCCATCGCTGCCAGTTCATTTTGCTCCCGGGTAAACAGTGCTGATTTCGTCGCTCCCATTGTTTCTTTTCATCGCAATATTACGATGGATAATTTACACCACCAAATAATTTTAATGCTCGTTGAACTGCATGCATAAAAAAAACGGGGCGAGCTTTTACTGCTTTCCCCGTTTCCAGACTTACACAATGCACACCGTTTTGTACGTACAACAGGGTGTGCGGCACAGTCTAGCTCTTTGGCTTCTCATTCATACTGTGGCCTTCGGTCTTTACAATTTTATTGTAGATACCCAGCAACAGGAATGGTGCGGCCCACTGACCTACAAACAAAGCTGTATGATTGTGACGGCACGCTTTCAACACTGCCGAAACGCCCATAGCAGCTACGGCTGCAGCCAGGAATACGGTTGATGGAATTTTGGATGTTTGTCTTTCGATCATCTTGGTGGCAGAGCCTTCGGTATATGCTTTTTGCTGTTCCATAATATTTCGGTTTAAATGTGGTTCAATAATTTCAAGTTCGAAGTTCGGTAGTAGCCTTATGTGTACGCTTATAGCCTGCGATGGGCAGTTTTATATGATTTGCGGCAGCAGAGAAAAGGAATGGTTCCGGGAAAAACCCGGATCCATTCCGGACTCAACCTATAGAACACAAAAACCAGGAACTGCTTGCGGGCAATTCGTTAAGCAGTTATTTCTTTAAGCCATTCTCGATATCCTGAGCCATACGCAGGTGGTCGCGTAAAGTGGGAAGTTTTGCATTTGCCCAGCTTCTCAGTTCAGGATCGTCGCCTTTATCGGCTTCTTTCTGAAACAAGTCGATATCCTTTTTATGGTCTTCGACCATCATATGCATATATGCTTTATCGAAGTCGGCTCCCTTCTTATCACGGAGCTTATCCATATCTTTTTGTGAGTCTTTACCAGACATAGCATCGGGCGTAATGCCTTTACTGTGCGCGAGCGCCTCCAGCTCCTGATTGGCTTTGGAGTGGTCATCGATCATGCGCTGACCGAAGTCGCGCACCGCCTGTGAAGAGCCATTGCTTACGCCAAGGCGCCCCATGTCCACTTCCATCATACCACCCATAGAAGCTTTCATCACAAATTCGCGGTCTCCTTTGGAGCTGCTGTCGGTAACGACTGTTGCTGTGCCGTCTTTCATTTCTGCCGCCGCCATACAAGTGCCGGACAAACAAATAACCGATGCAGCGATGAACATTATCTTTTTCATAAATACTGTTTTTGAATGATTGCAATTAATTTTCGTCAGATTCGTCTTCATCTTCTTCAGCGTCATCCTCCATTCCGGCATCTTCATCAGTCTCGCCGTCAGCCATCGGGTTTACATCGGTTTCCGCTATATCCGTCAATTGTTGGTCGGTATCTTCTTCTTCCTGCAAGGTTTCATCCAGCAGCTGTGCAGCTTCATCATGACCGAGCGTCAATGCTACCTGTACCAGGCTTCCGTATGCCGCGATCTCATAATGTTCTATTTTCTGAGCGGAGATGATAATACCGGCGTCACGCGTCATGGATCCTTCCGGCGTCTCTTCGATGCATTTTTTGCCTTCTTTTACCAATGCTTCCATCACCGGGCATTTCACCGCTTCGGCTTCTTTGCCTATGGATTTAAACACTTTCTCCAGTCGCTTCACTTGTTTTTTCGTTACATGAAGATGATCTTCAAGTGCTTCTTTGAGTGATTCTGTGGTAGCCGCTTCGATCATTGCGGGCAAAGACTCCACGATGTGCTGTTCTGCCCAGTAAGTGTCTTTCAGAATATCTTCGAACAGTTTCTCGAACGGAGTATTTTCTGCTCCACCCGCCTGTTCCATCACAGCCGTTGCAGTAGCGCGGGCGGATTTACCAGTGGTATTGCGCTTGCCCGGGCCTGCTTTGCTATTTTGCGCAGCTTTTGATTTAGCCGCTGTTGTTGCTGATTTCATAATTTGACTTTTTTGATTCAGGTTAAAGAAAAACGGCAGCTACTTATTTCACTGCCGTTCTTGTTTCATTGCAATTAGCGTCTGCCGCCTCCGTGAGAAGCGAGTCCGCCCATGCGTGCAATACGCGTGCGTTCTGCTTTGCTCATAGATGCAAATCCTCTTTTGCTGGTGCCTCCGTTTCTTGAAGAAGAAGAGGACGAATTTCCACCGCGGCCGGAACTGTTTCCGCCACGACCAGAGGAGCTACCGCCACGTGAGGAAGACGAATTGTTTCCGCCACGACCGGAAGAACTGTTACCACCGCGTGAGCTGTTGCTGCGGGAAGAACTGCCGCCGGAGTTGCCACCGCGTGAAGAGCTTCCGCCGGAGTTACCACCGCGTGATGAACTGCCGCCCGAGTTACCGCCGCGTGATGAGCTGCTTCCGCCACGACCTGAAGAACTACCTCCGTTGCGACCTGAAGACATCATACCTCCGCGTGATGAAGAGGAACCACGTCCGGATGAGCTGTTACCACCGCGTGAGCTGTTGCCACGTGAAGAACCTCCGGAGTTGCCACCGCGTGAAGAGGAAGAACCCTGAGATCGACTGCCTGAAGAAGAGGAAGAATTACCACGTCCGCCGCCATGTGATGCACGACCACCTTTAGCAGCTATGCGACGTACTTCTTCACGATCCATGCTCGCAAAACCACGGCCTCCGCTGTTGCGTTGACCGCCACGGCCGGAAGAGGAAGAACTACCGCCGCGGGATGATCCACCACCACGGGATGATTCACCGCGTGAAGAACCACCGGAAGAAGATCCGCCGCGTCCGCCACGTGAAGAAGAGGAGGAAGAAGAACCGCCACGACCGCCGCCATGTGATGCGCGACCGCCTTTAGCAGCTATGCGACGAACCTCATCACGGTCCATGCCGGCAAATCCGCGTCCGCCGCCATTACCCTGACCACGTCCGGAGCGACCGCCACGGTTGTCGTCGTAATCTTCATCGTCATAGTCTTCATCATCGTAATCCTCGTCATCGTAATCTTCGTCATCATAGTCTTCATCATCTTCGTCTTCGTCGTCATAATCTTCGTCATCGTAATCATCATCGTCATAGTCTTCATCGTCATACTCATCGTATTCGTCGTATTGATCATAGTCATCATCTTCATAATCGTCCTGATCATCGTAGTCGTCCTGATCGTAATCTTCGTCGCGATCATAATTGTCGTCATTGTCGTTGTAGCGACGTCCCTGATTTGAATTGCTTCCTCCGCGGTTAGAGCTGTAGTTACGGCTGCTGTTCGAAGAACCACGGCCATTTCCTGATGGTTGTCTCATAAAATTATCGGTTTAGAATTAAAAATTAATTACAGTACAAAGAGACCTCAAAACGGTTTATGGCTTTTTCTCCGATGCGCTGCGGCAGTTTATATAATTCCCATTTGCCCGTAAAACACATCTGCAGCATGTTTTTCAGAAGCAGGAACAGCTAACACACAAGCGGCATAAAGCTGCTGAATGACCCATCAATTTTAAAAAAATAAAACACGGTTACTAACAGATCGTCCGCGCGCATCGTCAATCTTAATACACTACAATTTACTGTTGAGAAAAAAGCAGCAGACTATCTCATAGCCGGCTGAATCCGCTGAAAGCGGACGTGTTACACCCATACCTGACCGAATCAAAAACCATGAAAAATTATGTGCAATCCATTACTGTGTTCGCAAAAAGATCTTCCCATTCTCAGCCGGGATATGGACCTGAAAACGCTCGGAAAAACACTGGGAAAAACGTACCAGTCGGCCGATCCGGTCAGGCACGTGGTCATCGACAATTTCTTTGATCCGGATTTTCTGGAGCGCGTACTTCAGGAGTTCCCGGATATGGATAAGGCAAAAGAAGTACGGAGCTTTTCCAACACAAACGAGAAGAAAGCGATTACAAAGGGAGAGTCGCTGTTCGGGGAATGCTCCAAAAGACTGGCACGCTTTCTGAATGCCGAAGAAATGCTGGATTTTCTTCAGGAGCTTACCGGCATAAAAGAAACGCTGATACCCGATCCGCACTTTGCCGGCGGAGGATTTCATGCAACGAAGCCGGGAGGCTATCTGAAAATTCATGCAGACTTCAATAAGCATAACGATACGGGGTTGGACAGACGGGTGAACCTGCTGGTATTTTTAAACAAAGACTGGCAGGAAGGATACGGGGGGCACTTCGAATTCTGGGACAAAGAAATGAAACACTGCACAAGCCGTGTGCTGCCGGTATTTAACCGTGTAGTGATCTTCTCCACCACCAGTGATTCGTATCATGGTCACCCCGATCCCCTCACCTGTCCTGAGGATCGTAACCGCCGTTCGATGGCTATATACTACTACACGAATGGCCGACCGGACGAAGAACTTTCTCAGAACGGTTCCAAACACAACACGCTCTTTGTGGGACGAAGCGGGGTGCGTAAAGATGTAAGCAAATTCCGTGATCGTCTGCGGTTGTTCATCCCGCCTATCATCCTTCGCATCTTTAACAGGTTCTAAAAAACTTTTCATGAAAATACAACGAATCGTAAGCACGCTCAGCTTCAGTGTGGCGCGGCTGATGGGCACACCTTTCTACACCTGGGCGTCCATCCTGAAGAAACCCTATCACATACTGGTACCCGCCGCCACCTATGCTCCGTGGATTACCGACGATACATTCAGAGATCTGTACCGGAAAGTGAGACCTCATTCCCTCGTGAACCGTTACCAGGCTTGGGAACTCTGGTCACTTGTGGGACGCATGGAATCCATTCCCGGCGATATCCTCGAAGTGGGCGTATGGCGTGGCTCCACCAGTATACTGATGGGCAAAAAGCTGCAGATGCTGCAATCCAAAAAACGCATATGGGCCTGCGACACCTTCAGCGGTGTGGTAAAACAAAGCCGCGCCGATAATTTTTACGAGGGAGGCGAGCACGCCGATACTTCCGTACAGTTTGTGGCTGGCCTGATCCAAAGCTTTTCTGTGGATCGCATCACTTTGCTGAAAGGCATATTCCCGGAAGATACCGGCAGCGCAATTGAAGGTGAGCATTTCTCAATCTGCCATATTGATGTGGACACCTATCAGTCGGCGCTTGACGTTGTGAACTGGGTATGGCCGAGACTTGCCACGGGCGGTGTGATCGTCTTTAACGATTATGCGTTCGGTATCACCCGCGGAATAACGAAACTGGTAAATGAGCAGGCTTTATTACCGGGAAGGGTGATGATCCACAACCTCAACGGTAACGGCATACTGGTGAAAGTGCAATAGTGCCATACAGCAGATGGATGCGTGTTCCGCGGCTATAAAGGGAACAGCAGCACTATCTGAACATAAGCAATCAGCGTTGCAGCATACGCCCGCGCAAACGCATAAATGGTCGCTCTACCAATACGTGCAACACGCATGCTGCGGCTATAGACACAGCTGCACTGATCAGCAACAGCAATCCGGGGTTTAAGTCCTCTGCACCGGGAAACTGATGCGTAATGTGTATGATGCCTTTATGGGTAAGATATATGCTGTACGATATTGCCGCAATAAAAGCAGTGAAGCGTGCGCGGCAACGGTATAAGAAAGACGATGGAGATAAAGCGCTCAGCAGCACACAGCCATAGCCCAGCGCCACCAGCGGGAACCCCCATACGGAAGCCGTATAGCTCAAAGGGTCGACGCACACATGTGCCGCTGTTACCAGCACTGCAATACCCAGCACAAACATCAGGTTGCCATAGCGGCACAGTCGTTCGCGTACTGCGGGTACAAAATGCCAGACGGCTGCTACAGATACGCCTGCGAGCAAACCATCCAGCCGGTTGTAACTGGGGTAATATACATAGCGGTACCACTGCACGCCTGCATCTTCCTGCGCGGCATAGGGAAGGTAGCAGGACTGATAGCTGTAATGCCGCAGAGCGATCCCGCAAAACAGCAGCAGCAAAGGAAGCCAATAGGCCCTTTTGAAACGGTGAAGGCGCAGCAGCAACAGCAATACGGGCGGAAGCAGCAGGTAAAAATGTTCTTCCACGCACAGCGACCACGCATGTGAAAACGTACCGTAATGACGAAGATCGAGACCGAAGTTTTGTGTGAATGTGAGAAATTTCCAGAGCGGGGGTAATTGTTCTTTTTCACGGAAAAGCGGGACACAGAAATACAACGCGAGCGTGGCAAGATAAGCAGGGATGATGCGGAACACGCGCCTGATGAAAAAATCCCTTACACTGAAGTGGCCCGTGTCTGCAATCTGACGGAACAATCCGGAAGCAATGAGGTAGCCGCTCAGCACAAAAAACAGATCGACACCAGACCATCCAAATGCTGCGAAGCCCGGAAGCCAGGCCGGTTCGCCACCACTGAGGATAAAATAATGAAACAGGAACACATAGCATATAGCTGCTGCACGCAGGTGATCCAGCCCGTAGAGCTTCTGTTGTTGCGGAAATGATTGCACGGAATAACGTGGTTGAGCGGTAAGCGATCTGATTGTAATATCCCGTTTTTTCACGGAACTAAGTACCGCGTACTGTACTTTTTTTACCGATATGGGAAAGCCTCCCCGCAGTGGCTTAGCACGGCACTCCAATCAGAATTTATAGTTATACCCGATACGGATCACCTGCGTCTCATAATAGTCATCGCTGGTGTAGCGGAAGCCTACCCCGGTAACCTGTTTCCTGATCACCATGGTATTGAGCAGATCCGTGGCATTGATAAATAATTCGCCGCGGCCCTTCTGTATTTTCTTTTTGACGCCTGCATCCAATGTAAATCTCGCCCCCGTGCGTGCCTGCGGAACAATATCCGGTGCGAGGTAAACAGCTGTAAGCTGCGCGTCCACACCGTGTGCCAGATGGAACTTATTGTTCAGCTTCAGGTTACCGGAGAACATAGTCTGCATAGATGCCGAAAACGGCGTCGGTTGGGGATACTCGTTTACTACCGAAAAAGCATTGATCTGGTTGCGGTATACATTTCCGTTTACGCTTACCGAATAGGATTTGGAAATTTTCTGATCCCATACCAGTTCTGCACCTGTATTGTAGCTTTTGCCCGCATTCTGAAAAACAGCGTATACGAGCGTGCTTCCCGGTACAATAGCCGATATGCGCGTGATCGTACCGTCGGCAAAACGATGGTACGCAGCTCCGTATATATACCCCCCGTTCCAGGTATGCTTATAGCCGAGCTCCAGTGAATTGGTAAACTGCGGACGCAGGCCTGGATTTCCTACTTTGATGATTTCGGCATCATCATATTTCGGGAAGATGCGGATATCCACTTCCGCAGGCCTGTCTACCCTCCTGTTATAGCTAAAGGAAAGTCTGCCGTTATCACCCGTTTTATAAGCCAGCCGAAGGTTGGGGAAAGGCTGCGTGTAATTGTACCCGTCGCTTTTGTACGTATTATGTCCCGGATTCACATCGTATTGAATGCGCACATATTCGACACGCATACCCAGCTCCGCTTCCCACTCCGGTCGTTCTATCACGTAATTGCCATATACAGCCGGGATGAGTTCACGGTAGGTCGCCCATCCGCCGGCATTGCTGTCCAGCACGGAATTCTGACCGGGTATAAAGTGCATATCCGTGGGAATGTTCCGGTCGCGCAGCTTGACTCCCGCCTCGAACCGCCCGTATTGAAGCGGCCGTACATAATCCGCACTGAAGTCGTACACGCGTTCGTCGGAGAGCAGGCGGAAGGCATCCGTACCCGAGGAGCCAGTGAGATAGTTGTCGTAGTAATATTTTTCGTCTTCGCGGTGAAAGGTGTAATTAAAGCCCACATGCAGCAAATGCCCGGGCTGCCGGAACCGGTGTTGCAAAGAAGCAGTTCCCATCACGGTTGTTTTCAGCTCATCTTCCAGGAACTGCCAGAGCCTGATGCGCTGAGACATATCTCGGTTGAAAAAAGGTTCGTCTCCGTGATCCGTTATCTTTTCGCTTCCATAAAGTCCCGACACGGTAAGTGTGTTGAAGTCATTGATATTCCAGTCCACACCTGCTTTTGTATTCAGGAAGTTGGTGTTCCGGTTGCGTTTCAGCTGAGAATGAATGACGGTGCCATCGTCGTAGGTACGGGTCACAAATTCGTTCTTGTTCAGCGTTTGGGTATACAGGTTATCTGCCTGCAGGAATACATTTACCTTTTTGTGTCTGTAGTTCAGCGACAGCGAAGGATTGATCTTAGGTGTAATCGTGTACTGAGGGCGGATGGTGGGCAGGTTTTGCTTCTTTACCCAAAGAGCACCGGCCCCGGTCGTAAAACCAACTTTACCGTTCAGTCCTGCTTCGTCGCTTTTCTTCATGATGATATTGATGATCCCCGCATTCCCGTTAGCGTCGTATTTGGCCGAAGGGCTATTGATGATCTCGATCTTATCTATTGCCGACGCGGGGATATTATCCAGTCCATACTGCGTGCCGAATCCGGTGAGCGCAGTTTGTCTGCCGTCTATCAGCACCGCCACTTTGTCGCTTCCGCGCAGTTGTACTTTACCGTCCTGCACCGTAATTCCCGGGAGGTTCTGCATGCTTTGCAATACGGAAGCCCCTGCCTGACTGATATTGTCAGCAACGCTGTACGTCTTTTTATCCATCGCATTGCTTACAGGCACCTTTGTTCCGCTCACCTGTACCTCGCGCAATACTGCGCCACTTTCCTGCAAACCTGCGGCAGAAAGCTCCAGCACCGGAGAGAGACTTCCGACGAAAAGCGGCTGGTGCAGCGGTGTAAATCCCGGATAGGTATATTCAATCCTGTAGTTCCCCGGTTTGATACCAGACAGGGTAAAGCGTCCGCTCTCATCTGTGGTGGTACCGCTTACAAACACCGTATCGGCAGCCCGCTTCAGCACTACATATGCATAAGCGAGAATGGTCTTATCCGAACTGTTCTTCACCGTTCCTGAAATAGTAACTTCCTGCACCTGAGCCAGTGCAGATGTGCCTGATAGTGTCAGCACAGCAGTGATTATGCGCTTGCCGGCCTGTAGCAGACTGTTTATGCCGGTGCCATTATGCTTGTTCATGTCTTCGTCGCTTTATGGAAAGAAACCCGGAGACAAAGGTGACAGGTAATTTGGCAGAAATTCTGAACCTGCTACAGGAGCAGCGTGAAGTGGTGCATGCCGTCGGCATAACTGTAGCGTACATCGCGGTGATGGAAGTGGGCTATTTCCTTTACGATAGCCAGACCCAGACCATTGCCGCTATTATCTGCGTGCTGACTGGAGAACCGGCGGAACAACCCTTCGCTCTCCAATGCATGCATACCGGTATTGGCGATATCAAGGCTATTGCCGGTAAGGGTGATCACGATACTACCGCCCGCCGGAGTATAGCGCAGTGCATTCACAAGCAGATTATTGAGCAGGAGCTCCATCAGGTGGCGGCTCGCTCTTATATACCCCTCTGCGCTCATATTGCAGGTGAGCTCCAGCTGATGTGAGCGCAGGTGATCCTGCAACATAGCTGTCTGCTCATACACCATTCCGTTGAGGTGTATAACAGACATATCCGAGAACTGACCATTTTCTATTCTGGCGAGCAGCAACAGATTCCTGTTGATGCGGCTGCTCCGAGCGAGCGCACGATTCATATCTTCCGCAATAGCATACTGGCTTTGTGTAAGGTCTTTATCCTGCAACAGCATATCCACCTTGTTTTTCAGCACGGCCAGCGGTGTTTGCAGCTCGTGGGCGGCATTTTCCGTAAATTCCTTCTGGGCACGGTATACCGAAAGCGAATGAGAGACAAGCTCCTGTACACTTCGGTTCAGTTCGTCAAACTCAGCAATGTCTGTAGGAGCAAACTGTATTGCGGTTTCCTTTCCGAGATGAAACGCGCGCAACTGGTCCAGCGTATGATGGAAGGGTTGCCATACCCGGCGCGATAGCCGGCGCGTGAGCAACAGTATACCGCTCACAATGAGCAAAAAGAAAAAAGCAGTGGTGAGGGCTATGGCGGCTATTGTCTCCCGTGTTTCCTCTACATTGGTGGATACAGTGATGAGGTATGAAGCACCCTTTATCTCCACCCGTTTGCGCAGGCACCGGAACCTGTCCGGTTTTTGCTGAGGTGCATAACTGCGTAATTGTTCGAGGGTATATACCGAATCGGACACAGGCAAAGCGGCTGGCAACTTCTCAATATTGGTTCCGGGCTGTATCCTGTTCCACAATGCAACCCCTGAGTCCAGCTCCGCCGCAGACAAATGCATCCTGTTGAGGGAGTGCACCGTTTTGTCGGCAATTATCTCATTGTGTTCGTCCAGCTCAGAAAGCCATACGGTATCCACAACATAGTAGTACACCGGGATGCTCACCAGCAGCGAGAGCAACACCCAGATCACCAACGGCTTTGTTGTTTTGGCAAGTAATCGTTTCATATCAGCCAGGCATTTCCCATTTGTAGCCTGTTCCATAAACGGTTTTCAGGTAATTTTCGTAGCCGGCATCGATTAGCTTACGTTTCATATTCTTGATGTGTGCGTACACGAAATCGTGATCGTCGAGCATATCGGCTATGTCGCCCGAAAGATGTTCTGCAAGTGCACTTTTAGAGATCACCCGGTTGCGGTTGCCGATAAAATACAGCAGCAGGTCAAATTCCTTTTTCGTCAGCGCCACCACCTGCCCATGCACCTGTACAGATCTGGCAGGCAGGTCTATCCGCAGTTCATTGATCCGGATAATATTGTTGTTGGCAAACTGCTTGCGGCGTATCACCGAATACACCCTCGCCGCGAGCTCCGGAAGATGGAATGGCTTGGTAAGATAATCGTCTGCACCGGAGTGCAAACCCTGTATTTTATCGTCGAGTGCATCGCGCGCAGAAATGATGATCACGCCGTCGTTGCGTTGCTCGCTCCTGATCTCATCAAGCAGTTTCATACCGCTTCCGCCGGGCAGCATCATATCCAGGAGGATACAATCGTACCGGAACAGCTCCACTTTTTCAAGTCCTGCGTTATAAGACCCGGCAAAATCGCAGACATATCCCTGTGCAGACAGATAAGTGCCGATACTCTGTGAGAGTTCCGGCTCGTCTTCGATGATGAGCACTTTCATGCGCTAAAGTTCCGTATGAATTTGGAAGAAATTCTGAATTTGGTTTTTAAGGTGGATGTGTACCAGATTTGCCCCTGAGGCTATCATCTGTTGCAAAAAAAGAATGGAGGGCTGAGCCCCCCATTCCTGTGTAGTTTCAATTCACAAATTATTTAACCGGATTACTGGTCGCGTCCTCGTTAATGCTGTTGTCTTCCGCGCTGCTGCCCTGGCCGGAAAAACGCATGCTCAGCTGGCGGCGGGCTTCGTCGGCACCCGGCATTCCTGCCAGTGCGGCCGCTTCTGAAAGGCGGTACACGCTCAGAGCACTTACATAAGCTTCGTTACCGGCAAGCGTCATGGTATCCGTAATACGTTCGGTGAGCTGCCGACTGATGGTAGCCAGTTCGTCCAACTGCTGAAACAGGGTAAGATCGTAGCTCATGAAAGTGGGATTGAGAAAACCCGGGAAGAAAGAGGCGTTGTTGCGCAAAATCCGGAAAGCGTCTTCGGTAAATGCTTTGTTGGATACATTGATCTTTGGCAGCCGCTGCCGCTCGTCCGCAGTAAGCCCTACAAGCATGGGCATCAAAGCAGCTATCTGCTGAAAGAGCGACTTGATAGTAATGAGATTTCCTTCGTCGATTACCGCGTTTACACGGTTGGAGTTTACAAGAGCCATTTGATTATAGTTTAGCACTCTACTATGCAAGGATCGTGCCAGAATACCACATAACATACTGACTATCAGCTATTTTTCTATTGCACAATACGCAATAAGCGGATTTCCAGCGCGTGGTATTTGCACAGGGGGAACGCTATTTCCTACTTCTTTCGATATAAATGGGTTACTGTAACCGGAATGATTGATCCGCAAATTGCAGACGCAAAAGGAGATTGCTTCGACGCTCCTGCGCTCCCGGATGTGCGCGTCTCGCAAGGACGCATAAGGGCAGGCACTTCTCACCACAAAGCGAATCGCTCCAGCCGCCGATAGAACAATACCAATTAAAACGGCCTCCCATTGAGGAAGGCCGTCTGTTCATTTACAAATGATAGATTAATGCAAAAGAAATAGAGGGCCTATGCCCTCTATTTAATTGTTATTACAATCGTTAACCTTAATGTGCGTGTTGTAAAGAAGCGATTATAGCATTAACCCTATCAAGCTTGCTTGCAAATAATGGCTTTTTTGAAACGGGATCAAGTTTCTTATCTACTGTTATTTTAATTCCGAACTTTTCCCCAGCACCTTTTGGCTTTTTTATAGCGTTTTTCATTTTTTAAATGTTTTGAAGTTTTCTTTGAACTATAAATCCTACACAATTCTTATACTCAGCTTTTACATTAAAATGCTCTCGTTTAAGCAAACTTCCTTCAATGCCATCATTATACAATACAAATATATCGAAGTCTGAAACTATTTCATCATAATTTTTCGTTATCACCATTTTGTATAGCCTAGTTCTGGACGGTGTACTTCCTCCGAAGAATATATTTCTATTGGGATAGTTTGATGTATATTCATAAACCGATGCGGCTACAGTTGCTAATACTTTATCCCTGTCTCCATTTTTTGACTCAACTGTATCATCAACGTCATCGCTATCTGTTGCGTCACCAAAGGCTAAATTATATAATTCTGAATATTGAGTAGCAGAGAATGCAATCAGTTTCCTTATTACTCCATTATTCCCTTCACTGTAAAATTCATACAAATCTGATTCGCTAGATACATTTAAATCATATTTAGGGTAGTTCATTATTAGACCATTCAGGCAGATATAAAATATTTACAAAATTGAAAAATACTGGAAAAAAAATCTCTCAGGCTTTTTCTTTACAAATCCCAATTATATATATGCGGTGTATGGGTAGTTAAACACTACCAAGGAAGCTCAAATGTATGATATGACTTTATACGCTCCTATTTTTATTGCGATATTTGCAAGATTGGCGCAAATAGGCAGCAAATCCGGCACTATCAGATAAATTTTTCACCTGGTGGCGTGCTGTTTTCGGGTAAAGCATTCACTCCTGGCCAACACGCAAAGCATAGCGTATTCTTTTACACTACCCTATACCCCCACTTCGGAAGTCCCCCTCCTACTCCGGAACTAAGTCGGCTGAGTGCTGAACTGAGCTGACTGAGCGCTGAACTCCACCGGGGGACTTCCGAACTAAGACGGCCGAGTTGCAGACCCCACCCCGGGGACTTCCGAACTCAATTGGGTTTAGTTCCGAACCAGGCTGACGGAGTGCGGAACTGAGCTGACCCGGCTCTGTACCCCCGGGGGGTACTTCCGACCTAAACAGGGTTTAGCTCCGAACTAAGCGGGCTATGTTCCGCACTCCCCCGGTACACTTCGAAGCTGAGCGCCGTATGTTCCGGACTAAGACGGTTGAGTTATGAATAAAGCAAACTGTGTTCCAGGCCGCGGGCATCCGGCAATAGTAAAGTTGGAGTTAAGATATTTGGTCCACTTCACGGCCAACCTACTGGGCAATCATCCCCAACTATTATTTTGCGGCAGTATTGAACAGTATTCCTTATTAACGAGTTTATCTCTCATCATTTTTTTATCAGAAAAATGTCTGCTTATATTTCTGACCAGAAAACTAAAATCGTCTGCATCCTCATTTGGAAGAGGACGTTGTTTTTTGTGATAAAATATTTTTACGGAAGCACAGTTGTCGTGCTCAAAAATCGACTGCAGCAATGTTCTGTCTGATAAAGCGCAAGAGTGTCCCATAAGTTGTACCTGGAATGCATCGGAATCGATGAAATCAAATAACTTTTTATAGTTTGCTGAACGAGGATAATGAACTGATTTGATCAACTTTAAAAAGTCGTTATTGTTTAAATTTTCGAGCAGCTTATAATCGTCATCGTTTTCGTCCCCAAAGCCTAATATCGGCGTGTTGTTTGAATCATAGATATCTCCATGAATATGTACAACATTTGCATAGTCAGAACGATGTAAATAAGTCTTAACCGTAGGTGTATAATTAAAATTGAGAATTAAGGTATCTCTGAACGCCTGGCAAGGCATATTATGTAAAGATTCTTCTCGCCTGATATTGTGCTTACGCAAATTTTTTGCTGAAAATTCCCTGAGGAAATTGCCTTCTTGAGACTCATCTAAATAAGGGTTATCAAAAAGTTTACACATAGCTGATATGTTGTTAGCAATGTTACCTTCCGGAATAATCCTTCTGAGATACTCGCTAAACTCAAACAAGATTGCCTCGACATCGCGATTTAAAATTCTTATTCGGGTTGCTATATTTTTCTCTGGTGATTTAGCATCTCTAGCTAAAGCCTTTAACTTCCGATAATATGCAATTTCAAAATCCACCCAATTCTCAAGTGCCTGTTCACGACAAAGTGTCAGAAAAAAATAGTTTAAAAAAGTAATAGAGAAGGATGTTCCTTTAAAATTAATTTGACCTCCGCCACTATCGTAGAATTGAGTATTGAGCCGAAGAGCAAATTCTTTGCAAATATCTTCAAGTGAAGAATAACACTGCATCCGCATTTTACATTCCTCCGGAATATTTAAAGAAATAAACGGATGGTCAAGTGTATCGCAAAATGTCCTCCAAAAGTAATCCAGGAAATCCGAATACCTGGTTTTCAAATTATGAGCCAAATCAAAACCATTACCCACAATTATCAGTCTATTCACGGGATAGGTTGATTGCTCAGGCTTTACAGACATGTAAATCAGATTTAGTGATACCGCTAAAATATCAAAATAGATGTACATTTAAAACTCGCTTATCCGCTACCTTTCTCCTTCTGAACACCCATGCCCGTACGCTCCCGCAACATACCTGTAAACTCACTGACCGATGGCATCGGATCGGGAATCATGATAGACAGGTCTGTGATCAGCAAGGCTGATTTTGTATCGGCACAGCAATACGAGGAAGCCACACAGGCGCACCGCGATGAAGGACATACGTTCCACTTCCTCGAGCGTGGCGCTCTGGTGATGGAGATCGATTTCCGCGAACACCTTCTTAAAGCGCCCTGCATCGTGTATATGCATCCCAGCCAGGTGCACCGGATCCTTGATTTTAAAAACATCACGGTCTGCTCGCTGGCTATCGGCGATGATCAGCTGCACACAGGCTATGCAGCATTACTGGAACAGCTATCCCCTGCACTGCCGCTACGGCCGGGCAAAGCAGAACTTGCCATGCTGTCGGACATATGCGCGCTCTGCCTGCGTATTGCCGCGGACAAAGGAAACAGGCTGCACGATGCCCTGCTGCGCGACAGCTGCAATACGCTGGTGGCCTACATTGCATCCCTGCTCAGCAAACAAGACCGTCTCCAGGGCAATGCATCGCGGCAGACCCAGATAGCAAATTCCTTTAAACAGTTGCTGGACGAGCATTACAAAACGCTGAAACGGCCTGCGGCATATGCAGATATGCTGCACATCTCCGTACCGTATCTGAACGAGTGTGTGCGCCACGCCACCGGCCTGTCTGCTTCGCAGCAGATACAGGATCGCATTGTACTGGAAGCAAAGCGTCTGCTCTTCCACACCGGCAAATCGGTAAAGGAAATCGCATCTGAGCTCGGGTATACCGACTATCCCTATTTCTCGCGGTTGTTTACCAAAGCCACAGGCATGAGCGCGCTGACGTTCCGGAGCAAAAACCACGTTTAGTCCAATAACTACTTTCATTCGCTATTGTCGCAATCCGGGTAAAGGCAGACTTTTGCATCTGTGAACTTCCTGTTCCTGACTGCTTATGACACAACAAATAAAACGGGTGCTGATCTCCGGTGCAAGCTTTGCCGGACTTACCGCTGCCTATTGGATGAACCGCCTGGGCTACCAGGTAACCGTGGCGGAGACTGCACCATTCCTGAAGATGGGCGGCACCCCGGTGGATATAAAAGATGATACGGTGGACATTATGCGCCGCATGGGACTGCTGGATGCGATTAAAGCCAACAGGATCGGTCCCGAAAAATGGGAATTCAAGAATGCCGATGATGTAACGGAGCTGTGCCTGCAACTGGAAAAGAAACCGGACAATGAATTTGAGATAGAGCGCGATCTGCTGCTCCACATGCTGTACGACCTGGTGAAGGATGAGGTACGCTTCCTGTTCGGCAACAGCATCAGCACAATGACGGAAACCACGGATGGCATGGAGGTGCAGCTGCGCGACGGTATGCAGGAACAGTTCCACCTGGTACTGGGCTGCGATGGTGTGCACTCACCTGTGCGCAGGCTGTGGTTCGGACCGGAGGAGGACTTTGTGCATTTCCCGGGACAATATTTTGCCATCGCTATTGTAAACAAACTGCTGATACCGGAAGGGTGTTACCAACTGTATGCAGAACCGGATAAAGGTGTGGCTTTATATGCTTACAATAAAAAGACGGATATCATTTTTACGTTCCGGCCGGAGACGGAGATCAGCTACGACTTCCGCAACAGCGAACAACAGCAGCAGATCATCAGGGAGCAATTTGCCGGGGTACGCTGGCGTACGCCCGAGCTGTTGCAGGAACTGCTGCAATCCCGTTCGTTTTACTTCGACAGATTCTGCCAGGTGAAGATGGCTCGCTGGGCCAGAGGACGTGTGGTGCTGGCCGGAGATGCGGCCTATTGTGCTTCTCCGGCAGCGGGCATGGGCGGATCGCTCGCCATAATAGGCGCAACGGCGCTGTGTGATGCATTTGCAACGCACGGTGATGACCTGGCTGCGGTATTTGACGCATACGACAGGCAGTTGCGTCCCTTCATCGACCAGGTGCAGGCAGAAGCACTCCTTACGCTGGATAAGCTGCTGCCCCGAACGGAGGAAGAGATCCGCCTGCGGAATAACCAGGGCTTTTAGTTGAACTGCTGCCGGAATGCCAGCGGCGATTGCTGTGTTTTGTTCTTAAACAGTTTGCTGAACGACTGTGCATATTCAAAGCCGAGCGCATAAGCAACCTCACTCACCGAAAGACTGGTAACCGAAAGCATTTCCTTTGCCTTTTCTATAAGCTTGTCGTGTATATGCTGCTGTGCATTCTGCCCCGTAAGTGAGCGCAGCATGTCACTGAGATAGCTGGGGGATACATTCAGCTGCGTGGCCAGGTAAGCCACTGTGGGAACGCCTTTCCGCAACAGCATTTCATCGTTAAAATACCCGTTCAGCAGCTCCTCCATCCGCTGCAGCAGATCGCTGTGTACGGCTTTGCGTGTGAGAAACTGACGTTTGTAAAAGCGATTGGCAAAAGTGAAGAGCAGCTCCACCTGGGCAATCACCACATCCTGGCTGAAATCGTCGATACGGCTGTTCAGCTCTGTTTCTATCATCTTCATCAGGGAGAGAACCGTTTCGCGCTCTTCATCGGATAAGTGCAATGTCTCATCGGCAGCATATGAGAAGAATCCGTACTCTTTCATCTTTTTTGCAAGCGGATAACCCAGCAGAAAATCAGGGTGAATGAGCAGCGTATAGGAAGAGCAGGCGGCCAGCGATTCGTCGCTCACGCTTCCGAGTATCTGGTTGGGTGCGGCAAAAAGCAGGCCTCCGCCATCGAAGTCGTAGTAATGCTGCCCATAGCGTAGTTTACCGCCTACGGTTTCCTTGTAGGCGATCTTGTAGAAGTTGAGCACATGCGGTCCGCGCATGGCTTCAATATTGGCAGGTGCCCCCTTGACCATGCTGATGAGCGGATGCCGGGGTGCAGGCAACCCGAATATGCGGTGCGCGTCGGCTATAGATTTGAATTTGTAGCGGATACCTTCTTCCTTTTTCATGCTTCGCTTGCTTTTTTAAAACGCAGCCGTATCCGTATTGCGGAACGGCTGCGTTCTCCGGTTATCAAATTTAATGCGTCTGTGCGGCTTGCGGTGCTGTTCCCTGTGCAGCATCGGAAATTTCCTGCCAGGTTTCCCAGGTCTGCATACGGTCGGCATAAGCTTCCCGCACCCAGGGGAGATTGTGCTTCCCGAGGAAGAAACGCAGGGGCGGATTTTCTGCATCAACCACTGCAAACAGCGCTTCCGGCGTAGCTTCCGGATTGCCGCGCTCGAGCGTGCCCAGTTGACCGAAAAATTCGTTTTTGAACGTATCGTAAATGTCCATGCCTGCTGCAAACTTCAGCGACTCCTGGCTGCCGAATTCGGTGGCGTAAGCTCCGGGCTCAATAATGGTCACCTTAATGCCGAATTGTTTCACCTCCGCTGCAAGACTCTCGTGGATAGCTTCGAATGCCCATTTGGAGGAGCAGTAGTAGCCGATCACCGGCAACACCACATGACCCAGGTTACTGGACGTGCCCAGGATATGTCCGTATCCTTGCGCACGCAGCAGCGGCAGCGCTGCCTGTATCACCGCAACCGGCCCTAGCACATTGGTCTCGTACATGGCACGTATCTCTTCGGGGCTCGACTCTTCAATTGTACCCACAAGCGAATAGCCCGCATTATTGAGCACTATATCCAATCTGCCGAAATGTGTATGTGCTGCCGACACCGCTTCCCGCACCTGCTCATGATTCGTCACATCCAGTTCCAGCGTGAGCACCTGATCGCCGAAGCGTTCTTTCAGATCGGCAATGCTGCTGAGGCGGCGTGCTGAGGCGGCTACTTTATCTCCGCGCATAAGAGCTGCCATTGCCCATACACGACCGAATCCGCGGGACGAACCGGTAATGAACCATACCTTCTCCTGCCTGTTTTGTTGTGTCATAAATTTTATATTTTGATTGATTGAGGACACAAAGGTCCGCACGCTGCCTGCGCCGGCTGTGTGCAAAACGCGTGAAGATGTATCCAAAATGAGGATGTCCTTCCGGCAGTGGATTTCTGTTAAATAAAACGGGTAAAATGCTCCAGCATCGACCGGATGATGTGTTCCGGAACTCCCTGTTCGGCAACCTTTTGTTCCCAGAAAGAAATGGCATTCTGTACGTCGCTTACAATGCCTTTAAAATTGCGGATAGTATATCGCTCCGCAATCGCGGCAAGATCTCCGGACAGGATATTATTGCGTTTGCCATTCACGGACAATGCGCGTGAGCGGGTCTTTATATTCAGCTCGGGATTCAGCGAGTAGGTAAGATCGTAGGCCGGGGCGAGCTGCCAGCTATCGTTGGCTTCGTCGTAAATAAAGCTGTGGTTTTTCAGGTGATCGTCATGATTGGCGAATACGACATTGAACACCATCCGGCGGAACAACTGACTCATGTCTTTATGCGGACATTTTAAGAACAGCATGAGATCAAACAGTTGCTCATAAGCGGACACTTTGGGATCGGTGTAATCCCATCCGGTAAGTCCCGATGCGGTGAGCACATGTTTCTTCTTACCCTGCTGCCTGTCGAAACGCAGGGTTGCAAAGTGGCGTCCGTCTATCATACGCGAAGGCATCATATCGATACCCGCATGCAAAGCTGTAAGGTAGTATCCATATTCCACGGCTTCGCGACTGTAGCTGCTTTCGTTGTCTATCCCGAGCTTTACCAGGTAATGTTGATATGCGTCACTGACCACAATATCACCGGGGATGATTGCTCCCGTGGTCTTATGCTCGGCAATGAGGATCTTGGGTCGCATACCTCCGGCAGAAGTTCCTATCTTAAAAATATTCAGCAATGCCGCATGATTCAGCTGTGGTGCACCTGTCCGGCTTTTCTGGTCCAGCACCTGGCTTACAATACCGGCTATTTCGCCGATGTTGATGGTATCCCCGGCCGCAATGTTCTGCGCCGGGCGATACTCAAGCGCTCCCATACCCCTGTTGCCCACATAGGCCAGCTGTTCGAGCACCGAAATTTCGCTAAGCCTGCGATTGCTGCTTTCCATCCAGGTGCGGAAAATGATATTACCGAACAGATCGGGAAGCGAATCAGCAATCATCGGTGGCAATCCGCGGAACGTATCATTATTGTATTTGTCGAATACCTGCGTTTGCCGGATGCGCCGGAAGATCAGCGGAAACAACCGGGTGTATTGTTCGCTCGCCAGGAAACCGGCATTGTACTGAAAAAAAGAGCTGCCTTTATCGGGATCGAATCCCAGGCGGCCGATCTCGCGGTCGAAGCAGAATAACGTGATGAGGTTGTTCTTAGCCATAGATTAATAAAGGGATTGCTGGCTGTTGTTAGCCGTTTCGGAAGCGATGTAAGAACCGAACCCCTCCAGCAGTTCAAAATACTGCAGTACCTTCAGTAAAGTATCGATGGTGGGATTCTTCCCGGCTTCAAGATTTTGAATGGTGAGTCGCGATAAAGCCAACTGCTCCGCCAGCTGTTCCTGCGTAAGCCGTTCCCGCTCGCGTAACGTTCTGATCAGTTTGCCAATCGAAACCTTTACCTCTTTGATACCTGTTTGCTGAAGCACAATATGACTATTATAATATGCAAAATAGTCATTTTTTCACTAAAAAGTCTATTTTAACAGGCATAAAGTGAGTAAGGGAAGCCCCTAATAATCGCCTTTAAAGTCGAGACCATAACGTTCGCTCAGCGCACGGAGTTTTAGCTGGGTGGCAATACTGTATATGTAAACAGCCTTACGGTTGCGGTCCACTTCTGCGATATTATCTGAGCTCATACCAAAAGCGAGATTATACCGCTTTTTATAAAACGAGGTATCTGGTCCGGGCTTATCGGTATACAGCACGCCCGTGCGCGTCTGATTGAAACCATAGACATAATAAGCGCCTATCGGCTGCAAGCCTCCGGAGCGGATGGATTGGCTTATGTAAGGCTGCAATATCATAAAAGACCAGGGTTGATGTTTCAGTGTCGCAAGCAGCATCCCATTCTCCAGCTCGTCGTTTGTGCCGATAAGCCGCTCATCCGGGAAGCGTCCTTTACGCGCCAGATCAAGAATGCGATTGAAATTATCCGAAACAACCGCGGCAAATTCTTTTCTGTCATTTTTTGAATCCTGCTCTTTCCGGTAACGGCGCATAAATTCGGAACGTAAGGCCGTGTCAATAGATGCGTTGAATATTTTTCTGCCTGCCAGGTAAACGGAATCCGGACTCAGCGGTAAATGCAGGCCTATAAACCGGTTCTCACTGAGTGTCTTCCAGGGAACACCGGCGCGTGCGCAATGGTAATAGAAATAAGAAAAAGAAGCAGTGTCTGAAAACGCAGCGAGCTGGCAGGCGTTGAATGCATCACTCGCAAATACGCGGTCGTACTGGGAGAACAACTGCCTGTATTTATTTAAGGCGCCACCGAAATCTTCAGCCGCAATCAGCTCCTGTACGGTAAGCATCCCGCGGAAATAGCCGTTATAGTCCTGTTGTCCCAAACCCCGGAACGAAAGGAAAACAAATAGAGCAACCAGCGTAAGAAAACTTCTCATAGCAGTAAGATTTATTAAAATAACGCAGTGCGTTTCTCAGACTCCGGCATGAGAGGAGTATGCGCAAAAGGCGATCACTTTATAAAAATACGTATCTTGATTACAATTTCACCCACCTATGAAAAACGTATGCTACCTGCTTCTATGCAGTGCCCTGATGGCATCCTGCTGCAACAAACACATCGATTGCACTTTCAGCGAGGAACAGCCTGTTCAGTTTTCCGGATTTGACAAAACCGATCTGGATACGATCCTGGTAGTACGGTATCAACCGCGAACAAACTTTTCTGTCGTCGTGGATTCGAGCACCGTGGCGGCTATGGAAAACTACCTGACTTATCCTATCGTTGAACTGCAGGAACAGAAATACGCTTACAGGATTTTCGTGCCGGCTACCGGAAAAAATTACCGGATTGATAATTTTGCCTATACCGCGCAAAGCTGTGATAAATGTATCTGGAAGAAAAAGAAATATACAAACGCACTTTCTTCCTATACGCTGAACGAGGAGCGGAACATCGGTAACTACATCACGATTAAGAAAGGCTGATAAAAAAAACGATTTGCCCGGAAGCAAATCGTTTTAAACTCTTTATCGGATACCTCCTGCGGTGCAGGTCCTATTGCAGGTTGCGCTGCCGGAGTGTAGCGTGCGATAAGATCAGTGAGATGTGAGTACCATCTTTTTCGTTTCGTGGGGAACGCCGTTCAGCAGCAAAGTATACACATACATACCCGGCTGCATGCTTCCGCCGTCAATAGTAACAGAACCTGCCCGCTCTGCTCCCAGATCGTATAATTTCAGTTCTTTACCATTCAGATCATAAACGCCTATTGCGGCTGTTTTTGCGTCCGTGGGTAATTGGTAACTGATGGTAGTTGTCTGGGTAAACGGATTAGGGGTGTTCTGGGAAAGGAATGCGCCATTGATCGTTTGCTTCACTTCAGGAACAGCATTTGTGGCGCTGGTTGCGGCTGCCAGGTCTTTCCGCAGTTGCTCTATCTGCTCCTGTTGTTCCTTGATCGCAGCTGTGAGAACGGGGATCAGCATTGTGTAATTCACCGCTTTATATTCAAATCTGGTATTATCCTTTTCGGTTATTGCAAGTTGCTTTACCGCTTCCGGGAGTACCGTTTCCAATTCCTGGGCAATGAAACCATATTGCTTTTCTCCGGGTAGATTCAGAAACGCGTACTCGTCAGTACGGAAATGATAAGTAGAAGGTTTCAGCTTTGCGATTACACTTAATCCCTCGCTCAGCTGCTGTATGTCCTTTTTCAGTTTCTGATCTGAAAAAGGATAGAATGCATTAGCATAAACATCACCACGGGCATAAACGTTGCCGCTAAAAAATCCCGCATAGCAGTTTGCCTTGCTCCAAAGACTCACCGGAATTTCTCCGTAAACGCCATATACCGCATTCGGTGAAGCTAATCCGCTCCAGGCATATCCGTATACACCGTAAGCATTTGTACTATTCTGTCCCGATCCTCTTCCATGAACACCGTAGCATATTTTTCCTGCTCCTGTTGCATACACACCCGTTGCGTTGCCGTTAGATGTAACACTCTTTGCGTTCAATCCGGTTGCGTCTGCGTCTACCGTAACAATAGCACTCGTAACAATTCCATTTGTTTGCCCATGAATTTCTGCGCCGCTGGTATTTACATCTGAAACATCTGTACGGTTAACGAATAAACCTGTCTTAGCCCTGATTGCCGGAATAGTACCCGAGTTTGAGCTTTGAATATCCACCAGTGCATTTGTGACATTTCCTCTTACGCGGAATGAATTTACCAGAGTTGCAGCTGGGTCAACGTCCAGAAATCCCTGAACTTTTGTATCGCCGTTTACGGTCAGTTTATAAGTCGAAGTTCCCGGATTGAGGCCAATGCCAAAACTACCACCGCCTGTCACATACATCAGATTGGAAGAAGGAACCGCGGTGAGTGCATTATGAAATCCCAGTTTCAGACTCGAACCGTCCACGCGAAAATCTGCGCGGGTACCTGAAGTAGTCTGAACGGCCATTCCTTCCTCGAGATTAGGATTTTCAAACCGTACCATCCCTCCGCGGGCAGAACGAAACATTACGCCACCGGATACTACTTCAAATTTATTGCCCGAAAACGTGGGGACACTGCTTCCTACACCGACATAATCGCCGGAATTTGTAAGAAATGTATTTGAGCCCGAGCGCGTCCACATTTGAGCGCTGCCCAAAAGCGGCGTAAGCAATAAAACTGTAGCGAATAAATTTCTTCCTTTCATGATTATAATATTTTCCCCTACTCGTTGATTTGGCTTTTCGGGATTCCGCCTGCAATACTACCTGCATTGCAACAGCAAATATGGCCGGGGCAAGGAACGTAAAAAACAGGCAATTAACAGGTGTGCGCAAATACAACACGGTCGTGTCGCTAATGCAATAAGTGTTTCAGGAATTCATCCCTTTTGCGCGAAGCAACAGGTATATTACTGCCATCACTCATCACAACCATTCCGCCGCGCCCCCTGATATACTCTTTTACGCAGGCAAGGTTGATGAGGAATGAATGATGCACGCGGAAAAAACCATGCGGTAATAGTATCGCCTCGTACACCTGCAACGGTTTCGACACAAGGATCTTTTTGTTGTCCGTAAAAGAGCATTCGGTATAGGCACCTTTGGCTTCGCAACAGACAATCTGGCCAATATCAAAAAACACGAGTCCGTCCATGGTAGGCAAGCCGATGCGCTTACCATTCACTTCTCCGGAATCGGGCTTGGCTGCCGGCAGATTTTGCACCTGAGCGCTGGTAAGTGTAAGCTTGTTTACCGCCGCTATCAGTTCCGGCGGGTCCAGGGGTTTCAGCAGGTAGTCCTGCGCCGACCATTTTATTGCTTTGATCGCGAAATGGTCGTAGGCAGTGATGAATATCGTTTTGAATCTGATTTCCGGCAGCTGTCCCAACAGGTCAAAACCGGTACCCAGGCCCAACTCCACATCGAGAAACACAAGATCCGGGTCGTGCTCGTTTATCAGCAGGACGGCATCTTCGATGGTTGCCGCTTCGCCTGCAATAAAGATATTGGTGCAATACTTCGATATCATTGCACGCAATACACTCCTGGATCTTACTTCATCATCTATTATGAGTGTCTTCAGCATTGTCTTCATTCGTCTGTAATTGAAAAATATCTTTGATGAGTATCGTAACTCTGGTACCCACCTCATCTGCATCGCCATCCGACAGGTCCGCTATGGAGAGCTCAATATCAATTCCCATCCCTGAGCGAAAATAGTTGACGCGGTGCTCGGATAGCTTTGTACCGATGGAATCGGCGCGTTTACTGCTTATAGAACGCCTCACCCCTACTCCGTTGTCGGCGATATTACAGATAAGGTCTTTTCCGTTTAGGGTATAGGTTACGTTTATCTGTCCTCTTCTGCGCTTAATATTCCGAACACCATGGATAACCGCATTCTCGACAAATGGCTGTGACAGCAAAGAGGGTATTACCAGGTCGCGGATTTCCGGGGCAGACTCAAATGTAAAGTCGAAACATGCGTCGCACTTCTTCTGTTCCAGTTTCAGATACTGCACAAGAAAAGCGGTCTCTTCTGCAATCGTTATGAAGTCTTTCGCAGCGATATTCAGCCCCTTCCTTATCAGTCCGGCAAAACCCTGTAGCAACTCGATAGCATCTTCATTGCGGTTGTGATGCAGGTAGTCGCTGATAGCATTCATGGAGTTAAATACAAAATGAGGTTTGATCTGCGCTCTCAATGCTTCCAGCCTAGCTTTTGCGATGATACGGTTCTGCATGATCTGCGCTTTTGTTTTCCGCTTTGTGTAACGGTGATAAGCGATGAATAATCCACCGGCGATCAGCAACAGCAGTAGCGTAAGACTGCATTTAAACATCATCGTTTGCCACAATGCAGGTTTCACCGCAAAAGCGAACCGGTATGGCTTACTGCTATTCCCGCGTGTGTCCGCAGCCTTTACAACAAAAACGTACTTACCCGGTGGAAGATTTGTGTACGCAGCAGTATTGCCGGTGGTATGCTTCCACCTGTTATCAAAACTTTCCAGTTGATACAGATAGCTTATTTCTGCCGCGTAACGCAATGCCACGGTATTAAATGCCAGCTCCACCCCCACCGAGGAATAAGGAATGACGGTACCCTGCGTATCAGAGCGACGGTTGCTTCGCAGATCGGTGACGGAGACATCGGAAATGGTGTAGCGGACCGGATGCAGCGTGTCTGCTGTGGCATGATGTATTGCAAAGCCTTCGCAGGTTGCAATAAAGAGCGTATCGTGCAACAATTTAAGATCGTTTACTTCGGGGGATATAAGTCCATCGTCATGGTTCAGCATGCGGCTTTGATCGATGCGGTGCAGGTCATAATTGTACCGGATCAGCTGTACACCTTTATTCGTACCGATATAGACCCGTTCTTCCCGTGCCGCCAGTGCTTTTATCGTATTAGATGCGAGACTTTCGCTGCTGTTTCTTTTCAGTTGTGAAACAATGCGGCCATTCCGCAGCAGGTAAAGACCGTTATTTTGTGTGCCTGCCCATAGGTAATCCTTGCAGCAAACAAGTGCATTGATCTTGTATCCATCCAGCGCTTTCAGCTTTTGATACCCGGATGTATGTCCGTCTATCCGATACAGTCCGTCCATGCCGCCGAGCCAGTAATTGCCATGAATATCTGTGCATTGCGCGTAGATGCGACTGATCGGATACTCTGTCACTCGTTTTGTATTCAGACGATACAGCCAGTATTTCCATCCGCCCACTCCGACAACAGTATCATTCAACAGGCTGATTGATTTGTTTACGCCGGGGGCTTTCAGATAAGTGGCTTTATCACGCAACTGCAGGAAATTTTTTCGCGAAAGCAGGAATACTCCGTATTTGCCTGCGGAAGCAATATCCATCACAAAACCGTTGCTGCTGCTTTGCTCCACCATTATACTCCGCTCTTTCCGGAGGGTCTTTTTCGCATAGCAAACTAGCTCTGCCTGACCGGTGTTGTATCCCAGCCACAGTTTCTTACCCGGAACAGGCTCAAGTGCCGACACTACCGAAGAAGCCAGTCCATCGGCAATGGTGTAATTCACAAAATCCGGTGCGGGAATATAAAAGAGTCCGTTGTCACTGGAACTGAGCCAGACACCGCCCTCTGTATCGTCGCTTATGTAGTTGATGAAACCCGGAAGTGCAAACCGGTACTGTAACGACCATTGGCCATCACGTGTAAACAGGCAGCCTCCCTGCTGATCTTTATAGGTGATCCATATACCGTATTTATTTACGTGGACCTGATTGATGGATGCATCAAATCTTCTCGTGGCTATATACCGGAATCGCTTTTGTCCGTAAACAAAAATCTGAAGGGTTTTGCCCGAAACGGCATAGAGCAAGCCCTTGTAATAATACATCCGGGAATAGCTGGCCGGGTAACGTGTGAGCTGTTGCAAGAACCGAACAACAGTATCTTTTATCGTGAAGATGCTCCTCCCGTCGCTGAGGTAGCATAATCCGTCTTCCGTTTCCCAAACCCGTCCCGCATCAAACGGCAATTGCGTCCACACCGGGGCGTGACGGCCTCTGACAACAACGAGCGAGTGAAAGCCGGTCAGATAGGTTGTTTGGTTGCCGTCGCTATAGTATTGCTCAGACAGGTTGGCTGCTTTCAGTGAGTATCTTTTTACGGGCAGCGCTTTTTCAATAAAGGAAAGTGCATTATTTGCCGCGAACGAATGGATCCATATCCGGTTCGCATGATCATTGGTTACAAAAAGCACTTCATTATCCGGCAGACCGTTTTCGTAGTCGTAATTCTGAAAATGCCTGCCGTCAAAGCGACTTAGTCCGGATGTGGTGGCGATCCAGATATAGCCGTCTTTATCCTGGTGCGTCATGTACGCATGATTGCCAGCTAAACCGTCTTTTACGGTAAAATGCCGGTAACCTGCCGTCTGCGCGGATACAATACCCGGGCCTGCAACAAGCAGGAAACAGATAGATAAAAACTGTCGGAGCACATACATACCCGGCAAATAAAACACATTATCCGATCAGTTGTAAGTCGCTGACAGAAAAGAGAAAAATGTTTTTTTCTTCACCTATGGATAATGAGTAAAACTAAAAGAATGTGTGTGATTGCTGCTTATTGTATAACAGTGTGTAAGGTACCTTACCTGCGTGCCTGAAATACGGCATGCCACCGGTCGGATAAAAGTAATTTTTTAAAAACAAAAAAGGCCGTAGTGATCTCCGACCTTTTTTGGTGCCCAGGACTGGGTATCAAATAGAATCAATAAATTTTAATCCTCTAAAAAGTTTTCAAGATGCTTTATTCTGGAAACCATTTGATGGGGATGCGACAGGAGATAAACGCAGAAGCACCAGCATGAATGGTTGGAAATCGCAGTATTATCTTTTTTATTGATTATTATTGAAAAATAAAAAATAAAAATTGAAAAATCGATTTTAAGTTTTATGTTTGCTTATTAGAAAATTGTTGATCTAATTTAATTTACACTACTTAACAAGCTTAGGTTTAAGAAAGTAGAATGCTATGCTAGCTCGGCATTTTACTATTATTTCGCTAACCTTTCCATATTCCTGGATTTATAAGTAACAAAATTTTATCGGTCAATCTAAAAAACAACAATTTATAATTGGGAGTAACCATAGACATCCAATAGCCCATTTAAATAAAGGATGCAAAAATTTAAGTACCATGAAAAAAGTTTTTTTATCTGCATTAGCATTCGTAATTGCTGGATCATTAGTTTTTGTAGCGTGTAAAAAAGACAATACAACCACACAAAGTGTAAAGCCCCAAAGTACAAATTCTCAAAATTTAATGTTCACTACGCAGGGAGACATTCAATCTATTGGAACATCGATTGCAAGAACTACTATTAGCGTTGCTAGCGATCCAAATTTGCAGGCAATTTTAGCAACATCTTACGTTACTAATGCCCTGGCACTGGAAGGGTTTAATATAAACTCCAGCGCAGTTATTACAACATCTGTTGATCAGGTTACTGGGAACACAGTTTATTCCATTCCAGTGGAAACAGGAATAACCACATTAAAGGCGGGTCTAGTAATACAGCCTGTTAATGTGCCAGTTGGAATATATAAGGTATTTATTGCAAAAACCAGCACAGCTGGCGTACAAACGTCTCAAGTAAAAGTCATTGGTGACGTTTATTTCGATCCTTCAGGTATGGTAGGCGACGCTCATTGGAGAGGTTGTATGACCGCTGCTTGGAATGATGCTACAAGTGGATTGGATGGCGCAATTGCAGCGGCCCTTTTCCCCGAAATTGTTTTAGCCGCTTGCCTAATTTCATGCGCTAACGCTATTTCCGTTCCGTCATGTGTTACTACTGGTTCTGTACCAATGACAAAAGCACAAGCGTTACAATGTCTTTGTGATCTGGGACTTATTAATTGCTCTGCTACAGTTAGTGCGTCTACATACACTTTTGTGACTCCGTCATAATAGCATAGTATTTTCTAATTACATTTTAAATAATTCGATATGCGGTTGCTTTTCAGGTTTAGATTCCGTTTCTTAATAGGAGCAGTAATATTGTGCTTTGTTGGTTCAACGTTAAAAATCAATCATTACGACAATGCTTCTGCTTCATATATTGGCGCAATTTTTAACCTTACTGCATTTGTTTTTCTTGAATTGTATGGGGAAAACCGCTTTGGCAAAATACTATAAAAAATAAAACAGAGACTAATACCAGTGTAATAAAAAGAAGGATGACTAGTGCGTTATCCTTCTTTTTTTGTGTGCTGGTTCGAATCCAGCAGTGTGCCAGTAGCAATCCAGTAGAAAATGTGTGTCAAACCGTGTGTCAATTTTGTGTCAACAACACCGGTAAAAAGCGAAAAAAAGCGCTAATTTTTGACTTTAGGGCATGAAAAAAGCCTTGAAAATCAATGACTTTCAAGGCTTCTAGGTGCCCAGGACTGGATTCGAACCAGCACACCCTTGCAGGCGCTGCGACCTGAACACAGTGCGTCTACCAATTTCGCCACCTGGGCATTCAGGGAGTGCAAAGGTAATGCACTGATTCTGATTAAACAAACTTTTTTGAAAAAAATTTTTCCGCGCTTCATCCTAACTTGCT
The DNA here is from genome assembly GCF_039540495.1 of Rurimicrobium arvi. Classification (NCBI taxonomy): domain Bacteria; kingdom Pseudomonadati; phylum Bacteroidota; class Chitinophagia; order Chitinophagales; family Chitinophagaceae; genus Rurimicrobium; species Rurimicrobium arvi. The sequence continues at coordinate 213,341 of NZ_BAABEZ010000001.1, read as the reverse complement.
GCATGACCCGGAAAGCCCTGCTGATAAGGCAATTATCGATCACCCTCGCAACGCTGTTTGCCGTGCTCCTCCTGCAATGGACAACCGCCTACATAGCCATACCTTTCGCCGGCAGTATATTCATCCCGCTGCAACGCTTCCGCTGTTTCCTGCTGGGCCGTATTCCTTTCAGCGTCGGAGATGTTCTGTATGCAATAATGATCGCGTGGCTCCTGTGGAAGCTCATACGCTTTCTACGCCTGAAACAAAAAGACCGCTCCTGGTTGCTTGCCTTTATATCGCTTGCGCGGATCACGCTTGCATTTTATCTGCTGATCACCATACTCTGGGGTATTTTGTACGAACAGCCTAAGCTCAGCAAAAGCCTTTCCCTACCCGACCTGCATGAGATCAGCAATGAAGAACTGATTGCTTTCGATTCCGTCCTGATCGGCAGGCTCAACCATTATGAACCTCTGTTCCGGAAAACAGATGCAGCGCAATGCAGCCGGGAGCTTTCCGGCACTTATTTATCGATGCAGCGTCCGATGCGCGTTTCTGTCAAACCCAGCTTATTGGGCGAAGGACTTGCTTATTGGGGTGTGTCGGGCTATTATAACCCGTTTACCGGGGAAGCACAGGTAAATGCGCACGAACCTGATTTTATGTTGCCCTTCGTGGTGGCGCACGAAATGGCCCACCAAACCGGCATCGCTGCTGAAGATGATGCAAACCTGATGGCCTATATCGCCTGCGTGGAAAACGGAAGTGATCATGCACGCTTCTCCGCCTACTTCAATATCTGGCTGTACACGCACCGTAAAGTCCGCCGTATCGACAGCAATATCGCCACACGCCTGAAACTGCAATTGAACCAGGGCACCCTCAACCGTATCGATGTTCTGAAAAAAAGGGACGAGCATTTCCACACATGGCTGGACGATTGCAGCAGTATGCTGTTCGACCTGTATCTGAAAATGGGCAACCAGGAAGAAGGCATCTACAGCTACCGCAATGTGGCTTACTCCGCACTCGCCTGGGAAAAAGCAAAAGCGAAAAAATAATGATTACCTTGCGGGCAGGGCTGTTTCCCTCCCCAACCATAGACCTCACCACACAGGGCAATCCGGCACCATTATTATGTTGTTTAATTCTGTCGACTTCGCATTTTTCCTGCCTGTTGTTTATGCGCTGTACTGGTTTGCCTGCCGCAGACAGGTGCGCATACAGAATATCCTGCTGCTGATCGCGAGCTACTACTTCTATGGCAGCTGGGATCCGCGTTTTCTGCTGCTGCTGGCCTTCTCTACTTTCCTTGATTATTTTACCGGACTGAAAATATCCGATGCAGGAAATCAGAATGCAAAGAAGATCTGGCTGTGCATCAGTGTGGTGGTGAACGTAGGCTTTCTCGCTTTTTTCAAATACTATAATTTCTTCGCGGAGTCGTTTGCGTCGCTGCTCGGGACATTCGGACTGCAGGCGCATTTTCCGGTGCTGCAGATCATATTGCCGGTAGGTATTTCGTTCTATACCTTTCATGGTCTTTCGTACGTATTTGACATTTACCGGGGCAAAATAAATCCTACCCGCAATGTGGTGGACTATTCCTTATTTGTAAGCTTCTTTCCATTGCTGGTAGCCGGCCCTATAGAACGCGCTACCCACCTGCTGCCGCAGGTAGCGCAGCCCCGCCGCTGGAGCACAGAGAAGGCAGCAGACGGGCTACGGCAAATACTCTGGGGATTATTTAAAAAAGTATTGATCGCAGACAACTGCGCACAATACTCTTCCATGGTCTTCAACCATTACCAGCAATACGACGGCGGCGCCCTACTCGTGGCGGCCATCTGCTTTATGTTTGAGGTATACGGCGATTTTTCAGGCTACTCGGATATTGCGCTGGGCACAGCGCGTTTGTTCGGGATAGAACTGCTGCAAAACTTTTCCTATCCTTACTTCTCCCGCAGCATCTCCGAATTCTGGACGCGCTGGCATATCTCACTTTCGTCCTGGTTCCGGGATTACGTTTATATCCCTTTAGGAGGGGGACGTGAGGGTAAATGGAAGAAAGCAAGGAATGTATTCATAGTGTTTCTGCTGAGCGGATTCTGGCACGGGGCAAGCTTCAACAGGATATTCTGGGGCGGACTGCATGGCTTTTTTATGCTGCCGGGCATTTTCCTTGGCTGGGATAAGAAAACAGACAGCCATATAGTTGCGGCGGGAAAACTGTTTCCGTCACTGAAAGACTTCCTCTCCATAATTGCCACCTTTCTGTTGTGTACCCTTGCGTTGATTGTATTCCGGACCACTTCGCTGCACGATGCAGGCAACTATCTGAAAACAATAGCACGCGCCACATTATCGGGAGACATTTTTAAACAGGCTTTACTGTTCTGGCGCACTTCGGTTGGTATGACATTGCTGGGTCTGTTGTCTGTACTGATAGCGACGGAATGGATGAACAGAACACAGCGCTATGCACTGGAAGCAATGCCAAAGCAAATGCCGCGCACCGTTCGCTGGCTGATATACTTACTGATACTCGCCGCGTTGTTTTTGTTTGCGAACCGCAGCCGCCAATTTATCTATTTCCAATTCTGATCTCATGCGTTCATTCCATATCCGTCTGCTGCTGTTCGTCGCGATCGTATTTATTGCGGTCGTCTCGCTGGATCGATTCCTGGACGCGGGCATGAAAAAACTAAGGTATGATGATGCATCCGTATGGAATGACATTTACAGTGGTAAAGCCAGTGCTGATATCCTTGTATGCGGCTCTTCACGCGCCGCCACGCATATCGATGTCTCCGCCATTGAACAGGCAAGCGGATGCAGCTGCTATAACCTGGGTATGATGGGTCATAATTTCATCCTTGAAGAAGCCCGCTACAGGATCTATCGTCAGCACAATCAAAAGCCGCGACTCATCATCTTCTCCCTGGACTACGAGTCGTTGCAGATGCGCGCCGATCTGTTCAATCACACCCAGTTTATCGCCTACCTGAAAGACCCCATACTCAGTGAAGCGACAAAACATTATTCCGGATTTTCTGATTACGATTATAAGCTCCCGCTGCTGCGCTACGTGGGAGAACAGGAGCTCATCATACGACTGATCAAAGACAGGTTGCACCCGGAGCGCAATGTACCTGATCGCAGGAAAGGCTTTTACGGCCGGGATATGCACTGGGATAGAAATGTGGACCAGGTACTCGACACGCTGCAACCGTATGTGGTACATCCGGACAGCATTAGTCTGCATCGCTTCCGCAGTTTTATCGAATCGTGCCGCGCAGACAATATTCCGCTCATCTTTGTGCACACACCGGTTCATCCGGTGGGTCAGCAAAAGGTAAAGAACCGTGAGGCGATGATTGCCTTATACCGCAGATTCAGCAAAGAATACGCAATACCTTTCCTGGACTACGCCTCAGATACGATGTGCAGCAATAAGCAATATTTCATGAACAGCACACACCTGAACGCCCTGGGAGCATCCGTATTCACCCGCAAGCTGATCTCAGATCTGGAGGCAACACATTTACTGCTGCACTGCCGCCCCTAGCGCATGAGGTACATTTTGGCGTAGCCGTTCTTAAAGAACTTATCGGCCCCGCTGCTGCGGCGCTCCAGATCCTGTCCGTTAATGTTTGTCACAAAACGGTACAGATATACGCCATTACCGAGCAATTGTCCGTACTGATCACGGCCGTCCCATTTATATTCCGTGATATTGCGCCCGATATGAATGGGCCCGATCTCCTGCCGTGTGATCTCACGTACCACTTTACCCGTAACGGTGAGTATCTGTATTTTGAACTGGGTCGGAATTTCCGAACCGGTAAGTGTAAATACAAAGGCAGTTGACGTAGAGAATGGATTCGGATAATTGAGGAGCTGGGTGATCGTGGATTTGTTCACTACTTCAAAGCTGATGCTGTAATCATTGCCCTGTCCCGCTTCATTGCCGGAAGCATCTGAACCGGAAGCATACAGCTGATAGATACCGTCTTCCGTGTAAGAAGGTCTGTACTCGATATGTGCTTCGTTTTTCGAAGTGCTCATATCTGCGGGGACAAATTTACAAACGGAGCCATCGTAAGGAATTCTCCGGCGAACACCCGGCGCATCGGAAGGATACCGCACAAACAGTTTCATTGTGGAGGTATCGTTCAATGCCAGGTATTTATTTTCATCGCGCAGCAATACTTTGATAAACGGCTTCGATGAGACGATGTCCCTATCGAGGATATGGTACCCGTCGAAAGTAACATCCATGAGCGGATTATATTCGTCCACTTTTGTGTAGAACGGAATGTAGCCAAGGTTGTTCGGGTGGTATTGCTCAGGCTGGTCGTCGGAAGGGTTGGCTTCGACGAACAGGTAGTTGGCGCCAGGGAAAGATTTCGGATCGAAGCTGTAACGCAATTGTATCGTATCCGCTTCCGTTTTCATATCCCTGTAACGTACATCACCCAGTAAGCGGCTCACACCATTCCGGTCGATCACACGGTAGCGGACAAGCATGCTGTCCATCGGTATTTCGGTAAGATTCTCAATCGCTGTTCCGAACTGCACCTGTTCTCCCACATTAATACTATCCGTATTGGTGTAGTATACTGCAGGATTCAGCGCAGCCTCGGGTACCGGTGCATGCAATACACGCCAGTATTTCAGCTGTGGCGCCGTGTGGTAGAACGTATCGGTGGATGACCACTGCAACTTTAGCTTAGGATACACCGAAGCATCAATGAAAGAAAGGTCCTTCGTGCGGTCGGGTCCTTCGTACAATTGTGTTTCTGTTCCCGCAGCGTTGATGCCCGTGATCCGGACATTGCTGGTATCTGTAGCCGCCGTGGTATCGATGAGCGCATAAGCATCCCAAAGCAATGTGTTCCATTTTGAAGCAGGACCCACCACCACACTGTTCATGCGGCCTGTCGTGTATGTGATATTGAAGGTGTAATATTTGTCCAGGATATCGTTAATACCCTCCGCAAAATCCTGTTGCACAGGAAACGAACTGACACCCTTCTGGCAAATCATTGAAAAGACACGCAGCCTGTTGAAAGAGTCGATCTGATCGAAGCCGAGCTTACGCAATGCATGATACAGCGAGTTGCCCGATCCATAGGTAAGCGTGTCGTTCATCCAGGTATCTACATAATAGCCGCCCCATACGATGTATTTGATATTGTTACGGATCAGGATGTAGTTACCATTGGGAATACTGTCGAGGAAACGGCGCGCATTATCCCGCGACGCTGCAGTATTGATCGGGAAGTTGAAAGCCTGGTGGTTTACAGTGCCAAAACAGGGCGGCACACTTCCCTGCTTACCGGTATAGTTGTCCCAGGGCCGTCCGGCAGTACTGTCGAACACTAAAATCTGTATCGTTCCGGCGTTGTAACAATCATTCCGTTGGATATCCACTCCCTGCCAGTACACCCGGTTATTGTCGGATGTGGAGTAAGTATTGTAAGGCGGTGGCAATTCCATCACCGTATTCTTACTGCGTATCTGTATGGTGGAGGAAGGATACGAGAATGTGCGGTCAGGCCGGTACACCAGCGAATCGTAGTTGTTGTATTTGTATTGGAAGTAGTGCGATTGATTCCAGCCGTCGCTGCCATTTTTCAAATAAATAAAAGAACTGTTCGACCAGGAGAATATGCCATTGTTGGCGCTGCTGTCGATGCTCGATCGCCAGTAATACACCACGCTGTCGGTAAGTGTGATACCCGGTGACCATTTAATCACACCCCCTTTACTGTCTATCGTTGTAAAGCGCTTTTGCGGACTGTTGAATAATTCCGTCGTGTCGATTTCGATGCGGTATCTGGTAAGCTTTTTGAACGGATTCAGTGTGGATGCCTTCAGTGTAACCGCATCTTTATGTACGATACTGAAGTTATAAGGATATACCGGTACTACCGCATCGGAAAGAATCAGCACGTCGATGGACGCTGTATTGTTTGCTTCCGATATTTCGTCAAAGCGGCCGTCATAGTCGATAGTGAAACGATATTTGTTCACGCCCAGATCACGCGTTTTATCGATCGCAATCCAGAAACTCATTTTTTCAATCGCGGTGCGCATATTCAGCCGGATAATGCGATTCACGGTGGTGGTTCCGGAAGCGTCCGTATGCTCCACTTTAATCAGTACCGTATCCGATGTCACTTCCCCGATATTGTAGGCAGACAGGTTGATCTGGAACGAATCCATTGCCGTGGTAATAGCTGCAGGATTGGTTGAAATATATTCAGCTCCAAGATAAAAATCCGGTTTGAAGCTCGCGTTAGCGATACGTGTGGCAGGATCTCCCTGGAGGATCAGCGATTCCATATGTGTAAGCGCAAACGATGTGGTGCCGGCAACGTAAGGAACCGTATTCATGAAGCTGTCATGCGTGGCATGTATCTGCGTACCGATACTCTGTGCATAATTATCGCTGCCCATTTTGGTATACATAACGGGAATGTATGCACTGTGGATGTTGGTGTATCCCTGGTTGTTCGATGCGAATGCAGCTATAGAGCCACTGGACGGGGCTGCAATGTATACTTCTGTAATGGTTCTGTCCGTATTGCTGCGGAAGATCGAAGAAATATCACATCCGAAAGCTGTGAATACCGGGATCTTAGGTGCGGAATTAAAATTAGACGGGTCTTTGATATTGTAGTCCATTGAAGTGGAGCTTCCGTGTCCGTAATACGTAATCAGCGAAAGTCCTCCCGTAATGAGACTGTCGACTACCTTATCCTCGGCAGTGGTGGGTAATCCTTTTGTGTTTTTTGCAATAGTGGTCACTGTTGCCCCGGCCATCGGACGTTTTATGATCTCCGCGCAGGTATACAGGCATGGCAGCAAAACCGTCGATTGCAAACCGGCGGCTCCCAGCCCGTCTCCACCGGCGATCTGCAACACCTGCTTTTTCCAGAACTCGGTCGCAGGCGTCGGAAAAGCCGCCGGAGCCAATGCTGCTTCGTAAGTTGTCAGTTTATTCAGATAGGTAGCCAGTTCACCGGCATTGCGCACGCACAAGCGGCCGATGTTCATCTTCATGTGCCAGTTGCTCCGGTCCATTACAAACGCTACGTCCGAACCGGGCGATCCGAATGTAGGTACGATCGATTCGAACAAAGACGAAACAGAAGGTGTGTTACGAAACGACTGAAATACAGGATAGATCACCCCTTTACCTAAAAGCAGGATATTTTCCGGCCGGGTCGTCCAGTTCTTCAACGCATAATCTGCAAAGTGAACGATAGCGGAAGGGTGTGTGAAAATACCCCAGGCAAACTGGTCATATAACTCTTCGATGTCGGCTGCGACGACAGCGTGCCCGCCACCTGCAGCAGAATTACGATAACGTATATATTCCTGCAACTGGTCTTTTCCCGCATACGTCTTCCTGAGATTATTATGCGCAATGATGATGTAATCGCCCTGATTCGAAGCCTGCGAATAGTCGGTAAAATTCCGCTGACCTGCATATACCGGACTGAAAAGGGCCGTACTGCTTTGCGACCACAGCACACATTCCGCCTCCATAAGCGAAGCGTCTATATAAAAACGCGTCTTGCCGGAGACACTGATATCGCCGGTATAACTTTTGCCGTTTGTGATATCGAACAACAGGGGAGAAACGCCTCCGTGATCAAATCCGATAACTTCTATATACTGATTGGTACCGGATGCGGGAATATTCAGATGCGCGAAATTCTTTGCATTGAAGTTCCAGGTATGGGGATAAGTTACACTCCAGTATCCATAACCATAATTGTCTGAAAGTCCGGTCTCCGTGTGTGTAAAAGTAAGGGTGTTAGATGCGGAGAGGCTGTTGGCAGGCACATCAAAACTTACCTGCGCCGCGTCTGTAACGCCGTAATTAACTGAAAAGCGATTCGTTCCGTTAAACGCCACGGTAAGCTTGTGAACGGAATCCCGCGCCTGGGCAATAACTGCACTTTTCACCTTTGCAATCAGCGAAGCGTCGCCGTAAAAATCAGGAGTAGCCACAGGAATACTGGCGGCGACGGTGCTCAGGAAATTCTGCACCACATACCCCTCGCCCTGGTCGAACTGGGACGAGTAAAGAGGTGTGATCAAGGTTGAAGAATAATCAATAGGCGCGTTTGTTTTACCATTCCAGAATTCCTGGCGCCGGTTGTCGGAAATTGTCACGTAACAATAGGCAAGAGGGGTAGGTGGTGCGGGAGGTATTGCCGTGCTCATCAGCGTAAGCCGTTTGTGCAGCGAGCTGTTATCGATGGTAAGAAAATATGCCGCGGTATCGTCAAACAGACTCACATTCGGGTTCACATGTTTCGATGCCTGGAGATACAAAGGCTCGTCTAACAGACCGGTATTCGGCTGCGCATAAAATGCAATGTAATCGCCGGAGGAGAATGCGCCGGTTGCCGTTACGTATAAAGGAACTTCTTTCCCATCCCGGAAAACCAGGAATTCGCTGCCGTTTGCCGATGCGGGTATCCCTGCGGCATCCAGGTCTGCCTTTGTGATTTTACAAATGCCTTCTTTCCCTACCCGGAACTTCCAGTAGGTTTTGCTGAAATCGATCCATTCATTGCCATATTGTGCGGATGCAGCATAAGCGGAAAAAAGAAAGACCGGAAGCAGGTAGGGTATCAGCGTAAAAAAACGTCGCATGAAAAATTCCTTTTTATTTATTCAATAGTTATTGTGCGGCAGCATCGCTTTGCTGACCGCGCTTCTTGCTGATGTCCAGCCGAACCGAAATAATATGTGAGTACAGCGGATTGCTTTGTGTCTGCAGACTGGTGTAAGCATAATCGGCCACAAAAGCGCCGAACTTAAGTCCCACACCAAACGAAGGCTGGAACAACGTATAGCCGCGTTTATTGGCTGTGTCTTTATCATCCAGCACTTTCTGGATATTGCATACGCCGAGGCGGAAGAAAATCATCCTGTTGTAAGAAGCTTCGAGTCCGAAGCGCGGATCCACACTCAGGTTTTTGCCTTTTATCAGCACCGATCGTTTACCGTCTGTAGTGAGATCTGCGTTGACCTCCGTGAGCAGCTGGAATTTGGATTTCGGTTTGAAGAATTCATAACCCGCTCCGAAATTGAAACGGGGATTCATCACTTCGTATGATTTTACGGGAATTTCGTTACCCGTCTCGCCAAACACCTGCTTCTCCTTATCCGTCAGATTAAAGCTCCAGGTGGTATAGGTGGTCGTCACATCTTTTGCAGCGAGTCCGAAGCTCCAGCGACGATAACGCATCTGGAAGCCGAGATCGGCGCCCCCACCCCAGGCATTGGCCATAGAACCTATATTCCGGTAAATGATCTTTGCGTTTGCTCCGATACTGGTCTGTATTTCCTGATTTTTGAAAATCCTGAGTTGTTGCGCGTAGGAGAGCAGGCCCGCGTAATCCCCGGCAGAAATAGATTTCAGCTTAGATTCGTCAAAGGAGCCATCCGGCTGAATGTAGTCTATTGTGTACGGAATATCGTCTGTCGCAAACCGCAGGAACGAAAACCCGAAACAGCGCTTATGGTCTTTTGCAGGCATAGCAACCGAGAGGAAATCGTATTTAGCATTTCCTGAAAAGTATTCTGCGTGCATAGCGCCTACCTGAAACTGGTCTTCAATACGGACCAGCGCTGCGGGGTTCCAGTAACCGCTGGTAACATCGCTCACAGAAGCGGTCTGGGCGCCGCCCATCGCAAGCCCGCGTGCCCCCACTCCGATATTAAGGTATTCGTTCACGTAAATACGCGACTGCGCCGTTGCCTGTAAGGATATCCCGAGCAAAACAGCACCGAGCATAAATCCGCCGGATTTCATAATTCTCATTTTCAGTCTATTCATCAAACAAAAATGATGCCATAAATGGCAGGTAAATCATTTTAAAACCTTTCCTGCTTAAGGGCACAAAAATATAGCGTTTGAAAGAATATATAAGAGACGGGCAATAAAAAAACCGGAGCGTGAACTCCGGTTTTTCTTCTATGCGGTATTTTTTTACTTTCCTGCATCAGGAGCGGCAGCGGGAACCACTTCTCCTTTGATGTACAATTCATAACGCTCTTTTCCGTCAACCGGAGCAGCGTTTGAAGTGATGTATACGGATTTTGCGATCGGTCCTACACGTCCCTGAGTATTATAACGAACAGTGATCTTTCCGGTTTTTCCGGGAGCGATCGGTTCTTTATTCCACTCCGGTGTGGTACAGCCGCAGGATGCGTTTGCATTGCTGATGATCAATGGCTTTTTACCTGTGTTTTTAAACACGAATACGTGCTCCGCAACCGGGCCTTCCGGAATTTTTCCGAAGTCGTATGTATCGTTTTTGTCAACAAACTGGAATTTCGGGGCATTTTTGTCTACCGTTGCACCAGCCGGAGCGGCAACAGGATTCTGAGCGTTTGCCACACCCGCCATACCGATAGCGAAGCACAGGGATAAGATTACTTTTTTCATTTGCTATTTTTCGTTTTTTATTATGTGTTACTTAAAGAGGTGTACTAGTTTGTTTTGATCATCGAGTTGTTCTGAGGCAGCGAACCTGAAGGAGCTTTTTCTACCTCTCCTTTGATCGTAAGCACCTTAACACCGAAGTTAGTGTTAACGGTAATCGTTTTGGTAAAAGGAGACACGCGACCCTGAGTATTGTAAACAGCCTTGATCACTCCCTTTTTGCCCGGCAGCACCGGCTCTTTGGAATAAGAAGGTGTGGTACAGCCGCAGGATGCGCTTACATTGGAAATGATCAGCGGTTCCTTTCCTTTGTTTTCAAATTCAAATTCATGCTCCGCCTGAGGACCTTCCTGGATGGTTCCGAAATCGTGCAACGGATATTTAAAGAACATATCTTCCGGATGCTGTTTTACTTCCGGTGCGGGTGCGTTCGTCAATGGTTTTGCGGGAGCATCAGGGGTAACAACTGCTTTTTGTGCATATGCAGATGCGCCTGCTATAAGAATGAAAGCTGCTGAAAAGATTGCTTTTTTCATAAGGATCTGGTTTCAAAAGTGTTTAATGTCTACAAAAATAATTAACTGCCTGTCTATTTCTGTTATTTGGGCGTTAAAGCAATATTTATTAAGGTTATTGTTGCTTCCGCAGTACTATGCCCTTGATACGCAGCTGCACCTGGCTCTGTCCATCGGAATTAGAGGTTACATAAACGAACTTCTCGAAATTACCGGGATGATTTTCAGTATGATATGTAACAGAAATAGTGCCTTTTTCTCCGGGCAATATAGGTTCCTTGGAAAAGATCGGTGATGTGCATCCGCAATTGGCATTTGCATTCGAGATGATCAGGGGTGCTTTCCCCGTATTATGAAATTTAAATTCATAAGTAACATCCGGTCCTTCCGGTATCGTTCCGAAATCGTGGGTATTGTCCGGTTCAAAGAACGTGATTTTTGCTATACTGTTCTCCGAAGCAGAGGCCTGCTGCGGCCGTGCCGTTGCGGCGCCTGCCTCGCCATAGTGCTGGAACCCGAAAGGGTTTTGCGCTTTAACCTGCGTTCCTGCGCAAAGCGCAAAAGCAATAAGAAGTACTGTTTTATTCATAGTGGTTGTGTGTTTGTTGCTCAAAAATAACGTGGGAAATCCCTGTCTGCGGTTATTTTGTCGTTAAGAGCAGACGGGTAACATCGGCGTAACCTAATGAATTGTTATCCGGACAGGGCACCGCTCTCCCTGCCCTTCCGCCGTTTGCGTATATTTGCGCCCGTATGGATATTACGTGCTCCAAGGAAGAAAGAAACCTGCTGGAAAGGGTGGCCGCAGCCGCCGAAAAACTGAACACGGATGCCTACCTGATAGGAGGCTTCGTGAGAGACAAGTTTCTTGGACGCAGCAGTAAAGACGCAGATATCATGTGTATCGGCGACGGAATGGCGCTTGCCCAGGCCTTCGCAGAAAGCTTCTCACCCGCTCTTAAAGTTACTTTGTTTAAAAATTTCGGAACTGCACAGGTAAAGCTTCCCCAAGGCTTTGAAATAGAATTTGTCGGCGCCCGTAAAGAATCTTATGCAGCTCATTCCCGAAAACCAAAAGTGAGCGAGGGGACTTTACAGGACGACCAGAACCGACGCGATTTCACGATCAACGCAATGGCCGTGAGCCTGCGCCGCAGCAACTTCGGCAGTCTGATAGATCCGTTCAACGGTATTATGGACATGGAGCAGAAGCTGATCAGGACGCCATTAGAGCCGGATCAGACTTTTTCAGATGATCCGTTGCGCATGATGCGTGCGATCAGGTTCGCCGCACAATTACAGTTTACGATCCATCCGGACACTTTTGCGGCCATCCACAGGAACCGCAACCGGCTGTCTATTGTATCGCAGGAACGCATCACAACCGAACTCAATAAAATCATACAATCCAAAAAACCTTCCATCGGATTCGACCTGCTGTACAAAAGCGGATTGCTGGAAATATTCTTCCCGCAGATGATAGCACTTGCAGGCGTGGAAATAATCGAAGGAAAGGGACACAAAGACAATTTCTACCACACGCTGCAGGTACTCGATAACGTAGCTTACCGTAGCGACAAACTCTGGCTGCGCTGGGCAGCCATCCTGCACGATATCGCCAAACCGGCTACAAAGCGCTTCGAACCTCAGCACGGATGGACCTTTCACGGGCATGATGCTCTGGGACAAAAAATGTGCACGGGTATTTTCCGTAACCTGAAACTACCCATGACCGAACCGCTGAAGTATGTAGGCAAACTCGTGGCACTGCACCTGCGCCCGATCAGCCTTACTAAAGAAGAGATAACAGACTCGGCCATGCGCAGACTGCTGTTTGATGCGGGTGATGACCTGGAAGATCTGATGATCCTTTGTGAAAGCGACATTACTTCTAAAAACAAGTTCAAAGTGCGTCGCTATCTCGACAATTTCGCGCTGGTGAAAAAGCGCCTGCAGGAAGTGGAAGAAAGCGACAAAATCCGGAACTGGCAACCTCCGATCGGTGGTGATGTGGTGATGAAAGTATTCGGTCTGTCGCCCTGCCGCGAAGTAGGACTGATCAAAACAGCTGTCCGCGAAGCCATACTGGACGGTGAAGTGCCCAATAATTATGACGATGCTTACGCGTTCATGATACAAAAGGCTGCCGAACTGGGACTGAAGCCTGTTTGATAAGAATTGCGCCGCCATGTTGCTTGTTGTTTTTTTATTATGTAAATTCACAAAAAACAATATTGCGCATGAGACGGCTTTATTCGCTGCTCCTCGTTTGTGCCTGTGCAATGGGTACGAAAGGGTTGGCTCAGGATTTCCAATACCGGTTTGAAACCACGGAGGTAAAGTTCTCCGGCCCCGGCTCAATTGCCATCCGTGAGGACTCTCTCCAAACGGTTTACAGCACCGCACACTGGCGCAATACGGGGTTGCGGGAACCGGCAGGATTTGTAAGTGGTACCACCATGTATGCCAATGCCCAATTCCGGTTCAATTGCTCCGTGGCTCCCGATTCGCTGACTATACGCGGACTCGGAAACGACACAATCAATTTTCCGCCGCAAACTGTAGCCTTAAGCGCTGCTGCAGGTTATTTTACCTGCACGTACCCTCCCGCCCCGGCTTCCAAAATGTTCACCGCCGGTATCGTCAACTATTATGCTCCCTTCTCTATTTACTGGGAAATTTCCTTCGACCGCGGGGCTTCCTGGTTCCGGGCAGATACCACGGATCATAAGATCTATGTGACAAGATCCATGCCCCTTGCCGAAACAGCTAATTTTAAATATTTCCACACCTTGCTGGAGTTGAGCTGTAAAAATGCGAAGGGTGAGCGCACGGATACCGGCATCATCAAAAAATGCTGGAACGAATTCACCGATCAGATCGTACTCAATTATAAAGGTGATTCGCTGCACTATTACAAAACATTCAATACTTCCAATACCACATTGCCATTGTTGCTGAAATACAGGAACGCGCAATGCTACACGTTTGCGCAATTGTTCGCTTCACTTATGAAAATGCAGGGAGTGACGCGCACCAACAACTATGTGTATATCACCCCAAAAACAATCAGTGCCCCCTGCGGCGGAACGATCAACCGCTTCCTGGTAAAGAACTGGAAATTTAGCAGCAAATCTGATTCGGCGGCATGCCCTTCCTTCCCTTACCGGAATACCTACAGCGGAAGTTATATAACCGCAACGGGATATGTATTCACGACGGCCGATGTAACGGACCAGTCGGGTGTCGACGGTCAGTGCAACAAAAACCCTTCTTCCTTTTTCAACAATCACCAGATCACGAAATTCGACGGTGTTTATTACGATGCCTGCTACGGCATGACCTTCAGCTCTCTGAGTGATATAAAGACCAGGGCTTTCGACGGATGGGGCGTGCAGCGCTCCGCAGGATCCTACAATTTTACGAACGACATGAGCCTGGATGACCTGTCTGAAACCATCTCAACTTTTTAACCGTGCTGAACCGCAAACGCAACATATTATTATCCGGGTTGCTGGCATTATGCCTCTCTGCTGCTGCACAACAGCCGGAGCGTAAAGTGATTGTTGACAACGGACGCTTCTTTTATTTTACGGTGGATGAGGAAACGCAGCTGGCTCATATGCATTCGGCGGACACAAAACGCCGGTTTGCAGAAGCCGACGATCTGCTGATACCGGCAGGCCGCAGTACAGAAGATCCGCAAAATCCGCTTTGCTTCAGCCTGAGAGGCGATCAACTGATCACGATCAACTGGATACTGAACAGTAATAACAGCCGCTATGATGCCATCCGTAAAATAGATTTGCGGAACTGGCGTAAAAGCCGGCCGGACTGGGATATCGCCGCATGGGCAGAGGCTTCTTTTGTACAACCGGTGATAGCTCCCAACGAACCCTGGGAACAGCTGCTCCGCGACAACAACGTATTGACCGGCACTTATTTCGATCTGAATGCCCCGGACAGCAATCACCTGATCATGACGGTATGCAACAATCGCCAATTGCGTGTTTGCCGTTGGGATGGATTGAAATGGTCTGTTGCCGCCCCGATACCCTGCCCTTTCGACACCTGCTTTTCAGTCATTTACAATAATGGCAGCGTTGCATTGGTGGACGCATACGGCAGTGCATACCGTTACGATGCGAAACGAAACCAGCTGAAAAAGCTCAGAAAAAGTACAGCGACCACTGTCGTCCTGGTTGAGGACCATGACAGCGGGAAAACATACCTGATTCCGGCGCAAAGTCTGAACAGTACAAATCCCCGGTCGTTTGAATCTGTAATGCAGGAATCGGCACAGGAAATCACGTTTTAAACTGCTTTTGCTATGAACAATATTTTATTCCTTTTTGCGCTGCTTATCGCTGCTTCATCCGCCAGCGGCGCTAATCTTACAGCAACCGTTTCCCCGGCCGGTGCGGGTAAGAAGAACGGGAAGATCATCCTGCTTGTGACAGGCGGCAATGCTCCTTACACCTTCTCCTGGACGGGTCCGGCCGGATATTCCGCCGGCTGGCAGAACCCGGATTCGCTGGGAGCCGGCACCTACTGCGTCATGGTTACCGATCGCTTTTGCGGATCAGCCGAATTGTGCGTTACCGTTGATGAACGACCAAACAGCATCCGGGAAACGGCAGCGCCGGTGGCAGTAACGGTATACCCCAATCCGTTCAGCGACCGCATTCATATCCGGCTGGCCGGCACACCATCCGGCAGTGTGCAATTGCTGCTGATGGACGCTGCGGGGCGTGCGATCGCGAAAGAACAATTCAGCGGAGCAAACGAGTTCGACTGGACCATGCGCGGCAATCTGCCCGCCGGAATGTATTTCCTGGTGGTACAGCAGGCCGACGGACATAAGATGCATGTACCACTGATGCGATCGGGAGAATAATCTTAGCCCCTATCGTGCAGACAAGCGATTATCCATTACCTTTGGCAAAATTTTCAGTTTTTATGCGCCTAAGCTGGTGGAAACTGGTCTCGATTCCGATACTTTTCTATGTGCTCTTCGCGGGCTTACTCGCCGGAGTTCCCGCACGGGATATTCTCAACGAAACAATTCGCAATTTGTATTTCCACGTACCGATGTGGTTTACGATGATTGTGTTATTCGCCGCCTCCGCCATTTATTCCGTGAGGTACCTGCGCACCTTTAACCCGGTGTATGATAACCTCGCTTCGTCATTTGCTTATACCGGCATTTTCTTCAGTGTGCTGGGTATGATCACCGGCATGGAATGGGCGCAATACACCTGGGGCGCGGCCTGGAGCAATGATCCGAAACAATTGTGTACGGCCATCAGCATGCTTACTTATTTTGCCTACTGGATCCTGCGCAGCGGCATGAAAGATGCTGACAAACGCGCAAAGATCAGTGCGGTTTACAATATTTTCATCTTCGCGCTGCTGATCCCGCTCATCTTTGTATTGCCCCGCATGGTGGCATCACTGCATCCCGGGAACGGAGGTAACCCGGCATTCAGCAATTATGATCTCGACCACCGGATGCGGCTCGTGTTCTATCCCGCCGTTTTCGGATGGATCCTGCTGGGCTTCTGGATGAACAATCTGCTCGTTCGTGTACGGGCACTGACCGACGCGCATCTCGAGCGGGAAATGGATCTTATGAACGACTAATAATCAATCTATATCAGATTAGTATGAAAAAATATAGCACCTTATTATCTCTTTTGCTGTTGTTGATCATCAGCCTTCCGGCAAAAGCCCAGGAAATGGCCAGCGATATGCGCAGCAATGGTAAAATATACGTTGTGGTTTTTGTATTAGCGACTATATTTGCAGGAATTTTCGCGTTCCTGTTGTACCTGGAAAGGAAGATTAAAAAATTAGAAACGAAAAAGTAACATCTTAAACAAATCAAAAACAGTTAAACATGTCCGGAACTTATAGTTTTTTCCAGGGTGTTGAACGCAACTTCGATAAAGCTGCGGTTTACACTCGTTTTGAAAAAGGCATCCTCGAGCAGATCAAAGCTTGTAACTCCGTTTATCGCATGAAGTTTCCGGTACGTATCGGGGACAATGTAGAAGTAATTGAGGCTTATCGTGTACAACACTCCCATCACAAACTGCCTTGTAAAGGCGGTATCCGTTACAGCATGGATGTGAACCAGGACGAAGTAATGGCGCTGGCAGCTTTGATGACATATAAATGTGCGATCGTAAACGTTCCTTTCGGTGGTGCAAAAGGTGGTATCAAAATTGATCCTAAAAAATACACTCCGTTTGAACTGGAAAAAATCACCCGTCGTTATGCAACAGAACTGGTGAAGAAAAACTTCATCGGTGCCGGCATCGACGTTCCTGCTCCCGACTACGGAACAGGTGCACGTGAAATGAGCTGGATCGCGGACACATTCGCTACACTGAACCCCGGCGATATCAATGCTCTGGGCTGTGTTACCGGTAAACCGGTAAGTCAGGGCGGTGTTACCGGCCGTACGGAAGCAACCGGTCTGGGTATCTTCTACGGTGTACGCGAAGTGGTGAACGTTGCGGATGATATGAAGAAAGTAGGACTTACTCCGGGCATCGAAGGCAAACGCGTTGTTGTTCAGGGTCTGGGTAACGTAGGATACCATGCAGCGAAATTCTTCGCAGAAGCAGGCGCTATCCTGGTAGGTCTCGCAGAATTTGAAGGCGGTATCTACAGCGAAAAAGGTCTGAACCTCGAAGATGTTATGGCGCACCGTAAATCCACTGGCTCCATCCTCGGATTCCCGGGTGCTACCGATATCAAAAATAATGCTGATACACTTGAAGTGGATTGTGATATCCTGATCCCTGCAGCTCTGGAAGCTGTGATCACAGGAGAAAACGCTCCACGCATCAAAGCAAAAATCATCGGTGAAGGTGCAAACGGACCATTGACTCCGGATGCAGATGCGGTATTGAATGCCAAAGGTGTGATTGTTGTTCCGGATATGTACCTGAATGCAGGTGGTGTAACCGTTTCTTATTTCGAATGGTTGAAAAACCTGAGCCACGTACGTTTTGGCCGTCTGGACAAACGCTTCAGCGAAAACCAGAACGCCTCTATCCTGAATTCTTTCGAATCTATGATCGGTAAGAAACTGGGTGATGCTGAGCGTCGTCAGATCATGCATGGTCCGGACGAAGTAGACCTGGTTTACTCTGGTCTGGAAGATACAATGATCGGTTCTTATCATGAGATCCGCGAAGCATTGATGTCTTCCGGTGCAGCCGACCTGCGTACTGCAGCGTTTGTTGTAGCGATCAATAAAGTGGGTGTTGCTTACGAACAACTGGGTATCTTCCCATAGCAGTTATCGACTGATCTATATTACAAAGAGCTTGTCTTTTACAGACAGGCTCTTTTTTATTGACAGAACTAATGCAGACTAATGCCTTTGATAACGGAACAAATTGCCTTTTGTCTGATTGCCAAGTGCCGCGAAAAACGCCGGCGGCGGACATCCGAAATTTCTCTCCGTCGGTGATACTGCATTTATCGTTTGCAAAAGGTATATTTGCGCACAAAAAGTCGTTCCAAAATCTGTTCAACAAATAATAATGAAAAACACGCCATTTACTGCTACCCACATTGCTCTCGGCGCCAAAATGGCTGAGTTTGCAGGGTATAACATGCCGATCTCTTATTCAGGCATCAACGAAGAACATCATGCTGTGCGCAATAATGCCGGTGTGTTCGACGTAAGCCACATGGGCGAATTTATCCTGAAAGGCGAAAAGGCATTAGATCTGATTCAGCGCGTTACTTCAAATGATGCGTCCAAGCTCAGCGACGGAAAAGCGCAGTACTCCTGCCTGCCCAATAAAGATGGTGGTATTGTGGACGATCTGCTGGTGTATTGCATCGAAGCAAACAAAACCTATATGCTGGTAGTAAATGCTTCCAACATCGAAAAAGACTGGAACTGGATCAGCTCATTCAACACGGAAGGTGTGGAAATGCAGAACATTTCAGACCGCACAGGTCTCCTGGCAGTTCAGGGTCCGAATGCAGTGAAATATATGCAGGAGCTTACCGATATGGACATCACCAACCTGAAATATTACACCTTTGCCAAAGGTCGTTTTGCAGGCATAGACAACGTGATTGTGAGTGCTACCGGCTATACGGGCGCAGGTGGCGTTGAAATTTACTTTGAAGATAAAGACGATAATGCGGCCAAGATCTGGAACGAGATTTTCCGCGTAGGCGGACCTCAGGGCCTGAAACCGATAGGACTCGCAGCACGCGATACTTTGCGCCTCGAAAAAGGATTCTGCCTGTACGGAAACGATATCGATGATACCACATCCCCGCTGGAAGCAGGCCTCGGATGGATCACTAAATTCTCCAAAGAATTTACCAACAGCGCTGCACTCGAAGCACAGAAAAACAACGGTGTGAGCCGCAAGCTGGTAGGATTCGAAATGGTGGATAAAGGTATCCCTCGTCATGGCTACAAAATCATCGATGCAGATGGTAAAGAGATTGGCGTGGTGACATCAGGAACGCAGTCTCCTACCCTCGGTAAAGCAATCGGCATGGGCTATGTTACCAAAGAGCTGAGCAATGAAGGCTCCGAAGTATTTGTTCAGGTTCGCGACAAAGCGCTGAAGGCTGTTGTTGTCAAAATGCCATTTGCCTAACCCTTCTCTTTCCTTAGCACATTATGATACCGAAGTATAAAAGAATATTATTAAAACTCTCCGGAGAATCGCTCATGGGCGACCGGAATTTCGGGCTTGATCCGAAAATGCTGGCGCAATATGCAGATGATATTAAAGCAATTGTAGAGCTGGGCGTACAGGTATCTGTTGTAATCGGCGGTGGTAATATCTATCGCGGCATGAACGAAAGCGAAACCGGAATCGAACGGGCTCAGGGCGATTATATGGGCATGCTGGCTACCGTGATCAATGGTATGGCGCTGCAGGCGTCGCTGGAAAAATCCGGCGTAAAAACGCGCCTGATGAGTGCCATCAAAATGGAGCAGATTGCGGAACCCTATATCCGTCGCCGTGCTATCCGCCACCTGGAGAAAGACCGTGTGGTGATTTTTGCTGCAGGTACCGGAAACCCTTATTTTACCACGGATACAGCCGGCGCATTGCGTGCGGTAGAGATCCAGGCAGATGTGATCCTGAAGGGTACGCGTGTGGATGGTATTTATACGGCCGATCCTGAAAAAGATAAGACCGCTACCCGCTATGATGCACTCTCCTTTTCGGAAGCGATCAGCAAAGAGCTGAAGGTTATGGATATGACAGCCTTTACCTTATGCCAGGAAAATAAACTTCCGATCATTGTATTCGATATGAACAAACCGCGCAATCTGCTGGATGTCGTAAACGGCAAACCCGTAGGAACGATCGTTCAATAATTGCCGGCTTGAATGCTTCCGGATATTGCGGCGGAGCCAGAGATGGTTCCGCCGCTTTTTTATGCACCACACAGTTTACGATAACGGACAAAATGCAAACGGGCGCGCTTCCTGCGAAGCGCGCCCGTTTTTATTGATTAGATAAACTTACTAAAACGATCTGCTAGTAAACCACCAGTTTCTCTGTCTGGTTCAGTTCGTTATCACCTGTGATATGTACCATATACATTCCTTTTACAGCGATAGCAGATGCAGGGATCTCGATACGTCCGTTGCTGTTATCAATTTTCTGATCGATGCTGTAAACGAGTTTACCAGTGATATCCATTACCGCAACATGCACGTTGGCATTTGGTTTGCTGAACAGCACAAATGCATTCGACTGAGTTGGGTTTGGTGCAACAGAAGCCAGTTTAGAACCCAGGGCCATTTCATTTACGCTCAGCGGGTTGTTGCTGATGTTAATGCGATCCATGTAGAAGTTGTTACCTGAAGCATACATACCGCTTGTAGTTGTAAACGCGAACACACGTGAAGATGGTTTGTAACGGAAGCGGAAGAATACACGCGTGTCACGGATTTTGGTAGTTCCGGATACGAGATTGATGCTCATCGGTTTCCAATCGTTGTACACAGGGAAATATTCGCCGGTAGTGATCGGAACAGTTCCTACAGTTTGCATTTTAGCGCCACCCATTTTGTACAAGGTTTTCCAGGTTCCACCGCAATCTGTACTGTAAGCGATTTCCATACTGTCTTTCATGTACGCAGGGTTAGTAGTTGCATAAGCACCGGCATACATAAAGTTAAGGTTACCGTTTGTACCCAGATTGCTGAGATCAAATGCAGGGGAGAAGAAGTCGT
This sequence comes from Rurimicrobium arvi, assembly GCF_039540495.1. Taxonomy (NCBI): domain Bacteria; kingdom Pseudomonadati; phylum Bacteroidota; class Chitinophagia; order Chitinophagales; family Chitinophagaceae; genus Rurimicrobium; species Rurimicrobium arvi. The sequence goes on along the minus strand of NZ_BAABEZ010000001.1, from coordinate 192,124 downwards.
CATAGTCTCCGCTCGGGTCTCCTACAATCACGTCTTTCAATGCGGTACGGTTATCGAAAGAGTGGTAACGGATACAGTACTGATCCCAATAGCCGTTATAATTTACCCACTCCCATTGGTAGCGGTTATTATAATAGTTGAATATAGGCCAGTTTTTATTCTCTGTTGTATCTCTGAATTCCTGGAAGTATCCGATAGGATCTTTTGTAGCAGGATCAGCAACATATACCCTGTCGGAGAAAGTGCTGCTTCCGTTTGCATTTGTAGCGGTAGCTGTAACAGTAGCCCAGCCTGTTTCCGCAAATTTCGTTGCCACAGTTCCTGTGCTGGAGGTAGTGGCTCCTATTGAAGCACTGTTTGTGAACGTCCAGTCAACAGAAGTCGGTGTTGCCTGCCATGAACGGTTCTGGAAACGGAACAGATAGCTGGCAGCATCATCCTTACACATAAAGTAAGTTCTATCACTTGTCTGAACACCTCCTGAAGTGGCAGCTCTTTCTACTGAAAATTCAGCAACCGGTTTCAGGTTCGGTGTATCGAAACATCCTGTTCTTACAGTTGTGTTGTACGGAGTGATCAGGCTGTCGCGATGAGCAGTGGAAGAAACGATGGCAGCACGCATACGCTGTGTCTGGCCGTACGTAAACATTTTGGAACAATAAGTGTAGTCCATTACGTTCTGCGCATTCGTTGTATCCGGATAGTCTACGAGGGAGTCATTATCATAGATCTTGAAGAATCCGTAAGTGATCTTGATTCCGTAGAAGAAATTATAGTAATTACCTGTTTGGTAATCATCGGCATTTTTCAACCAGAAAGTACCGTTCAGACCTTTAGGGAAGGTACGCAATGCAGTATATGATGTGTCGCGCCATGCTCCCGGATTCTGCAAAAAGAACAATTTGTAATTAGTTGCGGTATCGGCAGTCAACAAACGGAATTTACATGCTACTTTCTGTGCGGTATCTTTCGCTGTGGTTACTACATGTTGTGTATCTATCAATGTTCCGTTTTTGCTCAGACCGATGATATAGGTAGAACCGAGCGCAGCACTCGGGTAGAACGACAGACTGTCGATACGGGTGCGGGTACGGCATTTGAACGTAATACCTTTAGAAGTAGAGGTATCTTTCATCACAGCAAGAGAGTACACCGGGCTATCTGCGCGCTTGATGGAATCCAGACGCAGCTTGGCAACCGGCAGGAAATAAGTGATCAGACAGGAGTCATCATACAAATCAACAAGGTCAGAACAACCTCCTTCGGGATCATGACCTTTCGTAGGCGGTGTATCTTCTACCTCATCATCGCCACAGGCTACTTTCGGGTTGTTGGTTCCGCCCCAGGGATGATCCAGGTTCAGCTCATGTCCCAGTTCATGGGAGTAAGTATAATATACCTCGCTAACATATTCAGCTAATCCGATTACACCATCGTAATAAGGAATCACATCTCCGGTGGCAGGCTTATATGCATAAGCAGCAGCACTGTTATTGGCTGCGCTCATTTTAGATATCAGCCAGATGTTCATATAGTTGCTGGAAGGCCACTGATCGTACTTCGCAAAGTCTCCTCCGTTTCTGGTGATGTAATTTCGACGACGCGTCACTCCATTTGTAGGATTTCCCAAAGGGTCTTTAGTAGCGAGATGCCATACGATCCGGGCATTACCGATATAGCGCTTATTGCTGTTCGGAATAAAACCTTTGTACTGAGCCAGTACGCTTGCAGTATCCGCATTCATCTTATTGTACATCGTATTGATACGCGCAACACAAGCCTGAATTTCAGCGTCTGTAACATATTCTGCTCCATAATCGTGTATGATGTGGAATACCAGGGGCACATGGTACACAGTGGTGCCATCATCGTCTGTCGTACGGGCAAGCGAACCGAGGTCCATCTCCTTCATACGCGTTGCGATCTCCTCTTTCAATTGAGCATCCTTTATGAGAATTTCCGGATGCTCCTTTACCATTCTCTGATAAATGTCATCGGTTCCGCAAGGATTCACTGCCGATTGCGCATAACTCGCGGTCATGCACATGCCGGCTGCCGATAGGGTTAATAATAACTTCTTTATCATTTTCAAAAATATTTACCGTTAAATTTTCCTTTACAGTCTGCCAAAGGTAAACAAAAAAGGATGAGAATTAAAAAACTTCTTCCTCATCCTTTTATTGAATTTCCCTATTGTTTAACGAACGAAAAAGATGGATTACTGTCGGTTTTGCCCATCAGTTTTAAAATATAGGTGCCTGGCTGTAAACTACCCACTTTTAATCCCTTATCCTTAAGGCAGGAAACATCGGTTCCTGAAAGCAAAACTTTCCCTGAAACGTCTAATATGCTCCATTGCCTATAGTGATCAGCTTCAAACTTACCAGATATACGAAGTATATCTGAAACCGGATTAGGAGAGATAACAAATTTATCGTTTTGAGCGAAGGCAAAAACCGCGGAGCTAATATATTCCTCACCTGTTTTAGCGTATACTGCCAGCTTATATTCATCTTCTGCAGCAGCTTCGCCCCGGTACCAATTAAAATTTGTTTCAGTTACAAGCAACGGTGTTTCCGCAATTTTCACAAATACCGGATTCCCCTTACTTCTCCCTAACAAAACAAGGCGGAATGCATCATTTTGTGCAGCACTTGTCTTACAGGTTAAAGTGCCGGTTCCAAGAGTATTGTCCAGATGCAGCTCTCTGACGCTAAACGTATTCTCTTCAATTACAGCTACCTGTCTGTTTCCTTCCGCACCTGTAAACTCGTTTTGCACGTTAGCGACGATACGCGCATCAATATGCGATTGCGATTTATAAGCAGCCTTACCATCAGCATCTGCAACAAGTCGCATCAAACGCTTCCCTCCGCCCGATTCGGCATGGAAGTCCAGCATAGAGCCGGGATTCGCACCGGAAGTAACGATGTAATTAGTATCCAGAAAAACAAATGTACATGCACTGACAGATTGTGCCTGTAAAACGGGGCTGCAGCAAAGCAGCAATAATAAACTGTATAATAGCTTTTTCATAAAAGTATTTTTTAAAAATTTAGTGAGCACCTAAGGGAAGGGGAACATGCTTGGTTTCCTGAACCATATCGATAATGCGGAAGATACCACAAGAGCCATTCGCGATACCACATAATATATCACGACGACGGAGCAAATCGTTATAGCCAAACTTGGCCGGGTTTGCAGAGGCGTGGCTCGGATCATTGACGTAAAATAAACCCTCCATATTATCGTCCCCCGCATCTGAAGGATCATCGTCCTGGTATGTTGGGGAACCTTGTACTCCCCGGTAAGCAACCCCCGTAAGGAAAGCAGACACGCTTTGAAAATATCGCTTTCCCGACATGTCTGGATATAAATTTGTTTCAACATTAACAGGAACATCGGCTTCACCTTCGGTAGAATTATCAACGAATCTTAAAAGAGAACTTGGAGGAGTTGTGGGAGATTGCCAGTAATTAGCTGTTTCACCATTGCTCATTGTCCTGATATGCGTAAAGATTGTCTTCGTTTCTCCATTATGACAGCCCTCACAGGTATTTAGCGAAAGCTGATGCCTTAATTCCCATTTGGCAGGATCTGTATAAAGCGCAGACCCAACTCCAGTCGCATTAAGTGCGGGTGACCAATAATGTGAAAATTCTCCTACAACCAAGCCTGCACCTCCGGCCAGAAACGAACCCATATATGTATTGGGAAGATTATGATTTCCACGAAGTAATCCGCCCCGTACAGCGGGGTGAGTCATCCATGCAGCGAGATTTCGCCCGCTGGCTTCAAACGAGGCATCGGGGACACGCTCATAAATACATCCAGTCCAATCTACTCCTCTGGCAAAAAAATACTCTATTCCGCAACTTAGTGTAATTGCCTTGTTCAGGAAATTATTTGGAGTATTCGTAACAGGAACTTGCTTAAAAAGTCCAGTTGCAGCGTCAAGTTCAAATTGGCGGAATTCCCAATCAGAGTGCGTCCAACGAGTAAATTCGTGGGGATCTGGACTAACTCGGGGAAAGTCCGATTCGAAAAAGATTTTTTCATTAGTTCTAATCCTATTAACTGCACTGCCGTTTACTCTGCCGGGAGCAGCATTAGCCAGCGTTACATCATCCGTAATATCCTCTAAAGCTTCCAAATAAGCATTACCCCCTAAAGTCAAATCACTTAAATGAACCCATCTTTCCGCCAAGGATTTTAAACCGCAGCGCGTTGTTTCCACATTTCCATACTCAAAAATCACATTCATACCTTCCCAATCAATGAACCCTTCGAAGTCGATGGTTTTCGCGGCCCCAGCTGGTCTATTAGGATCAATCGCCTTTGGAACATTTCCCGTCGAATAATCAATAAGCGTGAATATAAAACGTGTTTCCCCACTATTGAGGATACTAGGATAATATAGTGTATTCTCCTTCAGGTCAATACGATTGACAATGGCGGTAAGCTTAAATGGAGCGTATTTACAAAGATTTTCCCCGGTTACTGCGGTTTGATCCCAGGCACTCTCCCAGTCCCAGTTAGATGCACTCTCGGCCCCCGCGGGAATCGTTGCGCCCGCCTTCCTCAGCCAGGGAGCGATTAACAATTCGAATACATCACCCCGCTTTTCCACCGTTTGATAATTGACGGTAATATCCTGGGTCCAGTTTTTTACCCAAGACTTCAGCAGGTTTTTCACCGGAATGCCGGTGGTGCCTGTCATATTCTTAAACATCTGTCCGAATGTCCATTTACCATCTATATTTCCGGTAGCCGTTGCGGGGTTATAAGTTCGTGCGATATTGGCAACCACAGACAGATCGGTTATAAACAGGGAGTTCTCGCGTTTAATTGTCTCGCAAAGTCGCACTTTAAACATGCCGGAGGGAATTTTGGCTGGCGTTCCTCCATCAAATACACCAACATCGAAATGTTCAATTTCCGTAATACGCTGGCCGGAATGACCCGTAAATTCAATAAATCCTCCATTGGCCGTGATTGCAGCATCCCGGGCAATCATTTCGGACCGGAAATTTGCAATATTCTCCAATACGAACGCTGAATAAATACCATCATGAGGTACATTGTCAGCATTTGTACCATTATCGAAGAAGGTAATTTTCTGTGTTGCAGAATCTCCCCAATAAATGTCCAGCGTGTCTGTTATGGTTTCAAAACAATAGCTTGAATCCAATGCCATACTCAAACGCATATTGTAGGTTGCGGGAGGATTGATTAGCTTCTGGACCCAGATATCGTTTATCTGAGGCGGGGTCTGCCTTAAGGTTAATGCTTGCGGATTGACGTCAAAAACCGTAGGCGGAGGCGGAGCCGACGATTGCATCACAAAAAATGCAGCGGTGATCATACCTACTGCAATTAACAGTTTAACTTTCTTCATTGATGATTGATTTAAGTGTGCCGCAAATAAATAAACCTTTTACGAGATAATCAAAAAAAAGCAAGTCTTTCGACTTGCTTTTCTACACAATAAGGTAAAAATTATTTAATCTTAAAAGCTTTCTTCACTTTTGCAACGTGATCCAGCTTTTCCCAGGTGAACAACTCCACTTTCATGGTCTTTGTTTTACCGTCTGCAGATCGGAATTGCTTGGAAACCACGCGGCTTTCACGTCCCATATGTCCGTAAGCCGCACATTCGCTGTACATCGGCTGACGCAGTTTCAGACGCTGCTCAATAAAATACGGTCTCATGTCAAAAACGGATTCCACCATTTTCGCAATTTCACCGTCAGACATGCCCACATTAGCAGTTCCGTAGGTATTGATATAAATACCCATCGGTTTTGCGACGCCGATAGCGTAAGATACCTGCACCAGTACTTCGCTGCAGACTCCGGCCGCAACCAGGTTCTTTGCAATATGGCGTGTCGCATAAGCGGCAGAACGGTCTACTTTGCTCGGATCTTTACCGGAGAAAGCTCCTCCTCCATGGGCTCCTTTCCCGCCGTATGTATCCACGATGATCTTACGACCCGTGAGACCAGTGTCTCCGTGCGGTCCGCCGATCACGAATTTACCGGTTGGATTGATATGATATTTGATCTTGTTATTGAACAGGCGCTTGTATTCCGGGTAAGATTTCATCACGCGCGGAATCAGGATATTGATCACGTCTTTGCGAATCTGATCCTGCATCGCCTTTTCAGAGGCAAAATCATCATGCTGCGTGGAGATTACGATCGTATCAATGCGCACCGGCTTATTGTCGTCGCTGTACTCGATCGTCACCTGGCTTTTGGCATCCGGGCGAAGGTATTTCATCAGCTTGCCTTCTTTGCGGATCGCACTCAGTTCCCTCAGCAGGAAGTGAGACATATCCAGTGCAAGCGGCATATAATTGCTTGTTTCGTTTGTGGCATATCCAAACATCATTCCCTGATCTCCGGCTCCCTGATCTTCTTTCTTTGCACGCTCCACACCCTGGTTGATATCGGCAGACTGCTCATGTATTGCGGACAAAACACCACAGGATTTTGCCTCGAACATGTAGTCACTTTTGGTGTAACCGATCTGTGCGATCACATCGCGCGCAATCTGCTGTACATCAATATAAGTTCTGGATTTCACTTCTCCCGCCAATACAACCTGGCCGGTAGTTACGAGGGTTTCACACGCGATCTTGGATTGCGGGTCCCAGGCGAGAAAATTGTCTACAAGCGCGTCGGAAATCTGGTCGGCAACTTTGTCCGGATGCCCTTCAGAAACGGATTCAGATGTGAATAGATATGGCATAAATTTTGTGAATAGTTGATATTGGAATTTTGTAATTCGCAAATGTAATGAAACAACGCGGGAATAGAATGGGCATACAAAAGAAAAAGAGCCGCATTTGTGGATAAAATGCGGCTCCTGCGTTCAGCGATGTGCTGAAATGATTATTCTACGGTAACTGACTTAGCCAGATTACGCGGCTGGTCTACGTTGCAGCCTCTCATAATAGCAATGTGATATGCCAGCAGCTGAAGCGGAACGATAGTCACCAATGGGGATATAACTTCGTCTACCTGCGGCACTTCGATACAATGGTCCGCCATAGCCTTGATCTGCGTATCGCCCTCGTTGACCACTGCAATTACTTTTCCTTTGCGGGCTTTTACTTCCTGGATATTGGAAACGATCTTCTCATAAGCGCTTACGTTGGTAGCGAGGAATACCACCGGCATTTCCTCGTCGATCAGCGCGATAGGCCCATGTTTCATCTCTGCAGCAGGATAACCTTCCGCATGGATGTAGGAGATCTCTTTCAGTTTCAATGCACCTTCCATCGCAACGGGATAGTTGTATCCGCGTCCGAGGTACAGGAAGTTTTTAGCATCTTTATACACCGCTGCAATCTCCCGGATCTGATCGTCCAGCTTCAGTACTTCACGGATCTTATTCGGCACAGACTCCAGTTCGTACAGTATCTGGCGCAGCTTGGATTGCGGTATCGCACCTTTTGACTGTGCAATCTGCAACGCGATCAGGATCAGGATTGATACCTGTGTGGAAAACGCTTTGGTGGATGCCACGCCGATTTCGGGGCCGGCATGTGTGTATGATCCGGCATGTGTGGCACGTGCAATAGACGAACCGATCACATTACAAATGCCGTAAACCAGCGCCTGGCGCTCTTTTGCAAGCTCAATGGCCGCCAGCGTATCTGCCGTTTCTCCGGATTGGGAAATGGCAATTACGAAATCAGATTCGCGAACGATCGGATTGCGGTAACGGAATTCGGAAGCATATTCCACTTCCACCGGTACGCGTGCCAGATCTTCGATAATATATTCCCCGAGCAGTCCGCTGTGCCACGATGTGCCGCAGGCGGTAATAACGAAGCGTTCCGCATTGGCTATACGTGCGCTGTACTCGGTAATGCCCCCCATTTTGATCCATCCGCCGGATGCGTTCATACGGCCGCGGAATGAGTCTTCAATAGCTTTGGGCTGTTCGTAAATTTCCTTCAGCATATAATGCTCGAAATCGCCCTTTTCAATTGCTTCCAGATTCATTTCGAGTGTCTGGATAGCGTGCGATTTCACTACATTACGCAGTGTTTTGACCATGTAGGTACCGTCGCGGTTGATCACGGCGATTTCCTCATCATCCAGATAAATAACGTTCTTGGTATATTCAATGATCGGGGATGCATCAGAACCGACGAAAAACTCGCCTTCGCCGATACCCAGTACCAGCGGACTGCCTTTACGTGCAGCGATCAGCTGATCAGGATTATGCGCATCCATCACCACAATTGCATAAGCGCCGATCACTTCAGCCAGGGCGATACGCACGGCTTCATCCAATGCCAGATTTTCCTGTTGCTGTATTTCCTGTATCAGGTTTACAAGCACTTCGGTATCTGTCTCAGAATTGAAATGATAGCCACGCTGTTTCAGTTCTTCTTTGATAGGACCGTAGTTTTCTATGATCCCGTTATGGATTACCGCGATATTTCCGTTATTGGAAACATGCGGATGTGCGTTTACGTCACAGGGTTCACCATGTGTAGCCCAGCGGGTATGTCCCATCCCGATGGTGGCTGCAAGCGGCTTGTCGGCAGCATATTGCTCCAATGCAGATACTTTTCCCTGCTTCTTGTAAACATGCATCTGCCCGTTCAGTAATGCTACTCCCGCGCTGTCATATCCGCGGTATTCCAGCCGCTTCAAACCTTTAATCAGAATCGGGTAAGCTTCTTTATTGCCAATGTAGGCGACAATTCCGCACATAGGTTAAACTATTGGTGTGTTTTGTAATAATATGATTATAGCTTGGTGTAGACAATATTCAGTTTCACCCGGTATTCCGGGCGACTGTAATTGCTTCCCGCCGTCGTCGTTCTGTACGCGCCATAGAATGTCTGCGTTCCATTTAAACGCAATCTAAGCTCTTTTCGCTGTTGAATAATCGCATCCTGCAATTCGCGGGGCAAATTAACCACATATTGATTGACCAGTACGCCTCCAAGTGAAACCTGACGCAGGTAGCCGTCAATAAAGGTGAGGGCGGAACTTGAAGTAAGCGGATACCGGTCGGCAATTGTACGCCTAACACCATATTCGTCGATAGAAACGGGGTATAAGCGTGCCGGAGGTGCGAAAACAGCATCCAGCGGCGATGCGATCTGGGTAATTACCAGTTCTGCTTTGTTTACCAGGCATTTAGGAAGGCCGGAGACTGTGGGCAGTGTAAGTTCGAGAGCGGCCCCGGGCTGGTTCTGTACGGCAATGGTAGCATCTGATACAGCCGTGGAGTTAAACAGCGCCTGCACAGGTGTTCCCGTATAATCGCGGGATACTTTTGCAAAATATCCGGTTTTGGTCTGACTGGCGGTAGGATCGTAAGGGAAAGAAGCAGTGAGCGTATCGGTAATATTTCCGCTTGAATTTTTTGTATGGTAGTACAGAACAATTCCTCCGCTCGTATAAATATCTGATCCTAAAAGGCTGAAGTACACAAGCGTATTGGAAGGCGTAATACCCTTCACATAGATCGCATTGAAAAAATCAAGGAAATTGGCGGTATTCGTATATTTATCTGTGCCCAGATTTCCGGTAAGATCGGAAAGGGTGCTCCCGTTTATTTTAAGCCTTATATGCGGCGCACGCTTTACCCCAGCTACCAGAGTGGAGTCGTACAGACTGCGGATCAGACCCGGCAGATATACCGTTTGCGAAGCCATAGGACTGGATTCCATTGATAAATCCCTGGAACTTGCATAATAAACGGTGTCGTAATAAATCTTTTCAGTACAGCGATATGCTTCAAATGTCTGGTAGCCTGCGCTGTTGGTGGTATCTCCGAATGAAAAACCGCTGTAAGGAAGCACGAGTACAGCTGAATCTACCTGATACACCGACTGGTCTAAAGTAAAATTATCCTGCGGCGGACGTACCTGGAAATAAAAAGAAGCCTGTGTTTTACCGAAGAACGGATCTGACTGGATGTTACCCGCCGGAACATAGACACTGTAGCCCGAAGCATATCCGCTTGTGGCCACCGAATCATCGTATACTGTTTTGGATTGTATGGTCAGCGTATCCGTTCCGAATACGGTGATATTATCCACTGCAGGCACCACTCCGGAAGGAATGACGGTATTTTCTTTGCACGAAGCAAAAAACAAGCCCGCAAACATTGCGGAAAGAAAATGTTTGGTCAGCTTTCTCGAAGGAAACAAGGCAAATAATTTAGCGCGAAGAAATAAAAAACAAAACTAAGAGTCTGTTAAGCTTTTATACAGATCCAGCAGTGAAGTAACGTCTTCCACCCAGGCAGGATCAAATGCAAGCACTTTTTTAGAGCGGCTCGGTTTTACTTCGTCCGTGATCTTTGCCGGCATTTTACGGTCGCCCATTACTACCACATCGGCATATTTTGCACCGCCGAGCGTGAGTGCAGTGTTGGTACGGTCTTTAAAAATCTCCAGGTCTTTCTCCTTGATCTCGTTGCTGATCAGCGCCTTACGCACAAACTGATCGCTCAGCTTTTCCTTGAACTGATCGGCCTGTGCGGTATACAATGTCTTCGTAAAACCAAATACCGGTTCTTTTTTGTAGGCGGTTTTCAGGAACAGCGGTACCAGTGAGGTCATCCAGCCGTGGCAATGGATCAGGTTTGGAGGCCAGCCGAATTTCTTCACGGTCTCCAGGGCGCTCTTGCAGAAGAACACCATCCTGTCGGCATTATCTTCAAAAAACTCATCATTCTCATCACGGAACACAAGCTTCCGTTTGAAATAATCGTCGTTATCCATGAAATACACCTGCAACCTTGCATTGGGCAAAGAAGCTACTTTGATGATCAACGGATAGTCGTCCTTATCAATGATGATATTGATACCGGAGAGGCGCACTACTTCATGCAGCTTATGCCTGCGTTCATTAATCACACCAAAACGTGGCATTATCACCCGAACTTCGATACCTGCTTCAAATGTTTTGATCGCAAGCTGATTGAGGATCTGAGCAAATTCAGAAAACTCGAGGTAAGGAGAAAGTTCATTGGCAACAATAAGGACACGCTTTTTTGTATCTACAGACATACTGACAATTTAGATGAAAGAAGTACCCTTTATGGAAAGGGCAGAATTTTAGGCTGCAAAATTACTAAAATATTAATTCAAAATTCTTTTATTTGCACCTGTCTATTCAAAAAGCCTGTTTATGATCATCTTCAAGACCATCCCAGAGTTGCGGCATTACCTGTCATCGAGAAAAGAAGCGGGACTGTCTGTCGGTTTTGTTCCTACAATGGGCGCCTTGCACAAAGGACACATTTCGCTGATTCACAAATCAAAAGAGGACGGGTGTTTTACCGTCTGTTCTATATTCGTAAATCCTGCACAGTTCAACGATCCTTCAGACTTTGAAAAATATCCGAGCACACTGCCGGAAGATATTTCATTGCTGGAATCGGCCGGATGCGACGTTTTATTCCTTCCTTCCAAAGAAGAAATGTATCCTCAGGGCATGGAAGCAGCTCCTTCTTATCATTTCGGAAGACTGGAAGAAGTGCTGGAAGGCGCGATGAGACCCGGCCACTTCGCGGGTGTGGGTAAAGTAATGTCGCTGTTGCTCCGTATCGTGGAGCCGGACGCGTTGTACATGGGTTCCAAAGATTACCAGCAATGCCTGGTTGTGCAGGACCTTTGCCGTCAGATGGGCCTGAAAGACCGTATCCGCTTTATCGCCTGCCCCACCAGCCGCGAACCGGACGGACTCGCCATGAGCTCTCGCAATCTGCGCCTGAGCGAATCGCAGCGGGCACGTGCGGGAATTATTTATCAGTGCCTCGTATCGTTGCAAAGCAAATTCGATTCAGGTGCCGACTTCGGTATTGTTCAGAAAGAGTGCCTCGAATTATTACAGGCTAAAGGATTTGAAACCGAATATGTAAGCATTGCCGATGCCGCTACGCTCGAACCGATGACGCAGTTCGATCCGAACAGGAAAACGGTAGCGCTCATAGCCGCTAAAATAGGGGCAATACGTCTGATCGACAACCTCAATTTAAATTAAGTATCCATGACCATTCAACTCCGGCCCTGGAATCTCAACGACCTGGACCGGCTCGTTACCCTCGCGAATCATCCCGACGTAGCAAGATTTATGTCGGACCTGTTTCCGCATCCCTATACACGGGAAGCAGGGGAAAAATTTATTCACTGGACCATTCAGAATTGTCCTTCCACGATTATGGCGATCATTGCGGATGATCAGGTTGCAGGCAGCATCGGCATCCATCCGCAGACAGACATACTGAGGACGAATGCTGAAATTGGCTATTGGCTGGGGAAAGATTACTGGGGAATGGGGATTATGTCTGAAGCGGTGCGCATGATGGTACCCGCAGGCTTCGAGGCATATCCGCAGATACAACGCATTTTCGGCCGCGTTTTTGGCGGCAACGCTGCGTCTGAACGCGTGCTTGAAAAAGCCGGATTTGTTCAGGAAGGTTTTTTCCGGGATACCCTTTGCAAAGCCGGCAGGCACTACGATGAACTGATCTACGCCATCAGGCGCTGAGTTTATTTCAACGGGAATACATCCAGGCGTTCAGACCGTGAAATGCCCCCCGGATTGATCCCGGGCTCCCCTTCCGGCGGAGCTTGTCCCAATTCCTTAAAATACTGTTCCCAGACGGGGAAAAACTGCTGTTTCCCCGGTTCGCGGAACGTCATGGGATTCAGTGTAAAAAAAGGCTTATTGCCGTTTGCTTTCCGGAATGCGTCGTATACAAGCTCCGAACAATAGAACTTATCCTCATCCATCCGGAACAAACCGTCATAGGGCTTTCCGATCTGCCTGCGGGCATAGCTTACCGCAGCGGAACCTATCTCTTCCGGATGCTCCCTGACACGGCCCAACCAGATCGTATTTTTGTTACGTGACCGGAACTGAGCCAGCGGAATCCGCTGCACTTTTACCCCGATCGCTTCGATGACCATTACGGAATCGCCCGAAATATCCACGATTCCGACATGCGAAAAGTGATGCCCCCCGAATCCCTGGGTGACCGCCTCGATCGCATCGCACATGCCGCCGCAGTCAAGATCCTGAAACAAAAGATCTCCCTTTCTCAGGGCGACTTCAGGCTGCGCAACTGCAGTACCGGCAAGCAACAGCACATACAGGCAACTAAAAAACAGACTTTTCATCGTCGCAATATTACGAAGATTTGCTGCGTATGATCAGGCCTTCACTTTTATCGATAGAGCGCTATCGTGGTTATGCTTATATTTGTGAAAGAATATTACTGAATAATGGATACGACTATCAATGCACCGGTGCAATTAACGGAAGGAGCGGTTTCTGAAATCAGAAGACTGATGAGTGAGGAAGGTTTTGATGCCACGCAGTACCTGCGCGTGGGCGTGAAAGGAGGCGGTTGCTCCGGAATGAGTTATGTACTGGGTTTCGATCAGAAAGAAGCGGATGATGATGTATTTGAAATAGAGGGCATCCCCGTGATCATGAAGCAGGCACATGGTATCTATCTTGTGGGTATCAGCATTCATTTCGAAGACGGACTCAATGCCCGCGGATTCACATTTAACAACCCGAATGCCAGCAGCACCTGTGGCTGTGGCACTTCATTCGCCGTTTAATGAACCTTACTGTTCTATATCGCTTCCTGACTGTTGTGATGACAGTGGCGGGCCTTTCTTATACAGGTTGGGCACAGTCGTCTGCTGCAACGGAAAAACCCGTTAATCAATATGACGGGAACGGTAAACAGGACGGTCTCTGGTATGTGAGCAATCCCGGAGGTAAAGGAGAGCCCGGTACCAGCATACTTGGTAACTACGATCACGGTGAGAAAACAGGCACCTGGTATATCAGCACGGATCATGGAGATATGATATCGATTGAAAACTTCAGGCATAACGTACGCGATGGAGAAGTGCAGTATTTCGAGGGAGGCAGGCTCACCACCGTGGGGCATTACCGAGGCCTGAATCCGAAAGTGGCATTGGATAGCTTTATGCTCACGGATCCGATTACCGGTGAGGAAAAACTGATGGTGGTACCTACGGAAAGGGGCAGCGTGCGGCACGGTATCTGGCGCTTTTACGACGATATGTCCGGCAAGCTCGTACGCGAAGAGCAATACCAGATGGATGAATTGATCGCGTCGCATGAGTTCCGTTATTCGTCTGCTGACAGCAGTTTTTACGAACAGCGCAACAAACATCTGCCACACAATGGCGGTAAATACGAGGGGCGTGTTTTCAGGCAGAAAAATCCCACCAAGTCCTTTCTGGACAATTAAATGAACTTTTCTTTTAACTCATTTTTAACCCGTTTACGCTTTCATAAGCGGGCACCCAAACTATTTTTGCCAGTCCCGGAACCAAATGCTTTTTTAGTCTTGAAACAGCGTTGCTTATTTTTATGCCTGCTACTGTTACCTTTTTGGGTAAGTGCACAGAATATTGTCTTTTCGGCAGAGGCGTCTCCTTCCACCGTAGGTGTAGACGATGTGGTGAAAGTGGTGTATATGCTGGAAAATATTCCGAACCTGCGGGGCGCTTCCGCTCCCGATTTCGGATCCTTTCAGGTGGTGAGCGGACCGTTCCAGTCGCAGAGTACGAATTACAGTTTTAATGGTGGCCAGCAGGTGCAGACGTCTTCTGTATCGCTTACATACGTTCTTAAGCCTTCACAGACAGGGACATTTACTATTGCGCCGATCATCGCGAAAGACGCCTCGGGTAAAACCTATCAATGTAATCCGCTGACGATCCGTGTTGTTCCGGGAAGTACCGCTCCGAAACAGCAGGCGCGCCAGCAACAGAATGCCGATCCGTTCGGTGGTTTTGACCCGTTCGATGATCCGTTCTTCGGAGGAGGCGGAAGCGATCCGTTCGCCGCTATTCAGCAACAACATGCAAGAATGCAGCAGCTGTTGCAGCAACTGCAGCAGCAGGCCCAGGGAATGAACCCGGGCGGTATGCCCAACCTGCCGAATGTGACGGAAAAAGATCTCGGTAAAAATGTCTTCGTAAAGGCAATTGTAGACAAAACAAAAGTACGCCTCGGCGAACAGGTGACGGTAACGTATAAAATGTACACCCTGATCCCGATGCAGGCTCAGTTGTCGAAACTACCCTCTCTTAACGGATTCTGGACCCAGGATTTTGAATTGCCCGCTGATCAGAAGCCCCAGCAGGAGATACTGAACGGCCAGCCATATCAGACATTCACGCTGAAAAAATCAGCGTTGTTCCCGCAACAAACAGGAAAGCTCACGCTGGACCCCGCCGAGATCAAAGGTGTGGCCAGAGTCGGAGACCGTTACAACCCCTATGGACGCGAGGTACAGTTTACGCTCAAAAGCACGCCTGTCCCGATAGAAGTGGTGCCATTACCTACGGAAAAACAACCGGCGGACTTCGGCGGCGCCGTGGGCAAATTTTCACTTTCCGCCAAGCTTGACAAGACACAGCTGAGCACTGATGATGTAGCCACGCTGACCCTGAACATTGCAGGAACGGGAAATCTGAAGCTGATAGAAGCGCCCGTATTAAAATTGCCGAACGGACTGGACGCCTACGAACCGCAGGCAACGGATACAATTACGAGTCGCAGTCTTACCATCAGCGGTAATAAAATATTCACCTATTCCATCGCGCCGCGCGTACCGGGGGATTATGAAATACCACCCATAAGCTTTTCGTTTTACGATCCTGCCACCAACACTTACACCACACTGAATACGCCTTCCTATAAACTGCAGGTGAGTCAGGGTAAAAACTACAAGAAAGACCAGGGTGTTGCGCAGATGCCGGGGGACATTCACCCTATACTGACCGCCACACCGGAATGGAAATCGGGCAGTAAGAGCATCATCTACAGTCCTGCCTACTGGTCGGTATATGCGTTGAGCATTGCCGGCCTGCTCGTTGTATTGTACCGTAAAAAGCAGCAGGATTCACTCCGGAGCAACACTGCTTTATTTAAAAAGAAAAATGCCAATAAGATCGCCCTGAAACGCATGAAAGCCGCGAAGGAGTTTATGGATCAGGGAAAGACTCCGGCATTCTACGAAGAAGTATCCAAAGCAATCTGGTTGTATTTGTCTGACAAGCTGCATATCCCGCTTTCAGGACTATCTAAAGAAACTGCCGCAGATGCGCTCGCATCGCGGAATATCAGCAGTTCTGTTTCAGAAAAGCTGGGTCGCATCATCGACGATTGCGAACTGTCTTTATACGCACCGAGCATAGCCGGACAACAGATGAACCAGACTTATACAGACGCTGTTGATCTGATCGGCTCACTTGAAGAAATGTTCAAAAAATGAAAAAGTTACTGATACTGATCTTTCTTTCACTGTTCGCGGGACGTGCAGAATCGGCAGATGTGCCGGCAGCGACGTTATGGCAACAGGGCAATACGGCTTATCAGCAAAAGAACTATGAGGCTTCCATAGCTGCTTACGAAGCTCTTCTGCGTCAGCAGCCTCATACTGCCGAGGTGTATTTCAATCTCGGTAATGCTTTCTACAGGAGCAATAAAGTTGCTGAGGCAGTGCTGCAATACGAGCGTGCACGTTTCTGCAATCCGTCTTTACAGGGCGTTGCCGACAATATCCTGCTGGCACAGCAGCGTATTCCGAATGCGTTGAAATCTTCAGAAGACATTTTCTTTGTGCGTTGGTGGCAATTACTCAGTGCCGGCAATAAAGCGGGAATGTGGGCTTTCCTCGGACTGGCAGTATTTCTTGCACTGCTCGGCTTTATCCTGATCGCGAACACCCGTAACAAATACCGTTCTTTCGCACCACAGGTATATCTCCTGGGCGGATTTACCCTGAGCATTCTGCTGCTGCTCGCTTTTACGTCGGCTCATAATGCAAGATCGACAGATAAAGCAGTTGTGATGAACAGCGCTGCAGTAATGGTTCCGGAGCCCGGGCAAACGAAAGGACAGATCATTATTCCTCAGGCAACTGTTGTGCATATGGGTGAAGCCCGCGGCCAATGGGTGGCGGTAGAGCTCCCGGACAGCAGAAGCGGCTGGATGTCTCTCTCCGATATAACACCTGTGCAAAACAACGGAAAGTAACGCTTATGTATTTCGTAAAACCTCCGGCACTGCTGAAGCGACTGTTCCCCGCGGACCTTACCTGGAGAAAAGAATCGCATGATACCGTATATCTGAGCTTCGACGACGGACCTCATCCGGTGGCGACGCCTTTTGTTCTGGATCAGCTGGATGCGTTCCATGCAAAAGCCACATTTTTTTGTATCGGCAAAAATGTTTCATTGCATCCGGATATTTACCACCGGATAGTTATTGGTGAACATTCCGTAGGTAACCATACGCAGAATCATCTGAATGGATGGAAAACTTCCACGGACATCTATCTCAAAAATGTACGCTCTGCCACCTCCACTATAGATTCCACACTGTTTCGTCCTCCTTACGGGAAAATAAAGAAAGCCCAGGCGGTGGCCATACAGAAACAAGGTTATGAGATTGTGATGTGGGACGTTCTGTGTGGGGATTTCGATACGAAGCTTTCCCCGGAACAATGCTGGCAAAACATACGCAGGCATCTCAGACCGGGTGCTATTGTGGTATTCCACGACAGCGCAAAGGCCTGGGAAAGGATGCGCTACGCTTTGCCGCTTACGCTTGACTATTGCCGCAGCCAGAACTGGAAGTTCGGTACGCTGTAGGCATGCCTGCAAAAAAACTGTTGTAACAAAAAAAGGCTGCCCGGAGGCAGCCTTTTCTATAGGATATCAGGTCCCTTATTCGACCTTAGATACTTTTTGTGTTGCAATTGTCCGGTTCTGATCATCGGCGAAGCGCACGATATAAACACCGGTAGCGAAGCTGCTCATATCAATTTCACTGAGATTTTTACCGCTGGTGAGCGTGCGGCCCTGCAGATCGGTAAGAGATACGGTCAGGCCTGCCGGAGCATCGATCACGAGACGATCTTTTGTCGGATTCGGGTAGATACGGATCTCATAGTTGCTCACCATAGATTCGTTCACGTTAGTGGAACTAAGATCAATTTCCGCACTGCGGCTGCAATTAGCTTCATTCGTAACAGTCACAGAATACTTGGCGTCACCGCTCATGGTAATGAAAGAGTCGGTAGCACCCGCTATAGGTGTACCGTTTTTATACCATTGGTAGCTTACACCACCGCCCACGTTTGCACTCAAACGCGTTCCCCACTGACGGATAACAGGAACAGGAGGACCGGCGATCACAAGAATTGAGAATCCCGGTGAAGTAGCGAAGCAGTGGTTTACAGGATCCTGCACTGTTACGGTATAATGTCCTTTTTTGGTGGCATATACAAACGTATCCGTTGCGCCCGGCACATACACTCCGTCGAGATACCACTGATAGCTGCTGAAGCCGGTTTGTGTGGCCAGCATGGTTGTATCTCCTTCACAGAAGAAGGTGTTGCCGTAAGGATGAACATAGAATGACCTTACATATTTCACGGTAATGGTAACATCGGCGGATGTATTCACGCAACCTTTGGAATCGGTAATGCGAACGGAATAGTCTCCGGCTGCAGTTGCATGGTAGGGGTTGTACACAACACCGGTCATGTCCACACCACCCTTGCGCCACTGATAGGCATAACCAGCGGAGGCGGATGCCGTAAGGATTGCCTCACTGCCATCACAGATATCGGGTCCGCCAGTCACTACCACGTTATTGTTCGGCAGTGGGTTTACTACCACGTTGATAGGTGAACTGTATGCGACGCAACCGGCAGCATTCTTCACCTTAAGACGGTAAGCACCTGATGCTGCTGCAGTGTAGGTAGTAGCGGTTTCACCGGCTATGTCGGTATTGGATTCCTGCCATTGCAAAGACAATCCTGACGCCGCAGTACCGGTTAGCGTTACAGAACCGCCCTGGCAGAATTCAGTAGGACCGCCTGCGGCAATTGTCGGTACGGCAGGCGCAATCACCGACACATCGAGTGTTGCAGAGATATCACTGCAGCCCGTGGTGGTATTGGTAACCTTTACAGAATAAATTCCTGTTGCTTTAGCTACATAAGTGTTGGTATTGGGAGCCCCCATAGACACTCCACTTTCGCGCCAGTCGTAATTCACGCCGCTGCCTGCAGTTGCTGTAATGGTGATACTGTCGCCGTTACAGAAGCTGATCGTACCGGACGGTGTGATCGAAGCCACAGGTAACGGATTTTCGGTAACGGTAACGGAGTTGCTTATTTTACTGCAGCTGCCCAGTGTGGCAGTCAGGGTGTAAGTGGATGGAGCAGATACAGTATAGGAATTGGAGGTAGCTCCGGATATTGTTCCGCCGGTATTAGCCCATTGATAAGAAACACCGCTTACGGAAGTGGTGCTCAATACAAGGCTTCCGCCTGCACAATAAGAGGTACGTCCGGAAGGACCGGATATAACCGGAGTTGCCGGTGTAGGGTTCACCGTTACAGTGATACCGGTTGAAGTATTTACACAGCCCGTAGTGGTATTCGTAACCTTTACACGGTAAGTTCCAGCGGTAGATGCAATATAGCTCGCGCTTGTAGCTCCGCTGATATCCGTTGTACCGCTCTGCCACTGATAAGACAAACCGGTGCCGGTATTGGCAGACAGTGTTACGCTCAGCCCATCGCAGAATGTAGTAGGGCCTAGCGCCGTAACGGTAGCAGTTGGCAAAGGATTCACGGTAACATTGATCGGGTTGCTGAATACACCTGCACAGGAGCTGGTGGAAACGCGAACCGTATAAACGCCCGTTGACGTTGCGGAGTAGGACGTGGTGGTGATACCGGTATTGGTGGCATCT
Organism: Rurimicrobium arvi; assembly: GCF_039540495.1. Lineage (NCBI taxonomy): Bacteria > Pseudomonadati > Bacteroidota > Chitinophagia > Chitinophagales > Chitinophagaceae > Rurimicrobium > Rurimicrobium arvi. Next base: position 172,313 of record NZ_BAABEZ010000001.1, on the reverse strand, counting down.
TTAAACCAGTTGTATGTAACGCCGGGGAGTGTTGTTGTGCTGAGTGTAACGGAACCGCCCAGGCAGAATGTGGTGTCGGAACCCGGAGCGATAGTGGTAGGATTCAGTACATAAACCGTAAAACCGGCAGTAGTATCACTTTGGCCGCTCAATGTGCAGATCGAAACGAGGCGGTAGTCTTTATTGACAGTTGCGGAAGTGGTCAGCGAAGCGAATGTATCCGCAACACCCATATTCGCGTAAGAGCCGCTGCCCGCATTGCGTGACTGCCACTGGTAGTGCATGCCGGTACCCACAGTGAGGCCGGTTGCATTCAGGGTAAAAGACGTAGCGGTACAAACTGCAGTGGAAGGACCTGTCACCGTACCGGTGTTCGGCTTGCCTGCGCAGGTGGCATCAACGGTCAACTGTATGTTCGGGCGCTTAACGGAAGTAGTGGTAAATGAAGAACCCAGCGCGGAGGTTCCGTAATAATATGCAGACACCGAGCCGCTGGTTGTGCTGCAGGTGTACACTGGGAAGGCGGTTGTACCTGTTTCCGCCGTCGTTTTCACAATGACGATATCGAGGTAGTTACTGCCGCCGGAGTAGGTCATGATATCGGAAGCCGCCGTCGAAAGGTTGACGGTAGTCCATCCGCTGGTCATGGAATTATCTATATAACTACTGTTGTACACCCGCTTGTAGCCCGTCGGAAAACCGGAAGGCACAGCCGTGGTAAGCGTGGACGAAGTAGTCTCGCGCATGTAAATGGTTATGTAGTTGATGCTCGTAGACGTGGATCCGGAATACTTCTGGAAACCGAGCGCTGTGATGGTTCCCGTGGCTCCGATCTCGGAGGAGGAAAACAGCATACGCGCCGCAGAGTAGGAAGTCCTTCTGTTTGTCGGGGTAAAACTGGAAGTGTCTGTTCCGGGAGTTGACGGAATCGTGATTACCGTCCCGAATGCATCACTGAATCCGAGCAGCACCAGAAGCGGCGCCACGAGCGAAAACAGGAACTTTCCCGAAAGTTTCGGAGTAGATATTAGGGTCATGAGTAAAAATTTGAGTTGTAAAATAAGAATTTTTTAATAATTATACAACGGAAAAGGCAGATTTCAGACAAAAAAGGTTTCAGGTGCGAACTGTTAGCGAAGCGTACTTTCTTGTCTATATTTGCAGCGTCGATCCTCTGTATAAAATGAATGTCAGCCGAATAAGTTTTTATCCATCAGCAGCAGTTCTGATCCTCCTTCTGGCAGGATTTAGTCCCACGTGCCTGTATGCCCAGGGAAAAGGTACTGATAATGAGGATGAAGCATTGCCCGCAGTTGCGATGCACTGTGATCCGCGTGTTGAGATACTGGCTCACTTTTCGGAATCTGCAAAACCGGCTGCGCCGGGCAATGCTGCCGGCGCCGGGCTCAGAAGAGGTTCTGTGTCGGGCTCCATCCGGTCGGCACATGGATTCAGGATCATTATTTATTCAGGTATCGACCGCAATAAGGCTACCAGCACCAAAGTGGATTTTATGCGCCGCTATCCCGGCATCCGGGTATATATGTCATATGCGCTCCCGCAATACCGCGTAAAGGTGGGCGACTTCCTTTCACGCGGCGAAGCATCCGGTCTGTATCTGCAGCTGAATAAACAATATTCTCCCTGCATGATTGTACCGGATATCGTAGAAATAAATACATTCCGCAGAAACAATGATCCAGCAAATACGTCAAAGGAGCCGTGAGTTATCCGGCGAGATCCGCTCTATCCGCCAGCATATACACCAGCATCCCGAACTTTCCTTTGAGGAGTTTGAGACCGCAAAATATGTCGCGGCAAAGCTGGACGCGTTAGGAATCGATTATCAGAGCGGCGTTGCAGGAACCGGAATTGTAGCTGTGATCCGGGGGCGTCAGCCGGAATCCCGTTGTCTTGCCATACGTGCGGAACTCGATGCCCTGCCCATAAAAGAACTGAATGAGGTAAGCTATAAATCCATTAATGAGGGCATCATGCACGCATGCGGCCATGACGTTCATACCGCATGCCTGCTGGGCGTAGCGCAGATAATGCACGAACTCCGGGATCAGTTCAGCGGAACACTCAAACTTATTTTTCAACCCGGGGAAGAAATGCACCCGGGGGGCGGCTCGCTGATGATTGAAGCGGGTGTGCTGGAAAATCCGAAAATAGATGCCATACTTGCGTTACATGTATATCCGCATCTGCCGGCAGGTGTGGTGGGATTCCGTTCCGGTCAGTATATGGCCAGCACAGACGAGATCCACATAAAGATAACCGGTAAGGGCGGTCATGCGGCCCTGCCCCACCAGACGATAGACCCGATTGCGATTGCTGCGGAGACGATCGTTGCCCTGCAGCAGGTAGTGTCGCGCAGAAGCAACCCGATCAGTCCTTCCGTGCTGAGCTTCGGGAAGATTGCAGGCGGAACAGTCAACAATGTAATACCGGACGAAGTGGAACTTGCGGGCACACTGCGTACCATGGATGAACAATGGCGTGCTGAAGCCCACAAGCTTATCAGAAACGTGACCCATAACATTTCGGAAGCGTTCGGAGCACAGGCGCATATAGATATTCCCAAGGGATACCCCTCTTTATATAACGATCCGGTGCTGACAGCTCAGATCGGGGGTTTCGCTGAAGCGTTTCTCGGTAAGGATCAGGTGCGTGAATTATCATTGAGAATGACCGCCGACGATTTTGCTTTTTACAGTCAGTCCGTTCCCGGATGTTATTTCAGACTCGGCACGAATACCAATAATGCCGCGCATACCGTATCCGTTCATAATGCCCGCTTCGATATCGATGAGTCGGCGCTGGAAACAGGTGTAGGCGTAATGAGCTTTGCAGCATTTTCTTACCTTCAGTAAAGATGAAAGGCAAACTGTATATGATTCCGGTACCCATCAGCGAAGAGGGTGTGCATACGTTATCCCCGGAGATAGCAATCCATTGTGGCCGGATAAAACACTTCTTCGTGGAACACCTGCGTGAAGCACGGCGTTTCCTGAAATCGGTGGATAAAAGTATTGATATTGACAGCTGCTCATTTTCCGAGATGAATGAGCACCAGGTACCGGACATTGCATTGCTGCTGCGCTGGCTGCGTGAAGGACTGGAGATAGGTGTATTAAGCGATGCAGGCTGCCCCGGCATAGCAGATCCGGGGGCAATACTTGCCGAAGCAGCCCAGCAGAAAGGATTCCGGGTAATACCGCTGGTAGGGCCCAGCTCTGTTTTACTCGCCCTGATGGCTTCCGGGATGAACGGCCAAAGCTTCGCATTCAATGGCTATCTTCCCGTAAAAGAACCAGGGAGAGCCAAACGCATCAAGGAACTTGAGTCCAGATCGGCGATCGAAAACCAGACACAGCTGTTCATAGAAACACCTTACCGCAACAATCAGCTCCTGAAAGACCTGATCAAAACCTGCAAAGGGGAAACACGGCTGTGCATTGCGCTCGACATCACCGCTCCGAACGAAAATATCCGCACCCGCACAATCAGGGAATGGGAAAAAGAAAACCCCGAACTGCCGAAACAGCCGGGGATATTTTTACTGATGGCTTAAGCGCCTACAATACCTGCAGACTTTTCATCACGATATGCTTTACTTCAGACATCGGCACGCGCTCCTGCTGCATGCTGTCGCGATGACGTATCGTAACCGTACCATCTTCCTTAGACTGGTGATCGACGGTCACGCAGAACGGCGTACCGATCGCATCCTGGCGGCGGTAACGCTTTCCGATCGCATCTTTCTCTTCATAAAAACAGCGGAATAAAGGACGGCATTCTTTCATCAGCTCATCTGCCAGTTCAGGCAATCCGTCTTTCTTCGTAAGCGGGAACACCGCCAGTTTTACGGGTGCGAGGAACGCCGGCAGCTTCAGCACCACACGGTCGTCTTTCTTTTCTTCTGTACTCAGATCTTCTATCGTATAGGCTTCACTCAACAGCATCATCACCGTACGATCCAATCCGATAGAGGTTTCCACTACATACGGAATGTAGTTGCCGTAAGCTTTCCCGTTTTCGTCGAGATCCGCATCGAAATACTGCATTTTCTTGCGACTGTATTCCTGGTGGCTTTTCAGGTCGAAATCCGTGCGGCTATGGACACCTTCCACTTCCTTAAAGCCCATCGGGAAATCATATTCTATATCGCAGGCTGCATCTGCATAGTGTGCCAGTTTCACATGATCGTGGAAACGGTAACGGTCGGGGCTGATGCCCAGGCTCAGATGCCATTTCATGCGTTGTTCCTTCCAGTATTCGTACCACTGCTTCTGCGTGCCGGGACGTACGAAAAACTGCATTTCCATCTGTTCGAATTCCCGCATACGGAAAATAAATCCGCGTGCAACGATCTCATTCCGGAACGCCTTGCCTGTCTGCGCAATGCCGAACGGTATTTTCATCCTGCCTGATTTCTGCACATTCAGGAAATTCACAAAAATTCCCTGAGCCGTTTCCGGACGCAGGTACACTTTATTTTCGTCGGGATCATCGGATGCAACGGCTCCGAACTCGGTTGCAAACATCAGGTTGAACTGACGCACATCCGTCCAGTTGGCTGTGCCGCTGATACCGCACTTGATTTTTTCTGTTTCGATCAGTTGCTTCAGTCCGGCAAAGTCATCGGCTGCGAGCAACGCATCCATACGCGCAAGCAAATCTTTTGCTTTTTCCGCATCCAGTGTTTCGGCAAATCCTTCGATCAGGTGATCCACACGATAGCGCTTTTTGCTGTCCTTGTTGTCGATCATCGGATCGGAGAAGTTATCCACGTGGCCGCTGGCTTTCCATACGGTAGGATGCATGAATATAGCCGCGTCTATGCCAACGATATTATCGTGCATCTGCGTCATGCTGCGCCACCAGTAGTCGCGTATATTGCGTTTCAGTTCCACGCCGTTCTGACCGTAGTCATACACCGCGCCTAAGCCTTCATAAATTTCTGAGGAAGGAAATACAAAGCCATACTCTTTGCAATGGCCGATAATATCCTGCAATTTGTTCTCGTTTGCCATATTCGGTAGTCTGCGCGCAAAGATAACGGAGCAGATAGTTTTTAAACAGAAAAATATAAGCCGGGTAACACAAAAAAGCCCCGGAATATCCGGGGCCTGTTATTATATTTTGAGTAAACACTATTCCTGGTTCGTGGCAACCTGCGTCTGCAGCGCCTGTTTGCCGGTACCGTCGATGAATCCCTGCAGGATCACGGTATAAGCTTTACCCGCATTCATCACTTTCAGCGGAATATCGAGCCACATCGTGTCCATGTCTCCGAGCATGTAACGCACTTTCCATTTGTAATCTCCCGGCATCATCTCACGGAAAGAAGTCACATCGCGGAAGAACATATTACCGAATATGGTTGACGAGTCGGCAGCCATCACGAGGTCGGCACGACGCAGCGTATCCGGACACAGGTTGATGAAACGCAGATGGGCGCGGGTTTTCGAAAGGCTGTCGAGTTTGTCATTTACAAGTAAAGAACTCTTCTTACTGAAGGAATCCACCAGGAACAGGGAGAAAGATTGGTTCACTGCAAGGTTGGCAGGAATCCGGTAAGCAACCGTATCGACGGAATCGAGCCGGTACGTGGTCATCAGCAGGTTACGGTTACCTGCCTCGATATTGAGATAACCGGTATTCGCACCGTACAGCAACACATACGGACCCACGATCGTGGAATCGGACTGTACATTGAATCCCGGAGCATCCGGACTCATATTAAAGACGTTCAGCTTTGCGTATTGCTTGGGAGCCTCGTCTTTTTTACAAGACCAGAATAAAGCGCTGCAAGACAATACCGCCATTGCCGCCATCTTCAATTGCTTTTTCATTCCCGAAAGAGTTTGTTTTGTTTAAAATTCAAATATACACACAGAATGCATCTGTGTTTGTGCACAATAGTAATAGAAATTGCTGAAAACTGCAAATCCTGCTCAGGGACGGTAGCGCGAGAGCAGGTAAAGGTAGGGTGCGTGCAGATGATGCACAAACACAGCTGTGTCGCTATCCGGGAACCTGCGGTAATAGGCTGAATCCGGCATCAGCACCACATAGTTACCGGCACGCGTATAGTCCATGCCTGTTTCATACACCGGCGTCCGGAACGATTGCAATGATTTCCGCACTATTTTTCCTGCCGTTCGGGCCAGGTACCTTCGGTAGATCTTCTCTGCCTTACGCGTACTCTTATCCAGTCGCCGGTAAGCATGCGCCAGCGCCCAGCGAACAGGTACTTTCTGCTTTCTGATCACGCTGCCCGCCCCGGCAAACGGATTGGTCTTATTGAAATCTCTGATCGTCTGTATGGATACAGGAGTCTCCGGTACCCAGTCGGCTGCATTCACCACATTGAACGCCCATCCTCCACGCGTAAGATTTTCGTAATCATATGCAAAGTATAGGTTCCCGGGCTTTGGCCCCGCACTGGCATAGCTTTTGATACGCATCCCGGCAAAAGCGCCGCTTTGCTGCATCATGCGCAGCTGGGCCGTGAGCAGGTAAGTGAGCGCGCCGCCCTGACTGTGTCCGATGATGCTCAGGTCTCTCACGCCTGCACGATAGCATGAATCCAGCCTGGGAAGGATTTCGCGCGACAGAAATCCGAGGCTCAGCAACCATCCGACATGTACGGTGGCGCGAGGATGCTGTGCCAGCCGGTAATCAAAACGGAAACTGTCGCTTACCTGTACCGATCCGTTTGCCGGTACCATTCCTGCGTAAAAATTAGCCAACCAGCTGAGTGCGGCGGCGGTGGTACCCCTCAGACTGATCACAGCCGACTGCTGCGGTCCGCCCCAGAGCTCCCAGAGATTGTCGAGTCCCACAGGAGCCGAGCGGTAAACAAGCTGATGTGTCGCCGGCTTGGGTATGTGTTTGTAATAGTCAGGACTCAGCGCTCCGGTACGTGCGGATATATACATCAGTTCTGCGTACTCCCCCGCATCAAAACCTGCCCGCAGGGGCAGCGTCTGCGCCAGCGAAAACATCGGCAAAAGTGCTGCAATACAATATAAAAGAACGCGTTTCATATAAATGCCGGAGTTTAAGAACGAACAAATACAAAAATGCGCTATTTTCTTTACAGGCCGTTTTATTTTTCCTCAGCCGGGTCGGGAAGATCGGTCAAAATAAACCGCACGCAATTTTTAATCCGCCTATAAACTCCTACTTTTGCGGCTCATTCAGTATACACAAATGGAAGCTACACTCGACCAAGCCATCAAACTCGGCCTCCGCGAAGACGAATTTGAAGCCATCAAGAATATCCTGGGACGCACACCCAATTTTACCGAAACCGCTATGTACTCGGTAATGTGGAGTGAGCACTGCAGCTATAAAAACTCCATTAAATGGCTGAAAACCCTTCCCCGGGAAGGCGGACGCCTGCTGGTAAAAGCCGGAGAGGAAAATGCCGGACTCGTGGACATCGGCGACGGACTCGGTTGCGTATTCAAGATCGAATCCCATAACCACCCTTCTGCCATCGAGCCCTTCCAGGGAGCTGCCACCGGCGTAGGCGGTATACACCGCGATATCTTCACCATGGGCGCCCGTCCGATCGCATCACTCAACTCGCTGCGCTTCGGGAAGCTCGACAATCCAAAAACGAAATGGTTGCTGAAAGGCGTGGTAAAAGGCATCGGTCATTATGGTAACTGCTTCGGCGTACCTACCGTGGGCGGTGAGATCTATTTTGAAAACTGCTACCAGACAAATCCGCTCGTGAACGCCATGAGCGTGGGTGTGGTGAAAGCCGGCGAAACAGCTTCTGCCACTTCTTACGGCGCAGGCAACCCGGTATTTATTGTGGGCGCTTCTACCGGTAAAGACGGTATCGGCGGTGCGTCTTTCGCTTCCGCAGACATTACCGAGAACAGTGCGGAGTCTTTACCCGCTGTGCAGGTAGGAGACCCGTTTGAAGAGAAAAAGCTGCTGGAAGCCTGCCTGGAACTTATGCAGACTAAAGCAGTGATCGGTATGCAGGATATGGGAGCAGCGGGCATTACCTGCTCTACCAGCGAAATGAGCGCCAAAGGCGAACATGGCATGATCATCCACCTGGATAAAGTGCCTACGCGCCAGCATAATATGAAACCCTGGGAAATGCTGCTCAGCGAAAGCCAGGAACGCATGCTCGTTGTGGTTGAAAAAGGCCGCGAAGCCGATGTACAGCGCATCTTCGATAAATGGGATATCCACTGTGTGAACATCGGAGAGGTAACCACCGATAAGCATCTGAAATATTACATGAACGGTGAACTGATCGCCGATGTACCGGCAGAAAGCCTCGTACTGGGCGGCGGTGCTCCCGTATATACCCGCGAATACTCCGAACCGGCTTACCTGAAAGATATAGCCGCGTTCGACCTGTCTGCCGTAACCACTCCTTCCGACCTGAAACAGGCTGCTATGGAGCTCGTACAGTTACCCTCCATTGCCTCCAAACGCTGGGTATACGATCAGTACGACAGCATGGTGGGAACCGGAACCACTCAGACAAACGAACCGAGCGATGCCCCTGTGGTACGTGTGCACGGATCTGAGAAGGCACTGGCAATGACAACAGACTGCAACAGCCGTTACGTATTCGCCGACCCGTATAAAGGTGCCATGATCGCCGTGAGCGAGGCTGCCCGTAATATCGTGTGCAGCGGCGGTGAGCCTGTGGGCGTTACAAACTGTCTGAACTTCGGTAATCCTTACAATCCTGAAGTTTACTACCAGTTTGTTCATGCGATCAAAGGAATGGGCGATGCCTGTCTCCAATTCAATACCCCGGTAACAGGCGGTAACGTAAGCTTTTACAATCAGAGCGAGGACGGACCTGTTTACCCGACTCCAACGATCGGAATGGTGGGCGTACTGGATTCGCTGGATCAGAAAATGACTATGTTCTTCAGAAATCCCGGCGACAGCATTTACCTGATCGGTACGCAGCGTAACGACCTGAACTGCTCGGAATACCTGCATCATATCTGTGGTGTGAACATCAGCCCCGCTCCGCACTTTGAACTGAGCGAAGAGGCAATGATCCAGAATGCTGTTGCAAAAATGATCAGCCGTAAGCTGATCCTGTCTGCACACGATGTTTCCGAAGGCGGATTGTTTACCACCCTGCTTGAAAGCGGCATGAAGAACAATCTCGGATTTGAGATCAGCACAGATGCCAACCTGCGTAAGGATGCGTTCCTGTTCGGGGAAGCACAAAGCCGCGTAGTGGTAAGTGTGAATCCTACCATTCAGGCTGTTTTTGAAGCAGAACTGCAGGATACGCCATTCGTGAAGCTCGGTACGGTAACCGCAAACGGAAATATCCGCATTGACGGTGATGACTGGGGTTATATGGCCGACTGGAAAAACGCCTACGATACCGCGATCGAAAAAATGTTATAATCATTCTTATCCTACGTTCCTGCAGCCGGTTCTTTTATGAGCCGGCTGTTTTATTTTAGCAGCAGTAACAGACCAGTCTTATCATGATCCATTGCCGTAAATACATATCGCAGATCCGGAATCTGTGCATTATCCTGCTCCTTCCGTTGCTGTCTCTGAAGGCGTTTGCACAGGCCCCGTCTGAAGAGGACTACCGGAAGCTGTCCGCATTTCTGGAAGCAGGCAAAGGAATAGACGGGCTCAATTATCTCGAAAAACTGATGCGCCAACCCAAACCGGAGGTAACGCTATTTTTGTACAAGAGTTCGTTTGAGGATGCAAGAGGCGACCGCAGGGCAGCAATCGATGTACTCCTGTACGCATTCAAACTTTACCCTAAAAACGACACTCTGCTCAATCAGGTCGGGTATATGTACCGGCACAGCGGCGAACTCGATTCAGCAAAATACTTCTACACGAAGGCGCTGGCAGTGGCGGATTCAAAGGAAGACAGTCTGATAATTGAATCCAATACTGCGGCATTACTGCTGGACAAACAAATGGGAAAAGAAGCGATACAAATGCTCCGGGAGCTGATCGTGCGTTACGGCGATAGCATGTCGCTCCTGTCCAACCTCGCAATGGCCTACTCCATCTCCGGCAAGCCAGACTCCGCAACTCTAATCCTCCGCAATCTGGTAACGCGTTACCCGGACGAAATCATCATCTACAATAATATCGGTATGACGCTCATCGATCAGGAGCGATACCAGGATGCCTACGAAATTCTCAACCAGGGACGCCTGCAACAACCGGACAATGCATATATTCTGAACAATTTCGGGTATGTGCAGATGAAACTGAAAGACTATAAGAATGCACTGATCAACATCAACAAGTCGATTGCGCTCTATGGCTCAAATCCGTACGCTTACCGCAACCGTGCGCTGCTGTTCCTCGAAACGGGTATGCGTTATGAAGGTTGCAGGGATTTAAAAGCGGCGGAGCAGCTGGGATTTGCCACGTACTACGGCGATGAGGTAGCCAGATTGATACAACAGCACTGCAAAGACGAGCAGCCGGCCAGAGAAAAGCAGTAAACCTATATCCATTAAAAGAAATTACCTTTGCACGGCTTATGTTTAACGGCAAAAAAGTAGTAGTGGTGCTGCCCGCTTATAAAGCAGCGAAAACACTGGAGCGTACATATCGGGAAATTCCTTTCGATATTGTGGATGACGTGGTGCTCGTGGACGACCATAGTCCGGACGACACCGTAGCCGAAGCGCAGAAACTGGGCATACGGCATATCATCATCCACCAGACCAACAAAGGCTACGGAGGCAACCAGAAAAGTTGTTATTCCAAGGCCGTGGAGCTGGGAGCAGATATAGTGATCATGCTGCATCCCGATTACCAGTATACACCTAAGCTTATACATGCTATGGTGTCTATTATCGGAAACGATCTGTACCCTGTGGTGTTCGGGTCGCGCATACTGGGCAAGGGTGCCCTCAAAGGCGGAATGCCGATGTATAAGTATATCGCGAACCGCTTCCTCACCCTGTTTCAGAATATACTGATCAATCAGAAACTCAGCGAATACCATACCGGGTACCGTGCTTTCAGCGGAGAGGTGATCCGGTCCATAGATTTTACTTACAACAGCGACGATTTCGTATTCGACAATGAAATGATCTCTCAGATATTCATGAACGGATTTGAGATCGGTGAGGTAACCTGCCCCACCAAATATTTTGAGGAAGCTTCCAGCATCAACTTTAAACGCAGTGCCCAGTACGGGCTCGGCGTGCTGCGGGTTTCACTCACCCATTTTTTACACAAAAGCGGATTGCTGAAAAGCAAGCTGTACCAAAAAAAACACGCATAACGTGACTTTCGAAGATTTTGAGTTGGACTACGACCTGCTGGACGGGATCGATGCAATGGGATACCGTAACGCCACACCCATTCAGGAAGCGGCGATTCCACTGATCCTGCAGCATAAAGACCTCATTGCCTGCGCACAGACCGGCACCGGTAAAACAGCAGCTTTCGTATTGCCGATCCTGCACAAGATCATCACCACTGAGGTGAAGCATATCAATACGCTCGTACTGGTACCCACGCGCGAGCTTGCCCAGCAGATCGATCAGCAGATTGAAGCAATGGCCTACTATATCGAAGTCAGTTCCATTGCGGTGTACGGTGGTAACGATGGCGTTACCTGGGAACAACAGAAGCGCGCACTCAAAAAAGGTGCGGACATCATTATCGCTACTCCGGGCCGCCTGATCTCGCTCATCAACATGAAAGCGATTGACTTCAGTCAGCTCCAGCACCTGGTGCTTGATGAAGCAGACCGTATGCTTGACATGGGATTTTCCGAAGATATTGACAGGATCGTGAAGGAATTGCCGGAAAACAGGCAAACGCTCCTGTTCTCTGCCACGATGCCGCCCAAGATCCGCAACCTCGCGCATAAAATCCTGAAGCATCCCGAGCAGATCAATATTGCGATCTCCAAGCCCGCAGAAGGCATCATACAACAGGTATATTTTGCACACGATTCCCAGAAAGAAGCATTGCTCAAGCAGATACTCGGCAGCGGGCAATACAAGAGCATCATCGTATTTGCGAGCACCAAAGAGAAGGTGAAATCCGTATACCAGATGCTGCGCCGAACCGATATGACCACTGCAGCATTCCACTCCGATCTGAAACAGGAGGAGCGCGAGCAGATCATGCAGCAGTTCAAGAATAAAAATATTTCGGTACTGGTGGGCACCGACGTACTGTCGCGCGGAATAGATGTGACCGGTATCGACCTTGTGCTCAACTACGATGTGCCACCCGACCCGGAAGATTATATCCACCGCATCGGACGTACGGCGCGCGCAGCTACTACAGGCACCGCCATCACTTTTGTGAACGAAAAAGACATGTACCGTCTTGCCGCTATCGAAAAACTGATGGAACGCCGTATTGACCCGGTACCGCTGCCGGAGGTGCTCGGGAAAGGTCCGGAATACAGACCGGATGCGAAACCGCAGCGTCATAGCAACAATAAACGTTCCTTTCATAAAAAGCCCGGAAACTGGCCCCATAAAAAATCATCCTGATGCATTCGGTAACGCTTCAAACCCTGGAGGACTGGAACCGTGAAGGACGGCCCTACCTGCTGATCGATGTGCGGGAAACCTTTGAGCATGAAGCGGACAATATCGGCGGAAAGAACATTCCTATGGATGCGCTCTCCGGCGCCGCCGAACGTCTCCCTAAAGATGCAGATATCGTGCTGTACTGTGCGAAGGGCATCCGAAGCGTGATTGCAATCCAAAGACTGCAGTCCAAAGGATTTTCACGCCTGTACAACCTCAGCGGTGGTATGGCTGCTATCCGCGGCAGTTACTAACCCAGCGGCAATTCGATAAAGAAAGTGGTTCCTTCACCGGATACCGATTCAAAGCGGATGGTTCCGCCCCACAGCTCGATGATCTTTTTGGTCATCGCAAGGCCCAGTCCGGTGCCGGAGCTTTTTGTAGTAAAATACGGATCGAATATCTTATCCTTCACATTTTCCGGGATACCGCTTCCATTGTCTTTTACGATCACGGAAATGGATTCCAGATCTTCTGAAAACGACAGCCTGATATCAATCTGCCCGTGCCGTTCATCTGCCGGAAGCATGGCCTCCGCAGCATTCTGCACGATATTTGTGAATATGCGCAGCATCTGGCTGTGATCGGCAAATACGATCACCTGACCTTCAGGAAACGAATGGGTAACAGTCAGATCCTTATTGCCGCTGAACAACAGCACAATACGCTCCAGCATGCTCTTGATGTCGATGCGCTCTGTTTTGTTCTCCGGCATTTTCGCGAAGTTGGAAAATTCCGATGCGATATAGTTCAGGTTGTCGATCTGCTCAATAATAGAGCTGGATACGCGTTTGGTAAGATTGATGATATCCGGGTGATTGGAATTGATCGCCTGCTGCAGGTACTGAATATTCAGCTTCATAGGCGTAAGCGGATTCTTGATCTCATGGGCTACCTGCTGCGCCATTTCACGCCATGCGCTCTGGCGCTCATCCAGCACCAGCGAACGGGCGTTGCGCTCCACAGTCGCCACCATCTTGTTGTATTCGTTCACCAGCAATCCGATCTCATCATCGTAAGGCCAGTGGATAAGCTCGTTACTTTTGAGGTTTACATTCCGCAGGCTGTTTGCCACGAGGTTGAGTGAACGCGTAAGTGTGTTGATGAACAGGAAGGTGATCACACTTGATATGAGCAACAGGATCGTATAAATGTTCAGCAGGGTGGTGATAAGACTCATGATCTGCTCATCCAGACGCTTCTTGGTGTAGAAAGACGGGATGTTCAGGAAGCCCACAGCCTTACCATGGTCGTCGCTGATCACCGCATATCCGGCCGTATAGACCAGCGAACCGATCTGTTCCTGCTGCAGGTATTCCGTCATACCATTCTTGTGCAGCTCCTGGAAAGCGATCGGCGATATGAGCGGATCCAGCACATTCTGCAGGTAGATTTTTTCCTGCGTGGTGAACACCATACGGCCGTTCATCCCGAATATATTGATGTCGATCTTTTGCTGCTGCGCGATACTGGTAAGGAAGTAGGCCAGCTCTTCATTTTGTGCCAGCTCATGCTCCAGCGTTCGGGCAGTATCGATCACTTTCTGATTGCTGAGGTATTCGTTCACTGCTTCAGATACATTGGTGAGCGTACCTTTCAGGTTTTCAAGACTGTTGCTCTGGTAGCGGTTGGTCAGGAAGATCACAGTTGAAAGGCCTATCACGAAAAACGATACGGCTGTGAAGCCCAATGCAAAATACTTCACGCGCACGCTCATACTTGCGTTGTAAACCGTGGTGGCGGGCTTGTTGAATAGCCAGATTTTAGCGAGTGTTTTCGTCCAGCTTTCAAGCGTGAACAGGACCAGCGAGATGCCAAACAGGAATGAGAACAGCGTGAGCATTCCTAGCAGCAGATTATTGCGGTAGGCCACCAGGTACACTACATTCGGGGCAGCGCGGTAATACAGCATGGAGTAATCTCCCTGCTGCCGCACGACGTACGACTGTTCAAAATGCTGTGAAGGCAGGCGGTAATCGAAATTATAATCCCCTGCACGCGTAGAGAGTTTCCCGTTTATATAGATCGCATAATCATAGTTTACCTCTTTATCGCTCGCAAAATCGGTCTGGTCTTTCAGCAAACGCGGATACAAAGACAGCACAATATTCTGCTTAAGCCGGAAATTCACCGCCAGGTAACCCAGCAATGCGTGCAGACTGTCTTTGCGTATCGGTACCAAAGCAAGATAGGAACCGCGCTCGCTGCTGTCTGCACGGAAATACAGGTAGGGATTCAGTGTGGGTGAACTATGTCCTTTTATTTTCGTAAAGCTGTCCAGCGGTACAGATGCACCGGGAATCAGCGGTGCACCCGACTGATCGAAGAGGTAAACATCCAATCCGTAACGGGTGAAATAAATATCAGAATTGAAAAGCTTGAAGTGTTTATACAGATCGGCAATCGTAACTGAATCCCTGTTTACGAGCCATTGCTGCAGCACCGTGTCGGCGGAAATTTTACGCTGCACTTCATCGAACCGGATCTCCATTTCGGTATCCTGCATGCGCGCGAGCCGCTCTGCAAAAGCCAGCCGGGTAATGTTCTGCTCTTTCTGGTCGATGAACAACTTAAAGCATACGGCAAACAGGATGCTGAAATAAACACTGATAAAAATGAGAGAAAACAAGCTTGAATTATAGTGCTGTCCCTTAGCTGAGCGTATATCCAGGAAATAGATATACCCGAGCGCCCACAATGCGGCAAAAATATCAAACCAGAATTGGAGTTGCGAAGGGCGTATCCAGGGATGATGAGCGCCAAGAAAAAAATAATGCAGCATCAGACACATGATGCTTACAATGAAGATCAGCACGTATTTTTCACGCGGCTGCACCAGCACACCCAATATGTAGTTGCCGCAATACAGTATGTACATGAACGCGCGTGCCAGCAGCACACATATTACCAGCGCGAGGATTGTGAACTGATCGGTTGCGCGCACTGTATTTGTATCGAAAGAAATATCCGAGTCGAAAATCATCGACTGGTGCAGGTACTGGATATAAATAGCCAGGAATGTGATCACCATGATCATGAGCACTGTCAGCAGCCAGCGGAACCGGTGCAGCTTCGCCGCAATCATATCCTTGTCATATGTGTGCATGGTGGCATGCAGGAAATACAGTACCCAGAAAAATCCGCACACATGTATGAGCAGGTGACCGAACGAAGGTAAAAAAGTACTGCTTGCATACAACCTCGGCGAAAACAATTCCAGATTGCCTAAATGGAAAGGGAGACCGGCTTTGAAAATCAGACCGGAAACAATCGTAAGCAACAGCAACAGGGTACCCGCTCCGAGCAATGCATTGTAGATACGGGCCAGGTGCAGCGCCATCAGGTGCAGCGTCACCACCGTCATCAGTACAGCCAGCAGGCAAAGACAGATAATGCGGCCACCGGGCACAAACGGTTTGATGTCTTCCTTATTGATCTTTATATGGAACAGGGGCAGGCCATCCGTACCCCGTACAGGCGTAAAGCCACTCTTTGCCGTAAGCGAAAGCTGGGAGGATTCAGGAATATCTTCTGACGCAAAAAAACCGGAATGCAGGTATTCATTACTGGTCTCAAAACGGCGGAACACCGGAATCACGAGATTCATTCTGCGCGAAGGGTAAGCTGCCTTGCCAAAACTCTGGTACAGGAACAGCAGGTTATCTTCCTGAATAGCCTGCAGGTTGGGCAGAAACGAAGTGGTCTTCACCGGGAAGTCGTTCCGCGACCAGAACAAGAGCCCCGAAGAATCGTATATACGCACCACAATGCCACGTGCATTCAGTTGCGTGAGCTCCTTTTCCGAAAGGGTATTGGTCCAGAGTCTTTTGGTGAACTGGTGATTGCGCAGCAATGCAGCTACGGACTGCTCTTTATCCAGGATATCTTTTTGCAGCAGCGCGGTAAGCGACTGCGGCTCCAGCTTTTTCCGCTCCGTTACAAACGTGTACGAAGCCAGTATCCATAGTACCACACTCGTAAGCGCACATATCAGAATGGCATTCCGTTTCATATTCCGTTTCATTTGTCGCTGCGCTTGGCTTCATTCCACAACGCGTCCATTTCAGCCAGGTTCATAGAACGGATATCCTTACCCATTCTGTCGGCAGCCTCCTCAATATAGCGAAACCTGCGAATAAATTTACGATTGGTCTTTTCGAGTGCTTCTTCGGGGTCCACGCCTGCAAAACGCGCGTAGTTGATCATTGCAAAAAACAGGTCACCTATCTCCTCTTCTATATGCTCTTTGTTTCCCGAAGCTACTGCTTCATCCATCTCCCGTAGTTCTTCAGCCACTTTATCCCGCACTTCCTCTATACGTTTCCATTCAAAACCGATCTGCGCCGACTTTTCCTGTATGCGCAATGCTTTGATCAGCGCCGGCATTGATGCAGGCACACCCGATAACACGGATTGCTTGCCTTCCGATTTTTTGATCTGCTCCCAGTTACGGCGCACATCTGCCTCGTCGTTTACGGAAATAACGGAATAAATATGGGGATGCCGGTGGATCAGCTTATTGCAGATACCCTCGATCACATCGGGCATGGCAAACTGTCCCTGCTCAGATGCGATGCGGCAATAGAAAACAATATGAAGCAGTATATCTCCTAGCTCTTCGCGGATATCGTCCCAGCGTTCGCCGGACAGTGCATCTGTCAATTCGTAAAGCTCTTCAATGGTCTGCGGCCTCAGGCTCTGCAGCGTCTGCTTTTTGTCCCAGGGACAGCGCTCACGCAATTCATCCAGAATAGACAACAGCCGGCTCAGTGATTGTGCGTACAAATTATATAGGTTAGACAGTTTGGGGAAAAATGAGACTTCCGCGCAAGATAGCTAAAAACCTGATGAAAACATATAATCTATAGGTATTTAAAATGGACGAGCGTAGCGCCGAATCCGTATCCGGCCTGCCATCCATCTTCGATCCTGTCTACCCATTCGGTTGCTTTGAGCAGCTTATGCACTTCCTGTCGCAACACACCTTTTCCAAGCCCGTGCACGATAAGCATCCGGTCCTGCCTGTTGGTAAGAGCAATGCGCAGATAGCGCTTCAGTTCGGCAAGTTGTATATCCAGCATTTCTGTATTGCTGAGTCCTTTTGTGTCCGGCATCAGTTGCTCTATGTGCAGATCCAGCTCATAGCGGGGAATGTCCTGTATCGAGCGGAGCGCGCGCGGTAGTTGCGGTACGGGACGATCGCGTTGTGGCTGTGGTGCGGTTGCTTTGAGCACATCAAATCCGCGCAGCAGTGTGATACGGAAAGTGGGGCTATTGCTGGCCAGCAACTCATTGATATATTCAAACAGCTTTACGGGGCGGATCTTTAGCTGCTCTTGGTAGGGAGCCAGCTGCGGTGCATCGTCGGGACGTATATCCCAGCTGAAGCGCGGTGCTTCCTGCATCGTTTCCCATGAAAGATGATGCAGGTACAGATCGGTGAATGGCTGCAGCATACCGGTGTAGCTGAACAGGTGTTCTTCCGCTGTCCTCACTTCATAGGTAACCCGGATACGATGGGCAGTTTCATTAGCGAGGTACAGTTTCAGCTGCACTACGCGTTCTTCCATATCTACAATACGGAATTCCGGCAGAAAGGTAAAGTGGATGCCGGACACTACTTTCGCAGGCTGCTCCCGCAGAGGTTCTGCAGGAATCTGCTCGCGGAGCACTTTTTTCTTTTCCTGGTTCTTTTGCGTGAACCAGCGCAGGTAGGGATGATCGATCTCATCCAGGTAAATGGGGAATATGGTTCCGTTTACCGATACCTCCGCCATTTGTCCGTCCAGCAGCGAGACGATATAGCCTTCCTCGCCGCTGCGCCTGATCACCATTTTGTCTCCCACCGAAAATTTCATGGTGACAAAAATAAGAAGCGTATTCCAGAGTATAGGGGGCTAACCCTGATAATAGGCAAGCGTACCCCTGGAGGTAGGCAGGCCTACCCTTCAGGTATGGCGGGCCTACCTCTGATAATAGGTGAGCGTACCCCTGGAGATAGGCAAGCCTACCCTTCAGGTATAGCGGGCCTACCCCTTATAATAGGTGGGCCTACCCCTGATAATAGGCGGGCGTACCCCTGGAGATTGGCAAGCCTACCCTTCAGGTATGGCGGGCCTACCCCCGGTAACAGGCAAGCGTACCTTTAGTATATGACGGGGCATATCCCTAAGCACAAAAGCCCGGTACTGCCCGATACGGAGCGCACGCTCCTGGGAAGGTATCTTATAACTGCTTTTCCCACTGGTAAAATCAGGGTATCTTTGCGGCTCATGTATACGGAAACAGGTACGGACATACAACGGGCGGCGACGTTGCTCCGGCAGGGAGCATTGGTGGCTATTCCCACCGAGACCGTCTACGGGCTTGCCGGAAACGGCCTGAACCCGGCTGCCGTGTCGGAGATATTCGCAGTAAAGGAGCGCCCGTTCTTCAACCCGCTGATCCTGCATATTCCCGACTGGCAGAGCGCATCACTGTACGCAGCGGCCATTCCCGAAGCAGCTCATAAACTTGCAGCTGCACTCTGTCCCGGTCCCCTTACCTTTCTGCTACCCAAAAAAGAGATTGTTCCCGACCTGGTCACGGCAGGAAGTCCCCTTGTGGCGCTGCGCGTACCGGCCCATCCGCTTACCCGCTCTTTACTGTCACTGCTCGATTTTCCTCTGGCTGCCCCCAGCGCCAATCCTTTCGGCTATGTGAGTCCCACAAGCGCACAGCACGTGATAGACAACCTGGGCCGAAAAATCCCCTATATACTTGACGGCGGACCTTCCAGCGTAGGCGTGGAAAGCACAATTGTAGGATTTGAGGAACCGGGGAAAATACAATTATACCGTCTCGGCGGAATTGCAGTGGAAACGCTGAGCGCCATCTCCGGGGCGGAAGTTACGGATGTGCGCAGCCATGCGGTTGCCTCCGGACCTCAGGGCCCCGGTATGCTGAAATCCCATTACGCCACGCATGCGGCGTTATACATAGGCAATGTGCGCGAACTCGCGTTGCAATTCCCGCATCAGAGGATCGCAAGTATACAGTTCCGCGATACTTACCCCGGTCTGCCCGGCGTACGGCAGTTTGTGCTTTCGCCCTCCGGCAGCCTCAATGAAGCAGCGGCTCAGCTGTTTGCGGTGATGCGTGCTATCGATGACGCAGGGTTTGATGTGATTGTCGCGGAACACTTCCCGGAAACAGGCCTGGGGCCCGCTATCAATGATCGCCTGAACAGGGCTCAGGCAATGCACAAGCCCGGCACACGGCTATCTTAATGCTTTGCTAAAGGCATTTTACACGCTGAACCGTTCTGCTAACTTGCAGTTGCGCAGGACCTGAAAACAGTTTCCCCTGCGTACAGGCTTATGAAAGTAGTCATCGTTGGCGGAGGATTTGCAGGCATGAATCTTGCCAAATCCCTGAGCGGAAAACAGGGTATCCATGTGGTGATTGTAGACAAGAATAATTACCATTTCTTCCCGCCGCTTATTTACCAGGTAGCCACTGCATTTATCGAACCTTCGAATATCAGCTACCCCTTCCGGAAAATGTTCCAGGACAGCGACAACATCCGTTTTGTGAACGGCAAACTGTTGCGTGTGAATACGGAACAGAATATCCTGGAAACAGACAGCTGCGATATATCCTATGACGTGCTGGTAATCGCCACAGGTACAGAGACCAATTACTTTGGTATGGACCAGGTGCGGGAACATGCGCTGCCAATGAAAACAATAGACGATGCGCTGAACCTGCGCAACCAATTGCTGCTGAATCTGGAACATGCCACACGCACGCGCGATGCGGAAGAACTGCAACGGCTCACAACGGTGGTAATAGCCGGTGGCGGCCCTACCGGCGTGGAGATAGCAGGAATGATGGCGGAGATGAACCGGCACATTGTCAGCAAAGATTACCCGGAACTGAACCGCAATATGGGCGGCATTTACCTGATTGATGCAGCGCCGGTACTGCTTGGGCCCATGAGTGTGAAAGCACAGCAGGAAGCCCTGAAAACGCTGCAATCCCTGGGTGTAAAGATCATGCTGAATGTTGCAGTGAAAGGATACGAAAACGAGACGGTCGTGTTGTCTGACGGAACCAGCATCAAAACCGCGAACCTGATCTGGGCTTCCGGTGTGATCGCGAGCGCAGCACCAGGTCTGCCGGAAAATGCCACCACACGCGGCCGGCGGATTATTGTGGATGCCTACAACAAAGTGGTCGACACGAAGAATGTATATGCAATAGGTGATGTCTGCTTTCAGTCTGCAGATCCCGCCTACCCCAACGGTCACCCCCAACTTGCACAGGTAGCGATACAGCAGGGAAAAAACCTGGCCCTGAACCTTGCGCGCATGCTATCCGGCAGAACCGATCTGAAGGCATTCCGCTATAAAAACAAAGGCAGCATGGCCATTATCTCGAAGTTCAAGGCCGTGGTGGATCTTCCGCGCGGTTTCTTTAAAGGATTTTTTGCCTGGCTCACCTGGTTGTTTATCCATATTATTCCTATTGCAGGATTCCGCAATAAGGTAAAACTCGCGCTGAACTGGTTCTGGAGCTTTATCACGAACGACCCTACCCTGAGGCTGATCATCCGTCCCAATAAGGATCTTGCGGGCAGGCACGAGAAAGAAATAGACTGACACATCGGAATCATATAAGGCTATATGCATTTCGTGTAACAGTAGCAACCCGATGGAATTGCATTTTTGTACGGAACTTTAAAATGAACGATCATGAAGAACTTACCATTAATTCAGAAAAAAAGCGCAGGCTTGCCCTGGCTGGCCGTTGCAGGAGCAGCAGCAATTGTAGGCGGAGCTATCTGGCTCGGTAAACGTTACCGCGATCAGCGTACCGCGTCTGACGAACATAACCGCGAATCGCACCCCGCTTCCGGACATGCGCACCGCAACCACTTCCGTAAGTCGGCTGCAAAAGGCAATATCAGCCGCATCACGCATAACCATGATATGCTGTAATTGATTATTTTTAGGTGGACCATAATCCATTTAAAAAACTCAGTCTATGAAAAAAATATTCCTCTTCGCGGCGCTGCTGGGCGGTGCCAATCACTTGTATGCGCAGGATAAAAATGCGCTTGCAAAAGATGTGTTTGAACCACTTCGTCAAAACACCACACGTGTGGTAATGGACGACGACCCAAAAAGCTACGTGTTGCAGCATCCTGTGATGCAGCAGGATGCGGAACTGATAACCATACAATCCGGCGAAAAAACGATTAATGTCTCTCTACGGGATGTTTCCAGAATGACGCTCGAAAATTATGGTGTCGTATTTTCCAACCGCGATCAGGAAGTGACTTTCTATATGGACCTGAAACATAATCCCGCACTGCGTGAGCGTATCCGTGATGCCTTCGGAGCTTATACCGAAGAGCGGGACAGGAAGCGCTATACAGTGCGGGAATAATCATCCCAACCAAACAATCTTTATGAACACAAAACGCCTTTCCGACAGCATCGAAAAAGCGCTGAACGGACAACTGACCAAAGAAGCACAGGCTGCCGAAGTGTATCTTTCCTACGGTACCTGGGCTGATGAGAATGGGTATTCCGGCATTGCAAACTTCCTGTATCGTCATGCTTCCGAAGAACGCAATCACATGATGAAAGTGCTGGAATATATCCAGAACCGCGGTGGCCGGGCGCGCATTACGGCGATTCCAGCCCCGGGTCCCGATCCGCAGTCAATACAAGACTGCTTCGAAAAAGTGTTTCAGCATGAGGTGGATAATACCACTGCCATATATGCGATTGCGCAGATGAGCATGCAGGAGCAGGATTGGGCAACCTGGAACTTCATGCAATGGTTTGTGAAGGAGCAGGTAGAGGAAGAAACACTGGCACTGCAATTACTCGACCGCATTAAAATAGCGGGTGGCAAAAATGCACAGGATGATGCATTGCTGCAACTGGACAGAGAGCTGAAGGATAAACCTGATGATGCTGCTGCACCGGAAACCGCTACTGCTGATAATCCGTAATCACAGGTGCTTCCTGCTGTTTAAAAAACTAAGTATTTCTGAAGGCTGCATTTCGATCATGGCTGCTCCATTGTCGATTGCAGCCTTCGGCATAAGCGGCAGTTCCGCGCTGTCCGGCGTCTGCGCAATTGTATAGGCACCCTCCTTACGCGCAAACAACATGCCTTCAGAGCCATCGGCATTTGCACCGGAAAGCAGGATGCATGTAAGCCTGCTGCCGTATACCATGGCGGCAGACTCGAAAGAGACGTCGATACTCGGCCTGCTGTAAAGGATACGTTCAGAATCGTCCAGCGAAAGCGTACCATCGGACTCGAACAGCAGATGGTAGTCGCCGGGACTTACGTAGATCACGCCGGGCCAGATACGATCCTTTTCTTCAACGTCGCGCACAGGCAGATTCGTCCGCTGCTTCAGCAGTTGCGTGAGCACGGTTTCGCTGGTAGCTTTGCGATGCAGGACAAGTATGATGGCGGCCTGTACATCCGGGCGCAAAGCGGGTAATATCTGCAGCAGCACATCCAGGCTACCCGCTGAACCGCCGATAAGCACCAGATCTTCTACTAATATTCCTTTCTCCATATACGTTCTTTTTGCTGTTGTTTGTAGCGTTGTTGCAGGCCGGAAAACTTGAGCGTTTCCTTGGTGCCCAGCGCCAGGAAGCCCAGGCGTTCCAGACTGGCATCGAACAGATCCAGTACACGCTCCTGCAGACCGCGGTCGAAATAGATCAGCACATTGCGGCAGAGAATCAGCTGAAATTCATTGAAAGAGCCGTCCGACACGAGGTTATGCGTGGCGCATATCATTTTCTCCTTCAGTTCGTCGCGGAAAATCACGCGATCGTATTGCGCCGTATAATAGGATGAGAAATCCTGAGTACCACCGGCCATGCGGTAATTCTCGGAGTATTCCCGCATGCGTATCAGCGGAAAAATACCGCTGCGCGTTTTCTCCACCACATCCGGATTAATGTCGGTTGCATAGATCAGGGATTTGTGCAGGAGTCCGCTTTCCTTCAGGAGGATCGCCATTGAGTACACTTCCTCCCCTGTGGCGCAGCCTGCATGCCAGATACGGATAAAGGGCCGCATGGCGATTTCCGGGAAAACCGTAGTACGCAGGTAATTATAGAAAAGCGGGTCGCGGAACATTTCGGTAACGTTCACGGTCACTTCTTCAATAAAGCGCTTGAGGTAATCCGGGTGTCGCCGCAGATGATTACGGAACGCAGCAAAGTCCTCAAAGCGGTCGAGGCTGATCAGACGGTTGATGCGCCTGATGATCGATGCTTTTGAGTATTCGCTGAAATCGTAGCCATACAGACGCATGATATCATCCAGCAACTCCTTTACCTGTGCGTCGTTTACTTTTAGTTCAATCAATCCACTTGTTTTATATGAGCTGAGAGCACCAGCATCAGTTTGTCCACATCAATAGGTTTGGATATGTAGTCGTCGGCACCGGCGGCCAGGCATTTTTCCCGGTCTCCGATCATCGCCTGCGCCGTCACGGCTATCACCGGTGCTGCAGAACATGCCTTCAGTAAGGGGATCGCTTCGTAGCCGTCCATTTCCGGCATCATCATATCCAGCAGCACGATGTCTATGTCCGGATGATTCTCCAGAAGTGCTATTCCCTGTTGAGCGCTCACCGCGGTATAACAGGTAAATCCTCTTACCTGCAGGGTTGCAGACAAGGCGAATATATTACGCACATCATCGTCTATAATCAGAATAGTTCCTGAATACATGTATTATGACCTTTTATAAGTTCCGTAATCGTAAAGCCATACCCGCAACAGCGAGAGCAGCTGATCCACATCCACCGGTTTGGTGATATAATCCGAAGCACCAGCGCTGATACATTTTTCCCGATCGCCGGTCATCGCTTTCGCAGTAACGGCTATTACCGGCAGATGTTTCCAGTCGGGATGCTTGCGTATCTCGCGCGCCGTTTCGTAACCGTCCATCTGCGGCATCATCATATCCAGCAATACCACATCAATTTTTTTATTCCGCTGCAGTTGCGCGAGCGCCTCTTTACCGTCTATCGCCGAAACCACGGTCATTTCCATCTGCTCCAGCGATTTGGTGAGCGAGAATATATTCCTTACATCATCGTCTACCACCAGTACGGTTTTATCTTTAAGCACATCGTTGAGCGAACCCAGTCTGCGGGCAGATTGTTTGTCACCCCCACCCTGCTGCTCAGATACAAGATGCAGGAATATCGATACCTCGTCCAGAATGCGCTGGTAGGAATGCGCAGTCTTCACCACTATGGAATCCGCGTATCGTTTGATGCGCTGTTCCTCCGCCAGAGAAAGACTTTTACCGGTGAATACGATAATCGGCAGTCCCTCAAATTCGGGATTATTCTTCAGTGTTTCCAGCGTTTCGTAAGCCGTATTGTCCGGGATACCCATATCCAGTATCACACAGTCGGCTTCACTGCGAAGCGCATCAATACTGTCTGAAACATTGTTCTTGATCTCGGATTGTATCGAGAACGATTCAAGGAAATAAGCGAGTGCCTGTGCGTGCATCTTATTGTCTTCCACAATGAGCACCTTCCGGTGATCCCGGCTCAGCACATCCTCAATCCTGCGGAACATCTCCTGCATCTGCTCAGTGGCGAGCGGCTTGTCGATGAAGTCTACAGCGCCTTTGATCAGCGTTTCGCGGCGCAGGGAATGCGACGACATCACATGCACCGGGATATGCCGTACAAGCGGGTCTTCTTTCAGCTCCTCCATTACCTGGAAGCCGCTTTTCACGGGCAGCTGAATATCCAGCAGGATACCTTTTGGCTGATATTCCCGTGCCATGTTCAGGGCTTCATCCCCACGCACACAGACAATACCTTTATATCCTTTGTTGCGCGTGAAAGCCAGCAAGGCCTGTGCAAAGGGAACGTCGTCTTCTACGATGAGGATGCTGCGGTCGGAAGGTTTGAGTTCATCACGGTCATCCGGTATACGTTCAGGGATAGATTCACTGAGATACCTGTTGGCAACCTCCGGTTCAGCGTTACGGCGTTTTGCCGGAACTGCAACCATTGACGGATCAGACAGTGAAGATGCCATATCCTGGTAAGGCCTGTAGCTTACCGGTATGATGAGTATAAACGTACTTCCCTCCTGCGGCTTGCTGTCGAGCTGGATGTCTCCTCCCAGCAAGCGGCTTAGTTCTTTACTGATGGAGAGACCCAGACCCGTGCCGCCAAACTTGCGACGTGTGGAACCGTCTGCCTGCTGGAATGCTTCAAAGATCATCCGTTGCTTTTCTTCCGGAATGCCGATACCGGTATCGATCACGTAGAAAGCAATGTTGCCTTTAGGAGCCGGAGCGATTTTCAGCGTTACGGAACCTTTCTGTGTAAACTTCAGCGCGTTTGCGATGAGGTTGCGCAGTATCTGCTCCAGGCGCAGCTTATCCGTCTCTACTGTCGACGGCAGCTGCTCTTCCATAATAATATCAAAACTGAGTCCTTTGTCTCTGGCTACCGGGGCGAACAGGCTGGTCATATCGCGGCCTATACCCTCGAGCGATACGGGCACCACCTCCAGGTCCATTTTACCCGCCTCGATTTTAGACAGGTCCAGGATCTCATCGATTAGCGTGAGCAATCCCGCGCCCGAACTCTGAATCACGCGTGCATATTCCACCTGGTTTGCATTCAGGCTGCCATCCGCATTCTCCGTGAGCAAGCGGCTCAGCAACAGAATAGAGTTGAGCGGAGTGCGCAGTTCGTGCGACATATTGGCGAGGAATTCCGATTTGTATTTCGTGCTTTGCTCCAGTTCCGCCGCTTTTTTCACAACTTCCCGGTTGCGTTCGAGTATGGTCTGGTTGCGCTCTTCGAGCAGATGCGCACGTGCTTCCAGCTCAAGGTTAGCTTCGTTCAGCTCCTCCTGCTGCACTTTGAGTTCTTCTTCAGACGCCTGCAGCTTTTCTGTCTGTGCTTCCAGCTCTGCATTGATATTTTCGAGTTCGTTATGCTGTGCGAGCAACTCCTCTGATTGTGCCTGTGTCTCCTCCAGTAATTCCTGCAGGCGCTCATAGCTTAATGCTGCGTTCACGGCAACACCGATATTATGGGCGTTCAACTCCAGCAATTGGAGCGATAAGTCATCCGGTTCGCGCAGCAACCCGAGTTCGATCACTGCAAGCACATTATCTTCAAACACCACAGGCAAAGCGACTATATATGTGGCATGCGTATTGCCCAGCGTGGAGGCTACCTGTAAATAACCGGGAGGCAAAGGACCTGTCACGAACATTTTTTTGTCGGCGATTGCCTGGCCTGCAAGACCTGTTCCGGACGCGATTTCTTCCGGCATATCCGATTGTGCAAAACCGGCGCGCAGACGATAACGCATGTTCTTATCCAGCACGTAGGCAGCACCCACCGGGGCCTGAAGCAGGGAAGCAAGTGTGTTGAGCACACGACCGGCAATTGATTCGATGATGCGTTCACCCCGCATCGCATCGGCAAGCTTCACGGTTCCGGATTGCAGCCAGTCCTTATTTTTCAGCTCGCGGAAACTGTTGTCCAGCGCGCAGATCATATTGTTCAAAGCAACTGATATCCTACCCAGGTCATCTCCACCTTCATCGCTGCTGCGCGCGGAGTAATCTCCTTCTGCAACATGGCTTGTCACCGACTCGATTGCGGCAATACGTTTTTTAGTTTCAATAAATTTTGCCTCGTCTTCTCGCTGGCGCTGCATACGCTCTTCCAGATCGTTCTTGATGCGGAAATAAGCCATCACCGAAATCAGTACAGAGAGCACAGCTGCCAGCACAACCATCACCGGGGTGAATGTTGTATATCGGTCCTGCGTGGAAAGGCGTTGATCGAGCTTTTGCTTTTCTTCTTCACGTACTGCGTTCAGCTGCCCCCTCAGTTCCTCCATGATCTCGTTACCGCGGTTGATATCGTTTTTTGCGGTTTGCCCGATATCCGCAATCGAAACATGCGCGTCTGTCACCATACTGATGACCTTCTGCATCTGCTTGAACCGTTCGTCTATCAGCAGGCGCAGGCGATCCAGGTTACGCTGCTGTACCTCATTATCCGAAGTAAGCGATTTGAGATCACGCCATTGACCTAATATTTTATCATAACGGCCGTTATAAGCGTCCAGGTAACGTTTTTCTTCCGTAAGCAGATAGCCCCTTTGTGCCGCTTCCGCATCTTTCAGATTTGAGAACAGCCGTTCGGTATTTACAATTACCTCGTTGGTATGATTCACCCATTGGGAGGATTCGATCAGCTTCCGGTTGGAGTAGAAAGATGCGAGAGAGCTCAACACCAGCAGCGTTACGGATATCGAGAATACCACGCGCAGCTGTCGTGCCACGGAAGAAGTCAACTTTTTTCGTTCCATTCAATAAAATGCTTTAGATATGGGTATCCCCGTTTTGCGTTACAGGCAGACTGATGATAAAAGTGGCACCTTCGCCTTCTGCACTGCGTGCAGTGATGGTACCCCCGTGTTTTTCAATGATCTTTTTCACGATAGCCAGCCCTATGCCTGTCCCTTCATATTCTTCTTTTGCATTGAGGCGCTGGAATATGGTAAATATTTTGTCGAGGTATTGTTCGTCGAAACCGATGCCGTTGTCCCTGACATAAATATGGCAGAAAGTTCTTCCGGAAGCATCTTTATACTCCTCCCCGCTGATGCTGATGCGTGGAGGTGTACCGGGCACGGAGAATTTAAGCGCATTGCTGATGAGGTTCTGGAACACCTGGCGGATCTGACCGGCCACGCACTCCACCTCTGGCAGTGGCTGTATGTCCAGCACCGCACCCTTGTCTTTAATAGAGAATTCCAGATCGATCAGTATCTCTTCTATAAGTTCATTCAGATTGGTGCGCTGAAACAGCGATTTGATAGACAATCGTGAATAACTCAGCAAGTCTGAAATGAGACTGCTCATCCTGCGGGATGCGTCGATCACACGATCCATATAAGTCAGTGCATCTCCGCCTTCCACCAGGCAGCGCTCACGGATGCGATTGCTGTAGATCTGTATTTTGCGTAATGGTTCCTGCAGATCGTGCGAGGCCACGGAAGCGAACTGCTGCAATTCATGGTTGCTCAATTCCAGCTCGGCATTTTTCTGCATCAGCTCTTTCGTGCGTTCGCGCACCTTGGTATCCAGCTCATCATGCGCGTCTTTCTGTTCCTGGATATCGGTAAAGGTGCCCACCCACTTCACTACGGACTTTCCCTGAATCAGCGGGATCATTCGCAGCAGGTGATACCGGAATGTACCGGTAGCCAGATGCCGTAAACGTATTTCGCTCACAAACGGTTCATCCTGCTTTGTCGCATGATCCATTTCCTCCTTCAGTCTTTGGTCGTCCGGATGCACTTCCGGAAATGCTGTCTTCGACGCGGAATATTCAAACCATCGTTCGTTCACAAATTCCAGCACGCCATCGGGAGTGACCGTAAATACGATCTGGGGGAAAGAGCGGATCAGCGTCTGTTGTTCCGCCGAAAGGCGCTTGAGATTTTTTTCGGTTTGCCTGCGCACTTCAACTTCCTGCGTGAGCGAAGCTTTTGTGCGCACCAGTTCTCTGTGCTGCTCGGAAAGCCGGTACAGGGTTTTGACCTTAAGTATGAAAATATCCGGATCTACCGGTTTGGTCACATAGTCTACTGCTCCGGAAGCATATCCGCGTGTGATAAACCGCTTTTCGATATTTACGGCTGAAAGGAAAATAATAGGAATATCGCGTCCCCTCTGGGTGCCCGCAAGGGCTTCTGCCACTTCAAATCCGTCCATACCCGGCATTTGTACGTCCAGGATAATCAGCGCATAATCTTTCCGAAGCACCTTCAGCAGGGCTTCTTCACCGGAATGCGCTTCATCCACGGGAAAATGGCTCTGTTCGAGCACTTTTTTCAGCGAAAAAATATTCTCCGACTTATCGTCGACGATCAGGATCATGAATGACAAACGTTTAAGAGCGGGGCAGATACACATCTTCCCGCTCCGGAAAACAAAAGAAGCATAATTAAAGCGGGCAGGTTTACACAATTTTGCGGATGCCTTACATAATTTCCATCTGAAGGCATTGTCATGCTGTAAACAGCTCTTGTACGGAAGAAACTTTCCACACAAAAAACGAGTTTATCAACATCCGCCGTATCACGACCGGAATGCCTTGAAAATAATTGGAAAAGCAAGCTTTTTTCGGTATTTTTGTATATCTTCCAAAGACGCCGTGCTTCGCTGTCAGCAAGCATTTCAACGGTCCGGAACCGTTTATGCGGACGAACAGCCGACCGTTCCGTGGCCGTAAAGGAAAAACCACTTAATACACTAAGCTTTTAAAAAAATAATGAGTAGCGAAAACGAAGTTTTGAACGCCCCGGCCCCATCTTATGGTGCCGATAGTATCCAGGTACTGGAAGGATTGGAAGCGGTTCGAAAACGTCCCGCCATGTATATCGGTGATATCGGGGTAAAAGGCCTGCATCACCTGGTGTACGAGGTAGTGGATAACTCTATTGATGAGGCGCTTGCCGGATATTGTAAAAATATCACCGTTACCATTCATGAAGATAACTCCATTTCCGTGCAGGACGATGGCCGCGGTATCCCTACGGGTATACATGCCAAAGAAGGCCGCTCGGCACTGGAAGTGGTAATGACGGTGCTGCATGCGGGCGGTAAATTTGATAAAGACTCCTACAAAGTATCCGGCGGCCTGCACGGTGTTGGTGTGAGCTGTGTGAATGCATTGAGCAGCCATATGCATACTACCGTTACCCGCGACGGCAAGATCTTTGAGCAGGAATACAAATGCGGCGTGCCGCAATACCCGGTTCGCGAAATAGGTACAACCGATAAACGCGGCACCTTACAGCATTTCTGGCCCGACCAGTCTATCTTTAAAGAGTTTGTTTACGTGCGCGACATTCTTGCAGGTCGTCTGCGCGAATTGTCTTTCCTGAACAAGGGTATCCGCATCTCGCTGATTGATGAGCGTGAGAAAGATGAGCAGGGCAATAATGTAGCGGAAGAGTTTTACAGCGTAGGTGGTATTGTTGAATTTGTGCAGATGCTCGATCAGAACGGCAAACGCGACCCGCTGCTCCCCGCTCCTATATGGGTGGAAACACATGACGAGGAAACAAACGTGGCCGTGGAAGTGGCTATGAGCTACAACAGCTCATTCAACGAGCATATCTTCTCTTACGTTAATAATATCAATACAATCGAAGGCGGAACGCACGTAGCCGGTTTCCGCCGGGCGATCACCCGCGTATTCAAAGCATACGGCGATAAGAACAAACTTTTCGAAAAAGCGAAAGTGGAGATCACCGGAGACGACTTCCGTGAAGGACTCAGCGCGATTATCTCGGTGAAAGTTCCTGAACCACAGTTTGAAGGCCAGACCAAAACAAAACTCGGTAACAATGACGTGATGGGCGTGGTGGATGTGTCTATGAGCCGTGTGCTGGACGCATATCTTGAAGAACACCCCAAAGAAGCCAAACTGATCATCGATAAAGTGATCCTGGCGGCGCAGGCGCGTGCTGCTGCACGTAAAGCCCGTGAAATGGTACAGCGCAAAAGCGTGCTGAGCGGAGGCGGAATGCCCGGCAAACTCGCAGACTGCTCTGAAAAAGATCCGGAACAATGTGAGCTTTACCTGGTGGAAGGGGACTCGGCCGGTGGTACCGCCAAACAAGGCCGCGACCGTCACTTCCAGGCGATCCTTCCGCTGCGCGGTAAGATCCTGAACGTGGAGAAAGCACAGGAGCACAAAATATACGAGAATGAGGAGATCAAAAACATGTTCACCGCGCTGGGCGTCACGATCGGCACTCCCGAAGATCCGAAAGCACTGAACCTGTCCAAACTCCGCTATCATAAGATCATTATCATGACCGATGCCGACGTGGACGGTTCCCATATCGCCACGCTGATCCTTACTTTCTTCTTCCGTTACATGAACGGACTGGTGCAACAGGGTTATGTATATCTTGCGCAACCGCCGTTGTACCTTGTGAAAAAAGGGAAAGAAGAAATTTATGCGTGGAACGAAGAAGACCGCAAACGTGAGGTAACGCGTCTCGGAAACGGGAAAGAGGATTCTGTAACGATCCAGCGCTATAAAGGTCTTGGAGAAATGAATGCCGAACAGTTGTGGAGTACCACCATGAACCCTGAAACACGCTCGCTGAAGCAGGTAACTATCGACAGCGCCGCAGAAGCAGACCGCATCTTTGCGATGCTGATGGGTGACGATGTACAACCCCGCCGCGAGTTCATTGAAAGTCATGCCAAATACGCGAATATCGACGTATAAGCACCAATTCTTCTTTTTGCCTTGTGTCGGCTGCCTTCCGTTTGAGGCAGCCGATTTTTTCTGACTTTACGGAACATAAAAAAGACCGCTGTCTTTACAGACAGCGGTCTTTTACCAGGATTTCCGGGACACAGACTATCCTCCGATAGCCACACGGCTGAAGGCAACCACTTCCAGTCCGGATTCAACGGATTTCACATATTCGGCAACAGTTTTGCTGTTGTCTTTTACGAAAGCCTGATGAACCAGTGTGTTTTCTTTGAAGAATTTATTCAGTTTTCCTGCAGCGATTTTCTCAGCCATGTCAGCAGGTTTACCTTCTGCCATGATCTGCTCAACAGCAATCGCTTTTTCGCGTGCGATTGTTTCTTCGGAAATAGTAGATTCGTTCAGACCCAGCGGGTTCATTGCAGCAATCTGCATAGCCACGTCTTTACCTGCAGCGATCACGTTATCGTTAGCTGCTTTGTTCAGACCTACCAGTACACCGATACGGTAGTTACCGTGGATGTAAGGAACGACTGCTTCCGCATTCACCTGCTCATAGCGGGTAATGTCGATTTTCTCACCGATTTTAGCAACCATTTCCAGCAGTTTTTCGCCTACTGTAGCTCCCTGCATCGGCAATGCTTTGATTGCATCGATATCAGCAGCTTTGTTTTCAAGTGCGAGTTCAGCCAATTCCAGACCGAATTTCATAAAGTCTTCGTTCTTAGAAACGAAGTCAGTCTCAGCACTCAGGGTGAGAATGATACCGTAGGTACCGGCAGGGTTTGCTTTAGCGATAACCACACCTTCTTTCGCATCACGGTCGCTACGGTTTGCAGCTACTTTCTGTCCTTTTGCACGCAGGTAATCGATCGCTTTTTCGAAATCACCATCGCTCTCCATCAGTGCCTTGCGGCAGTCCATCATTCCGGCGCCTGTTTGCTGGCGCAATTTGTTTACATCTGAAGCTGTTATTGTAACACTCATTTGTTTATAATTTTTTAATAAAGCGGTTTGTATAAATTAGTTGAAAGCCCTGATTAAAGGGCTTTCAACAACAATATTTAAAAAATCGGGCAGAGCCTCCGGGAGCTGAGCATTAAGCACGGCCGCCACGGGGAGCACCTGTACGGCTACGTCCGCCGCTTCCTGCGTTAGGACCGCGACCACGACCAGCGCCGCCGCCACGACGTTCGTTGTTCTTATCATCTTCCTCGTTGATCTCGAGTCCGCGGGAAGCAGTTGCTTCTTCTTCATTAGCATCCTCTTCACCGTTCTCTTTAGCCTGGCTACGCTCCTGCAGACCTTCCATGATAGCAGCAGTGATGTAGTTGGTAATGATAGCGATAGATTTCGTAGCATCGTCATTCGCAGGAACAGCGAAATCCACTTTAGAAGGATCAGAGTTTGTATCTACCATAGCGAAGGTAGAGATACCCAGACGTTTTGCTTCTGCCAGCGCAATGTGCTCGTGGCTGATGTCTACGATGAACAATGCTGCAGGGATACGGCCCATCTGAGCGATACCACCGAGTACTTTTTCCATTTTGTCTTTGCTGCGGCTCAGGGTCAGGCGCTCTTTTTTAGTAACGCTGTCCATGGTACCGTCATCCAGCATTTTCTGGATGCTCTGCATTTTCTTTACGCTCTTACGGATTGTCTGGAAGTTCGTGAGCATACCACCCAACCAACGTTCAGTAACATAAGGCATGTTTACGGATGTTGCTGCTTCAGCTACGATTTCTTTAGCTTGTTTTTTAGTAGCAACGAACATGATTTTCTTACCACTCTTAGCAACTGCTTTCAGCGCGGCAGCAGTTTCCTGCAGACCATCGATGGTTTTGTTCAGATCGATAATGTGGATGCCGTTTTTTTCAGCAAAAATGTACGGCAACATTTTGGGATTCCACTTTTTCTTCAGGTGACCAAAGTGAACGCCTGCTTCCAAAAGTTGCTGGTGAAGACTTTTATTTTCTTCCATTGTCTGGATAATTGAATGAAGTTTGAAAAAAATATTTTTAAATCTTGGTACCGGATGCAGCCAAGCAGGCTGCATCCACGCATCATATTAACGTTTAGAGAACTGGAAGCTACGACGGGCTTTACGTTTACCGAATTTCTTACGTTCAACAGAGCGGGGATCGCGCATCAGCAGACCGGCATGTTTCAATGCAGGGCGATAATCCGGATTCAACTCACACAATACGCGGGCAATACCCATTTTGATGGCCTCAGCCTGTCCTTTCGGACCACCACCAGCAACAGTGACAACGATATCAAATGAATCTGTAGCCTCGATTGTCTTCAGCGGAAGCTCAACCTGATTTTGCAGATACATGATCGGGAAGTAAGCTTTGTATTCTTTTTCGTTTACCGTGATGGCTCCGTTTCCTTTGCTCAGGTATACGCGAGCTACGGCTTCTTTACGGCGACCAACGGCGTTTTTTTGCTTTTCCATTTATTTATAAAATGTCTTTTTGTTGGTAAATTATTTTAATTCTTTAGGTTGCTGTGCAGCGTGAGGATGTGCAGCCTCTTCATATACGAACAGTTTTTTCGCCATTGCACGACCCAGACGGTTTTTAGGCAGCATACCTTTTACCGCGCGCTCGATCATCAGGTTAGGACGACGTGCCACCAGGTTTTTAGCGCTCTCGATCTTCTGACCACCAGGATGACCGGAGAATGTCTGATATTCTTTATCCTCCATTTTGTTACCGGTCAGTTGTACTTTACCGGAGTTTACAACGATTACATAGTCTCCGCAATCGAAGTGAGGAGTGTAGTAAGGCTTGTTTTTACCGCGCAGTGTGTGCGCAATTTTTGTAGCCATGCGGCCCAATGTCTGATTGGTAGCATCTACAACGTACCAGTCGCGCACAACGATTTGCTCGTTTGCCGATTTGGTTTTGAAGCTTAAGTGTCTCATTATCTTGTGAATAAAAAAAATGCGTTGAATCGATAACCTTTTCTGCAGCAGCCGTTCCAGATCGGGAAGAAGTACAGCAGGAAAAGGGAGCGCAAAGGTAAACCGACAATATATCTCTACCAAAGAATTTATAAACTTTTTTTGATCAACGTCTGCAAATATCTGATTTTCAATAAAAAAATTGCTCAGAATTTTACACCTGCTATCCCGTTTTATTAAAATCACCTTGCTGCAACTACGTGCGGGCACCTTTAATTGTAATGTCCGGCCCTTCCGTTTGCAAAAAAACTGTATACATTTGAGTACAGAGGTATATCCGGGAATAACCCCGGTTTTAATCGATTCTATTTTTAAAAATATCCGCTCTTATGGCTACCGTTAATATTTATCTTACTTACAATGGCAACTGCGAAGCGGCCTTCAACTTTTACAGATCCGTGTTCGGCGGCGAATTCTCCTTTTTCAGTCGCTTCAAGGATATGCCCTCCGAATCCGGCACGTCTAAAACCGAAGACGCGGAAAAAATAATGCATGTGTGTCTGCCCATCAGCAAGGAAACAA
Organism: Rurimicrobium arvi; assembly: GCF_039540495.1. NCBI lineage: Bacteria > Pseudomonadati > Bacteroidota > Chitinophagia > Chitinophagales > Chitinophagaceae > Rurimicrobium > Rurimicrobium arvi. Next base: position 136,924 of record NZ_BAABEZ010000001.1, on the reverse strand, counting down.
TGCTCATGGCAAGCGATGTGGGCAGCGAATGGGCCGCACAATTTAAAGAGGGCAACAACTGCGCCATTTCCATTAACGCCGGTTCACGCGAAGAGGCCGATCGCCTGTTCAACGGACTTTCTGCGGGCGGACAGGTAACGATGCCTATCGATAATACTTTCTGGGGCGCCTATTTTGGCATGTTCACCGACCGCTTCGGGGTTAACTGGATGGTGAATTTTGATGCGCAACCATAACTCCTGCCTTCACTCTTTTATTATAAAACCAACAACTATGAACAATAAAATTCATATCCAGGCCAGCATTGCAGCCGACAGAAAGAAAGCATGGGATGCTTACACGCTTCCCGAGCACATTACAAAATGGAACTTTGCCTCACCCGACTGGCACTGCCCTTCGGCGCGAAATGATATGAGGCCCGGAGGCACCTACGTTGCGCGTATGGAAGCAAAAGACGGCAGCTTTGGCTTTGATTTTGAAGCTGTTTATACCGATGTGCAGGAAGGAAAAGGATTCAGCTACAAGCTGGGAGATGACCGGACAGTAGACGTTCGCTTTACAGAATCAGGTGACCAAACGCTTGTGGATGTGCACTTCGATCCGGAAAATCAGAATCCTCAGGAAATGCAGCAACAGGGCTGGCAGGCAATTCTGAATAACTATAAAGCTTATACGGAATCGCTGTGATACGTAAGTGGATTATGAGGCTTCTTTTTAAAAAAGCATACCTTACAATAATGCTGACGGGTAGCATTGTATATGCACCCGCAGCATTGCGCGCACAAACGAGGGGAAAACAAATGAACACGGCTGACAAACAAGCACAGTCTGCGGGCAAAATGCACCTGGGCGCATTTTCCATGAGCCTGAGCGTAAAAAACCTGGATTCATCCAGGCAGTTTTATGAGCAACTGGGTTTTAGCGTCTTCGCAGGCAGCATGCAGCAAAACTACCTGATCATGAAAAACGGTAATGCGCTGATCGGTTTGTTCCAGGGAATGTTTAAGGGAAATATCCTCACGTTCAATCCGGGTTGGGACGAAAATGCCCGGAATATGGAACCGTTCGACGACATACGGCAGATACAAAAGAAGTTGAAAGAGGCCGGCTTGCACCTCAGCAGCGAAGCAGACGAAAAAACAAGCGGTCCGGCCAGTCTTATGCTGACCGACCCGGATGGCAACCTGATCCTTTTAGACCAGCATCGTTAAAAAATGAATTCCCTTTTTATGCTGACAGACATACATCCCAAGCTTCCGATGCGTGATATGGAGGCAACCGTCACTTTTTATGCAGATCGCTTAGGCTTTTCCGTTACCGGGCGCTACACGGAATACCTGATCCTGCGCAAAGATGCCGTGGAACTGCATTTTTTCAGTTTCCCGGGCCTTGACCCGGAAAATAATTACGGACAGGTATATATACGCGTACAGGACATTGACAGCTGGTATACCCGGGTACAGTCGCAGGTGAGTATTCATCCGAACGCCCCCCTGCAGCAAAAGCCGTGGGGCCTGAAAGAATTTGCTATACTGGATCCGGATAATAACCTGCTAACTTTCGGTTCGCTTTGCTGAGCCTGAAGCCATGGATGATACTGCTTACTGATCAGCAGCAATACGGATACAGACTACCGGCTCCAATTGATAAAACCGATATCCTCCACCGGTTTCCCGTTTTGCGTACTTCCTTTTACGATAAATGTGTACCGGCCTTCCGGGAAGGAATCTGATGCCTGCAGGAAAACAGCGGGTACGGATACTCCGTTCATATTGTCGCGACGCAGTACAAACTCTTCTCTGAGTAAATTGGTCCCGGCAGCAATAAATCCCTCCCGTAAAGCGAGATCGGATGTGCAGTAAAGGACAAGCCGGTTACTGTCCAGCTGATCTTCCAGGCAATTTACCTCATTCTTATAGCGGCAATGCCTCGTTCCTTTTTTTTCGCTGACAATGCGTTCCAGGCGGATTTCGGCAAGTGCATAGGGGTCTTTCAGGTCGATTGTGGTGTCCGTGATATCAAAAGCTGCCCCGTTCGTTTCGTAGATATAATCGCAGCCGGAGCAATTGCCGCAGGACACAAAAGCGGCCGTAACAACAATAAATAAAGCAGCGGCAAACAGTATTTTCAGAAAGCGGAAAGGGCAGATACTCATGTGTGAAGGCATTAACGCGGTAAGAACGGCATGTTAAAAACTATTAAAACTAAAGTTCGTAATATTTTATCAGAAAAATTCCCGACTATTTTTGCGGGATAACAAACCCTGATATGCTTCGTTTTCAACACTCCTCTTATCTGACGGCTTTAGTGCTGATTCCGGTATTGATTGCCCTGTTTGTTGCGCTCCTGCTGTGGCGTCGCAAAAAACTGGAGCAGATAGGTATGGTGGAAAATGTAAAAAGTCAGTTGCTCGGATATATACCGGCCCGCGATACCCTGAAGTTTATATTAATGGCAACCGCCCTTGTGCTGGTAATTATCGGCTGTGCCAATCTGCAGAAAGGCGGCTCCACCGAAACAGTACAACGCAAAGGGGTGGACGTAATGATCGCGCTGGACCTTAGTAAAAGTATGCTCGCAAAGGATATCCAACCCGACCGCCTGACGCGGGCAAAACAACTGATTGAGCGGCTTACCGACAAGATGAGCAACGATCGTGTAGGACTGGTGATCTTTGCCGGCCGCAGCTACCTGCAGGTTCCGCTCACAATCGACTACAGCGCACTGAAGCTGATCCTGCAAACTGTAACACCCGACATGATACCGACTCAGGGCACCGTTATCGGGGATGCGGTAAAACTTTGTAATGCTTCGTTCAGCAGTAAAGAGCGGAAATTCAAGAGCATCGTACTGATCTCCGATGGCGAAGATCATGATGAAACGGCTATTGCCGCGGTAAAAGAAGCCACCGAGCAGGGCGCAGTGATTCATACGGTCGGAATCGGATCTCCCCAGGGTGCACCCCTCTTCGACCCTGCCACAAATGCGCCCAAACTGGATGAACAGGGCAATCAGGTGATCACAAAACTCAACGAGGAAGAATTAAAAAGCATAGCAGCGGCAGGCAATGGCACTTACACCCTGCTCGGCAATACAGATGCAGCCGCCGGTAAAATCATTGATGCCGTAAATAGTATGGAACAGCGAAACCTCGGAGCGGTGGTGTTTGCCAACTACACCAGCTATTTTCAATATTTCCTGTTCGCGGGACTGTTGCTGCTGATCGCAGAATGGTTGCTGCCCGGTGCACGCCGGCTGCAGGCGCGCAATACGGGTAAGCTTGCTGCAATACTTCTGGCAGTACTGTTAAGCGGCAATACCGGTTACGCGCAATCGGCGAAAGCGCTGATCGCTTCCGGCAACAAACTATATGAGCAAAAAAAATACGATGCCGCCGCAAAGGGCTATATGATGGCCATACAGAAAGATACGGGCCTGGCGAACACCGGTGCATATAACCTGGGTAATGCACTGTACCAGCAAAAGAAAATGGACGACGCGCGTAAAGCATTTGAGCTGGCAGCAAAAAAATCAAAAGACACAAAAGATTACGCAAACGCCAATTACAACACCGGCAATACGTATATGAGCGAACGCAAATGGGAAGACGCGATCACCGCTTACAAAAATGCGCTTCGCAAAAATCCACAGGACGCCGATGCCAAATACAACCTCTCTTACGCCCAGCAAATGCTGAAGAAAGAAGGAGGAGGCGGTAAAGACAAAAACAAAGACAAGAACAAAGACGACAAAAAAGATCAGAAAGACCAGAAGAAAAACGGCGATCAGGATAAAAAAGAACAGCAGCAGCAACAGCAGAATCAGGGTCAGAACGGAGACAAGAAAGAGGAGCAGGAACAGCAGCCGCAACCCCAGCCCAGCAAACTGAGCGAGAAGCAGGCAGAGCAGATCCTGAATGCATTGCAGCAGGAAGAAAAGAAACTCCAGGATAAAAATAAAAAGCGCCTGGGTACTCCGGTAAAAATGGAAAAAGACTGGTAATTACCGCAATAACAGGCTTCGGGCAGCAGGCCCTTCGTTAAACAGGATATCCAGCAGGCTCAGATTGGGCAGGAAACCGGCTCTGTCTTCAAATACCTGATAATAGCGCAGCGAATCAGCTCCGAAGTGACCTTCGTAATCTTTGCACAGAAAGTCGCCTCTCAGATCGGCACCGCCTTCCGGTAACAATGAGATATATTCCCTGCTTTCCCGGAAAACGGGTGCAATACCCAGGCAGGAAGCCAGCGCATGTACAGAAGCGACATTAAAGTCGTAAAGCTGCTCATACGTGTTAACAAACAGGTGTTCCAGCATCGGTGCATAGAACTCGAAATACGGAGATCTGTTATAAGCGCTCTGCAATGTACGCCAGTGTCTTATCTGCCATTTATCACGAGGGTCGGTAAGTACGTCCCGCATCGGCCGGCGTTGCTGCCTGCCCTCGGCAACAGGGATACTCAGAGTGATCACTCCGTCGGGGCCCGCAATCAGATAGCGGTTGCGGAAACTCATTTTCTGAAAATGTTCTCCGGCGTCCAGTATGATCTCCGTTGCCTTCAGACAATTCTTCCACCAATACAGATTCGGGAAAGGCAATACCGGACATACCACAAAAAATGACATAAAAAGCGGATAAAACTGTTTTAAGTACCTTGCAAAAAATTGTACCGATGCGTGTTCGCGGATTTCTGATGACTTTGGGACTGCTCCTTGCGGGATTGCCACTCTGGGCCATACAGGTTACAGTAAGCCATGCAACGTTCTACACCAACGACAGCAACGGACGCACCGCAAATATAACACTGAGTTGGCGGGCAGCCGCATCTAACCTGCACTACACCACCGACCAAGCAGGGAAATGGGTCACGACGCTGCAATGTATCCTCCGCTGGTCGGACCATACAGGCATACTTGCCGAAAAAGTGTTTAAGGTAAACACACCGGAACGCAGCAGTCAGGAAGAAGCGCGCAACCAGATCATCGGCGACCAGTACGCCTATACAATGCCCCCGGGCAAATATCATGTTGAACTGATCCTGTTTGAAATGAAAAAACAGGGAGAACTGTTTCAATATACCGACTCCATTATCATACCGCCTTTTGCTGAAGACAGTCTCCGCCTTTCCTCCGTTGAATTGCTCGATACCAGCTGGGAAGCAGTGTCAGACGTGGTGTATGCACGCAACAACAGAATCGACATTCCTTTGGCCTCAGATTTTGTGGATGACACCAAAACATACCTGCATTTCTATTACGAAACGTATCGCGGCAATAATTTTAAAGGGAAATCGGGACCGTATTTTATAAAAACGTACATCTCCACCAAACCGTATGGATCACCCGTAATCGGCTATGAAAAAGCAGATTCCCTGACCGGGAACGAACGTGATATCCACTATGGGGAATTTCCCATCGAAAACCTGAGTTCCGGCAACTATTACCTGAACGTGGTGATCGCAGATAAGTACAGCTGGGTGCAGGATAAGCAGTGCATTTTCTTTCAGCGCTTCAATACCCGGAAGAAAGAAGTGAAGAATGTGGAAAATATCAGCGCTCCGACCACACTCGAAAAAGAGCCGGACAGTAACGGTGTAACACACGTATTTGATCTCACCACCACGTTTGTGGGGAAGTATACTCCCGTACAGGTGAAGGCAATCCTGCGCATGCTGTCGCTCATTGCCGACCCCGGCGAAAATCTGATCATCAACGGCTTCCTGAGCAAACCGGATGAGCTTTACAGTAAATATTTCATTTACAACTTCTGGGAAAAGCGCAATAAGAAAGATCCGGGAAAGGCATGGCTGGATTACGCCGAAAAAATAAAAGAAGTCAACCGTATTTTTTCCAATGGCCGCATTCCGGGTTATATGACCGACAGGGGCCGCATCTATATTCAGTACGGGAAACCGAACGACCGTATCATCGTCAACAACGAGAATGGTTCCAACCCGTATGAAGTATGGCAGTATTATTCTTCCGAAAAAACAGGCCTGGACGGGTTATTTTTGTTTTATAAACCAGCGCGGACATTATCCGGATATCAGCTGCTGCACTCCACATTCCCCGACGAGAAGCGCAACCCGAACTGGCGTTCGTTTCTTTACCTGAATAACCTTACGAGCGGCTACAACAACGAAAATTCGCAGGCAGAGCAACTAATCGGCAATAAATAAGCATACGCACTATGATCCCATTCAGCAAATACCAGGGTACCGGCAACGATTTTGTACTGATCGACAACCGTGAGCTGCATATCTCGCTCACCACGGAGCAGATCGCGTTTATGTGTCATCGCCGTTTCGGGATAGGCGCGGATGGGTTGATGCTGCTCGAAAAAGCTACGGGCTTCGATTTCCGTATGGTGTATTTCAACTCAGACGGAAATGAAAGTACGATGTGCGGAAATGGCGGACGCTGCATCACCGCATTTGCGCGGGACCTGGGTATTATCACCGGGCATGCACACTTTATTGCAATCGATGGCGCGCACGAAGCTACTGTGCTGTCTGATGGTGATATTGCCCTGCATATGAACAATGTGCAGGATGTACAACATTTCGCAGACCACGCGATATTGAATACCGGTTCGCCGCACTATGTGGAGTGGGTGGAAGATGTGGCAGCCGTGGATGTTTTTGAGCGGGGAAAACATATCCGTTATGACGCCGCATTCGCGCCGGGAGGAACAAATGTGAACTTTGTGCAGCGGGACGGAACAATGTTGAAAGTACGCACCTACGAACGGGGTGTGGAAGATGAAACATACAGTTGCGGCACCGGGGTCACTGCTGCCGCGATCGCTGCGTCAGGAAATGCCACCGGCGCATTCAGCACCGACATAGCTACTCCGGGCGGCAAACTGAATGTATCCTTTATAAAGGACAGCGCAGCAAGCGCCACGGGCGTGGTACTCACGGGGCCGGCACGTCATGTGTTTTCCGGGCACATTTCACTGGGCTGAAAGTAATTGCCATTTCCCTTATATTTGCGGTATCGGAAAAATCCGGTTTCCGGCGGGCCTTCCGTTGCCCTGCCGCTCAACCACCCTCCTGTTGACAGTACCGCTTTCCGTCTTTACTTTTTAATCAGACAAATTTATTTATGGAATATAATAGTTCCCGCGGCAGACTATTGATGCCGCAATACGGACGTAATGTCCAGAAAATGGTGGAATACCTGCTCACCATAGACGATCGAGAAAAACGACTTCAGCAGGCGCGCCTGGTGATAGAGCTGATGAGTCTGCTTACTCCCCATCTGAAAACGATGGAAGATTACGAGCACAAGCTCTGGGACCATTTGCACCAGATGACCGACTATCGCCTGGATGTGGACGGACCTTTTCCTCCGCCTACAGAGGAGCAGCTGACGCGCAGACCTGATCCGTTGCCTTACCCGCAATCCCCGATCAAACACCGTCACCTCGGCAAAAACCTGCAGACCCTCATCAATAAAGCCTTGAAGGACGATCCGGAAAAGCGCCAGGGATACGCGCAATCCGTAGGTTATTATATGAAGCTGGCATATAACAACTGGCATAAGGAAGCGGTGCATGACGATATGGTGCGCAGCGAACTTACTGTTCTCACGGATGGCGAACTGCGCTATGAAGCGAGCGGATACAAAGTACCTTTCGATCCGCGCTCCAACTTCCAGGGAGGCAATAAAAACAACAATTACAAGAAGGGTAAAAACCGTAAAAACGGGAACAACGGAAATAACGGTAACAATGGAAATGGTAAGAATAATAAAAACCGGAATTTCAAAAACAAATAAACCTTCATCGTACATTTATAGAAACCACCAGTATCATGAGTTCATTTGAAATCCGCGGGGGGCGCAGGCTTCAGGGCGAGATCGCACCACAGGGCGCCAAAAATGAAGCGCTGCAGGTGTTGTGCGCTGCGCTGCTTACCGATCAGCCGGTCACCTTCAGCAATGTGCCGGACATCCTCGATGTGAATATGCTGCTGGAGCTACTCGGCGACATGGGCGTACGCGTCACGAAGGATGCACCGAACACATTTACCCTTCAGGCTTCAGAGGTAAACCTGGAATATTTCTCGGGGCAGACGTTTCAACGGAAATCAGGAAAACTGCGCGGGGCAGTGATGCTGGCGGGCCCTTTGCTGGCGCGTTTCGGCAAAGCCCTGATACCCCAGCCTGGCGGAGATAAGATCGGCCGCCGCCGCCTCGACACACACATACGTGGTTTTGAAAAGCTGGGAGCTGCTTTCCACTTTGATACGGACAAAAATATATTCTCTCTGGAATGTGATCACCTCAGCGGCACTTTCCTGCACATGGACGAGCCTTCCGTTACCGGAACGGCAAATGTGCTGATGGCTGCAGTAATGGCCCGGGGGACAACCCAGATATACAACGCCGCCTGTGAGCCTTACCTGCAACAGCTCTGCCGGATGCTGAACAAGATGGGCGCACGGATCAGTGGCATTGGCTCCAACCTGCTGACCATTGAAGGGGTAACGCAGCTCGGAGGTTGCGATCACCACCTGCTTGCAGACATGATCGAAGTAGGCTCGTTCATCGGTATGGCTGCGATGACTCAGAGCGAGATAACCATCAAAAACGCTGATGTCGCACATCTGGGAAATATCCCCGAAACATTTCAGCAATTAGGTATTGAACTGGAAATACGCGGCAATGACATCTATATACCGACACAGGAAAATTACCGCATCCGGCGCTTTATCGACGGATCCATCCTGACGGTGTATGACCATCCCTGGCCGGGATTCACACCGGACCTGCTCAGCATTGTGCTGGTGACTGCCACGCAGGCAAAGGGAACAGTGCTGGTGCATCAGAAGATGTTTGAAAGCCGTCTTTTCTTCGTGGACAAACTGATTGAAATGGGTGCACAGATCGTACTGTGTGATCCGCATCGCGCAGTGGTGATCGGACTGAACCGCGATATCAACCTCCGTGGTATAACAATGGTATCGCCCGATATCCGTGCAGGGGTCGCTTTGCTGATCGCCGCATTGTCTGCAGAGGGAAAAAGTATTATTCAGAACATCGAACAGATCGATCGCGGCTACGAACGCATTGACGAGCGCCTGAACGCGCTGGGAGCGGATATCCGCCGGGTAGACTAATCAAATCAATTAAAAAGCGTACATCATTTACAAATGACATTTATACAGGAATTACAAGAGCGCGGTCTGGTGCAGGACATCATCCCGGGCACCGAAGAGTTATTAGAAAAAGGAATGGTATCGGCTTACATCGGCTTCGACCCTACCGCAGAAAGCCTGCATGTGGGCAGCTTATTGCCGATTACCCTGCTGATGCGTTTACAGAAAGCGGGCCACAAACCTTACGCACTCGTGGGCGGTGCTACCGGTATGATCGGAGATCCTTCCGGCAAATCGGCCGAGCGCAATCTGCTCGACAAGGAAACACTCGAGCGTAACTGTGACGGCATCCGCAAACAGTTGTCCCGTTTCCTGGATTTCAGCGGTAGCACAGCAAATGCTGCAGTACTCGTGAACAATTACGATTGGTTTAAGAATTTCTCTTTCCTCGATTTTATCCGTGACACCGGAAAACTGGTTACCGTCAATTACATGATGGCCAAGGATTCCGTGAAGAAGCGTATGGAAACAGGACTTTCGTTTACGGAATTTACGTACCAGCTTATACAGGGTTACGACTTCCTGCATCTGAGCGAGCACCATAATGTTCAATTACAGATGGGTGGCGCCGATCAGTGGGGTAATATCACTACCGGTACGGAGCTTATCCGCAAGAAAGGAGATAAAGAAGCATTTGCCTTCACCAGTCCGCTCATCACAAAATCTGACGGATCCAAATTCGGAAAATCGGAAGGCGGAAATATCTGGCTCGATGCAAACCTGACATCGCCCTATCAATTCTATCAGTTCTGGCTGAAGCTGCCGGATGCTGAAGCTGAGAAGCTGAGCTTTATTTATTCATTCAAGCCACTGGAAGCGATACGCGCTCTGGTGTCAGAACACCAGGCAGCGCCGCACTTGCGTCTGCTGCAAAAAGCACTGGCGGAAGAAATGACCATAATGGTACACAGTGTGGAAGACCTGTTGTTCGCACAGAAAGCCTCCGAAATATTATTCAGCAACAGTGCAGTGGAAGCTTTAAAATCCCTTTCAGAAAAACAGTTGCTCGAAGTGATGGACGGCGTACCGCAGGTAAATGCTTCGCTGAGTTCGTTGCAGGGCGAAGGAGCGGTACTGATCGATTTCCTTGCGGAGAACGGAGTATATCCGAGCAAAGGGGAAGCGCGTAAAGCGATACAGGCAAATGCGCTGAGCATCAACAAGGAAAAGGTATCAGGTGTTGATACACGCATCACTACAGGCCTGCTGCTGAACGGCAAATATATGCTGCTCCAAAAAGGGAAGTCCAATTATACACTCGCGATATTCGCTTAGATCAGAGCCATTCCATCCGGCTTCTGAACGATCTGATCTGCATGGCATGGTGACGACCATGCCATGCGTATTTCAGGGCTACCTCCCAGATCGCAACGTATTCTTCGCTTTCCGGATGATAGAATCTGCGCAGGCGTTGTTCCGGACTGAGTGACGCCAGCAGCACCGCCCAGCGGTGATGCAGCGCATGGAGCATCGTGATGGAATAATTATGCGGCACGAGCAGTACGTCGTTTGTTTCCGCCCAGAGATCCTGGTCATACGGTTTTATCACCGGATCGTTTTCGGTTAGTGCAAGCTTGCAGCGGATATATGCATTCATATGACTGTCTGCCAGATGATGAATGATCTGCTGGATGCTCCATCCCCCATCGCGGTAGGGCATCCGCAATTGTTCCTCGTCCAGATTTTCGACACAGGCATCCAATATTCGCGGCAGCACTTTTATTTCCCGGATCGCATCTTCAAACGCGGTCACATCAAGTGTTTCGGGTGCGGCAAAACGCCCCACCGGGTATATCCATTCTTCCGGAACTGTTTGCATAATAAGGGATTGAACTGCGAAAGTAACAAGCGGCGACAGGCAGGAAAAATATTTTATTTTTGGGTAAAAATCAGATAGCCTCATGAAACCGATGCTCCTGCGAATGAGTTTTTGCAGTTTATGCTTTTGCGCTGCCTGCGGCAGCTCTGCCACCCCACTGTCTTACGTAGCTGAACAACAGGCCCCTACTGTAGCCCCGGAAATAGAACCGGCGGTTACGCTAACGGATACGCTCCCTGCCGCTCAGGACACCCTTAAAGATACCGCAACGGCTACGCCGGAGCCGGTAACGGCGGCAACGGACGATACCACAAAAAAAGAGGCAAAGAAATTTGCTGAAAAGGTAAAGACCGAAAGCAATAAGGCAGCCCAGGATATAAAGCAGGCTGCCAAAACGGCTGCGGAAACAGTAAAAAAAGAAGCGCATAAAGCTTCAGACGCCGTGAAACAAGCCGCCTCAGATGCCAAAAAGGATCTGAAGAAAAAATAAATCCACTTTATGAAGAAAGCCGCTTCCAAAGAAGGAAGCGGCTTTTTAATGTGCATACCTGAAGAGTTACAATCCCGGAGCGATCTTCTTCACAAGTCCCTGCAATACATTGCCCGGACCTACTTCCGTAAATTGCGTAGCTCCGTCGGCCACCATATTTTTTACGGATTGTGTCCAGCGCACGGGTGCAGTCAGTTGTTTGATCAGATTCTGGCGGATATGCGCCGGATCGGTATAAGGCAATGCATCCACGTTCTGGTAAACGGGACAAACAGGTGTATTGAATTGTGTAGCTTCGATGGCAGCCTGCAATTCCTCCTGGGCCGGAGCCATCAGCGGAGAATGGAAAGCCCCCCCTACCTGCAATACGAGCGCGCGCTTCGCTCCGGCTGCTTTCAGTTTTTCACATGCAAGTGCGATACCGGCATTGCTACCGCTGATCACCAGCTGACCCGGACAGTTATAATTTGCGGCAACCACCACTTCGTCTGTTATTGTTGCACATACCTGCTCCACCACGGCATCTTCCAGACCTAAAACTGCAGCCATCGTGGAAGGATTCATTTCACATGCACGCTGCATGGCAGCCGCACGTTGCGCTACGAGCCGCAGTCCGTCTGCAAAGGCAAGCGTTTTATTAGCCACCAGCGCAGAAAATTCTCCTAAAGAATGACCGGCAACCATATCAGGACGATATTCGGGATTACACAGGAACTGTACTACGGAATGGAGAAAAACAGCGGGCTGTGTAACTTTCGTTTGTTTGAGTTCTTCGTCGGTGCCCGAGAACATCACATCAGTAATGCGAAAGCCCAGGATCTCATTCGCCTGCTCAAACAATTCTTTTGCCTGCGCATGTTCTTCATACAGGTTTTTTCCCATTCCGGAGAACTGTGCGCCCTGTCCGGGGAAAATAAATGCGTGCTTCATAGAGTAATATTTAAACAATGTATTGTTTCCGGCGCGAAGATAGTCCGCGCCGGAAATCCGGCAAAGTTTGTTTTATGTAAACCTGTCAGGCTTTAGGTAGTACGATCCGGAAAGTGGTGCCTTTCTTCACCTCGGACTGTTTTACTGCGATAGTACCATCATGGTAATTTTCTATAATCCTGCGTGCGAGTGAAAGCCCCAGTCCCCAGCCGCGCTTTTTGGTAGTGAAGCCCGGCTGAAATACCCGGGCGATCTGATGTTTGGGAATCCCTTTACCGGTATCAGAAACATCGATCAGCACAGTTGTATCCGTTTCTTCAAGCAGGATGCGGATATTCCCCACACCCTCCATTGCATCCAGCGCGTTACGGATCAGGTTTTCGATCACCCAGTCGAACAAAGCCCCGCTTACGTTCGCCTCCACATCGTCAGCATTGGTCGCGAAACTGATACGCACTTTTCCGGGTGCGCGCTTTTGCATATAGCTGACCATTTCCTGCAGCCGGGGCACGAGGTTCTCAACCTGACGTTTCGGCTCACTGCCCACCTTACTGAACCGGTCGGCTACCAGCTTCAGCCTGTCCACATCTTTCTGCATTTCCGCGACATAATCGTTGTCGGGAAGTTCCTCGCGGATGATTTCCATCCATCCTTCGATTGACGAAATCGGCGTTCCCAGCTGATGGGCTGTTTCTTTGGAAAGACCTACCCATACCTGATTCTGTATGGAGCGGTGAGCCGTTCCGATGGAGATCACCACCACCACCAGAAAGAGCGCAATGATTGCAAGCTGGGCATAGGGGAAATAACGCAGGCTGGTAAGCAGATTCGATTCTCCATAATAAATCAACACGCTTCCGAATTCGAATTGCACGCGTATGGGTGGATTCTGCTTGCGGAATTCTTCCATTTTCTTTTTGAGAAAACCGGGAACATCTTTTACGCCGCTGGTATCCAGCCCTTTCAGATCCTGGATATGGCCCGCCTCATCGGTAATAATGCGCGGAATGGTGCTGTCCTGTGTGATAATATTGGTAGCCAGGCTGATCTCCTCGTCGTTGGGAGCAATCGCAATGTATTTAACCCCTTCGGCAAACAGCGCGACACGCTTCCGTTCTTCCACGGCAAGACGCGAGGCAAGGCGGCCGGTAAAAAAGAGCGAAGCCCCTACAATACAGATAGCTGTGAGCACAAGCAGGGACCTCCAGTTCAAAAATTGTCGCAGATTCATCACGGGACTGAAGAAACGAAATTGTTTTAAAACTATTGTGGTTTTGAACGTTTAATTTTTATCTTTGTCGGCGCAAATTAAAAGATCGTAATGGATACGCAACACAACTATCAGGAGCACGAAATTGCAAACGAAGCGGATATTGAATACAGCAAACCTTCAAAATCAAGATTTTTGTTTTTGTTGTTCTTCTTTGGCTTCTTTATTTTCTGCTGGTCCGGATGTTATAAATTATATGAACATCGCTTCCAGAAAAACGACGATATCAAAGTTCCGGATAATACCCTTTACGAACCCAAGTACAAGTAATTCTTGTATAAATGCTTATCACCGCTCAGGACACGGCCGTTGTCATATTGAGCTACAACGGCAAAAAGTGGCACGAGCTGTTTCTACCTTTAATTGTAGCTGAAGCACCGTCGGGCTACTCAGTAGTAGTCGTAGACAATGCTTCGACAGACGATACCGCCGATTATATAAGGACACACTTCCCCGGTGTGTCCCTTTTGCAGATAGCAGTGAACAAAGGTTTCGCGCATGGCTATGCCGAAGCCTTAAAGCAAATAAGCAGCAAATACTATGTCCTGCTCAGCGCAGACTTTGAAGTAACACCCGGCTGGTTCCCTCCCCTGCATCAGGCTATGGAGCAACATCCGCAGATGGCTGCCTGCCAACCTAAAATCCGCTATTACCGCGAACGCGAAAAATTTGAATATGCCGGGGCTGCCGGTGGTTTTAAAGATACTTTCGGCTATATGTTCTGCCGCGGCCGCGTGCTGGACGAGATCGAATCCGATCAGGGTCAATACGACGATAACGTGGAAATATTCTGGGCTTCGGGCGGTTGTCTTTTTGTTCGTGCAGAACTGTATCATAAAGTCGGCGGACTGGACGACGAGTTTTACGCGCATCAGGAAGAGATTGATCTCTGCTGGCGGCTGCAGAATGCAGGATATACGGTAGGCTATATCGGCTCTTCCACAGTGTATCATGTAGGCGGTAGCGTTATCAGCTACGGAAGCCCTCAGAAACTTTTTTATAATTTCCGGAACAGCCTCATCATTCTGCTGAAAAATGAACCATTGCGCCGGCTGGTATGGTTGTTCCCCGTAAGACTCGTCCTGGACGGCGTGGCCGGCCTGCACTTTATGATGCAGGGCAAATTCCGGGAATGTTTTACTGTTATCAAAGCGCATTTTAATTTTTACGGGTCACTCGGCAAATGGATGAAACACCGCCGTCAGGCACGCCGCCTGGTATCCGCACAACCAGTGAAAAGATCTGTATATAAAGGGAGCATCGTATGGCAATATTTCATTAAGAAAACCCGCAGGTTTTCCGAACTGAATTGGAAGCCTCAGCCATTAAAGCCGTAAATAGAGCGAAACAGCCGCTGATACTATTATCAGTCGTAACTTTTAATTTTGATCAAAACACTTTTAGTGATTGGCTATGTTTTCGTTTTTTAAGAAGAAGAAAGGTCCCGAACCACAGATTATCCCCACTTACCACGTCGCCGACCTGTCGTTCCTGGGCGGGGACATGCATAGTCATCTCGTTCCCGGCATCGACGACGGTTCGCAGTCGCTGGAAGACAGCGTCCATTTTATACGTAGCCTGCGGGAAATGGGTATCCGGGATTTTATCACCACCCCCCATATTCACGGGGAAATGTATGATAACGATACCGTTAAGGTACAACGGACTTTCGAGCCGCTGCGCGAATACCTGAAGCTGCATCACCCGGACATGCGTATTCAGACGTCTGCCGAATATTTCCTGGACTCCTATTTTCTGAGCGACGTACTCCCTAAAGGGCTGATGCCTTTCGGTGACAATCAGGTACTCGTTGAGGTGAGCATGGCAGGATGGAACCGGCAATTCAATGAAATTATTTTTGCTGTACAGGCAAATGGGTATAAACCGATTCTCGCGCATCCGGAGCGATACATTTACGAAACGGACATACAGGTTTTCGAAAATCTGAAGAATAAGGGTGTTTCCCTGCAGCTGAACCTGCTGTCGATTATCGGGTATTATGGCCGTTCTATTAAAATAAATGCCGATAAAATGCTGGAAGCCGGCCTGTACGACTACTGCGGAACCGACCTCCACCATCAGCGGCACCTGGACCGTATAAGGATGTTACCCACTGAGCATCAGGAAACACTGTGGCGCCTGAGTGAATACGGATTCCGTAATCGCGAACTATTCCGGCATCTGTAACTCATTTATCATCATTTATTTTAACTTTGCGCAAGTCAAAATCAAGCTTCGAATGACCAAACGCACCCTCTTTTCTCTGTCAGCAATCCTGCTGTTTGCAGCATCGTGCAGTACGCCCAAAAAAACGATCTACTTCCTGACTTCAGATCAACCGGATCCGACAGTGGAAACTGTGGCCACGCAACCCAAGCCGGAAGTGCTGATCACCGCTGACGATATTGTAGCCATCAATGTAAGCAGCTTCGATGCGTTCAGTCAGAAAATAGACCCGGTAAGCATCTTTAATGACGGCGGAATCCCGTATTCACTGGCCGCCAACGGATCGAACGGAGCCACCGCCAAAGGTTATCTTGTTGATCCGGAAGGATATGTTGATTTCCCGGTTGTGGGAAAAATCAAAATCGGAGGACTTACCCCTCTGCAGGCAAAGGAGATGATGTCGCAGAAGCTTGTCGCCTACGTGAAGTCACCCGTGGTGGAAGTGCGTATTCTTAATTTTAAAGTAAACATGCTGGGAGAAGTCGGCCGTGTAGGACCCATTCTCGCGCCGAATCACCGGATCAATATTCTCGAAGCACTTGCCGCAGCGGGCGATATCCCGATTACCGGCCGCAAAGATAATGTGACAGTAATACGCGAGAAAAACGGCAAACAGGAATTCGGCCATATCAACCTGAACAGCAAAACCGTATTCAGCAGTCCGTATTTTTACCTGCAGAAGAACGATGTCGTATATGTGGAACCCAACCGTCTGAAACGTCAGCAAACCAACGAATTCATTTCTTTCTACCTTCCGGCCCTGTCGACTTTTATCGGGGCAGCCTTATCCGTATATGGAATTGTACAGCTAACCAAGAAATAATTAACGATCAGAAAGAACCGGTTTACCGGCAAACAAAAAGCTCGATATTTTCATTATGGATAAAATCTCCACCAACCCTTCAGGTGTACAAAGCACCATTAAGGATCAGCTGAACCAGAATTTCGATTTCAGACGATTTATTGCATCAATAGCGAGTAACTGGTACATCGTTGCGCTCAGTGTCATTATCTCCCTCGGAGCAGGTTTTCTGTACCTCCGTTATACAACTCCGCTCTATAAAGTAAAAAGCTCCCTGCTCCTGGAAGGATCTTCCGATATGAATGGTTCCGGCTCCCAGGCAGGCACCTCCGTACTGAAGAAAATCGGTATACAGGATGAAGGGGTGAACATGTTCAATGAGATCATGTTGCTGAAATCCCAGGATCTTGTACGTGATGTTGTGGACTCGCTGGAACTGAACGTACACTATTGGGTAAAAGGCAAAGTGAAAGAAACCGAAATTTATGAAGAAAGCCCGATTTTTTTGCGCTTCGATTCCACTGGCTACCTCGGCAACGCAGATGAACTGGTTGTAAAGCAGGCAAAATCGGCTGATGGCGCCGTAAATGAAGGTCAGTTTGACGTAACCTGGGGCGAAAATACCGCTAAGGTGTCGTTCGATACCTGGACCAAATATCCTTTCGGCCGCTTTAAAATTGAATATTCCACCCAACCTACGGTTAACAAAGGATACCTTGCCATACCGATCAAAATCCGCATATTCAATTATTCGCAGGAAGTAAACCGCATCCTGACGTCGCTGATGGTGTATCCTACGGACGGAAGAACGAGTATGCTGGAAATCTCCACTACCGATAACCTGCCGAAACGCTCCATTGACTTTATCAACGTACTTATTGCAAAATACCACGAAGACGAATTGTCCAACGCAGTATTGAGCGCCAATAAAACCCGCGAGTTTATAGACAAGCGCCAGGCAGAGCTGGCTGATCAGCTGAAAGGCGTGGATTCCAAAGTGGAAGGTATCAAGATCAGCAACAACCTGATTGATGTCGAAACCCAGGGCGGTGCTTATGTTCAGGGCAAAGAAGAATCACAGCAAAAGATCAGTGAGATTATCCAGGAGCGCCAGACTTTATTTGAAGTGCGTTCACAGATCTCCAATCTTTCGGAAAATTTCTACCCTATCATTTCGGCCGCTACGGTAAAAGATCCGATGCTCAGCGAGATGATCCGCAGGTATAACCAGGTTGCTCAGAAAATCGAGATCGAAAACCAGCCGCCGCAAAACCCGGGTCGTGTGCGTGATGAGGCAGAAGCCACCGGCTTACGCAAAAGCATCATCGAATCCATTGCGAAAAATGAAGGTGCGATCAATGCTGCCCTGCAAGGCGCTTATCAGAATGCATCCAAGTACAGCGGACTGATCAATACGATTCCCCGGCTGGACCGCTCGATCAATGACGTAAAACGCGAGTATGACGTATTGCAGAGCATGTACCTTACCCTGTTCCAGAAAGGTCTGGAAAATGAGATTGCACTGAATGCCGCTTCAGCACGCTCCAAACTTATTGTACAGCCTTATGCGCTGAGCACTCCGGAAAAACCGGTCTCCAAGAACATTTACATCTTCACTTTCTTCTTCGGTCTGCTGATTCCATGGATGGGCTTTGCAGTGAAGGAATTGCTGAATAATAAGGTAATGAATGAAACGGATATCGAAGCAATCACCGATATTCCGATCCTGGGCTCTATCAATAAGGCTCCGGAGGGGATGGAAGTGGTTATCGGTCCCAGCATCCGTACCGGTATTGCGGAACAATTCCGCCTGTTACGTACCAACCTGGAGTTTATGGCCGTGAACGATAACAAGAAAACGATCCTGGTTACCTCCAGCGTGAGCGGTGAGGGTAAAACGTTTATCTCTATCAACCTGGGCCTTACTCTGGCATTGACGCACAAGAAAGTACTGGTAATGGAATTTGACCTCCGTAAGCCCAAGATCTCCGAGCGTCTGAACCTGGAACGCGATGGCGGTATCAGTGCCTACCTTGCAGGTGTGGTAAATGACATCAACAAAGTGATCAAGCCGTCCGGATTACATGGCAATCTCTTTATAGCCAACTGTGGTGCAGTACCCCCCAACCCGGGAGAGCTGATCCTGCTGCCGAGGAACAAGCAAATGCTTCAGGAGCTCAGCGAGATTTTTGATGTGATCATTATCGATACCGCTCCGGTGGGAATGGTGTCCGATGCCACTATTCTGGCGAAATATTCCGGAGTGAATGTATTCGTAACCCGCCAGGGAAATACGATCAAGGGGCAGGTGAAAATGCTGGATATGCTCTACCACGACGGCAAAATCAAGAATCCCGCCATTATCTTCAACAGTGTGGAACGTAGCAAGAAATACGGATATGGTTATGGTTACGGATATGGATATGGCTACGGCTACGGCTATGGTGGCGACACAAGCGGTGGCGGTTATTACGAAGATGATAACCAGCTCAGCGCAGGCAAAAAGATCAAAGATATCTTCCGCCGTAAAAAGAACGATTAACGAAATGGCCCCTTTCCGGGGCCATTTTTCATTTATGCTTTTTCCGCTGCACGTGCTTCGCGCTCAAAACGGTTGTTGTGATAACCGTGACGCATGGTTTCAATGATATACAATAACAGGAAACGCAGCAAACCATACCTGCGGTACTGAGCTACGTGTGCCAGTTCATGGCGCAGCCAGCGTTCGTTGGAAAGGAATTCTGATCGGGAAGCTCCGTACAGGTGGATCGTATTGCCGATCACCATAGCGACAGAGGCTACCTTCAGTCTGCGCGCCGCCAGCTTTGCCAGCCGGGAATGTTCCCTGATCTTTACGCCCGGAGGCAGCGCCTGTATCATGACAGCATATAATCGTAGTGAAACTCTTCAAGGCTGTGCAGACGCTCATCGGCGATCGCAAAGCGCGGATCATCGAAATGTGCGGGATCGGGAACCGCAATCACCTTCATGCGCGCCGCTTTACCGGACACCATCCCGTTGAACGAGTCTTCAAATACGATACACTGTAAAGGATTACTGCGTAAGCGTTCTGCGCAATGCAGGTAAACAGCCGGATGTGGTTTTCCGAAACCCACTTCATCTGCGGAACAAAGCACATCGAAATAATGTTCCAGTTCAAAATAGCTGATCAGTTCATGGAGCATACGTCTCGGAGAAGAGGTAGCCACACCCATGCGCACCCCGCGCTCCCGGAATTGTCGTAATAACGGCAATACTCCCGGCATTACACGCCCCTCCGATTTGGATAAAGCAATAATATCTTCGATCACCTCGTCCGATACCTGCTGCACACTGGCACCCTGCCAGGGATACTTCACCGCCCAGTAAGCTACTACCTCATATATTTTCAAACCCGTGGTTTCCTTAAACTGATAGGGCTTTACCGGGATCTCATGGCGCTCGGAAACGGTCTTCATACTTTTGGTCCAGAGGGGTTCGGTGTCCAGCAGCAGTCCGTCCATATCGAAAATTGCGGTATCTCTCATCGCTTCGGTAAAATTTCGGCAAATATCCATAATCGGCGGGTGAACTTTAGGGGGAAATCAAAAAAAAACCGCGCCGCTTGGGCCTAATGATCTAATTTCGCTGCACAAAAAAGAAACACAAATCTTATGAAGTTAAAAGCTTTTTATGCACTTGCAATGGGCGCCTCAGTACTGAGCGTTCAGGCAAATGCTCAAGCAAAAGCCGCTCCTGCCAAACCGGCAGCAACTGCGGCTGCCTCACAGGGAAGAATCAAGTTTACAGAGTATGATCTGCCCAACGGCCTGCATGTAATCCTGCACGAAGACCATGCCACGCCGATCGTTACCGTATCCGTGATGTACCACGTAGGATCCAAGAATGAAGATCCGAAACGTACCGGTTTTGCTCACTTCTTCGAGCATCTGCTGTTTGAAGGAAGCGAAAATATCGGCCGTGGTGAATATATGAAACTGGTTCAGGCAAACGGAGGTCAGCTGAATGCAAATACTTCCCAGGACCGAACTTTCTATTTTGAGACTTTACCATCCAACCAGCTGGAACTTGCCCTGTGGATGGAGTCTGAGCGTATGCTGCACGCGAAAATCGACACCGTAGGTGTGGAGACGCAGCGTAAAGTGGTAAAAGAAGAAAAGAAACAATCTTTCGACAACCGTCCTTACGGCCAGTTGCTGAACGTGGTATTTGAAAACCTCTACACGACGCATCCTTACCGCTGGACGCCGATCGGTAAAGAGCAATATATCGACGAAGCGAAGATCACTGAGTTCATGAACTTCTATAAAACGTTCTATGTACCGAACAATGCGGTACTGGTGATCGGTGGAGACCTGACCGTTGATCAGACAAAAGCGCTGATCGAGAAATATTTCGGAGATATCCCTAAAGGCACACAGGCCATTCCGCGCCCAACCGAAGTGGAACCCGCTCAGACAGCTGAAAAACGTGTGAACTTCTACGATAACGTTCAGCTGCCTGCTGTGATCATGGCTTACCATGGTGCCGCAATGGGAACTGACGATTATTACGCACTGCAACTGCTGAACCAGCTGCTGTCTCAGGGAAAAAGCTCCCGGTTCCAGAAGGAAATCGTGGACAAACAACAGAAAGCCCTGGCAGTAGGTGCATTTGCGCTTCCGAATGAAGATCCGGGCGCTGTAATGATGTTCGGTATCGCGAATATGGGCGTACAACCGGAAGACCTGGAAAAAGCAATGGACGCAGAGATCGAGAAAGTGGTATCCACCCCGCTCACCGATGTTGAATACAAAAAACTGATGAACCAGGCTGAGAACGACTTTATCAGTCAGAACAGCCGCGTAGCCGGTATCGTGGAAAATCTGGCAACAGATTATACCTACTTCCACAATGCGAACCTGATCAATACGGAACTGGACAAATACACTAAGATCACGAAAGAAGATCTGCAACGCGTTGCAAAAAAATACCTCGTGAAATCCAACCGACTGGTAGTGTATTATCTGCCTAAAGCAAACGAGAAAAAATAATTGTTCCCGAAAAACAACGTTCGTTTTACCAAAAACAAAAAGAAATTCAATGAAAAAGATAACCTGTTCTATATTGGCTTTGTCTCTGGCCATCGTTGCCGGAGCACAAACGTTAGACCGTAGCCAGCGGCCTAAACCGGGCCCTGCTCCGGAGATCAAACTGGGCAAAACAGAAACATTCACCCTGCCCAACGGTCTGAAAGTATTTGTTGTGGAAAACCACAAGCTTCCTACTGTTTCTTTCTCTATCCAACTTGATATCCGCCAGGAACTGCAAGGCAGCATGACCGGTTACAGTGATTTCGTGGGAGAATTGCTGACCAGCGGTACAAAGACACGCAGCAAAGAAAAGCTCAATGAAGACATCGACTACATCGGCGCGAGCATTTCTGCCAATGCAGAAGGCGTGTTTGCTTTCGGTCTGAAAAAGAACATGAACAAAATACTGGAACTGATGAGCGATGTAACGCTGAATTCAGACTTCCAGCAAAAAGAACTGGACAAACTTAAAACCCAGGCTTTGTCCGGTCTTGAGACCAGCAAGAACGATCCCGATGCGATGATGGCTAATGTAAGTAAAGTGCTCAATTACACCACCAACCACCCTTACGGAGAAGTGGAAACTGAAGCTACTATCAATGCCATCACACTGGAGCGTTGTAAAAGCTATTACCAGACGTATTTCCGCCCGAACGTAGCGTACATGGCTGTGGTGGGAGACATTACCGCGGCTGAAGTAAAACCGTTACTGACGAAATACTTCGGTGCCTGGGAGAAAAAAGACGTACCGGTAGCCGTTTACAGTCCGGTTGAAGCACCGCTGTCTCCGAAAGTGGCATTCGTTCCGCGTGAGGGAGCCGTACAAAGCGTGATCAGCATCACTTCGCCGATCGAACTGAAACCGGGCGGACAGGATGAATTCGCGGCAAAAGTTGCGAATACCGTATTGGGCGGCGGATCTCAGGGTCGTCTGTTCCTGAATCTGCGTGAAAAACACGCATGGACTTACGGATCCTATTCCAGCCTGAATACAGACATTCTCGTCGGCAATTTTGAGGCAGAAGCGAAAGCGCGTAACCCTGTTACAGACAGTTCTATTGCAGAGATTATTGCAGAAATGAACCGCCTGAAAACAGAAAGCGTGGATAAGGAATCACTGCAGAATACCATCAACTATATCGGTGGAAACTTTGCTATTTCCCTCGAGTCCCCTCAACGTATCGCGCAGATGGCGATCAATATTCAACGCTACAAGCTGCCGGCGGACTACTATCAGAATTACCTGAAAAACCTCAGTGCCGTTACAGCATCTGATGTTCAGACTGCTGCTCAGAAGTATATGGATCCTGCACACATGAACATCATCATTGTGGGCAGCAAAGACGAAGTAGCTGCGAAAGTGGCACGCTTCGCCAAAAACAATAAGATCACCTATTACGACAACTACGGTAATATCATCGTTCCTTCCGAAACAAAATCCGCTGGTAACGTAAAAGCTGAAGACGTACTGAAAAAATATGCAGATGCGATCGGTGGTGAAAAAGCCATCAACAACCTGAAGGATATTAAGATGATCCGTAAAGGATCCATGCAGGGATCTGAAATCACGATTGCAACCTACATGAAAGGCAACAACAAGCTGAAAAATGTAGTAACGGCAAACGCCAACGGTCAGATATTCACGATCCAGCGCATGGTGCTGAACGGCGACAAAGGAACCAAAGAAGGCGGCGGACAGGGAGCAAGCGCTATGAACGCCGAAGAAATCGCGGAAGCGAAAGAGCAGGCGGATATGCAGGCGGAACTGCACCCGGCGCAGTATGGTTCCACATACGCCGTGAAAGGCATTGTAAAACTGAATGATAAAGATGCTTACTGGGTGGAAGAAACCAATAAGAAAGGAGAAAAATCTTCTTCTTACTACGAGGTGGAAACAGGATACCTGGTGAAGAAAGCTGAAGCGGGCGACGCTGATGGTCCCGGACAGATCATCGAATTCGGAAACTATAAAGAAGTTCCCGGAACAGGTTATAAAGTGCCTTACACTATGAAATTGATGGGCGGAGAATTTACGATCCAGACCGTTGAGGTGAATAAAGGTATACCGGATAAAGAATTTGAATAAGATTCGATTCGTAACGATACAAGCCGCTCCCTTACAGGAGCGGCTTTTGTTTTGGGAACAAGCGTGGTGCGAAAAACAAAAAGCTGCGGAAAACACGCTGAAAAGCATTATTTTTTGTGTATTGTATTTTGCAATTTGTATTTTGCAGCATCGGATTGTAATATTATAGCTACAGATGCACAGAAGAGTCTTCCTCAGAAAGAGTTGTCAGGCCTGTCTGCTGACTGCGGCAGGAATCGTACTCCCGCAGTTTGCAATACCTGCTTCCGCTAAAAAGCGTAAGGTATTCCGTGCGGTATGCAACGAACAAAAACAAGTGATCATTCCTGCTGCGCTATTTGAAGACAGCACCCTGCAGATCGTTTCCGTTAAGGACTGGACTTATGATCTGGCTGTGCACAGTAAAGAAGATGGAAGTTTTGATGTATTTTTACTCAAGTGTACGCACCATGATAATGAGCTGGAAATTACGGAAGATGGATTCCTCTGTAATCGCCACGGAAGCAGGTTTGACAAGACCGGTGCGGTAACAGAAGGCCCGGCCGGAAAGCCACTGGAACAGTTCCCGGCTGTGCGTTCGGAAGATCAGATTATTATTACCACTTAAAAACAATTATAAACGACATATCAATGAAAGGTACATTACTCCTGCTGGCAGGCGCCACCATACTGACCGTTTCTTCCTGCAAGAAGGAAAGAAAGGAGGATCCTGTTCTGGATTTCAACGGCAAGCAATCTGCAATGCTGACCACTTTTGCAGACAATATTGCCACACAGAGTTATAACGACATCAATAATGCAGCCACCGATCTGCAAGCCTCTATTGAAGCGCTTTATTCCGTTCGCGATAACAATTCACTTACGGAAGCACAGATCAGATGGAAAACGCTCAGGGACATCTGGGAGCAGACAGAAGCTTACTACACATTCGGACCGGGTAAAGACAGCAGATACAACGATCAGATCGACACCTGGCCTACAAGCGCTTATTCTTTGGACAGTCTGCTGGAAAAAACCGGCTATGACCTTTCTGTCTCTGAATTGCAGAAGCTGCCCTCCTCCTTCCGCGGATTACACGCTATGGAATGGGTATTGTTCGGTAAAGACGGCATGAAAAATGCTTCCAATATCACAGGGCGCCAGGGCGACTATATGCGCTCACTTGCGGCTGATCTGAAAAGCAATTGCCAGGCACTCTATTTTGCCTGGAGTACTGCCCCCACCAACTATGCAATTACTGTGAAAAACGCCGGTAACGGCAGTGAGGCGTATAAAACCAAACAGGCTGCGATACTGACGATGGTCGATGCATTGAGCAGTCTTTGCGGGAATATCAGCGACTATAAACTGGAGTTGCCGTTCATCCTTGCCGACTCGAACAGCGTTGAATCTCCGTATGCAGATTACTCCGTTACGGACATCAAGAATAATCTGCTGGGCCTGCGTAATGTGTATCAGGGTAAATACCGCGCCTATACCGGTGTGGGACTTACCGATCTCGTAAAAGAGAAAAACCAGTCGCTGGATAACAAGATACTCCAGCGTATCGACAGTTCTATTATCGCTGCAAATGCATTTACCGTTAGCCTCGACAAATCCATTTTTGTTCAACGCTCTAATATCGGAGCACTGATGGTTGCCGTGGATTCATTGCAGTCTACGGTGAAAAACGACCTTAGAAATTTTGTGCTGGATAACATCAAGTAACTACTTAAACTACTAATCAAAAGGCCTCCGCATAAAAAACGGAGGCCTTTTGCTATGTAAAAATCTGATCTCTATGCTTACGCATTATTCAGGGCTGAGCGCGTTTCCGCAGGTATTCATAACCACCTACGTTCATCAGCAATAAAAGCATCCCGTAAAAAATATCTTCAACAGGTATCGTGAGGATTCGGATACCCAGATTCCGCTCATTATTGTACCATACCACCACCCTGCCCAGGAAACTGCCCGTAAGCACCCCATTCGACAGTACGAAGGGGATCAGTATAAAAAGATACGTTACCAGGAATAAGGCCAGGAAATCAACCTTCCGTACCAAGAGAAATAAAGAGTATGCCGCGAGTAATATGAACGTTACCGAAGTGTACCATTGTGCCGGGTGCCCGAACGCCAGCAAAAACAGCACCACGGCCTGAAGCAGGAAAAAAGCAGCAGCCAGCCGGTACTGACCACGCAAACGCGGCAGGAACAGTCCGAAGCAGTGATAACTGAAAACCGAAGCATAAGGAATACATAAGAAGAACAGGAACTCTTCTACCGGCATTCCAAACAAAAACGGACCCAGCACATATGCATGATTAAATCCCCATACACCCCAACCTGTGAACAGTCCATCCCAAATGAGAAAAAAAGAAGCCGTCAGAAGACAAGGCAATAAAAAATAACGCCATTGCCTGTAAAACCGGAGCAACGGATGAAAAGAAAACAGGAAAGGAACAAGAATACAGAACAGATCTACCAACAGGTAAGTCAGGTGCTCAGGAATCATTGCGGGATGTATTTAATGCTTCCCTGAAATATTTCATCGGCACCCACAACATACCGAAACACTCTCCTTCTCCCTTTCCCAGATGCTTGTGGTGTATCTTATGCGCTTTGCGCAGAGCGCGGAAATAGAAGTTATCCGTTCGCGTAAACAGCCGGAAACGCTGATGAATAAAAATGTCGTGTACAAGAAAGTAGGCGAGGCCGTACAGTGTGATCCCCACACCGATAAAGATCATGAAAAAAAACCCATCCACAAAGGTGCCTATAAGGAAGAAGAACATGGACAGCGCCGCGAAGATCAGGAAAAATGCATCATTCCATTCGAAAAAATGCGTGTGATCTTTATTGTGGTGGTCGTCGTGCAGAAACCAGCCGAATCCGTGCATAACATATTTATGGGTCAGCCACGTAACTCCTTCCATCAATACAAACGTGAGCAGCGTAATGCCCGCATACATCAAAACATTCATGATCTGGCAATTTTAATCCGGTCAAATAACAGCTTAAACCATTCGGTGTAAGCTTCTGGTGTGTGTTTCATCTGCGACTCGATATCGGATAGTGAAAGGTAAGAATAATTCATTACCTCTTCCGGGTTGGGTTCCGGCAACTCGTCGGACTCTGCGAAATAAATATGATCGTATTCATATTCCGTCAGCTCATGATCGAGTTCTGCCCGGTATAAAAAGGGGAACTGATAATTGAGCGACGCGCTAAGCCCCATTTCTTCTTTCAGCCGGCGCAAAGCAGCCGTGGCATGCGCTTCCTGCGGACGCGGATGCGTACAACAGGTATTCGTCCATAAAGCACCCGAGTGATATTTATGAGCCGCCCTTTGCTGCAGCAGGAGTTCTCCCCTTGAATTGAATACGAAAACGGAAACTGCTCTATGCAGGTGTGCACCTTTGTGTGCAGCAAGCTTTTCCATGGCTCCGAGCGCATTATCTCTTTCGTCTACTAATTGTACATATTCCATACTACAGCGTTTTGAGCAGTTTTATTTCCGATGTCTCGCAGATATTGCTTTGCAGCAGATAGGCTTTCATACTGCGGTTCAGCGCAGCAGTGTCATTGCCTATCTGCGACTGGTCCTGCAGATAGCGGATCAGCATCCGTTTATCCGTATTGATGGATGATTTATATCCAAGCAGGGAAGGTGTGTTTACCTGTGTGCAGAAACGCATGAAGCGCAGTTCCGCATTCACAGGATCTTTGCGGATTGCAGCTTCCAGTTGATCTCTGCCTTTTACGAAGTGCTGCCACTTGGAAGTAGGGAGTAACACATAACGACACATCAGCAGATCGGCCATTGCACGGAATCCATTGAGCAACGCCTCATCCGTATCGGATATCGACCGTGTCTCTTTGAGAAAACGACGGGCAGCTTCACCGGAGTGCGCAGCTTCATCAAGCAGCTGACGCAGATACGTCGCGCTCTGAGCAGAAGCAGTTACACTCGCCAGGCAGCATAGTATGAAAGCTACCAGCCCCCTCATAACATTCCGAGACTGTGTTTTACGTAAGATCCTGCAAGCAGGCTTACTTTCCGGTAATTATTGATGCGGATGCGCTCACGCATAATACTGTGAAATGACAGTGACTTGATTTTCGAAAAGAGCGCCTTATAATACACAAAGGCTACATACACACCAAAGCGGGAAGAGGCAGGCAACTGGCGAATGCCTTCCAGCGCTGCATCAAAATCAGCTTCAATCTCCCGCTCAATAGCCACTTTCTCGGCTTCAGAAAAAGCGTTGAAATCAACCATCGGGAAATAGGTTCTGCCAAGTTCTTTGTAGTCCGCACGCAGATCACGCAGGAAATTCACCTTCTGAAACGCCGCACCGAGCCGCATTGCGGACGGCTTCAGTCGTTCGTATAAAGCCGCGTCATTTTCGGTGAATACGCGAAGGCACATCAGTCCCACCACTTCTGCCGAACCAAGAATATATTGTTTGTACGATGCCGTATTGTGCTCCACGCGGTCCAGATCCATCTCCATACTATCCAGGAAACAGTCGATCAGATCGGTCTCGATACCATATTGGTTAACGACAGCCTGAAAGCTGTTGAGCACGGGATTCGTGCTGATACCTCTTTCAAGCGCGGTGTATGTTTCCGAACGGAATTCCTGTAACAATTCCTTTTTCGGATATCCGTGAAATGAATCGACAATTTCGTCGGCAACACGCACAAAACCATAAATATTGCAGATAGGTGCATGAAAGCGGCTGTGCAGACAGTGGATACCGAGCGAAAAACTCGTGCTGTAAGACCGGGTAATTGTTTTACTGACCTTTTGCGATACAGTGTCAAAGAGTTGTTTCATAGTCACGATTTTTTAGGAGGTATTGGTTAACTTGGTGCGCTGCCAACCTTCCGGATATAAGAGAAGGTGGTACTCCCGGACCCGGAACTGTCAGCTGACCGGCATAAAAAAGATTCTGAACACGCTTGTTACGGAGAGACGGCTTGAGTACTGCAGTCTGCGAAAGAGTATTTGCCAGACCGTAGGCATTCCCTCCGTAAGCATTGTAATCCTTTACAAAATCATTTACGGAATAACTTCTTTTGTAGATGATATCGTCTTTAAAACTATCGCCGCTATAGCGCTCCATCCGTTCGATCAGCCGATCGAAATATTCATCCCGAACGGATTCCGAGTCTTCCAGTCCGGTCGCCACCGGCACCAGGATAAACAGGTTCTCCATCTCTTCAGGCGCTACGGAATCGTCTGTTTTAGACGGGCAACATACGTAGAACAGCGGGTCTTTAGGCCAGCGCTTCTCACGGTAAATCTCGCGGGCGTGCAACGCAAAATCAGTATCGAAATACAGGTTGTGGTGAAAGAGGCCTTTAATTTTGCGTTTCACGCCCACGTAGAAAATAAGACAGGAAGGAGCAAATGTTTTGCCCGACCAGTATTTTTCAGAATAGTTGCGCAGATGCTCGGGCAACAGCCTTTGCTCCACATGATGGTAATCCGCTGCGCCCACTACAGCGTCGGTATCGAATAATCCGCGCGAGGTATGGATTCCGGAAGCTTTTCCGTTCTGCACATGAATACCGGTGACTTCGGTTTCAAGATGGATATTTACACCCAGTTCCTCACAAAGCTGCCGCATTCCGTCTATCACTTTCAGCATTCCCCCCACCGGATAATAAGTGCCCTGAACCAGCGCAGAGTAGTTCATCAGCGTATATAGTGCAGGTATACTGTCGGGCATTGCGCCCAGGAATAAAACAGGAAATTCCAGCAACGCTATCAGACGCGGGTCTTTGAAAAATGAACGTACATATGATTGTACGGAGGTGAACATATGTGTTCTCGAAACTCCCTTTAGTACGTCCCAGGTTGCATACTCGAGCCAGGAAAATGCGGGTTTATACACCAGCTTCTTCATTCCCACCTCATATTTGAATGCCGCTTCGTCGAGAAAACGCCGCAGTTTCAGCGCACTTCCTTTCTCAATCTGTTCAAAAACCGAGTACAATTGCGTGACATCAGCAGGAACCTCGAGCACATCATCTTTACCAAAAATGATCTGGAAACCGGGATCCAGCTTCTTCAGCTGGTAATAGTCGGATGTGTGTTTTCCAAAGGACTGGAAAAACTGCTCAAACACATCCGGCATCCAGTACCAACTCGGGCCCATATCAAATACGAAGCCGTTATGTACAAAAGCCCTGGCACGGCCCCCGATCTGCGCATTCTTTTCAAAAATGTGCACATCGTTGCCCCCCGCCGCTGCGAAAGCCGCTGCTGCAAGTCCGCTGAACCCACTGCCGATGACAGAAACTTTGTTCATTTTGTTTAACCTTTAAGGCAAATATATTAAACAAAGCGATGCAAAAGTACCCTAGATGAACATTAGGATTTCTTTAGGTTCTTTTAAAACGCTGCAATAAAGGAGTGATTCCAGATAGGCTGTTCTTGCCGGATTGCCGGTGACGAGCAGTTTGACTGTACCTTTTGATTCGGCAACAAGCGACTGAAGCTGCTGCATAAACCGCTCGTATGCATCTGCGGTGAGCATGGTGAATACCACCTGTGGCTTTATTTTGCGGAGCATAAAAGACAAATCGTCCAGCGGTACACTTTGTCCGAGGTTGATCACTCTTGCACCGTAAGACCGCAACAGGAATTCGGCGACAAGCAAGCCCAGTTCGTGCCATTCTCCTTCAGGAAGAAACAGTAAAAAAGTTTTGCTGTTGCCTGAAAGCGGCAGCCTGTCGATCATCGAAAGCAAGCGCCTGCGTACAAGACCGGAAGCGAAATGCTCCTGTACGGGTCTCGCCTCGCTTATGCGCCACAGCAGGCCCACTTTGGCCAGAAAAGGGTATACCACATCCCGGATCGCATCCTCGGGCCGCATGGCAGTGAATAATGATTCCAGCGTGTCCCCGAAAAGACCTTCATCGAAATCGATCATCGCCTTAACAAGTTCCCGGATGTAAAATTCCCCGTCTGCGGGGGCGGCATCCAGCATTTCCTGTTTGATCTCATTTGCCGACATGGACGCAACGGCTGATATCTTATGTCCACGGTCTAACAGTGAAACTACGTTCAGTAATTTCTTCAGCTGGGCATCATCATAATACCGGATATTCGTCCCGGTCCGGAACGGATTGATCAGGTTATAGCGCTTTTCCCAAATTCTTATGGTATGTGCTTTGACCCCGGACAGGCGGGCCAGGTCACTTATCTGGTAAAACCCTTCCACGGACAGATTATTTTGCCATAAAAGTAATTCCGTTCAAGAATTTCAACAATAATTTTAAAAAACCGATTTGCTGTATTAAATTGGCACCGGTTTACAGTATTGTTAAATGTTTTTTCTATGAGAAAATGGATGATTGCCGCTGCCCTCATGGCAGCTAGTTTTTCTGATTCGCAGGCACAGGGCGTGGAACTTTCCTACGGTCTGAAGGGCGGATATGGCAGATCTACCATGCGCGCTCCACGCAGAGCGGATATTACCAACGTTTCCGGCTATTACACGTTCAATAGTGAGTTTTACCTGGATATCGCGTTCACCGAACACTTCAGCATTCAGCCCGGACTTGGTGTAACGGGCCGTGGTGCTAAGATCAATGTATTGCAGGAGGAAGCGTCCACCACTACAACGTTTTATAAATACCAGAGCAACCCGATCTATCTGGAGCTTCCGGTAAATTTCATCGCCAAAATACCGATCGGAGACATATTTGACAAGTGCAATGTGATTCTGGGTGGCGGACCTTATGTTGCCTATGGCATCGCCGGCAAACAAAAATTAAGCGGTAAATTCCTCGGAAAGTCATTCTCATCCGAAGATAACATCACTTTCAGCAACGACGACCAGCCGGTAAACAGCAATAACTTTTACGGAGAAATCAAGAAATTTGACTTTGGGTTGAATGCGATTGCAGGAGTGGAATACCATTGGGTGACGCTTAACATCGGCTATGCTTACGGCGCTGTTAACATCAATCCCGGAGCCAACCTTACGCCGATCGACCGGATGAAGAACCGTTCCTGGTACGGATCGGTAGGGGTAAAATTCTAAACGATTGCTTAACCATATTATTCATCAGGATGTTTCAACTTTGCAGTTGAAACATCTTTTTTTTATACTCAATCCTATGACATCAACAGTAATCTATACAGGCGAACTGCGTACGCAAATGACTCATCTGCAATCAGGAACAGTGGTGGAAACGGATGCTCCGGTAGACAACAACGGAAAGGGTGAACGTTTCTCCCCTACCGATATAGTGGCTACGGCACTTGCATCATGCATGCTTACGATTATCGGTATTGCTGCGCGTACACATGGCTTTTCCATTGACGGTACTTCCTGCGATGTGGAAAAAATCATGGCAGCCAATCCCCGCAGGATCGGCGCGGTACATATCAAGATGCGCTTCCCGGAAGATCAGTCGTACGATGAAAAAACGCGCGCTATTATCGAAAAAGCGGCACTTACCTGTCCGGTTATCGAAAGTCTGCACCCAGACTGCAAAAAAGAGGTGTCATTTATCTGGCCATAGGCGCAACAGCGATTGCCCGACAGAACAGTTCAGACATTGCTTACGGCTGCAATAATGATGATACAGTTCGAGCAATGCCTGGCTTTCGGCTGCGTTATCCGGTTTCCAGCCCCGTTGTTCCCATTCCGATATAACAGCGTTCCGTTCCGGTTCCAGTCCTTCCAGCAAGGCTATTGATTGCGCCACATAGTCGTCCGATTCATGCTGCGCTCCGTACATAAAGCGTACGGGGGCCACCGTATTGGTAATGATATTGGCAATACTGTCTCCACCGAGGCTCCTGCTGCGTGGCTTTTGCTGTTCCTGATCTCCGAAACGGAAATGCCTGTCCCAGTATTCCGAAGCACTGACACCTTCAAATAAAGCCGTCAGCTCTTTCAGATCCGAGTATGCGACGATCTGCTGGAAAAGGTGAAAAGACTGGTGTACCAGTGCCGCGAATTGCGCGATACGGATCGTAGGAAAATTTGCGGGCCGCAAGCGCATAAACTTCCATAAATGAACAGGCATCGGTTCCAGACGGTATTTCCGTCTCAGGTATTCATATTCCTGTCTGAGGCGGAAGGGGTATTCCTCATTAAATTCAGCGGAAAGAAATCCCGCCTGTCCGAATAACAGTGCTTCCAGCTGAAATAGCTGATCGTGGTGCCTGCCGAGTATTACAAGCGGTATGGATTGCGCCAGCCGGAGAAAAGGAGCGGCATTTGTCCTGAATCCGAAATTCTCGGCCATCCGCCAGTATAACAGCATACGCCAGTCTCCATTGGTTTGCTGCAATAGTGTATCCCAGGCACGGAAACGCGATTCCCATCTTTCGGCGAGCAGTCTTGTAAGCCATGCCTTTTTCACGAGATTGTTTACATTGCCGAGCATATGCCCGCAGGGAATTCCGGAGAGACTTTCATGAAGAAAACGGTATCGGGTGATGATTGCGGCGGGCACGTGCGGGGCCAGCACCAGAACAGGTATGGACGCGGGAAGTGAGCCTGGTGCATCATCTTCCCAAACCACATGCAGAATGATGCGTTCATATGCTTTATCCCGCTGGTGGCCATGCGCAAACCAGTCGGAGGACCGGATGTGTAATTCCACATGCCCCACCAGCATCGTGTTACCGATACGGATACGTGCTTCCTCAAAATCGGGACCGGAATGCCGGTTGCGGATACCTGGATTGATAATCGTGAGCGGTTCGCCCAAAGTGGTCCTGAGTGCTTCCGGCCGGTATAAAGAATACTGCCAGAGCGACTGCATGAAATATTCGTCTGTCATTTTTAGTTCGTCTGTGAACTAAAAACAGCAAAAACAATGCCAATGTCTGCTTGCCTACCAGATCTTTCTTTTAAGCCAGGCGCGCCATTGCTCCCGGCGCAACAGTCTTTCGTCCGGCGCCGGTAAAGAACCGGCAAATGCAGTTCCCCTGCGTATAAATAATTTGTTGAAAGTCGATTGATTGATCCCCCATTTCATCAGGAATTGACGACGACCATCGTTCTTGACGATCCTGCCGGTACTTTTAGCCTGGAAATGATATACCCGCGCATCGGCAACACCTACAAAATACCGGCAACCCACATGCCACATCTTCATCGCAAAATCGTCGTCGCTGCTCATACCGGGACTGAACTCCACGCTGTAACCGCCAACCAGGTGCCAGTAATCCCGGTGCACCAGCGCCGGTGGCCATGCAGAACCGTTCCAATCGTGCTTGGGTAAGGAGGCAAATTCCCGCAGCAATCTTGGCTCTTCGAACCCTGCAAGATCGGCGCCGAAAGACGCGTGGATCACACATGGGTTACCTGTATCGCGCGGTTCGATCATTGTAGCGGAAACCATGAAACAATTGTCAGGAAAAGTCCGGATCCTGCGCAGCAATGCTTCGTCCCATCCGGGACAAACGTACATGTCGTCATTCATGTAAACGATGTAATCACGGGTAGCGAGCGCGGCCGCCTGATTCACAGCCGTGCAGATACCGATATTCTCTGCGGAAAACGTATGGTCAATACCCTGATCCACGGCCCAGGTGAGCGACCCGTCCGATCCGTCGTTGATGTGCAGTATCACCTGGTGTGTGAAAGCCGAATTTTTACGGATACTTTCCACACACAACTTCAGGTACGTTAAATTGTTCCAGGTGGGGATAATAATACTGAACATAATGCTGCGATTGCCGACACGAATGTATAATTTTATAGTAACGAAACAGTCATGATCAGCTACATTTACCCGGATAATCCACAGGAACGCAATATCAGGATGGCGGTGGACATACTGCGTAAAGGCGGCGTGATCATTTATCCGACAGATACGGTGTACGCATTGGGTTGCGACATATACAATGCGGATGCCATCACGCGCATCTGCCGGATCAAAAACCTCGATCCGAAAAAAGCGCAGTTTACGTTTGTGTGTAACGATCTGAGTCATCTGAGCCAATACTCCAAAGCGATGGATACGCCGGTGTTCCGCATGCTCAAAAGAGCGCTTCCCGGGCCATACACATTCATACTTGAAGCCAGCAAACAGGTTCCCAAAAACCTGAAGACAAAAAAAGACACTGTGGGCATCCGCGTACCGGATAACCTGATCACGCAATTACTGGTGAAGGAACTGGGGCATCCGATTATGAGTGTCTCGTTGCCTATGGAAGGACTGGACCAGGAGTATTACACTGACCCGGAATGGATTCACGAAAAATACCAGAAGCTTGTAGATCTGGTAATCGACAGCGGAGTAGGCGGCGTTTCGGTATCTACCATCATCGATTGCACGAGCGGCATACCAGAGCTGATCCGCGAAGGTGCCGGAGAATGGGAGTCGCTACTTGCCTGAATCGGGCTTCAGCGTATACATTACACCCGTACGGGAACTGGAATCGATAGAAACCCAGGAACCGAATATCATATTGGCAGTCGTATCCCATTCAAATTCGTATACACCGGAAAAGCGCCCCTGGCCGATTTCGCGCATGGTATATACATAACCGCGCTCGCTGGAATGCCGTTTGCCGCTCATTTCGAGATGCTGACCTTTGTGATCGCTTTCTCCCTTTACGGTACTGTCGTCTAATTGTTTGATTGACAATAGCAGCGGAGACCCGGCAAAATCTCCTGAAAAATAGGTAGCGTCCGGATCGCGAGGAGCAGATCCGCAGGAACAAAATAACAAGGCCGGTAAAAGGGCGAGTGTGCTTACTTTCATAGAAATCGGTTAAGAAAAAAGTGATGCTGCTTTTTCCAGGCTTTCGGGCTTACCTACATCGAGCAACAGGTCTCCGGTATGGTCCAGCCCGCAGATCGTATGATCGGCAGCCAGATCCAAGTAAGCATCTACAATGGAAAACTTACCGGTCCGGGTAATGTGTTTGAAAATATCCGTGTGCAGCACATGAATACCGCTGAACGCAAATTCGGTAAGCGGTTCTGAACGCCGTGCCAGCTTCAGTTCTTCCGATACACGGTTCTTCCATCCGCATAGTTGCATCTGGTCGTCGAACAGCAGCTGACGTGAGGAGTTGCGTTGCATGACGGCGAGCGCTGCCAGTGATTTCCGTTCCGCGGCGAGGCGAATCAGACGGGGCAATTCAAAATCTGTCAGTATATCCACATTCATCATCACAAAATACTCTCCGGAAAAAAAATGGGCCGCATGCATCAGTCCGCCGCCGGTTTCGAGCACAAATTCCCGCTCATCGGATATCCGGTATTTCAGACCAAACCCGTTATTCTGCTGCAGAGAGGCCTCTATCTGGTCTGCAAAATGATGCACATTCACGATTACTTCCGTGATACCGAACCGACGCAGATAAGCAATATTATGCTCCAGCAGCGGCTTGCCATTTACGGGAGCTAAAGCTTTAGGATGCTTATCCGTAAAGGGTTTCAAACGGGTGCCCAGTCCGGCGGACAGTAAAAACGCTTTCAATTCGGTCTATTTTAAAAAATTTGTGAATCAGCACTCATTTGAATTTAACAACTTTTTGCAAATAATCATACGGCTGTTAGCGTATTTTTACACTATAGTCCTGAAAATAATCTCACTTAAATAGTTTGTTTTAGTTTAAAGGTAGAGCCTTTGTAGAGTTTCGTCTTTGCAGAGGCCTTTTTTATGTCCCTGCAATATTAATCAGACAACCGTCTCCGTAACTCAGAAAGCGGAACTGATGCTCCAGTGCATATTCATATAATTCCTTCCAATCGTCTCCGATCAGTGCGGCGATCAGCAACAGCAATGTGGAACCGGGCTGGTGAAAGTTGGTGACCAGCTGCTTTACAACCCTCACGCGGTATCCGGGTGCGATCAGTATCTGCGTACGGGTAGAGAGGCGTCCGTCGGTACACGAAGCGTGCAGATACGCCAGCAGGGCCTGCAACGCGTCTGAAACAGGTACATCCTGCGGTAATGTGTAGGCATCCCACTGCTCAACGGCATTTGCATTCCAGTTCACCGGAATATGGTGCAGCAATTTCACACCGATCCAATACAACGATTCCAGACAGCGCAAAGATGTGGTGCCCACAGCGGCTCTTGCGGGTGCGGCTATCAGCTTTTCTACAAAAGCAGTGTCAATCTCAATCCATTCCGCATGCATCTCATGATCGCCGATGTGCTCCGTCTTTACCTGCTTGAAAGTACCCGCCCCTACGTGCAGTGTAATATATTCGCGGGTTACCTGCTTCGCATCGAAACTCCGGAATATACCCTCCGTGAAATGAAGTCCGGCAGTGGGAGCAGCCACGCTACCCTCTTCTTTTGCATAGATCGTCTGGTAACGTTCTTTATCATCGTCCTTTACCTCGCGCTGCATATACGGGGGCAACGGTACTTTCCCGAACAGTTGCAGCACCTCCGCAAAGCTCATACTTTCGGGCGTCCAGCTCAGTTTCACGGTAAAGTATCCTTCACCGCGCCCGATAAGCAGGGCGCTTAACCGCACACCTGCCGCTTCGTCGTACAACGATAATTCCTGTCCGTCTTTCCATTTTGCCGCACCTCCGATCAGGCAACGCCAATACACGGAGCCATTCTGGTTTAAAGCAGTGTTTATGTCCGCATACCGGCTATCCGGCTCAAGGCAGAATACTTCGATCCGAGCACCGGTCTCTTTGTAAAACAAAAGGCGTACATGTACCACGCGGGTCTGGTTGAACACCACCATCGTACCCGGTTCGATGTAAGCGGCAATATTGCGGTAAATATCTTCCGACAATGCTCCGTTGCGATATACCAGCAAACGGGAAGCATCCCGGTCTTCAAGCGGGAACTGCGCGATCCGGTCTTCCGGCAGATCGTAGGTAAAATCTTCTATACGCAACGCTTTAGGGTGCATACCTGGTGCTTTTCATTTTAAGTGTTAACCGAATGGGGCAATACGGATGCCCTGCATCTTCTGGTAAAGATCCGTGGCAAACAGATCCGTCATTCCGGAGATAAAATCGACAACCGACTGAACATTCTGATATAAATCACCTCCGGAATCGTCGACCGGAAACTGCTTCGGAATCAGCAGCAATAATTTCTCCGATCGTGAGTCTTTTGGGTTCAGCGCCGCACGGACAAAGGCATGTAGCAGATAGCCGATAATATTGAATCCGCTCAGTTCAATTTCAACAACCGAACGGTGATTATAGATATTTTTGTACGAGTAGTCGTTGATTCTTTTGATCAGCGCAGCCTCATCTGCGGGCAGACAAGACAGCAGATCTTTATCCAGGGCACCGGCAAGCAGTTCCGGTTCTTTATCCATGAATATATTTACGAGGCGATTCACCATCATACCGATCCAGGTAGCGCGTATATACTGCGCCTGCTGGTTCGGGTCCAGTATCTTAGCCAGTGTTTCCTCCACGCGTGTCCGTGCATGATAGTCCTCGGTATCGCGGAAGAAGGGCAGCAATAACTCTTTAAAGGTATCAAGTGATACAATACCCAATCTGTGTGCGTCTTCCAGGTCGATAACACGGTAGCAGATGTCGTCTGCGGCTTCCACCAGGTATACAAACGGGTGTCTCGCATACACATCCTCCTGTAAGCGTGTAATACCCAGCTCTTCTGCAATTGCGTGGTACGTTCCGCGCTCGGAATCGAAGAACCCGGATTTTTTCCCTGCTATGCCCGGGAATTTTTTAAAACCCTGGGCGGAGGAGCATGGGTATTTTACAATAGATGCGAGCGTGGTGTAGGTAAGCCTGTACCCGCCTTTTTCCATTTCTGAAAAATGATGAGTAAGCACACGCAGCGCGTTGCTGTTCCCTTCAAACTGCTGAAAGTCGGCCAGCTGATCAGGACTAAGTTCCTGTTCGAAGCGGGATTTAACGGGTTCCGGAAGATTGCGGAAATACTCGCGTATTGCATCTTCCCCGGAATGTCCGAAGGGAGGGTTACCGATATCATGCGCAAGACAGGCAGCGCTGATCACATAGGCAAGTTCGTGACGGTAGAATTCCTGAAACGATTCGCCCGCATCGCGGTAGCGCGCTGCAATCTTTTCGCCGGCCAGTTTCCCGAGGGAACGGCCTACTGAAGCCACTTCCAGGCTGTGGGTAAGACGGTTGTGCACGAATACGGGACCTGGAAGCGGGAATACCTGCGTTTTATTCTGCAGCCGGCGGAATGCGGAAGAGAAAATGATACGGTCGTAGTCTCTCATGTAAGAGTTTCTCGAGCGATCTTCATTCGCTTCACGCTTTACGGTGTCGCCTGTTCTTGCCGGGCTGTATAGCCGACGCCAGTCCATTAAATTGTTTGCTTGCATAGATTCCTTCATCCACGGCAGTCAGCCCTGCATGAAACAGACTGCAAATTACTGCAATTAGCCAGTACCGCAAGGCAGGTATTTATTTGTTTTTACCTTCGAGCATCGGGACGAAATCGAATGCCCCGAGATCGTCGGCCTTCAGTTTGTGATCGATTTCTTTGGTGATACGCAGCATACGCTGGCCTGAAGAATCGCCCACAGGAATAACAAGAATGCCTCCCGGCTTCAGTTGCTGTGTGAGCGCATCGGGCACATAGGGAGCGCCGGCTGTCACGATCACTTTATCGAATGGCGCATAAGAAGGTAAACCTGCATAACCATCTCCGTAAAAACGTTTGATACTCGGATATTTTCTTATGTAGGAGAATTTACCCACGTGATCATACAGCGCGCGCTGACGTTCTATCGTAAACACCTGGGCACCCAGTTCTGCCAGCACGCAGGATTGATATGCGGAACCCGTGCCGATTTCCAGCACTTTGTCGAACTTTTTGATCTCCAGCAACTCTGTCTGGTAGGCAACGGTAAATGGATGGGAAATGGTTTGCTGAGCAAGGATCTGGAATGCGCGGTTTTCGTACGCAATGTGCTGAAAAGCGGTGTCCAGGAAAAAATGCCTGGGTACCGCATTGATTGCCGCCAATACCCGTTCGTCTCTGATTCCTTTATCGCGCAGCGTCTGAACCAGCTGTGCGCGCCGTCCTTTGTGTAAATATGAATCTTCCGGAAGATTGCTTTGTAGCATAGGGGCAAAAATAGAAGTTGCCTGCCCAATAAAAAAACGCGGACACTTATTTTCTTAATTGCACTGCAAGCGAAAGCCCGGCGCCCCCCATCAGCGGGTTGAAATCCGGTCGTATATTCAGACTAAGGTCTTTTGAAATGTCGAAGTTTTTCAGATGCGCTCCGGCTATTGCTTCGATGATCTGCACCGTATAGGCAAGCGAGGCGTAGAGGATCATCATGTCGCGGTTCTGCCTCGCCTGGTCCTGGTATTGTTTAATACCTGCAGTAGTGAGGACGCCTTTGAATTCATCGTTGCTGGTCTGCTCGTTCACCAGCCGGGAGATATACGCTTTACGGTAGCGCTGATAATCATTGTTGTGTTTGATCGCAAAATATACCGGTGTACCCATCACTGCATACACGATCGGCATTTTCCAGTACTGACGGTTGTACAGCTGCCCGAAGCCGGGAATCAGCGCAGAATACAGGCCGGCCCTTTTGGCATCAGGTTGGAATTTCTTTTTTACCGGTACCAGCGTATCCTTCACCGCAGCAGTTTCCATCTTTGGCGGAATCGTCATCGTATCCGTATCCTGCGCAAACGCCGGAGACAGACCGATACAAAGGAGAAACAACAATATCTTGAGGCTACGTACCATAAAGCAGCGCAAAGGTAGGATTATTCGTCTTCTGCCGGTGGATTTACAATGTTGATCAGCGTTTCGATCTCGTCGGCTTTTTCGTCCATTTGGTTCAGCCGGTAGCAACGCTGCAATTCTTCCATCAGGCGGACGATCACCGCTCTTGAATTCAGGGGTTGGAAATAACGGTCTTCCTTACTGTTCAGATTCAGCCGCTCTATGTATACATCCACGTCGTGCTGGGTGTAAATCATCCCGTTCTGCGGGTCTATATAAAAGCTGTTCTGCTTGCGCGAAGAGTTATCAAGTGTATAGAAATGCTGGAGATTATCCACATATGCCAGCAAAAACTGACGCGGCACTGCCGTTGCAAAAACCGGAATGTCCAACAGCTCGGAGAGCGCTACATACAGAATACCGAGCGTATAAGAGTTGCCGTTCTTACTTTCCAGCACACGATTGATGAAAAACCGGTCCGGTACATTCTCGGTCAGCTCATGTCCTTTCAGCTTGTAGTAATTGTAAAGAATGCCGTTGAACACATCCACTTTCTCCAGGGGAGTCAGGTAATTATTGAGCTCGAGCCACAGGTTTCTGCGGATCTTATCAAACTGGGTGAGCAGGAACGGGACGTTGAGTTCCGGATACTGGTATTTAGATACGAGGATTGCTCCACGCAATAATTCGGGATTGCTTGCCGAGGCCCAGGTGCGGAGCTCGCTCTGCACATCCTGGAACTGAACGCGGTGTATCAGCTGTGAAATACGGTCCTGTACTTCATCATCCTCAGTTGTCTCCCAAAGGTATTCGAGGCCGGGAATAATTTCCTTTCCGAAGTGCAGCAGTTTATCGGCAACCGTATTGAACACCTCATCATCCGGATCGTCGATCAGCCGGAACAGCGCCTGTATTTCTTTTTCGGGAAGCACTCTTACTCTTTCGTTTTTTTGGTAGCTACTGCTTTCTTCTTAGGTGTTGCGGAAGCGGCTTTTTTCGCTGCGGCCTTTTTCACCGTCACTTTTTTGGTTGCTCCGGTGGCTGCTGCTTTTTTAACGGCTGCTTTCTTTGTTTTCTTTTCAAATGCGTCCGGGATCTGATCCGTGATCATTTTTTTCACCTCTTCCAAAGATAGCGCACGCAGGTCATCCTCGGTATATTTTTCTCCTGCTTCGTTGCGCCCGAGTTTCAGCATCAGTTTGCCAAAACGGATGAACGGGCCCCAGCGGCCATTTTCGAGAGCAATCTTATCGGATTCCCATTGCTGAATATAGCGGTTCGCCTCTTTTTCCAGCTTTTTGGAGATCAGCTCATCGATATCATTCTGGGAAAGATTGTCGAAATTGTAAGCTCTGGGTACATTGATGAACAGATCGCCCCATTTCAGGAAGGGTCCGAAACGCCCTTTCCCCTTACTTACGGGTTCTCCTTTATAATAACCGATCGGTGCATCTGCCTGCTGCTTTTCATTGATGATTTCGATCGCCCGGTCCATATCCACGCTCAGCGGATCTTCGCCTTTAGGAATTGAGATGAACTGCTCATCCCATTTTACATAAGGCCCGAAACGGCCGGCGCCGATCACCACTTCCTTATCCTGGTACAAACCAAGGCTCAGCGGAAGTTTGAACAAGTCCATTGCTTCGTCAAACGTGATGGTCTCGATACTCTGATTTGTTTTGATCGTTGCGAATTTCGGTTTTTCTTCATCTTCGATATTACCGATCTGCACCATCGGACCAAAGCGTCCGAGGCGGGCAACCACTGGCTTTCCGCTTCCCGGATCGGTACCGAGTACGCGTTCTCCTTTAATACGACCCGCCGTCTCCATGGTATGTTCCACCTGGTGATGGAACGGCTTGTAGAAGTCGCCGATCATTTTATTCCAGATGACTTTTCCATTGGCGATTTCGTCAAACTCTTCTTCTATCTTGGCGGTAAAACCGTAATCCATGATGCGTTCGAAGTTTTCGGAAAGGAAGTCTGTGACCACCATTCCCAGATCGCTCGGGAACAATTTATTTTTCTCTGCTCCGGTATTTTCCTCGGCAGTGTGCTGTGATATCCTGTTATCTGCGTGCAGGGTAAGCGTACCGAACTGGCGTTTGACACCTTCCTTATCGCGCTTCTCCACATAACCGCGCTGTTGTATCGTGCTGATCGTGGGCGCATATGTGGAAGGACGGCCGATTCCCAGTTCTTCCAGCTTTTTCACCAGCGATGCCTCCGTGTAGCGCGGTGCAGGACGGCTGAAACGCTGTGTGGCTTTCATCTCCACAAAAGGCAATTGCTGTCCTTGCTTTAACGGAGGCAACATGCCATTATGCTCATCAGATTCGGCATCATCATCTTTGTCTTCCATATATACCTTCAGGAAACCATCAAACATCAGCACCTCGCCGCTTGCGGTCAGCTGTTCGCGGTTGGTGGAGATATCGATCTTCGCAACGGTACGCTCAAATGCTGCGTCTGCCATCTGGGAAGCCATGGTTCTTTTCCAGATCAGTTCATACAGGCGGGCGGCATCGCTTTCTTCCACGTGCATGAGTTCCATATCGGTCGGGCGGATGGCTTCATGCGCTTCCTGAGCCGATTCGTTTTTGGTCTGGTACTTTCTTCTTTTATGATACTGATCTCCGTAGATTTTCTTTATCGCAACTTCAGCTCCTTCCAATGCAGTCTCCGACAGGTTCACGGAGTCGGTACGCATGTAGGTAATATATCCGTTCTCGTAGAGGCTCTGAGCCAGGCGCATCGTACGTGCTACCGGATAGCCGAGTTTACGGCCAGCCTCCTGCTGCAGCGTAGATGTGGTAAACGGCGCTGCCGGGGTACGTTTAGCCGGCTTTACCTGGATATCGCTTACATTATATGCTGCATCCACACAGGATTGCAGGAACGCATGCGCGCTCTGCTCATCCGCAAGCTTTTCCGGTCCGGCGGCTTTGAACAGCACTTCCCGGCCATTGATGTCCTGGGCTTTAAACCAGGCTTCCACCTTATATACAGAGGCTACTTTAAAGTGATTGATCTCACGTTCGCGCTCTACTATAAGTTTCACCGCCACAGACTGCACACGGCCGGCAGAAAGATTTTTCTGCATGCTCATCTTGCGCCAGAGTATCGGTGATATCTCAAAACCCACAAGTCTGTCCAGCACGCGACGCGCCTGCTGTGCGTTCACAAGGTTCATATCCACCGTACGCGGTGTTTCTATCGCCTTACGGATCGCAGGCTTTGTGATCTCGTGGAATACAATACGTTTGGTTGTTGCAGGGTTCAGTCCCATCTCATCACAGAGATGCCAGCTGATCGCCTCCCCTTCACGGTCCTCATCCGTTGCAAGCCACACTTCCTGACTTTTCCTGGCAAGACTTTTCAGTTCGCTGACCACTTTTGTTTTATCGGGAGAAACCGTGTATTTGGGCTTAAACCCGTTATGTACGTCGATCCCCATGTCTTCCTTCACCAGGTCGCGGATATGTCCAAAGCATGATTTCACCTGGAAGTCTGATCCCAGGATCTTTTCAATGGTTTTGGCCTTTGCCGGCGACTCAACTATCAACAGATTTTTAGCCATCTTTTCGTTAGATATATTATAAGTACGGATCGCCTTTTATGGTAAAAAAAGCAATCCGTGGGGTGCAATAATAGAAATTTTTGTTTGAAACAAAGTCAAAAAAAAATTACGGGCTCCTCAAAAGCCTTACCTGTCAGGCATTTCAGCATGTTTTTAAAAGAAAACGGGGTTCGTGTGTCAAAAACGAACCCCGTAAACAGGTTTTATTTCATAATCACCACCAGATCTCCGGTATTTACCAGTGTCCCTTCAGACAATATGATCTCTTCAATTTCACCATCGTTCACTGCTGCCACATTGGTCTCCATTTTCATCGCCTCGATGACGAACAGGGGTTGATTCTTTCGGACCTTATCCCCTTTGCGTACAAGTATTTTAGATAACAATCCCTGCAATGGCACTGCCACGTGTGCGCTGTTACCGCTTTCCGCTTTCCTGTTCTCCCTGCGCTCCACCTTTACCGAGCGATCCATCACTTCTATCGCTCTTGCCTGACCGTTCAGTTTAAAGAATACCGTTCGCGCGCCCTGTTCGTTTACCGGACCAATACCGGATAAACGGATCAGGAGGGTCTTACCCGGTGCGATCTCAACCGTGATATCTTCCCGCAGCTTCAGTCCGTAGAAAAACACAAGCGTCGGCACTACGGAAACATCCCCGTATTCACGGTAAAATTTCAGGTAGTCTTCGTACACCTTCGGATAAAACTTATAAGAAAGGAAGTCTGTTTCTTCGAGGTCCTGTCCGAATTTTTCACGGAATGCAGCGAACTCCGCATCAAAGTCAATTGGTGCAAGGTGTTTGTTCGGACGGTCGGTGAATGCTTCTTTGCCTTTCAGCACGATTTCCTGCAATTGTTTCGGGAACCCCCCGGTAGG
This sequence comes from Rurimicrobium arvi, assembly GCF_039540495.1. Classification (NCBI taxonomy): domain Bacteria; kingdom Pseudomonadati; phylum Bacteroidota; class Chitinophagia; order Chitinophagales; family Chitinophagaceae; genus Rurimicrobium; species Rurimicrobium arvi. The sequence continues at coordinate 91,957 of NZ_BAABEZ010000001.1, read as the reverse complement.
CTGACCGATCTCTCCTTTGAAAAACTGCTGCACGGATTCCGGGAATGAAATGCCTGCACCTTTTTCGAAAATATCTTCTTCGGTAATATTGTTGGCTACCATGAACTGGGCCATATCACCGACCACCTTAGAGCTCGGCGTCACTTTTACGATGTCACCGAACAAGCGGTTCACCGTAGTGTACATCTTTTTGATGTCGTCGAACTTATCACCGAGTCCCAGCGCGATCGCCTGAGGTTTCAGATTGGAATACTGGCCGCCCGGTATTTCATTTTCAAATACCTCAGCAGTACCCGCTTTCAGACCGGATTCAAACGGGTAATAATACTCACGTACATCTTCCCAGTAATTGGAGTGTTTGTTCAACGCCTCCATATCATAAGTATTTTCGCGTTTATGAAAACGCATCATTTCCACTACGGAATTAAAGTTAGGTTGCGATGTAAGTCCGGAAAGTGATCCCAGAGCACAATCCACCACATCAACGCCAGCTTCGATCGCCATCAGGTAAGTTGCAGGTTGCAGCGAAGAAGTATCGTGCGTATGCAGGTGTATCGGGATGTTCACGGTCTCTTTAAGTGCAGTGATCAGCTCTTTTGCGGCGTAAGGCTTCAGCAGACCCGACATGTCTTTGATCGCAAGGATATGCGCACCCGCATTCTCGAGATCTTTCGCCATGCGCAGGTAATAGTTCAGATCGTATTTGGTCTTCGACGGATCGAGAATATCTCCCGTATAACACATCGCCGCTTCGGCGATACCTCCGGTGTGTTTCCGCACCATTTCTATGCAGGGCGTGATATTCTCCATCCAGTTCAGCGAGTCGAAAATACGGAATACGTCTACTCCTGTTTCCCAGCTTTTGCTGATGAAGCGTTCGATCAGGTTGTCCGGGTAAGCTGCGTAGCCTACGCCGTTCACGCCGCGGATCAGCATCTGCAGGAGGATATTCGGAATAGCCTTTCGCAGCTGTGCGAGTCGCTTCCAGGGATCTTCATTCAGGAAACGCATGCATACATCGAAAGTGGCACCACCCCACACTTCCATACTGAAAGTCTGGGGATGCTGACGCGCAAAGGCTTCCGCCACTTTGAGCATATCATAGCTGCGCATGCGGGTAGCGAGCAAAGACTGATGCGCATCCCGCAATGTGGTGTCTGTATAATAGATTTTCTGTTCGCTGCGCAGCCATTGTGCGAAAGCATCAGGTCCCATTTCGGTGAGCATATCTTTCGTGCCTTTCGGAAAAGAATCCTGCTGTGAAGCATAAGGGATCACGGGTGTCTGAAAGACTTTCGTGTCGTCTTTTACTTTTACGTCCGGATTACCGTTTACCGTAACATCGGCAAGGAAACGCAACATCTTCGTACCGCGGTCCTGACGCTCAATAAAAGAAAACAGTTCAGGATGGCTCTGTATAAAGCCCACCGTTGCATCACCGCTGATGAACCGGGGATGCGTGATCAGGTTTTCGAGGAATGGAATATTGTTTTTCACACCGCGGATACGGAACTCGCGCAGGGCGCGGAACATCTTTTGCGAAGCGTCTTTCAGCGAATTACCCTGGGTGCTCACCTTTACGAGCATGGAGTCGAAAAACGGACTGATTTTCATACCTGCGTAGGTACTTCCCTCATCCAGCCGTACACCAAAACCCGCAGCATTACGGTAAGTTACAAGTGTGCCATAATCAGGTTTAAAATCTTTAGCCGGGTCTTCGGTGGTGATACGGCACTGGATGGCAAATCCGTTCTTCGGGATATGTTGCTGGTCGCCCAATCCGATCTCGGGATCGGACAAGCGATAACCGGAAGCGACAAATAACTGGGTTTTGATCAGGTCAATACCCGTGATCATTTCTGTCACCGTATGCTCAACCTGGATACGCGGATTCACCTCGATGAAATAAATACGCTGCGCTGCATCTACCAGGAATTCTACCGTGCCGAGGTTATTATAATTTACTGCGGAAGCAATGTCCAGTGCATAACGATACAGTTTTTCTCGTGTATCGTCGCTGAGACCCAGAGAAGGCGCAACCTCCACCACTTTCTGGAAACGGCGTTGTACGGAGCAGTCGCGCTCATACAGGTGTACGATATTACCGAAGCTATCGGCTGCAATCTGCACCTCGATATGTTTGGGATCGGGCACGAATTTCTCCAGGAATACGGTATCGTCGCCAAAAGCGTTCTTAGCTTCGCTGCGTGCTTCGGGATAGGCCCGGCGCAGTTGTTCTTCGTCGTGCACCACGCGCATACCGCGGCCACCACCGCCGGCAGCGGCTTTCAGCATCAGCGGGTAGCCGATGCGTGACGCTTCAGACAAAGCGGTCTCCAGCGAAGAAAGTTCCGCCTGGTTGCTTTCGATGATCGGTACCTGCGCTTTACGCGCCACTTCTTTTGCCGTCACTTTATCTCCCAAAGCGGCCATTACTTCCGGTTTCGGGCCTACGAAGATGATACCGTTGTCAGCGCATGCCTGCGCGAACCGTGGGTTTTCCGACAGGAAACCGTAACCGGGATGTATGGCATCGGCGCCACATTTCCTGGCAATCGCAATGATCTCATCGATATTCAGATAAGGCTTCAGCGGCTCGTCCTGGCGGCCTACCTGGTACGCTTCGTCCGCCTTGTAGCGATGCAGGGAATAACGGTCTTCATACGTATAGATGGCAACGGTCTGGATATTCAGCTCGGTTGCGGCACGTGAGATACGGATGGAAATTTCGCCACGGTTAGCGATCAGTAATTTTTTGATTACCATTGAATATGCGGGATTAGAGATTTTCGGTCGGTTTCAAAACAAAAATAATAAGGTGCTCAGGCTGCGCTGCACGAAGTTTGGTAACTGGTATATACGCGGCGAAAAAGCATGCAAAAGAAAAGCGGATCGAGTAGATCCGCTTGTATATATATGTTAATGTTCAAACACACTATTCGTCGAGTTTCAACACTGCCAGGAAAGCTTCTTGCGGAACTTCTACACTTCCTATCTGGCGCATCCGTTTTTTCCCTTCTTTCTGCTTTTCCAGCAGCTTACGTTTACGGGAGATATCTCCGCCGTAACACTTGGCGGTAACATCTTTACGCATAGCCGATATATTCTCGCGCGCCACGATCTTCGCACCTACGGCGGCCTGGATCGCGATCAGGAATTGCTGGCGCGGAAGTAATTCCTTCAGTTTCGCACAGAGTTTGCGCCCGAAGTCCTGTACACGGCTGCGATGGATCAACGCACTCAAGGCATCCAAAGGTTCGGCGTTCAGCAGGATATCCATTTTCACGATATCGGAAAGACGATAGTCGATAGGTGTGTAATCGAAAGACGCATAGCCGCGTGTGCTGGACTTCAGTTTATCATAGAAGTCGAATACGATCTCGGCCATCGGCATCTCGAAAGTGAGCTCCACACGTGTGGGTGTGAGGTAGTTCTGATTCATGAGCATGCCACGTTTACCGAGACATAACGTCATGATATTACCGATATATTCTGGTGTGCTGATGATCTGTGCGCGGATAAACGGTTCCTCGATACGGTCCAGACGCGTCGGCTCCGGCATTTCTGTCGGGTTGTTCACGATGATGCGTACATTCTTCTCTCTCTGCGTGTATGCATGGAAACTAACGTTCGGTACCGTGGTGATCACCGTCTGCTTGAATTCGCGTTCGAGCCGCTCCTGGATGATCTCCATGTGCAGCATTCCGAGGAATCCGCAGCGGAAACCAAATCCCAGCGCCTGTGAGGTTTCTGTTTCAAAGGTGAGGGAAGCATCATTCAGCTGCAGCTTTTCCATACACTCACGCAACTCTTCGAAATCGTCGGTCTCTACGGGGAAGATACCTGCGAATACCATCGGCTTCACATCTTCAAACCCGTCGATGGCCTCTTTTGCTTCATTATTTACGAGTGTGATCGTATCCCCTACTTTTACCTCTTTTGCATTTTTGATACCGGTGATCACATATCCTACGTCTCCTGCGAGTACCTCTTTCTTGGGCGTCATTGTAAGCTTGAGGATACCTACCTCATCTGCTTCATACTCGCCCTGCGTATTGATAAATTTGATCTTGTCGCCCTTGCGGATCGCTCCGTTCATTACGCGGTAGTAAATGATGATTCCGCGGAAAGGATTGAATACGGAATCGAAGATCAGTGCCTGAAGCGGTGCCTGTACATCCCCTTTGGGAGCAGGTATACGTGTGATAATTGCCTCCAGGATCTCTTCGATACCGATGCCACTTTTCCCTGAAGCCAGGATAATATCCTCCGGTTTGCATCCGATCAGATCCACGATCTGGTCGGTTACCTCTGGGATCATCGCACCCTCCATGTCAATTTTATTGATCACGGGTATGATCTCAAGGTCGTTATCCAGGGCAAGGTACAGGTTGGAAATGGTTTGCGCCTGTATCCCCTGTGATGCGTCCACGAGCAGCAATGCGCCCTCACAGGCCGCCAGCGCGCGCGACACCTCATAGGAGAAGTCTACGTGACCGGGCGTGTCGATCAGGTTCAGTGTATATTGTTCTCCTTTAAACTGGTAATTGATCTGAATTGCATGGCTTTTGATGGTGATTCCTTTCTCACGCTCCAAATCCATGTCATCCAGCACCTGCGCCTGCATATCCCTTTCGGAAATAGTCTTCGTATGCTCCAGCAACCTGTCGGCCAGGGTGCTTTTACCATGGTCGATATGGGCGATAATACAAAAATTACGAATGTTTTTCATCTGTTCAAATCAGACGCGAAAGTACGATAAAGCCGCCACTTATAGGACGAAAGAGCCTATGAATTAATATAAAATGTGACCGTTATCTTAATCTTTCGTTCAATTGCCGCATGTGGGCTGTTTACGGTCTGCGAAAAAACTGAATTACCTTACCTTCGCCCCCTTTAAAACCAATTTTCAATAGAGCATGTGGCACCGTATTGCAGCCTTTGTCATTAGTTTTCGTATCTACCTTTTAACAGCGCTTCTGGCGGTAACTGCCTTTATGGGTTACCAGGCCAGCAAGGTGCAGGTAAGCTATGATTCTACCGGCGCGATCCCGACAGACAATCCGAAATACCAGGAGTACCAGGAATTCAAGAAGCAGTTCGGGCAGGACGGCACCATGATGGTGATCGGCGTGCAGACGGATAAATTCTTTGAACCTGAATTCCTTAAAGCGTATGCACAGCTGGTGAATCAGCTGCAGCATGCTTATGCGATCGATAATATCCTGAGTATCCCCACCGCCATCAACCTCGTGAAAGATACGCTGAACGACAAACTGAAGGTGGAAAAGCTGGATGAAGTGCTCGCACAGCAGGGTGTTGAAGCGTTTAAGAACGAATTCCTCAACCTCCCTTTCTACAAAGGTCTGCTGTATAACCCTGAGACACATGCCTACATGATGGCGTTGTATATCAACAAAGATGTGCTCGCGTCCAAAGGCCGTAAGCGTGTGATCGCAGAAGTGACTGCGCTCGGAGATGCTTTTGCGGCAGCACAGAATGTGGAAGTGTATTACTCAGGTCTTCCCTATATCCGCACGCAGATCGGCAACAAGATCGAGAATGAAATGCGTTTGTTCCTCGGATTATCTTTCCTGCTCACCGCGGTGATCCTGTTTCTGTTCTTCCGTTCGTTCAGCGCTGTGCTGGCGTCTATGGTCACAGTAGCCGTAGGTGTTATCTGGAGCGTGGGCTCCATGACGTTGCTTGGATACCAGATTACGATGCTTACCGCGCTGATCCCGCCACTGATCGTTGTGATCGGGATTCCGAACTGTGTATACTTCCTGAATAAATACCATACCGAGCATCACAAGCATGGCAACAAGACAAAATCCCTGCTGCGCATGGTTGACCGTATGGGCATCGTAACCCTGTTCACCAACCTCACAGCAGCAATCGGTTTCGGCGTGTTCTTCTTCACAAAAAGCAAGGTATTGAAGGAATTCGGACTGGTAGCCGGTATTAATATCATGGGGCTGTTCCTGATCTCGCTGGTATTCCTGCCTGCATTGTTCAGCTACCTGCCTGCTCCGAAAAGCAAGCATACCAATTACCTCGAGAGCAACTGGCTTACCAGAATCCTGTCCACACTCAACAACTGGGTATTCAACCGCCGCAAGCTCATTTACCTGATCTCCGCAGCTGTTACGGTATTCTCGCTGATAGGGGTTGCCAGGCTGCGCACGGTTGGCTACGTGGTAGATGATCTTCCTAAAAAGGATAAGATTTATACCGATCTGAAATTTTTTGAAAAACATTTTCACGGGGTGATGCCGCTGGAAATCGTGATTGATTCGAAGCGTAAAAACGGTGCTGTTTCCTTACCGACCATTCAGAAAATAGATGAACTCAGCGCAAAACTGGCCGGCTTTAAAGAACTCGGGCATCCACTTTCCTTCGTGGATGGCGTGAAATTTGCACGCCAGGCGTATTACGATGGGGACAGCACGAGCTATGGCGTGCCCAATATGATGGATGGCGCATTCATTCAGCCCTACCTGCGCGCAAAATCCAATCCGCAGGCCAATGGTAAAAAAGATCAGTTTGCGCAGCTGCTCACCACCTTCATGGATAGCACCAAACAGAAGACGCGCGTGAGCATCAATATGGAGGACGTGGGTTCCGTGAAACTGCCGATCCTGCTCGACAGCATCCGGCCGATCACCTATGCATTGTTCGATACAAGCCGCTACAATGTTACGTTTACCGGATCAAGCATCATCTTCCTGGAGGGTAGCAAATTTATCATCAACAGTCTGCGCGACAGTCTGATCCTGGCGTTTATCATGATCTTCGGATGCATGGTGGCGCTGTTTTACTCCTGGAGAATTTTATTTATCTCTTTCACCGTAAACATTATTCCGCTGCTGGCCACCGCCGGAATCATGGGATGGATGGATATTCCGATCAAACCGTCGACAGTACTGGTATTCAGTGTGGCATTGGGCATTACGATCGATGTGACCATCCGTTTCCTCGTGAGCTATAAGCACGAACTGAAAATGTATAAGGATGATGTGGCTGCGACTGTGCGCCATACCATATTCGATACGGGATTGAGCATTATCTACACCTCGCTGATCCTGATTGCAGGTTTCGGTGTGTTTATCCTGTCTAATTTCGACGGAACGAAGTCACTTGGTTTTCTTACCTCCATGACATTGCTGCTTGCAATGATCACGAACCTCACGCTGCAGCCTGCAATGCTTCTGTGGCTGAATAAAGCAGGTCGCGGTAAAAAGAAAATTCATTCTTCCCAATGGCTGGAACTCGACGACACCGATGAGGATGATGCAAAGAAACAACACGACTAAAAAAGGAAACGGGCAGCTTTTATAAAGACTGCCCGTTTTTTTGTGCGTATTGCATCCGGATGAGTCCATCAGCCAGACCGATACGTGGCACGTAAATTTCATCGGCGCGGCACCACCGCATTACTGCGATATATATCTGCAAAGCCGGTACGATTACATCCGCACGATCGGCCCGGAAATTATACAGATGCATCCTTTCCTCAACGGTGGACGCACTCAGTTCCCGGTAATAATCTTTCAGTACTTCAAGCGGTAAGGGCTTTCCTTCCTTCTTCTTCGAAAGCGAAAATATCTTGTTGATATTGCCTCCGCTGCCAATTGCGCAAAGCGAAGGATAACCGGCAGTATACGTTTTGATATACCACTTCATGTGTTCCCACTGCTCCTCTGTAACAGACTTATTCAGCAACCTTATGGTGCCGATATTAAACGATTCCTTGAATACGATACGGTTATCGGCAAATAAAGTGACTTCCGTGCTGCCGCCGCCCACGTCAATGTACAAACTGGGTTTGTTATCACCGAGATTTTCGGCGATATGCGTTTCGTATAATATGCTCGCCTCTTCCTGACCGCCTATGATTTCGATCCGGATACCCGTTTCTTTTTCGATGTTGCGGATGATCTCCTGACCATTCGTTGCATCTCTCATGGCCGAAGTAGCGCAGGCGCGGTAGTGCTCCACCTTATAGATATCCATCAGCAGCTTATAGGCCTTCATGGTATCGACCATCTGCTTTTGTTTTTCCGGGGAGATAAAGCCGTTTTCGAATACATCAAACCCCAGGCGCAGCGGTATACGAAGCAGTGTCAATTTTGTATAATCAACTCCTCCTCCCTTATACGGAACGGCCTCTGAGATGAGCAGGCGGGCTGCGTTGGAACCAATATCAATTGCGGCGAGAATCAATTGTTCGACTTATTGAAAAGATAACGGTAAGTTTCTTCCTGAGAACGGATCAATGGTTCGTTCTCTTCCGATGCAACATACAAATTATCCTGATTATTGTCGAGAATTCTTGTCTTAATATTACCGGCAAGCTGAATTTTAAGGATCTCAATCAACTCTTTCTGCAGTTTCGGATCGGTAACGGGGCATGCCGCTTCCACCCTGTGGTCCAGGTTGCGCACCATCCAATCCGCGGAAGAAATAAATACTTTGGGCTTTCCACCATTATTGAATACGAATACGCGTGCATGTTCGAGGTACTCGTCGATGATACTGATAGCCTTAATATTCTTTTTGTAGGTTTTATGCTGCGTGATCAGACAGCAGATACTTCGGATGATCAGGTTAACCTCCACTCCCGCGATAGCCGCCTGTTGCAGCTTCTCGACAAGAGGTTTGTCCACCAGGCTGTTCAGCTTTACGATCAGCGAAGCAGGTTTCTTCTTCTTTGCCAGTTCTATTTCTTTATCGATGAGCGCCATAAAGTAACTGCGCATGGTCACCGGTGCCACGGGTAATGTTTTGCAGGTACGCAATTCCGCAAGATTAACCTTAGGCTTTTCAAGGCAGTTGAACACTTTATTTATGTCGGCCAGTATACTGCGATTGGACGTAAGCAGACAGTGGTCTCCGTAATATGCTGCGGTAGACTCATTGAGGTTTCCGGTGGATACAAACCCATAGTACTTTGTATTATTGGTTTCCCGACGTTTGATCACGCACAGTTTGGCATGTACTTTCATATCCGGCACACCCAGGATCACTTTCACACCTTCTTCCTCGAGTATTGCTTTCCACGTAAGGTTCGCTTCTTCATCGAAACGTGCGCGCAGTTCCAGCATTACCGTCACCTGTTTCCCGTTACGTACGGCATTCACAAGTGCATTTACCACTTTAGATTCTTTAGCCAGCCGGTAACAGGTAATTTTAATGCTCTGCACAAACGGATCAATAGCTGCTTCCCTCAGGAATTCGATCACCGAATCGAACGAGTGATACGGGAAATGCAGCATCACGTCCTGGTGATCCAGCAACTGCATGATACGCAAAGGCTGCTTCAGCTGCGGGTGCGTGAACGGTTTCGGACGGGTCGGCAGGTTACTGAATACCGACGCGGGAAAGTCCATAAAGTCTTTAAAGTTATGGATGCGCCCGCCGGGAATCAGGTTGTCTTTTTTTGTCAGACCAAGCCGCTTGCTCAGGAAATCCAGCAAACCCAGGTCAAGGTTCCGGTCGAAAACGAAGCGGGTTGTTTTGCCCTTCTTACGGTCTTTGATCTGCTTTTCCAGCTTTTCGATCAATGAAGTCTGCACATCGTTATCAGCTTCGAGTTCCGCATCGCGGGTTACTTTTATGATATAACCGCTGAACTCATCGAAGCCAAACGGAGCAAACAGTGCACCCAGATTGAAGCGGATGATATCTTCCAGCAGGATAATGTCGGTGGTATGCTCTTCGGAAGGTATAATGATGAAGCGCGGCAGTACTTTCGTAGGAATTTCGATCAGTGCATAACGGCGCAGTTTCCGGTTTCCTTTATTGCCCAGCACACAAGCCAGGTAAATAGATTTATCCCGCAGCAAAGGCATCTGCGGAATGCTTTCTATCATCAGCGGAACGATCTGGGAACTTACTTTGTCGGTATAATATTTACGTATAAAATCTTCCTGCTGCAGAGAAAGCTGTTGCTCATTTTTGATGAATATCTGCTGCTGTGCGAGCTCGCGTATGATCTGCTGATACGTATTGTCAAAATCATTCTGCTGGAGTATCACCGTTTGCTGTATCTGCCGGAGAATACCTTCCGGGTTGGCTTCCAGATGCACTTTGGCCGCCTTGCCGAGACGTACCATCTTATTGAGTGTAGCGACCCTGACTCTGAAAAACTCGTCCAGATTATTCGAAAAAATCCCCAGGAACCGCAAACGCTCATACACAGATACCGTCGGGTCTTTTGCTTCCTGTAATACGCGCTCATTAAAAGCCAGCCAGCTCAGGTCCCTTACGATCGGTTCTTTAATCTTCTTCATAATATTGGATGATGCGCTGCGAATGTAATAGGCGGGAATTTATTTCTATATTAAATTTTGGTTACGGTCACTCTTTCAGTTTCAATTTGACCTTCGCTTCCTGTCCGGATTTGAGATAGGATACCACTGCATAATGGGCGCCGCCGTCAATGATCGATATACGTGCAGAATTAGGAGGTTTGGTTCCTTCATTGATTGCTTTTATGCGCACCACATTCTGTCCTTTTTTAAGATTCAGCAGGATACGGTGCTTTTCAGAAGTGATTTCAAAAGGAGCAGCTACCGTTTCACCGTTCAGGGAAACGGACAGCGAATCGTGGTCATTTTCGCCTCCGTCCCACAGTTCTATCGCTACCTGCGCGGAACCAACGGTGAAATCCTGAGAAATGAAACTTGTAACAACTTTGGTTGCATTGGTATCCTTGGAGCCATCCGGCTTCATAAACACAACAGCATTGGCAGGTATATTGAGGCGGATACTTCCGTTGCCACATATCTTGTTTTGTTTGTCCCTGCCCACGAAATATCCCTTCAGCACTTTTAAATCGTGCATTTTCATTGCCGCGTTTACAAAACAGAAATTTTGTTCGGATGATTTAGTGGACAGCAGTGTCTTTTCGGTAAGCATCATGCCGCCTTTCTCCTTGGAGAACTGAACGGTAACTGATGATTTTGTTTCGTTGGGACCACTTTCGTCCAGCACGCTGTAGCCAAGCCATTTTGTACCTTCCTGCCCAACCACCACTTTGTAATTGTAACGTTCAGATCCGGTTACATTCAGTACCCCTGAAAACCTGAGTGAATCATTTCCGGCAGCCTGCAACGGTACCGGGGAGATCGATAAAAGCAGCAATAATAGTAAGATCCCGGCGTAAGTTCCCTTTAAGTATACCATATAGCGAAACTACTACAAACGGTAAGAATAAGGAAATCAGTTGCCGCGTTTTAGCATTCCTTACAGACCTGAGCCGGATGAGATTTATAAACTGCGGATAATATCAATGAGCCCGGTAGTTGAATATCCGCTTACAAACGGAATCACCGCCACTTTACCGCCGCGCGCAGACACTTCCTTCGCACCTACTATAGTATCGAAGGTATAATCACCGCCTTTCACCAGCACATCCGGCCGGAGCGCTTCTATGAGCGTGAGGGGAGTATCTTCATCAAATAACACCACCATATCCACGCAGAGCAGCGATGCCACCTGGAACGCGCGATCCTGCTGTGTATTTACAGGCCGCTTTTCGCCTTTGAGCTTTTTCACCGAAGCGTCGGTGTTGATGCCCACGATAAGGATATTACCTTCATCTGCTGCCTTTGCCAGCAAATCCAGATGACCGTGATGCAGGATATCGAAGCAACCGTTGGTAAAAACGATCTTCTTTCCGCGAACGCGTTGCGCGTTTACGGCTGTAACAGCTTCGGGAAGGGCTTTAATTTTTTGCCGGATCCACTGGAGTTTGCTCATGGCGTGCACGATTATAAAGAGGAAGCACAAAAAGTGCAATTAAACCAAAGACAAGAATGATCAGCGTCTGGGCCAGCCAGGATATCCATCCGAACGCCAGCGCAAAAGATGCGGGTACTGCATACAGCATAGACAATACGAGCTGTAACGCCTGCGGATAAGCTCCGAGCCCGCCCGGTGTGACGATCATACCGAGGCTTCCGAAAACGAGTACGGACAGTGCGGCCCCGATGGTCAGTCCTTCAGTGGCAGGCAATCCCCAGAAACCGAGTACGATCAGGAACAGGTAAGAGCCCCAGATCAGGAATGTATAGCCCAGGAATGCGCCACGGCGTTTCAGCGTGAGAATAGAGCCAACCCCTTCAGCAAGCCCTTTGATGAACTTACCGATCTTGCCGTCCTTATTCCTGCGGTATATAAATACCAGTCCGCCGATAAGCGCCAGCAGACCTGCTATACCTGCTGCGACCAGCAGGGGGAGGTTTTTACCGGCGAGCTGTCCGGACAGATGTTGCAGGTAAGCGGTTACCACATCCATCTGCACCAGAAAGGTGAGTACGCATATCAGCAGAAGGCAAACCATATCGAAAGCCCTTTCTGCAACGATAGTACCGATCAGCTTATCGGCCGGTTCATTTTCATACTTTGCCATAACCGTACATTTAGCCACCTCACCCATACGCGGGATCAGCAGGTTGGTTATGTACCCGATAAAGACGGCGCCGGTGATATTCAGAACAGAAGGACGGATGTTCAGCGATTCAAGCATCAGCTTCCATCGCAGCGCCCTGAAAAAATGTGAGAGGAACCCGACAATGACGATCGGGATAAAGATCCACCAGCGCTGGCTCACCTGGTCTACGGAAGCACGCAGGTCGGCCATGTCGGCAGGTGTAAGCTGCTTGTATTGCCCGTAAATCAATGCGAATCCTAAACCGAAAAAAACAGCATACTGAATTAAAAGCAGGACGGTTTTCTTGTTCATGGCAGCATTTTAGGCAATAAGATTACAATTGATTGTCCGGCTTTGGAAATACCACCACCGGCTTATGTTGTTTTGCCAGTTCAAAATCCATCTGGCAATAAGACATGATGATCAGCGTATCTCCAACAGAAACTCTACGCGCCGCAGGTCCGTTCAGGCAGATCATACCGCTTCCGCGCGTACCCTTGATCACATAAGTTTCGATGCGTTCTCCGTTTTCCAGCACCACGATCTGAACTTTCTCATGCTCAATGATATTGGCAGCATCCATCAGATTTTCGTCAATGGTAATGCTTCCGACGTAATGCAGATTCGCCTCGGTCACTTTAGCGTGATGAATCTTTGATTTTAATATTTCTATTTGCATTGCGCCGCAAAGGTAATCAGCCTGCCTGATATATCGGTATTACAGCTCAGGCAATTCGTTAATTTTAAATACATACCTCAGATCACAAATTCGTCTCCCTCTGACGTTGCATACGATTCGGAGAACACGGCTCTTGCTTCTTCCTGAAAATCATCTACATACCTGTATTTTGATGAGTAATGGCCCAGCAGAAGCTTTTTCACTCCTGCCTTCTTTGCGAACTCCGCCGCCTGAGCTGCCGTTGCATGAAAGCGGGCAGCAGCTCTTTCCGCATCTGCATTCAGGTAGGTGCTCTCGTGGTAGAGCAGATCCACATGCGTCACCGCATCCAGAAAAGACTCAGTATAAATAGTATCTGCACAGTAGGCGTACACTTTGTCGGGCTTGCCTTCTGTAGTAACCCACTCGTTCCGGATAATTGCTCCGGATTTGGTTTCATAATCCGCCCCGCTTTTCAGCTGTTTGTAATAAGCGGCCGGTATTTCATAATGGCGGCATCGTTCGGGAAGCACTTTCCGTCCTTTGGATTTTTCCGTCACTTTCAGTCCGCAGCAGAAAATACGATGCTCCACGGGAAAGCTCTCCAGCCGTATTGCAGGTGTATCCAATAATACCGATCTACCTGCGGGCAGCGGTACAAATGTGAGCTCGTAAGACAATTTGGTGAATGCAACATCGAGTATGGCCTCCCAGATAGGTTTCAGTTCAGCAGGAGCAAAAAGCGTGAGCGGTACGGTACGCCCGAGCAGACTCATCGAATTCAGGAATCCGGGTAACCCGAAGTAGTGGTCGCCATGAAGATGGCTGATAAAAATGTAGCGGATGCGGTGCCAGCTGACATTATGCTTCCGGAGTAATATCTGCGCGCCCTCGCCGCAATCGATCATAATGGAAATGCCTCCGATATCCGCGATCTGACAGGTAGGATAGCGGTCATAAGCCGGAAGCGCCGAATTATTTCCCAATATCTTCAGGTTCATCTGGGTAAATTATCGGCCAAGCTACTTCGCTTTTACGTAATTTTGAAATCCGTCTATGAAAAGGTATCTTAAAGCTATAATGGTAACAGCCCTGGGTTGTATGGGTTTGTTTGCAGCCTGTAAAAAGGATGCGGCTATTCCGGAATATCCCGGGAACGCATCCTGGGATATTAGTTTTTCCGTTCCGCAGGGATGGCCTTCTCCTTATTACGCATTTAAAGATAATCAGCTGACCAAAGCAGGTTTTATGCTCGGACGTAAGCTGTTCTACGATACGCGCTTATCCAAAGACAGTTCCACCTCCTGCGGAAGCTGCCACCAGTCTTTCGCCGCGTTTTCGCAAACCGGTCATAATGTAAGCCATGGTGTCAACGGGTTGCTGGGCAACCGCAATTCCCCTGCGCTATTCAACCTGAACTGGAATACTTCATTCATGTGGGACGGTGGTGTTAATCATATCGAGGTACAACCGACTGCGCCGATCACTAACCCGGTGGAAATGGATGAAACCCTGGACAATGTGATGAATAAGCTGAAGGCCGATGCCGAATACCATAAAATGTTTATCGCAGCTTTCGGAACGGACGAAATTACTTCCCAGCGTATGCTTAAGGCCCTTGCTCAATTTATGGGCTCGATGGTCTCCGACAATGCCAAATACGACAAAGTACAGCGCGGACAGGCGCAGTTCTCAGCTGAAGAAGCGGCAGGACTCACTGTTTTCGAAAGCAAATGTGCCAGCTGCCATCCGGCTCCGCTCTTTACCGATCATAGTTTCCGGAACGTAGGTATCAAACCGGGTATAAACAACGACAGCGGTCGCGCCCACATCACGCTGTCCCCCGACGACCTGTATAAGTTCAGAGTCCCCAGCCTGCGGAACCTCAGCTATACGGCACCCTATCTGCACGATGGCCGTTTTGAAACAATAGATCAGGTACTGGATCAGATGGAGAGCGGCATTTATGTCAGCCCATCGCTGGATCCGCTCGTGAAAGACGGTCTGAAGCTATCTGCCGCGGAGCGCAGTAATCTGAAAGCGTTCCTCAAAACGCTCGACGACGAAACATTCGTCAGCGACAAGCGGTTTGCAGAACAATAGGCTTAGCCTGCAATCTGTGCAACAAGCGCAACAAAAGCATCGACCTCTTCTTTTTGCGTATCCCAGGCACACATGAGCCGAACTTCGTTGATGTCTTCACGCCATACGTAAAAAGGAGTATGCTGCATCAGCACTTCATTCCACGATTCAGGGATACACGCAAATACTACATTCGCCTGCACAGGCCTTGTGACCTTCACCTGCCCGGCTGTCTGCAGACATTGCTGCAGGTATTGCGCCATCTGATTCGCATGACACGCGCCACGCAACCAGAGCTGATGCTGCAGCATCGCAATGAACTGGGCCGCTATAAACCGTGTCTTCGAGGCAAGCTGCATCGATTGCTTATGCTTATAATGGAGCAAAGGTTTCAGGTCGGGATGAAATGCCAGCACTGCTTCACCATACATCATACCTGATTTTGTCCCCCCAAGCGAAAGAATATCCACTCCGGATTCACGCACAAATTCCTCCGGGCTGCATTGCAGCGATGCAAGCGCATTGAACAGGCGCGAACCGTCGATATGCAGGTATACATTATGCTGCCGGCATACAGCGCTGATCGCCTTCAACTCTTCCAGCGTGTAAACCGTTCCGTATTCGGTGCTCTGCGTAAGCGACACCATCGCTATCTGGGGAAAATGCATGTCTCCTTTACGGATCAGGCGCGCAGCTATTGTCTGCGGTTCCAGCTTTCCTTCCGCGTTTGTCGGCAGCGCAAAAAAACGGCAGCCGGTAAACGTTTCCGGGGCGGAAGACTCATCGTTACAGATGTGCGAAATATCGGCGCATAAAACCGAGTTGAAAGATTGGGTGCATGCGCTTACACTGAGCACATTCGCTCCGGTGCCATTGAATACGTAACGCACCATCGGATCATTCCCGAAAATATCGGCGAAGAGCTGATTGCAGGAAGCCGTAACCGGATCGTTGCCGTATGAGGAAGCATGTTCCTTATTGGCTGCCAGAATCGCTTCAATAACCTCGGGCAATACGCCGGCATAATTGTCACTTGCAAAAGATTTCATAGTATAATACAGAACTTATGGATCAGGAATTTGCGGATGTTTCCAGCATGCGGATGAATTCTTCTTCAGTCAGGATGATAACCGTACCGAGCTTCTTGGCCTTTTC
This sequence comes from Rurimicrobium arvi, assembly GCF_039540495.1. NCBI lineage: Bacteria > Pseudomonadati > Bacteroidota > Chitinophagia > Chitinophagales > Chitinophagaceae > Rurimicrobium > Rurimicrobium arvi. Next base: position 75,623 of record NZ_BAABEZ010000001.1, on the reverse strand, counting down.
GAGCTTGGAGCCGGCATCTGCGCCGACTACCAGGTAGTTAAGCTTGGAACTCACACCACCCAGTATCTGCGCTCCCAGCGCTTCAGCTTTCGCTTCGGCGTCGCTCCGCTTCATCTGCGACAGGGTGCCGGTAAACAGGAATGTCTTTCCGCTGAAAGCTCCTTCCTGCTGCAATACAGCGGATTGTGTATTGATCATATTCACCCCTGCATCGGCCAGTGCCTGAATACTTTCCCGGTTATCATGCGATGCGAAAAAATGAGCAAGCGACGCGGCCACCTTCGGGCCGATATCTTCGATACGGATAAACTGCTCTTCTGTCCAGCTGTAGAAATCACGCAGATCGGTGACCTTTCGGGCCAGATTCTTTGCAGTCGTTTCACCCACATGGCGGATGCCCAGACCGAATATAAGCCGGTTCAGAGGTTGCTCACGCGATGCATCGACCGCCGCCCGAAGATTGCTTACCGACTTATCCTTGAATCCTTCTAGCGCTGCAACCTGGGTCCAGTCGATCCGGTACAGATCCGGTACCGAGCGGATCAGCTCCAGTTCGAAGAACCGCGCCACATTCGATTCACCCATACCCCTGATGTCCATCGCATCCTTGCTGCAATAGTGGAGAATACGCTCGACGGCCTGCGCCTTACAGGCAAAATTAATGCAACGCCATACAGCCTCATCTTCCGGCCGTTCCAGCATCTCTCCGCAAACGGGACAGTGAGTGGGAAACAGAATCTCCTGCTCGGTCCCATCCCGCAGATCGGGTAACGCCTTAACGATGTAGGGGATTACGTCACCCGCGCGCTCGACGAGCACCGTATCGCCGATATGGATATCTTTCTCACGCACCACATCTTCATTAAAAAGCGATATGGAAGAAACGGTTGCGCCACCTATATTCACGGGGTCTATTTTTGCAACCGGTGTAACGGAACCTGTTCTGCCGACCTGAAATTCCACTGCGCGCAATTTGCTGGTGGCCTGCCTGGCTTTGAATTTATACGCAACCGCCCATCGCGGGTGATGCGCTGTCATGCCCATGCGCTCCTGCTGCGCAAAATCGTTTACTTTAATTACAAGCCCATCTATTTCATAAGGCAGTTCATCCCTTTTTGTCTCGAAATCCGCACAAAAGCCGATCACCCCATCTATGTCCGTAAACAACCTCATCTCCTTCACGGGTGTGGGGAAACCCAGTTCCTGCAGCCATTTCAGCGAATCGTAGTGCGTATGCAGTGAAGCGGGTGTACCGGCTCCGCCCAGCAGACTGTAATCACTGATATGATACAGCACTGCAGATAATTTTCTTTTAGCAACTTCAGCCGGATCGAGCATACGCAAAGTACCGGATGCCGCGTTACGCGGATTAGCCAGCGGAGCCAGGCCTTCAGACGCACGCTGGCGGTTCAGGCCCGCAAATGTTTCCTTATGGATCACCACTTCACCGCGGATTTCCAGCTGGCGCACGCCTCCCGTCGCAAATGCCGCACTAAGCGGTATGGATTTGATCTGTTTTACATTATTGGTGATCTCTTCGCCCGAAACCCCGTCACCGCGGGTAGCAGCGCGCGAAAGGCGATCCGCTTCATATATTAGTGATATGCTGGCGCCGTCATACTTAGGCTCAACACAGTAAGTGATCGATTCCCCGGCGATAGCGGTTTCACAACGCCGCGCCCAGTCACGCAGATCATCCGCATTATAGGTATTGTCCAGACTCAGCATCGGAACCAGATGTGCGACAGTGGGTAAACGTTCAGACAAACCCAGCGCCACGCGTTGGGTCGGAGAATCGTCCATTAGCCATTCCGGGTGCGCCGCTTCCATTGACCTGAGCAGCGCAAAAAGGCGGTCATACTCTTCATCTGCGAAAACGGGATCACTTTCCACGTAATATTTCCAATCGGCAAAACGGATAATCTCTTTCAGATGCGTCACTAAAATTTCGGAAGCATCAGGAGATGAGTTCAGGATAGATTTAGCCTGATCAAATATGCGCTTCTGCGCTTCTGCTGGGAACATGGAACTGATTCTTTAAAACAGCAGCAAAGATGCAGGATTATCTACTTACGAGTTTGGCTTTTTTACCACAAAACACCCTGTATCGCACTAAACACTGTGCTCCGGCGTTATTAACTTTGTTTTTACAGCCTGAAACCCTAAATCCTTATCTTTGGCTGTCAATTTTTTAATTAAAAAAGCGCCCGGTTTCAAACGGGCTATTTTGTATGCGCAAAATTTTATCCATTGCGACAATAGCAACATTGTCTGTTTCCCATTATGCAGTAGCCCAATCCGGCGCTACCGGTATCATTAAAGGATTCGTTTATGAGCGGGCCACGGGCGAACCTCTGAGCTTCTCCAACATATTCGTGCAAGGCTCCAAACTCGGCGCACAATCCGACGAGAACGGATACTTCACCATTTCCCAGCTGCCCGCAGGCACCTATACCCTCATGACCACGTCTTTCGGGTACGACACGGTATTCACCACCATCAAACTGGCTGCCGGTGATGTCGAATCCAAAAAAATCTACCTCACCAATAAAGGGCTTGAGCTGAAAGCAGTTAACGTTTCCGGCAGAAAGATCCAGAAAATGACAAGGGTGAATATCGGTACGACCACTATCACACCTAAAGAAATTAAATTATTACCCAGTTCGGGCGGAGAACCGGATATCGCGCAGTTCCTTCAGGTAACACCGGGCGTAACGTTCACCGGTGACCAGGGAGGCCAGTTGTATATCCGCGGAGGATCTCCGGCACAAACCGGTATTCTGCTGGATGGTGTGACGATCTATAATCCGTTCCACTCTATCGGCCTGTACTCTGTTTTCGAAACGGATGCGATCCGCTCCGCAGATGTGATCACAGCCGGCTTCAATGCTACCTATGGTAACCGCAGTTCCGCTATCCTCGATATCCATACAAAAGACGGAAACAACCAGCGCCTTTCCGGTGTACTCTCTGCCTCACCTATTATGGTGCGCGGAATGCTGGAAGGCCCGCTGGCAAAACAAAAAAGCGACGATGGAAGCAGCTCCACATTCCTGCTTTCTGTGAAACACAGCTACCTGGATCAATCTTCGAAAGCCCTTTACAGCGGACTCGGAGACGAATTTAAAAACGGACTCCCCTACTCGTTCACGGATGCCTATGGTAAGGTAACTTTCAGCGGCGGTAACGGATCTAAGCTGAACCTCTTCGGGTTTAACTTTAACGATAAAGCGTCTGTACTGAACAGCGCAGGTGCAGCGAATGCCACATTCAACTGGAAATCTTACGGTGGCGGTACCACATTCGTCGTATCTCCTGCCGGTTCTTCCTCACTCATCAATGGTAAGTTCGCTTATTCGAAATACAGCATTGATGCGAACGAGGTGAATTTCAGCCCACGCTCCAGCTCCATCAGCAGCTTCGAGGCGGGTATCAACTTCACCTATTTCTTCCCTAAATACAGCACGCTGAACTATGGAATTGAAGTAGGCGGACAAAATACGAAGCTCGATTACACAAACTCTATCGGCGCGACCACCAACTTCGACCGTAACAATACCACTGCATCCGCATTCTTCGTATATAAAAAGATATTCGATCAGCGCTTCATCCTCGAGCCAAGCGTTCGTCTGCAGTACTACTCTTCCCAGAATAAATTCTCTCCGGAACCAAGGCTGAACATGAAGTTCAACGTAAACAGCAATCTGCGCTTCAAAGCCGCAGCAGGACTGTATTCCCAGAATATTGTGGGACTGAAATCAGATCGCGATGTAGTGAACTATTTCACCGGTTTTGTACTGAGTCCGGATCAGAAGATCATGAATACGGACAGGGAATATACGGCTACAAACCTGGAGCGTGCACAGCATGCGGTTGCAGGCGTGGAGTTCGACGTGAAAAATCTGGAATTTAATATCGAACCCTGGTATAAAAACTTCTCGCAGATCATTCAACTGAACAGAACTAAAGGTGTAAACCCCATCAATACAGGGGACTTCCAGGCCGACCATGGAAAAGCTGCAGGTATCGACTTCTCCGTTAAATATACGGTGGGACGCATTTACCTGTGGGGTGTGGTTTCTTATCAGAAGATCACCTATACCACACGCCTGGAGAATTATGACACTACCTACACCACACAGGCGTATCCTCCTCCATTCGACCGTCGTGTGAATGTAAACCTTGTGGGAGCGTACACTGCCGGCAAGAAAAAAGACTGGGAAATTTCCGCACGTTTCAACTTCGGTTCTCCGTTCCCATTCACGCAGACCCAAGGCTTCAACGAGCAGGTAAACATTACCGGAAACGGACTCGCATCTAATCCTGTTACCCAGAACGGAAGTATCAACACCATTTATTCGACTACTATCAATGGCGGCCGTCTGACGGATTATCACCGCCTGGATCTGTCCGTGAAAAAAATATTCAAGGTAGGACGCTACTCGAGCATCGAATCGACAGTTGCGGTTACCAACGTTTACGATCGTAATAATATTTTTTACGTAAACCGTCTTGACAATAAAGTGTATTACCAGCTGCCGGTATTCCCGAGTATGAATCTGAGCTGGAGATTTTAATGAACTAAAGAATTATGAGCGTTACTTCAAAGGATACACCCGGCCTGAAAAGTATTGCTGTTCTGGCATATGCATTGTGTACCGCGCAACTCGCGTCGGGGCAGCTGCATATGCCTTACAATGGCTATAACTCCTGGTTACATCAGTCGGAACTGCTGCTGGATCAGAAACTCTACGGCGCCGCTGCATTTTCCGCACAGCAACATCTGGATGCACGCGTTGCGCTGTATATGAAAGACGACCCGATACTGAATACAGACCGGGCCCGTTATCTGAAAGCCATAGCGCTGCTCTCTTCCGGAACTACCAGCGAAGCAGATTCCGCTTTTATATCCGAGGCGTACCGGGAACGCGTAGCGCTTGCTAGAGCAAGAGCATTGTTTCATGCACAGAAATGGGCGGCATCGGCAGAAGCCTATAAACAGGCGGGCATCGATAATCTCAGCAATAAAGAAGTAGCCTCTTCCAAATTTGAAAGAGCTTACGCGCTCTTCAACGATCATCAGTTCGAGGAGGCAGAAAGCATTCTCTCCTCTGTAAAAGATGTGGAAGGTCCGTACAGCGCACCCGCACATTATTATTACGGACTGCTTGCGTATAACCGCGGCAGATTTGACGATGCATTGAAAAGCTTCAGTAAGATCGAACAGATGGATGCATACAAGGGAGTTGTACCCTATTACATTGCAGAGATCCGTTATTTCCAGGGACAGACCGGGGCTGCGCTGCAAAAAGCGCGTGAGGAAATGTCCAGGCCGACTCCTTCTTTCTACGACAACGAATTTCATTTACTGGCAGCTCAGTGTTTGTTCGAACAGGAGCAATACGAACAGGCCTTACCGTATTTTGAATACTATTACGCGAAATCCGATCAGATACGCAAACAGGATCTTTACGAGATGGCTTACTCCTACTACAGGGTAAAATCATTCTCAAAAGCAATTGAACCATTCCGCCAGCTCAGCAGCAGCCAGGATAGCCTGGGTCAGACAGCGATGTACTTCCTGGGTGACTGCTTCCTGCAAACTGACGACAAAAGAGGCGCGAAAAACGCATTTGCACTGGCTGGTTCGATGGATTATAACAGGTCGATTGCAGAGCACGCGATTTTACTTTCCGGTAAACTGGCGTTTGAACTCGGATACACTGCAGAAGGTATCGCACAGATGCAGAAGCTGCTTGGTGATTACCCTGACGGTGAAGACCGCAAGGAAGCTACAGATGTATTGTCCGCGCAATTATTGCAATCCGGCAATTACGAAGAAGCATATAATACTTTACAACAAACTCCGAATGCCGATCCTGCACTCATTCAGCGTGCGGCCTATAGCTTGGCGCTAAAGCAGCTGCAGCAAAAACGCTATTCCAATGCTGCAAGCCTGTTGGATGCTGCCATTGAAAAAGGCGTACCCGATGAATACCTCGCCGCGGCTCATTTCTGGAGAAGCGAAGTTGCGTATCAGCTGAAGAATTATGAAGACGCGATACAACATGGCACTGCTTTCCTGCAAACGAATAGTACCGGTGTAAAAGCTATTGCGCCGAACGTAACGGTGCAGCACGCGCTGATCACCATGGGTTATGCGGCTTTGCATACCGGCGATTACAACGGGTCTGCCAAATATTTTGCCCAGGCACAGAATAAAAATGCAGCGGAAGGATTTTCACAGAAGCTGGCTTCAGACGCGGCTTTACGGGAAGCGGATGCGTCTTTCCTGGCAAAAGATTATGCCAGGGCGATCGCCTTGTACGATAAGCTCATTGCTGCAAAAGGGGCTGAAGCAGATTATGCGCTGTTCCAGAAAAGTACGCTGCTCGGACTTCAGGGCAAAACAACCGAACAGGCAGATATCCTGTTGCAGATCGTAGCACAGCGCAACCCGGTATCCCAATACCTCCCGGAAGCACATTATGCTCTGGGCGACCTGTTGCTGGATGCCAATAAATTTGAAGATGCTATCAGTCATTTCGAGAAGATCACCGATCAGAATGCACCGCACCTTGCATCCAAAGCACTGGTAAAAATCGCATTTGCTTACCAGGAAGCGGAAAATACTTCCAAAGCAATCGAGACCTACCAGGCCGTGATCAGGAAATATCCTGCTTCCGAAGAAAAGCAGGCCGCCCTCGACGGATTGAAATCACTGTATATAAGTACCAACAAACCGGATGCTTATCTGAAATTTCTGAAGGAAAACAACCTGAATACCGATAGCGGCAATGCAGGAGACACGGATTCTTTGTACTATCAGGCAGAGGAAACTCAGTATGTGGCCGGTAAATACGCGGAAGCTACTGCCGCCATGCATAAATATCTGGAGCGCTATCCGAACGGATTGTTCAGTACTAAAGCACACTATTACGGTGGTGAAGCCTATTACCAGCTGAAGCAGTATGACTCTGCTCTTACGCATTTTGACAAAGTGCTGGGCAGCGGCTGGAGCGACTTTACGGAGCCATCTGCGCAACGTGCGGCCGGCATTGCCTATACGCAGGGCAATTATACTGCTTCAGGCAGGTATTACGCCCAATTGCGCAATATTGCGGAAAGCAAAAATGAACTGGCGGTTGCGTACCGCGGTATGATGTTCAGCGCAGACAGGATGTCAGATGGTCTTGCCGCCAATTATGCAGACACCCTGCTTACGCTTCCCGAGATTGATGAAGAAATGAAGATGGAAGCAATGCTGATCAAAGGCAATGCAGCAATCCGGAAAGAAAATTTTGAAGAAGCCGCATCTCTGCTGCAACAGGTTGCTGCATCTAAAAATATAGAGACCGCTGCCGAAGCGCAGTATCAGATGGCCAGGCTGCCATTACTGCAAAAGAAAACCGCAGCAGCCGAAAGTGCGGTGACGGAAGCGATCCGCGCCACGTCCGGAAGCAGTTACTGGAACACTAAATGCTATCTGCTGATGGCCGACGTATTCATCGCACAGAAAGATTATTTTAATGCAAAAGCCACTTTGCAGAGTATCATCCGGAATGTAAAAAATGAGAGCCTGCGTCAGGATGCCACACGCAAACTGGACGAGGTAAAGTTGTTGGAAAAAGGCAAAAGTAAACTTAAGGAAGGCGAATAATGATGAACCGTAAACAGTTATTATCCTTCGGGTTATTGGCTACGGCCATACCGGCAGCGCAGGCGCAGACCGAAGCGGACACTACGATCCGTGCCACAAGAATTGAGATCACACAGATATACAAGCCCAAGGTGAAGCAGGCCGATAAGGAGAGCCTTGTACCTGTACTACCGCCACGCTCACGCACAACACCCCGTTTTGATTACCAGGTGCCTCAGTATTCACCTGCCTACACCTATAAGCCGTCGCCTCTACAGCCTCTGGCTTTGCTGAACGATTCGGCAGGTGGTGGATTCAGGCATTACCTGAAAGCGGGAATCGGCAATCGTCACAGCATACTGCTGGAAGGAGGAACTGATATCCTGCAGGGTCGCTACTTCAATGCACAGCTTTTCGGGGGATTACTCAGTCAGAAAAGTTCACTGGCTTATCAGCAGCAACTGCTTGCGGATATCGATGGAAAAGGAACTTACAGAAAGGGCAATACTGCTGCGGATATCGACCTGAACATATTGCACCGGAACTTTTACCAGTATGGCTATAACCACGATGCGTATCCGTCTAAAGTGCCAGCCAAACAGACGCTGAGCGGCGCGGGCCTGCTACTCAATGTTCGCCATGGCAACGACACGAACAACTGGGCACCGGAAGTAAGGGTACGACTTTCCTATTATTCGGGAAGCCGCATCAATAATGAAAATACCGGAGGCGCCGGCATTTTCGCGAACCGGTATTTTTCCTCCGAACAGCTTCGCCTCAGCTTCGGTGCGGAGGCCGTGGGGACGCAGGTATCCACCGATACCTATTCGGCAGGCAACAGTTACGCTTACCTGAGCGCCGGGGCCGTATACAACAGCGGCGACTGGACACTACGGGGCTTTATCCGCCCTGCAATAGGACAACACGGCAATAGCTGGCTGTTGCAGGACCTTTCGGTGAAGAGACAGTTCCGAAGCAGCGGAACAACGCTGGAACTCGGATCTATAGGTGCTATTCAGCAGAATACCTATAAGGATTTGTTCCTGACCAATCCATTTATTTCGACTTTTACTACACAGCAAAGTCACTCCAACGAATTCTTTATCAACGCATCACAAAAAATAGGAAAACATATTTCTGCCGAAGCACGCGGTTCTTTCTGGAAATATGAAAATCTGGCATCATTTTTGAACGGATTTCCGGGTGAAGGGGAAAAAATGTACACTGTTTATCTTCCCCGTGTCACCGCAGTCTCTCTCCAGGGAAGTCTGCGTTACCAGATTGCCGACCAGATTTCTGTAGGAGCCCAGGTATATCTCTTCCGGTATACGAAAGTTTCTTACGACAATAAGGTGTGGCAAACCCCCAATACACGTATAAACGGAGACCTGCTCTGGCATCCAATCAATAAACTGAGTATCACTGCGTATATGGCGTATGTGGGCGGTAATTTTGCGGTCGATTCCACCGCTATAACCCGCAAACTGAAAGCTTATGCCGATGTAGGCGTGGGAGCCGAATGGAACATTGTAAAAAACATTTCGTTATTTGCGAACGTAAATAACCTGCTCAACAATAAATATGAGCGCTGGCTTGGTTACCAGGCGTATGGCATCAATGTGATCGGAGGCCTGCGTGTAAAATTTAAATAGAAGCATCCGCGGATGCTCAGACACATTAAAAGAGTAAACAAATTATGGACGTAGCTAAATACATAGCGCTTTTTCTGTTGAAGAATAAATATTGCCATTTACAGGCATTAGGCAATCTGGAAATCAGAAAATCGTCCTCTGTAAACAACGGTAGAGATCTCACCGGCCGTATGTTCATCGCCAGGCTGGAGCAGGTCGGTTCCATAGACGATCAGCTTCCGCTGTTCATCGCTGTTCAGGAAAAGATTTCCGTTTCGCGCGCATCGGCTCTCGTAGCTGATTTTGTTACTTACAGTAAGAGCCAGCTGCAATCCGGCGCTACGATCACCATTCCCGGCATTGGTAAATACACCATGAAAAACGGGAAAATGCATTTCGAACTCGATAGCTATTTCTCGCTACCGGAGCAAAACATTCCGCTTTCCTTTTTTAACAGCGGTGCACCGATTCTCACTGCGGATGCAGATCAGGCAGCAACTTCCGATACCGAAACACCGAAAGATACGGTGGAAACATTCCAGCAGTACAATAATTACAACGCACCTCCTAAAATAAACTGGAATGCCATCGGCTTCTGGGGGCTGGCGGTACTGATCCTGTTAAGCATTGTTGCGGGAGTGCTGAAGTACACAGTATTTAAGGACGATGTACCGTCGACGGTAATGGTTGCTGCAAATGATATACATGTAGATAGCAGCAGCCTGTTGAGTCCTGCCATGATCGACTCCAATATGCATGCTTCCGACTCTGTACAGACTGCAGATTCTGCGAAAACTCCGGATAGCGCGCAGGCCGTTGCTCCGGCCGCTACTCCCGGCTCCTACCGGTTTATCCTGAAAAAATACCATAGCCTTCCGCAGGCAGAGAAAAAAAGCAAACAACTGCTTTCGTATGGTTATCCTGTAAGCGTAATCTCCGTCAACGATACCCTCCATTACGTGGTGGAGGAACTGAAAGTATCTGCTGCCGATACCACTAAGCTCAAAGATTCCTTTACACGCTGGCTGAATCCGTCAGGTGTGGAAATAATGAGATAACGATCAGGAAATTTATGCGTAGTTTGCTGATGCCGATTGCGGCAGGAAGTTCTATTGTGTATAAGCCAGCAATTCTTCCAGGATAGTCCTGCTGTTGCTCAGGCGCGGAACCTTGTGCTGTCCGCCCAGTTTATTTTTATGCTTCAGCCATGCCGCAAACCCACCTGCGGGCATACGGTGTACAACAGGCATGCGCAGTGCAATATCCTTATGCCGCTTTGCTTCGTAATCTGAATTAACCTGTTGCAGTGCCTTATCCATCTCACCGGTGAATACTTCAAGCGGACAGGGCAGGTATTCAAATTCAATCACCCATTCATGGGTCCCGTTAGTATTTCCGGTCATAAATACCGGGGCTGCGCTGTAATCATTGACAATTGCACCGGTGGCTTTGCTGGCACGCGCTATCGCTTCATCCGCATTATCCACGATCACTTCCTCACCAAACGCATTCAGGAAAAATGAAGTCCGGCCGCTTACTTTAATGCGGTAAGGAGCAAGACTCACAAACTGGATGGTGTCGCCTATGATATAACGCCACAAACCCGTATTGGTGCTTACAACGATCGCATAATTGATCCCGGTCTTTACTTCTTTCAGGGTATGCACAACGGGTTTATCTTTTCCGAATTCATCCATTGGAATAAACTCGAAGAAAATACCGTGATTCAGCAGCAGCAGCATTCCTGCCTCGCTGTCATCAGTATCCTGGATCGCGAAGAAACCCTCGGATGCGTTATACGATTCAACGTATTTCATATCGTCGGAAGGAATGAACTGGCGGAACTGTTCGCGGTAAGGCTTAAAGCTCACCCCTCCATGAATGTACAATTCAAGGTTGGGCCATACTTCCAGCATATTTTTAGCGCCGGTGATCTCCAGGATACGTTTAAACAGCACGATCGTCCAGGTGGGGACGCCGGTAATGAATGTCACATTCTCCTGAATGGTGCTGCGTGCAATTTTCTCAATTTTCTCCTCCCACTCGTCCATCAGTGCGATGGAAAGATCCGGTGTGCGCCATACCTGTGCGGTCCAGGGCATATTCTGCATCATCACAGCCGACAGGTCTCCATAGAAAGAATCTTCGCTGAGCTGGTTCAGTTGATGACTGCCGCCGATCACCAGGCATTTTCCCGAAGTGATCCGCGATTCCGGGTGACGGGCCAGATACAGTGCAATAGCATCTTTGCCGCCTTTGAAATGATTATCGTCAAGTGTCTCGCGGGACACAGGGATGAACTTACTTTTGTCGGAAGTGGTTCCGCTGCTTTTGGCAAACCAGGTGATCTCCGACGGCCACAATATATTCTGCTCTCCCTGAAGAATACGTTGTATGTAGGGTTTCAGCGAGTCGTAGTTATTCAGCGGCACAGCCTGCTGGAAATCGCGCATGCTGTTCAGATGCTGGAAGTCGTACTTTTTACCGTATTCAGTGAACTGGGCAGAGCTGATCAGATCGTGAAATACCTGCTTTTGCGTATCGATGGGATTGAGCATGAAATTATCGATCACGCCGGAGCGTAACTTCAGGAAACTTTTAATTGCCGGACTCAATAATCCCATAATACGTTTTAAATAGCGGCGGGTGCCAAACCACAAAAATAATGCCGGGAAGCATAGTTAGTGTGAAAAGACACGATTTTTTAATGATCTACCGAATAGTTTTTTCTTTTCAGTTCAAAGTGTTTACCCAGATATACGCGGCGCACGGTCTCATCGGCAGCCAATTCCTCTGCAGTACCGGCTTTCAGTATAGAGCCTTCGAAAAGAAGGTAGGCACGGTCGGTAATCGATAATGTTTCCTGAACGTTGTGATCGGTTATCAGAATTCCGATGTTTTTATATTTCAGTCGCGCCACAATGGACTGGATATCTTCCACCGCGATCGGATCGATACCTGCGAAAGGCTCATCAAGCAGAATGAATTTAGGGTCCACAGCCAGCGCACGTGCGATTTCCGTACGGCGTCTTTCGCCGCCGCTCAATACATCACCGGGACTTTTGCGTACATGTGTCAGACGGAATTCTTCAAGCAATGCGTCTCTCTTCTTCAATTGCTCTGCTTTTGAAAGCTTTGTCAGTTCCAATACCGCGCCGATATTATCTTCCACAGATAATTTGCGGAACACGGAAGCTTCCTGCGGCAGATAACCGATGCCCTTCTGCGCACGCTTGAACATCGGGAGTTTGGTTATGTCCTCGTCGTCGAGAAATACCAGGCCCTCATCAGGTTTCACAATCCCGACAACCATATAGAATGAAGTGGTTTTGCCGGCTCCGTTAGGACCGAGCAGGCCCACAACCTCACCCTGGTTTACCTCAAAAGACACGTTATTTACGACGGTTCTTTTGCCATATTTTTTGATCAAATTGCGCGTCTGGATCTTCAATTTTGGAGATTTTTCTGAACGCGTAAAGATAGAATATTTTCCGCCCACATAGCCGGGTATTACGGAAACGCGCGTGGATAAAGGGTTTGAGCGCATATTCCGGAATATTTATTATGACAGAAACAATATCAAAAAACTTGCCGAAAAACTTGCACCGTATTTTTATTGTATTACATTTGTGCACAAATAAATTAACAACTTCTATGAAAAAATTATTCCTTTCTTTGTTAGCATGTGGCAGCATAGCGGCGGCTAACGCACAAGCCGGAAGCTGGCTTCTTTATGGACAAGCGGGAGTTTCAGCACAGTCTTACGATGGAGTAAACGTTGCAGCAGGTACAGCGAATTCAATTCACTGGTATGCTACGCCTGGCTTCGGTTACCAATTCGACAACCATTGGACACTCGGTCTGTATGCTCAGTACAACAACGCTGGTTCTAAAGCAACAGCAACCGGTTCTCCTTGGATCAGAACTAACGACTGGGAAGTTGGTGTTTTCACTCGTTACACTGAAAACCTGAACAAAATATTTGCTATTTACGGTCAGGTGAACGTAGGTTTCAACCACGGTAACACAACTCTGGACGGTAGCGTTATCACAAACTCTCGCTACAATGGTTTCTCTATTGGTTTCACTCCAGCAATCACTGCTAACGTTCACAAAGGTCTTGCTCTGACCTTCGGTATCGGTGGCCTGGGTTACACGAACCACGCTTACGAAAACCAAAACAACTCTAACGGTAATTTCAACATTTCTTTCGGTCAGCAAATCAGCTGGGGCATTCAGAAAAACTTCGGTGGTCACAATCGTCGCATTCACCGCGAGCCAGGTTCTGATCGTCACATGAAAAACTGGAGAGATGACGATGGTGATGAGCCACGTAAATCACGCAAAAGCGACGATAACGACGAATAGTCTGAATCGTTTCACAGCATAAAGAACCGGCCATCTTCTATATGGCCGGTTTTTTTATTGTATTTTCCCGCCAGTCGCTCCGCTTTTACACACCCCTACTGTATTTTTGCCCCTTAGCATGGCCAACAAATTATTCAGAGATCTATCCGCCAATACCGTTCAGACCGGTATTACGCAGTTGTCAGGCCTGCTTATCTTCTACCTGCTTTCGCGATTCATTCCCAAAGATCAGTTCGGTGATTTCCAATGGACAACAGCAGTGGGCTCCACGCTGATCACCATTGGCTCCCTGGGACTGGATATGGTACTTGTGAAGCGCATTGCCGCCGGAAATAAACCGGTACGTATAGCAGGCATTCACTTTTTCCATACGTTGATCGTATCAACGGTGGTATTGGCGGGTTTGTTGCTGACACTTTTTCTGTTTCCCCACCTGCAATTGCTGCACCCGCTGTTTCTGCTGATCGTACTTCAGCAGGCTTTGGGCAATATTGCCAATTCCTTTAAGTTTTCGCTTACGGGATTTCAGTCTTTCCGCCAGCTGGCCATCATTTCCATCCTGTTTAACCTCGGAAAAGCGGGCATCATAGCAGGTCTATTCTTCTCTCACACACTTTCCGTTCGTAATGTGGCGCTGGGCTTCCTGGTTGCATCACTGATCGAACTCGCTGGCGGCTACGCTTACCTGCACCGGAAACTGCGCGGAAAGCTGAGACCCGTTTATGCACCGCGTACCTACCGGTCGTTTGTATCGGAATCCCTTCCGCAACTGGGCGTGGTATTGTTCGACTCAGCACTCGCGCGCATCGACTGGATTCTATTAGGTATTTTCAGCACCACATCAGTAACGGCAGAATATACTTTTGCCTACAAATTCTTCGAACTGAGCAAATTGCCGCTTTTGATACTCGCGCCGGTCCTGCTTACAAGACTGTCAGCCCTCACGTCTCAGTCGGGTATATTGCCCGAAGGCCAGAAAACACAGATCAATCAGTTTGTACGCCTCGAAATCGCGCTGTCTTTCTGCATCCCTATTGTGCTGGCATGTATATGGACTCCTTTTATCGACAAACTTACAGACGGCAAATTCGGTGCCGTTAACCAGCTGAACTTTGAGCTGCTTGCACTATGCGTACCGCTTCATTTCGCGGTTAACTTTCTGTGGACTCTGGCTTTTGTCCAGGGAAAACTCAGAACGATTATGTATATCACGATCATCAGCTCTTTACTGAACCTGGGCTTGAACGCTATCCTGATTCCTCAGCTTGGCGGAACAGGCGCTGCTATTGCTTTTCTTGCCAGCAGTATTTTCCAGGTTGCGGCCTATTACTTCACCACCGACCAGTCACAGCTGAAATTGCATCCAGGAAGTATGCTGTGGCAGTTCGTGCTGTCTATTGTCTCCGTAAAAGCCGGAATGTACCTTACCGGATCGGCGTATGTTGCGGCTCTTGTGGCCTTCGTTGTATATGTGACGGGTTCCGTCGTTTCCGGTCAGTTGCCTCTGCAACAATTAAAAGCACTGAAAAGAAATTAAGCTGAACGCCTATGAAAAAAAGCGTATTGCAAAAATCCGTACTCGCCTTCCTCATGATACTGGGAGCGGCATTTACGTTTAGCGCGGCCTATCCCGGCTTTATGAGTCCGGATTCACTGGACCAGTATCAGCAGGCTTTGTCGGGAAAATATACCGATTGGCATCCTCCGGTAATGGCCTGGATCTGGCATCAGTTGCTATGCTTACATAATGGCCCCCAGCCGATGCTGCTACTGAATACTTTGCTGTTCTGGGGCGCCGTGGCAATAATTGCATTTCGTATACGCAATTTTGCGCTCAGCCTTGTTTTCACGTTATGCAGCTTTGCCCCCTGTTTGCTTAATTTCCTCGGTGTGATATGGAAGGATAGTCTGCTGCTGAGCCTGTTGTTTTTGCTTACCGCACTGCTGTACCATCTTTCCGATAAGCCACTTAAGCCGTTTTACAGGGCAATCGCCGTCCTTTTTGTAACCTGTCTGTGTCTGCTCGCAATACTTATCCGGTATAATGCAGCGGCGGCTGTGGCACCGCTATTGGGTGCCCTGATGTATTACCAGTACCCGTCAAAATCCCTCTGGAAGCCTCTGTTATACGCATTCGGACTGACCGGCGTGCTCTGGCTGGCCGCAGAAAAAATCAATACGAACTTATGTAAGGGGAAAAGTATGCATCCGGAGCAGCAATTGATGGTGTACGACCTGATGGGTGTGGCAAGTGCGACACACAAAAATATATTTCCGGAATATCTGAAAAACAAACTCACCTTAGACAAGCTGCCGAAAGTGTACTATCCGTGCGATGGCGCGCTGTTTGTGATCTTTAATATGGGTTGTACCGCGTCTTCTGAAGCTCAGTTCGAAGCCCTGAGCCATTGCTGGCGAAATCAGGTTTTGCATCACCCTGTTCACGTGATAAGACACAAAAAGCGATCGTTTATGTGTCTTATCAGAGAGAGCAGTCTGAAAACCTTTCCCTTTATACACCCCAATCCTTATGGCTTTCATGTTAATACTGATAATCCCGCTTACCGGTTGTTTATCCGTTACACGGAAAACCGTTTCGCATATAAGCTATACAGTGCATGGATCTACCTCGCGATCTGCGTTGTGGTATGTTGCGCATCACTGGTACGACTACTCTATCAGAAAGTAACATCTGCGGCGCTCCCATCGTGCATTTCCCTGTCCGGATTGCTGTATTGTCTGGCATACTTCTTCCTGAGCCCGTGTAACGATCTGAGATATAACTACTGGACATACGGCGCGGGATTCCTGGGTGCTGTTCTTTTAATCAATTCCTTCTTACGTCAAAAATGACTTGTCCTTTTTAGAACGTAATTTTGGAGCCCCGAACCTATACGAAGACACACATGAATATCCTTTTTATCTGCGACGAATACCCGCCGGGCCTCACAGGAGGCATCGGAATTATCACACAGTCGCTTGCGAAGGAAATGGTGCGGCAGGGACATACGGTACATGTAGCAGGTTTGTATGCTCATGACTATGGTGGAGCAAGTTACTATGAAGATGAAGGGGTGCATGTGTGGAAAGTATTTTACGGATGGCGTATGCCCGCTATACCGCTGCTGTACAGCGCCCAGCGCAAACTGCCCGGTGCACTGAAGCGCATCCTGTTTGCAAAAAGCGATTTCAAACGCTATACACGCTTTATAGAAGAGCTTATTAATAAATACAAAATCGATATCGTTGAACATCCGGACTGGGTGAGCTATGCGTATCATATGGGGCTGAAAAACCCGGTGCTTCCCGGATTGAGCATACCGGTGCTTCTGAAGTTTCACGGATCGCAGAGTTATATGAGCGATGTGCTGCACACAAAACTCAGATGGCAGGACGCACGCACAGACAGGCAGTTGATAGAAAGAGCAGACGCATTGTCCGCTGTAAGCGCATTTGCGGCCGGCATCAATAAAAAGCTGTTCGACCTGCAACAGACAATTTCGGTGCTATATAACGGTATCCGTCTTCCGGAACGCCCCACCCTGCCCCGTGATAAGCGGACAGTGCTGTTTGCCGGTTCGCTGGTGCCGAATAAAGGGGTGTTCCAACTCGTAAAAGCGTGGCCCCTGGTACTGCGCGAGGTTCCGGATGCAAAACTGATCATTCTGGGTAAAGGCAACCAGGAACCATTGAAACAAATGCTCTCTGATGAAACGTTACGCAGTGTTGTGTTCCGGGGTCATCAGCCACGTGAAGTATTGCTGCAGCATATGCGCACCGCTACACTAAGCCTGCTGCCTTCCTTTACGGAAACTTTCGGGCTGGTCGCCATCGAATCAATGAGTAATTATTGTCCGACCATATTTACGAAACGCACCTGCGGTCCTGAAATTATCCGGGACGGAGCAGAAGGATTGCTCGTGGATCCCGATAATATTGAGGAAATTGCGCGCAAAACAATATTGTTGTTAACAGACGAACAGCTCCGGGACGAGCTGGCAATAAAAGGTCGCGCAAAAGTTGAGCAACTGTTCGACATCAGCAAATGTGCCGCCGACCATATTCAATTATACACCAGAGTGACGGGAAACTATAAAAATGAGCAACGCTAATAAGATAAAACAGGTATTGACCGGGTGGTATCGTCAGCTGGACGTGCCGTTGCTGCTGTTGTTGTGCACGATCACCTATTCCAGTCTGCTGGTGAAATTTGCGGGCCTGGTACTTGCTTTTGTACTGCGCCCCGATTTCCGTTTTAAAGCAGGAAAGGGCAGGCTTCCGCTGTTTTATCCGGCAATGATCGTTATCGGGCTTATCTATTGCCTTACCCACTACAATACACTAACGCAAAACTACACGCTCGCCGCCCTTCTGAGCATGCTCTTCTGGATGGTCTCTTTCCTGACGGCCCATCAGCTGATGCTTTCCGTGGAACGGTCGGGAAGTGCCAGAGCAGCCAACACCATCACATTTTTTCTGTTACTGAATGCCGCAGTAAGTCTGGCAGCAATAGGAGCCATTATGCTCGAAACGCATACTATAAACCCTTTTATGTATGCGGGTATGAACTATCACTACCATGTTTCGACAGGCGACCACATATTGGGGATATTCCGGGATGTATCTACCACCAATTCCTGCATCATGCTGCTGGGGTTTGTATTTTTCTTTTTCAGGGGGAAATACGGCTATTCGATACTCAGCCTGCTGATTGTATTGATCACCACCAGTAACATCAACAACATTCTGCTGCTGGTACTATGTGCCGGAATGCTGCTGTTTGCACGCACCCGCCTCACAAGAACCCTCGTATTCTGCTTTCTGAGCATGATCCTGTTTTTCCTCGTGAAAGTCACTCCGAACAACCTGCGCTATACGCTGGAAAAATTTCATGCTACAGCGCTGATCGGAGATCTGCCAACGGAAAATTCAGAACTGGGCATCCAGCATGCAGATGAAGAAGCGGAAAACAATACTACCGCCGCCCGATACGACAGTGAACTTGCGAGGGAAAACAATATCTTCCGGGAAATCACAATTAAGGAAGCCCTTTACCGCGAAAAGAAAAAAATGGAGGATATTTCCGCCGACTCGGAATTTATCCGTCAACAACAGGCTTCGTTCAGGCATAATCTTGTTTTCTCTGAAAAAATATATGGCGACTCGCTGAGATCCTGCACAGACAATCCATCGTTGCAACATAAGCCGGGCAAGTGGATCGCATTTGATCAGACAGCCCGCTACTGGACACAAAACTTCAGTCATTTCCTGATCGGGGCAGGGCCTGGAAATTTTTCTTCTAAAGTCGCATTTAAAGCATCCGGATTCGGAATTTTCGGTAACTACCCATCCCGCTATCAGCGCATCACACCCACATTTAAGGACAACCATCTGAAGGTACTGACCTATTTCTTTATCCAGCCGCCCGATAAACATTCGGTTATGAACACGCCATTCTCGGTATATAACCAGCTTGCCGGGGAATACGGATTAGCCGGTTTGCTCGCGTTCGTCTTTCTGTATGTAGGCTATTTTTTGCGTCGCTATTCCCGGTTGTCCTACGGGAAACTGCTGATACCGGTTGTGTTGTTGATGCTCGCCACGGATTATTGGTTTGAACAACTTTCTGTTGTCGTGATATTTGAATTGCTGCTGTTTATCGACATGAAGAAAAACGAAACAGATTCCTCCACCGTAAAAAAGTTTGCCCCATCTCATGACGCCTGATATCCCCAAAGTCTCGGTAGTGATGCCGGCGTACAATGCTGCCCTGTACATCAGAGAGGCGGTGGACAGTGTACTGAACCAACATTTTACCGATTTTGAACTGATCATCGTGAATGACGGTTCGAAAGACGATACCGAAGCGATCATACGATCTTATGCCGACAGGCGCATTGTGTTGATCAATCAGGAAAACAGCGGTGTGGCAGCAGCGCTGAATACGGGCATCGCACAGGCACGCGGTGCACTGATCGCCCGCGCAGATGCAGATGACATCTGTCTTCCGGACCGACTCGGCGTGCAATACGAATTTCTTACGGCTCATCCGGATTACGTACTTGTGGCATCCGATGTGAGCTATATGGACGAACAGGGCAATTTTGTATTTCAGTTTTACAACACCCATACCGGATACAGCGATACCGAGATCCGCTCGCACTTTTATGAGTATTGTCCTTTTATTCACAGTTCCGTTATGTACCGTACCGATGTGGTACGCAAACTCGGTGGTTATGAAAAAAGAGCAGTTGCATTTGAAGATTACTTTTTATGGTCGCGGCTTATCCGTGAAGGCAAGGTGCAAAACCTGAAACAAAGCCTTATGGATATACGGCTGAATGCGTCTTCCGTCACTGTCGACGACAGGCATTATCCGCCGGTGTTCCGCGCGCTGAAAGCAAAAGCCGTACAGAACGGAACACTCACCGGTGAAGAATGGCAAACGCTGGCAGATAGCTACCGCTCCATTTCAAGGGAAAGAAAGGAATATTCCTATCACCTCTTACTGGCGAAGAAGTACCTTTGGGATAATTACCGTCCTGAGCTTGCCAGAGAAAATATAAGGCGTGTCATTGCAATGAAACCGCTTTCCCTGAACGCTTATGCGCTTTACCTGCTTACGTTCGCCGGTAGAAAAAACATAGAAAAACTATACAACAAAATAAAAAACAGATAGCGTCCGATTTATGAAGGTGTTGTTTATTTCCCGCGCCACGTTATATAAAGTCACAGGCGGCGACACGATACAGGTGATCAAGACTGCCGAAGAATTACGCAAACTTGGCGTGACGGTGGATATTGTGCTGAGCGATCAGAAAAACATAGATTATGCGCAATACGATCTGCTCCATTTTTTCAATATCATCCGGCCTTCGGATATGCTGTATCATATACAACAAAGTAAAAAGCCTTTCGTTGTCTCATCGATATACCTGCTGTATGAAGACTTTGAAAAAAATGCTCAGATCAAAAGTCCGAAAGATGTGGTTATGCGGTTGCTGAACGCATCGCAGAAAGAATACCTGAAGGTAATTGCGCGCAGGATCATCAACCGGGAAACGATCGTTTCGCCGCGGTATCTTGTCTGGGGTCATAAAAAATCGATCCGCTATATCCTGAAACATACCGCCTTGCTTCTGCCTAATTCGGAGAATGAATACAGAAGGTTGAAAAAAGATTTCCCGGAAGCGGGCGGCTATGCCGTAATACCGAATGCTGCCGATCCCGGATTTTTCAATTGCACGCAGGAAGATATTGATCGCAAGGATCCTAAAATGGTCATGTGCGTAGCGCGTATCGAAGGACGCAAAAATCAACTGAACGTGATCCGCGCCCTCAAAGACACAGACTTCCAACTGTATATTGTCGGGAAAGCCGCACCCAACCATCAGAAATACCTGGAGCAATGCAGGCAGGAGGCAGGGCCTAATGTGCACTTTATGGATTTTGTCGATAAAACAACGCTGCGGGATTTGTTCCGCAAAGCGAAAGTGCATATTCTGCCCAGCTGGTTTGAGACCACAGGTCTGTCCACGCTCGAAGCCATGTTCTGCGGATGTAATGTGGTGATCACTAAATATGGCGACACCCTGGACTACTTCAAAAGCAGGAACACCTTCGTATGTGAGCCGGACGATGCCCGGTCTATAAAAGACAGTATCACACAGGCAGCTGCATTTCCCAATAAAATGGAATACTTCGAACAGGAAATAAAAGATTATTGCTGGATGAATACCGGCATCCAGACACTAAATGCCTATAAAAAAACGCTCGGCATTTAAAAGCTAACGAGAACGAATGGACAGATTAAGCAATTACCTACCCGCAGCCGGAGACAGCAGTGAGCAAGCGATGGAAAAAATCCGCGTGATTCTGTGTGCTCTGTTTGCTGCTTTCCTGCCATTCGATATGTTCTACAGCACCTTCATGATCTTTGTCATTGCCGGTGCTTCACTGATCGACATATCTCTGAAAAAGATCCGGCAGATTCCCCCTGCATTTCCCCTGTTTGCGTTTGCAATATTGCTGAGCTTATCGGGGATCTGGTATTCCACGGACGGATGGCGCGCGCATTATCTCACAGAACGGCAGCTTGCATTTGCAATTTTCCCAATACTGCTTCCGCTGGCCATCGGGAAACCGACTGCTGAGAAAGTCAATCTGATTTTTGCGGTTTTTGCAGGCTCTTGTGTGTTTGCCATATCATTCCTGCTGATCAATGCACTTGATCTGATCTACTCTGCACAGTTGCCGCTGCGCTACCTGTTTACCTACAGCTTTTTCAACCACAATTTCAGTGCGCCTATCGGTACGCATGCCACTTATCTTTCCCTGTACGCGTCTATGTCGATGCTGTTCCTTGTTGATAAACTGGCCAGAAGCACCCGAAAAAGGTACCGTCTTTTATACCTCGCATCCGTGATGATACTCACCGTCGGATTGCTGTTTTTACAGTCGCGGAATGGAATTTTATCGCTGGTTTTTACCCTGTTGTTCGTGTTCCCGCTGTTCAGTGTAGCGAACCGGAAAAAATATTATCTCATCACCGTGCTGTCGCTGGCTTTGTTTGCGGCAATTTTAAGCCGCTCGGATTATATACGCGAACGGTTCACAACGGAGCTATCAACGGATCTCAAAACGGGTAAGCAGGTATTTACAGCACGTAACCCGGAACCCAGAAGCTGGCGCTGGGCCTGTGCCTGGAAGATCATCCGCGAAAAGCCGCTGTTCGGACATGGTACCGGCGATGAGATTCCCTTGCTGCTCGTCGAGTACAAAAAACATAACTACCAGGTATCGTTCCGGGAACAGTTCAACAGTCATAACCAATACCTTTCCGTTATGATCAAGCACGGCGTAGCGGGACTCATCGTATTCCTCGCAGCGCTGGCGTATTTTTTCAGACTGGCAGTTTCCCGTAAAAATTTCCTTTATGTGGCGTTCCTTACGCTTACCTGCCTCGGCTTTATCACAGAGGACATCATAGATGCGAACAAAGGAATTTTCTTCTTTGCCTTTTTCAATACATTACTCGGTTATCATATACTGTACATCCGTAAAACACCGGCAGAAACAAGTACCACACCATGAAGATTGCGATATTAGGAACCAGGGGAATACCCAATCATTACGGGGGCTTTGAACAATATGCAGAGCTGTTGTCGGTGTACCTGGTAAAAGAAGGTTTTGAAGTTACAGTGTATAATTCACATGATCATCCATACCGGGAAAGAACGTACAAGGGAGTGCAGATAAAACACATCTACGACCCGGAAAAAAAAATCGGTACGGCAGGACAATTCCTTTATGATCTGGGCTGTATTATGGATATCCGGAAACAAAACTTTGACATTGTGTACCAGCTCGGCTATACGAGCAGCGCGGTATTCAATTTCCTGATCCCCAATCGGGTGACCCTCGTAACAAATATGGACGGGCTGGAATGGAAGCGCAGCAAATACAGCAGCAAGGTGCAGCGATTCCTCAGATATTCGGAAAAACTGGCCGTCAAACACGCCGATCAGCTGATTGCGGACAGCTATGGCATCAAGGCTTACCTGGACGAAAAGTACGGGTGCAATTCCTTTTATTCTGCCTATACTGCAGATATACCCGGTGCGTATTCCGTATCCTACCCGGAGCGGCTGGCACTCGAGCCGGGACAATACAACCTGCTTATCGCACGTATGGAACCTGAGAACAATGTCGAGATGATCATCCGCGCCCATACAGACCTACCCGGTCAGCAGCTGATCCTCGTGGGTGGTACGGGCACTCCCTTTGGCAAAATAATGGTGGAGCGCTATGGCGCTTATCCGAATATCCGCTTTGTCCAGGGGATTTACGACAAAGACGAAATAAACAGCCTGCGGCACTTTTCCAGGCTATACTTCCATGGTCACAGCGTGGGCGGCACCAATCCTTCCCTGCTGGAAGCAATGGCCTGCGGCTGTAATATTCTGGCACACAATAATATCTTCAATAAATCCGTTCTGGAGTCAGACGCGCTGTATTTCTCCGATGAAAAAGAGTTGCAGGCGCTGATCATGGGAGACCATGATGCCTTTTTTGAAAAAAGCAGAAAAAATAATATTGTCAAAATAGAGACCCAATTTTCTGAGGATCACATGTTTTCACTTCTTAAAGAAAAACTAATTGATTGTGTGAGCTGAAGGTTTTGATCAGTTGTTGACAATTATTTTTTATTTTTGCGCCCCATGAGATTGCAGATTTAATCTTAAAATAACGCGTACTTCAACTTGATTTAATACACCCTGAAAACACTAAACATTTTATACCCCGACAGATGCCTGCCACCCAAGATCAGGTACGTCAACAAAAATGTATGAAATGAGCTATACACCCGGTCAAATATTACCCAAACAATCTATCGAATTACAGATAAAAATGACGCATTTCAAAATACATCAAATGGCTAAAAGGGCGTTTGACATTGTATTTTCTCTGCTCGTTATTGTAATCGTTTTCCCGATCGTTTTTCCCATTGTCTTCATCGCCATTAAGCTGGAAGGCAAAGGATCTATATTTTTCATCCAGAAGCGCAACGGGCTGAACAATTCTGTATTCGATTGCATCAAATTCCGTACGATGGTAAAAAATGCGCATGCCGATACCAAAGCTGCCGTTACCAACGACGATCGTATTACACGTGTCGGCAAATTCCTGCGTAACAGCAGTATAGACGAACTACCGCAGTTCATCAATGTGCTCAAAGGCGATATGAGTGTCGTGGGCCCGCGTCCGCACATGATCAGCGACAACGAGAAATTTGAGAAGATTGCCACGAATTACCAGCAACGCCATCTCGTAAAACCGGGTATCACCGGGCTCGCACAGATCAATGGCTACAAGGGCCACGTAAACACCGTACAGGATGTGAAAGCCCGTACGATTATCGATCTGAAATATGTACAGAACCAGAGTTTCTGGCTCGATATCACGATCATATGGGGAACCATCAAACTGATGGTCGGCGACACCATCCTGCATCTGCGTAACGAGCGTAAGGATCGCCGCACCCTGAATGAGCGGGGCCTTTCCGAACCAGAGGAATAGTTTATCGTTCCTGATCCGTTATCTTACCGATTACTTTTCCGGTTGCGGCATCCGGTTGCTGTATATGCAACAGCGCCGCCAGCGTAACCGCGATATCAGTAACAGCAACCGCATCGAATGTTTCCCCTTGCGGTATATGCCAGCCATACCACAGCAAAGGAATATGCCGGTCGTAGGGATTCCAGGTGCCGTGTGTGGTTCCTTTTTTACCATCCGAATACCAACCCGGTTCGTAAACGACCGCCACAGAACCGCTCCGTCCGGGATAATAGCCGTTTAAAAGCAATTCTTTCAGCGCCGCAGGCATCGTTTCCGAAGCGAGATTTTCCATATCTGCTGCATAGGCTATTCCTTCCTGTGACAAGCAGTATTGTTTCACTGCGGTTTTCAGTGCAATACGATCTATGTGCCGCGAAAGGAGCAATGGCTCATTTAAAAAAACCTGGTAATTAAAAACGCCGGAAACGAGTGAATCCGCACCAAACTGTACTTTCAGATACTTATTGAGTGCTGCCGCCAATACCGTTTCCGATAATGTCCCGGCCGGTACCCGCTGATCCTGCAGCCAGAGTGCATTGTGTGCGGCACCATGGTCCGCGCTCAGAAACAGCAGGTAATTGCCTTCACCCAGGTAACTGTCTAAAAAGCGGAGAAAAGATGCAAGTTGCCTGTCGAGCCGCAGGTACATATCTTCGGCTTCAACCGAATTAGGTGCATAGGCATGTCCTACATAGTCCGTTGCAGACAGACTGAGCGCGAGCATATCACAGGATCGTTCGCCGAGATGTTCCTGAGCGATCAGTTCTTTCGCGAACAGAAAACTAAGCTCGTTTCCGCGCGGGCTGCGACGTATCGCCTTATAATCGCCAGGTCCGAAACGATGCGGGAATACCGGTTCCGATTCTCCCTTCAGTGTATATTCGTAAGCATTATTATCACTGATACTGTTACGATAGGACGCAACAGGATACAGCGTATTCCAGGGATATGCGAGCATTGAATCGGCATAGCGCATTCCATTGAAGCGAACAACCCATTCAGGTAATGCTTTACGGTAAAAAGAGCTCGTGATGAAATTTCCGGTACTGTCGTCAAACCAGTATGCTGCGTTTGCGCTGTGGCCGGCCGGCAAAATAGCGCCGCGGTCTTTCAGGGAAATTCCAAAAACGCGTGAACGGAAATTTGTCGCGAGTCGCAATTCATCGCCTATCGTAGTTGCTTTCATCCGGTGCGGACTCATCCTGCCGGCGGCTTCACTTCCGCCAACCGGGCTGACCGATGCATCTTCACAGCAATAAACGGATGTACCTTCTTTTCTGTCCGGCCAGTCGTTTCCTGTAACTCCATGCAAAGCAGGATAAGTACCGGTGTAAATACTGGTGTGCCCCGGAGCGGTGTAAGAGGGAATATAATTGAGGAATGTCTGCTGACAGTTGAACCCTTCCTGCAACAGGCGATTGAATCCGCCGGATCCGTAACGGTCCTGAAACCGGTACAGATAGTCCCAGCGCATCTGGTCCACGACAATTCCTATGACCAGCCTGGGTCTTTTCACACCTGGCTGGGCAGAAGCCAGGAAGGGGAAAAGGCTGAACGCCGCAACCAGATACCGTTTCATCGGCTTTGCTCTTTTACTGTTTCCGGCTGGGTGTGACGACGTTTCACGGGGAAGTTCACACCGAGATTCAGAATCATCTCATAGCAACCGAATGCCTGCCTTGCCTTGCCTTCCGCGACCTGTAATCCTGAATAGCGGGCATACACGAGCTTGTTGCAATATTCCAGGTAAGCATAGCGGAAGAAGGTAAGCCTTAAGGTGGCTTCTGCACCTATATCCCAGCCCCCGAACTGAAATCCGGGATTGTTCGATCTGCCGAAGATCGTATTCTCGACATGCGGCACCATAAACCCGACGCCTGCCTTTGTAAGCAGAGAGGCATTGAAGTTGCGGTAATGCATTTTAGGTATCTGCACCCTCCGGACGATATTGAACAGAAAGAAATTGGCACCGTTGTTCAGCTGCCAGAGAATATTACCGCGGTTGATCAGGTACGTGTCCACGGCCTGATGGTTTACAGTGCCGGTAACATGCAGCAATTGTTCCTGTTCCACCTGGTATTTGGTATGATCGAAATTCAGTTCCACAGCCCAGTTATCGTCAAACCAGTATCCGAGACGGTAATTATACTGCGGAATGGAGATAGGCTGTTTGAAAATACTCTTCGTGTTCCAGCCTGGCTTGTCTTTACCCAGTATACCGTTAAACACATAGTCATTACCGAGCGACTCCTGTTTTACGTGGATATTGCTTTTGGTATACCATTCCTTGTTATATCCCCAAGAGAAATACATGTGCCCTTTGTTTTCCTGAGAGGAACCTTCCTGGGCGTAGGTGTCTGGTGTGGCGACAAGCAAGAGCATCGCAACACCGAAAATACCGGACTGTAAACGTTTCATTATTTCAAACGGAATTATATGATTATTCTATGTCGCCTATTCTATGTCGCCTGCTTCACGCAGCAGGGATAAGGCCTGATCCAGGAATTGAGCAGGCACCTGCAGTTCCACGGCACCGGGGAGCGTGGTCAGGTAAGAACTGCTTTGTTTGTTGAGGATGACGCAGGGGATGCCTGCATTTTCAATATTACCGCGTATAATTTCAGCATGTACCGAATTCGTAGAGCGAAATACGGTGATCCATTTTTCCTGACTGCTCATGCAACAAAGGTAACAGAAAACCTGCGTGAAGCACATAAAAAAAACGGGAGCTATACTCCCGTTTTCGATATTAATGCAACTATACTTTTAAAACAATTGGCAAGTTTCAGTAGTCGTAACCCCGTTCTTATCCATGGTTACGGAGTTCTCTTTACACAGCGATTGAGCTTTCTTCTTTGTGTCTTTGATGGTATATTCATTCATGGAACTATCAGGCAGACCTGCCATACCGGAATATTTGATGGTACACTGGCAACGGTACTCCTGAGTGCAGGAACTCATTCCTATCGCGATAACGGATGCAAAAAAAGTAATAGCTATAGCAGAAAATCTCATTGGATGCTTTTTGGTGCTCCGAAGGTATAGAGAAAAATGAAAAAATCAAATGGGTCGCTCATTTTTGTTCGTATTCTCGTTACGGCGGGCATCACGACGCTCTTCTTCCCATTTATCTTCCTGCTCCTGTGCCTTATCATAGGCCTTGATGATCTGCTTCACGAGACGGTGGCGCACCACATCCGATTCGTCGAGGCGGATGAACCCGATCCCGTCAATCGTGTTGAGGATACGTTCGGCCTTAGCAAGCCCGGAGCGCATGTTCTTCGGTAAGTCTATCTGCGTCATATCACCGGTGATGATCGCTTTGGCATTGGCTCCGATACGCGTAAGGAACATTTTCAGCTGAAGGTCGGTGGTATTCTGCGCTTCATCGAGGATGATGAACGCATTATCAAGCGTACGCCCGCGCATATATGCCAGCGGTGCCACTTCGATCACGCGGTTGGTCATATAATAATTCAGCTTATCCATCGGGATCATATCCTCGAGCGCATCATATAAGGGACGCAGGTACGGGTCGATTTTTTCCTTCAGATCGCCGGGCAGGAACCCGAGGTTCTCTCCTGCTTCCACCGCAGGGCGTGTCAGAATGATCTTCCGCACACCTTTGTTCTTCAAAGCACGTACCGCAAGGGCTACAGCGGTATAGGTTTTACCGGTTCCGGCCGGTCCGATTGCAAACGTAATGTCGTTTTTGTCCGACACGGAAGTCATCATTTTCTGGTTCGCCGTTTTCGCGCGTATTACTTTTCCGTTGGGACCGAAAACGAGTACGTCTCCGCTCGTCAGTTCATCTGCGGAAAGCTCGCCGAGCTCTTCATCGCCCAGTATCCGTAAAAAATAATTCTCAGAAATGTGTCCATTACGCTCCAGGTAGCCGATCAGCTGCTTCACTTTACCAACGGCAGCTTCTACCTCTTCTGCTTTTCCCGACATCTTGATCTGCGTACCTCTGGAAAGGATTTTCAGTGCGGGAAATTTTTTCTTCAGGATGTCAAATTTGTTGTTGTTAACACCGACAAATTCAAGCGGGTTAATTGTGTCCAGGCTAATGATCGTCTCTGTCAATTGATTTCATTTTAATAGGTGAGCGTTACAAATAAAGGCCTCTAGGCCTGTGTTCAAGCGAATATACACGAGTTTATGTAGAAAAACACCAGCACAAAATTGTTATTTTTGTTGCGCTACACGTACATTCTCTATGCGATTTCAAAATAAAGTAATACTGATTTCGGGAGCATCTTCCGGAATCGGCAAAGCGCTTGCTTTGGCATTCATTGCCGAAGGGGCAAATGTTGCGCTCTGTGCGCGCGATCTTCAGAAACTGACACAGGCATTTGCTTCGGTTGATCATAATAAGATATTATTACACCAGGCCGATGTATCGGTTTACGAAGAGTGCGAACGCTTCGTACAGTCAGCCCAGACACGCTGGGGCCGCATAGATGGTGTGATCAATAATGCAGGTGTAAGCATGCGTGCACTTTTCGAGGACCTGGATCTCAGCGTACTGCACAACCTGATGAATATCAATTTCTGGGGAACGGTGCACCTCACAAAGGCCGCTTTACCGCATATCATGAAGAGCAAAGGCATCATCACCGGTGTTTCTTCCATTGCCGGATACAGGGGATTACCCGCACGCACCGGATATTCCGCATCCAAATTTGCCATGCAGGGTTTTCTCGAAGCATTGCGCACGGAATTGCTGCATACCGGTGTACATGTCATGTGGGTGAGCCCCGGCTTCACGGCTTCCAATATCCGGAACACCGCACTCAGCGCCGATGGAACAGCTCAGAAAGAGACACCTTTGAAAGAAGAGAAACTGATGAGCGCGGAAGCGTGTGCTGCACTGATCGTTGCTGCAATGGCCGGCAGAAAACGTACACTGGTAATGACCAGGCAGGGAAAATTAGCGGTCTGGCTGAATAAACTGATACCGTCTTTTGTAGACAAACAGGTGTATAATTTGTTCCTTAAGGAGCCGGATTCACCATTACGTAAATATGAATCCGTAATTTAGTAGTAGAAATCTCCATACCATGAAACGATTATTGAGTCTCACAGCCTTGATGCTGGGCAGCTATGGCATTGCAAACGCCCAGTTTGAAGGCAACGTATATGTGGAAGACAGTTCTGTCACCATAACAGAAAGCGGGGACAAAAAAGAACTTGCCTGGTGCGGGGGCTTCAACAATCCGCAATTTTCACTCGCCGACCTCAATAACGACGGCTTATCCGACCTGGTGGTTTACTTTCCGGATCAGCCTTATATCAAGACCTTCCTCAATTTTGGGACCGCGTCCCACCCGAATTACCGGTACCGGCCACAATACGCGAAAAACTTCCCTATCTGCAACAACTACCTGATCATGCGGGATTATAACCGCGACGGCATCATGGACCTGTTCCATTCCGGGGGTGTGGGATTTACCGCTTACAAAGGGTATTATAATGGCTCAAACGAGCTTTGCTTCAGCCTGTATAAGGGACTTTACTACAACAATGATAAGAAGACGATCGGCTGGGTGAATGCAGAAGTAAATCCCGGGGACATCCCTTCTATAGTAGACGTAGACAATGATGGCGACCTGGATTTCCTTTCCTATTACGGCGACGGATATTATATGAACTGGTACCAGAATATGCAGGTGGAAAACGGTTACGCTACGGACTCTATTACAGTCCGCCTTGCGGACCATTGCTGGGGGAAAATGATCCAGGGGGTTTTGCGCACACATACATTAGGGATTTATTGCGACAACTCCGCTCTGTCCCGCACCACCGATGACGCAGGTACCTCAAAAATCACCGACGGTGGCAACGCGCCGTGTCTGCTGGATATGGACGGTGACGGTGACTACGATGTGCTGGACGGACACCGCGCTTTTGACTACGTTGTATACCTGGAAAACTCAAAAGCGGCAACAGGATTAAGGGATAGTATGGTGTACCAGGATACCGCCTGGACTACACTCGGCGACACCGTAAAGATCGCACAATGGGCCGCTGTATTTCATCTGGATATAGATCAGGATGGGAACCGTGACCTGCTTGTCTCCCCCAACGGAACCGGCGGATCAGAAGATTACCGCTGCGTGCGCTTTTTCCGGAATATCGCATCAGACAGCCACCCTTCCTTCAAACTCGAATCAGATTCCTTATTTACGAGTGAAATGATCGATGTCGGCTCAGGAGCTTATCCGTTTTTTTACGATTACAACCGGGACGGCAAACCAGATCTTTTTATCGGAAACAAAGGCTATTACGAGAAATCGACCGGTTTATACATCGGCAGTGTAATGTATCTTGAAAACACGAGCACTCCGGGCAATCCGTCTTTCAGCATAATAGACCGCAATTTCCTGAACCTGCAATCCAAGCGTTTCAGGGGTATTTCCGTAGGTATCGGCGATGTGGATAATGATGGCAAGGATGATTTTGTAATGGGCCATACGAACGGTTATGTAGACTATATAAAAAATACCGCTGTTTCCGCGAGTGCGCGTCCCGTATGGAGCCTGAGCAGTCTGGATACCGTACGCGATTTTGTGAAAGATCCTGTATCCTGCAATGGTACGGCCGTGCCGGTTATTTACGACATGAACGCAGACGGTGTTAAGGATATTGTACTGGGCGACCAGTCCGGATATCTGTACTATTACCAGAACGCCAGCACCACAGCGGGCAGCTCCTCTTTTGTATTTACCAACGATCAGCTGGGCTTTGCAAAGGTGGATCCGGAAAAAGTTACCGTGGGAAACAGTGCGCCGTTTATCGGGAAAATAGATAATACCGGCCGTGATTACCTGCTGGTTGGCAGCCGTTCCGGACGCCTTTTCCGATTTTCGGGCTTTGAAGGCGGAGCTATATTCGGCTATTTTACAAGATTGGATAGCGCGTACTCCAATATTCTGTCCCAGAACTACCGTACCAGCTCTTTTTTATCCGCACCGGCCGTGGCCGATATTGATGGAGACGGGAAATATGAAATGGTGGTGGGCAACACGCATGGCGGACTTTTCTTCTATAAGCAGGATAAAACCGTTTCGATTTCTGAAACAGCCGCCGGATCCAAGACAATTTCAGTATATCCTAACCCGGCCGCACAGCAATTATTTATCCATCAACAGCAAACCAAATTCCCCCAACATACGTCTGTAATAATATATAATACACTCGGGCAGGAAGTAACCCGTGAAACCAATAACGCAGAAAACTTTACGATATCGATATCTGTGGCCGGACTGATACCTGGATTTTATTACTGCCAGATCGACCAGAACGGAGTGCAGACGTCGATTCCTTTCATTAAACAGTAAATTGGCTTGCATAACCACTTAAGCAATTGATAATCAATAATAAAAAATAGTTTTATCTACCCTTTTCTTTTTTTTGAATAAAATAACTATTTTTAAGGGCTCTTTAACTATTCCGCGAGTAGAAAGGACATTTTATTAAAACACTAAAAGATGATTACAAGATTTATTAAAACCCTTGGTCGCCACTCTTCCACCGCCAGAAAACTCCTGTGTGCGGGAGCCTTGCTGGCAGGAGGCGTTCTTCCTTCTTCAGCGCAACTGAAGAAAGTGGGAACCGGTACAGATCAAAATGCTGTAAACGAGTATCCGACACCCTTTGGTAACAACAAAGCCGGCCAGAAAGCTGTTTATCTGTATACAGCATCTGAGATGACGGCATTGGGCTTCAAGCCGGGCTGGATCGATGCGATGTCGTTTTTGGTTAAGGCTACCAACTCTGCGATCGGTCATGCCGATCTGCGGTTTTATGTAGATTCTTGGTCAGCTTCTGATCTTACAGCCGCTACTGTTCCTGCATTCTCTTCGCTTACGCTTCGCTGGAACAATAAAACAGCGTCATATGTGCCGATCCTGGGATACAATACGTTCAACTTTTCTGCACCCTATTACTGGAACGGAACGGACAATATCATCGTCGGAACCTGTTTCTGGTCTGGAATTGATCTGTATAATGCCTCTGTGGAAATGACGCGGAATCTGGGCGTTAATGGAAGCCGTACATTTACTGCGAGCGCCTCTACCGGTCTGGGCAGTGGTGTCTGCGATGGTGCGCGTGCAACATCCGCGGCTACCGACTCATCAAAAAACCGTCCGAATGTGTATTTCATGATGCACTCCGACACCTGTAAGCTGAAACCGGCTGCGGGCAGCGCGAAGTCATCCACTACGGCATATTGTATTTTTGACGACAGCCTCGAATTGTCCCTCACCGGAAATACGCTGGCGTATGGCCTCTCCTTCCAATGGCAGGTGAGTACAAGCGCTACAGGCCCATGGGCCAACCTCGGCAGCTCCAGCATTTCCAGGGTGAACATCAAAACGGTTCAGTCGGTTTCATCCTACTACCGTTGTGTCGTTACCTGTGTGGCCACATCGGTTTCAGATACTTCCAAAGTAATTTATGTACCGATGGCACCGCCTTACAACTGTGACTGTGCATCTGAGGCAACCACCATCGGCAAAGAAAAAATCCTGAGTGTGAAACTGGCAGGTGTTACCAATACAACACCATGCGGACCGGCAACACTGGGCTATTCAGATTTTACAAGCGGCGCACTGGCTATCGCTCCGATAGATGTGGAACCCGGTACCGGATATACGCTGGAAACACGCCTGAGTTCCTGCGACGGTTCTAACAGTGCCCGTGCCGTTAAAGTTTATATCGATTACGATCAAAGCGCTACCTACGAGGTATCCGAAATGGTGTACGCAAATACGTACAGTGCATTGCAACCCAATCCGCAGCTTGCAACGGGAGACTTTACCATTCCTGTTACCGCTAAAAAAGGACTGACTACAATGCGTATTATTTATGCGCAAACCACTTCCCTGTCTTCAATCTCCCCTTGTGGCAAATATACCCAGGGAGAAACGCAGGACTACCCTATCAATGTCCTTCCATTCGGCAAACCTACTGTTGACGGACGTCTTACCGTATGTGAGCACGACTCGGTGGTGATGAACGCCTACAGCACAGCAGATACTCCGGTTGTGTTTACCTGGACTGGTCCCGGCGGATTTACGGGAGTTGGTCCTAAGATCACTTTTGTGGATGCAGATCCTTCCCTGAGCGGAACTTATTATGTTACGGTTACCTCTAAAGGCCGTACATCCTCCGCACGTGCAGTTGTGGTGACTGTAAATCCGAAACCGCCTGTACCTAACGTGCTGAATGCAAATATGTGTCAGTACGATGCCAGCGGCAAACTGATCACAGATGGTAAAAATGTAATCTGGTATAACGTGCCTGTGGGCGGATTCGGAGACACAAATGCTCCTGTAGTACCTACGCACACTCCGAATACAGCAACTTATTATGTTACTCAGACAGTAAATGGTTGTGTGAGCGACCGCGGTAAAGTAGTGGTAAATGTTTACCTGAAACCGCCGCCACCAGTCGTTACTTCTCCTGTTACTTACTGTCAGCTGCAGGATCCTGAGCTGGTAGCGAAAGGAGAAAACCTGAAATGGTACCTGGATTCAGCCGGCGGCGTTCCTTCTGTTATCAGTCCGATCCCTCCTACCGGTTTCCCTGATCAGGTGGACTACTATGTTTCCCAGACAATCAACGGCTGTGAGAGTGACCGTGCCCGTGTACGTGTAATCGTTTACGATCAGCCGAACGGCATTATCCTGCACACCAAACAATATGTTTGTCAGTATGACACCGCTACATTCTATTACTACGGAAATGCTCCTGTAACCGACGAATACAAATGGTTCTCCAGCGATGGTGAGCTCATCAGCGGTGGCGGACAAGGTCCTGTAGTATTCCGCTTCAACGGAGACGGCGACAAAATTGTCAATCTCTACGTAAATAACGGTAAATGTGCGACATTCAAGATCTCTGATACCATCACCGTACGTACGGCGCCTACCGCTTATGTGGATACAATTGACAACATCTGTGCAGGTCAGCCTGTATTGTTGACGATTGACTCTGCTACTCCGAACATTGAGCGTTACGACTGGAATTTCGACGGAGGAATCGTTACGAGCGAAACCCTGAACGGAGGTCCTTACTGGTTGTACTGGAACGATCCGGGACCAAAACTGCTGAGACTGACCGTATGGCATCGCAGCTGTCCTTCCCTGGAAATTCAGCAGAAAGTATTCGTACGTAAATTGCCTTATGCAAAGATCACAACCGTTGCGAAAGTGACAGATTAC
Source organism: Rurimicrobium arvi (assembly GCF_039540495.1). Lineage (NCBI taxonomy): Bacteria > Pseudomonadati > Bacteroidota > Chitinophagia > Chitinophagales > Chitinophagaceae > Rurimicrobium > Rurimicrobium arvi. The sequence goes on along the minus strand of NZ_BAABEZ010000001.1, from coordinate 40,635 downwards.
GGAAAAGACACTACAGTATTCTTCTCCAAGCTGTGTACAAAAGATACAATGGTATTCACCGCTTACTACGATCCGAGCTACAAATACAAATGGTATCCGGAAGTATACTTTACCCGCGATACGGTACCAACCGTTTCTGATCGCATTGAGCACGCTACTTATGTACGTGTGAATGTGGAAGATGATTTCGGATGTAAGAGCTCAGACTCTGTATATGTAAATACAGAAGTATGTTGCGAACTGAGTCTGCCGAATGCATTCACACCAAACGGCGACGGTAAAAACGACCGTTTCAGACCATTGCGTGACGGTAAGCAGACCATTATCACATTCCGTGTGGTAAACCGTTGGGGCCAGGAAGTATACGAAACAGCCAATCCTGACCTGGAAGGCTGGGACGGAACTTTCGGCGGAGCGGTTCAGGATATGGGAGTTTATCAGTACTTTATCCGCTATCGTTGTTCAGACGGTAACACCTACGAGAAAAAAGGTGACGTAACATTGATACGATAATCATACAACAGTAATCATCTTAAAAAGACCGGTAAGAAAACTTACCGGTCTTTTTTATTTGCGTAACTTCATAGCAGACAAAACAACAATCAGCATGAAGAACCGTAAAATGATCCAGATATTCGCGCTGGGCCTGTCTGTAGGTGTGGCAGCGATGGCGCTGATAGCGTTCAGTAAAGTGAATAAAAATGATGAAACGGTTGAGGTGAAGCAAAACGGACGCCTGCAATACAAATGGTATGCACCGCAGTTACCGGAAAAAGCATCGTTTGCCGGTGAACCCGTGCCGCTGGATCGCTGGGACGTGCGCGAACGCTACGACCGGGAATTACTGATCAACTACTATATGCATGGCTCGCTGATGTATATCCTCAAATTAAGCCACCGCCAGTTTCCGGTAATTGAAAAAGAGCTGAAAGCCTATGGCATTCCCGACGACTTTAAATACCTCTGTGTTGCGGAAAGCAGTCTGCAAAACCTCTCCTCCTCCGCCGGAGCACAGGGATACTGGCAATTTATGAACAGTACTGCCCCTGTTTACGGACTTGAAGTGACAAGCGAGGTTGATGAACGGTACAATCTGAAAAAAGCCACCCAGGCAGCCTGCCAGTATTTCCTGCAGGCATATCAGAAGTTCGGATCCTGGACAGCTGCTGCGGCCTCTTACAACTGTGGAATGGGTGGTTATAATAACCATGCAACTTTCCAGGGAAGCAACAATTACTATGATCTTGCCCTGCCCGAAGAAACAAACCGCTACATCTACCGCATTCTTACATTTAAGAATCTGATCGCCTCCGCGGGTACCTGGGGCTACATTCTCCAGAGCGATGACGTTTACGAACCCTTACATACCCGCAGCTTCACCGTTGATACTGCCATTTCAAATTTGGCTACCTTCGCGTCCGATCAGGGCAGCTCTTATAAGGAATTGAAATTACTGAACCCCTGGCTGCGTGCAAGAAATCTGCCGGCTAAAAAAGGGAAGGTATATGAGATATTACTGCCGTCAGACGATAATTAAAACTTCACGCTGAGCAATGTTGCAAGTCTATCCCTTATCAGAAGGGACTTTTACAGTGGGGCACGATAAAAAGTTCGTCCCCTTTATACCCGAAAATGATATCCTGGAGCAGCGTCCTACAGGTTCGCTGCTGGTGGAAATCCAGCCTTTTCTCGTAGATACGGGTAAAGACCTGATTATACTGGATACCGGACTGGGATTCAGTAATCCGGATGGAACACTGCAGATACATCACAATCTGCGGCAACACGGCTATGAACCGGAAGACGTAACGAAAGTGCTGTTCAGCCATTTGCATAAAGATCACATCGGTGGCGCAACTTACACTGATGATCATGGTCTTGTGCAACCCACTTTCCCCAATGCACTTTATTGTATCTATCAGCCCGAAGCCAGTTTCGCTGTCGAAAAAGGCGCCCCGTCTTATGTACCGCAGGATGTGGAGCAATTACTGGGACTGGAACACATCCTCTGGCTGAACGGTGAACAGGGCGATATTGACGGCTATATCCGGTTTACACACAGCGGTGGCCATTGTCCGCAGCACATCGTATTCCTGATCGATTACGATGGCCGTAAAATTTTCTACGGTGGAGACGAAGCCCCGCAATACAAACAGGTAAAAACACGCTACATAGCTAAATACGACTACGATGGGCGTAAAGCGATGGAGTTGCGCAGTTCGTATGCTGAACAGGGAAGAAGGGAAGACTGGGAGCTGCTGTTTTACCACGATGTAAAAACGCCTGTTTCAAAAATTAATTTTTAGCTTTAGGCCGCACTCAATATCCCTGCATGACGCTTAACTATATCTGGATATCCTTCTTTTTCATCGGCTTTATCGTAGCAACGTTCAAAGCCATTTTCTTCGGTCAGAGCGAGCTGTTCGGCACGATGCTGAACAATCTTTTTGATAGTTCCAAGACAGGCTTCGAGATCTCCATCGGGCTTACCGGGGTGATGTCTTTATGGCTGGGCATTATGAAGATCGGGGAACGTGCGGGTCTGATCAACCTGTTCGCAAAAGGGGTCGGTCCCTTGCTGCGCACCTTATTCAAGGGAGTACCCAAAGACCACCCTGCTTACGGGAGCATGACGATGAACTTCTCCGCCAATATGCTGGGACTCGACAATGCTGCGACGCCGCTGGGCCTTAATGCAATGAAAGATCTTCAAAGTGTGAACCCGGATAAAGAGACCGCAAGCGATGCACAGATCATGTTCCTGGTGCTGAATACGGCGGGTGTCACACTGATCCCTACTTCAGTGATTGCCATGCGCCAGTCGCTCGCAATAGAGCAGGGCGTAAAAAATTTCAATGCAGCCGACATATTCCTGCCGACACTTGTTTCCACCTTCATCGCCTTCCTTACCGGAATTATCATGGTTGCGCTGTTCCAGCGTATCAACCTGTTCAAATTGCCGGTATTGCTGTTTGTCGGTGGATTCGCAACGCTTATAGGCGGCATCTATCTCTGCGTTGCACACATGCCTCCGGCTGAAATGAGCCGTGTCATCGGTAATATCGGCAGCGCGATCATCCTGTTCATTGTGATCATGTTCCTCGCGGCGGGCGCCATTAAAAAACAAAACGTCTACGACAACTTTATTGAAGGTGCCAAAGAAGGTTTTACCACTGCGGTGCGTATCATCCCCTACCTCATTGCGATGCTGATGGCCATCAGCGTATTCCGCAGTTCGGGATGCATGGACTACCTGGTAAACGGTATTGCTGCTGTTGTGGCTGCCTGCGGACTCAATACCGACTTTGTGCCCACCATTCCGATCGGACTGATGAAGCCTTTGAGCGGGAGCGGAGCACGCGGTCTGATGGTGGATGTGATCAACCAATATGGCGTTGACTCATTCCAGGGAAAACTGGCCGCGGTATTGCAAGGCACTACAGAAACCACCTTTTATGTCCTGGCAGTGTATTTCGGAAGTGTCGACATCAAAAATTCACGGCATGCACTCGTATGCGGACTTGTTGCCGACCTTGCCGGCTTCACAGCGGCCATATTGCTGGCATATGCGCTATTCCGCTGATAATGCACCGATACAGCAAATTTTGACACAGTTGTAGTATGTGCGGACTGATAAGATTACCTTTGCAGTCGAAAATCATCTGTAATGAAATTTTTTATCGATACAGCCAATCTGGCGCAAATTAAAGAAGCAAACGATCTCGGGATTCTGGACGGAGTGACTACAAACCCGAGCCTGATGGCGAAAGAAGGCATCAGCGGAACAGAAAATATTCTGAACCATTACCGTGCTATCTGCGACATCGTAGACGGGCCTGTAAGCGCCGAAGTGCTGTCCGTTAATTACGAAGACATTATTGAAGAAGGTAAAAAACTCGCCGCGCTTCATAAAAATATCGTCGTAAAAGTACCGATGATCAAAGACGGTATCAAAGCGATTAAGTGGTTTACCGATCATGAGATCCAGACAAACTGTACGCTGGTTTTTTCCGCCGGTCAGGCAATTCTCGCTGCAAAAGCCGGTGCCACTTATGTCTCTCCTTTTATCGGCCGTATCGACGACAGCAACTGGGATGGCATTGAACTCATCGAGCAGATCGTGAATGTATATACGGCACAGGGCTATATGACTGAGGTACTGGCCGCATCCATCAGAACGCCACTGCATATCGTACGTTGCGCAGAGGCAGGTGCCGACGTTTGTACCTGTCCGCTCACCTCTATTCTTGGTCTGCTGAAGCATCCGCTCACAGACCTTGGTCTCGAGCAGTTCCTGAAAGATGCAACCAAACTTTAATTACGGTAACTGAAAAAGCAACATCCGCGTACGCCTGAGGCAGACGCGGATGTTTTATTTTTGTGCCTTATGAACCCGAAATACCGATTAGGCCATCAGAAAGATCAGGGCGCATTCAGCCCTTTGCTGGAGGATATTGCATTTATCAAAAAGCACCTGCGTTACCCTGTCAATAAATTCAACCGTTACATACTGCAGAGTGCTATAGGGATTCTGGTGCTCGTCCTGGTGTTGCTGACGTCGTTTGTAATTGGGCAGATGTATAGCCCGCGCAGTTTCCGGCCGCCTATGGTGATGCCGTTCTTCGCAATCATTTTCATGATCCGCTTCAGTATAATTTCTCTCCGCAGTATGCGTTTCAGGCGTATCGGAACTTCTATGAACACAAACGGTAACACAGAACTGATAAGAGATTTTCTGACACATTGCGGTATCGCCTATTTTCAGAGTCCCTTAGCGCCTGAAGTGTTCCAGATTTCCAGCAGGCCGCTGAATTATGAAGGGACGCAAAGGGAAATCATGGTATTTATCGCCGATGATCTGCAGATACTGCTCAACAGTCATTATACGGACGGTCCGTCGCGTTCGGTCCCCTTGAAGTTCAGCACGGAATACAGGAATATGGAACGTGCTTTGCGCGACTGGCTGGAGCAGCGGCAGATTCCCGGCATTGTGTCTGCACGCCGCTTCCGGCGCTAGTCTTCAAGCAGAAAGTTGATCGGCAGTTGCATCCAGCAGCGTACTTCCACGCCATTATTTTTACCGGGTATCCACTTCGGCATCAGGTTCAGCACACGCATGGCCTCTTCCTCGGAACCGAAACCGAAGCCGCGCTTTATACTAACCGACTCGATGCTGCCATCTTTACCCACAACAAAACGCAAAACCACCCTACCCTGCTGTCTGGCATTTTTTGCCTGCTCGGGATAGCGTATATTTTCCGCGAGAAAGCGCTGCAAAGCTTCTTCCCCGCCCGGGAAACGAGGGTCCTGCTCTACCACTTTAAATGTTTCCTCAAAGCCCTTCTTAACCCCTTCTGTAATGATTGCTTCACCTTCATTTCCGGGGCCTGAGCGTTGCGACGCTATACTGATATCGCCCTCTCCTTCACCCCTGGAAACGCCTGCGACTGCGTTGCGAAGCGATTCCTGCGATGCAAGACTTCTTGCCGGGTCCGGATCTTTTACGATATCGGGCTTGGAGAAGACTTCTGTTTTTATGTGTACGGTTTCTACTTTAGGAGGTTTTATGATCTCAGGCTGTTTTATTTTCTGCTCCTTGTAGTCGAATGTACTGACGACGAGTTCCTGTGTGTGAACGGCCGGGAGCACTTTCGAACTTGAGGAAACAAGTGTGCTGGCTGCGATCAGCGCACTGATGGCAAACAAAGCGATAGCTGCCATACGCATCCGGCGCGGGTAAGAAATCCTCAGCTGATAGGCTCCGTAAGCCTGGTTACGCCCCTGGAAGATTACATCCAGGTAAGTGTTCCGGGGAAAGACATTAGCTTCCATAGTAAGATCGTTTTCTGTATCTCAGATGAGCAGCACACGATTTTTCCACAAAACGAAAGAACAGAATTTTTGGCTGTTTACACCGTCTCCCATCCTAAAAAAAGGGTGTACACCACATTTCTATATCAGTTGAAACACTATAGACCCTTAAACCCTAAATTTGTGCGCCCAAATCAAGGGTAAACCTATAAACCATGGAGTTCAACAAGCCAGTCCCGATCGTTCGCATTTTCGATGAGCAGAAAGCGCGCGAGTTTTATGTGGAATACCTTGAGTTTATTATCGACTGGAAAGCACGCCTGGCAGCAAATACGCCGCTGTACATGCAGATCTATAAAGATGAGTGTGTACTGCACCTCTCAGAGAATCATGGAGACGCCAGTCCCGGAGCAACGATCAGAATTCCTGTCAGCGATCTTACGCTGTACCATGCATTACTCAGTGACAAACAATACCGCTATGCAAATCCCGGGATTATCAGTCAGCCCTGGGGAGCAGATGAAATGAGCGTAGCTGATCCTTTCGGTAACAGGTTGATCTTTTACCAGTCGAAACCCAGTTGATCAGCCTTATCAGGCGTCCTTACGCGGGTGGATATATACTTCCTTCATGTAAAAAGGCTCGGCAGCGGCAACGTCGGTAAAATCCTGGTTCGCGAAGCTTATCGCCGCCCATAAAGCCCATTTTGCGGGATCGATCACGGCATGCGGAATTACAGATTCCCCGAAAGTGCGGCCTGCTTCCTCATCACCTAAAAGACAATGAGAAGTTACCGAGAGCGAATCGATCAGCGCTTTGATAGCTTCGGTTGCACCGTGTAACGGGCCTTGCAGGATATTCATTTCTGCATCATAGGCCGCATAAAAGAATTCGCCGGGACGAGCTGTGAGTACCACACCATATTGCCAGAAAGCATCATTGATCTGTATCTCCTGCTGCGCCAGCAATTCCAGTTTATGATGAACGATCAGGGGTTTATTCAACGCGAACGCCAGCCCTTTTGCAGCAGCCATACCGATACGCAGCCCGGTGTAGGAACCGGGACCCGAACAGACTGCAATCGCGCTGAGGTCTGCAAGTTTGATATCCGCTTTTGCGCAGAGTTGTTCTATCAGTGGGTTAATGGCGGCAGCCTGACTTTTTTGTTCCGCATGTTCCATACCGGTCAGGTACTGACCATCACGAACCAGTCCTATCGTACAGGTAGCTCCTGACGTGTCTATCAGCAAAATGTGATCCATAAAAACGGGACAAAGGTAGCCTTTCACTTACATTTGTACCATGGAAAAGAAAATAATCAAGACAGATGCCGCGCCCGCGCCTATCGGGCCTTATAACCAGGCCGTACAATTCGGCAATATGCTTTTTGTGTCCGGGCAGATAGCGCTTGATCCGAAAGACGGAACATTGTTCCAGGGAGACATTGCAAAAGAAACGGAAATTGTCATGAATAACCTGAAAGGTATCCTCAACGAAGCCGGTATGGATTTCAGTCATGTGATCAAAACATCCATTTTCCTGATGGATATGGGTAAATTTTCTACGGTGAACGAAGTATATGCCACTTATTTTACCGGTAATTACCCAGCCCGTGAGACGGTGCAGGTGGCCGGTCTTCCACGTGGCGTACAGGTAGAAATTTCCGTTATCGCTGCGAAATAGGCCGTACACGCGCATTTTTCTGAAAATTTAATAATTGGCGCTTTTTCGTATACCGGCGAAAGGTTTTACTTTTGCACCAATAAAAAAATATCATCCTTATGAGTTTCATTACCGAAGTAAAAGCCCGCCAGATATTGGATTCCCGCGGCAATCCCACTGTAGAAGTCGACCTGCATACCAGCGATGGTTCCATGGGGCGCGCCGCTGTGCCGTCCGGAGCGTCCACCGGTAAGCACGAAGCCGTGGAATTGCGCGACGGAGACAAAAAGAAATATTTGGGTAAAGGCGTTTTGAAGGCGGTAAACCATATCAACGAAAAACTTTCCGAAGAACTTTACGGTATCGAAGTGACCAATCAGCGTCAGATCGATGAGCTGATGCTGGAAATAGACGGCACACCGAATAAAGCCAAGCTCGGAGCAAATGCCACGCTGGCTGTAAGTATGGCTGCCGCAAAAGCTGCCGCTCTGTCCACAGGCCTCTCCCTGTACCGCTACGTGGGCGGCGCGAATGCAAAAACATTGCCGGTTCCGATGATGAACATCCTGAACGGTGGTGCGCACGCTGACAATAAAATCGACTTCCAGGAATTCATGGTAGTGCCCGTAGGTGCTGCTACTTTCAGTGAAGGTCTTCGCTGGGGCGTGGAAATCTTCCACCACCTGAAAAATGTATTGAAAGATAAAGGCTATTCCACAAACGTGGGTGATGAAGGTGGTTTTGCACCGGATATCAAAAGCAATGAGGAAGCCATTGAAACGGTACTGAAAGCGATCGAAAAAGCCGGCTATAAACCCGGAGATCAGGTCGCCATCGCCATGGATGCCGCTATCAGCGAACTCTGGGACGTCAAAGCAAAAAAATACCATTTCCACAAATCCGGCGGTGCAAAAATGAGCAGCGAGGAGCTTGTTGCTTACTGGACAAAATGGTGCAAGAAATACCCGATCGTTTCCATCGAAGATGGTATGGACGAAGACGACTGGAAAGGCTGGAGCATGCTTACGCAGGCTTTGGGCAATAAAGTACAGCTTGTGGGAGACGATTTGTTTGTAACAAACGTAAAACGCCTGGAGCAGGGAATCGATCAGCATATCGCGAACGGATTGCTGGTGAAAGTGAATCAGATCGGAACGCTTTCTGAAACGATAGATGCCGTATCTATGGCACAGTGTGCAGGCTATAACACCATTATGAGTCACCGCAGCGGGGAAACCGAAGATGCAACTATCGCTGACCTGGCGGTTGCGCTTAATTGCGGCCAGATCAAAACCGGCTCCGCATCCCGCTCCGATCGTATGGCTAAATACAACCAGTTGCTCCGTATCGAGGAAGAGCTGGGTGCAAGTGCTTACTATCCCGGTAAAAAACTGAAATTCGGTAAATAATGAAAAAGGTCTTCTCGCTTCTGTTCAATAAGTACCTGATCACTTCCGTGGCATTCGTAGTCTGGATGACCTTTTTTGATCAGAACGACTGGATGACGCAACGCAGCACGCGCAGGGAGCTGGATGAGATCCAGGAAAGCATTCGCCTGATGACTGCCGAGACCGAAAGCATGGAAAAGGATCTGGCTCTGCTGCAGCATGATCCGGAGCGCCTCGAGCAATTCGCACGGGAACGTTACCGAATGAAGAGAGACAATGAAGACCTGTATATTATCGAAAGGAAATAATAAAGCCCCGCAATTGCGGGGCTTTTTCTTAAACAAACTAAACACAACAAAAAATTATTCCCGGTCAGGACTTCAACAGGTGCGCTTTTACAAATTGCACGCCGTGAGGAAGCGCTGCCTTATCAGCATTGCTGGCTAACTCAACAGAAACGCCGAGCTTACGGATTCTGTCGCCTAATGCCGCGGCATTGCCGCCGGACAGAAATGATGGTTTCAGGTATACTGATTTTAATTCTTTAATGCCACTGAGCTCAGCAGGACTGGCACCACTCAGATCAGCAACACATTTCACGTAGTTATTGGTATTATGAGTGTATGTGTACAGCAGCATTGATTCTGACCATGAGGCATTCAGGCAGACCAATGCATACGCTCCGGAACTATGCAGCGATCCGCTGTTTGCAGATAAAGCACGCAAAGCCGAAGCAATTGTTTTCTTACCATCGTTTGTTCCGTCTCCGGATACGCAGGCGATAATACAATCACCCCACAGAGCGCGAAGGCTGCTTACGGATACAGTTTGCTCATCGTTGCACAATACAATCACCACAGGCATTTTTTCGCGGAGAACAGCGGGCGTAAACACCTGAAGCTTTGCATGGCGTACATCTTCCATCCGGATATGCTGCAAGGAGCGCGCAACGGGTGCTGCAGGAGCGTACACTTCATTCTTCTTGCTGCAGGCTGCAAGGTAGGCAACACACAACCAGCAAAAAATCAAAGCGAAAACGGAATAGTGTAAACGGGATTTCATATACCGGAATTTTAAGCTTGTGAATATTGTCCGGCACCATAATGTGCCAGATAGGCGTGAGAATAAGTCAGCGGTATGAGGCTCACTCCGCGGTTCGGTCTGCGGCTGAGCTGACGGTGCATTGATGTAGTGAACCTGTTTCCCATTTTATAAGAAAAACGGATAAAGTAAACCACCAATCCAATTTTAAGTCCCATCGTGCAGGCTTTGAGTAAAGTAGCGAGTTGCAGCCATTCTGCAACGTGCTGCAGACCAAGGATCAGCAGATTCTGCAGCAGATTATCTGCTCCACCCGCAAATACTACAGGTAACAGGGAATGCAGCAACACATTTGTGATCGCCTTACTACGGTGATCTATATAGTGAATGGCATTTGCCGGTATCGTCATAAAGTCGTTTATCTTTTTCATAGAAGTACCTGTTTTCTATAATGCAAAGAAAATAATAGAAGCGTGCTCCTGCTTTACACGCATTAACACATTCCTTACATGATTTCAATCGTCATGCCTGGCGGCCCTTTTCACGCGCCTTTCACCGAGTCCTGCCAGAGCCTTACCGAAATACCACCATAATCACCCTGCTTAAACGAATGCTTTTCAATAATTTTGTCGGGCTATTTCCAATGAACCTGAAACCACTAACCGTAGTCCTGTGCCTGCTGCAATTATCCTCTTTTGCACAGTCGAAACTGTCCGTATCATTTACGGTCTCTGATGAAAAAGGAATGCCGCTTGAACTGGCCGCTCTGCAGCTGTATGCAGATTCCACAATGAAACTTTCTGCCGTCACCGACAGCGCCGGGATTGCCGTATTTTCTTTAGATACACCCGGAAGCTATACCCTGAAGGTGAATACGCTCGGATATGCACCCGTAAATAAGGTAATACAGCTCAGGGACAGTAATGCATTCTTTCGCCTGTCTTTAAGCCCTTCAGGAAAAAGCCTGAAAGAAGTGGTGATCACGCAGAAGAAGCCGCTGATGCGGCAGGAAGATGATAAGACCATTGTGGATGCAGAGCCCCTGGCAGAAGTGAGTACCAATGGCTACGAGATGCTGGAGAAAACACCGGGGCTTTTCGTGGACCAGGATGGCAATATTTATCTGAGCAGCACTACACCGGCTACAGTGTACATCAACGGAAGAGAAATGAAAATGAGTCGTAGCGACATAGCTTCCATGCTGAAAAATCTGCCGCCCAACAGTATTGAAAAAATAGAAATCCTGCGTACACCTTCAGCAAAATACGACGCGTCGGGAGGAGGAGGCATTGTAAATGTGGTGTTGAAAAAAGGAGTGAAGATCGGGCTGAACGGTAGCGTGAACGCAGGTTTCCAGCAGGGCGTGTACGGCAACCGCTATGCAGGCCTGAGCCTGAACAACAATAACGGTGCCACAAGCAGCTATCTGAATGTCAATCTAACCACTCAGAACAATTATCAGCAGCTCAATACCAATCGCGTATTAACCGGTGATACACTGCTGGAACAAAAGGCATTTACCAAGTATCCGGGACAGGTGGCATTTACCAACTACGGCATCAGCAAAGACATAAACGACCGCTGGAATCTTTCCTGGGATGGCCGCCTGAGCTATAACAGCAGCAAAAGCAATACCCATAATGACAACAACATCGTCAGAAGCAGTACTGAGGACGTATTAGGTTCTACCCTTTCGCTTGTAGACAATAAGAGCCAGGCTTTCCTGAGCGACCAGGAGATCGGTGCCAAACTGAAAATAGATACCGCGGGATCTGAATGGGTGAACCGGGCTTCCTACACGTATGCTTATAATAATCTGGACCAGGTATATAATAATACTTCCGTATTGCTCAACAGCAACGGGAACGGAAATGTGGGTACCAACCGGCATTACGGGGTAATACAGTCGGACCTCACCAGGAAGATCGGCAAGGGGTTCACGTTTGAGACCGGACTGAAGTCGACCTACCTGTATTTTACCAACGATGCGCTATACTATACCGGAGGCAGCGGTGCGATTGACCCTACCCGCACGAACAAATACAATTACCGCGAAAACCTGAACAGTCTGTATGTACAGGGAGCCAAAACATTCGGCGGATTTATCCTGAAAGCCGGACTGCGCATGGAAAACACGAATATGGACGGGCATCAGCTTACACCCGGAGACACCACATTCTCCATTCGTCGCAGCGACCTGTTTCCCTACATTTATTTCAGCCGTAAAATTATGACGATTGCGAGCTATGAAATACGGGCCTACCTGGTAGCGCGCAGAACGATCAACCGCCCTAGCTATGAGCAGCTAAATCCGTTCCCGAAATATGTAGACCAGTTTATGTCTGAGATCGGGAACCCGACCCTGAAGCCGCAGTTCACTCAGAATTATGAATTCAACGTAAGCGCGGGGGAAAAGCCTTTACTGGCTATCGGCTACAACGATACGAAAGACATGTTTACGAACGTATTTTATCAATCGGCACAAAATGTGAGTCAGGCCTACAGAAGCTATGATAATATCGGCGCCAACAAAGAATTTTACCTGCGGGGGCTGGCTGCGATACCTCCCGGTAAGGCTTATTTTGCGGTTATCGGCGGGCAGTACAACTTCAACAGGTATGAGGGTCTGTACGAAGGAAAGCCGTTGAATTTCAGCGGCCGCAACTGGCTGTTCTTCACCTATCATCAGTTAAAGCTGGACAAACGCTCCACGTTTTCGTTGCATGGCTTCTGGCGCCTGGCGGGACCGCTTCAGTTCTACCAACTGAGCGATATGGGTTCGCTCACGCTCAGCATCAACCGGAAATTCCTGAAAGACAAACTGTTCCTGAGTATGAACATGACCGACATTTTATACACCAACAACAATACCTTCACCGTTCAGCAAGGCTCGGTGAATGCAAGCGGTTACCGCGGCGGGGATACGCGCAGATTTGGTCTCACCATCCGTTACAATTTCGGATTTGTGAAAAAAGAGGAACACGGCGATATGTTCCAGGTGGATGCAGATGGCAAAAAATAGGCCCGGCAAACCGGGCCTGAACATGCTTAATGCTTCTTTCTTTCGGAACGGATCTCCATAGATTTGACCTCTTTCCCATTATCGGAGTAGTACATTTCCATTACCTGGTGATCGGGATCATCGAAACGGATGACCTCTTTTACGTCGGTCTGGGATCCGTCTCCCATATCACCCGTGACCATTTTGCCGCTTAGCGTGAGACTATGGCTGGGTTCGTCCCATTTTCCTTCAAGGATCATAATACCTGTTCCCATATTATCGATCCAGGTGCTCTGGAATACCTTTCTCGCATTGTCGTAGGCGGTGAGTCCTTTTCCTTCAAAAGCCATACCCATCATGTTTCCGGTGTGCATGCTTTCGGAATAACGGCCACCAAGGATCGTTTTATACACGGCCGTGGTCTGCGATTTCATAGGCGGAGCATCCGGGCTCATCCACATACTGCACTCCCCGGTCCATTCGCCGTCCCAGGAGCTCATCAGTTTTTGCATATCCCCGGGTGTTGCATATGCCTCCCAGTTTTTCATCGCGGTTGCAGAATCGGGTTTAACGTGGGGAGCCTCAGTAACCGAGGTATCTTTTGTTGATGCCGGTGCGGCAGTTTCAGCCTTGCGCTCGGTACAACTCAGCACCATTAACGGAGCACAAAAAAGAAGTAATGCTTTTTTCATATAGTGGAATTTTGCCACAAGTTAGCATAAAAAAAGACCACCGTATGGTGGTCTTTTCCAAATAATAAAATTTGTATTATGCGTTTACGAGACCTTTAGGCGCCGCAGATTTGATCGCGTCGCTTGCCTGATCAGCATATTTTTCAAAGTTTTTGTTGAACAGTGCACCCAGTTCCAGCGCTTTTTTATCATAAGCTTCTTTATCAGCCCATGTCTCACGCGGATTCAACAGTTCGTTGGGCACACCCGGACAAGACTGAGGTTTCAGCACTCCGAATACATCGTGCGGAACATACTCAACATTATCCAGTTCACCTTTCATCGCCGCAGTGATCATTGCGCGGGTGAGGCTCAGTTTCATACGATTACCTACGCCGTAAGCGCCGCCGCTCCAGCCGGTATTCACCAGCCATACGTTGATGTTCGGATGCGCTTCGAGTTTCTGACCCAGCAGTTCTGCATATTTCGCAGGGTGCAAGGGCAGGAACACGCGACCGAAGCAGGCAGAGAAGGTAGTCTGAGGTTCAGTTACACCTACTTCTGTTCCGGCAACTTTCGCCGTATATCCGGAAATGAAATGGTACATAGCCTGCTCTTTAGTGAGTTTGGAGATCGGAGGAAGGATACCAAAAGCGTCACAGGTCAGGAAGAAGATATTTTTAGGTTCGCCACCGTAAGATGGCTCTTTTGCATTTGCGATGTGGAAGATCGGATAAGCAGCACGGGTATTTTCGGTGATGCTTCCGTCTGCGTAGTTCACGGTGCTTGTACCGGGAAGGAATGTGATATTTTCCAGCAAAGCGCCCGGTTTCACTGCTGCAAAGATCTCCGGCTCTTTTTCTGCGCTCAGATCGATGCATTTTGCATAACAACCGCCTTCAAAGTTGAATACGGAATCATCAGACCAGCCATGCTCGTCGTCACCGATCAATGCACGGTTTGCGTCCGCACTCAGCGTAGTTTTTCCGGTACCGGACAAACCAAAGAACAATGCCACATCACCGTCTTTACCTTCATTGGCTGAACAGTGCATGGATAATACCTTATGGTCATGCGGCAATACGAAATTCAGCACACCGAAGATACCTTTCTTCATTTCGCCGGTGTAAGCAGAACCACCGATCAGGATCACACGGCGTGTGAAGTTTACGATGGTGAAGTTACCCTGACGGGTTCCGTCGATAGCAGGATCTGCCTCGAAACTAGGAGCCTGGATAATGTGCCAGTCAGGAGTCTGAGTATCTATTTCCGCATCTGTAGGACGAAGGAACAGATCATTACAGAACAGGTTGGCCCATGGTGTTTCATTGATCACACGGATATTCAGGCGGTATTTGGGATCTGCGCAGGCATATGCATCACGAACCCACACTTCCTTACCTTCCAGATGCTTGCAAACGCGATCATATAATTTATCGAATGCTTCAGGAGCGAAAGGAATATTAACATCACCCCAGTCTACAGAATGTTCCGTGATAGCGTCTTTTACCGTGAATTTGTCTTTAGGGGAACGGCCGGTAAATTTTCCGGTGCTCACACAAAGCGCACCGGTATCATTTAAAACTCCCTGACCTAGTTCAATCGTCTTTTGCGTTAACGCTTCGCTTGAAAGATTCCAGTTGGCAATAGCAACGTTCAACCCGATGCCGGCAAGGTTTGCCGAAGGGTTCTTCTTTCCGATTTCCTGCATAAAATATGAAGTTTAAATTTGGGGGACGAAGGTACGATGCAGATTTAATAATTTGATATTTTTGAACATTAAATTTTGCGCACGGCGGACACAATCAGGCTTGCAGCAAACAGTATGATTTTTATTTATACATTTTGATTTTCTTACACTAAGGTACTTTCCCCAATTTTCCGAATCCACCAAACTACCGACGTCCCTGATATAAGCAAAAGATAGTATTATGCCCGGCACGCACTGTGTGTGATACACATTCATTAAAGTTGCAGATTGAAACGCTGCGCTCATCCTATCAATCCGGCTTTGCCGCTTTTCATACAATATCATCCATGATGCACATCCATGAGCATATGGTATTATTTTTGGGCAAAAAAAATTGGAGCTCCCTATACAATTGTTGGAAGAACTGGAAAGCGTACCCGGCTTCAGCGCATCTGATTTTACAGAAGCACACCGGCAAGTTCCTCCTACCTCCATTCGTATGCATCCGCTGAAAGCACCGGTACATTACGGTGAAAACCTGGATGCGGTGCCCTGGTGCAATGCAGGCCGGTATCTTCCGGAAAGGCCATTGTTTACAGTCGATCCGCTGCTGCACGGAGGAGCCTATTATGTACAGGAAGCTTCGTCGATGTTCCTGGATTATATATTAAGATCGGTGTATCCTGAGCCTGAAGGATTAAGGGTTTTGGATCTGTGCGCGGCTCCCGGAGGTAAAAGCACGCTGCTCGCGTCGTTCCTGGATGAGCGCTCATTACTGATCAGCAATGAGGTAATACGCAATCGCGCCGGTATTCTCGGGGAGAATATGACGCGCTGGGGTTATAAAAACGCCTGGGTATGCAGCAACGACCCAAAAGACCTCGGAAAAATGCAGGGGTATTTTGATCTGATCGTCGTGGATGCACCCTGTAGCGGTTCCGGCCTGTTCCGGAAAGACGAACGTGCGATTGCTGAATGGAGTCCGGAAAATGTGCAGCTCTGCGCAGCGCGTCAGCAACGCATATTACACGATGTATTGCCCGCCCTGAAAGAAGGGGGCTGCCTTATTTATGCCACCTGCTCATACTCACCGGAGGAAGATGAGCAGATAATGGATTTTCTCGCCGCGCAATTCCCCCTGGAGTCCGTACCTGTAACCGTTCAGGATGATTGGGGCATCGTGCGTGTTACCTCTGCCATTCACGGAATAAACGGCTACCGGTTTTTCCCGCACAGGCTCCGGGGCGAAGGATTTTTCATAACCGTATTGCGTAAAGCCAGTGGTGAGACCGCCATGCCGCTTCCCAAATTCAAATCGGTGCATGCCCGGCAAATGGCCGTTCAGATCGACCGCTTCCTGGAGCAAGACTCTTATCTGCTGCTGCCTGCCGAAAACAATCAGTTTATGGCGATACCCGCAGGTATGGAAGCGGATTATCATTATCTGAAACAATTTGTCTACCTCCGCAAAACAGGGATTACCGTGGGCGGACCAGGCCCGAAAGAATGGATTCCCGAACATGACCTGGCATTGTCTGTGGATCTCCGGAAGCAGTTGCAGACCGTGGAACTGGACCTGGAGCAAGCGCTTCTGTACCTGAAAAAAGAAACATTCGCCACGCCGGCCGGCGCGGTGAAAGGCTGGAACCTGGTAACATATAAAGGTCTGGGACTCGGATGGATCAAAGTGCTGGATAACCGCATCAATAATTATCTTCCGAAAAACTGGCGTATCCGCATGGACATCGATTGGGAAACGATATTATGATACACCCTTTATAAACCGCATTTTACCCCTCCTGATAGCTCAGGCATGGGATATTTCCGTAATTTACGAACGAAACAGAACTGACATTAAACCGATGAAGTTGATTCAAAACAACAGAGCAAACTCCGGCAAAAAAAATTACCTGTTCAGCAGATATGCATTGATCGTTGCGTCGATGATATTTTCTGCACAATCGCATGCGCAGACCTATCTGGAAACTTTCGGGCAGAACAGGGTACAGCTTCGCCGGTTCGACTGGAAAGTTTTTGAAACACCTCATTTTCGTGTCCATCACTACGATCGCAGCGGGAAAGATCTCGCGCGCTATGTAGCCGAACAGGCTGAGCAGGATATGGCCCTCATAGAACAGAAGGGTAAACGTAAGGTGACCGAACGGTTCAACATTGTTCTGTACAATTCTTATGACGACTATCGCCAGACGAACTCCGGACGGCAAAACGACAACCTGATCGTGCGCTCTTCAGAGTCCGGATCTATAGATTTCCCCGAAAATAAAATTGTACTGTATTTCAGCGGTGTGCACACCGATCTGAAAAACCAGATACGCGAAGGCGTAGCGGCCGTACTCACAGATAAGAAATTACACTCCGGAAGCCTGGATAACATGGCGGTGAACAGTGCCTTGAAAAATATACCGGTATGGATACAGGATGGCTATGCAAGTTATATGGCCGAAGGATGGAGCGAACAGACAGATAAAGCCTGGAGAGCTGTAACAGAACAGTTCCCGGAAAAACGCTTTTACTTTTTTACGGACCAGAGTCCGCTGCTTGCCGGAATGGCATTCTGGAAGTATGTGGGCATACGCTACGGCAAACCCGAAATAGCAGGCCTTATGAATGGCCTCAAAGCAAAAGGCAATCTCAACAAAACCCTGAAAAGCCGCTACAAAATGAATGTGGTGGCATTCTTCGATTCCTGTCTTGCTTTTTATAAAGATGCTTTTGCGCGCGATAATGAAGGCAAAGTAGTGAACGATCCGCGGCAGGCGCAGGTGATGCTGAAAGCACCCGAAAACAATGATATATTGATCCGCAACCTGAAGGTATCTCCCAGGGGCGCAGACATCGCGTTTGTACGCTGGGATAAAGGCGTGTTCCAGGTACGGCTGAAACATACCAACAGCGAGCAGGAAGAATCGGTTATCCTGGAAGGCGGGGAAACCAATCATATGGAAACCGCCGATCCGAATTACCCGCTTATGACCTGGAGCAATACCGGTTATAAGCTTGCAATTCTGTATAAAAAAGGTAACAGCACACGCCTGCGTATCTACGATGCAACGAAAGGCAAACTGGCGACCTACGTCGTTCCGAATAACCGCTTTGACCGTGTATTGGGAATGTCTATAGACGAGGATAACGATGCGATTATTTTCTCGGCTATCCGTAAAAGCCAGACAGACCTGTATTATTTCACAATTAAGGGTTCCCGGATGCGCAATATCACCAACGACGTGTGGGATGATGTGGAACCGGCATTCGTAACCGGTGGCCGTAAACGCGGTATTGCATTTTTATCCAACCGGCCGGCAGCCAACCTCAATGTTCCTTCGGCGGTAAACGAGTTGCCTGCAGGACCGATGAATATGTTCTTCTACGACACAAAAACGAAAAGTCCTGCACTTTTAAAATGCTCAGATAATAAAGAGAACAACAACCTGTCACGTCCTACACAATACGGAACTGACAATTTCGCTTATATCTCAGATGCCAATGGCGTTAAGAATAAGTATGTCGTTATATTCGGGCGGGACGTGAACAACAGAGACTCGATGTATTGGGTACCGGCTACCAATTATGCGCACAGCCTCACCAACCACCAATACAACCCGGCAGGGAATATTGTTGCAGACATCCTGCGCGAAGGCCCAAGCTACAACGTATATTATTCAGAGATTAAGATTCCGGGCACAGACTACCCTGTTCCGCAATTGAAAAAAGCAATCCTTGTGGAAACCCCGGAAGAGGCCGCAGGCATGATCGCAAGCGATAATGGTCAGAAAAAAGACGAAACCAAAAAGCGTCGCAGAAACCGCAATCACACCACCGTGGACAATCTCCAGCAGGTGCGCCTGGATAACGGCAACACGTTCCAATCTGAATTTCCTGCAAAAGAAGAAGAACAGACAAGTACAGCCGCTGCAACCGAACCTGCCGCAGGTACTGATACCAGTGCCGCCGAAGATGTGGTAATACGCACTGCCGACAGCAGCTTCCTGAAAATGAAGCCGCAACCTTACCGTCTTGCCTTCAACCCCGCCAGTTTCTCCATAAGCCTCGACAACAATATCCTGTTCAACCGTTACCAGAGCGCCAGCCTGAACGGAAATTCATTTGCTAATCCAACCCTCGGCGGACTGGTGACTTTGAGCATGAATGACCTGATGGAAGATTACCGCGTTACCGGAGGCTTTAAGTTACCGTTCGGACTTCCGGGATCGACGTACTATATCCAGTTTGAGAATGTCCGGCGCAGGCTCGACTGGTCTGTAGCAGCAATGCGTTCCACAACCACGCGGGAATTTAACCTTCAGTTTGTGGATTCATCCGGCAACCTGCTGTTAAATACACTGGGCTTCGGTAAAATCAGCACGAACCTCATCCAGGGAAATTTTTCTTACCCTTTCGATCGCATGCGCAGTCTGAGATTCCAGACGGGTTTCCGCCAGGATGTCTCCCACATTAAAGCAATAGACACGTTCACGCTTATCTTCCCGTCCAGCAAACAATACTGGTCGATGAGCCGACTTGAATTTGTATTTGATAATTCGAAACTGATCACCACCAACATCCGCAACGGCGTACGCTATAAGCTGTTCGGAGAATATATGTATCAGTTGAACGATAAGGGGGGCGGAGTATATAATTTCGGTTTTGATTTCCGTTATTATAAAAAGATCTACAAGAATCTGATATGGGCATTCCGCGTGGCAGGCGCTCACAGCGGCGGCAAGCAGAAGATTTTGTATTTCCTCGGAGGTGTGGACAACTGGATCAATTATCAGCAAGCCAGCATGCCGGCTTCTATCCAGACAGATGCCTACGGATTCATGGCGCAATCCAACAACCTGAGAGGTTATAAGCAAGGTGCCCGTGCCGGCAACAGCTATTCACTGATGAATTCGGAATTCCGCTTTCCGTTCCTGAGCTCGCTGATACAACGTCCTATACAGTCTAAAATCCTGCGCAGCCTGCAATTGGTAGCCTTTACCGATATCGGGATGGCCTGGTTCGGATTATTCCCCAGCGAAAAAAATATGACGACAACACAGTCTTATTATACCTATCCGATCCAGGTGAACGTAAACGTTCCTCCGGCCGAAACAGTCTCGCTGGGATACGGAGCCGGATTACGGGCAGCCATTTCCGGATACCAGATAAGACTTGATGCAGCGTGGAACAGGACAGGATCGCCGAAACCTGTGATCTACCTTTCACTGGGCACGGACTTCTAAACGGCCGGCGTATATATAGAAAAAATGAATGTTCTTTTGTGTCAGGGGATTGCTTACTTTTGCAAATTCCGCAAAAATCGTCTTTTCGCTTTATGAAGTTATCCCAATTTAAGTTTGACCTACCGTTAAATCTGATTGCTCAATACCCATCAAAACAGCGCGAAGAGAGCCGTTTGATGGTCGTGCACCGCAAAACAGGCAAAATTGAGCATAAAGTATTTCATGATATCAAGAAGTACTTCCATGATAAAGACGTAATGGTAGTGAACAACACCAAAGTATTCTCTGCCCGCCTTTACGGTAAGAAAGAGAAAACGGGTGCCAAAATTGAGGTATTCCTGCTGCGCGAACTGCATAAAGTCAACCGCTTATGGGATGTGATTGTTGATCCGGCCCGTAAGATCCGTGTGGGTAATAAGTTATACTTCGGCGACAATGACGAACTCGTTGCGGAAGTAATTGACAATACTACTTCCCGTGGCCGTACGATCCGCTTCCTTTTTGACGGAGACGACAGTGAATTCCGCGCAATGCTTGACCTGCTCGGAGAAACGCCGCTGCCTAAATACATTAAGCGCAAGCCCGACGCCGAGGATAAAGAACGTTACCAGACAGTGTATGCCAAGCATGAAGGAGCCGTTGCAGCACCAACCGCCGGGATGCACTTCAGCCGTGAGCTGATCAAACGCCTCGAGATAGTCGGTGTGAAATTCGCCGAAACAACCTTGCACATCGGGTTGGGTACTTTCCGCCAGATTGAAGTGGAAGATCTTTCCAAACATAAAATGGACGCGGAATATTTCGCGATTGATGAATATTCGACCAACCTCGTGAATCGTGCAAAACAGGAAGGCCGTCAGATCTGCGCTGTGGGCACTACCACGCTCAGGGCTCTGGAAAGTTCTGTTACGGCACAAGGCTTTCTGAAACCGGCAGACGGATGGACCAATCTTTTTATCCATCCTCCTTACGATTTTTCAATCGCTAATTCCCTCGTGACCAACTTCCACCTGCCTAAAACAAGCCTGATGATCATGACCTGTGCATTTGCAGGATACGATCTTACAATGGAAGCGTACCATACTGCAATTAAAGAAAAATACCGATTCTTCAGCTATGGCGATGCAATGCTGATAGTAGACTAAGAATAAATAGTTTCCTCTAAAAATCGAAAGCCGGCCCGAACAGCCGGCTTTTTATTACACATAAATTACATTCGATAATTTAAACATAAATAATTTTAGTATCAGGTTTCAATTTCATCAAAATAAAAAATGAAAATATCGCAATAAGTTTTCCATTTTTTAAAGATGTACAATACATTCGTGGCTGTTAGACGAACCAGATGTATCAGAAGAACCTAGTACTAGGCATGCTGGCGGCGTTATTTACGCCGCCAGTTTTGTTTGCCGCTCCGGGAACACTTATGCTTTCCGGGCAGATCCGTTACCGGGATGGTAACTTACTTACGGAAAGCTGTACGCTGCGCCTTCCCCGGCTCAGGCGTATCGAAACCACCGCCAGCGACGGAAGCTTTATGCTTGGTGACCTTCCCCCGGGGAAAATAACGGTACAGGTGTGGCTTTATGAGCAGTTTGCCGACTCCTTTACGGTGGCTTTAGGAGACTCCTCTCTGCAATTGGGTCCATTGCAGCTGGTGCCCCTGTCATTGTCGCACGCGGAAACAGCGACAACTCTTAATGAGGCAGGCAGCACCGAACAGGTCACCGCTGATGACGCGATTCTTCCGCAGGCAGGGATGCTGCTGAACAGCAATGACCTGTTTATTGCCAACAGTTTCACTTTTTCCGGTTATGGCTTCCGGGCGCGGGCATATCCGGGTCAGCAACAGGAAGTATACCTGGGCGGCGTCCTGCTCAACAGTCCGGTAGACAATCAGGCAAACTTTCAGCTTTGGTCCGGCTTGAGTGAAGTCATGAAAGCCCAGCGCTCCGGCAACCGTATTGAAGCTAACGCAGACGGACCGGGTGGATTGAGCGGTAGCAGGAATTACCTTTTGCATGCGCCCTATCAGACGCCGCAACGAAAGTTCAGCTACACGTTATCAAACCGTGGCTACGATCATCGCGTGCAATTCTTTTATTGTCCGGAAAAGACAACAAGCGGAATGATGTACAGCTGCGCAATAACACGTCAGTGGGCTATAGAAAGCCGCGTGCCCGCAACCGCGTCAGACCAGTATGCGCTCTATGCATCCGCGGCAAAGTCTTTCCGCAAAACGATGCTCGCAGCGAGTCTGGTGTATCAGAACAGCTACCGCGAGCTGAAGAGTGCCGCAACCGACGAAGTATACACACTCGCCGGAACGCATTATTACAATGCTAACTGGGGCTGGCAAAACGGCGTGAAAAGAAATGCACGCGGCGCCACTGCCGGAACTCCGCTTCTCGCACTGCACTGCGAACATACTCCCTCAGAAAATACACAATGGAGCTTCGCTCTCGCAACCCAGCTGTACATGCAGGCAAACCGCGGGCTCGACTGGCAGGACGCGCCCGATCCCAGACCCGACTACTACCGCAACTTACCCTCCTTTCTGAGCAAAGACAATCCGCAGGGAGCGGTCGCGGCAGAACAACTGCTTCTGGCGAACCCTTCGCGACTGCAAATTGACTGGATGCGGCTGTATGAAACGAATCAGCTCAATTACTATACCCATCAATATGCGGAAGAAGGACTTATTAAAAACATCTACGGCAGACGTGCGCTCTATGTGCTTGCCTCAGACGTGGAGCAGCAGCATACTATGCACTTCAGAACCCATGTCAGGCACGACATTACAGCCAACACACAGTTACATGCATCGTTTTCCTGGAACAGTACGCATGCCCATCGTTACAAACAACTGGACGACCTGTTGGGCGGCGACTATTTTCTGAACCATAACACCTATGCGCAACAAAGTTATCCCGGGAATGCCGATGCAATGCGGAACGACCTGAACACACCGGATAAAGAATTGCATAAAGGTGATCATTACAAATATGATTACCACATCTCGGCGCAGCATATCCAACTCTTCGCACAATTGGAAAAAGACTTCCGTCGCTGGACTTTATTTACGTCAGTCTCCGGTGCCGTAAACAGCATGCAGCGAACAGGAACATACAGAAACGGGCTCTTCCCCGGGCAATCTTTTGGAAAAGGAAGTACTTTACTGTTACCGGCTGTGACCTTAAAAAACGGATTAACCTGGAAAATCAACGGAAGGCATTATCTGAGTGCAAGAATATATCTCCGGCAAACAGGTCCCGAAGATTTTGATCAGGCATTTGTTGCACCAGCGATGAGAGACCAGCCGGCCGCCGCGGCCGGCATGTTGCAGTCTGTCATCGTGTCCGCTGAATGCGCTTATATCGTACACGCACCCAAATGGAATATCCAATTTAACGCTTACCAGACGGAGCGTCGCAATATCACGCAGATCCTGCGCTATTACAATGACGAGCCGGAGTACCAGTGCTTCGTCAATATGGTGCAGACCCATCTTAATATCCGGCATACGGGACTCGAATTTGCCGCGTCCTACGATCTCTCGCCCCGCATTACATTGAACGGGATCGCTGCAATAGGACAATCTTACTTTTCGAATAACCCGGATGTGCGCATATTCAGCGATAACGATACGGCATTATCAGAAGGACTAAAAAAAGTCAGCATCAGAAATTATTACGCCGGAGCAGGTCCTCAAACCGTTATAGGTGCCGGTTGCCGGATCAATGCGCCGCACAGATGGTCGCTGAAATTAAATGCCGGATACACCGACAGAAATTATGTGCGCATCAATGCAGGCAGGCGTTCCGCAGCAGCGGCTGAAAATATAGATCCCTCAGGTATTTCGGGCAAAGCAATCTTCAATCAGGAACGACTGCCTGCGGCATTGTTGTCAGACATGCTGCTGTCCAAATCTTTTCGCGTAAGAAAAAGTAAGACAAGACCGCGTGAGTATTTCATTTTTTTCTGTTACCTGAGTGTAAGTAATATCCTCAACCGCACAGACATCAAGACATCGGGTTATGAACAGTTACGTTACAATTTTACCGACAATGATCCGGAAACTTTCCCCAATAAATATATCTATGCTGTCGGCAGGACGTATGCCCTCGGAATAAACTTTAAATGGTAACTATGAAGACATGGAAATGGATGATATGCTGTGTGCCGATGCTTTGGGCTGATGCTGCATGTATCAGGAAAAACTACCCGGTTCCGCAACAGTCGGCGGATACAGCGACACTATGGCACTATCAGACGATTGCAGAATTCAAAGCAAATATGGGGTCTTCCGGAAGCAAGTCCGTCAACGAAGCGGTGATTATCAGCGGAAGTGTAACAGCAAACGACAGGACAGGTAATTTCTATAAACAGATCATCATTGACGACGGCACTGCCGCAATTCCCTTATTGCTGGATGGATACAGTCTTTATACCCTGTTCCCGGAAGGACGGCATATACAGATCCGCTGCAAAGGACTCACCACACAATTCAGCAATAAGCTGCCGCAGCTCGGCTACCGGTTAAACAGTCAAGGCACATTATTACCCATTCCCTGGCAGCTTATAGATATGTACATCACCAAAGGTGTGCCCGGTTCGTCACCTCAGCCTTTGCGGGTGCGCCTGAGTGAAGTACGTAAGGCATTACCCGAATTGCTGAACCGACTTGTCCTGATCGATTCCGCAGAATTTTCAGACACGACGATGCTGCAATCTTTTGCCGTATCTCCGGACCTGAGTTCCGCGACTAATCTGACAATCAGAGATTGCGACAGCAACACTATTTTATTGCGGACCAGCGGGTATTGCAGTTTCGCAACTGCGCCGGTTCCGAAAGGAAAAGGCTCGATTACCGCTGTGTATTCGGTGTACAATAATACACCGCAATTGATCCTGCGCGACACCTCTGATATTCATTTCACTGACCAACGATGCCCCTGACCGGCTTATGAAAAAACGATACATCACCCTGCTGTGCACCCCGCTGCTATTCGCTTCCTGCCTGCGAAAACCGATCGAATTTCCTAAAAACGATCCGAAACAGTTACAGTCCAATTACCGCCTGCGTGATCTGTCCGCGCTTCAGCCGGCAGAAGGTAAACCGGTGAGCATAACGGATAGTTTTATCGTGCACTGCCTGGTGCGTGCAGACGACTCAAGCGGCAACTTCTATAACCAGCTTATATTGGAAGACAGCACAGCGGGTATCGCGATGTTGCTGAATGCAAACAGCCTGTACACGCGTTTCCCGGAAAATGCCTCTGTTTATCTGTTGCTGAACGGCCTGTATCTGGGCAATAATCACGGCACCCTGCAGTTGGGCAGTACACCGGTTGCAGACAATAAGGGCATCCTGCAGGTAAGCGATATACCTGCGGCGCAGATAGATGCACACATTGTAACGGCAGCAGATCAAATAGACATTTCTTTGCAGGAGGTGAGCATCCGACAACTGAAAGACTCACCCGGAATTTATTGTAACCGGATTGTTCAACTCAGCGATGTGGAATGGCTAAACCCATTGAAGGATGAATATTTTGCTCCCGATGGAAACCCGGGGAATACCACACTGAGCGATTGCCGGGGAGATACAATCACGGTAAGAACCAGCAACTATGCGAGTTTCCATGCGCAAAACACACCAGCCGGCCATGGCATGCTGAAAGGCATCTTCAGCGTTTATAATACGGTGGGGCAATTGATACTACGCCACGCAAGTGATCTTGATATGACAGCTGTACGCTGCGATGGTTCTTCCGGTGCAATTGCAACAGAAATCAGTATAGCCGCACTGCGGAATTTCTATAAAGGCAAGGACACCGTCCTTCCTGCGTTAAGCATCAGAGGCGTGGTTACGAGTGATGAAGCGCATCAGAATTTTGGCACGGGTAATATTGTGCTGCAACAAGACAATAAAGGAATTACCGTTTACTTCGGATCGGCTGCAGGGGACCTCCCGGATATGGGAGACTCTGTAAGCATCAATATCACCGGAGCCACGCTCACTTCTTATAACGGCCTGCTTGAAATCAAAAATATTACCACTGCCAAGGTGAAGACATGTGCACAAAACATTTCCGTGACACCTATCACCGTGACAATAAAAGAACTCAACGATCATTTTACGGAATACGAGTCGGTGCTTATAAAAACAGAGAATGCACGTGTGGCAGGCGGAGGTAAATATTCGGGAAACAAAACGCTGAGCGACGCAAGCGGAAGCATCATATTATACACGAGCAGTTCCGCCACATTTGCCAATGAAACGATCCCCTCCATATCAAAAACATTCCGGGGAATCGCTACACCTTATGGCAGTACCAAAGAACTGAAAATAAGGTATCCGGCAATAGACGTTTACTAATCAACGTTTACGCAACTGCTTATAAATGCGGATCGCGCTCATCAGCAGTACCACAAAACCGATGAGTCCTGCCAGGCCCCAAACCAGGCTGATACCCTGCTTTACCACCACGAGCAGTACCACCGACACGAGGAAAATAGTCGCCACTTCATTCCATACCCGTAATTGCTGGGACGAGTACCGGAACCGGCCGGCAAGCTGCTGTCGCAAAATGCGGTGTAATGAAAAATGATACAGGTACAGAAAAAATACAAACACCAGTTTTAGCAGCAGCCAGCGCATCGGTTGTTCAAAAAGATAAGGCGCATATCCCATCCGTATGAGCAGCCAGGGGCCGAGCACCAGTGTTATGATCGCAGACGGCCAGGTAATCCCAAACCACAGACGGCGCATCATGATCGAAAATTGTTCCTGCAATACACGTCGCTCTGCTTCCGGCCGTTCCTGCGCTTCGGTGTTGTAAATAAACAGGCGCGGGATGTAAAACATCCCGGCAAACCAGGTCACAATGAAAATAATATGGAAGGCCTTAAGGTATAGCAATGAGTATCGGTTTATCAGTTTAATTTACCCACCCTGCGAGAGCTTTCACCCATTCCGGATGCGTGTTCATACAAGGGATCATCTGGTAGGTTGTTCCTCCGGCCTCCATAAACAGCTCCCTTCCGCGCATTTCAATCTCTTCAAGCGTTTCCAGGCAATCGCTCACGAATGCAGGACATAAGATCAGCAATTTCTTAATTCCTTCTTTCGGCATCTCGGCAAGCCGGAAATCTGTGTATGGCTTCAGCCAGGGATCTCTGCCTAAACGGCTTTGAAATGCATAGCTGTATTTTTCTTTCGGTACATTCAGTTGCTGCATCACAAGATGCATTGTGTCGAGGCATTGGTGACGGTAACAGAATGCATGCGCCGGAGAACTGCACTCGCAACAGTTGGCTGTGGACAGACAATGGTTACCGGTAGGATCACTTACCCGGAGATGCCGTTCGGGAATGCCATGATAGCTGAACAGGATATGATCATATTCCTGCTCCAGATAAGGTGCAATATTAGCGCTCATCGCGTTGATATAAGCATCATTATTATAATACGGCGGCACAATCTCCATGCGGAACTTATACCCTTCTTTTTTATGAATATCCTGTGCATATACCACAGCAGTTTCGTAGCTGCTCATCGCATAATGCGGATACATAGGCACCAGCAACACTTCTTTAAGGTTCGGCATAGAAGCTGCAAGCTTATCGAAAGTTGCTTTGGGAGACGGGTTTCCGTAGCGCATTGCGATTTCCACCGGATAAGTTGTTTGCTCCTGCAATGCGGCCTGCAATTGTCTGCTAATGACGATCAGCGGAGCGCCCTCATCGGTCCAGATAGTACTGTAGGCATGTGCCGACTTCGGAGCGCGGAAAGGGACAATGATCCCTTTCACCAGCAAAAGACGTGCGAGGTAGCCATATTTGTCGATCACGCGCTCATCCATCAGAAACTCGTTCAGGTACCGGCGTACATCGGGCACTGAAGGAGAATCGGGAGAACCGAGATTCATAAGTACTATTGCCTTTTCGGCATTCCTGTTTATTGCGTTTGCCATCGGGCGCAAAATTAATCGAAACTTTTGCAATTCGCGGTTTGTGTT
This sequence comes from Rurimicrobium arvi, assembly GCF_039540495.1. NCBI lineage: Bacteria > Pseudomonadati > Bacteroidota > Chitinophagia > Chitinophagales > Chitinophagaceae > Rurimicrobium > Rurimicrobium arvi. The sequence continues at coordinate 12,101 of NZ_BAABEZ010000001.1, read as the reverse complement.
ACAGATGGAGTCCTCCCCTATTTGCAGTAAGTTTGCAGTGATGAAAAAAGTTTTCGGATTTTTTTGTATATGGAGTGCACTAAGCCTGCAATTGAAAGCGCAGGACTGGTCGTCTCCCGAAGCAGAACAAATTTATGAGCAGGGAATGCAAAGCCTGAACAGGGGAAATGCTGCCGAAGCAGTTGCTATTTTCCAGAAGATAGCACCCTCCGAACCAGGTAACCTCCGTGTAAAAAAATCGCTTGCTCAGGCATATCAGTTGAACGGCAATAACGAAAATGCGCTGGCAGTCCTCACCCCGGTGATAAACAACGGTAACGCCGACGCAGATGTATTTCGCATTGCAGCCCAGGCACAAAGCGGACTCAAAGACACGAAAAAAGCACAAAAAACGCTTGCTGCCGGTATTGAACGCTTTCCCAATTCTGGTTTGCTGTACTATGAGCAGGGCGTGATGTATAAGAATGAAAGGAAATTTGAAGATGCGTTGAAATCCTGGCTCGATGGTATCGCACACGACCCTGAATTCAGGCTCAACTATCATGAAGCCGCTATTGCGTATGTCCAGACAGACCAGCCGGTATGGGCGATATTATATGGTGAGATATTCGTGAATAAAGAGCCGAACACGCCCAGGGGTAATGAAACACGCATCCTGCTGCTCGATGCTTACCAGAAACTTTTCTTCACTCCGTCAAAAACCGCAGGCGGCAACCCGCTTTTATCAAGAGACCCGCGCAATTTTCAGGAAGCGGTGGAAAAGACGATGCTGAACCTGTTTTTCGTTGTGAGTGACGGCATCAACACCGAAAATCTCATTATGCTGAGAAGTCGCTTTATTGTCAGCTGGACGGACAATTATGCTGCTCAATATCCTTTCGGACTATTCCGGTATCAGGAAAATCTAATGCGCAACGGCTATTTTGACGCATACAACCAATGGTTGTTCGGGAATGCAGAAAATCCACAGCAGTTTTCCGGATGGAAGGGAAGTTTCGGAAAAGAATTAAAAGAAATGGAGCAATTCCGCGTGAAAAATCCGCTGACACTCACGGCGGCCGACGCCTACAATCAGCAACGCAATTTCAAGGGCTATTTCAACTTCGATAAGAAATCCGGGAATTAAAACGTTAAAATAGGTATCGGTGTCCCCCGATCCCTTTATTATATAATACTTTTGCCCCCTTTGGAGGCTTACATTACACCAAACAACTATGTCTTTTTCTTTAAGTTCCTGGCTCAGGCAATACACGTTAACAAGCGCCCTGATCGTTGCCCTCATTCCCGCTGCCGCGCAGGCGCAACCTGCAGGACAACTGGACCGCATTATAGCGAAAGTGGGTAAAAGCCGGATCATCCTGCAGTCGGAACTGGATTACAATTTCGCGCAGTACAAAATGGAGAATCCTGAAATGAGCGACACAATGAGGTGTACGCTGTTACAGGAAATGATCTTTCAGAAACTGCTTGCCGAGCAGGCAGAGCGCGACAGCGTCATTATCTCCGACGAAGAGGTGGATGCCAATATGGATCTTCGTTTGCGCAGATTTATCGAACAGGCAGGCTCGCAGGAGCGCCTGGAGCAGATGATGGGCAAAACGGTATACCAGATGAAAGACGAATCTCGCGAAATGATCCGCGAAAGTCTGGTAGCAGACCGTATGAAGGGACAGTTGTTCCAGAATGTGAAAATCACACCCGTAGAGGTAAGACGTTATTTTGAAAAAATACCTGCAGATAGTCTGCCTTTATTCCCGGCTTCCGTAGAGATCGGCCAGATTGTGATAGATCCTCCGGTAAGTCCGGAAATGGATGCCTACGCACGTACGCGTATAGAAGAGATCCGCAATGATATTAAATCCGGTAAAAGCTTTGAATCCATGGCATCGGCCTACAGCGCAGATCCCGGCTCCCGCGACCAGGGCGGCGATCTCGGTTGGGTATCGCGCGGACAAATGGTACCTGAATTTGAAAAGGCGGCATTCCGCCTGCAGGTCGGGGAGATATCCGGCATTGTGAAAACAGAATACGGATACCATATTATTCAGAATGTGGCCCGCGAGGGAGAAAAAGCGCATCTGCGGCATATTCTCATCCGCCAGGAGCGTACGAATGCCGATTATAAAGCAGCATTAATGAAGCTGGACAGTGTACGCGCCGAACTCTTAAGCGGAAAAACTACTTTCCAACTGGCAGTAGGTAAATACAGCAACGATAAAGCAAGCAAGCAGACAGGCGGTATCCTGAGTGACCCGCGCACCGGAAGCTCTAAATTGCAGATAAAAGACCTGGATCCGGCAATGGTGCTGGCGCTGGATAGTCTTCAGGAAGGCGGCTTCTCGCAGCCTCAGGTATTCACCAATCAGCTGACCGGCGAAAAATCCTGTCGTATTATTTATCTGAAGTCCCGCTCCCAGCCTCATAAGGCAAACCTTATAGACGATTACAGCAACATACAGGAAGTTGCATTGAGGCAGAAACAAATGGATAAGCAGTCTGAATGGCTTCGCGAAAAACTACCGACCTTTTATCTTAAAATAGACAAGGAATACCAGACCTGCCCTGAACTGGCACCCTGGGTTGCCGCAATGAATAAAAAACAGTTGTAAAAGAAAATGCCCGGTGTACGCCGGGCATTTTCTTTTATTCTTCGTCAAAAAGATCCCGCTCGAGTATCTCCATGCTTATGATATCCACCGCTTCGGCGAATGTGGGCGCACAATTCAGCAGGTCAATAGCGTCCTGCTGCTTCAGCAAGGCCGTTAATTCCGAAGGCGTATTGGCCAGTACAAAAGATTTACCTGTTTCATAAACGGATGCAGACAATTCGCAGGCGGGTTCAATGAAGTCCGCACTTACTTCCTGGCATACTGCACAATCGACAATATAGTTCCGGCTGCCCTGAGCAGACAGTTTCTCACACATATCTGCCAATTCCGCAGCCGCACCGGCATCAAGACTGCCGTTTTGGACGCTAATAAGGGTATATTGATCTTTGGTCTCAGTTTTGAATTGCATAAGCAGGAAAAGTTGATGAAGTTCCGGTACAAAAATAGCTTGCCTCCGAATAAGTTAAAAATAAAAACAGGCACAGAACAACTAATCCAATTCTCTTTAACTTTAACTGCATTAAAAGCTCATAAATGGATTCTAATTTCTCACCGAAAGTAAAGGAAATCATTTCTTACAGCCGAGAAGAAGCCCTTCGACTGGGAAATGATTTTATAGGAACGGAACACCTGTTGCTGGGCCTTCTCCGCGAAGGCGAAGGCGTTGCGATGAAGGTGCTCCAGAATATGAACATCGATATTTATTCTTTGCGTCACGAGGTTGAAAACGTTATCAAAGAAAAGACCACCAAGTCGGTTGATAACCTGAGCAGCCTGCCGCTTACCAAACAGGCGGAAAAAGTGATCCGCATCACCGTTCTGGAAGCCCGTGCGCTGAAAAGCCCTTCGGTCGAAACACAGCACCTGATGTTGTCGATCCTGAAAAACAAAGAAAACCCTGCGACCACTATTCTGCAGCAAATGGATGTTACATACGACAATTTCAAAGCCGAACTGAACATTCTGCAGGGAAACACGCCTGCTGCTGATTTCGACGGCGGAACCGGAGACGATTTCGACGAAGATGAGGAACGCAAACAATTTCAGCAGAAGAAACCGGCTCCGGGTGCCTCCAAGTCAAAAACACCTGTGCTGGATAACTTTGGTCGCGACGTAACCAAACAAGCGGAAACAGGCACCCTCGATCCGATAGTAGGCCGTGAGGAAGAAATCGAACGTGTATCTCAGATCCTTTCACGCCGTAAAAAAAACAACCCCATCCTTATCGGAGAGCCTGGAGTTGGTAAAACGGCGATCATCGAAGGACTTGCGTTGCGTATAGTTCAGCGTAAAGTATCACGCGTACTTTTCGACAAACGCGTCATTTCACTCGACCTTGCATCCCTTGTAGCGGGAACCAAATACCGCGGCCAGTTTGAAGAGCGTATGAAAGCGATCATGACCGAACTCGAGAAGAACAAGGATGTGATCCTGTTCATTGATGAAATTCATACCATCGTCGGAGCAGGCGGTGCAAGCGGTTCCCTGGATGCATCCAATATATTCAAACCTGCACTTGCGCGCGGCGATCTGCAATGTATCGGTGCTTCCACACTGGATGAGTACCGCATGTACATCGAGAAAGACGGCGCGCTGGACAGGCGTTTCCAGAAAGTACTGATCGAACAGCCAAGCGTTGATGAGACGATCCAGATCCTTTCCAACATTCAGAGTAAATACGAAGAGTTCCACAATGTTTCTTACAGTAAAGATGCGATCGAAGCATGTGTGAAACTGAGCGACCGTTATATGACGGACCGCCTGTTGCCGGACAAAGCGATCGATGTGCTGGACGAAGTAGGAGCACGTGTTCACCTGAAAAATATCAATGTTCCTCAGGCAATCATTGATCTGGAAGCTCAGATCGAAGAGATCAAACAGGAGAAAAACCGTGTTGTGAAAAGCCAGCGCTTTGAGGAAGCCGCAGCTTTACGCGACAAAGAGAAACGCCTGGGCGAAGAATTGGAAAAAGCGAAACAACAGTGGGAAGAGGAAGCCAAAAGCAAACGTATTCCTATTGAGGAAGAAGACATCGCTGAAGTAGTGAGTATGATGACGGGTATACCGGTTATGCGCATGGTGGAAGCGGAGAGTGCCAAGCTGATCCGTATGAACGAAGACCTTGCCGGCGCTGTGGTAGGTCAGGACGAAGCGATTGCCAAAGTGGTGAAAGCAATCCAGCGGAACCGCGTAGGTCTGAAAGATCCGCGCAAACCGATCGGTTCGTTTATCTTCCTGGGTCCGACCGGTGTCGGAAAGACAGAGCTGGCGCGATCCCTGGCACGCTATATGTTCGACAGTGAAGATGCGCTGGTGCGTATCGACATGAGTGAGTACATGGAAAAATTCGCATTGACGCGCCTGATCGGAGCGCCTCCCGGATATGTAGGTTACGAAGAAGGTGGCCAGCTTACAGAGAAAATCCGCCGCAAACCCTATAGTGTGGTGCTGCTGGACGAGATCGAAAAAGCCCATCCGGACATTTTCAATATCCTGCTGCAGGTGCTTGATGACGGCCAGCTGACCGACGGTCTGGGACGTAAAGTGGATTTTAAAAATACGCTTATCATCATGACTTCGAATATCGGTGTTCGCCAGTTGAAAGATTTTGGTGACGGAGTAGGATTTGCCACTTCAGCCAAACAATCTACTGTAGAAGAGAGCAATAAAGGAGTTATCGAAAAGGCGCTGAAACGAACGTTCTCTCCGGAGTTCCTCAACCGTATCGACGATGTGATCATTTTTAACTCCCTGGAGCAAAAAGACATCAACAAGATCATCGACATCATTATGAAAGGCGTACTGAAACGCCTGAATACGCTTGGTTTTGAGCTGAATGTAAGTGATGAAGCCAAGAAATTCATTGCCGATAAAGGCTATGATCAGCAATTCGGAGCGCGTCCATTGCACAGGGCCATCCAGAAATACCTGGAAGACCCGCTCGCAGAGGAGATCCTGAATCACCGGATCATCAGCGGCGATGTGGTAACAGCCGATTACGACGATACAGATCACAAGATCGTATTCTCCGTGGATCGGAAGAAACCCACTGAAGAGACAAGTCAGACACAACAATAAATATAACCCCGGGCATTTTAGTCCGGGGTTTTTGTTTACAGCACTTCTTAGCGATAACTTAAAGTAACCGGTGCAGTCATTTACTGCGCATTTGAAGAATGATATGTCTTATCTTAGCCGAAGAAAGCACCACCCTTACGTATAATGATCGAAATTCAGCACATTAATAAAGGATTTGAAGAAAAAAAAGTACTGCTGGATGTAAGCGCTACCATGCTTGCAGGGAAAACCAATCTGATAATCGGAACCAGCGGAAGCGGGAAGACGGTATTGATGAAGATCATGGTGGGACTGATGTCTCCGGACAGTGGCAGCGTGCTGTATGAAGGAAGGAACATTTTTGATCTGGATGACAAGGAACTGAAGGAAATACGTACTCAGATCGGCATGCTGTTTCAGGGTTCTGCGCTGTTCGACAGCCAGACTGTAGAGCAGAATATCATGTTCCCACTGGATATGTTCACCCGTAAAACACGCCGTGAAAAACTCGCCAGAGCGAATGAGGTGCTGGAACGCGTGAACCTGCAGGGCGCCAACAAAAAATTCCCGGCCGAAATCAGCGGCGGTATGAAAAAAAGGGTCGCTCTTGCAAGGGCAATCGTGCTGAATCCCAAATATCTTTTCTGCGATGAACCGAACTCCGGGCTTGATCCGCAGACATCTATCCTGATCGACGAACTGATTTACGACCTGACGAAAGAATACAATATCACCACAGTGATCAATACCCATGATATGAATACCGTAATGGAACGCGGGGATCACATCGTGTATATGCATCAGGGCAAAAAGAAATGGGAAGGCTCGAATAAAGAGATCATCTTCAGTGATGACGAAGATCTGAACAAATTCATTTTCGCATCGGACTTCCTGCGTAAGGCTAAAGAAATCATGATGAGTGAACAGAAAGCAATCTGACACTTCGAACAAAACAAAAGCCGTCTCCTGAAGAGACGGCTTTCATTTTTCTAAAAAATCAGCTTAATTCAGCACTACGTTCTGAGCCAGACTGAGGCTGTCTGCCCATTCCTTTAAAGAAGGAAACTGCTCGTCTATCATATCGTGTGGCAACTCAAACGGTTGCTGCGTAGTGGCTATAAATACGGTGTGCATACCCATTCGCTTACCGAAAAGCATATCGCTCAGGTTATTGCCGACCATTACGCTTTTATGGAAATCAATTTGTTCAAAGTCCTCTTTCGCCTGCATCGCCATTCCTACGTTAGGCTTCCGGTTTGGGTCCTGATCGTCTACCGAAGTACACGCGTAAATACTGTCTATACGACCGCCGTTTTCGGAAACAACATGCTGCATATTGTGATGAATCAGGCGCAGATCTTCAATATCCATTATACCACGTCCTACCCCGCGCTGGTTCGTCACAACGACAATGTTACCGAAGGTATTGCCCAATGCGGCAAGTGCCGGCAACACTCCTTCACAGAAAGAGAAACCGTCCCAGCTGGTGACATACGTTCCCTGAATTTCCTGGTTGATTACTCCGTCACGATCGAGAAACAAAGACCAGTCTTTGGTATATTTTGTTTTATTCATGATTGACAGATGGGTTTTCTATTTGCGTTCACTAAATAACTGCTCTTCTACCAACTGGCAGATGATATGACCAATCATGATATGGCATTCCTGGATGCGTGGTGTATCGGTAGAAGGAACATTGAGCAGATAGCCGCAAAGATCTTTCATCTTACCGCCACCTGCCCCGGTTAGCGCTATGGTAATCATACCGCATTCTTCGGCCTGGGTCATGGCATTCAGGATATTCAGCGAATTTCCGGAAGTGCTCAGTGCCACCAGTACATCGCCGGGTTTGCCTGTACCTTTGATCATACGACTATATACGTAATCGTAGCCATAATCGTTTGCAACGGCAGTGAGATAAGAGGTATTACAATGCAAAGCCTCGGACGGCAGCGGATTACGATCGCTGTAAAAGCGTCCGCTGAATTCTGCGGCAAGGTGTTGGGCATCAGCAGCACTACCGCCGTTTCCACAGAAAAGCACTTTTCCGCCATTGTTAAAGCAGGAAACAATACACTGTACCACATCGCTGATGGTTTGCACGAGATGTTCGTCTGCCAAAAGCGCCTGCTTTGTCTCGATGGATGCGTTAATGATATCTTTAATCCTGGTCATAGAGTTGTAACTGTTCAAAAATACAAAAACCGCCTTGCAAAGCGATTACCGCTCACGCATATAAATAAATCAACCACGTCTTGCTGCAAAAAAGTCTTTCATCAGCTGAGCGCATTCCTGCCCCATAATACCATAAGATAGCGAAGCCTTCGGATGAAACGGGTTCTGATTGCCCGCAATACGCTTATAGCCGTTCTTCGGATCGGAAGCGCCGAATACGATGCGTCCTACCTTACTCCAGTAAATGGCCCCGGCACACATCAGGCATGGCTCGACGGTAACATACAAAGTTGCTTCAGGAAGATATTTCGCGCCGATCTGGTTGCAGGCTGCGGTGATCGCTATCATTTCCGCGTGGGCGGTACTATCGCTCAACTGTTCCACCTGATTGGACCCGCGTCCTATGATCTTATTATTCCAGACCACCACCGCGCCCACAGGTACTTCGCCTGCGTCGTAAGCCTGTTGCGCCATGCGCAGCGCTTCTTTCATAAAGTGTGTATCATCATACATCCGGTTATTCTTTATTTCGGGTATCAATTAAAATAGTAACGGGCCCGTCATTTGTGAGCGGCACTTTCATATCCGCACCAAACGTTCCGCTTGCAACCGGGTTTCCGGTAAGCTCTGCCAGTTGTTGCTTGCAAAATTCGTATAAGGGAATAGCCGCTTCCGGCCTTGCTGCCTCAATAAAAGACGGACGGTTGCCTTTCCGGTAAGATGCGATCAGCGTAAACTGACTAACCAGCAGGATTGCTCCCGAAGCCTGCATTACCGATTCATTCATCAGTCCCTGGCCGTCGGCAAAAATCCGGAGACCGGCTATTTTCTGACACAACCAAAGGGCGTCTTCTTCCGTATCATCTTTATGTATACCTAAAAGAATGAGCATACCCTGGCCTATCCGGCTTTTAACCACACCGTCGATACTGACGGAAGCTTCGGAAACACGTTGAATAACCGCTTTCATGAACGGCAAATGTAAAGTTCATTTTTACTTTTTCAAGTGCCGCTGCGCAATATATCCACTGCCAGCAATACACCGGAGCCAAGACAGATCACCCCCACGATATTTTTCAGCAGGTTACGCCGGATGCTGAAGCGTTCTATCAGCTTATTGCCGTAGCGTATGTACAGCAGAAAAACGATCAGGGATCCTGCGCAGTTCGCAATTGACAGCAAAAGGAAATGGCCGCTGTCGGGAAGCAGCAATTGCTTGCGTATCAGCAACAGGCCCCAGAAAAACCAGAAAGGAATTTGCTGGGGATGTATGACCACCGACCAATATCCGCGCCGGATAATATTTTCCTGCAGCGCTTCCTGTGGTTTCGAAGACTCCATTAAGGTCCATAATCCTATTGCAAACAAAAATCCGATCGAAAGATACTGGGCAATGCGTATCACAAGGGGATAATGCATCAGCCGTTCCAGCATATATAAAGTACCGAAGCAATATGCGCCTTCAAAGACAAGCGCCAGAATGCAGAAAAAAACCAGCGATGAGCGGCTACCTTTACGGTTCAGTTCCAGCAAACAAAGATTGACATTGTTTACCATGATGTACCCGACAATACCTATTATTAATCCTATGAGAATGATGATCATGAAGTCCTTTTATCAGTGTTGGAAACCTGGCACTAAATTAAAGGAGACGCGATCAGCCGGACCGCAAGATTATGTGAAAAGATAATTACTATTTGCTGTACACCTCGCGGAAATATGCGACAGTGCGTTGCAAACCGTCTGAAAAACGATATTGCGGATCGTAACCAAGCAAGGTTCTGGCACGCGAAATATCCGCAAGCGAATTACGGATGTCTCCTTCCCTTTCCTGGCGATAGGTAGCCTCATGCTCGATGCCCAGGAGATCACGGATAGCGTGGTACAGAAAGTTCACAGAAAAATTTTCGCCGACCGCAATATTGTACACTTTGCCAAAAGCTTCTTTGTTGTCGGTAAGCATCCCGCGGATATTGGCCTGCACTGCATTATCCACATAGGTGAAATCGCGTGTCTGTTCGCCGTCTCCGTTGATGAACACCGGTGTTCCGTTAATAATCCCCGACACAAACAGGGGCATAACGGCGGCATACGGGCCATTGGGGTCCTGCCGCTCGCCGAATACATTAAAGTATCTGAAACCGATTATCTGCATACCGTATAAACGGACAAATACATCTGCATACAATTCATTGGTCTTCTTGGTGACAGCATAAGGCGATAAAGGATTTCCAACCCTTTCCTCATGTTTGGGCAGATTCGGTTCGTCTCCGTAAACCGCAGAAGAAGACGCATACACAAATGTTGTGACTCCGCTGTCCTTCGCTGCGGTAAGCATGTTCAGGAAACCGTTCACATTTACAGCGTTGCTGGATACAGGATCGTTCACCGAACGCGGAACGGATCCGAGAGCGGCCTGATGAGTGACATATTGAATGCCTTCACAAGCGCGCAGACAGGTATCATAATCCCGTATATCCCCGTTCACAAATTCGTATGCCGGATGAGCAGTGTATAAATCCACATTCGACTGAAGTCCTGTTGCCAGATTATCCAGTACCCGCACTTTCGCAGCCCCGTGCTGCAGCAGATAGCCTACGATATGCGAACCGATAAAGCCGGCGCCACCGGTAACGAGGAACGTTTTATTGCTTAAGTCAGCGGAATGGAAAACGGACATGAATTAGAGACTCCAGTATTTGAGATGAGCAATCTTGTTTCGGTAAATACCCTTCAGATCAGCAAGGAATGCTCCGGGCTTGGTAATGCTTTTGAAATAATCTTCTTCAAGACCTGTGTAAGCCGCATGGTTGACCGCAACGATCACCGCATCATAATCGGATGCGAGCTGTTCCTGCAGACCAAATCCATATTCGTGCTGCAATTCCGCACTATCCGCATGAGAGTCGGTCACGTGTACAGTTACCTGGTACGCTTCAAGCTCCTTCACCACATCTGCTACTTTAGAGTTGCGGATGTCAGACACGTTTTCTTTAAACGTACAGCCCATGATCAGTACTTTGGAATGCCCGACATTGGTACCGGCTTTAATAATAGCCTGAACGGTTTTCTTGGCCACATACGCAGCCATTTCATCGTTGATCGTACGGCCGGAAAGGATCACACGAGAGTTGTAGCCCAGCTGTGCAGATTTGTAGGTGAGGTAATAAGGGTCCACACCGATACAATGCCCGCCAACCAAACCAGGTGAAAACTTCAGGAAGTTCCATTTCGTTCCCGCTGCTTCCAGCACTTCGAATGTATTGATGCCCATTTTATCAAAAATGATGGACAATTCGTTCATTAACGCAATATTCAGATCACGTTGGGTATTTTCAATGATTTTCGCGGCTTCAGCGACTTTCACGGAAGATGCGCGGTGCACGCCTGCGCTCACGACCAGTTCGTACGTTTGTGCAATTTCTTCCAGTGCTTCAGCGTCTGAACCGGAAACCACTTTTACCACATTTTCGAGGGTATGCACCTTGTCTCCCGGATTAATCCGCTCAGGAGAATAGCCATATTTAAAATCTGCTCCGGCCTTCAGTCCGGATATTTTTTCGATCACCGGCAAACAATCTTCCTCCGTGCATCCGGGGTAAACCGTCGATTCAAAGACCACATAGTCCCCTTTCTTGATCACTTTACCGAGCGTCTCCGAAGCGCGCAGGACAGGTGTCAGATCCGGCACATTATGATTATCAACAGGTGTGGGAACCGCCACTACATAAAAATTGGCTTCCTTCAGCTGTTCAATATCGCTTGTAAACGTAATATCACAATTATCGAAAGCTGCAGACTCCAGTTCGTTACTGGGGTCTATCTTATTGCGCATCATACCAACACGGCTTTCATTGATATCAAAACCAATCACTTTTACTTTCCGGGCGAATGCCAGGGCTATCGGCAAACCGACATATCCCAGTCCCACGAGCGCAATTTTTGATTCTTTTGATACTATTTTATGATACATCAGGGCGTCTTTAGTGAGAGCAAAAATAAGGTGATATTTGTCGAATTGCTAATTTTCTGACTCATTTTCACCAGTATTTCAGGAATTGACCGTTCGGCAAAAACAAAGGCCACCGTTTCCGGAGGCCTTTGCGAATAATAATTATACAGGGCGTTTTTATCTCACGAGGTTAACGTCGCCTTTAAGGGTCTGTGTGGTTCCATCCGGATACCCCACCGTTATGAGGTAGTTGTATACCCCCATATCTGCAGGTTTACCATTATAGGTACCATCCCAGCCATCATTGA